>NZ_JAIVMF010000013.1 GCF_020176715.1 Stappia stellulata | reverse complement strand
ACTATAGACGGTAAGGCGGGCACCTTGGTGCGGGTTGTTCATCCTTCGGGATCCTCGGCTGGAGTTTGGCGATTGCAGCCTAACCCCGAACCGGGTGAACAACCTCCTGAGACTTCACACCTAGGCATCGAAACGGCCAAGTTTGGCAAGCTCCACCTTGGCCCGCAGCTCAATCTCGTCGATCACGCCTTCAAGCTGCGGATCGCCGCTGTCGGCGCGTTTGGCGAGCATGCCCACGATCCGGTCAAGCCGCTCCGCGGAAACGCGCCCGCCGAGAAGATCCGCCTTCAGCGATTCCATGCCGTCCAGCAAATCGTTTCCGCGCGCCACTGCCTTGCGGCGCCCGACCAGCGGATCGTCGACCTCCTGCAGCGCCAGCAGCGCGCCGATCCCGGAGATGGATGCAGCCGCGCCGCCGCCGGCAGCCGCGGCCGCGCGATCGCCGGAGGCGACGTTGAACCCGCCGCCGCCCTCGCCGTCGCGCTTCTTCACGCTGCGCCCCTTCACGCCGGAGGCGGGCGTATAGCCTGAGATCTTCATGTGAGGAAACCCGTGGTCTGATCGGCACTGTCCATGGGGACACAATTTTCCGAGTTGGTAAACGAAGCGTTAACAGGCCGGCAATTTTTGCCCTCCTTGCGATGTGCCCTTCGCGCGAATACGACGAGAAATTACATTAAATCCATGAAAATCAATCGGTTAAATAATTCTTTCGAAATCCTTCAAGATTGGCATGAGCCTCGCATATCGAAACGCGACCACTCACCCGATCGGAAGCCGGTTCATGACGATGACCACCCTCCTTCGCGTTTTCACCCTGCTGGCCCTGCTTCTCGGCGCAACTGCGGCCCAGGCCTCGTCGCGCATCAAGGACATTGCCGACTTCGAAGGCGTGCGCGACAACCAGTTGATCGGCTACGGTCTGGTCGTCGGCCTCCAGGGCACGGGCGACAGCCTGCGCAACGCTCCCTTCACCCGGCAGAGCCTGGAAGCGATGCTGGAACGTCTCGGCGTCAACACCCGCGGCTTCAACCTCAACACCGACAATGTCGCCGCGGTCATGGTGACGGCCAACCTTCCGGCCTTCTCGACCCAGGGCACGCGCATCGACGTATCGGTGAGCGCGCTCGGCGATGCCGACAGCCTCCAGGGCGGCACGCTGCTGGTGACGCCGCTGCTCGGCGCCGACGGCGAGGTCTATGCAATCGCCCAGGGCCCGCTGGCCATCGGCGGCTTCACCGCGAATGGCGACGCGGCCACCGTCACGCGCGGCGTTCCGACCGCCGCGCGCATCGCCAACGGCGCGCTGGTGGAGCGCGAAATCGACTTCAAGCTCGCCTCAATGACGACGCTGCGGCTGGCGCTTCGCAACCCCGATCTGACCACGGCGCGGCGCATGGCGCTGGCTGTTAACGAGCTGATCGGCCTGCCGACCGCCGAGCCTCTCGATCCCGCCACCGTGCGCATCGACCTGCCGCGCGATTTCAACGGCAACATCGTCGACCTCCTGACCGACATCGAGCAGCTGATCGTCGAACCGGACCTGCCGGCGCGCATCGTCATCGACGAGAACTCCGGCATCATCGTCATGGGCCAGAACGTCAAGATCTCCACCGTGGCGATCGCCCAGGGCAACCTGACGGTGACCATCGCGGAAAGCCCCGAGGTCGTACAGCCGCTGCCCTTCGCCAACGGACAGACGGCGATCGAACCGCGCACCGACATCCTGGTCGACGACCAGAGCGACAACCGGCTCGCCGTGCTTCCCAAGACGGTGACGCTGCAGCAACTGGTCGACGGGCTGAACGCGCTCGGCATCGGGCCGCGCGACATGATCACCATCCTTCAGGCGGTGAAGGCATCCGGTGCGCTCCAGGCCGAAATCGAGGTGATGTGATGATCAACGCCGTCACCAACGATCCCGCCCTCACCGCCGCACAGGGGCGCCTCCAGGCGCTCGGCGCCCCGGCCGCTGCCCAGTCGAGCAGCCGGGCCCAGGCGGAAGAGTTCGAGGCGATCTTCCTCAACACCATGTTCCAGTCGATGTTCGCGGGCCTGGAAGAGGACGGCGGCACCTGGGGCGGCGGCGCCGGGTCCGACGCCTGGAGCGGCATGCTGGTCGAACAATATTCCGACACCATCGCCCGCGCCGGCGGCATCGGCATCGCCGATTCCATCCAGCGCGAGCTTCTCGCTCTTCAGGAGACGAACGGACAATGAGCCTCGACACAAAGACGATCGCCGCGCTGGCGCCCGAGTTTTTCTCCGGCACCATTGTCGACCGCGAAGCCGCTGAAGCCACCTGTCGCCGCCTGTCGGCCACCATGGCGGACCTTCTGGCCGTGGTGGAGCGGGAAACGGATCTGGTGCGCGCGGGCAAACTGGAGGAAGCAGGCGCGCTGCAGCCGGAGAAAGCCAATCTCGTCAGCATCTACATGCGCGGCATGACCTATGTGCGCGACCAGACGGTGGCGCTCGGCAATCTTGCCCCGTCTTCGGTCGATGAGCTCAAGCGCCGCCATGCCGAGTTCCAGCCGGTGCTGCGGATCAACCTGGCGGTGCTCGCCACCGCCCGCGAAGTGGCCGACGGGCTGATGCGCAAGGTCGCCGAAGGTGCGGGGTCGCGCCGCGCGCCCACCACCTATGGGCCGGGCGGATCCGCCCCCCGCGGCCCGTCCCCGGCAGACGGCATCGCCGTCAATCGCGCACTCTGACGCCAGGCGCCGGTTGCAGGCGCCCCCAAAAAATAATCCTGCTTCAATGCCGGCCCGCCATGCGGGTCGGCATTTTGCTTTCGAGACCTCGAGACACCGACAGTCAAGCCGGCGCAGAGGTCCCCCGCGACGCCACCTGTTTACGATCTGGAGGGCGAACATCGGACCGTACCGGGAACGAATCAGGATCAGTTCGCATCAAAGCCAAATGCTAACGAATCCTTTAACGCAGTATTCACAGTTTTCGAATAACGTCAGTACCATATCTATGTAAGTTGCGGGCCTTGAACGAGTGTATTCGCAATCAAAGAAGACAGCGAAAACATGGTTAATCTGACGAGACTCCGTGACGTTACCATAACGGCGAGAAGGGCATTTCGACCTCCCGCCCGATGAGGAGACTGAGGGCATGGAAACGGGAGTGACCAGGGCGCCGGCCTATCAAACGGCATTGGCGCCCCTTCGGGGCCGGGAAGCGGTCAATCCGCCGGCGGCACCGACCGACGTAGCTCCGGAAAAGGCGGTTCAGCCTTCGCAGGAAAGCGAGGCCGCTCGGCCGGAAGCGGAAAACCCGGCGTCGCAGCCCGCTTCCGCGCCACAAGACCTCAAGCGCGAGGAATACCGCGACACGATCACCGATTCGCTGGTGTTCCGGGCAATCGACACCGAAACCGGCGAGGTTGTCCGCCAGATCCCCGATGAATCGCTGCTGCGCCTGCGCCGCGCCTTCGCGGAAACGACGCACAAGGACATGACCGGCCTGGGCGTCAATCGCAGCCTTTGAGCCCGCGGACGGCCCTGCTTTCGCGGGCTTCTGGCCGGATCGGAAAGGACGGTCATGGCGACGCGTTGCGGCTCCAGCACGCGGCGACGCAACGCAAGGACCGCTGTCCGAATCAGCTATAGTCGCGCCTCCCACGCCCAGCGAACGGATGGCGCATGCCGGCCCCCTCTCCTGCAATTTTGGACCAGATGCGCAAGGCGCTTCTCCTGCAACGCGACGGCAACGTCGCGCGCGCCCGCGCGCTCTATGAAAAGATCCTGAAGAAGGACCCGGGGAACACAGAGGCCGTGAACCTTCTGGGCTTGTGCTTTCTTGAGCAGGGTTTTCCCAAACGCGCGCTCTCCTTGTTTGAAAAGGCGATTGCGCTTGCCCCAACTGAAGCGCGATACCGCGTCAACCGGTTGGAGTGCCTGGAGCGTCTCGGCGAGATCGAAACCGCATCGGCAACCGCTGAAGCCGACATCCAAGCCTCCACCGACCCCGCCCTCCTCCACCGCCGCGCGTCGCTCCTGCGCCGGGCCGGACGCATCGCCGAAGCGCTTCCCGCTTTTGACACCGCCGTACGCGCGGCTCCAGAAAACAGCGAGGCGCTGATCGAATTCGGCCAGACGCTGAACCTTGCCGGAAAGCACGAAGAAGCGGCCAAGCTCCTGGGCTTTGCGCTTGAAGCCGAGCCAACGCATACCGGTGCGATTCTCTCATTGGCGGATGCGCTCAATCAGCTTGACCGGGCCCCGGAGGCCCGCGATCTGCTGATGGCGCGTAGCGACGCCTTCAACCTCGACCGCGACGCGACCTATCATCTCAGCCTCGCCAACAGCCATTGGGGATGCGGCGCATACGCTCTGGCGGTCGAGGAAGCCGACACGGCTCTAAGCCTCGGTCTGGACACCGTGGACAGCCGGCTCGTGCGCGGCAAGGCGCTCTATCATCTCGGCCGCTTCGGCGAGGCGGTCGCGGATCTGGAGATCGCCCATACGCGCGATCCAGAGCGGCATGAGGCCGCAATGACGCTCGGCTTTGCCTATCTGTCCATCGGCGACCTGACGCGCGGCTGGCCCCTCGCCGAACGGCGCGTGGAGGCCAATCTGACCGGCCTGATCACCCGCAGGTTCTCACGGCCCAAATGGCAGGGCGAACCGCTTGCCGGCAAGACATTGATGATCTGGGACGACCAAGGCATCGGCGACGTGCTGCGCTCGGCCTCCATGTTTGCCGAGCTTATCGCTCAGGCCGACCGGCTGATCGTGGAATGTCACCCGAAGATCGTGCCGCTGCTCGCCCGCAATTTTCCGCAAGCGGAGGTTCGCCCGAGGCAGCATGAAGCGCGCGGCATGCTTGTTGGGGAAGAGGACTTCGACTTGCAGTGCGCCTTCGGCACCTTGCCGATGTATCTGCGCCCCACCCATGCGGCCTTTCCGGCGGACCCCGGCTATCTGACCGCGGACCCGCAACGTATCGCGGCACTGAAAGCGCGTCCGCCGCTTGACGGCACCCGTCCGAAGGTCGGACTGAGCTGGACCAGCGGCAACCGGTCCGGCCTGCGCCGCCACTCCTATCTGACGCTTGAGGATCTGCTTCCGCTTCTCGAAAACGCGGCCGTCGACTTCGTGCTGCTCGACTACACTGATCGCAGCGCCGAGATCGCGGAGATACAGGCCAAAAGGCCGATCACCCTCCACCGCTGGAGCGACCTCGACCTCTTCAACGACCTTGAGACCGTCGCGGCGCTCACCGCCTGCATGGATCTGGTGATTTCCGCGAATACCTCGGTCGCCGACATGGCCGGCGCGCTCGGGGTTCCCGCCTGGCGGTTCGGCCCGGTGACCGGAACGGTGCTGCTTGGCGCCGACACCCCGCCCTGGGCGCCCGCCACGTGCTATCTGCGTCTCGACCCGCAACGTCCGGCGAAGGACATCGTCCCGCGCCTGGTGTCGGATCTCGAGGCCTGGTGCAGGGAGCGGACCTGAGGCCGTTCCGAGACGCGCGGCCGCTCACATCTGGATCGGATGGATGTCGAGATTTCGGGCAAGCCGCTCCAGCATGAGTTCGGCGACCGCAATGTCGTCCGGCTCGTCGATCTCGACCACCTCCTCGTCGGTGGTCTCGAAAAACCCGATCCGCCCCGTCAGCCGGCAACCCGTCTCCAGAAAGCTCTGGGTACGGAAGAGGTAGAAATTGCCGGTCTCGCGATAATAGCGGTCCTCGGGCGGGATCTGCTGGCGCATCAAGCGGTTGTGCGGATCGTAAAGCGGCTGCGGCTCGGGCAGGTTGCGCCAGATGTAGTTGCGGATCAGGCGCGCCGAAAACAGGGAATCATAGTCCCCCTCGACGAAGTGCCGGAAGGCGTCGGCCAGCGTATCGCGACGGCGGACCGGCGACGTCACCTGCGGAAACAGCACCGCTTCCGGTGTTTCCGGCCTGCAAATCTCGGCAAGTGCGTGACGCAGCGCGCCCTCCGCCGGCGATGTGTCGGTCGCCAGATCGTCGGGACGCAGCACCGGCACCCGCGCGCCAAAGCTCCGGGCCGTCTCCGCGATTTCCTCGCTGTCGGTGGAGACCACCACATCGCGGACGAACCCGGAGGCGCGGGCGGCCTCGATCGTCCAGGCGATCAGCGGCTTGCCGCAAACGGGCACGAGGTTCTTCCGCGGGATCCCCTTGGATCCGCCGCGTGCCAGCACGATGGCATCGCAAATCATGATGTTTTTTCCGCAAAGACCGTCACGAAGGACCCCCAAAATGCCGGCGACACGCCCTTCTCCGCGTCAAGCATGCGTGCCCAGGCCTCGTCGGTGGCAAAGCGCGTCCCGAAAAAGGGATACTCCACCGCCGCGACGCGAAACCCGAAATCGCGCAAGAGACGCAGGAGCGAGTCGTCGGTGAAAAGGCTGACATGCGTCGGATCGTGCAGCAAGCGGAAGCGCTCACCGAACCGGCGGGCGGCCGCGCTGGCAAAATTCGGCGTACCGACGACGAACACCCCGCCCGGTGCAAGCAGGTGCCGCACGGTCTCGACGAATCCCACCGGCTCCTCGATATGCTCGATGACATGATGCGCAATGATGGTGTCGCAGGAGCCCGCCGGAAAGAGATCGACGGAGAGCTCCCCGCGCAGCGTGCGCGCGCCGCTGCGCTCCGCCGCGACCTCGACGGCGCGTTCGGACGGATCGACGCCGACGCGCTCGTGTTTCGGGGAAATCTGTTCGAGCAATTCGCCCAGCCCGCAGCCGACATCGACCACGCGCCCGGCGGCCCGCGCATTCACCGCGTCCGCGATATAGGCAAGATCCGCCTTGCGCTGGTCCCGTTCGGCGGCGAGATCGCGAATGTTTCCATCGGGATCGCGCTTTTCGTCCCAATACTCAACCTCCGCCTCGCGCGCGGGATAGCGCACGAAATAGGCATCCGACCCGTAGAGCGCGAGACACTCGTCGATGATTGAACTCACGCGCGCGCCCCCGTCTGGCCCATGAGCCAGGTCGCGACCTCGCCATGATACCGCGACAGCCGCGCCCGCTCCGACCGCCTGATCTCAAGGAATTGCCGGCGCACCGGTTCGGGATCGGCGAGGTCGCGCGCTAGCCCGGCAAAGAGCGGCCGAAGGTCGCTGTGCTCCAAAAACGGATGACAGCGCTCGGCAAGACCATAGGCCGCGAACTGGCCCTCGACCTTGTGGTGGGTGGAGATACCGCGAACGGGTGTCCCGAACCCGATCGACCCAAGCGATGCGTGATAGCGCATGGAAATCGCCGCTGATGCGCGCCGGTAGAGATCGAAGGAGGCGGACCAGCCCGCCTCGCCCTGGGCAAGGCCGGCAACGAGAACGCGCGTGCGCCGCAGCCGGTCGTCGAAGGCGTCGAGTACGGCCGAGATGGGCTCAAAGTCGCTATAGATATGCGGCACGAACACGCATTGAAGGGTGGGATCCTCCGCCATCAGCGCGCCGAGCCCATCGGCGACCTCCCGCGCGAAGCGTTCCGTCAGATCAACGCCATCCGCGCTCCGGTAGCGCTTGTCCGGCATGTCTCCGGCCAGATTGACGGCAATGAAGCGCGCATCGGCAGAAAGTCCGGCATGGACATGGCTCCTGGGTTCGCCAAAGAGGCCGCCGTCGGGAACGATCTCCATCGCGTCGGCGTAGCGGGGTCCCAGATGCGCGCGGATCAGGTCCACCGAGCCGTCGTTGCGCAGAGAAAAGCGACAGTCTTCCCGCGGCAGAAGCACATCCAGAAAGGCGCGCGTTCGCTCGACGGCAAGCGGATTCACGCCACGCGTCGCATCGCATCCAAGCCCGTGAAACAGCACCGGGCATGGAAGGTTTGCGAAAAACTCTGCGCTCACATCGAGATAGGTGCCGGAAACGGTGGTGTCGCGCCAAAGCTGAAACACGCTGAACCCGCCAACGACGAGCACATCGGCACGCGCCGCGTCCGCAACGAAACGCTCGTCGAACGACCTCTCGTGCCAATGGATGAAGTCTCGAACCTCGCAGGCGCGGTGATCCAGGCAAAACGGCAGATCGGCCGCGCGCGTGCGATACTCGCCATCGTGCATGGCATTGTCGCCGAGATTTCCCACAAAGGACGCCAGATGTAGGGCCGTCAGCTTGCGCATCTCGCTCGAGGCGTCGGGGTCACTCAACGCTGAGGGTGTCCTTGCGGCGCAGCTTTTCCATAACGGGGCGTTCGCGCTCGTAGATCCTGATCTGCCCGTCGCCGCGCGCCTTTTCCGCCAGGCGAATGCCGGCAATCATCTCGGTCATCTGCGGCACGTCGATGGACGACGACTGGTCGGAGCCCCACATTGCCCGGTCGAGCGTGAAATGCCGCTCCACCGATACCGCACCGTAAGCGATCGACAGGATGCTTGGAAGGATGCCTTCTTCGTGGCCGGAGTAGCCGATCTTGAGATGGGGAAAGCGTTCGCGCAGGGTCGAGATGCCGGCGAGATTGATCTCCTCCGGCAGCGCCGGATAGGTCGAGGTGCAATGGTACAGGCAGGCGATTTCGCCGCCGGCCGCCTCAATGGTTTCCACGGCGCTGCGGACCATTCTCAAGTCGCACATGCCCGTTGAGACCAGGAGCGGAATGCCGGAACGTGCGGCGCGCTCAATGAGGTTTCGGTCCGTCACCGACGCCGATGCGATCTTGAGATAGGGCGCCTTGAGGTCGACGAGAAAATCGAGCGCCTCCTCATCCCAAGGCGAGGCGTACCAGACAATGCCGAGGTCGGCACAAAAGGCGGCGATCCGCTCATAGTCCTTGCGGTCGAACTCAAGCCCGCGCTTCAGATCGCCGTTGGTCTCCCCGAGCGGCGACTTGCGCGGCCGGGCAAGCTCTTCCGCCGAATAGACCACGTCTACGGAGCGCTTTTGAAACTTGACTGCGTCGCATCCCACGCGATGCGCGGCACGGATCATCTCCAAAGCCAGATCGAGGCTTCCATTGTGGTTGATACCGATTTCGGCGACGACCGCACACCGGTCAAACGAGAAGAGGCTCATCTGGCATATTTCCAACTACTATGAGGCGTTTACCTCGACCCTTCGTCAGAAGGCAGTCCGGTCGGGGCGATCCTTTGCACGACTTTGGCTCACCGAGGCCGTGCTCCATTCCTTCTTCGAACCTTGGTTCAAAGGGACAATTGCGCCGCATTATCGCGAATGCGGCCTGATTCGGCGAGACCTTTCAAGCACGTGAGGAAACGGGCGCACCGCGCGCCCGCTTGCCGCGCCGCCTGTAATGAAGCGTTAACCCTAACCTACGTTAACCCTTTGTTTTTACGAACCGTTCGGGAAAGCGGACCTAACGTGACCGGGCAACGAGAACCCGTTGTGAAGATCCGCACCAGAAAGGTACGATGACAATGAGTGTTACTCTTTCCGCTGGCGTTCGCCAGAACCTGCTCAACCTTCAGCAGACCGCTGACATGATGTCGCAGACCCAGAACCGCCTTGCCACAGGCAAGAAGGTTACCTCGGCCCTCGACAACCCGACGAACTTCTTTACCTCCAAGAGCCTCAACTCGCGTGCCGGCGAGCTGTCGAACCTGCTCGACGGCATCTCCAACGCGACGAAGACGATCGAGGCCGCCGACAACGGCATCAAGGCGATCACCAAGCTGGTGGAAAGCGCCCAGTCGACCGCGCGCCAGGCACTCCAGGATGGCGGCGCCGGCGCGGGTACGATCGTCGAGAGCTCCTCGTCGATCTCCACCAACGGCCTGACGCCGGTGGGCGGTGAAACGATCCAGGATCAGGCCAAGCGCCAGACCCTGTCGAACCTCGGCTTCGCCGCCGGCGACACCATCGAGGTCCAGGCAACCGATACCGGCACGGGTTCGGTCTCCAACATCTCGATCACCGTCGGCACGACGCAGAAGGTCGACGGCTCCGGCGCGGTTGCGACCGTGCAGGATGCGGTCGACGTGATCAACGCCTCGGGCGTTGCCACGGCCGAAGTCACCGACGCCGGCAAGCTGAAGATCTCTGGCGGCGATCAGGACACGGTGAACCTGACGATCACCGACACGGGCGGCGACGCCTCCACGGCGACGACGCAGGCGACCTCGCTGGCCGCCACGCTCGGCTTCGGCAGCAACTCCAACGTCGACCTGTCGTCCCCGGCTGACGGCGACTATGTGGACGCCGGCGAAACTGCGGTGACCTTCACCGATGGTGCGACCGCGGGCGCTGCCGACAGCCTGTCGATCACCACCCAGGCCAATCCAGCCGCGAACTCCTCTTCCCGTCAGAAGCTGGTCTCGCAGTTCAACGAAATCCTGGGCCAGATCGACAAGCTTGCGGCCGACTCCAGCTACAACGGCACCAACTTGGTGAACTCTTCGTCCTCGACGCTCACCGTGGCCTTCAACGAGAAGCGCGACGCGGCCTCGAAGTCGGAGCTGACCATCAGCGGCAAGGACCTGACGTCTTCGGGCCTGAGCCTGAACGCCGTGTCCAGCCTGAGCGACGACGAAGCCAACGCAACGCTCGACAGCCTGTCCGACGCCCTGTCGACGCTGCAGGAAACCGCTTCGACCTTCGGTTCGAACCTCAACACGGTGAGCATCCGCGAGGACTTCACCAAGGATCTGATCAACACCCTGCAGACGGGTGCCGACAACCTGGTTCTGGCCGACACCAACGAGGAAGGCGCCAACCTTCTGGCCCTGCAGACCCGTCAGTCGCTGTCCACGACGGCGCTGTCGCTGTCCTCGCAGGCCGACCAGGCGGTGCTGCGTCTGCTCTAAGTCCTCGACGGACAAGGAAAATCGATCGGGCGGCGGGTTTCGACTCGCCGCCCTTTCTTGTGAGCTGGTCGATATGGTTAACAAAGTATTTGGTTTAACTTACAAAATTGCGACGAGTGAAACATCCGATTAACCTTAAGTTAGACTTTACGCACCTATTCTGGCGTCGAGCCTCAGGACGAGGCCCGACACTCTTGGACAGCCAGAAAGGAATTCCGAATGTCCGATATCACTCTCTCCGCCGGTGTTCGCCAGAACCTGCTCACGCTTCAGAGCACCGCGGACATGATGGCCTCCACCCAGAACCGTCTTGCCACCGGCAAGAAGGTCAACTCGGCCCTCGACAACCCGACCAACTTCTTTACCTCGCAGTCGCTGTCCGCGCGCGCCAATGACCTCGGCAACCTGCTCGACGGCATCGGCAACGCGATCAAGACGATCGAGGCCGCCGACAACGGTATCACCGCCATCACCAAGCTGGTGGAAAGTGCCCAGTCGACCGCGCGTCAGGCGCTGCAGGACGGCGGCGCCGGGTCCGGCACCATCGTCGAGAGCTCCTCGTCGATCTCCACAAACGGCCTGACGCCGATCGCCGGCGAATCGATCCAGGATCAGGCCAAGCGCCAGACCCTGTCGAACCTCGGCTTCGCGGCCGGCGACACGATCACGGTGCAGACGACCGACACCAGCACGGGGTCGGTCTCCAACATCTCGATCACCGTCGGCACGACGCAAAAGACCGACGGCTCCGGTGCGGTCTCGACCGTCCAGGACGTTCTCGATGTCGTCAACGCCTCCGGCGTTGCCACGGCCGAAGTCACCGACGCCGGCAAGCTGAAGCTCACCGGGTCCGACGCCGAGACGGTCAACCTGTCGATCGTCGACACGGGCGGCGACGCCTCCACGGCCACCACCCAGGCGACCTCGCTGGCCGCGTCGCTCGGCTTCGGCACGAACTCCAACGTCGACCTGTCCTCCCCGGCCGATGGCGACTATGTCGACGCCGGCGAGACCGCGGTGACCTTCACCGATGGTGCGACCGCCGGTGCCGCCGACAGCCTGTCGATCACCACCCAGGCCAACCCGGCCTCGAACTCCTCCACCCGCCAGAAGCTGGTGTCGCAGTTCAACGACATCCTGGGCCAGATCGACAAGCTCGCCGCCGATGCCTCCTTCAACGGCATCAACCTGATCGATTCTTCATCCTCCAAGCTGACCGTCGCCTTCAACGAGAAGCGTGACGCGGCCACCAAGTCGGAGCTGAAGATCCAGGGCGAGGACCTGACTTCCTCGGGCCTCAACATCAGCAAGACGACGAGCCTCAACGACACCGAGGCGAACACCGCGCTCGACGAGCTGTCGACCGCCCTGATCACCCTGCGCGAGGCCGGATCGAAGTTCGGTTCGAATCTCTCCACGGTGCAGATTCGCAAGGACTACACCAAGGCGGCGATCAACACGCTGCAGACCGGCGCGGACAACCTCGTGCTCGCCGACACCAACGAGGAAGGTGCGAACCTTCTGGCCCTGCAGACCCGCCAGCAGCTGTCGACCACAGCCCTGTCGCTGTCCTCGCAGGCCGACCAGGCGGTGCTGCGTCTGTTCTAAGAAACTGAAAAATATAGCACTCTCAGAATATCGGCCAATCGGGGCGGCGGGGAAACCCGCCGCCCCTTTTGCGTTTCGCACGGGTTAACCTCTTGGAGACGCCCTGTTTATCTTGATTAATTTTTTCTCCCAATTCGCGTTCTGGCACTCGGTCGTTAACACGTTGTTAGGGATAATTAAGGCACCTTCGTTGAAAGCCTCAGGACGAGGCGGTCCCGACAAACGGGACTAGGCGAAAGGATTTCACCATGTCTGACATTACCCTCTCCGCCGGTGTTCGCCAGAACCTGCTCACGCTTCAGAGCACCGCGGACATGATGGCCTCCACCCAGAACCGTCTTGCCACCGGCAAGAAGGTCAACTCGGCCCTCGACAACCCGACCAACTTCTTTACCTCGCAGTCGCTGTCCGCGCGCGCCAATGACCTCGCAAACCTGCTCGATGGCATCGGCAACGCGATCAAGACGATCGAGGCCGCCGACAACGGTATCACCGCCATCACCAAGCTGGTGGAAAGTGCCCAGTCGACCGCGCGTCAGGCGCTGCAGGACGGTGGCGCCGGGTCCGGCACCATCATCGAGAGCTCGTCGTCGATCTCCACCAACGGCCTGACGCCGATCGCCGGCGAATCGATCCAGGATCAGGCCAAGCGCCAGACCCTGTCGAACCTCGGCTTCGCGGCCGGCGACACGATCACGGTGCAGACGACCGACACCAGCACGGGGTCGGTCTCCAACATCTCGATCACCGTCGGCACGACGCAAAAGACCGACGGCACCGGCCCGGTCTCGACCGTCCAGGACGTTCTCGATGTCGTCAACGCCTCCGGCGTTGCCACGGCCGAAGTCACCGACGCCGGCAAGCTGAAGCTCACCGGGTCCGACGCCGAGACGGTCAACCTGTCGATCGTCGACACGGGCGGTGACGCCTCCACGGCCACCACCCAGGCGACCTCGCTGGCCGCATCGCTCGGCTTCGGCACGAACTCCAACATCGACCTGTCCTCCCCGGCCGATGGCGACTATGTCGACGCCGGCGAGACCGCGGTGGCCTTCACCGACGGTGCGACAGCCGGTGCAGCCGATACACTGTCGATCACCACCCAGGCCAACCCGGCCTCGAACTCCTCCACCCGCCAGAAGCTGGTGTCGCAGTTCAACGACATCCTGGGCCAGATCGACAAGCTCGCCGCCGATGCCTCCTTCAACGGCATCAACCTGATCAACTCCTCCTCGTCCAAGCTGACCGTCGCCTTCAACGAAAAGCGTGACGCGGCCACCAAGTCGGAGCTGAAGATCCAGGGCGAGGACCTGACCTCCTCGGGTCTCAGCATCACCAAGGCAACGAGCCTCAACGACACCGAGGCGAACACCGCGCTCGACGAGCTGTCGACCGCCTTGATCACCCTGCGCGAGGCCGGATCGAAGTTCGGTTCGAACCTTTCCATGGTGCAGATCCGCAAGGACTTCACCAAGGCGACGATCAACACGCTGCAGACCGGCGCGGACAACCTGGTTCTGGCCGACACCAACGAGGAAGGTGCGAACCTTCTGGCCCTGCAGACCCGCCAGCAGCTGTCGACCACAGCCCTGTCGCTGTCCTCGCAGGCCGACCAGGCGGTCCTCAGCCTCTTCTAAGGGCGCGCAAGCCTTCCGCGTCAGACGACGCGACCCGCAGACAGAAACGAAAGGGCGACGGGGATACCCGCCGCCCTTTTCCGTTGGAAAGGCGATTTGCGACAGGACACGCGCGCGGCTTCGAGACAGTTCGCATCGCGCGCGCGGCGCCGCAAGGCGGGTCCTGACACGCGCAGGCGCGACGCCAAATACCGCAAATTGACTTAGGGAATTATTCACTCTAATACATTGAAATACAAAGATATGCGGCAAATACTACCCGGCAAATTTTTCCGCCCCGAACATCTTCTTTTCGAGCACTTATTTGTTGCTTGAATCAACCCGGTATGCGATTCTCACACCATGGCACTCAAGATCGAATTGCGTCCTCGCGAAAGATTTATCATCGGTTCCACGGTCATCACCAATGGAGATCACCGGACGCATATCTTTATTGAGGGCAATGAACCGATCCTGCGCGAGAAGGACATCTACACGGCCCAGACGGCGAATACGCCGGCAAAGCGTATCTATCTGGCCGTCCAGCTCATGTACCTGAACCAGGACATCGAGCGGCACAAGAAGATCTACTTCGAGCTGATACAGGATCTGATTCAGGCCGCACCGAGCGCAATGGACCTGATCGATGCGGTCAACAATGAGATCTTAACCGGGTCGCTCTACGCTGCATTGAGACGGGCTCGAAAACTGGTCGAGTATGAACGGGAACTGATCGAACATGTACAATCAGGCCACGGCAGCATATCAGCAGACAGCGCAAACGGCGGTGAGCCCGAGGGAGCTGGAAGCGACCCTCTTGATGAAGGCGGCCGCGCGCCTGCAAGCGGTCAAGGATGACTGGGAAACCGGCGGACCCGTCACCCTCGACGACGCCCTGACCTACAATCGCCGTCTGTGGACGATCCTCGCGACCTCCGTGACGAGCAATGACAACCCGCTTCCGGACGAGGTGAAGCAGAACCTCGGTTCGCTCGGCGCCTTCATCCTGAAGCATACGTTCGACGTGATGTCGAACCCGAGCCCGGAGCGGCTGACGACGCTCATCCAGATCAATCGCAACATTGCAATGGGCCTGCGCGGGAGCTGATCCGACCGCAACCGGACAGCGCCCGTTCCGCGGTCCGATCGCCCAGCAAGTTTTCCAGACGCCGGCCCCGTGGCCGGCGTTTTCGTTTCTCCGCTCGTGCCTTCTTCCAAAAACAGACCCGAACGTTTTGCCGACGCCAGCCTGGCCGTCCTATCGCACGAGCACTTCGACACTCTGCACATTGCGCCCGTGGACATCGATGTAGAGTTCACCCTGATTGTCCAGAAGCTCGTCGACGTCTATCTGCAGCGTTGTATCGACACGCCCTTCGCACAAATCCCCGCCTGCCTCGTAGACAACCACAACACTGGCCCGCGGCGGCAGGCTCTTTAGGAAGGACCCGTCCCACCAGGCCTTGAAGGACGCCTCGCCGCACGCCCGCTGATGGGAAAGCCCAACGAGAAGCGTCCTGCCGTTGATCCCCGAGACAACTTCGGCACTGTCGAGGGAGAGCAACGGATCACCCAGGTCCGACGGCACGCCAGAAGCGATTGCCAGCGGCGGACTGGAGGGCACAGTCGCTGCACTCTCGTCGGCTCCGGCCCCGACCTCGATCACCATCCGCAGCACATCCAGCCCTGCCTGCAATTCGAACACATGCGACCCGGAAACACCCAGATCCGGAAGATCGAACGTCAGCGGTCCCGACTTGACCGCCTTACCGCGGTCGCCGTGCTTGTCGAGGGTGAGCTTCGCCTCGATGATCGGAGGGGCCGCCTCCTTGATCATCCGCGAGACATGAAGCGTGTAGTCATGCGGCTTGCGCCCGCCGCCCGACGTGACATCCAGAGCGATCTTGCCGATGCCGGCGCGACGTAGAGCGAAAGCCGAGAAGCCGTCCCCGTCGTCGATATCCTGAAGCCCGTCGACAACGACAGTGCGAGCGTTCAACTCGAATGCCATGGCCGGAGATGAAAAAAAGACCAAAACAAAGCGAAAACACAAAGAAGATAAACGACGTCTTGATCTTGCTAATGGGAACCCCAACTGCAATAAAAACGTAATATTATATGCGGCGGGCTCTCGATCTTAAAGGTCGGAATGTATATTGAATAATACTCTATCGACACACCTTCACGCGGGCTCGAGTTGTCGCGAATGCGAAGACCGGCAACCACGAACAAAAAAGGGGAACCGGCAGGCTCGTGCCGGTTCCCCTTTTTGCTTGCGCCTTCTGCGCGATCCGCAACGCATCCTGCGTTCGTCTGTCCGGTGGTCCGTCGCGCCTTCTGCACGTTCAAGGGCGCCTTCTGCGCCCGTCCCGGTCGGTTCTTTCGCGCCTTCTGCGCGGTTCAAGGGCACATTCTGTGCCCGCCACCCGGTCCGCTCTCACGCCTTCTGCGCGCTCCGGAGCGCCTCCTGCGCCCCGTTCCGGGGTCATTCGTCTTCGCGCCTTCTGCGCGTTCAAGGACGCCTTCTGCGTCCGGCCCCCATGAAGCCGCCTGACGGCGGCGAGAAACGGTTTGCTCCTCAGAGATAGTTCGACAGCGAGAGGTTCAACGTGATGCTCGTCGCCTGGTAGCTGACCTCGAGGGCGGTGCGCAGCGACAGGAGCTTGGTTGCAACCTCTTCCTTGTTGATCCCCTCGATCTCGTCGATCACCGACTTCACGGATCCTTCCGCCACCCTGTGGCGGGTCTCCGCATCCTTCACCGTGCGTTGCGCGGCGGAGAATTCCATGTGGTTGCGGCGAATGCCGGAGGATTCCGATCCCGGCGGGGTCAACCCGTCATAGGAGCGCTGCGCCATCGCCTCGTAGAACTTCTGATTGTCCGGCTGGCCGTTGGAGAAGTCGGCGACAGCGAAGCCGGCCAGCGCCTGGACGACCTCGCGATACCCCGCCTCATTGGCACGGGCGCCATAGTTCACGGTCAGGTTTTCGTCGATCGTCGCCCGGCTGTCCTTGCGCGGGTCGCCAAGATCGTTGTCGCCGGTGTACCAGGCGACCGTGTCATTGGTGCCGTCCCGCAGGCTGGTGGCGGTGCTGAAATCCACCGGCGGACCGGCGCTCGGCACCACGCGGGCGAGCGGCTGATAGCCGGGCGGAACCGGAGATTTCGGCGCCGTGTCGAAGAAGGCTTCCGTGGCCCGCACCGTCGACGCCGCCTTCAGCTCGGTGTTTGCCTCGCGTTGCAGCGCGGTGTCGAGCGCATCCTTGAAGAACTGGGCCGTATCGGCCGGGGTCGCGCCGCGCTGGAAGGTGAACTCGGGATCGTTCGCGCCGCCGAAGACGCCGATCTCGACCTCGCTTTTCGACCCGTCCGGCAGCGAGAAAAACACCCGGATCGTCTCACCCGGCTGCGGCTGGCCGGTAAAGTCGACGTCGAGCGTCGCCGGCGGTCCCGCGGTCTGGGTTATCGACACATTGGTCGCCCCCGACGCCACGCTGTCGATCTTGAAGCCGAAGGGATGAGCCCCGTCTTCCGCAACGCTCACCTGGGTCCCGACCCGGGCGGTCGTCAACCGCCCATTGTTGAGCGCTCCGAGATCCGCCTGGTTGTATTCGCCGACCACGGTCTTGAGACCGGCATAATTGCCGTCGCCCTTCAGCACGTAGTCGAGGCTCTGGACGGGGAGCGTGTCCGCCGTCTTTCCGGAAAACAGGTAGCGCCCGCCGACATCGGTGTTCAGATGGGCCATGAACTCGCGCAGGGCGATTTCGGTCGACGTCTGCGTCGACGTGCGCCCGTCGCTGAACAGCTCGAAATTGTTCCGGTCGGTGGCGGCCTTCGCCTCGATGCGGATATCCTCCAGCCGCTCGCTTGCCTGATCCAGCGTGGACAGCCGCAGGTCGGCGATCTGGATCGTCTGCTTGTAGACGCCGATCTCCGAAAGCTGCTGCTTCATCGACAGGTTGAGCACCCGCTCCGAGCCGAGCCCGCCATAGGTCTCCGACTTCAGGTTGGTGCCGAGCTGGCGCTGAAGATCGTTCATCTGGTTGCGCAGACTGGTCAGATAGGTGACCTGGCTGGGAGCCGAAAATCCGCCGCCGTAGGGATTGATCGCCATTGCTCGTCACTAGCTCCGCATCAGGATGTCGTAGAGTTCGCGCACGACCTGCATCACGCGTGCGTTGGCCGCATAGGCGTTCTGGAGCTGGACCAGTTGGGCAAGCTCCTGGTCGACGCTGACCTTCGAGGAATCGTCGAGCCGCGACTTGAGGTTCGACGTCACCACCTGCTGGCCGGTGACCGTCGCCTTCGCCTGCGCGGAACGCCCGCTTTGATGCGAGACCGAGGCGGTCACGAAGTCGTTGATCGACCCTTCGAACAGCGAGCCGGATCCGCCGATGCGCGTCTTCGGGGTGAAGGTGGTCTTGGTCAGCGTCAGCTTGTCGAGGACAGCCTGCGGGCGCGTCGCGTCGCCATTGGCAATCCCGGGGGCATATTCCACCAGCAGCGACGGATCGTTGACAAAGGTGGCCCCGACGCGAATGCGCGAGGCAAACCCGGTGATGTTCGGCCGCCCGTCCGCCATCCCCGTGAAGGTCTTGTCGCCGTCGTCCACGAAGAGGGCAAAGGCATCGCCATGGGCCGACGGACCGGAGACCGTCTCGTTCGTCTGTGCCGCTTCGATCCGCAGGCTGGCCGGCGCCGTGCTTTCCAGCCGCAGCGTCGAACCGCCCGGGTTGGCCGCGGCGAAGGTGCCGGCGCCAATGCGGGCGTCGCCATCGAGCGCGCTCTGGATGTTGGCGGCAATCGTCGCATGGTTGCCGCTGGAAAAATCCACCGCGAGAAAGATCGAATCCGGATCGTTGGTCGCGGTCAGCGCCGGCGGCTCCGGGCCGTCGGACCGGTAGATCGTCACCGATTTGCTGAGCCCGGTGCCGAGATCCTTGTAATTGAAGGACACGCTGTCGCCGGGCTGGAGATTGGCAAGATCCAGCTCATAGCCGGTCTGGGTGCCGGACGCGGGATAGGCGGTTCCCGGCTCCACATGGGTGGAAAACGCCCGCGCCAGCGAGGCGGCCAGTTCGTCGAGCTGCGTCTGCGCGTCGGTCAGCGCCTCGTCGCGCATATTGACCAGGCCGACGAGCGACCCGCTGCGCAGGGTGCGCGTCGACAGAAGGTCGATCTGGCTGCCTTCGGAATTCTCCAGCGTCAGCGTTCCCACGCGCCGCTTGGCCGGATCGATGTTGTAAAGCGCATCGGCGTTGATGTTGCCGCGCCCGTCGAACTTCAGCTTCATCACGTCGACGTCGTAGAGCATCGTGCCGCCGGAAGTGTGGACGCGCACGCCCCCCTGCTCGGTCGGCTTGACCTCGATGTCGATATAGCCGGACAATTCCTCCAGCAGCATGTCGCGCTGGTCCATCAGCCCGACCGGCTTGTCGCCGTCCTGGCTCGCCGCGATCACCTGCCGGTCGATCGCCTTGATGTCCGCCAGAAGATCGTTGACCCGGTCGACCTGCTCGCCGATCTGGTACTCGACCTCCTGCCGCATGCCCTGGATGTCTTCCGACATCGCATTGATCTTGCCGACCAGCGCTTCGGCGTTGCGCATCACCTCCAGCCGGTTGGTGTAATCCTCCGGGCCGGACACCAGGTTGGACATCGACGAAATGAAGGAATTGACGGTGTTGGGCAGCGAGCCCGCGTCCTTGATCGTGCCGAACAGCGTGTCGAGACGCGCGGTGTACTGCTGGGCAACGCTTGCGTAATTCTGTTCGGCCAGCGAGGTGCGGTACTGTCCCTGCACCGCCGTGTCGAGATAGCGGCGCATGCTGTCCGCCTCGACACCGGTGACGATGCCGTTGCCGTCATAGGTGACGGACGCGGAGACGGACTTTCGCGTGTAGCCGACCGTGTCGGCATTGGCGATGTTGGTCGCCGTCACATCGAGCTGACGCTGGTTGAACCCCAGTCCGATCAATGCGGTATTGAGAGCGCTGCTCAGTCCCATCGTCTCACCCGGCCCTCGCGCCTGCGATCACGTCATGCCCGGCCGGATCGCTCCGGCCGGGCTGTCCTCCAGATCCGCTTACCGGATCATGTTGATGGCTTCCTGCAGCATCTGGTCACCCGAGGAGACGATCCGCGTGTTGGCGGAATAGGCCTGCTGGGTGACGATCAGCTTGGAGAATTCATCGGCGATGTCGGTGTTGGACGCTTCAAGCCGCTTGCCGACAATGCGACCCTGCGCGCCCGCGATCGGCTCGCCCGATTCCGGCGTGACCTCGAAGGCGCCGCCATCGACGCGCTCAAGCCAGGCCTCGCCGGAGAAGGACACCAGCGAAATCTCGTGCAGCTCGCGGGTCCGGCCGTTGGAGTAGGAGGCCACGAGACGACCGGCTTCCGAAATCGAGATGCCGGCAAGGTCGCCGGAGGGATAGCCGTTTTGCGTCAGCTTGGAGATCTTGGCGCTGCCGTTGGAATCGGAGAACTGCGTCAAAGCGCCGGTGCCGAAGTCGAGCGTCATGTCACCGACAACTTCGCCATCGACGGCAAGGCCGGTGATCGTCATCGCGTCATTGGCGGGAACCAGCATCTGTCCGCCGTTGCCGGCACTGGAATCGAACTGCGCGTCCGACACCTTGGTCCACTTCGGATTGGCACCCGTGGCGGCGGAATCGGACAGATAGTAGAGCGACCAGGTGTCCGGCTGCGTGCCATTGTCCTCGAAGGTCTTGGCCCAGCGCATCTGCACGTTCACCGGCGTACCGCTCGAGTTGTAGACGGTGATTGCCTCGCCGGCGATGGAGGTGTTGAGGAAGGCCACCTCGTCGGCGGCATTGATGGCATCGACGCCAACGGTCTGGCCGGCGGCCGCCGCATCGGGAGCGGCACCCGTCGATGCCTTGGTCAGCGTCGCGTCGAGCAACTCGTCACCGCCGCCGAGCTGGTTGCTCGTCTGCGGTGTCGTCGGCAGATTGCCCTCATAGCGGATGCGATCGGTCGTCACGGCCGGAATGACCGAATTGTCGATGGTGATGATCTGGGGAACCGAGCCGGACACGTTCTTGGTGACTGGATCGATCGGCTGGCCCATCAGGTAGTAGCCGGCGCCATTGACCAGCCGGCCTTCCTTGTCGACCTCGAAATCGCCGCGACGGGTGTAGAGATCGTTGCCGGAGAAGATCGTCCGGCCGTCGACCTCGCCGGCCTTGCCCTGAACGACGAAATAGCCGCCGCCGTTGATCCCCATGTAGGTGTCGACCTGGCTCTGCTGCAGATCGCCCTGCAGGCCATTGGTCGCGCGCGAGTTGGCGGACACCGTGCCGGCGATCTGTCCGGGCTGCGCGCCCTTGCCGCCGCCGACGAGATCGGAAAACGACGTGTCGAGCCGCTTGTAGCCAACGGTCGCCGCGTTGGCGATGTTGCCCGAGATGTTCTCCAGCGCAAAAGCCTGCGCGGAAAGGCCGGAGACGGCCGCGTTCAATGCACCAAAAACACCCATGTGATCCTCCAGGACGGACAGGACGGACTTTCCGGCGCTGCTGGGCACGCCGGTCTCGGTCCTGAGGTTGGCAAACACTGTGCCAGTTCAAGAAATTTCGTTAACCATATGGAATATCGAGATTTTCGGATTCAGCTTCCGGGCCGCGGGCCAGGCAGGGCACGACCGACCGGCAGCTTTGTCCGCGCGCTCCCGGCAACAAATGCCGGCCTGCGGGCTCGGCGGCGGCATCTTGCGCAGGCGGGGGCCGCCCCATAGTGTGCGCTGCAAGATCAGTTATCAGCGGAGAGTTTCATGCGTTTTGAGGGCACGTCCGGCTATGTCGCAACGGAGGACCTGCGGATCGCGGTCAACGCGGCCGTGACACTGGAGCGGCCGTTGCTGGTCAAGGGCGAGCCCGGGACCGGCAAGACCATTCTCGCGCAGGAAATCGCAGGCGCCCTCAACGCGCCGCTGATCGAGTGGCACATCAAGTCGACGACCAAGGCGCAGCAGGGCCTTTACGAATATGACGCGGTATCGCGGCTGCGCGACAGCCAGCTCGGCGACGACCGGGTCCACGACATCGCCAACTACATCCGCAAGGGCAAGCTGTGGGAGGCCTTCGCGGCCGATCAGCGCCCGGTACTGCTGATCGACGAGATCGACAAGGCCGATATCGAGTTTCCCAACGACCTCCTGCAGGAACTCGACCGCATGGAGTTCCATGTCTACGAGACCGGCGAGATGGTCCGCGCCCGCCAGCGCCCGGTGGTGATCATCACCTCCAACAACGAGAAGGAACTGCCGGACGCGTTCCTGCGGCGCTGCTTCTTCCACTACATCACCTTCCCTGATGCAGACACGATGGCCGACATCGTCGAGGTGCATTTTCCGGGTCTGAAGGCGGAATTGCTGCGCGAAGCACTGAAAATCTTCTACGATGTCCGCGACACGCCGGGCCTGAAGAAAAAGCCCTCCACATCGGAGTTGCTGGATTGGATCAAACTGCTGCTCAACGAGGACATGGAGCCGGCCGACCTGCGCGAGCGCGACACCAAGAAGCTGATCCCGCCGCTGCATGGTGCCCTGCTGAAGAACGAACAGGACGTGCATCTGTTCGAACGCCTCGCCTTCCTCAACCGTCGCGACGGGCGCTGACCTCAGCGCGCGCAGCCGCCCTTGCGCTTGCCGGCATCCTCTCGCTGGGAGGGCTGTCCGGCGACGCCGGCGCGCAGGACGGCGCGACGGAATCCGGTTGGCGCACGGTCACAACCGGCATGCGCCATTTCACCGGCCTGACCTGTCCCGACCGGGTCGCCTCGCTCAACCGCATCAGCGTTCTCGGCAGCGGCGTCGACCGGGTCGCCGGCTGCGTCTACCAGGGCGACGACGGCACCAACGCGATCCTGCGCAGCCATCCGGTCGGCACCAGCGCCGACATCACGCGCACATTCTCCAAACGCTTCTCCGAAGCGGGCTTTTCGCGGCTTGAAACGACCGGCGCCTCGGCCGCCGGCGTCTCCTTCCGCACCGGACGGCGCGGCGATGGCACACGGTGCGAGACCCTGTGGCGCTTCACCGCGCAAAGCGCGGATTACACCTTGTGGATGGTCTATACGCTGCCCTCCCAGGCCGAGAGTATCGGCCCGATGGTGACCGCCTTTGCCGAGGTCATGGCCCGAACGGACGCGCGCTGACACTTTCGCAAACCGTGCCTCAGTCGCCGTCCACCGGGGCCGCGTCGCAGCTCGCGATCGTGTCTTCGACCGGCGCCCCCGCCTCGCGCATTGCCGCCTTCAGGTCGAAATCGCGCAGCAGCGCCACGACCCCGTCGAACTCGCTGGCGGCCAGAAAGGTCGAGACCGGCACGGGTCCCTCCGGAACCGGACCGACGCGGCAGCCCTTGACGGAAACCGACAGCGAACCGCTCGCCCGGGATGCGCCTTGCGACCGGCGCGCGCCGAGACGGCGCTGCACGGACCTGACCCTGTCCGCATCTTCCGGCGCAACGGCGAAGACGCTCAGCGTCGTGCCACTTCGCCGCTCGGAGGCGAGGCCCGCGGGTTCGCCCGCGCCCTCGATCCGTTCGAAGACGATCTCGTCGCGCTGAACGACGGGCCCCTCCGGCGCACTGCGCTGCTCGATAACCATTACCGCGCCCCCTTGCGGGATGCGGATCCAGTCGGGATGTCGCACGGCGACCATCAGTTGCTCGGGATCGGTGGTTTTCAGGTCGAAGGCGCGAAGCTTCACCATGCTTGTCAGGGGTACATGACCGCAGGCCGCCAGCAGCAGGGCGACACACACCGGCGCGGCAATGCGCAAAAGCGCAATCCGCGCGAAAAGCGGCAGGACAGGACGGGGCATGAAGAGGGCTCCAATGCAGGAAACGAGACCGACGGATATGTGATTGACGATTATTTTTTAATGTTACACAATAAAAAAACAGCATATGTCAATAAGGGACTCATCACATGGCACTTCGCGAGAACGAACCGCCCTCTTCCCGTGGGCGCCTTGCCCGCATCCAGCGTGTCAGCCGCATCATGGCGGCGATCACACTTGTTCCGGTCGTCGGGCTACTCGTCGTTCCGATCCTGGCCGTGGCTCTCGCGTTCCTTGATCCGGCCACGCTGGACGCCCGCCTGGTCGAGGCCCTGGCCGCGTCGCAGCAAGCAGCGCTCACGCCGGCGACCCGCCTCGCCGCCCTCGCCCTTGCCGCGATCCCCCTTTGTCTGGCGCTCCTTGGCTTTGTCGTGGTCCAGCGCCTGTTTCACGGATTTGCCACCGGCAACATCCTGACGCCGGAAAGCGGACGCCGGCTGAAACGGATCGGTCTCATCGTCACCGCCCTTGGCCCCGTCGCGATCGTGATCCGCTCCATTGCCAGCGTCGTCGTCTCGCTGCCCAACCCGCCCGGCGAACGGGTCCTGGCTGTCGGCTTCGGCAGCAACGACATCACGACGATCATCGCCGGCATGCTCATGATCGTGCTCGGCTGGACGCTGGAGGAAGCGGCAAGGGTTGCGGACGAGAACCGCCAGTTCGTGTAAGGAAGCGGACCATGGCGATCATCATCAATCTCGATGTCATGCTGGCCCGGCGGAAAATGCGCTCCCGCGAACTGGCAGACCGCATCGGCATCACCGAACAGAACGTCTCGCTGCTGAAATCCGGCAAGGTGAAGGGCGTGCGCTTCGAAACGCTGGAACGCATCTGCGAGGCACTGGACTGCCAGCCGGGCGACCTCATCGAGTATCGCCCGGAGCCGGAGGACGGCTGAGCGTTATCCCGTGACCTTAAGTGACCTGTGTCTCCTCAATGGTCTCGATAAAGGCATTCACGAAATCCATGTGCGTCTGGTAGGGCAAGAGCGTCGTAATCGTCACAATGCCCGATCCGTACCCTGTGGCGGTCATCACCTCGATCTCGAGCTTGGCGTTCTCTGTAATGCCAGTCTGCACGTCGAACAGTCGGATCTGAAAATACATCTTGTCTAGTGCAATACTCACCGCCGGCTTACGGTCGTTCTTTTTTTCCGGTCTGTGGTGCTGGATCGGCAGCATGCCGATACAGTAGTCATTGGCTTCATCATTAGCGCTCTGCAGAAAACCATAGAACGACGGGTTCAAAAGCAGTTCGAAACTGAAGGGAAGCTCGATCTCCGTAGATGTCGCATAGCGCGTGAGTTGATGTTCAGCTTCGATTGCACTCCATTGACGGGGTTCCCCCGTCGCATCCCAGATATATTCAGCACAATCCTGAATGATCGATTCCGCGATATCGCTTGAGCCGCTAACCGCAACCTGAATAACTTCCCGTGTAAACGAGATGATCTTAATTGGCACCGTCGTGCCGGCCTTGATCCGGTAAAGCCCTCCCTGAAAGCTGATCATCTGGATCTGGCCGTTTTCCAACAGGCTGAGGGTTTGCCGGTAAAGCGCCTTGCGGTCGTCGGCATCCAGCTGGTCCATCTGCATTCCGGACCGAAATTTTGCGGTCGGGTCGATAAAGCGGCACTTGTAGCGTTCCTCGACCCTTGCCACGAGTTCCCCCAAATCAATCATCGAGAACGGCAAAGACCTGGGTTTAATGGTATAGGCAACTTCGGAATGCTCGATCGAGAGAAGGTGCTTTTCCTTTCCCTGGGCACTTTGCTTCTTCGCCAGCGCATCGTGGCGCTGTTCTCGTGCTCGGGAGATCTCCTCGCGTCTCTGTTCCGCATATTCCGAAATAGGGTCGCCGTCGTTCTGCATGCCCTGCCCCTTTCAAATTTACTACCGGTGAATTGTGTTTTCTACGTAGTCTACAATTTTTTCGCGCAACGCTTTTGCACATCCCTTTGCCTCATCACGCGACCCCTGTTTTGCATTTAACGCGTTGAGCGCACGCATGGCTTGATTGCGCATATCTAGCGGGAGCCAAATCGAAACGGCGGCGAGCATTTCCCGCTCTTTCGGATCGACCGTTTCCCCGGCCTCGATCTTAAGAGCAGCAACCCACCACGCACTCAACGCACCGCTCAGTTCCTTCACGAACTGAACCGCGACCTGAGTCTCACGAGTTTTACGGAGTTGGTACCGGCTGTTTTCGCTCTGACGCCGGAAGATGAAGATACTCGTCAGCGTTCCAACAAAAATAACAAAAACATCAATAATATGAGGAATATAACTCATTCTGACACCATGTCCGGACCCTAGCCAGGGCCTTCAAATAGATAGAGGTTGCAAGGTCGTTAAATGCAACCACAGGACTTTCGCATACCGAAGAATCTACAGCAACCACAAAATAGTCATGATCCAAGCAACTACGATACGCAACTTTTACGAGAGTTTCCCAAGCAGATTCCAACACTAAAAACGCTGGTGTGGGCATTCAGCAAATCTCCCTTCTATCGTCCGGTCGCGCCGCCCCTTGTAGCGCGGGGTGACGGCTTTGTATGGTTCCTGGACCAGATGCACGAGAAAGGACGCGCCATGCTGAGATTGTTGCTCTTGAGGCATGCCAAGTCCGATTGGCACGACACGTCGGCGCTTGACCACGACCGGACCCTGAACGCGCGCGGACGAAGCGCGGCCCCTGCCATCGGCGCTCATCTGGCCCGCCACGGCCTGATGCCGGACAAGGTGCTCTGCTCCACCGCCCAGCGCGCCCGGGAAACGCTCGCGCTCGTCCTGCCCCACCTTTCCGGGGAAATCGACATTCGCATCATGCGCGGGATCTACGACGAGTCCGAGATGGACTATGTCGACTTGATCCGCGCCCTTGGCGGCGGCTCGCGCACCTTGATGCTGATCGGCCACAATCCTGCGATGCGTGACACGGCACTGGAACTCGTCGGCGGCGGAAATCCGTCGCTGGTCGAAGCCATCGAGGGCAAATACCCGACAGCCGCGCTCGCGGTGATCGATTTCGCCGCGAACCGATGGTCCGATGTGGAGCGCGCAAGCGGACGCGTCCTCGCCTATTGCCTGCCGCGCCATCTTCCGGCGGCGATGACGTCGCTGTCGGCATTGCCGGAGGCGGCCAACGACGGCGGCGACACGCCCCCCGACACAAACGACGGCACATGAGACCAGCGGCGCTTTCCGTGCGTTTCCGCCTGTTTGCTGACGCCGCTCCCTTGCAAGACCACACGCCCCGCACCACATGGCGGCGCGGAGATACCCATTGACCCGCAAGACGCTTCTTTCCCGCCTGAGCGACGAAGTCCGCTACTCCGTCGACAACATTGCCGAGACCGTCAGCGACCTGGGCACGCCGACCGTGCGCCTTGGCGTCACCGGCCTGTCGCGTGCCGGCAAGACCGTGTTCATCACCGCGCTGATCCACAATCTGGTGAACGGCGGGCGCTTGCCGATGCTCGATGCCGCTGCGGAAGGGCGCATCGCCCGCGCCGCGCTCGAGCCGCAGCCGGATGACGACGTGCCGCGCTTCGATGTCGAGGCCCATGTCGACACGTTGCTGAAGGAACGCGACTGGCCGCAGTCGACCCGCCAGGTCTCCGAGCTCAGGCTGACGATCACCTTCGAATCCGCGCATTTCCTGTCGCGGGCGCTGGGGCGCGGAAAACTGCATCTCGACATCGTCGACTATCCGGGCGAATGGCTCTTAGACCTGCCGCTGCTCGACAAGGATTTCGCGACCTTCTCGCGCGAGGCGCTGGAGCGGGCGCGCCAGGACGCCCGCGCGCCGATCGCCCGCCCCTTCCTTGACGCGCTCGCCGACATCGACCCGGACACCGAGGCCGACGAGACGACCGCCCGCGATCTCGCGCGCCACTACACCGCCTATCTCGGCGACTGCCGGGCGGAAGGCCGCGCGCTCTCCATGCTGCCGCCGGGACGTTTCCTGATGCCGGGTGACCTGGACGGCTCGCCGGCGCTGACCTTCGCCCCGCTCGACATCGCGCCGGATGCGGGAACCGCGCCGCCCGGATCCCTGCGCGCGATGATGGAGCGGCGCTACGAAGCCTACAAGAAGCACGTCGTGCGGCCCTTCTTCCGCGATCATTTCGCCCGGCTCGACCGGCAGATCGTGCTGGTCGACGCGCTCAGCGCGCTCAACGCCGGACCGGCCGCGCTCGCCGATCTGGAAACCGCGCTGTCGGAGATCCTGGCCGCCTTCCGGCCGGGCCGCGTCTCGCGGCTGTTCTCCATCCTGACACGGCGCATCGACAGGATCCTGTTCGCGGCGACCAAGGCGGACCATCTTCACCGCGCCGACCACGACCGGCTGGAAGCGATCCTGCGCCGCCTGGTGAAACGGGCGCTGGAGCGCGCCCATTACAGCGGCGCCGAGGTCGACGTCCTGGCGCTTGCCGCGATCCGGGCCACCCGCGAGGCACGCGTCACCCACGACGGCGAGGCCATGCCGGCGATCCTGGGGACACCCCTTCCCGGCGAACGCGTCAATGGCGAGACCTACGACGGCAAGACGGAGATCGCGCTTTTCCCCGGCGACCTGCCGGACGATCCCGAGACGGTGTTCGCCCCGGGCGCGGAGCCGCAGCCGCCGGTGCGCTTCGTGCGGTTCCGCCCGCCCGAACTGCAAACGACGGCGGAAGGGCTGAAACTCTCCCTCCCGCACATCCGCCTCGACCGGGCGCTGCATTTCCTCTTTGGAGACTATCTGACATGAGCGACGCGCAAGGCTCCCGCGAAACCGCCGGCCCGCGCGAACGCAAGCGCCGGCAACCGGCGGCCTTTCGTCTCGACGACACGCGGCTGAGCATGGACGAGGACCTGCCGGCGGACGCCGGTGCCGATCTTGATAGCGACACCGCGGTTGCGCCCCTTCCGTCCAAGCGGGGCCCGCGCTGGGGGCGCTGGCTTGCCATCGGCCTCGGCGGGCTTGCCTCGCTCGCGATCGGCCTGTCGGTCGACGCGCTGATCCGCGACCTCTTCGCGCGCACCGACTGGCTCGGCTGGACCGCCGTCGCCCTCGCCGCCCTGGCCGCGATCGCCGCCATCGGCCTTGCCCTGCGCGAAGTTTTCGGGCTCCTGCGGCTGCGCAAGATCGACAGCCTGCGCCAGACGCTGGCCGAGGCCGCCGAACAGGACGACGAGACGGCCGCGCGAGCCGGCCTTGCCGAACTGGTTGCGCTCTACTCCGGCCGCCCGGAAACGGCGGCGGGCCGTGCGGCTCTCTCCGCGCATCTGCGCGAGGTGATCGACGGGCGCGATCTGGTGCGCCTTGCCGAGCGCGAACTGATGAAGCAGATCGACGCCCGCGCCGTGCGGATCGTCAAGGAAAGCGTCAAACGCGTCTCCGTGGTGACGGCCGTCTCGCCGCGCGCCGCCCTCGACCTTGCGGTGGTGCTGATGGAAAACCTGCGGGTGATGCGCCGGCTTGCCGACCTCTACGGCGGTCGCCCGGGCATCTTCGGCTTCCTGCGGCTGGCGCGCCATGTGGTGACGCATCTCGCCATGACCGGCGGCATGGCGGCCGGCGACAGCCTGGTGTCGCAACTGCTTGGCCACGGCCTTGCCGCGCGCCTGTCCGCGCGCCTCGGCGAAGGCGTGATCAACGGTCTCCTGACCGCGCGCGTCGGCATTGCCGCCATTGCCGTGTGCCGTCCCGTGCCCTTCGTCGGCCATGGCGGACCGGCGGTGTCGGACGTAATGGGCGAGATGTTCCGCAGCGACCCGGAAACCCGCGCCCTGCTTGAAGAAGGCTCCGGCCGAGCCTCAGCGAAGACCTGAACCGCGCGGGCAGCTCTTTTAATTTCTTTGTTTCGCACATAAAAAAGAAAAGATGCGCGCCCGGGCTACACGACACTGTCGGCCCGCATATGCACCCAAACATAAAGATAGAAAAAGATTCAGATTTATTATCCGTATTTTTTACATGTATTTGAATTTTACAATTCTTGCATTTCCCTGAGTCGGCAGTCAGTCTGAAAACACCGACAATTGCCAGGGGCTTGATGTGGCTTTCTATTCAAGAGATCGCGTGATCAGCATAGGCTTGGCCTTTCTGGTTGCCGCCGTCCTTCTCGTCATGATCAAGTTCCTGCATGGATACGAAGTGCGCGGCGAAATGCGCACGGCCCTTCAGACCATGATGACGCGGACCGGGCTCGTCACGCAGCAGGCGAATGCCGCCTTGAACGGTCTTGGCAAGGATCCAGACCTTGGATGCAGCCCCGCCTATCTGCGCAAACTCAGCACCACCCTTTTCACCAACAATTTCCTTCATGACATTCTGATCCTGGACGAGGCTGCCGGCGGTTTCGCCATCTGTTCGGGAACCTTCGGGGTCTTCCCGCGCCCGATCGCCATTCCGGAGCCGAGTTTTCAGTCGCGCCGGCGCCCGGGACGCTACATCTGGCTCAACTTCAGGGTCGACGGTCTGCCGCAAAGCAATGCCAATCTCTTCATTGCAGCCGGCCGGATCGGCGTCCTGATCGATCAGCGCGCGCTGTCAGGGACCAAGACCCCGTTTTCCTGGGAGGCGTTCACCCGCCCGCCCGACGAGGACTACGGCATCCATCTCTACGGCACGCCGGGGCTGTTCCAGCAATTTGTCGCCGAAGGAAACCGGTTTCTGTCAGGCGGGCTTTCCGCCGAGGTCTGCAACAACAACGAGCAACTCGGCTTCTGCCTTGCGGGCTATTACTCGGGCGAGGAGCTGCTTCAGCGTCACATGGTCCTGATCGGCGCCAGCATCGCCCTGTGCCTGCTGTTCGCAGCGGTCACGCAGCGCCGGGTCTACAATCGCCTGGCCTATCGCAGAAGCATTCCCGGCCGCATCGCGCGCGCCCTGCGCAGCTCCGGCAGCGGCGGCTTTCATTGCCACTATCAACCCATCATCGACCTGGGGAGCGGACAGATCGTCGGCGTCGAGGCCCTTGCCCGTTTCCGGGACGAGACCGGCCCGCTCACGCCGGATGTCTTCATCCCCGAGATCGACAAGGCGCATGACACCTGGGCCTTTACCGAGCGGATCATCGGCATCGTCGCCGACGACCTCGGAGCGTTGGGAGACGTGGCGCGCTCCTGGACCGTCTCGATCAACTTCTTCCAGAACGACCTGCGCGAGGACAATCTCCCCAAACTCGCCGCGTCGGACGCGGTGACGCGGGCGCGTCGGTTCGGATTGAAACTGAACTGCGAGGTCCTGGAGGCCGGCATCATGCTGCGCACCGACAAGCAGGCGGCCCTCAGCCACTTGCGGGCCCTCGGGTTCACCGTCTCCATCGACGATTTCGGCGTCGGCTTTTCCAATCTCGCGGAAGTCCTGCGCATGGCGCCGGACTATCTCAAGATCGACAAGCAGTTCATTCAGGGCATCGATCGCAGCGAAACCTCCCTGCGCGCATCGCTCGTCCCAAACATCATCGACATCGCCCTGCAGATGAAAGCCAAGGTGATTGCGGAGGGCATCGAGACCCATGAGCAACTCGAGGCCCTCAGGGCGCTTGGCGTGCGCCTGGGCCAAGGCTATCTGCTGTCGCGCCCGGTCTCGGCCGACATTCTGGCGCAGTTGATCGCTCCCGGCACGACATTCGTCCCGGATGAGGCCGCGGTCAGCTGACCCGGGGGCGCGCCCGCAGGGGAGGCCCCGCGTTGCACCGCGCCGTCACCACGCCGTCACCGCGCATGGGCGGCAGGCCCCGACATTCGCGGGCTTGCGATCTCGACAGCGCCCCGCAAGCCCCGTAACTTGCGCGCATGTTCATAACCTTCCTGACCAATCTGCGCTCCGGCGGGGTGCCCGTCTCCTTGCGCGAGTACCTCACGCTGATGGAGGCGCTGAAGGCCGACCTTGCCGGCCGTCAGGTCGAGGACTTCTATTATCTCGCCCGCGCCTGCCTGGTGAAGGACGAGGCCAATCTCGACAAGTTCGACCGGATCTTCGGCCAGACCTTCAAGGGTCTCGACCTGGGGTCTGCGATCGAGGCGGAGGCACTTCCCGAGGACTGGCTGCGCAAGCTCGCCGAAAAGCACCTCACCGAGGAGGAAAAAGCGCAGATCGAGGCGCTCGGCGGCTTCGAGAAGCTGATGGAGACGCTGAAGCAGCGGCTCAAGGAGCAGAAGGACCGGCATCAGGGCGGCAGCAAGTGGATCGGCACGGCCGGCACGTCGCCCTTCGGCGCCTATGGCTACAATCCCGAAGGCGTGCGCATCGGCCAGGACGAGAGCCGGCACCGCCGCGCGGTGAAGGTCTGGGACAAGCGCAGCTTCAAGGATCTGGACGACACCGTCGAGCTGGGCACCCGCAACATCAAGGTGGCGCTGAAACGCCTGCGCCGCTTTGCCCGTCAGGGGGCGGCGGAGGAACTCGATCTCGACGACACCATCCGCGCCACGGCGCACAAGGGCCTGCTCGACATCAAGATGCGGCCCGAGCGGCGCAATGCGGTCAAGGTCCTCCTGTTCTTCGACATCGGCGGCTCGATGGACGACCACATCCGCATCTGCGAGGAGCTGTTTTCCGCCGCGCGCACCGAATTCAAGGTGATGGAGTATTTCTACTTCCACAACTGCCCCTATGAATTCGTCTGGAAGAACAACGCCCGCCGCCATTCCGAACGTCTGCCGACCTTCGATGTGCTCAACAAATACGGGCCGGACTACAAGGCGATCTTCGTCGGCGACGCCTCCATGAGCCCCTATGAGATCGCCTATGCGGGCGGCTCCGTGGAACATTGGAACGAGGAACCGGGCGCAGCGTGGATCCAGCGGCTGACGGCCCACTACCAAAAGAGCGTCTGGCTCAATCCGGTCGCGGAACGCCACTGGCCCTACACCCAGTCGATCCAGATGATCCGCAAGCTGATGGAGGGGCGCCACTACCCGCTCACGCTGGAGGGGCTGGAAGCGGCGATGAAGGACCTGGTCCGCTAGGGCGCTTGCCGCCCGCCCGGTGTCCTCGGGCACATGCAGACGGTCGGACACGCGCACGAGCAAGGTGCAGCGCACGTGGGGCCCCGTGTTCACACCGCCGTTGTGCCTGGTCGGGAACGCGATCGCTTGGCCGAGAGGGTCCTCGTGGTCGATCCCGTGAAAAAGCGACGTCCGCCCCGCGCCATCCGAGCCGGACAAGATGGAGCAGCTTGCACGTCGACTTGGAGAGGTCGAGATGCAACAGGCCGATGGTCGCAGCCGGGCATCAGTCCAGACAGGCAGGGACGGTCACGCAGATATCGCCCTTCACCCGCTCGTGTTTCGGGACATGGCCAATCACCCGGTTGCCGTCGCGGTGCCCGATGGCGGAGGTCAACATCCGGACGCTGTCGAAGCCGACGATCTTTCGGGTGCAGTGGTTTGGCTCGAAGATCGAGGCGAAATGCGCCATCGCCGTCAGAGAGTTCCGCCCGCCGCACCGCATTCGACGCTATTGGCCGGAATGTCGCGGATCAGGTTCCAGGAGTCATGGGTGCCATGAAACGCGTCACAGCCTGACGGGTGCAGAACACCGGCAGCACGTCGACGAGGCGATGCGGCGCGACAGACAATCCGTCAATGGCCTGCGCGTGCTTCCTACCAGGACAATCGCGCCTGCGTGTTCCGGCTCTTCTCGATGTTGTCGGGTGTGGTTTCGATCGTCTTCTCCGATTCGCGAAACAAGCCTGTCCGCGCAAAATTCCACGCCCTTTCGCGCGAGTCGTGCGGCGCAACGCCCGAAAACCGCAAACTTTATCCGTTTGCCGACGAAAGGGGTGCCCTAACGGCAAGGTACTGACGAATAAAGAAAAAAATTTTCGACAACAATTTCAGATAGAAATGCTTTCGTATTATTACAACCCGAATTGCCAAAAAAATAGGCATAATGCTGACATTTTTAGCAATGGTTAATCAATACGGCGCATCCGTTTAAGTAGAAGTCCAAGAACATGGAGCGCCTGCAATGTTCGCACGAATGCCTTCACTTCGTATTTCGGCCAAGATACCAGTCCTCGTGGTTGTCTTTGCCGTAATTGCAACCGTTGTTACAGGTGTCTCCTCTTACCTGTCTTCGAGCCGGTATCTTAGCGAGGCCGCGACCCGCAACATGGAAGCAGTTGTCGGCTCGCGCAGTTCTGAAATGGCCCTCTACCTCGCAAGCATCGAGGAAGACCTCAAGGTCGTGGCGGACAACAGCATGGTTCACGATGCCCTCGCGGCTTTCAAGGAAACCTACGGTGCAACCGGAGCCGCCGAGCACACGGCCCTGCGCGATGCCTATATCTTCAACAATCCCAACCCGTTGGGCGAAAAGCACAAGCTTGACGCAGCGGCCGACGGCAGCGCCTACAGCAAGACCCACGCAACCTTCCATCCCTGGTTCCGCCACCTTCAGCAGGCACGCGGCTACTATGACGTTTTCCTTGTCGAACCGAATGGCGATCTTGTCTATTCCGTGTTCAAGGAAAATGACTTCGGCACCAATCTGCTAACCGGCAAGTGGAAGGACACGGACATCGGAGCCGCGTTCCGCAAGGTTCGTGATACCCCGTCATCCAGCACCATCGCTTTCACGGATTTCGCCGCCTATGCCCCCTCCAACGATGCGCCGGCAAGCTTTATCGCAACGCCCGTCCTCGAGGACAACGGCAGCTTCAAGGGCGCGCTCATCTTCCAGATGCCGATCGACCGGATCAACACCATCATGAACAATTCGGCCGGCCTCGGCCGCACGGGCGAAACCTATCTTGTCGGCTCGGACAAGCTGCTGCGGTCCGACAGCCGGTTTCGCAAGAACGGCGACCCGACGAGCATCCTGAGCCTGAAAGCCGACACGGTCGCCGTGCGCGATGCACTGGCTGGCAAGGCGGGCGTGGGAAGTATCCTTGACTATCGGGGCACGCCGGTTCTTTCGAGCTACACGCCGCTGACGTTCAATGGTGTTACCTGGGCCCTGATCGCGGAAATCGACGAAGCGGAAGTCCAGGAACCCTCGATCGAATTGCGCAACTGGGTCGTTCTGCTTGGCCTTGGGATCGTCGTCATCACAGGGGCCGTCGGCTTCCTGTTCGCCCGCGGGGTCTCCGGGCCGATCACCCGGATGAATGGAACCATGCTCCATCTCGCCGGTGGCGATCTGACCGTCGACGTCCCCTATCAGGGGCGCCGCGACGAAATCGGCGACATGGCCTCCGCCGTGCAAACCTTCAAGGACAATGCGATCGAGGTGAAGCGGCTGGAAAGCCAGCAGGCCGAACTCGAGGCCCGCGCCGCCGAGGAAGCCCGTGCCGCCCGCGAAAAGCTGGCCTCGGAATTCGAGGCGGCTGTCGGCGGCATCGTCAACAGCGTCTCCTCGGCAGCAACCGAAATGCTGGCCTCCGCCCAGACCCTCTCGGCGTCCGCGGAAGAGAACTCCGCCAGCTCGGCAACCGTTTCGGCCGCGGCCGAGGAAGCCTCCACAAATGTGCAGGCCGTCTCCGGTGCTGCGGAAGAGCTGTCGAGCTCGATCTCCGAGATCAACCGTCAGGTGAGCGATTCCCAGGAGATCTCCGAAGCCGCGGTCAAGAATGTCGCCGCGACGAACCAGCGGGTCTCGGCCCTGACCACGGCCGCCGACAAGATCGGCGAGGTCATCGCCCTGATCACCGACATCGCCGAACAGACCAACTTGCTGGCTCTGAACGCCACCATTGAAGCCGCGCGTGCCGGCGAGGCCGGCAAGGGCTTTGCGGTCGTTGCCGCGGAAGTGAAGGAACTGGCCAGCCAGACCGCAAAGGCGACCGAGGAAATCGGCAAGCAGATCAAGGGCATCCAGAGCGCAACGGACGAAACCGTCTCCTCCATCGGCTCGATCGGCGAGACGATCGACCAGATCCGTCAGGTCTCGACGGCGATTTCGGCCTCGGTCGAACAGCAGGGCGCTGCAACCCATGAGATCGCCCGCAACATCGAGCAGGTGTCGAGCGGCATGCACGAGGTGACGACCACCATCACCAGCGTCAGCTCCACGGCGGCCGAAACCGGCGCCGCCAGCAGCCAGTTGGTCAGCGCGGCCAACGAGCTGTCGCAGCAGTCGGAAGTGCTGCGCAGCGAGGTCGACAGGTTCCTCGCGGGGGTCCGCGCGGCCTGACACCTGGTCGTATCAATCACTGAAAGGGGCCGCGGCGACGCGGCCCTCAGACTGCTGATAAAGGTGGAGTTGCTCCAGGCATCATACCGGGCAAGCGTCAGCGCGACCCGGTATCGGAGAGCTAAAGGCCCATAATTTCAAGCCAAAAGAAGCCGACAGGCAGTGCCTCCCCGATCCCGGCTCTCATTGCATTCGGCCGGGATGACGATTCTTCAGGGTTTGTCATCACTCTCGGGCCGCGGCGACGCGGCCCTTTTTGCATCTGCGGCTATCCGGCGGCCGAGAACCGGGCGGTCGTCCGGTCGCAGGCATAAAGCGGCACGAGAGACGGGGCGCGCCGTGCAAGATCGGCAACGCTGTCCAGCACGAAACCCACCGTCGCATCCTCCATCAGATACGACAGGTTGAGCCGGCACCAGCCCGGCTTTTCGATCTCCTCCCCCGTCAGGATCGCCGCGCGCAACACCGACGACGCAGCCGCGTCGATCTCCAGCAACCGGTGGCCGTAAGGCCCCGCGCAGGCACAACCGCCCCGGGCCTGAATGCCGTAGTGGTCGCTCAGCATCCTCGTCACCAGCTGCTGGTGAATGAAACCGCCGGCGCCGTCGCGGACCCGAAAGGAAAAGATCGGCAGCCGCGCCCGCTTGTCGCCGGCCAGAAGGTCGATCTCGGGAACGGCGGACCAGGCCGCGAAGGCGCGCTCGCACAGGACACCGTCACGCGCGGCGATGGTTTCCTGACCGATCGCCTCCTTCACCAGAAAGACGAGCGCGGCGCGAATGTCGCCGATCACATCCGGTGTGCCCGCTTCCTCGCGCGCTGCAAGCGAGGCGGAATAATCGTGCCCCCAGGGCGAGACGAAGGTCACGGTCCCACCGCCGGGCGCGGTCGGGATCTTGCGCCGCACCGCATCCCCACGCACCGCCAGCACGCCGGAGGCCGCCGGTCCGCCGACGAACTTGTGCGGCGACAGGAAGACGGCATCGAGCGCGACGCCGGGCGCGGGCCGCATGTCGACCGGCAGATAAGGTCCCCCGCCGGCATAATCCCAGACTGCAAGTGCCCCGTGCCGCTTCAGGATCCGCGTCACCGCGACGACATCGGTGACGATGCCGGTGACATTCGAGGCTGCGGAAAACGCGCCGACGATCAGCGGCCGCTTGGCATTGCGGCGCAGGATTTTCTCCAGGGCCTCAAGATCGGGGCCGCCGGACGGTGCCTCATCGACCGCAATCACGTCGGCCGCGGATTCGCGCCAGGGCAGGATATTGGAATGATGCTCATAGGGGCCGATGATCACGAGAGGCCGCAAGCCGGCGTGGTCGTCCCCTGCGCGATGATCGAGCCCGAACAGCGAGACCAACCGCGTCACGCCGGCAGTGGCGCCGCTGCCGGCGAAGATCACCGAGGCGTCCGGCCCCGCGTTGAGGAGACGGGCAATCGTCGCCCGCGCCTCGGCCCTGAGCCGGGTCATCGCGCTTCCGCAAAACGAGGCCTCGGTATGGCTGTTGGCGTAGAACGGCAGGACGCTTTCGGCGATGAAGCGCTCGACGCAGCCAAGCGCGCGACCGGAGGCGGTGTAGTCGGCATAGACCAGCCGCCGCGTGCCGAAGGGACCGTCGAAGCAAACGCCCTCGCCGATGACGTCCTGCCTGAGCCGGGCGAGCGTGTCGCCGTCGGCCCGCAGGTCGCGCGCAAAGTCCGCCAGACGTCTCATTTTGCCTCCCGATCGCGATTCCATGTTGCGGAAGACGTTAGAATTGTCCTTTCTTGATCGAAATTGGCTCCAATTTAAGCGAGATTGATCGTGAGATTGATGATTTTGATCGAAATGAGCGAAGAATGATCGACCAGTTCAATGCCGCGATCCTGCGACTTATCCAGCGCGACGGCAGCCTCACCCAGCGCCAGTTGGCGGAAAAGGTTCACCTGTCGGCCAACGCCTGCTGGAACCGCATCCAGGCGCTGAAGAAGGCCGGCGTCATCCTCGGCCAGAGCACCCGCCTCGACCGGGAGAAACTCGGCCTCGACCTCGTCGTCTTCATGATGGTGCGCACCCGCCACCATTCGCTCGACTGGCTGACCCGCTTCCGCACCCATGTCTCGACCATTCCGGAGGTGATCGATTTCTACCGGATCGGCGGCGACTACGATTACATGCTGAAGATCGTCACCCGCGACATGGCCGGCTACGACGCAGTCTACCAGCGTCTGATCGCGGGGGTGGAACTTGACACGGTGACCTCCTATTTCGCGATGGAGGCGATCGAGGAACAACGCCCGCTGCCGATCCGCGAGAGCTGATGCACGGGAGAGGAAGCTCGTCCGCCCCTGCCGTGCGGCGAATGCGCCTGCCTGGCGGGTCACGACGAGCGAGCCGCCGCCTGGGCCTGCCCCTCCCTTTTTCCTAAAAGTCGTCAGCCCGAAAAACGCAAATTAAAATTGCAAAAGCCTTACTTAAAACCCAATCGCCATGTATGGTGATCTTGTTTCGGTGGTTTTGTTTGTCTTTCCTTTGAAGAAAAATACTGAACCCATCGAAAATGATTTTCGGGCCCGCAGAAAAGTCCCTGTACTTTTGCTGGTCCGTTTCCACGCGCCTCTTCCTTTGTCCTTGCCTCCCCCGCACGCAAGCGCGAACGCCCCGCGTTCGACCGCGCAACCGGACAAGGCCAGGCGCAATCGGCAAGCGCCGATCCTGACGGCATGAAAATGCCGCACTTTCAGAACTGGACAGACTCATGACAATCGCAACCTACCGCCGACGCAACATCGGCCCGCCCGCCATCGAGGCCGACACGCATCTTTTCTCTCTCGGCGAGAGCGTCCGGCTGAAGGGCCGCATCGGCGGCGCGCCGGCGACCAACAGCTACCGCATCACCGGAATGCTGCCGCCGGTCAACGGCTCGCCCCAGTACCGGATCCGCAACGAGGAAGAACGCCACGAGCGCGTCGCCACGCAGGACAGCCTGGAACAGGTCGGATCGATCGACGACGCCAATGCAACCCTCTCGGAAAGAACATTTGGACATGGCTAAGGGACAGCAACGCAGCAACCGCGAAGCCAGGAAACCGAAGAAGGAAAAATCGGCGGCCAAGCCGGACGTTCCGACCTTCGGAAGCAAGATGGCGAGCGCCAGCAATGCCACACCGCCCCGCGGCAAGGCCACGCGCCAATCATGATCACCCGGCGGCATAGCGCCCCTGACAATACCGGTCAGACGCCTGGCGCGCCCGGGCGACAAACCCGCAAGACCACGGACGTCACGGGTTCGTCTCGCTTTCCCGACCGCCAACTGGGCCGCCTGATCGAGCGGGACCGCACCTGGACCGTGTATCATGCCTTCACCGGCGCTCCGGCCCAGGCCGGCGGAGAACCCCTCACCGGGCTCAGCCACACGATGGCGACCGATATCATGGTCGTTCTCAACCGGCGCATTGCCGCCGGACGGCAGGCCCGGCCCGCGACAGCGACAGCAATACGCAATCCCCGTTCGGACGCCGATCCCCAGGAACCCCGAGGTCCGGACCGATGACGCTGAACTTTCCGAACCCGAGCCGAAGCTTCGATGCGGCGCGCAACGGCGTGCGCTTCACCGGTCATGACGGTGTGTTCGAGGTGTCTTTTCTCGTGGAGGCCGCGGCACTCGTGAAATCCGAGACCGGACGGCCCGACGATCCCGGCATGGACACTCTCGATGCGGACGAACGGCGCGAAGCGGGGGCGCTTTCGGCCTTCGACCGTCAGCGCCGCTCCGTTCAGGATGTCGCCCGCGAGGCCTATTCCAATGCCCGTCATGCGTCCTATGTACTGGTCGCCTCCGATTTCCGATAAAGCGCAACTTTCATGCTGATCCGCTGCGGCTACGAAATCACCCTGCGATGCGAGGAACCAACGGCACTCGTCTGCCTGCTGTCCGTTCATCCGGACCGCATGGCCGACATTCGCGGTCCCGAGACCTTCAGCACCGATCCGGAGGTGGTTACCTCCGGTTTCATCGACCCGTTCGGCAACAGGGCCCTCAGGATGGTCGCGCCGGCCGGCGCTTTCACGATCACCGGCAACGTCACGGTCGCCGACAGCGGCGCACCGGAGGTCGCCCACCGTCAGGCGCGCGAGGTTCTCGTGCCCGACCTGCCCGCCGATTGTCTTGGCTGGCTGAGCGGAAGCCGCTACTGCGAGACCGACCGCCTCAGCCAGACGGCCTGGGATCTCTTCGGCCATTTGCCGCCGGGCTGGGACCGGGTGCAGGCAATCTGCGATTTCGTGCATGAACACCTGCATTTCGACTACCTGCAGGCACGCGCGACGCGCACCGCCTTCGAGGCCTATGAGGAGCGCGTCGGCGTCTGCCGCGACTTCGCCCATCTGGCGCTGACCTTCTGCCGCTGCCTCAACATCCCGGCCCGCTACGTCAACGGACATCTGGGCGACATCGGCGTTCCGGTGGTCGACCCGATGGATTTCAGCGCCTGGATCGAGGTCTTTCTCGACGACGGCTGGCATGCGTTCGACCCGCGCAACAACCGTCCGCGCATCGGCCGGATCGTGATCGCCCGCGGTCGCGACGCCGCCGACGTCCCGCTGGTCAACTCCTTCGGCCCGCACATACTCGACGCCTTCAACGTCTGGACCCATGAGGTCGCCAGCTAGGCTGATCCTTCGCAGGCCATCGCACCGGCCCTTGGTTGTGGCCGGGAGCCCCGGGCGCCGACGGGTTTGATTTTGCTCATTGTCTCCGCCGCCGCATCGGGTAAGCCTATGGGTTGTATGACTGCGAGAAAAAAGGGACCCCGCTTTCATGACCGCGCATCTCGGCCTGAAGAAGATTCGCCTGAACCTGGCCCGTACCAAGGAATTCCCGAACGGCTCCGCCCGTCACGGATATGAATTCGTCGCGCCGCTCGACGCGGAGGACCACATCGATCCGGCCGCCTGGAAGAAACACAAGGAGCAGTGCCGCGTGCGCCGTTTCTGGGCGGACGAGGAAGAAGACATCGGCCATCTGCGCCACCGTCCCGGCGGCTCCTGGGCCTTCCACTACGATATCGAGGGCGACGAGGACGATGAAGCCGGCTACCGCTTCAACACCCATCCGTTCCGCCCCGGCGAATATGTCTCCATCAAGGACGACGACGGCGACCTTCACACGTTTCAGGTCGTGACCGTTCAGGATCTGTGACGCGCCCGCCTTCCGGCACGGGCAGGACCTGCGCCGGACACGGCCCGCAATCGCACGACCCCGCATCCTATTCCGAACTGGAATAGGATGCGGAAGGTCGCGCTTTTGCGTGAGCGCCCGTCAGCGGTGTATATCGGCGACAGAAGACTGATATCGCGACAGATCGGGGACCAGGACATCATGACGGGCACGGCGGGATCGGAAGCATCTGCGACGCAGGCAAGCGGCGGCGTCTTGCTGGTGCGCGCGCTTGAGGAGCTTGGCGCGGAACGCGTGTTCTGCGTGCCGGGCGAGAGCTACCTGCCCGTGCTCGACGCCCTGCATGACGCCAGCATTCCCGTCACCGTGTGCCGTCAGGAAGGCGGCGCGGCGATGATGGCCGACGCCTGGGGCAAGATGACGGGACGACCCGGCATCTGCATGGTGACGCGCGGTCCCGGCGCGACCAACGCGGCCGCCGGCGTGCATGTCGCACAGCAGGATTCCACGCCGATGATCCTCTTCGTCGGCCAGATCGAAACCGGCATGCGCGGTCGCGACGCCTTCCAGGAGGTCGACTATCGCCAGATGTTCGGCGGCATCGCCAAATGGGTGGCCGAGATCGAGGATCCGGCACGCATTCCCGAAATGCTGTCGCGCGCCTATCACACCGCCACATCCGGGCGTCCCGGCCCGGTGGTGCTGGCCCTTCCCGAGGACATGCTGGCGGCTTGCGCCGCGCCGCAGTCGCTCGGCCCCTTCACGCCGATCGAGACCCATCCGGGGCTGACCCAGATGGCCGACCTGCAAAAACGCCTGTGGGCGGCGAAGCGTCCGCTCGCCATCCTCGGCGGCAGCCGATGGAGCGCGACGGCCCGCGCGGCGTTCCAGCGGTTCGCCGAACGCTTCGAGCTGCCGGTCGCCTGCTCCTTCCGCCGGCAGATGCTGTTCGACAACCTCCATCCCAATTATGCCGGCGACGTGGGCATCGGCGTCAATCCGGCGCTGGCGAAACGCGTGCGCGAGGCGGATCTTCTGATGATCATCGGCGGACGGCTTTCGGAAATGCCGAGCCAGTCCTACGATCTTCTCGAGATCCCGCAGCCCGCCCAGGATCTGGTGCATGTCCATGCCGGCGCCGAGGAGCTTGGCCGCGTCTACCGGCCGGCCCTTGCCATCCACGCCTCGCCCAACGGCTTTTGCGCGGCACTGGAAGGCCTGCAGCCGCCCAATGAAACGCCCTGGCCGGGCCTCGCCAAAGCCGCCCATGATGACTATCTCGCCTGGTCGTCGGCCCGCCCGAAGGTTCCCGGCGCGCTGCAGATGGCCGAGGTGATGGACTGGCTGGAGGAAAACCTCCCCACCGACGCCATCCTCACCAACGGCGCGGGCAATTACGCCACCTGGGTGCACCGCTTCCATCGCTTCCGCGAAATCAACACCCAGCTCGCGCCGACCAGCGGCTCGATGGGCTACGGCCTGCCGGCCTCGGTGGCCGCCAAGCTCAAGTATCCGGAGCGCACCGTCGTCTGCTTTGCCGGCGACGGCTGCCTGCAGATGACCATGCAGGAGTTCGGAACGGCGGCCCAGGAGGGCGCGGCCATCGTCGTCATCGCCGTCGACAATGGCATGTATGGCACGATCCGCATGCATCAGGAGCGCGACTTCCCGGGGCGTGTTTCGGCGACGACACTGGTCAATCCGGATTTCGCCGCCTTCGCCCGCGCCTATGGCGCCCATGCGGAAACGGTCGAGACGGCGGAGCAGTTCGGCCCGGCATTCGAGCGCGCGACAGCTTCCGGCAAGCCGGCGCTGCTGCACCTGAAGCTTGATCCGGAAGCGATCACGCCGATGAAATCGCTGAGCGAGATCCGCGCCGGCTGAGCCGGCGCCCGCGCCGGCACTCGTCTACGGCGTCGCGGGCGCGGCCGTCACCGGCAGGGTGACCTCGGCGATGGCGTCGTCGTCGGGCGCGGAGCGCACGGAAAAGCCAAGCGCCTGGCACATGGTAACCCAACGCCAAAATCGCCAATCGGTCGGCTCGGTCTTTCCAAGAAAACGCTCTTGAGGGTCCACGGCTCGTTGCCTTTTGAAGGGCTCAATGCTGTTCGACGAAACTGTCGAGCACCTTCTTGCGACCCGCCTTGTCGAACTGGACGGTGAGCTTGTTGCCCTCGATGCCGACGACTTCGCCGTAGCCGAACTTGAGATGGAACACCCGTTCGCCAAGATCGAAGGTCGACGGGACATCGGCGACGGATTTCGCCACCAGTTCGCCCTCGATTGTGCGCGGTCCGCCCTGTCCGCGCCGCTCGGAGCCGCCCATCCGCCCGGCGAACCCGCCGCCCGCGGCATTGCCGGCCTGCGCCCGCTTCGCCCGCTGCCAGCCCGGCGTCGAATAGCTTGCCTGAAACGGATCGCGCGTGTCGAAGCGGCTGGCGCCATAGCCCCCGCCGCCATAGCCGCCATAGCTCGCCGACGCTTCCACGACCTCGACGTGCTCCGCCGGGAGCTCGTCCAGGAACCGCGACGGGACGGTCGATTGCCACAGCCCGTGAATCCGCCGGTTGGAGGCGAACCAGACCTTCGCCCGCCGCCTTGCGCGCGTCAGCCCGACATAGGCGAGCCGGCGCTCTTCCTCCAGCCCCGCCCGCCCGCTTTCGTCGAGCGCGCGCTGATGCGGGAAAAGTCCTTCCTCCCAGCCGGGCAGGAACACCGTGTCGAATTCCAGCCCCTTGGCGGAATGCAGCGTCATGATGGAGATCGCCTCGGCATCGCCCTGCGCGTCCCGGTCCATCACCAGCGAAATATGCTCCAGGAAGCCGGAGAGCGATTCAAAATCCTCCATGGAGCGCACCAGCTCCTTGAGGTTGTCGAGCCGGCCCGGCGCCTCCGCAGACCGGTCGGCCCGCCACATCTCGGTATAGCCCGACTCGTCCAGCACGACCTCGGCGAGGTCGGTGTGCGACATCGTCGGCATCTGGTCGCGCCAGCGGTCGAAATCGGCGAGCAGGGATTTCAGCGCCGTGCGCGCCTTCGGCCTGAGTTCCTCGGTCTGGCACAGGTCGGACGCGGCCTGCATCAGCGGAATGCGGTTGGCGCGGGCATAGGCATGCACAAGCTTGAGGCTCGCCTCGCCGAGGCCGCGCTTCGGTGTGTTGACGATCCGCTCGAAGGCGAGATCGTCGGCCGGCTGCGCGATGCAGCGGAAATAGGCCATGGCATCGCGGACTTCCATGCGCTCGTAGAAGCGCGGACCGCCGACCACCCGGTAATTCACGCCGAGCGTGACGAAACGGTCCTCAAACTCGCGCATCTGGAACGAGGCCCGCACCAGGATCGCCATGGAATCGAGGCTGTGGCCCTTGGCATGCAAGGCCTCCACCTCTTCGCCGATCGCGCGGGCCTCTTCCTCGGAATCCCAGACGGCGGCCACGGTGACGCGCATGTCCTCTTCCGTGTCGTCGACGACGTCGGTGAACAGCGTCTTGCCGAGCCGCCCCTCGTTGTGGGCGATCAGATGGGAAGCGGCGGCCAGGATATGGCTGGTGGAGCGGTAGTTGCGCTCCAGCCGCACCACCTTGGCGCCCGGAAAATCGTGCTCGAAGCGCAGGATGTTGTCGACCTCCGCCCCGCGCCAGCCGTAGATCGACTGATCGTCGTCGCCGACGCAGCAGATGTTGGTGTTGCCCTGCGCCAGCAGCCGCAGGAACAGATACTGGGCGATATTGGTGTCCTGATACTCGTCGACGAGCATATAGGCGAAGCGGCGCTGATATTCCGCCAGGATGTCGGGATGCGCGCGAAACAGCGTGATCACATGCAGGAGCAGGTCGCCGAAATCGGCGGCGTTCAGGATCGACAGCCGCTCCTGGTACAAGGCGTAAAGGTCGCGGCCGCGCCCGTTGGCAAAGCTGCGCGCCTCGCCTTCCGGGATCTGTTCCGGCGTCAGGCCACGGTTCTTCCAGCCGTCGAGCATCCCGGCGAAGGCACGCGCCGTCCAGCGCTTGTCGTCGAGCCCTTCCGCCTGGATGATCTGCTTGATCAGCCGGATCTGGTCGTCGGTGTCGAGAATGGAAAAGCCGGACTTCAGGCCGACCAGTTCGGCGTGCCGGCGCAGGATCTTGACGCAGATCGAATGGAAGGTGCCGAGCCACGGCATGCCCTCCGCCCCCTCGCCGATCAGCCGGGCGATGCGTTCCTTCATCTCCCGCGCGGCCTTGTTGGTGAAGGTCACCGCCAGGATCTGGCTCGGGAAGGCGCGCCGCGTTGCGAGAATATGCCCGATGCGCGTCGTCAGCACCTTGGTCTTGCCGGTGCCCGCGCCCGCGAGCACCAGAACCGGGCCGTCGAGGGTTTCCACCGCCTCGGCCTGCTCCGGATTGAGCCCCTCCAGATAGGGCGCCGCCTGGGCCGGACGCGCCATTGCGGCGCGCGCGCGCGCGGCGATGCCGCCGCCCGGCGCCGGCGGTGCACCGGCGTGACGGCGTGCATCGGCCGGGGCCGGAACTCGGGAGCTGTCGTCACCGGGGAAATCGGGCATGCAGGATCTTGTCTCGACGGGTTGGATATGCGCTTGCGCGAATCTGTTCGCTATTTGGACCAATATAGCAACTTCCCCGTCGCGTGGGAGGGGCGGCGCGCAAACACACCCGGTGACGGCGCGCTCAGCCGCCGCCGGCCATCTCGATCCAGTCGTCCTCGCTGATCACCTCGATGCCGAGGTCCGTAGCCTTCTTCAGTTTCGAGCCGGCACCGGGGCCGGCAATCACGAGATCGGTTTTCTTCGAGACCGAGCCCGACACTTTCGCGCCCATCGCCTCCGCGCGCGCCTTGGCCTCGTCGCGGCTCATCTTTTCCAGCGAGCCGGTGAAGACCAGCGTCTTGCCGAAGACCGGACTGTCGCCGGGGTCGGCCTGTTCCATATCCTCAGGCGTCACCTTTTCCAAAAGCGCCGACACGGCATCGCGATTGTGCGTCTCCGCGAAGAACTCGACCACCGCGCGGGCCACCGTCTCCCCGACCCCGTCGATGTCGAGCAGTTCCGCCCAGGCCTCGGAGCCGGTCTCGCCCGCCGCTTCCATGGCCTTGGCGAAGGCCGACCACGAGCCGTAGTGCCGGGCCAGCAGCTTGGCGTTGCCCTCACCGACATGGCGGATGCCGAGCGCATAGATGAAGCGGTTGAGCGGCACCTCGCGGCGCGCCTCGATGGCGGCAAAGAGGTTGGCGGCGCTGGTCTCGCCCCAGCCGTCGCGATTCCTGAGCTTCTTGATCGGCGAGGCGGCATCGCGTTCGGCGAGCGTGAATATATCCGCCGGCTGGCGGATGCCGCCTTCCTCCATCGGAAGATCGAAGAAAAACTCGACCTGTTTGTCGCCGAGACCGTCGATGTCGAAGGCCAAACGCGAGACGAAATGCTTCAGCTTTTCCTTCGCCTGTGCCGGGCAGATCAGCCCGCCGGTGCAGCGGCGCACGGCCTCGCCCTCCTCGCGAACCGCGTGGCTGCCGCAGGCCGGGCACAGGGTCGGAAACACATAGGCTTTCGACCCGTCGGGCCGCTTGTCGAGATCGACATCGATGATCTGCGGAATGACGTCGCCGGCACGCTGGATGCGCACCGTATCGCCGATGCGAATGTCCTTGCCGCCACGGATCTCCTCGCCCTTGGCGCCGATACCCTTGATGTAGTCCTCGTTGTGCAGCGTCGCATTGGAGACGACGACGCCGCCCACGGTCACCGGCTCCAGCTTGGCGACCGGCGTCAGCGCGCCGGTGCGTCCGACCTGGATCTCGATGTCGTTCAGCACCGTGAAGGCCTTCTCGGCCGGAAACTTGTGCGCGATCGCCCAGCGCGGCGCGCGCGAGACGAAGCCGAGCCGCGCCTGCAGGTCGAGCCGGTCGACCTTGTAGACCATGCCGTCGATGTCATAGCCGAGCAGCGCACGGTCTTCCTCGATGGCGTGATAGACGTCGAGCACAGCCTCCACGCTGTCGCAGCGGCGCATGCGGCTGTTGATGGAAAAGCCCCAGTCGCCGAGTTTCTGCACCATGTCATACTGGGTGTCGCAGGGCACCTCGCTCATCTCGCCCCAGGCATAGGCGAAAAAGCGCAAGGGCCGTGAGCGGGTGACCTCGGCGTTCAACTGGCGCAACGATCCGGCCGCCGCATTGCGCGGATTGGCGAAGACGCGTGTCCCTTGCGCCTCCATGCGCGCGTTGAGCGCACGAAAGTCGTCGTGGTGCATGTAGACCTCGCCGCGCACCTCCACGATTTCCGGCACGCCATCGGGCAATTGCGTCGGGATATCGCCGATGGTGCGGGCGTTGGCGGTGACATTCTCGCCCACCGTGCCGTCGCCGCGCGTTGCAGCACTCACCAGCCGGCCCGCCTCGTAGCGCAGCGACAGCGACAGGCCGTCGATCTTCGGCTCCGCCGTCAAAACGATGGTGCCGGCGAGCGGATCGATTTTCAGGAACCGCCGCAGGCGGCCGACGAAATCGCGCACGTCCTCGTCGGAAAACGCATTGTCGAGCGAGAGCATCGGCAAGGCATGGGTGACCTTGCCGAAGCCGTCCGCAGGTGCCGTGCCGACCCGCAAGGACGGGCTGTCGCTGCGCACCAGAGTGGGAAACCGCGCCTCGATGGCATCGTTGCGCCGCTTCAGCGCGTCATAATCGGCATCCGAGATTTCCGGCGCATCCTCGCCGTGATAGCGCCGGTCGTGTTCGGCGATTTCGGCGGCAAGCCGCTCCAGCTCGCTCGCCGCCTCCTCGAGCGTCAGATCCTCGACGGCGCGGGCGGCGAGGTCTGTATCGGCGGGCTTGTTGTCTTGCTGTTCGGATTTCGACATGGATGCGGCTTCGGGTCCCGGGACTGACGGCTGCGCGGAAGAGCTTGCTTCCGCCAATCGAGCAAGATAGGGCGATTTTCATTGTCAGACGAGCCGTCTCGCGCCACCATCTGGGGATGATTGTCACGAAAGCCGCTCATTGCGAAGGATTGTCTGGGGAGAGCCGATGATTGCCCCTCTCCTCTTGCGAAGGCTCTCCGCCGTGCTCGCCGCGACCGCAGTCTGCATGGCACTTGCCCCGCCGGCGAGCGCCCGCTCCAGGGCAGCCGACTATCTGATCGCCGAGCAGATCCGCGAAGGATGCCTTGAGGGGCGCGGCACCTTCGATGACCGCGGCGTCTACGAGATCGACCTCAATGGCGACGGTCGCGACGACCTGCTCCTCGCCCATGAAGCGCTTGAGTGCGAGGGCGCAATGTCCCGCAGCCTGTTCTGCGGTGCCCAGGTCTGCTCGATCCTCGTCTACATCCGCGAGGGCGCATTGCTGAACCTCAAGGATGAGGCCCTCGGCCTGATCGTGGAACACGACCCCGGCCCGCCTCCAACCTTCAAGATCATGAGCCACGGCGGCGCGACGAGCGTCTGGACGCCCGGGCGCGACTAGGATCCATCGATGCACCTTGCAAAATCCGGATGTTTCGCCGTTTCGCTTGCATTCCTGTTCGCGGCCCCCTTCGCAGCGGTCGCGCAGGACCTGCAGCCCCTCGAGGGCGACCCGCTGCGCGACACGCGGCTTGAAAGCTGCGCGCAGACCCGCGGTTTCGCGCTGCTGCGCTACATGACACCCGACGGACCGGTGGTGCATCTGTCCGACCTGTGTCTCGACGAGGACGAAGGGCGGATCGTCTCCGCCGAAACGCGCGACGGCTTCACGCTGGTCGAAAAGAGCCGCAACGGCCGCGCCTTCGAGGTTTTGGACAGCGGCAACGACAAGTACAGCCGCCTGCGCGTCCAGCTCGTCCCGGACGAGGACGCGCCGGGCTGCACGGCGAACGGTCTTCACTCGCTCGCATACCAGATCCCCAGCGCCAAGGGCCTGACCGTCGATGGCGCCACGGCCCTATATGCCACCGGCTACACGATCCCCGCCACCGCAAGAAAACCGATGCGGCCGAAAACCTCCGTCGTCCTGCTGTCGATCCGCGATTTCTCCCAGGCGGAACTGCCGCGATCCCTGCCGCAGCAGCATCTTCCGGCCAGCGCCGACCTCTACGGCATGCTCGATTTCTCCGGCGACGCCGCAACCTTTTCCGTGATCGAGGGCGGCGGACACACGGTCGGCGAAGCCGCCGGCGGACTATCGCTCTCCGTCGACGGCACAGGGGAAGTGCGCGCCTCCGGCGACGTCACCGCAAAGAGCCAGCGCCTCGCGGGGCACCAGCCGCATGAATGGGTGTCGATGCGCGCCGAGATCCCTTATCTGCGCGGACACGTCCTTGGGCAGACCGGTATTCAGCTGAAGTCCTATGGCGCGGTCCGCGGCACCTTGATGGATGCGTCCGGGCAGGAGCATGCCTTTCGCGCCAGCGCGCAGCTCGTCGCCTGCTTCAAGGATCCGGAATAATCGCGAGCGCCAAAAGTTGCGCGGTCAGCCTTGCGCCGGCGCATCGGCCAGAAGACGATCGGCGGCAGCGCGGGCCTCGTCGGTGATCGTCGCGCCGGCGAGCATGCGGGCGATTTCCTCGCGGCGATGCTCGACGTCGATCCGCCGCACCCGTGTCGCCACCCGCTCCTCGTCGGCGTCTTCCTTCAGGATCAGGAAGTGACCGCCGGCACGCGCGGCGACCTGCGGCGCATGGGTCACCGTCAGCACCTGGACATTGCCGGCGAGCCGCGCCAGCCGTTTGCCGATGGCCTCGGCCACGGCTCCGCCAACGCCCGTGTCGATCTCGTCGAACACCAGCGTCGGGGCCGATCCCTTGTCGGCGAGCGATACCTTCAGCGCCAGCAGGAAGCGGGACAGCTCGCCGCCCGAGGCGACCTTCATCATCGGCCCGGGCTTGGTGCCCGGGTTGGTCTGCACCCAGAACTCGATCTGGTCGATGCCGTCGCGGGTGCGCTGCGCCGGGTCGCTTTCCAGATTGACGATAAACCGCGCCCGGTCGAGCTTGAGATCCGGCAACTCGGCGGCAACCGCGGCCTCCAGACCGGCAGCCGCCGCCTTGCGCTTGGCCGACAGCGCAGCCGCCCGCTCGTCATAGGCCGCGGCCGCGGCACGCGCGGCATCGGCCAGACCCGCCAGCGCCTCCTCGCCCGCATCGAGCGCGGCAAGGTCGGCATCGAAGCGCGCCCGCACGCCCGGCAAGTCTTCCACCGGAACCTGATATTTGCGCGAGGCGGCGCGCAGCGCGAACAGCCGCTCTTCCGTCATCTCCAGCGCCTTGGGATCAAATTCGGTTTCACGGATGGAGGCTTCCAGACCGGCACGCGCATCTTCCAGCCTGTCCAGCGCTTCCGCCAGATTGGCAGCCGGCGCGGTCAGCAGCTCCGGCGCCTGTTCCACCTTGCGCTCCAGCCGCCGCCACAGTGACGCGATCTCGCCGATCGGCGAAGCATTGCCGTTGAGAATCTCGAAGGCCTCGCCGAGATCGCCGGCGATCTTTTCCACCTGCATCATCGACTGGCGCCTGGCGGCAAGCTCTTCCTCCTCGCCCTCGCGCGGGTCGAGCGTCGCCAGTTCCTCGGCCGCGGCGCGCAGATAATCGGCTTCCCGGCGCGCCGCCTCGATGCGTTCTTCCTGCTCGCGCAGCGCCTTTTGCGCCTTGCGCATCGTGGAGAAGGCCTCGCTGACGCCAGCGACATCGGCGCCGCATTCGGCGAAGGAATCGAGCAGCCGGCGGTGTTCGGCCGGATCGATATAGGCGCGGGACTCGTTCTGACCGTGGATTTCGACGAGTTGGCTGCCGACCTGGCGCAGCACCGACACGCTCACCGGCGCGTCGTTGATGAAGGCACGGCTGCGGCCGTCCTCCGCCTGCACCCGGCGCAGGATGACATCGCCGTCGGCTTCCAGATCATGCGCCTGCAGGATCCGTCGAACCGGATGGGCCATCGGCACGTCGAAGGCGGCGGTGACCTGACCCTGCGCCTGTCCGTGGCGCACGAGACCGACGTCGCCGCGCCCGCCGAGCGCCAGGCTGAGCGAATCGAGAAGGATGGATTTGCCCGCGCCGGTTTCACCGGTCAGCACCGACATGCCCGACCCGAAAGACAGGTCGAGCCGGTCGATCAAGACGATATCTCGGATGGCAAGCGCGGCGAGCATGCGTGCGGGAACCGGATCGTTTGGGCGCGCGGCGCATGAGGCGCCGCGGCACGGGGAAAGACGCTGGAGCGGACGAAGCGACCGCCCTTAAAGGGAAATACCCGCGAACGCCCGGCTGATCCAGCTTCCAGAATCCTCGTCCGGCGAATAGCCGCCGGTCTTCAGCAGGCTGTAGGCGTCCTTGTACCACTGGCTGTCGGGGAAATTGTGCCCGAGCACCGCCGCCGCGGTCTGTGCCTCGTTGACAACGCCGAGCGCGTAGTAGCTCTCCGTCAGCCGGAACAGGGCTTCCTCGATGTGGCGGGTGGTCTGGTAGTTGGTGACCACCACCTTGAACCGATTGATCGCGGCGATCTGGTGGCCGCGCTTCAGGTAGTAGCGCCCGACCTCCATCTCCTTGCCGGCCAACTGGTCCTGGGCGATGCGGATCTTGGTGCGCGCGTCTTCCGCATATTCGGACTCCGGATAGCGCTGCACCAGTTCGCCATAGGCGGCCATTGCCCGCTGGGTCATCTCCTGGTCGCGCGTCACGTCCGGGATCTGCTTGTGGTAGGACTGGCCGATGATATAGAGCGCATAGGCGCTGTCCTCACTGCCCGGATAGAGCGTGGTGAAGCGCTTTGCGGCCGTGATCGCCTCGGTGAACTTGCCGCTCGAGTAGTTCAGATAGGCCAGGTTGATCAGCGCCTTGCGGGAATATTCGGAATAAGGATGGAGCTTGTCCACCTCCTCGAACTTGACCCGCGCGTCGCTCAGGCGCCCCTCGTTGCGCAGCGCCAGGCCCTCGTTGTAGAGCACCTCCGCCGGCGTGTCGTTGGTGGCGAAGTCATCGTCGGAATTCGTGGACGAACAGGCTGCGAGCGCAAGGCTCGCGACAGTGAGCACGGCGGCGATGGACCGGCGCATGCGGCACGTCGGCGCGTCCGTCGCGGTGGATTTGGGCAAAGCCGCCTTCACGTTTTCACTCTCCTTGACACGTCATGTCGCGCGGGTGCGTCCGGCACGGCAAATGGTCCCGCTCCGGCGGACCGAAGAACCACGGCAAGCTGACGACCCCTTGCGTCCCGACCCGCATGCGGATGCGGGACGACGGGCGCGCGACCGTGTTGTAACGGATAACACCCCGTCGCGTCACGTCATGTGCGTGCAATTTGTCGCTTTTTTGTGGCCGAGGCCAAGGTCCGCTTGCGCAAGCCGGACCTGACCAGACACGGCCGACCCGAAGCGACCCGGGCATTGCGCCTCAGGACGCGGACTGGCCGACCGCCATCAGCGGGCGAACGTCGCTGCCGGACACGACGGCCGGCTCGCGGTCGAAATGCCCCTCGACGATCTCGAAGGCATCCGTACCCGCCTTGTCGAACAGCTCGACCAGGATCGCGTGGTTCATCCGGTGGCCGCCCTTGTAGGAATGATAGGCCCCGATGAAGGGAAGACCGGCAAGCGCCAGATCGCCGACGGCATCCAGCATCTTGTGGCGAACGAATTCGTCCGCCCAGCGGGTGCCTTCCGGATTAAGAACCCGGCCCTCGGAAATGGCGACGGAGTTTTCCAGCGAGGATCCGAGCGCAAAGCCCATGGACCACAGCTTCTCCACGTCCTGGACCGAGCCGAAGGTGCGGGCGCGCGACAGCTCGTCGCGGAAGCTGTCCGGGGCAAGATCGAGGACCAGGCGCTGACGGCCGATCACCTCGGCATCGAAATCGATAGTCACGTCGAAGCGGCAGCCGTCGAAGGGGCGAAGCTCGCACCAGGCGTTGCCTTGGTCGACACGCACGGTCTTCTTGATACGCACGTAGCGACGGGCGGCGGAGAGCTTGCGCAGTCCGACCTGCTCGATCGCAGCAACGAAGGCGGCGGAACTGCCATCCATGATCGGCATTTCCGGGCCGTCGAGCTCGACGACCGCATTGTCGATGCCAAGCCCGCGCAGGGCCGCCATCAGATGTTCGACGGTGGAAACGCCGCCTGCCTTCGGATCGCCGACAACGGTGCAAAGGGAGGTGGCGGTGACAGCGCGCCAATGTGCGGGGATCTCGACGTCGCGACCGGTTTCAGGGTGCTGCACGGCAAAAACGATGCCCGTGCCGGCATCCGCCGGATGAAGCGTGACCTCGGCCGGATCGCCGGAATGGACACCGATGCCCTTCAGCGATACGGAGCCGGCGAGCGTGGTCTGCCGGTCGGAGCCTCTTTTCATCAGTCGATCGTCCTGTGTGCGAACCCCGGAAGCGATGATCAGGGAGGCATTGCCAAGTTGGCGCGAATCATGATCCGGCCCGGCGACCTCCCCGATCGCAGGTGCAACATACAAGCTGGAGCGGGTGGGTCTAAATAAAGCTTTGTTACGGTATGTAACGAAGTCTTAAATTTTAAGGCACTGATTTAAAACATATATTTCAAAAAGAAAGGGACGGACGATCCGGTGAGGGGCCGGATCGTCCGCATTGCGAGGAAGGGTCGCGAGGTCCCGGATCAGTTCGCCTGGCGGCGAAGGAAAGCCGGGATCTCCAGTTGATCGTCCTCGGACATGGTGCGCGGCTGCGGCGCGCTGCGACCGGTCAGGTCGAGCTGACCGGCAGCGCCCTGCTGAGCCGGGCGCGGCTGGGCCGGGCGCGGAGCCGCCGGACGGGCGGCAACGGGCTGCGGCTGCTGGGCCGGACGGGCCGCCTCGGGAGCGGGAGCAGGTGCCGGCTGCGGCTGGCGCGGTGCGGGAACCTGTTCGGGCGCATGGCCATACGCCATGTCCTCGTCGTCTTCGCGGCGGGTCAGCCCGCTGGCGAGCCTGCGCAGCAGACCCATCGGACGGCGCTCGTCGCCATGCTCTTCATGGTGCTGCTCGGCGGCAGCGCCATGCGCGCGCATCTCACGCTGGGCGACCGGCGGGAAGTCCTCGATCGAGGGCATGCGCGTCGGCTGTGTCGCCGTTTCCGCCACCGGCGGGATATACGGCTGGACGGCCGGCTCGTCGGCGATGCTTTCGGCCTGCGGATCGGTGTCGAAATCATCGACCGGCGCGGCCTTGTCCATCAGGTCGGGGGCCGGAGAAAACGGTGCGATCTCGACGTCCGGGTCGGTCGATGCCTTGACCGGCTCGGGGATTTCCAGCTCCTGCTCGAGGCGCTGCACGGCGGCAGCGCGCACCGGAGCGGCGGCCGGACGCGGCGGCTGCGCGGCCGGGCGGGCCGGCTGCGGGGCTTCCGCCTTGGGCTGGTCGGCCGGATCGGCGATGGTCTTCAGCCGTTCGGTCAGTTCGGCCATGCGGGCCTCTGCCGGGGAGACGTCCTCGCGCATGTCCTTGTCGATACCGGTTGCCACGACGGAGACCCGGATGATGCCGTCGAGGCTCTCGTCGAAGGTCGCGCCCAGTATAATGTTGGCGTCGGAATCGACCTCCTCTCGAATGCGGGTGGCCGCCTCGTCCAGCTCGAACAGCGTCAGGTCGTTGCCGCCGGTGATCGAGATCAGCAGGCCGCGGGCGCCCTTCATCGAGGTCTCGTCGAGCAGCGGGTTGGCGATCGCCGCTTCGGCGGCCTGCATGGCGCGCTTGTCGCCGGAGGCTTCGCCGGTGCCCATCATCGCCTTGCCCATGCCGCGCATGATCGAGCGCACGTCGGCGAAGTCGAGGTTGATGAGACCTTCCTTCACCATCAGGTCGGTGATGCAGGCAACGCCGGAGTAGAGCACCTGGTCGGCCATCGCGAAGGCGTCGGCGAAGGTGGTCTGCGCATTGGCGATGCGGAACAGGTTCTGGTTCGGAATGACGATCAGCGTGTCGACCGCCTTCTGCAGCTCGATGATGCCGGCTTCAGCGATGCGCATGCGGCGCACGCCCTCGAACTGGAACGGCTTGGTGACGACGCCGACGGTGAGTATTCCCATCTCGCGCGCCGCACGTGCGATGACGGGAGCTGCGCCCGTGCCGGTGCCGCCGCCCATGCCGGCGGTGATGAACACCATGTGCGATCCCGACAGATGGTCGTTGATCTCGTCGATCACTTCTTCGGCGGCGGCCGCGCCAACGTCCGGCTGCGATCCGGCGCCCAGCCCTTCCGTCACGGCGACGCCCATCTGGACGACCCGGTCGGAATGGTTGCTGGCAAGCGCCTGCGCGTCGGTGTTTGCGACGACGAAGTCGCAGCCCTGCAGGCCGGCCTGGATCATGTTGTTGACGGCATTGCCGCCGGCTCCGCCGACGCCGAACACCGTAATTCTTGGCTTCAGTTCCTGAAGGTCAGGCATTTGCAAATTGATGGTCATGGCTTCCTCGCGACCCCTGGATGCCCTTCTGGACATCCGCCTCATTCCTCGTTTCCCTCAAATCGCACCGGTGCACCGGTGCATCCCGGAGGCGGCTTCCCGCCTCAGAAACTCTCGCGTATCCAGTTGCCGACCCGCGCCAGCGCGCCGGAACCGAGGTTCCAGCGTCCCCGCAGGTTGCGTGGCTCGAACTGTTCGACCTGCGCCACCTGGGGATAGATCAGCAACCCGACGGCCGCCGCGAACGCCGGCCCCTTTGCGGCTTCCGGCAGCCCGGCGATCCCGAGCGGCCGGCCGAGCCGCACCTGACGGCCCAGCACCCGGCGGGCCACATCGCTAAGGCCCGTGAGCTGGCTGGCGCCGCCCGTCAGCACGATGCGCTTGCCCACGCGTCCGGCGAAGCCGGAGGCCGTGAGACGGTCGCGCACCAGTTCCAGAATTTCCTCCACGCGCGGCACGATCACCCGCACCAGCGTAGAGCGCGGCACCTGGATCGGCAGGTCGCTGTCGGCATCCACCGGCGGCACCGAGATGAAGTCCCGCTCGTCGGAATGGCTCGGCAGCGCCGATCCCTGCAGCGTCTTGATCCGCTCCGCATCCGCAAGACGCGTCGACAGCGCCCGCGCGATATCCATCGTCACGTGGTGACCGCCGACGGCGATCGCGTCGAGATGCACCATCTGACCCTCGACGAAGACCGAAAGCGTCGTCGTGCCGCCGCCCATGTCGACGCAGGCAACGCCCAGTTCCGTCTCGTCTTCCACCAGCGTCGACAGGCCGCTCGCATAGGGTGTCGCGACCATCGTCTCCACGGCCAGGTGACCGCGGTTGATGCAAAGCTCCAGATTGCGCACCGGCGCGATCTCGGCGGTCGCCACCTGCATGTCGACGCCAAGCCGGCGGCCCATCATGCCGCGCGGATCGCGCATGCCGCGATTGCCGTCGAGCGTGTAGGAGATCGGCAGCGCATGCATCACCGCCCGGTCGTCGGCAACCGTATGGGCGCTTCCGGCCGAGAGCACCCGCTGGATGTCCGCCTCGCAGACGGAATCGCCGGCGAGACCGACGCTTGCCGTGATGATTTCCGAGCCGAGCCGGCCGCAGGTCACATTGGTGATCAGCGATTCCACCGTCAGCCCGGCCATGCGCTCCGCCGCATCGACGGAAAGCCGGATGGCCTGTTCGGCCGCATCCATGTCGACGACGACGCCGCTCTTCAGCCCGCGCGAACGCTGGTAGCCGTAGCCCAGCACCTCGATGGAATGGGTGCGGCCGGGCAGCACGCCGTCGTCGCCGCGCGGCGTCAGCTTGGCGATCAGACAGCACACCTTGGTCGAGCCGATGTCGAGCACGGAAACGACCACCGCCCGCCGGGACGGGAGCGGGCGCATGCGCGGAAGATAGATGGGAGCGCTGCGCCTCGTCATGTGTCGGCCCCCGAACGGCGGCGCGCGCCGGCATCGGGCGTGCCCGCCTTGCGGCGCAAGGCCGCCTCGTCGGTCAGCCGCACCACCACGCGGTCCTGGAGACGCAGGTCGATCATCGCGATGTCGCGGGCCAGAAGCCCGTTCTCCGCGTCCATCGTCACCACATCGGCAAGCGCGCGGGCCACGTCCTTTTCCGGAAGGCGCAGGGTGATCCCGTTTTCAAGCAGCAGGTCCCAGCGGCGGTCGGACACGAGCCGCGCCGCGCGCACCCGCACCCGAAGCTCCGGCACCGCATCGAGCGCATCGAGCACCTCGCCGCCGCGATACTGCGCGCCATGGCCGATCAGCATCAGCAGGTTGGCGTAGCGCCCGTCGACGTCGTCGCTGATCACCTGGCCCTTGGAATCGATCACCGACAGCAGATCGCCGCGCTGCCACAGCGCATAGGCCTCGCGCTCGTCGATGCGCACCTGAAGCGTGCCGGGATAGAGCTTCTGGACCGAGACCGCGTCGACCCATGGAATATGCGACAGCCGCTCGCGCGCCGCCGAGGCGTCGAAGAGGGCAAGCGAGGTTCCCTGCTGGATTTCAAGCGCCTCGAGAATTTCGAACTCGGTGGTTTCCTTCTGCCCCGACAGTTTCACCGCCGCGATCTGGAAACCGGCTGCCGAGGTGAGTGATTCGCTGACCATTCGACCGTAACCGCCAAGCGCAACCCCGTAAGCAATCGTTAAGCCAAGGAAGGCAACGGCGCCGGCCGTGCCCGTCCAGCGCGGCAAATCCTGCAGCACGCCGGCGGCGCGCCACAGCGGGCGACGGTGCAAACGCGCGACGCCGCGACCGCGCGGCGCGAGCGCCACCTCGATCGGCAGGTCACCGTTCCGTGCCCATTTTGCCTTTAACGTCCGCAACTTGCGTTCTCCACCATCCAGCTGGTCAGGTCTTCGAAGGAGTGTCCCGCATGGGCCGCGATCTCCGGCACAAGCGAGGTTTCAGTCATTCCGGGCTGCGTGTTCACTTCCAGACAGATCAGTTCGCCACCGCCTGTCGGCTGCTCGTCGAAGCGAAAATCCGCCCGTGTAACGCCCTTGCAACCGAGCGCCTGATGCGCCCTGAGACTGAGTTTCTGTACTTCTTGGTAAACAAATGGTGAAATTTCCGCCGGCAGGACGTGTTGTGATCCGCCAGGCGCGTATTTCGCCTCATAATCATAGAAGCCGTGACCCTTCGGCATCACTTCCGTAACGCCAAGCGCGACGTTGCCGACAACGGCGCATGTCAGCTCGCGACCGGGGATGTAACGCTCCACCATCACGGTGTCGCCATAGGGCCAGTCGTCGCGGAAAAGCTCCTGCGGCGGATGCTCAGCACCCTCCTTGACAATGAGCACGCCGAAGGAGGATCCCTCCGCCACAGGCTTCGCCACATAGGGCGGCGGCAACGCATGCGCCTTGGCCGCTTCCAGCCTGTGGAGAACCTTGTGGGCGGCGACGGGGATGCCGGCGGCCTTCATCACCGCCTTGGCCTTCTCCTTGTCCATGGCAAGCGCGGAGGCGGCGACACCGGAGTGCGTATAGGGAATGCCGAGGATCTCCAGCAGCCCCTGGATGCAGCCGTCCTCGCCAAAGGGACCGTGCAGCGCGTTGAAGGCGACATCCGGCTTCAGCTTCGTCAGCACCTCGGCGATGTCGCGGCCAACGTCGACCCGCGTCACCCGGTAGCCGGCGCGCTCCAGCGCCCCGGCGCAGCCCTCGCCCGACTTGAGGCTGACCGGGCGTTCCGACGACCAGCCGCCCATCAACACGGCGACATGTTTCTTCTCAGCCATCGACGGCAGCCCCTTCCTGTTTCGCACCGAGGAAAGGCGCGATCGCCGCTGTCCCCTCGCCAAAACGCCCGAGGCGCTTGATTTCCCATTCGAGCGCGACGCCCGTCTTTTCCAGGACACGCGCCCGCACCGTCTCGCCCAGCGTCTCCAGGTCGTGCGCGGTGGCTTCGCCCGTGTTGATCATGAAATTGCAATGCATGTCCGACATGCGCGCGCCGCCGATCTGCAGGCCCCGGCAGCCGGCCTCGTCGACAAGCTTCCACGCCGAGTGGCCCGGCGGGTTCTTGAAAGTCGATCCGCCCGTCTTCTCGCGGATCGGCTGGGCCGCCTCGCGATGCGCGGTAACCTCGGCCATCTCGCGCCGGATGTCTGCCTCGTCGCGCGGCACGCCGCGAAACCGGCCTTGGGTGAAGATCATGTCGCCGGGCTGCCCGCTGTGGCGGTAGCGATAGGCCATCTCCGCGTTGGACAGCGTGACGATCTCGCCGGCACGCGTCACTGCCGTGAGCTCCTGCATGATCTCGCGCGTCTCGCTTCCGTGCGCGCCCGCGTTCATGCGCAGCGCGCCGCCGATGCCGCCCGGGATCCCGGAGAGAAACGCAAAACCGCCCTGCCCCGCGGACGCCGCCGCCTCTGCCAGTCGCCGGTCGGGCACCGCGGCGCCGGCGATCAGGCTGCCGTCGTCGAGCGTCTCGATATGACCGAAGCCGCGCGCGCCCAGGCGAATGACGACGCCATCGATGCCGCCGTCACGCACCAAAAGGTTCGAGCCCAGCCCGATGGGCAAAACCGGAACCTCCGCCGGCAGATGGCGCAGGAACAGCGCGAGATCGTCCGTGTCGGCCGGCTGGAACAGAAGTTCCGCCGGTCCGCCGACGCGAAACCACGTCACGCTCGACAGCGGGACATTCGCCGTCAGCTTGCCGCGCAGGCCGATGCGCTCCAGCCCGTGCCGGTCTATGAGGCCGGCTTCGCTCATGAGGCCCCACCGGTCGCCGCTTCGTCGAGCGCCCGGGCGAGCGCCTCGGGGAGGACCTGCGCCCATTGCGAGATGCTGCCGGCACCAAGACACACGACATAGTCGCCCGGCGAGGCGATCCCGGCTATGCATCCGGCAAGGTCGCTCTCACCGTCGATCGCATGCACGTTGCGGTGACCGCTGGCGCGGATGCCGTTGGCAAGCGCGATGTGATCGATCCCCTCGCGCGGCTGCTCGCCGGCGGCATAGACAGGCGCACAAATCACATGATCGGCGTCGTTGAAGCAGCTCGAGAATTCGTCGAGCAGGCTTTCCAGCCGCGAATAGCGATGCGGCTGCACCACGGCGATGACCTCGCCGGAGGCAACGGCGCGCGCCGCCGACAGCACGGCGCGGATCTCCACGGGGTGATGGGCATAGTCGTCGAAGACATCGATACCGCCGGCATTGCCGGTGTGGGTGAAGCGCCGCTTCACGCCGCCGAAGCTCGCCAGCCCCTGGCGGATGCGGGCCGGCTCGATGCCGAGCTTCCAGGCGACAGCGACGGCAGCGACCGCGTTGGACACGTTGTGAAGCCCCGGCATCGGCAGCGTCAGGCTTTCGATCACCTCGCTGGTGCCGCTCAGCCGGTCGCGCATCTCCACGGAGAAGATGGAATTCACGCCATGGGTCGCGAGATCGAAGAAGCGCACGTCGGCCTGACGGTTCTGGCCATAGGTGATGACCTGCCGGTCCTCGATGCGGCCGACCATCGCCTGGACCTCCGGATGGTCGAGACACATCACGGCGAAGCCGTAGAAGGGCACATTCTCCACGAACTGGTGGAAGGCGGAGCGCACGCCGTCGAAATCGCCATAGTGATCGAGATGCTCGGGGTCGATGTTGGTCACCACCGCGACGTCCGCCGGCAGCTTGACGAAGGTGCCGTCGGATTCGTCGGCCTCCACCACCATCCAGTCGCCCTTGCCCATGCGCGCGTTGGTGCCATAGGCGTTGATGATGCCGCCGTTGATCACCGTCGGGTCGAGCCCGCCGGCATCCAGCAGAGCCGCGATGATCGAGGTCGTCGTCGTCTTGCCATGGGTGCCGCCGACGGCGATCGCCTGCTTGAAGCGCATCAGCTCGGCCAGCATTTCCGCGCGCCGCACCACCGGCAGCAGCTTGTTGCGCGCCGCCGTCAGTTCGGGATTGTCGCGCCGGATCGCGGAAGACACCACGACGACGCGGGCCTGGCCGAGGTTCTCCGCGGCATGGCCGACCTTCACCGCGATGCCCTTCTCGCGCAGCCGCTTGACGTTGGCGCTTTCCGACAGATCGGATCCCTGAACGGTGTAGCCGAGCGTGTGCAGCACTTCGGCGATGCCGCTCATGCCGATGCCGCCGATGCCGATGAAGTGAACCGGACCGATATCCTGGGGCATCTTCATGATGCGTCTCCTGATGCTGTTTCCTGCGCGTCCAGCGCGCCAAGCGGCGCACCGGAGGCAATGTGTTCGGCGAGGTCGGCAAGACGGCGCACCGCATCGGGGCGGCCCGCGCGCTTGGCGCAGTCCGCCGCCTCGGCGAGGCGCTCCGGTGCCGCCATCAGCTCGTCGAGCAGGGCGGCAAGGCGTGCCGGATCGAGTTCGGATTGCGCGACCGGCCAGGCGCCGCCCGCGCGGGCAAGAATGTCGGCGTTGCGCCCCTGGTCGTTGTCGAGCGCATGCGGCAGCGGCACCAGGACGGATGGTCGGCCGATCACCGAAAGCTCGCTGACGCTCGAGGCGCCCGAGCGGCAGACCACCAGATGCGACGCCGCGATTTTCTCAGCCATATCGGGGAAAAACGGCGCGATTTCGGCAGCGATTCCAATTCGTTCGAAGGCGGAGCGCACGCGGTCCATGTCCTCGGGCCGGCACTGCTGCACAAGCCGGATCCGCGCCCGCGTTTCCGCCGGCAGGCACTCCAGTGCCGGCGGCAGGCAATCGGAGAAAAACCGCGCGCCTTGCGATCCGCCGAAGACCAGAAGCGAGAACGGCCCGTCGGCCTGCGGCACGGCATAGGGCGCTGCGGATGCGGCAATCACCGCGTCGCGCACCGGGTTGCCGGTCTGGCGTGTCTTTTGCGGATAGGCGCCTGCCGCCTCGCCGACGAGCGGAAAGCTTGTGGCAATCGCGCTGACCCGGCCGGCCAGCATGCGGTTGGCGCGTCCCATCACCGCATTGGCCTCGTGCAGCACGCTGGGGACGCCGGCGAGAAACGCCGCAAACATCGGCGGAAACGTCGGATAGCCGCCGAAGCCGATCACCGCGTCGGGCTTCAGCTGCCGGATCACGCCGCGCGCCTGCAGCGTGCCACGCGCCAGCCGCCAGGCGGTGCGCGCCAGCGCGACCGGATTGCGCCCGGCAAGCGTTGCAGACGAGATCACATGCACCTTGCGGGCCGGAAAATCCGCGCCATAGGCACCGACGCGCTGGTCGGTCGCAAGCTCCACCACATGGCCGCGCCGGATCAGTTCGGCGGCAAGCGCCTGGGCCGGAAACAGATGGCCGCCGGTTCCCCCGGCGGTGAGAAGAAAGGTCGATGCCATGCCCGCTCTCAGGTCAGTTTTGCCGGCGACAGCCGGGAGACGACCACACTGTCGGTGCGCGATGCCTGCGGGCGCCGCCTCGTCAGCGCCAGCACGAAGCCCATGGACAGCGCCGTCGCCAGCAGCGAGGAGCCGCCGTAGGAGATAAAGGGAAGCGTCATGCCCTTGGCGGGCATCAGGTTCAGGTTCACCGCCATGTTGATGCAGGACTGGATGCCGAAAAGAACCATCAGTCCCGCCGTCGCCAGCCGGCCGAAGGGATCGGTGTCGCGGGCGGCGTGACCAAGCCCGCGCAGCACGACGAAGGTGAAGACCAGCACCAGGATCAGGCAGACGAGAATGCCGAACTCCTCCGCCGCCACCGCGAAGATGAAGTCGGTATGGCTTTCCGGCAGCACCCGCTTGATCGTTCCTTCGCCCGGACCGCGTCCGAACCAGCTGCCCGAGACGAAGGCCTCGATGGCGCGGTCGACGTTGAAGGTATCGCCGGAGCTTGGATCGAGAAACCGGTCGACGCGGCTTTGCACGTGCGGCAGCGTCATATAGGCCGCCAGAATGCCGCCGGCCCCCAGCGCGCCGATGGGCACGATCGCCACCCACGGCAGGCCGTTGAGAAAGAACAGCGCCGCGAACACCAGCATGAGGAGCATCGTCTGGCCGAAGTCCGGTTGGGCAACCAGAAGCGCCGCCGACATGACGAACAAAAGGATGGAAAACAGAGAGCCGGGCACCTCGGGGCGCCGGCCACCTTCCGACAGCAGGAAGGCCACCAGCACGATCAGAGCCGGCTTGAGGAACTCCGACGGCTGGATGGAAAAGCCGAAGATCATCACCCAGCGCCGCGCGCCCTTGGCCTCCATGCCGACGAAGAGCGTCGCCACCATCAGCGCAAGCGATGCCACGAAGACCACCAGCGCCACCCGCCGCACCATGCGCGGGCTGAGCGCCGAGACCCCCAGCATCAGGGCGAGCGCCGGCACCAGGAACACGGCCTGCCGCTTGATGAAGTGATAGCTGTCGATGCCGAGCCGTTCCGCCACCGCGGGGCTTGCGGCGAAGGACAGAACGATACCCCCGATCATCAGTATCACGAAACCGGCGAACAGGTAACGATCGACGGTCCAAAGCCATTCGGCGAACGGGCTTCTGTCGGCACGGCTCACCATCACACGGTCTCCTGTTCGGTCGCCTGCGGCACAATGCGGCGCACGGCCTCGACGAAGGCGCGCCCGCGCGCCTCGAAGTCCGGGAACTGGTCGAAGGACGAACAGGCCGGCGACAGCAGCACCACCGCTTCCCCGCCGTGCGCGCGCGCATCCGCCGCCGCATCCCGTGCCGCCGCCTCGACGGCCGCCTGCAGCGTTCCCGAGCGCTCGTAGGGAACATGGCCTTCGAGCACGCCGGCAAAATTCTCCGCCGCCTCGCCGATCAGATAGGTTTTTGCGATTCGGGGGAAATGCGGCTGAAGCGACGCGATACCACCGGTCTTGGCGCGGCCGCCGGCGATCCAGTGGATGCGTTCGAAACTGGTGAGCGCCCGCTCCGCCGCATCGGCATTGGTCGCCTTGCTGTCGTTGACGAAGAGCACCTGCCCGTCGCGGGCCACCACCTGCATGCGATGCGCCAGTCCCGGAAAACAGGCAAGCCCGGCATGGATCGCCTTGTCGGTGAGCCCGAGCGCCCGGCAGACGGCCACGGCGGCGGCCGCATTCTGCGCATTATGCGCGCCGCGCAGCGAGGTCACCGGCGCCAGATCGTAGAATTCGCGCTGCGCCCCGTCCTCGGCGACATAGAGCTTGCTGCCCTCGGCATAGACCCCGTGGGTCACCGGATGGCGCACGCACAGGCGCAGGGTTTCGACACCCGCCTGTTCGGCACGGTCCGCGATTGCCGCGCTCAGACCGTCGTCGACACCGACGACCGCAAGCCGGCTCCCGGCGATCAGCCGTTCCTTCACGGCGGCATAATGCTCCAGCGAGCCGTGACGGTCGAGGTGGTCCGCGGTGATGTTCAGCAAGACCCCGATGGAGGGATCGAGGCTCGGCGCCAGGTCGATCTGGTAGGAGGAGCATTCAACCACATGAACCCGCCCGCGCGCCGGCGGCAGCAGGTCGAGGATCGGCACGCCGATGTTGCCGCCCATCGCTACGTCGTGACCGGCATGGGCGAGGCAATGGCTGATCAGCGCGGTGGTGGTCGACTTGCCGTTGGTGCCGGTGATCGCCACGAAGGGCGCGTCGGGCGCATGCGTCTGGCGCTCCCGGCAGAACAGTTCGATGTCGCCGATCACCGGAATGCCCTGCTGGCGGGCGAGATTGACGCTCCAGTGCGGCGTCGGATGGGTGAGCGGCACCCCCGGCGCCAGCACCAGCGCGTCGAACACCGACCAGTTCGCCGACTTCAGGTCGACGACCGGGATGCCGGACGAGATCGCCGTCTGACGGCGTTCCGGCATGTCGTCAAAGGCGTGCACGCGCGCGCCGCCGGACTTGAGCGCATGCGCTGCCGACAGGCCCGAGGCGCCGAGCCCGAACAGGGCGACGTCGCGATCCGCGAAGGAGGTTGCGGAGATCATGTCCTCACCTCAGCTTCAGCGTGGCCAGCCCGACCAGCGCCAAAACCACGGCGATGATCCAGAAGCGGATCACCACCTGGCTTTCGGTCCAGCCGAGATGCTCGAAATGATGGTGGATCGGCGCCATCTTGAAGACGCGCTTGCCCGTCAGCTTGAAGGAGGCGACCTGCACGATCACCGACACGGCCTCCAGCACGAAGAGCCCGCCGATGATTGCCAGCACGATCTCGTGCTTGGTTGCGACCGCGATGGCGCCCAGCATGCCGCCGAGCGCAAGCGACCCGGTGTCGCCCATGAAGATCGCCGCAGGCGGCGCGTTGAACCACAGGAAGCCGAGCCCCGCCCCGATCACCGCGCCGCACAGCACCGCCAGTTCGCCCGCGCCCGCCACGTGATGGATCTGCAGGTAGTCGGAGAACACCGCGTTGCCGGTGAGATAGGCGATCAGGCCGAAGGAGGCGGAGGCGATCATCACGGGCACAATCGCCAACCCGTCCAGCCCGTCGGTCAGATTGACCGCGTTGCCCGCACCGACCACGACGAAGGCCGCAAACGGAATGAAGAAGATCCCGAGATTGATCGCCAGGTCCTTGAAGAACGGGAACCCGATGGAGGTGCCGTAGACATCGCCTTCCAGAAAGGTGACGCACCAGGCGGCAGTGCCGGCGATCAGGAATTCCAGACCGAGACGCATGCGCCCGCTGAAGCCCTTGTGCGAGGCCTTGGCGACCTTCAGGAAGTCGTCGTAGAAGCCGATGAGGCCGAAGCCGACGGTCACGCCCAGCACGATCCAGGTATAGGGATTGAGCAGATTGGCCCAGAGCAGGGTCGCCACGATCATGCCCGACAGGATCATCAGGCCGCCCATCGTCGGCGTGCCCTTCTTGGTCAGCAGATGGCTCTGCGGCCCGTCGGCGCGGATCGGCTGACCATGCCCCTGGCGGGTGCGCAGCGAGTTGATGATCATCGGCCCGAACAGGAAGATGAACAGCAGCGCCGTCATGATCGCGCCGCCGGTGCGGAACGTGATGTAGCGGAACACGTTAAGCGCGGAGAACTGGTCGGCGAATTCGACGAGAAAATACAGCATCGGGCGTCCTATTCGGCTCCGTCGTCCTCGACGGGAAATTCGCGCTTCAGCGCCTCGACCAGCGGCCCCATGCGGGTGCCGAGAGATCCCTTGATCATGATGACGTCGCCGGGGCGCACGTCTTCCAGAAGCAGCGGCCTCAGGCTCGCCGCCTCTTCGGAATAGGCGCCGCGCAGGTGCTTCGGCAAGAGGTCCCAGAGCTCGTGCATGCGTTCGCCGACGCAATAGACGAGGTCCGCCTCGCTTTCCGTGACCGGTCCGATGAGATCCGCATGCAGCCGGCCTTCCGCCTCGCCGAGCTCGAGCATGTCGCCCAGTACGGCAATGCGCCGCCCTGGCCGCGAGATCGGGGTTTCCTTCAGGAGGGAAAGCGCTGCGCGCACCGAGGCGGGATTGGCATTGTAGCTTTCGTCGATCACCGTGGCCGAGCCCTCCGGCAATCGCAGGGCGATCTGCGCGCCGCGGCCCTTGGGTGCGCGGAAATTCGCAAGCGCCAGACCGGCGAGCGCCAGGTCGCCGCCAAGCTCCGCAACGGCCGCGAGCACGGCGAGGCTGTTGGTGACCAGATGCTGACCCGGCGCACCGACCTTGTAGGTGATCGGCTGGTCGAAGATATGGCCGGAAATCGAGCTGCAGGCGACCTGCGCGGACACGCGTTCCGCCTGGGCGTCGGCCGGCCCCTCGCGCCCGAAGGTGGCGATACGGCGCACGCCGGCGGTCTTTGCCAGATAGGTCAGGAGATCGAACTGGTCGTTGTCGCGGTTGAGGAGCGCAAGCCCGCCAGGCTCGAGCCCGAGAAAGATCTCGCCCTTGGCCTGGGCGATCCGCTCCACGGAGCCGAAGAACTCCAGATGAACCGCCGCGACCGTGGTGATGACGGCGACATGCGGACGCACCATCCGGACCAGCGGCGTGATCTCGCCGGCATGGTTCATGCCGATCTCGAAGACGCCGAAAGCGCAATCTGCCGGCATGCGCGCCAGCGTCAGCGGCACGCCCCAGTGATTGTTGAAGGAGGCGACGGGCGCATGGGTCTTGCCGGAGGCATCCAGCGCCAGTTTCAGCATGTCCTTGGTGCTGGTCTTGCCGACCGAGCCGGTGACGGCGACGATCCGCGCCCGGCTGCGCGCCCGCGATGCCCGCGCCAGATCGCGCAAGCCCTCAAGCGCGTCCGCGACGATCAGATAGCGCCCGTCCTTGGGCAGGTCGGCGCGCCGGGCCGCGGACACGAGGGCAAGGGTCGCACCGGCCTCAAGGGCGGCGCCGGCAAAATCGTGACCGTCGAACCGCTCACCGGCAATCGCAACGAACGCCTCGCCGGGCTGGATCGTGCGGCTGTCGATGGAGAGGCCGGAAATCGCCGCGCCGGCCTCCACACCCTCGGCCCGGCCGCCGGTCGCCGCGACCATCTCGTCCAGCGTCCAAAGCGGACGACTGTCGTCCGGCTCGGGAAGAGGTTCGAACGTCTGCGGCTCGCTCCCCTTGGCAACGGCCGCCGCGGCCGCGGCAGCAGCCGCAGGGAGTACCGCATCGGCGAACTCACGCGACGCGTCGGGCTCTTCCTCGGCGTTTTCCCCGGTGGCATCATCCGCGTCAGCGTCGGCCGGTTTGACAGGAGCGTCAACGTCCCCCTCGCGAAGGTCCGCTTCGTCCGCGTCCGCTTCCCCGTCCTCGGTCTTTTCGGCAAGGGTCGCGGAGAGCTCGGTTTCATCTGCCTCGGTCTCGGCTTCCGCCTGATCCGGTTCGCCGGCGTCTTCGACCGTCTCTTCGGTGTCGATGTCGTCTTGGCCGTCCGTCGTCAGCGCGTCGGCCATGACCGCGTCGTCGCGATCGGCAAACAACGCGTCGTCTTCGCCTTCGCCAGCGTCTGCCTCGCCATCGCCTCCGGCCGTTGCGTCGCTGTCCGGCCCCTCGTCGGCATCCGCGAAGATCCCGTCGTCGGCTTCCTCGGCTTCAGCGACATCAGATTCAGCAGGTTCATCGGCATCGGTCCGGCCGGCATCGCCGCCCAACTCATCGAGAAGGGCCGCAGCCAGTTGGTCGTCCAGCGACACGCCGTCCACGTCCGGAGTGCCTTCCGCCGCCTCGTCCACCTCCGGCGTATTCCCGGCCGGCGCCTCGTCCTCCAGAAGGGCCGCGAGATCCAGTTCGAACCCTCCGGCATCGTCTTCGGAGGCGGCGAACAGGTCGCTCTCGGCAATGGCGGCAAGGGCTGTGCGCGCGACCTGATGGTCGGAAAAGGGCAGCACCTCGTCGCCGACGATCTGCCCCGGCTCATGGCCCTTGCCGGCGATGCACAGCACATCGCCCGCCTGCAACATGCCGACCGCCGCCTCGATCGCATCGCGCCGGTCGCCGATTTCCAGCGCGCCAGGGGCCGCCTCGAGGATCGCGCTGCGGATCGCGGCCGGATCCTCGCTGCGCGGGTTGTCGTCGGTGACGATCACCACGTCCGCCTGACGCGCAGCGGCCGCGCCCATCAGCGGGCGCTTGCCGGCATCGCGGTCGCCGCCCGCGCCGAAGACGACAATCAGCCGCCCCTTGGTGAAGGGGCGAAGAGCCGCAAGCGCGGTGTCGAGCGCATCGGGCTTGTGCGCGTAATCGACGAAGACGAGCGCTCCGTCGTCGCTCTCGCCGACGAGCTCCAGCCGCCCGGGCGCGCCTTCAAGGCTTTCCAGCGCCTCAAGCGCCACGTCGGTGGTCACACCGCCAGCAATCGCAAGTCCCGCCGCGATCAGCGCATTGGAGACCTGGAAACGGCCGGCGAGCGGCAGACGGATCTCGCGGGGGCCGTCCTCGGTCTGAAGGCTGAGCACCTGCATGAAACCGTCGTGGCGAATGGCCTTGAGGGCGAGATCTTCGCCCCCGTCTCCGACGGTAAAAAGCGGAAGGCCACGCTCGCGTGCAACCGCCATCACCCGGTCGGCATAGGGGGCCTCCGGTTCCAGAACGACGGTCCTCCCGTCGGGAAGAAGCGTGTCGAACAGGCGCAGCTTGGCGGCGAGATAGTCCTCGACATCCGCATGATAGTCGAGATGGTCGCGGCCCAGATTGGTGAAGCCGGCGGCCGCGAGGCGCACGCCGTCGAGCCGGCGCTGGTCGAGCCCGTGGCTGGAGGCCTCCAGCGCGGCATGGGTGATGCCGTCATGGGCAAGCCGCGCCAGCGTCTGGTGAAGCGAGACCGGATCCGGCGTCGTCAGGCCGCCGTAATTCGCGCCCGCGCTCGTCACCGTTCCGATGGTGCCGAGACTGGCCGCCTTGTGGCCGGCGGCGGCGAAGATCTGCCGTGCGAAGACGGCAACCGACGTCTTGCCGCTGGTTCCGGTGACAGCGACCACGGTTTCGGGCTGGTCGGCATGGAAGCGCGCCGCCATCAGCGCCAGCGTGCGGCGCGCATCGTCGCTGACGATGACGGGAAATCCGTCGCCGAGGCTTTCCAGCGTCTGCGCGGAAACGTCCTGGCCGACGAGGACGGCGCTTGCGCCGGCAGCGCGCGCATCCTCGATGAAGCGGGTCCCGTCGCTGGTCGCGCCCTTGAGGGCTGCGAAAAGAAATCCGTCCGAGACCGTTCGGCTGTCGGCGGACAATCCGGCGATTTCGGTTTCGAACTCGGGTGCGGCGAGCACCTGTTCGCCGGCAAGGTCCTTGAGCAGCATGTTGTGCGCCAATATCTGGTGTGCGTCGTCGTTGGGAGCGGATGCGAACCTTTGGTGCGACCCCGGTTCGCGCCGGCTCCGGTCAGTAGGCGATTGAAACGGTCTCCGTCTTATCTCCGAATTTGGGCAAAACACCCAGCGTGGGGGCAATCCTGCGAATGATGGCCGATGTGGTGGGCGCGGTGTTCAGGCCGGCGGTGGCGCCGATGCCCTCGCGTTCGGGCTTGGGCTCGTCGAGCACGACCAGCACGACGTAGCGCGGATCGTCCATCGGGAAGGCCGAGAGGAAGGAGTTGCGGCGCTTGTCGGACACATAGCGGCCGTTCTCGATCTTCTCCGCCGTGCCGGTCTTGCCGCCGACCACATAGCCCGGAACCTCGGCGCGGCGCCCCGATCCGCTCAGCACGTTTAGCCGGAACAGATAGCGCATGATCTCGCTGGTCCTGGGATCGATCACCTGCTGGGCGAGCCCGTTCGCCTCAGCTTCGCTGCGCGGCGTGAACGTCGGGGGAATGAGACGGCCGCCGTTGACGAGCGCGGCCGTTGCCACCGCCGTCTGCATCGGCGTGACGGAAATGCCGTGACCGAAGGAGATCGTCATCGCGGCAAGCTCGTTCCACTTCGGCGGAAGCAGCGGCGTCGCCACCTCCGGAAGGTCCGTCTCGGTGCGCGTCGTCAGCCCGATGCGCTCCATGAAGGCCTTCTGGGTGTCGACCCCGGCCGCCAGCATCATCTTCGCCGTCCCGATGTTGGACGAATAGATGAAGGTCTCCGCGACCGAGAGAATGCGTCGCTTGCCGTGGAAGTCGTTGATCGTGCGCCGGCCGACGCGCAAGGGGCGGGTGGCGTCGAAACTGTCGTCCATCGTCACCTTGCCGCTGTCGAGCGCCATGGCAACGGTGAAAGCCTTGAACACCGACCCCATCTCGAACACGCCGCCGGTGGCGCGGTTGAGCCGGTTCTTTTCCAGCGCCTGCGCCCGGTCGTTGGGATCGAAGTCGGGCAGCGACGACATGCCGATCACCTCGCCGGTCCGGACATCGAGCACGATGCCGACGCCGGCGATCGCCTTGTAGCGTTCCAGCGCCTTCGCCAGCTCGTCGCGCACCACATGCTGAACGCGCAGGTCGACGGACAGGCTGACGCCCTCCATCGGCCGGCGGTCGCTGGCGAACCCCAGGTCCTGGAGTTCCCCGAGCCAGGCCTTGTCGACGGCAAGCTCCATGCCGGAGATGCCCTTGTTGTCGACATTCACCGAGCCGACGATGTGGCTTGCGGTCGGACCGCCGGGATAGAAACGGCTGTTTTCCTCAAGGAAGCCGATGCCCGGAATGCCGAGGTCATGCAGCTTCGTGCGCTGGCGCGGCGTGAGCTCGCGCTTCAGCCAGATGAAACCCGCATTGCTGGCCAGCCGGCGGCGCACCGCGTCCGTGCCGAGTTCCGGCAAAACGCTGGCGATGCCTTCCAGCGCCTCGTCAACGTCGATGATCTTGCGCGGCTCGGCATAGAGCGAGGCGGTCTTGATGTCGGTCGCCAGGATCTGGCCGTTGCGGTCGAGGAGATCGGGCCGCGAGGCGGCAACGCTGTCCTGCGCGGAGATATAGGAGGCGGTCTCCGCTTCCTCGCTGAAGCCGAGCATGACCAGGCGGCCGCCGATGGCCAGATAGACAAGGGCAAACACCGCCATCGCCATATAGACGCGCGAACGCACCGCCCGCGTCGAGGGACCGCGCGGAACATGACGCTCCCCCACCGTGCGGCGCTGGAGAAAGGAGACGGGCTGATCGCTCTTCGACATCACGGCTCCCCTATCTCACGACCGGCTGCGTGCCGGCATAGCCGCCAAGGGCGTTGTCGCCGCCGATCGGCTCGAGCTTCATCGGCTTGATCGGCACATCCTCGATACGGGTGATCTGCTCGACCTCGAGCGGCTGGAGGTTGAGGTGGTCGTTGTAGCGCTCGACCAGCCGCTGCAGGCGGCCGGGATCGTTCAACAGGCTCCATTCGGCGCGCAGCAGCTTGAGCTGCTCGCGTTCCTCGTCGATGCGCTGCTGCAGGTTGGCGACACGCTCTGCCGCCCGCTCCGCATCGTGCTTCATGTCGTAGACGGTGGCGGCGGCCGCCAGGACCCCGATCACCAGGAAGATATTCAGATAGCGTGTCATCGCTCTATCCGTCCGCCTGTTCGAGGGTGGCCAGGCGCGGAACGCCGAGATTGTCCGGCATGTCGGTTCGTGCCGGCGCATCGGTGCGCAGGGCCGCGCGCAAGCGCGCCGAGCGCGCGCGCGGGTTGTCCCGGACCTCGTCCTCGCCCGCCTCCCGCGCGCCCTTGAAGGCAAGCTCGAAGGTCGGCGGCGGCACGTCGGTTTCCGGCAGATGGCGCGACCCGCCCGCACGTGTGCGGGTGCGATCGGCCAGGAAGCGCTTGACGATGCGGTCTTCCAGACTGTGGAAGGTCACCACCACGAGGCGTCCGCCCGGCGCCAGGATCCGCTCGGCCGCGGCCAGCGCGTCGACGATCTGCTCCAACTCGCGGTTCACATACATGCGCAGCGCCTGGAAGGTGCGCGTCGCCGGATGGATCTGTTTGCCCTTGAACGAGCGTCCGACCACCTTCTCGACCACCGCCGCCAGATCCGACGTGCGCGTGAACGGGGCTTCCGCCCGGCGGTCACAGATCGCCCGCGACACGGAGGACGCCCGCTTTTCCTCGCCCAGAATACCGATCACCCGCGTCAGGTCCCGCTGCGGCATGAGGTTTGCGACATCCGCGGCGGACAGGCCCTTTTGCTCCATGCGCATGTCGAGCGGCCCGTCGTGGCGGAACGAAAACCCGCGCTCCGCCTGATCGAGCTGCATCGAGGAAACGCCAAGATCGAGCACTACGCCCTGCACACTCGACAGGCCGAGGTCGCGCACATGGACGTCGAGATCGGAAAACCGCCCCTCGACCAGATCGAGACGACCGGCGGACTGCGCGACAAGCGGCGTGCCGCCGGCAATCGCGTCGGGATCGCGGTCGATGGCGATCACCCGCGCCCCGGTCTCCAGGATGGCGCGGGAATAGCCGCCAGCGCCGAAGGTGCCGTCGACGATCGCGTCGCCGGGCTTCGCGGCCAGCGCCTCGAGCACCTCCGCCAGAAGAACCGGCACATGCGGTCGCTTCGATACATCTTGCGAACCGTCGGATCGGGGTGCCGCCGCCATCATGCCGCACCCGCCGCTTTTGCCGACTGCTGTGCCAGCACGTCCATGGCGCGTTTGATCGCATCCGCACGATGCGCCTTGAAGCGCTCCGGCTCCCAGATCTGAAACTTGTAGCCCTGGCCGACGAAGGTGACCTGATTGTCGAGACAGGCATGGTGGCGCTGCTCCTCGCTGAGCATCACCCGGCCGTCGCCGTCGATCTTCAGGGTTTCGCTGGCGCCGTAGAAGGCCGTCGACAGGGCATCGTGATCCTCCGTCAGCGTGGCGACGCCAAGCAGGCGCTTCTCGATCTGGGCAACGAGCTGATTGCCACCGGCATCGATGGCCGGATGGTGCGGAGAGGGAAAGCAGTAGAGACCTTCGAAACCGTCGCGCACAAGCGCCTGACGAAAAGGCGCGGGAACGGAAACGCGCCCCTTGGCGTCGAGCCGATTTGTGTAATGCGACACGAAGCCGGCCATTCGATCTCTCGCCCCACGGCCGGACAGCTACTGCCCGGCTCCAGCCAAACCCCCACTCACCGGACAAACGGATGCCGTACACCGCAGCGCAACCCGCTGCGGTCGGGACACTTCCCCGATCCGTTGTTTGCCTTGGACCCGTCGCCTCACGTCGAAACGGGATGATTTGGGATAGCATGGGACCTCATGGGCGTCAATGGAATCCGATGGTTTGACCCCCTCCCCCAAGGCGTGTCACGCGCCACGAAACAGTTATCCACGGTTAAGCTTAAGAATGAGTTGCGAAAAACAAAATGCCGCCCGCGGCGCACAAATCCGCGATTCCGGACGCGAATTGCCGATGCTGCAGCGCACATCGCTCCACAGCTTCGCGCCTCATGGTAAACGGATCCTTGCTGTCCCCGCGCCGCCAACACGCCGCCGACACGCCGCCGACACGTCAAAGCCTTCCATCAGGCATGGACCGGCATGGGATGGTCTGGACCGGGGCGGCATGGGACGGGGCCGCGGGACGCGCGCGCCGGACCATTCGCAAAAAGGGGACAAGTGTCAGTCGGCCTCTAAGCCGGGTTCTGTATGGCACGGCGCAAGCGCCGCACGCGACGACCATTCATCTGGGACGTTCGTTGCCGAACGCCTCACGCAACCTACCCGGGCGACTGGCCTGGAAACGGGCCGGAACCTTGCGGTTCCGCGTCGCCCCTATTCGGTTTTGCTCCCGGTGGGGTTTACCGTGCCGCTTCCGTTACCGGTCGCGCGGTGGGCTCTTACCCCACCCTTTCACCCTTACCGGAGCCTGAGCCCCGGCGGTTTGCTTTCTGTGGCACTTTCCCTGGGGTCGCCCCCGCCGGGCGTTACCCGGCACCGTTTTTCCGTGGAGCCCGGACTTTCCTCCCCCGCGACGTTTCCGTGCTTGCGGGAGCGGCCGTCCAGCCGACTGACCCGCGACACCTAGGCGCCGCCCGCGCCCCGGTCAAGCAACCCTTTCGCCGGGCAGTGATTTTCAACCGGACCGTTGCGCGTCAAGCGCCGCCGCCACCGCCGCGACGCAGGCGGCGGCATCGGCTTGCGTCGCCGATGCAAAGCCGATCACAAGGCCGCGCGCGTCCGCCTCAAGCGCATAGGCGGACAGGGCGGCGACACCGAAACCATCCGCGTTCACCGCATCGGCAAGCCTGCGGTCGTCGACCGATTGCGCGAAGCGGGCCGCCAGCTGCACGCCGCCGACCGGATCCGCCACCTGGACCCGGTTGCCCAGCGCGGCGCGCAAGGTCCCTGCCAGATAGCGCCCCCGTGTCTGGTAAAGCGCCCTGATCCGTTTGAGATGGGCGCGGTAATGGCCGCCATCGATGAAATCGGCAAGCGCCGCCTGCGGGATAGCCCCGGCATAGAGGCCGGCGGCGCGCTGCGCCGCGCTCAAGGGAGCCGCCAGAGGCTGCGGCACCACCATATAGGCAAGCCGCAAACCCGGGATCATGCTCTTGGCGAAGGTGCCGAGATAGATCGCCTCCGCTCCTTCGGCGAGACCCTGCAGGGCGGCGACAGGGCGGCCTTCGAACAGGAACTCGCTGTCATAGTCGTCCTCAAGCACGACCGCGCCCGCGCGCCTTGCGGTTTCCAGCAGCGCGAGCCGGCGCGGCAAGGGCATGCGCGCGCCCATCGGATACTGATGCGACGGCGTCACATAGATCAGGCGCGGCGGCATCGCCCGTGCGGCCATCGCCGACACATCCGCGCCGTGATCGTCGACCGGCATCGCCGCGATGCGCAGGCCGGCCGTATCGAAGGCCGCCCTGGCGCCGAGATAGCCGGGGTCCTCCAGCCACACGGTGTCTCCCGGATCGGCGAGACAGGTGGCCAGCAGCGACAGGCTGGCCTGGGTCGACGGCGTGATCAGGATGGTGTCGGCCCGCGCCCGCACGCCGCGTTCCGCCGCAAGATAGCGCGCCAGCACCTCTTTCAGGACAAGGAGACCCGAGGGTTGATCATAGAAGAGGCCGGCAGAGGGGATTGTGCGCGCGGCGCGCCGCAGACAGCGGCCCCAGGCATCGCGCGGAAAGCAGTCGAGCGCCGGCGTGCCGGGTTCAAGTCGGCCACCGGCGATCCTGCGGGTCGCCGCCCAGGGATTGGCGGCCGAACGTTGCCCGCGCTGCGAGAGCGCGGATCTCGCCGGCTGCGGCGTCTCCGGCACCGCGGCCGGCGGTTGCGGAAGCGTCTCGGCGATCCGCGGCGCTGTGCCGGAACGCACCGTGACGACCCCTTCCGCGACAAGCAGCTCATAGGCCGCCGTCACCGTGTTGCGGGACACGTCGAGCGCTGCGGCGAGCCTGCGGCTGGACGGCAGCTTTCCGCCCGCCGGCAAGCGCCCGTCGCCAATGGCCGCCCTCAGGCCCCGGTAGATCTGCTCCGACAGGGGAACGGCGCTGTCGCGCGACAGGGAAAGACCCGCGGTTTCCATAACTGGTACTTTCAAAATTTGAAAAGCGGCACTTTTCAGGAGCCAGTTTCATGGCACATTTCGCCCGCCGGGGCAAAGCCTCACGTCACGCGAACAGGACAGGCATCATGACCGAGACACCGACCGCATCCTCAGACCGGCTTCCGCCACACGCCCGCATCCGGGCGCGCAAACGCGCCGTGACGCAGGAGGCCGACGCCTGGGCCGTGCTGGACCGGGTGGCTCTCTCCCATGTCGGGTTCATCGACGACGGGCGACCGATGGTGATCCCGATGATCCACGCACGGATTGGAGAGACAATCTATCTCCATGGCGCCAAGGCGACGCGCATCGTCAAGCGGCTGGGCGCAAGCGTTCCGGTCTGCCTCACGGCGACCCTGCTCGACGGGCTGGTCCTGGCGCGGTCGGCCTTTCACCATTCCATGAACTATCGCTGCGTCATGATCCATGGCACCGCACGGCAGGTTTCGGACGCAGAGGAAAAGCATCAAGCGCTGGTTGCCCTGACCGATCACCTTCTGCCGGGTCGCTGGGACGAGGTCCGCCCGATGAGCGACAAGGAAGAGCGCGCCACCGGGGTAATCGCCGTCGATGTGGAGCACATCACCATGAAGCGGCGGGAGGGGCCGCCGGTCGACGACGCGGAGGATTACGCGTTGCCAATCTGGGCGGGCGTGATCGATATTGCCAAACGGGCCGTGGCGGTGCACCCCGATCCGGCGCTCGACGCAACCGTGCCAAGGCCCGCGTCGCTCGACGCCTTCCTGGAGGCGCGCGGCGAGGCCTCGGCGTCCAAGGGAGACAAGACCTGATGTATGCGATCGAGGCGAGCCGTGTCTCGGACCGCACCGCGCTGATCGAGGCGATGCGCGAGATCCGGCTTGCGGCCGTGTTCACCGGCGAAGGCGGTCTCGCCTGCACCCAGGTGCCGATGGTGGTCGACGAGACGGCCGATGGCGCTCTGCGGCTGCGCGGCCACCTCGCCCGCGCCAACCCGCACTGGCGGGCGATCGGCGCGGGCATCCCGGCGCTTGCGCTGTTTCAGGGACCGCATGCCTATGTCTCGCCCGGCTGGTACGAGACCAAGCGGACGACCGGCAAGGCGGTTCCCACCTGGGCCTATATCGCGGTGGAGGCGCGCGGCCGGCTCACCACCATCGACGATCCGGTCGCGCTTCGCGCCATGCTCGACGCCCTGACCGACCAGAACGAGGCCGATCAGCCGGCCCCCTGGACCATGGCCGAGGCGCCGGCGGACTACATCGAGGTCATGCTGCGCGGGATCGTCGGCATCGAGCTCCATGTGGAGGCGCTCGACGGCGTCTGGAAGCTCAACCAGGCGAAGTCGGCCGGCGACAGGGCCGGCACCGCCCGCGGGCTTGCCGGGGCACCGCGGGAGGAAGCGCGCGCCTTGGCACCGCTCGTCCCGACGGATCCACCCGGAAGCTGAGCGATTTAGCTGTCGAGCAGGCGCTTCACCTTGGAGCAATAGCGGCGGCTGACCGGGTTCATTCGCTTGGCGTAGTGGCCGGCGTTGTAGCGCAGGATCGTGCCGCACAGATCGCCGCCGGCCCGCTTGTGGGCGCCCGCCAGATAGCTCATGCCGTATTTGATGTTGGTCTTGGGATCGTAGAGGGCGCTCGCACCGCCGCGAAAGCCTTCGCCGCGTGCCGTCTGCGGCTTGATCTGCATCAGCCCGATTTCGCCGGCCCGGCCGCGCGCCTTAGGATTGTAGTTGCTTTCGACCCGGACAATCGCATGGGCAAGGTCTGCCGGAATTCCGTGTTTTCGTGCCTCGGCACGGATCATCGCATCGTATTTCTGCGCCTTGGCGCCGGCTTCCAGGAGCGCCGGATTGACCGTCGTGGTCGACACCGCTGTGGATTGGCAGGCGCCAACCGCCAACGCCAAGACAAGCGCAGCGATGAGGTTCGTGCGTTTCGCAATCGTCATGTACCCGACCTTCAAGAGGGTTCGTCGTTGTTGTGAGGGCGGGGGTATGACGCTGGGGTAAGACCAAAATCCGGCGCGAAAAATCACGAAATGTTACGTAGAAATTGACGAAATTGCGCAAAATTGCGCTGATTCCGGACACTATGGCCAGAGTTTGGCACGAATTGCACGACAACGCGGCGGCGACTTGTCCCCTCTTTGACCCGGCTGCCGGTCACCCTGGCGCGGGTCGGTTCTGTAACAATCGGTGAAGGGTCGTGATCGTCGACATGTCCGCGACGCCATCCACCCGTTCGGGGCGGAAATGACGCTGGAACGCGGTCACCGCCAGCCGCGTTTGCGTGTCATAGACGCCGTCGATTTCGACCTCATAGCCGAAGAGCGCCAGCATCGACTGCAACGCCTCCACCGGCTGGCCGCTGTCGCCCTCCTGGAAGAAGCGGCCGCCGGAAATCGGCTCGGGCTCCAGCCACAAGCCGACGCCGGCCCGCGCGAGTGCATCCCAGGGAAAAAGCTCGCCCGGATCCTCCTTGCGCGCCGGTGCGACATCGGAATGCGCCAGCACCCGCTCGGCCCGGATCCCGTGGCGCCGGCAGATATCGAGGCACAGCTGGACGACCACCTCGATCTGCGCGCCCGGAAACGCCCGATAGCCGAATTCATGACCGGGATTGACGATCTCGATGCCGATGGAACGGTCGTTGATGTCGCGCGCGCCCTGCCAGAAGGAAACGCCCGCATGCCAGGCGCGGCGCGCTTCCGGCACCAGCTGGTGCAGCGCGCCGTCCTCCTCGACCAGATAATGCGCCGACACCTCGGCGCGCGGGTCGCACAGCCGCCGGATCGCCGCCTCGGCACTGGTCATGCCGGTGTAATGCAGGATCAGCGTGTCGATCCGGCAGCCCTCGGGGCGCTCGTTGTGGTTCGGCGAGGGGCGCAGCCGCGTCGGCAGGCTGGTGTCCGTCTTCTGGCTCATGCGGGTTCCGTTCGGGGTAAAGCGTTGGGGCGGCGATAGCGCCGCCGCCGCGCGCTGTCCAGCGTGTCGTACAGTCTCACAGTCCGCGTTCGGCGGCGATCTTGGCATAGGCGCCGTTCAGCGCCGCCAGGCGGTCGCTGGCGATGCGCACGAATTCCTCCGGCACGCCGCGCGCCACCAGCCGGTCGGGATGGGTCTCGGTGACGAGCTTGCGGTAATGGCGCTTGATCTCCGCATCCGAGGCGTCTGGTGCGATGCCGAGCATGACGTAGGGGTCGGCGCCGTCGCGCGTGTGCCGGGCAAGGATCTGGTCGAAGGCCCGCGCGTCCAGCCCGAAAATCTCCGCGACCCGCCGCAGATAGGCGATCTCGTGCTCATGCACCACGCCGTCCGCCTTGGCGATGTGAAACAGCACGTCGAGAATGTCGATGCGGATGTCGGAGTCTTCGGGAAACAGCGCCGCCAGCCGCTCCGCATAGGTCTCGAACCCGGCGACATCCTGCTTGGCGAGATTGAACAGCCGCGCCACGTTGCGCTCCTCGCCGTCGGGGATGTCGAAGACATCGAGAAAGGCGATTTCCTCCTCGCCGGTGACGACGCCGTCCGCCTTGGCCATCTTGGCGGACAGCGCGATCATCGCCACGGTGAAGGCGACCGAGCGGTCCTCGCGCCCGTCCCCCGCCGTGACGATGAACTGCACGATGCGGTCGACCACATGGATGCCGCCGGCGCCGATCTGGGCGGCGATCGTGCTGATGCGGGACCAGATGCTCACGGCGGCCCGCCCCTATTCGCTCGAACCGGCGGCGCAGGCACACCGGCGGGCGGCTCGCCCGGCCACGGTGCGCGCCGCATCCACCGGCATGTGGCCGGCCACGATGTCACATCCCGTCATGATGATTGCCCCGACTCACGAAAGACCTTCATCCCGCCTGATAGCACAGCTTCGCCCGACGGTTGAGACCCGCCGGCCCGGTAGTTCAGGACGGGCCCGGCGCGGGCATTGCCCCCGTCATCGCACCCGCGTCGACGATCCGGTCGAAGGTCGCCGCGTCGACATGACCGAGCGCCAGCGCCGCCTCGCGCAGCGTCGTGCCCTCGTGATGCGCGTGGTGGGCGATCTCCGCCGCCTTGTCGTAGCCGATCTCCGGCGTCAGCGCCGTGACCAGCATCAAGGAGCGCGACACGGTGTCCGCCAGCCGGGCCTCGTTGGCCTGCGTTCCCTCGATGGCGTGGCGGGTGAAATGCTCCATGCCGTCGGCGAGCAGCCGGCAACCGGTCACGACATTGTAGCCAATCAGCGGCTTGTAGACGTTCATCTCCAGCAGGCCGCCGGCCCCGGCCATGCCCGTTGCCGCATCCAGCCCGCAGACCTCCAGCGTCAGCATCGCCAGCGCCTCGCACTGGGTCGGATTGACCTTGCCCGGCATGATCGAGGAGCCGGGCTCGTTTTCCGGCAGCAGCAGTTCGGCGAAACCGGCGCGCGGACCGCAGGACAGGAGGCGGATATCATTGGCAATCTTGTGCAGCGAGACGGCCAGCGTGCGCAGGACGCCCGACGCCATCACCATGGCGTCATGGGCGCCCATGACCGCGAATTTGTTGGTCGCGGGCCGAAACGGCAGGCCGGTCTGGCGGGCAAGGTCGTCCGCCACGAGTTTGTCGAAGCCGTCCGGCGCGTTCAGGCCCGTGCCGACCGCCGTTCCGCCGATGGCAAGCGGCATCAGCCCGTCGCGGGCGAAGGCGAGCCGCCCGAGATTGTCGTCGAGCATGCCGGCATAACCGGCGAATTCCTGCCCGAGTGTCATCGGCACCGCATCCTGCATATGGGTGCGGCCGATCTTGACCAGACCCGACCAGACCTCCGCCTTGGCGCGCAGCGCGTCGCGCAGGAGACCCACCGCCGGGATCACCCGCGTCTCGATCATGACCGCCGCCGCAATATTGAGCGCGGTCGGCACCACGTCGTTGGAGGATTGAGAGCGGTTGACGTGATCGTTGGGATGGACGGGATCCTTGGAACCGAGCGTGCCGCCGGTCATCTCGATCGCCCGGTTGGCGATCACCTCGTTGACGTTCATGTTGGCCTGGGTGCCGGAGCCGGTCATCCACACGCTCAAGGGAAACTCGCCGTCGTGACGCGCGGCGACGATTTCCTTCGCCGCATCGACGATCAACCGCGCCCGCTCGTCGTCCAGCGTTCCAAGCCTTTCATTCGCCCGCGCGGCGGCTGCCTTGATGCGGGCCAGCGCATGAACGATCTCGATGGGAAACCCCTCGCGCCCGATCGCGAAATTGTGGCGGGCCCGTTCCGTCTGCGCGCCCCAGTAGCGCTCTGCGGGAACCTCCACGGCTCCCATGGAGTCCGTCTCCCTGCGCGTCGATCCATTGGTCATCGCAGTCTCCTTCTTGCGTTGCCCGCCCATTCGGCAGGCCGAAAAGCACATGCGCCGCGGCAAAGCTCGCAGCCGGCCCGATTCAGTGTCTGGAAACTTCCCCTTGTCATAATGCCTTAGGTCCCAGACGGGCTTCCAAGCGGGGAAGACACGGTGAACGGTTTGCGTAGATTCAAGAAACTGGCGGGCGCCGCCGGCGGATTTTTGATTGTGGTCGCCTTTGCAGGCGCGATCCACAGCGCGAATCTCTGGTTCTCCCATTCACTCTACAGCCGCGATGCGATGGATGACGCCAATCGGTTCGAACGCGAACTGAAGGAGTATGTCAGCACCGCCGGCAGCAGTCTGACCGCATCCTCCGCAACAGGCTCCGGCCTGCGCTCCTCCATCGACACCTGGAAAATGACCGGGGCGGTCGAGGATAGTCCCCTTGTTTCACCGGCCAAGCTGAAATTCCTGGTCGATGGTTTCATCCGGCACCTCGAAACGCATGACGACGTCCACACACTGGCCGTTGTCTGGTTTTCCAAAGACGGCGATCAGGATGCAACCCTCAAGAGCGAGACAAAGACCGCGCCGAGCGACGCCGACGCCCTCCTGACCATGCCCGGAACGCGCGAACTGCTGGAGGAAGCGCGCCGCACCCGCAAACCGGCAATCAAGGTGCCTGAAACCTTCACCGGCGGAGCGCGGGGACCAAGCACAATCGCGCTGCCGATCCTCAACGGATCCCGTGTCGCCGGCGTCCTGGTGGTGTTCAACGACCAGAAGACGACCGGGCTGTTCCTAACGGATTTCCTGCGGTTCGGCCTTGCGATCATGATCGCGCTCTGCGCCACCGCGATGCTGCTTGCCGGCTTCTTCGTCTGGGTGCGCTTCCGCGACCGGCTGAAGGACAGCCAGACGATCCAGTTCCTGGCCCATCACGATGCGCTGACCGGCCTGCCCAACCGCACCGTCTTTGCGACCAAGCTCAACGAGGCACTGCGCCTGGCCCACGCCAAGGCGACCAACATCGCCGTGATGCTGATCGACGTCGACAAGTTCAAGCAGATCAACGACACGCATGGCCATGCGGTGGGCGACCTGTTTCTCCAGGTGATCGCGGACCGGCTGCGGTCCGTCTTCGGCAATCACACCGTGGCGCGGCTGTCGGGCGACGAGTTCGCGGTCCTGATCGCGATCGACACCGACCGCAAGGCGCTGACGCGCCTCGCCGCGACGATGATCGAGGCGACCCGCACCCCGACGCGGATCAGCGGCAAGGACCTGCAGATCTCCCTGTCGATCGGCGTGGCGCAGGCGCGCGAGGCGACCTGGCGCGCTTCGCGTCTGCTCCATTGCGCCGACCTCGCCCTTTACCGGGCGAAACACTCCGGGCGCTCGACCTTCAAGTGGTATTCGCCGGACATGGATGCGGAGGCGCAACAGCGCAAGGAGCTGGAGGCGGACCTGCGCAAGGCGCTGGAGCAGGACGAATTCCGCCTGCTCTACCAGCCGCAGTTCGCCCTCGCCGACCTCAGGCTGTCCGGCTACGAGACGCTGCTGCGCTGGGAGCATCCCGACAAGGGGACCATCTCGCCCACCATCTTCATCCCGATCGCCGAGGAAGCCGGCCTGATCGAGGAAATCGGGTCCTGGGTGCTGAACCGGGCCTGCGTGGAGGCCGCGGCCTGGACGGACAGCAGCCTGACAATCGCGGTCAATGTCTCGCCGGCCCAGTTCCGGCCCGGCAAGACGGAAGAGCGGGTCGCGCATGCGCTCAAGACCAGCGGCCTCGCTCCCGGCCGCCTGGAAATCGAGATCACCGAAAGCCTGCTGATTTCCGACACCGATGCGGTCGTGAAGACACTGACCCATGTGCGCGAAATGGGCGTTTCGGTTGCCATGGACGATTTCGGCACCGGCTATTCCAGCCTGAGCTATCTGTCGCGCTTTCCCTTCGACACGATCAAGATCGACCGCTCCTTCGTCGCGACGCTCGGCAAGAACCGCACGACCGACGCCGTCGTGGCCTCCATCGTCGGGCTCGGCCGCTCGCTCGGCGTCACCATCACCGCCGAGGGCGTGGAGAACGAAACCCAGGTGACGCTGCTGCGCGCCGCCGGCTGCGACAAGGTGCAGGGCTTCCTGTTCGGCCGGCCTATGGATCTGACGGAAAACGATCCGGCCACCGCCCAGGCGCGAATCCCGGTGCTCGATCTCGACGCAGAGCCTGACGCCGAGACAGAGACAGAGGCGGACGCAGACGCAAACGCGGAAGACGACAAGACCGAAGTCGCCGCCCAGGAGACGGAACTCGCCAGGACGCAGGTCGCCTGATCCTTCAAGAGCCTGACATAGCCGGACCCGTCGCCGGCGTGTCCGGCTGCCTACATCGCAGCGGCCGCGCGCGCGGCCTGGTCGTAGTGACCCGACACCGAGCGCAACATTGCCGCAAGCCGCGACAGTTCCGTTTCATCCATGCCGAGATCCTTGACCGGCCCGACCAGCAGCGCCTCGCGCAGGCGGCGGTACTCCATGCAGGTCGCCTCTCCCGAAGCGGTGATCGCCACTGTCTTTTCCTTGCCCCTGCGGCCCGTTTCGACCAGCCCCGCCTTCTGCAGCTTCTTCAGCGCGTAGGTGACCGTGTGCGTGTCCTCGATGTTGAGCACGAGGCAGATGTCGGCCAGCGATTTCGGTCGTCCGCGGTGATTGACCGAATGCAGCACCAGCGTGTCGAGCGGGCTCATGCCGGGCGCGCCGGCGGCCGCCATGCAGCGCACCATCCAGCGGTGATAGGCGTTGACCATCATGGTCATCGCGAACTCGACCTCGGAAAGCGCAGGCATCGCACCGGACGCGAGATGGGCGGCGGACACCACCGGTCCAACGGTGCCACGCGGGCCCTCGGCGGGTGGGAGCGGATCTGACATCAAGCTTTTCTGCCTCGATAGCAACGGGCCGTCAGGCTACGGCAGGAGGCGCTGCAAGGGCAACCGGCGATCAGGTCGCCGGGGCGGGAAACCGTTCGGGCGCCAGTCCGGCCTGGAACCAATTGACGAAACTGACAATGGAATAGACCGGCAGTCCCGTGGCCGCCGCGACATCGGCCGCATAGGGGGCCATGTTGGTGCATTCCAGCACGATCGCGCCGACCTCCGGATGCCGGCCCACCAGGTCGCGTGCGGCCTGTATGTTGTCGGCGCGCGCTGCCGCGACGTCGAAATGGGCCGCATTGTCGAGAATGGCGCGGGTGAAGACCCGCCCGCCTTCCGTCCCGCCGACCGGCGTGTCGCGCGCGCACCCCGCGGCATCGAGATGCGCATGCGTCAGCGCGGGCGCGGAAATGGTGAGAATGCCGCACCGCCGGCCCGGCGGCAGCAGCCGGTCGACGAAGGGCACCTGCATCAGCGACGACGCGGCAACCGGCACGCCGAGCGCCGCCTTCAGCTCGTCCTGAAACAGCGACAGCAGTCCGCAGGAGGTGGTGATGCCGCTCACCCCCTCCTCCACCAGCATCCGCCCGGCGGTCACGAAGGCCTCAAGCAGCCCCTCCGCCCGGTCCTCCACCACCCGCACCGGCGAGGCTTGCGGCACGACGGCATAGCGCACGGGAAAATCGAAGCTCTGCGAATTTCCAATGTCGCCGGGGATCCGGGGGAAGCGGGTGTCGAGCATCAGGACGCCGACGGCGGCGCGCGGGGGCTCTTGAACGCTTGCGGTCATGTCAAACTCCGGTGGCGGCAGCGGGAGAGACGGCTCGCCCTTGCGGCTTTGGGCAAGATTGTCTGAGAAGACGGCGCAAGACGCGCGCGGTCAAGCACCGCACCGTCCGGCCGGGGAACACGAACCGGCCCCGGATTGCAAAAAACCAAAGCCCACAACCTCTGAAATATACTGACAAGTTATCGACAAATTATTGACAGCCGCCCTGTCAGAAAGGACACTCTTTCGGGAGTGTGCAAGGGGGGAACTGCGTGAGCGACGAGCGCGCGACTGTGGCCGTCATCGGAGCCGGGATCGTCGGCGTCGCGACCGCGATCTGGCTGGCGCGCGACGGCCACGACGTGACTCTGGTCGACCGGATCGCCCCCGGCGAGGCGACCTCCCACGGCAACGGCGGGGTGCTTGCATCCTGTGCCGTGGTGCCCGTGACGGTGCCGGGACTGCCGGCCAAGGCGCCGCGCATGCTCCTCGACCGGCAAAGCCCGCTCTTCCTGCGCTGGTCCTATCTGCCGAGGCTCCTGCCCTGGCTGGCGAAATATCTGTCCCATTGCACGGAAGCCGAGACCCGCCGCATCGCGGCCGCCCTCCTGCCGGTGATCGGCGACAGCCTCGAACAGCATCAGGCGCTTGCCAGGGGCACCGGCGCGGAACGCTGGCTGCGCGAAAGCGACTATCTCTATGTCTACCGCGACCGGGCGGCCTTCGAGGCCGACGGCTTCGCCTGGTCGCTGCGCCGCGCGGCAGGCTTTCGCTGGGACCTGCTGGAAGACACCGAGCTTCACGACTACGAGCCGCTGATCGGCCCGGAAAACCGCTTCGCCGTCCGCCTGCCGCACCACGGCGTGATCGGCGACCCGGGTCGCTACGTCAAGGATCTGGCGGCCCATTTCGAGAGCCTTGGCGGGCGCATCCTGCGCGCCGATGTCCGCGGGTTCCGCTTCGAGGACGGTCGCCTGACGGCCCTTGAGAGCGATACCGGCGCGATCGGTTGCGACCGCGCCGTGCTCGCCGCCGGCGTCTGGTCGAAGGATCTCGGCCGCCAGCTCGGCATCGACGTGCCGATGGAGAGCGAGCGCGGCTATCACCTGGAGCTCGAGGCGCCGAGCGCCTATCCTTGCGCGCCGCTGATGATGACGGCCGGAAAATTCGTCGCAACACCGCTGGAGGGACGCATCCGGCTTGCCGGCATCGTCGAGTTCGGCGGGCTGACCGCCGGACCGAGCGCCGCCCCCTTCAAGGTGCTGGAAACCCAGGCCCGGCGCGCGATGCCGACGCTGCGCTGGGAAACCGTCACCCGCTGGATGGGCCACCGTCCGGCGCCGGCCGATTCCATTCCCGTCATCGGTCCCTCGCCGCGTCACGGCGACGTACTGATGGCCTTCGGACACCACCATGTCGGACTCACCGGCGGACCGCGAACGGCGAGGATCGTCGCCGATCTCGTCGCGGGCCGCACGCCGAACATCGACATGGCCCCCTATTCGCCCGGGCGGTTCGCCGTCTAGAGTGAATCCACGCGCGGCACGGGCCGCGACATCATAAGATCCGGCGGAAAGCCGGATACCCGGAGACAGATTTCGCGCACCGCGCCGATTGGCCGCTGCGCAAACCTGGAGGAGAAACAGAGAATGACGACACTCATCAAGACCACCACGGCACTTGCCTCGACCGCCCTTGTCGCGGTTGCCTTTGCCGCACCGGCGGCAGCGGAAAAATGGGACATGCCGCTGGCCTATTCGGCCTCCAACTTCCACTCCGAGAACGCCGCGGTCTTCGCCGCCTGCGTCACCGAGGGCACTGGCGGCGACATCGAGATCGTCACCCATCCGGGCGGTTCGCTGTTCGGCGGCGCCGACATCAAGCGCGCGATCCAGACCGGCCAGGTGCAGATCGGCGAGCGCCTGCTCTCCGCCCATGCCAATGAGGACCCGCTGTTTGGCATCGACAGCATTCCCTTCCTCGCCACCTCCTTCGACGATTCCGTCAAGCTGTGGTCGGCGGCCGAAGAGGCAGTCGGCTCCGCGCTGGAAGAGCAGAACCTGGTGATGCTCTACACCGTGCCGTGGCCGCCCCAGGGCATGTATTTCAACAAGCCGGTCGAGTCGGTTGCCGACATGGAAGGCCTGAAGTTCCGCGCCTACAATGCGGCAACCGCCAAGCTTGCCGAACTGACGGGCATGCTCCCGGTGCAGATCGAGGCGGCGGAAGTCTCGCAGGCCTTCGCCACCGGTGTGGCCGAATCCATGGTGTCCTCGGGTGCGACCGGCTACGACCGCAAGCTTTGGGAAAACGTCTCGCATTTCTATGCGGTCGACGCCTGGCTGCCGCGCAACGCCGTGATGGTCAACAAGGATGCCTGGGACGGCCTGTCGGACGCCAGCAAGGACGTGATCCGCGGCTGCGCTGCAACCGCCGAAACGGAAGGTCTGGAGAAGGCCAAGGCCTACACCACCTTCACGCTGGAAGGCCTCGCCTCCAACGGCATGACCGTTGCCGATCCGAGCGACCAGCTCAAGGCGGATCTCGCCAAGATCGGCGAGACGATGACGGCCGAATGGCTGGAGTCGGCCGGCGACAAGGGCAAGGCCATCGTCGACGCCTACAAGGCGATGTAACGAGGGCAAGATGCTCCGGCGGTCGCGAAGCGCGTCTTCGCGGCCGCCGTCCCTTGCGCCCGGCAGCGGCCCGAACGCCGGCCTGCCATCCAACCATCGGACGGACCCATGACAGCTCTCGGACGCGGATTGCGCCGGTTCCTGGACGGCCTGTATCTCGCCGGCGGCGCCTTGGCCGCCCTCAGCCTCGTGACGATTCTCGCAATCATCGTGGGCCAGATGGTCGCGCGCTGGACCGGGCTGACCTTTCCCGGCGCGACCAGCTACGCCGGCTACGCCATGGCGGCGGCCTCCTTTTTCGCCTTCGCCCATGCGCTCAACCACGGCTCGCACATCCGTGTCAGCATCCTGCTGAACGCCCTCGGGCCGAAGCGGCGATGGCTTGAGATCTGGTGTTTCGCCATCGGCACGGTGCTCACCTGGTTCCTCGCCCGCTATGCGGTCAAGGCGACCTACTGGTCGTGGAAGTTCAAGGACGTCAGCCAGGGCCAGGACGCCACGCCGCTCTGGATCCCGCAATTGGCGATGAGCGCCGGCGCCATCCTGCTTGCCATTGCGATGACGGACCACTTCCTTCGCGTCCTTTTTCGCGGCGATGCCGGCATCAAGTCCGACACCGCCGAACAGAGCCACGGGGAGTGACGCCGATGGAATCGCTTGCCCCCGTCGTCCTCTTCCTCTTCGTCCTGTTCCTGCTGCTCGGCACCGGTGTCTGGGTCGGCCTCGCCCTGATCGGCGTCGCCTTCGTCGGCGTCGAGCTCTTCACCTCGCGGCCCGCCGGCGATGCGATGATCACGGTGATCTGGGCCTCGTCGTCGTCCTGGACGCTGACCGCCCTGCCGCTCTTCATCTGGATGGGCGAAATCCTCTACCGAACGCGCCTGTCGGAGGACATGTTCCGCGGCCTCTCGCCCTTCATGGCGCGGCTTCCCGGCGGGCTCGTCCACACCAACATCGTCGGCTGCACGGTGTTTGCCGCCGTCTCCGGCTCCTCGGCCGCGACGCTGACGACCGTGGGAAAAATGTCGATCCCCGAACTCAGGCGGCGCAACTACCCCGAACACATGGTGATCGGCACGCTGGCGGGCGCGGCAACGCTTGGGCTGATGATCCCGCCCTCGCTGATCCTCATCGTCTATGGCGTGACCATCAATGAATCCATCACCAAGCTGTTCATGGCCGGCGTCCTGCCGGGGCTGGTGCTGGCCGCGATGTTCATGGGCTATGTGGCGATCTACGCGAAGCTGTCGAAGACCTACAAGCCGGATCCCGAACCGCCGATGAGCTTCGTCGAAAAAATCCGCAACGCCCGCTTCCTGATCCCGGTGATGATGCTGATCCTCGCCGTGATCGGCTCGATGTACGCGGGCTTTGCAACGGCGACGGAGGCCGCGGCGATCGGCGTGATCGGAGCGCTGGTGCTTGCCGCCTGGCAGGGCTCGCTCACCTGGTCGACCTTCCTCGACAGCCTGATGGGCGCGACCCGCACCTCCGCGATGATCGCCCTGATCCTCGCCGGCGCCGCCTTCCTGACGCTGTCGATGGGCTTTACCGGCCTGCCGAGGGCCATCGCGGAATATATCGCCTCGATGGAGCTGTCGCGGTTCGAGCTGCTGATGGCGCTCCTGGTGTTCTACATCGTCATCGGCTGTTTCCTCGACGGCATCTCCGCCGTCGTGCTGACCATGGCCGTGGTGGAACCGATGGTGCGCGCGGCCGGCATCGACATGATCTGGTTCGGCATCTTCGTGGTGATCGTCGTGGAAATGGCGCAGATCACGCCGCCGATCGGCTTCAACCTCTTCGTGCTCCAGGGCATCACCCGGCATGAGATGGGCTACATATCGAAGGCGGCCCTGCCGATGTTCGCGATCATGGTGGCCATGGTCTTCGTGCTCATCGCCGTTCCGGAACTCGCCACCTGGCTGCCGGACAACATGCGAAACCGCCCGTGACCGGGGCAAGCCGCCACGAGTAACCTCTGCGAAACGCCCCGCCTCGCCCGTCGAGCGGGGCGTTTTGCATAGGGCATGAAGCGACCGCCGAAATCCGGCAACCGTTTTTCATTGACATTTTATCGATAAATTATTGGAATGAGCGCGAGACATCTTCCGATACGCTGGGTGCGCGCGCTCGCGCCGCACAGTCGTGACGGGCTAGGACAAACTGGGAGAGACGCATCATGACGAACGCGAAGTGGGATTTCTGGATCGACCGCGGCGGCACCTTCACCGACATCGTGGCGCGCACCCCCGACGGCGAGATCAAGGCCCACAAGGTGCTCTCCGAGAACCCCGAAGCCTATCGCGACGCTGCCATCCAGGGCATTCGCGATCTCATGGGCATCGCCGCCGACGAGCGCATCCCGGCCGAGAAGATCTCCGCCGTCAAGATGGGCACCACGGTTGCCACCAACGCGCTGCTGGAGCGCAAGGGCGACCGCACGCTGCTGATCACCACCAGGGGGTTCCGCGACGCGCTGGAGATCGGCTATCAGGCGCGCCCCGACATTTTCGCCAAGGAAATCATCAAGCCGGAGCTGCTCTACGAGCGCGTCGTCGAGGTCGATGAGCGCGTGCGCGCCGACGGCACGGTCGAGGGCGAACCGGATCTCGCCGCCGTCGAGACGGAGCTGACCGCCGCCTTTGACAGCGGCATCCGCTCCGCGGCCATCGTCTTCATGCATGCCTATGCCTTCCCCGAGCACGAGCGCCGGGTGGCGGAGGTCGCCCGCAAGGTCGGCTTCACACAGGTCTCCGTCAGCCATGAGGTCTCGCCGCTGATGAAGCTGGTCGGGCGCGGCGACACCACCGTGGTCGACGCCTATCTGTCGCCGATCCTGCGCCGCTACGTGGAGCAGGTCGCAAGCGAGCTGCAGATCGAGGGCACCGACTGCCGCCTGATGTTCATGCAGTCCTCCGGCGGCCTGACGGCGGCCGACCTCTTCCAGGGCAAGGACGCCATTCTCTCCGGCCCCGCCGGCGGCGTCGTCGGCGCGGTGGAAACCTCGAAGATGGCCGGCTTCGATGCCGTGATCGGCTTCGACATGGGCGGCACCTCGACGGACGTCTCGCATTTCAACGGCGAATACGAGCGCGCCTTCGAGACGGAAGTCGCCGGCGTGCGCATGCGCGCGCCGATGATGATGATCCACACGGTCGCGGCCGGCGGCGGCTCGATCCTTCACTACAAGGACGGCCGTTTCCAGGTCGGTCCCGACAGCGCAGGCGCCAACCCCGGCCCGGCCTGCTACCGGCGCGGCGGCCAGCTCGCGGTTACCGACGCCAACGTCATGGTCGGCAAGCTGCGCCCGGATTTCTTCCCGAAGATCTTCGGACCGGGCCGCGACGAGCCGCTCGACCGCGACGCGGTGGTGGCGAAATTCGAGGCGATGGCCGCCGAGATCGGCGACGGGCGCACGGGCGAGGAGGTCGCGGAAGGCTTTCTCAAGATCGCCGTCGAGAACATGGCCAACGCCATCAAGAAGATCTCCGTGCAGCGCGGCTATGACGTCACCGACTATGCGCTGACCTGCTTCGGCGGCGCCGGCGGCCAGCATGCCTGCTCGGTCGCCGACAGCCTCGGCATGACCACGGTGATCGTCCATCCGCTGTCGGGCATTCTCTCCGCCTACGGCATGGGGCTTGCCGACATTCGCGCCACCCGCCAGCAGGCGGTCGTGCGGCGTCTGGAAGACGGCGCGCTGGCCGATCTTGCAACACTCGCCGGCAAGCTGCGCGACGAGACCCGCAAGGAGGTCTCCTCCCAGGGCGTTCCGGCAGCCGAGATCCGCGACCTGCCGCGCGCGCTGCTGCGCTACGAGGGCACCGACACGCCGATCGCCGTTCCTTACGTCGAAGGCGACATCGCCGCGATGGTCGAGGCTTTCGCCGATGCGCATCGTGCCCAGTTCGGCTTCGTCTACGAGAACAAGCCCATCGTCGTGGAAGCGCTCGAGGTGGAATCCGTCGGAGGCGGCTCCGGCATCGCCGAAAGCGATGCGCCGCTCCATGAGGGCAGCCCGTCTCCGGCCGAAACCGGCCAGGTCTTCGCCGAAGGCGAATGGCATGACGCCGGCTTCTTCGCCCGCGCCGACCTGAAGCCCGGCAACAGGGTCAAGGGTCCCGCCCTCATCATCGAGCCGCATCAAACCATCGTCGTCGAGCCGGGCTGGGAAGCGGAGATCACCGCCAAGGACCACGTCGTCCTGAAGCGGGTGGAGGCCTTGGCACGCGTCGAGGCCATCGGCACCAAGGCCGATCCGGTCATGCTGGAGGTCTTCAACAACCTCTTCATGTCGATCGCCGAGCAAATGGGCGTGACGCTGCAGAACACCGCCTATTCGGTCAACGTCAAGGAGCGGCTCGACTTCTCCTGCGCAGTGTTCGACGCCTCCGGCGCGCTGGTCGCCAACGCCCCGCACATGCCGGTGCACCTGGGCTCGATGGACCGCTCGGTCGAGACCGTCATCAAGCTCAACGAGGGCAAGATCAAGCCCGGCGACGTCTTCGCGCTCAACGCGCCCTACAACGGCGGCACCCACCTGCCCGACATCACCGTGGTCTCGCCGGTCTTCGACGACGACGGCAAGGAGATCCTGTTCTGGGCCGCCTCGCGCGGTCACCACGCCGACGTCGGCGGTTCCGCTCCGGGCTCCATGACCCCGCTTGCCACCACGGTGGACGAGGAAGGCGTGCTCATCGACAACTTCAAGCTCGTCGACCAGGGCCGGTTCCGCGAGGAGGCGCTCGTCGAACTTCTCACCGACCATCCCTGGCCGGTCAGGAACGTCACCCAGAACGTCGCCGACCTGAAGGCGCAGATCGCCGCCAACGAGAAGGGCGTGAAGGAACTGCGCAAGATGGTCGCCCACTTCGGCCTTGACGTGGTGCAGGCCTACATGGGCCACGTGCAGGACAACGCCGAGGAAAGTGTCAGGCGGGTGATCGAGGCGCTGGCCGACAGCTCCTTCGAATACCCCACCGACCAGGGCGCGGTGATCAAGGTCAAGATCACCGTCGACAAGGACAAGCGCGAGGCGACCGTCGACTTCACCGGCACCAGCGAGGTGAAGGCGAACAACTTCAACGCGCCCGAACCGGTGACGCGTGCGGCGGTGCTCTACTGCTTCCGCGTGATGGTGGAAGGCCACATCCCGATGAACGCGGGCTGCCTGCGGCCGATCAACATCGTCATCCCGGAGGGCTGCATGCTCAAGCCGACCTATCCGGCGGCGGTGGTTGCCGGCAACGTGGAGACGAGCCAGCATGTCACCAACGCGCTCTTCGGCGCGCTGAAGGCGATGGCGAACAGCCAGGGCACGATGAACAACCTGACCTTCGGCAACGACACCCACCAGTACTACGAGACGCTGTGCTCCGGTTCTCCCGCAGGCCCCGGCTTCAACGGCACCGACGGCGTGCATGTGCATATGACCAACTCGCGTCTCACCGACCCGGAGGTGCTGGAGTTCCGCTATCCGGTGCTGCTTGAGGATTTCCATATCCGCGAGGGATCGGGCGGCACGGGCAAATGGTCCGCCGGTAACGGCACCAAGCGCACGATCCGCTTCCTGGAGGAAATGGAACTGGCGATCCTGTCGTCGCACCGCACCCTGCCGCCGAAAGGCATGGAAGGCGGCAACGATGGCGAGCTGGGTCGCACGCTGGTGCGCCGCGCTGACGGAACGACGGAAGAACTGAAGGGCTGCGACCAGACCGTGCTGAAGGCCGGCGAGGCCGTGACCGTCATCACCCCGACCGCCGGCGGCTGGGGCAAGGCCTGACCGGGGCGCGCGGCCGCGCGCCCTCCCCGCCAAGAACCGAAGCCTTGATCAGACCGGCCTCCGCAACCGTGGGGGCCGGTTCTTTTTCGGCCCGAACCATCCGGAATAGGCACCCCTTGATACCGACAGGGCGCCTTGGACCGTCCCGGAATGCCGACATCCGCGAAGATATACGGCATCGGAAAGGCATTCGGTTTGAACAACCATCCGCTCTTATGACAATAAGAATCGTATTTTTACTGATCAGTGGCACGACTTTTTGAAAACTACTTCCATGAGCCACGAAGAGTATCGAAAATTAACGATTTCCGCTGTGTAATTGAGAAAGCGACTCAACCTCAAGTGGCTTAGCGTTTCTCGAGACAAGGACACTGTCATGCCCGACATGCACAAGCGTTCAAGCCGACTGGCGGGCGTTTCCGCCAAAATCCTCGCACTCGTTGGATTTCTCGGCATCATGATGCTGTCGATTGCAGGCATCGGTCTGATGCAGATGCAACAGATCGGGGTCGAGCTGGAAGAGATTGCAACCGAGACCGTTCCCCTGACGACCAATGTCTCAAAGGTCAGCCTTCATCAACTCGAGCAGGCAATTCTTCTTGAGCGCCTGTTGCGGGTCGGGAATGTCGGATCGGCCGGGCAGACGGACTCGTTTGACAGCCTGACGGACACCCTGTTCAGGCTTGCCGCACTCGTCGACGAAGAAATCCTCGCGGCGGAGAAGATTGCCGAAAAAGGCATCGCCATCGCCCAAACGGAAGAACAACGCGCCAAATACGAAAACGTTCTTGACCAGTTGAAGACTATCGAACAGGAACACAAGATTTACGACGATCACATCCACACCGTTGTCGATCATATCAAGGCAGGTGACCTGACCAGCGCCACACGGCTTGCTGCGGAGGTTGAAGCCGAACAGGCTCGTCTGAACGGCGAACTGGAAAGACTGACAACGGAGTTGAACCGCTTTGTTACCACGTCCGTTGAAACTGCGAAGGCTCACGAAGAGACCGCCTTCCTTCTGATGGCCGTCATCTCCGGCTCCGCCATTGTCACAGGTGTCGTGTTTTCGCTGCTTCTCGCCATCCTGGGCATCAGCCGCCCCTTGCGAGCCGTCGTCAATGCCCTCAATCGGCTCGCCCAGAATGATACGTCGATCGAACTCGACACGCGCGCCGGCGGAGAGATCGGCGAACTTGCCACAGCCTTCACCGAATTCCGCCAAAAGACCATCGAGATCCAGCGCCTTCAGGCCCAGGCCAAGGAAGAGGAAGAGCGGATCGAACTGGAGAAACGCGAAGCCACGATGCGCCTCGCCGACAATCTCGAGGCCACGGTGAAACGGGTCTCCGACGGCATTGCCTCCGCCGTCAGCGAGCTGGAGGCGACCGCGATCCAGATGGCGGAAAACGCCCGCAAGACCTCCGACAACGCCAATACGGTGGCCGCTGCCGCGGAACAATCCTCCACCGGCGTCCAGACCGTGGCGAGCGCGGCGGAAGAGCTCTCCGCCTCCATCAGCGAAATCAGCCGCCAGGTCAGCGCCGCCCTCGGCGCGACCGGGGAAACGACGCGCAACGCCAGGCGCTCGAGCGAAACGGTCGACGGACTGGCGCAGGCGGCAACCCGGATCGACGATGTCGTCAAGCTGATCAACGACATTTCCGCCCAGACCAACCTGCTGGCGCTGAATGCCACCATCGAGGCGGCCCGCGCCGGGGAAGCCGGCAAGGGCTTTGCGGTCGTCGCCGGCGAGGTGAAGCTGCTCGCCGGGCAGACCGGCCAGGCAACCGAAGACATCAGCACCCAGGTCAAGGACATGCAGTCCGGCGCGGCGGACACCGCACAGGCGATTGCCGCGGTGGTCGAGGCCATCGGACTGATCAACGACCAGATCTCCTCGATCGCTTCGGCCGTCGAGGAGCAGACCGCCGTGACCGCCGAGATCGCCCGCAACGTGAGCGAAGTGGCGGAAGGAAGCGGCGATATCACCTGCTCGATCAACTCCGTCAGCGCCGGAGCGGTCGATTCCAGCGCCAGCGCCCGACAGGTGCTGTCGACGGTCGAGAACCTCTCGGAGCAATCGAGCCTGCTTCAGCGGGAGCTGGACACCTTCCTGGCGAACATCCGCGCGGCGTGATCCTTCACGCAGCCGGTCGCTTGTCGAACACCATCGACACCGGCGTGTGATCGCTTGTCAGCGCGTGCTGCGGACGCGGCCCCGTCACCGCGTGATGGACATCGTGCTCAACGCATCCACCGCCTGCCCGCGCCCGATAGGCGAAGGGCGTCACCTGGCGGTTGCCGGTGAAGCTTTGCGAAAACAGGATATGATCGAGCAGGATGTTCGGATCGCGGCCGGGATCGAGCTTGTCTCGAAAATGGACGCTCCAGCGCGTATCCTCCGGCGCATCGAACAGCGCGTGATTGAGAAACCGCCTGGCGAAGAACACCTCGCCCTGCAGCGCGCCGATCAGATCGTGATAGAGAAACCGGCGTTCGATCCGCTCCTTGCCGGGTCCGTCGTTGAGGTCGCCGGCGACAATAATTGCAGCCCCCGGATCCGCCTCGAAACGCGCATCCACATAGTGGCGGATGTCGGCGCATTCGGTGGTGATCTTCGTGCGGGCCTTGATCAGCTCGGCCACGAGTTTCGGATTGTTGGCGAAAAAATCCGCGTCCAGCGGTTCTCCACGCCCGCGCACGCGCGTGAACTTGCTCTTGCAATGCGCCCCGATCACCTCGAACCGCGCCCCGTCAATCTCGGCAAGCAGCACCTGCGGGTGACGCCAGTGTCCGTGGTTGCGGTCGATGTCGAAAGACAGCGTTTCGTCGCCGAACTTGGGAAAGGACACGTCCCAGCGCCCGTTCGCATGCGCGCCGCCGGAACTGGCTTCCGCGAGCGCTTGCCAGCGGTCGAGATGAACCAGCGACGTCGTGATCGGCGCCCTCTCGCGAACCAGAAACCAGATCCACTGCCGCCCGGTCGTCGCGTCCGTACCGCGCATGCCATAGTCCCTGCGGTCGGCGCTTCCCCGCACGGCCAGACGGTATCCCGGCGCCACCGCATCGAAAAAAGCGGCCGCCCGCGCCTCGCCGTTCGGTCCCTCGGTGACCAGCAGGATATCGGCATCAAGCGCGGCGATCTCTTCCGCGATCGCATCCCGGCGGGCCTCCGCCCTGGCGCGGGCATCCGGATCGGTCGCGTCTAGTTCATCCAGAAGCTTGTCGGAATGCTCGATATTCCAGGCCGTCAGCTTGAAGCTTTGCATGTCGCCCTCCAGGATCCCGGCACGCCTTGCCTCGCAGACGCGCAATCCTGGGTAGGCTACACCCGAAAACACACTGTTTCACGTCGTTTCGCCGGACTGCCCCGCATCGTTCACCGGCCGGTGGCGGCGAACATCCAGTTGAGCACCAGCCGCCAGTCCGTCATGCGGATCGGCGTTCCGTGGGTGCCCGTCTCGAACAGGGCGAAGCGCGCGGGATAGCGCGGATTGCGTGCCTTGAGCCGCTCGAAGAACCCGGCCTGCTTCTTCCAGTCGTAGACCTCGTCCCAACTGCCGTGCCCGAAATAGATCGGCAGCCGGGCGGTGCGGAAGGTGGCGCTCGACAGGAAACCTTCGTCCCACGTCGACCCCATCAGCAGGATCCCGCCCATCATTGCGGAAGCCGCGTTGTCCTTGGCCAGACGCCAGCACAAGGCCCCGCCCATCGACCCGCAGGCGACATAGACGCGCGCGCCCGGCGCCTGGCGCGTGTAGTGCTGCATCAGCGCCTTGACGTCCGCCTCGCCCTGGCCCTTGAAATTCTTGACGTCGAGCGTGATGTAGACGCCGGAATTGCGGACCATCAGGTTCTTGATGCGGTTGAAGTTGCCGCCAAAGCTGACGTCATTCATTCCCTGAAATCTGTTACCGCCTTGACCGTGAATGTAAATCACGATCGACTTGGCGCCCCGCGGCGTTCCCACCCGCATGTAGGTGATCGTGCGGCCATTGGCGGTGAGCGTCAGGTCTTCCTGCGTGCTGCGCGGCTTCATCGAGACATATTCGCCGTGCACCTGCCGCTCCCACACCTTGTCGCGACGGTGGATGTCGCGGCGCTTGTCGTAGTCGACGATGACGAAGGCGTCCTGCGGCTTGCCGGCGAGCATGCCTGGATAGTCGAACAGGCGGTCCTTGAAAGGCGCCAGCCGGTATTGCGCCTGAGCCGGGGCGGACACGGCCGCGCACAGGGCAAGCGCAAGGGCTGCCAGCAGCACGCCCGGCCGGTTGCCCGGCATACCCGGCAGACGAAGGAAACGGGATTTCACGCGTCGGTTCTCCCTCAAGATCGCGTCATCGGTGGCAGTCGCTCGTGCGGCCATCATTCGCTGTCTCTCGCCTGTTTCGCAAGGGCAACGAGGCGCGGGCGCAGGTCCTGCGGCCCGGCGAGCGGCGGATCGAAGGCGAGCCGGGCAACCCGGTCGCCATCGACGAAATCAAGCCCTTGCGGATCGAGCGAGGAAAGCTGCCACGCCCCCTGGCCCGCCCGCGCCAGCCGCTCGGCGTAAAGCCGCACCGCATCGGGATGGTCGGCATGCAGATGCGCGATAGCGCCTTCCTCCATGTCCAAGAACCCGCCGAGCGACGCGCGCTCCAGCAGGAAATCGGAGGGCAGCAGCTCATAGGCCTTGCCGAAGCCGCCGTTCAGGCTCGCCCGCGCCACCTCCATGCGGACAAAGGCGAAATCGGAAAAATCCGCATAGAGCTTCGCCTTGGGATGACGCATCAGGTAGCGGCGGCGCGCATGCGGCAGCGCCGGATCGTCGGCGGCAAAGGGATGCGCCGTGCCCATGAGCGTGAGGCGTGGATGGGCGAGCGGATCGCCCTTGCCGGGTTCGCCGACAAGCAGCGAACAACGCGGATCCGCAAGAAGCGCCTTCGTGTGGGTCGACAGCGCGGAGACCAGCATCACCGGCGATCCGTCCATCTCGGTCGCCAGCGCAACGCGCGATACGAAAGGCGCGCCGGACCCCGGATCAATAACGCCAAGCGCCCCGAAGCGCGCCAGCCGCACGAGCTTGCGCGCAAGCGCGATCGCCTCGTCGTCCGTGGGCCGGATCGGGTCGGTCTTTTGCGGGCGCTCGGCGATGGCAGGCTCTCCAGGCATCTGGTCCATGGCGCCGGACGCGCATGGATCGCTCCTGTTTTGCCCGCGCCAAGGCTCCAATGCAAATCCCGATGACGCCATGGCGCGACGCGCGCGCCCGCGCGCCGGGCCACGCTCTCGCCACATTGAAGGCCGTCCATGATGGAAATGGCAGGATCGGCGGGACTGGCTTGCGCCGGCCGATCCGTTCGTGAAAGGAGACCCGCCATGTCCCTGGTCCAGCGTTTCTTCCGTTTCGCCGGCACCGGCACGCCCCCGCACAGCCTGCGCCTCGGGCTCGCCGGCGTTCTCGCCCTCGCCCTGTCGCTGCCGCTGGCGCCACGACCGGCGTCCGCCCAGCCCGACACCGTCCGCGCGCCCTATTACCACGGCTATGAGGCGCCGCGTTATCGCAGCCAGCGCATCTACAGGCATGCCCCCCGCCAAGCCTATCGCCCCTATCGGCCTTATCGCGCCTACCGTCCGTATCGTCCCTATCGGGCCTACCGTCCGTATCGCCCCTATCCGGCGTATCGGCCCTACCCACGCTATGGAAGCGGGGTCTATTTCGGCTATGGCGGAAACGGCGCTGCCGCCGCGGGCATCATCGGTCTCGCCACCGGGCTGATCGCCCAGCAGGCAATCGCGCCCCGACGCTATTATGGCCCCGCCCCGAGACGCGTCTATCGCGGCGCCCCCGCCTGGTCGCCGGAATGGTATGCCTATTGCGCGCGCAAGTACCGCAGCTTCAACCCGCGCACCGGCTACTATCTCGCCTATTCGGGCCGCTATCGCTTCTGCCGCTGAGGCCTCGACTTTCCTGAACGGCGGATGAACGGCCGTCTCAGCACCGGTTCAAGTGGCGGGTGGCATCTTCGTGTCATCGTCGTTACCGCGACACACGCAAGGAGCCGCCCGCATGACCACGCCCGTCACCCTCAAGAGCCTGACTTCCCGAGTGCTCGTCGCAACGCTCGCCGGTGCGATGCTGCTGCCCTCCTTCTCCGTGGCGGAAGCCGGCGGCGGAAAACGCCACTGGCGCGACCATGGCGGTCAGCATCAGGCCTTTCGCCCCAATCGCGGCAATCGCCACCAGAACCGCCACCGCAACAAGAACGACGACATCGGCGCGGCTCTGGCCATCGGCGTGATCGGCCTTGCGGCCGGCGCCATGATCGGTTCGGCCTTGAGCGGCCCCCAGTACATCGACCCGGAGCCGATCTACGAGCCCCGTCACCCGCGCGGTTACGGCCCGGCCTACCCCGACCCGGTCTATGACAACCGCGGCTACCGCCCGGCCCCGGTCTATGACAATGGCGGTTACCGTCCGGCCCCGCCCGTCGTGGTCGGCTACGACCGGCCGGAGCCCTGGACCCGCGAATGGTATCGCTATTGCTCCACCAAGTATCGCAGCTTCAACCCGAACACCGGACGCTTCACCACCTATTCGGGCAAACAGAAGCTTTGCCGCTGATCGACAGTCGCAGCCGCACGGCACGACGACCGCAAGCCGCGCCGGCAAGGGACAACCTTGCCGGCAAAGCCGCATTCTGCCGCCACCGCGAAGGTTTGACCGGTATCAACGACGCGCCTTCCGTTGCGTGATAGGGGTCCTTCCTGTCATCAACAACCGGCGAACGCCGGACAATAGACCAGGCGGACCACTCAATGCCGGCAGACAAGACCGACAAGACCTTCCCCATCGATCCCACCACCGTCGACCCCGATACCATCGACACCACCGACCCGAGCACCACAGACACCGGCATCGCCCCGAACGCGGCGCCCGAACCGCTGCCGACGGCCGCACCGGTTGCGGCGGACGCCGGCGGGGAGACGCACGACACCGAGGCCCGCCGGCGAGCGGCGGCGAGCGGCGCCGCACGCCGGCACACGCTTGCCGAGATGCGCCACGATCCGCAGGCGGTGCGCGACATCTTCGAGACCGGCGCCTACCCCTATGCGGACAAGATGCGCCGCAAGACATACGAGAGCCAGAAGGCCGCGCTTCAAGTCGAACTGCTGAAGGCCCAGCGCTGGGTGGAGGAAACCGGCCAGAAGGTTGTCCTCCTCTTCGAGGGCCGTGACGCAGCCGGCAAGGGCGGCACCATCAAGCGTTTCATGGAGCACATGAACCCGCGCGCCGCGCGGGTGGTCGCCCTGACCAAGCCCTCCGACCGCGAACGGTCGCAATGGTATTTCCAGCGCTACATCCAGTGGCTGCCCTCCGGAGGCGAGATCGTCTTCTTCGACCGCTCCTGGTACAATCGCGCGGGCGTCGAGCGGGTGATGAACTTCTGCAGTCCCAACGACTATCTCGACTTCATGCGCCAGTGCCCGCAATTCGAACAGATGCTCGCGCAATCCGGCATCCGCCTGTTCAAATACTGGTTTTCCGTCTCGCGCGAGGAACAACGCCGGCGCTTCAAGTCTCGCGAGACGGACCCGCTGAAGCAGTGGAAACTCTCGCCCATCGACCGTGCGTCCATGGATCTGTGGGACGACTACACGGAAGCCAAGGAGGCGATGTTCTTTTACACCGACACCGCCGATGCGCCCTGGACCGTGGTCAAGTCCGACGACAAGAAGCGCGCCCGGCTCAATTGCATGCGCCACTTTCTGGCGAACCTGCCCTATCCGAACAAGGACCATTCGGTGGTACGCGCGCCCGACAACCTCATTGTCGGGACCAGCTCCCATGTGATCGGCCGCGACAGCCATATTCTCGGAAAGACCCTGCACCCGGACAAAAAACGCAACGCCTAGACGCCGCAAACGCTTGAAGTTCCTTCGATTGTCGGCAAGATCTGATTCCTGAAACGGGAGGAATCGATGCTGTCAGCCCTCGACATCGCGCGCAGACTGGATGCAGGCACCCTGTCGATCGACGCGCTTTACGACGAAATCGCAGCGACGATTGCCTCGCGGGAACCGGAAATCCGCGCCTTCGTGTCCGTCGACGTGGAAGCCGCGCGCGCCGCCGCGCGCAGCACCTACGGGCCGCTCGCCGGCATGCCGATGGGCGTGAAGGACAACATCGAGACCGGCGACCGGGCCACTGCCTACGGCTCGCCGATCCATGACGGCTACCGCCCGGCCGTGGATGCGGCCGTGGTCGCGCTGGCGCGCCGTGCCGGCGCCGCCATTCTCGGCAAGACGGTGACCACGGAGTTCGCCTTCTTCAGCCCCGGACCGACGCGCAATCCCCACGATCTCGAACACACGCCGGGCGGATCCTCTTCGGGGTCGGCTGCCGGCGTTGCGGCCGGCTTCTTTCCCCTGGCGCTCGGCACGCAGACCGGCGGCTCGGTTGTCCGGCCGGCGGCCTTTTGCGGCATCGCCGGCTTCAAGCCGAGCTTCGGACGCCTTCCCGCGGTCGGCGTGAAGATCTTCTCCTGGTCGCTGGATACGGTCGGCGTCTTCGCCAAGGGCATTGCCGATGTCGCTTTCGGCGCCGGGGCGCTGGCCGACCGCGACTGGCGGGTGGATGGCGAGGTTCCAACCCCGCCGAGACTCGGGTTCGTCGAACCGCAGCCCTGGGCGCAGGCGGACGAGGAAATGACCATCGCGCTCGAGCGTGTCCGCATCGCGGCCGAACGCGCCGGCGCGGCGGTCACATCGATCTCGCTGCCACCGGTCTTTCGCGAAGCTTTTGCCGCGCACAAGACGATCCAGGATTATGAGGCAGCGCGCGCCCTGGCAGCCGAGGTCGACCTCGCGCCGGAAAAGCTGAGCCCGGTCCTGCGCGAGACGCTGGAGGAAGGCGCTGCCCTGTCGTCAGGCGCCTATGACGACGCGCAACGCACCGCGGACCAGGCGCGCCGTGCCTTTGCCGATATCCAGTCGAAGGTGGATGTGCTGGTCACGCCGTCGGCACCCGGCATGGCGCCCATCGGCCTGGCCTCGACCGGGTCGTCGGTGTTCAACCGCGTGTGGACATTGATGGGCGCGCCGGCGGCGAATGTGCCGGGTCTGCGGAGTGCGGCGGGCCTTCCGCTCGGGGTCCAGACCATCGGTGCCTATGGCGACGACCGCAAGACACTGAAGGCCGCCCACTGGCTTGAGGGCTGTCTTGCGACAGCGACGTCCGGGGTGGCGGCCCAATGACAGGTCACCGGCGGCCCGCCTGAGGCGCATAGCTCGTGTCTCAGATCTTGGCGGGCAGCTTCATTTTCTGCGCCATCGCCTTGAAGGCGCTGCGGGCCGCTTCCTCGCTCAGCTCTGCGTATTTGCGCATCGCCTCGCTCGAGGCGGTCGATGACAGCCGCATCCGCTTCGCGCGCATGCGCACGATCTTCATGTAGGCCGCATCCGTGACCCCGCTGAGGCGGCAGAGGAACAGGATCGGCATGTCGTCCTCCCGAAACACCAGCGGGACGACGACATTGTCGGGCCAGCCGACCGTACGCGCCAGCAACTGCCCCAGCTCGAAGGCGCGATCCTTGTCCGCAAAGGCGCCCACTGCCGTGTCGATGGGGACCGATCCAGCAACGGCGGCATCGATCAGCTGTTCGGTCTTCGACTTGGCGCCGTTGAACTCGCGCAACTGGATCTCGACCTCGCGCGCGGCGCGTTCGGCGATCGCCTTGACGAGCACCTCGTTGACGTTGAGATCCTTGATCCGCTGCGCCATCTCGCGCGACAGGAAGGGAACGAGCCGCTCCGCGGCGCTTTCGGGAATGTCGGGCCGTTCGCTGAGCGCTTCCTGAAGCTCGACATCCTTGCGCGCCCGCGCCACCAGAAGATCGAAGGAATCGACGCCGATGACAGCGGACTGATTGCGGGTCAGCGCGTGCAGCACCTGCGGTTCGCCGCGCTGTGCCAGAACCCGCGTCAACACGGGCTTGATTGCCTTGCGCCGGGACAAAACCAGCAAGTGGCTCGCGGGAACTTCCTCCGCGACCTCCGCGAAATCCTGATCGGACAGGCCGCGGCACTGCTCCAGAACGGGCGCGGCAACCTCAAGGTCCTGATCCGCAGCAAGCGCCTTCAACAGGTCCTTCGGCGCCTCGTCGTCTTCCGCGATCCGCTGCGACAGCGCAGACCGCGCGGCACATTCAAGCCGATCCAGCACGCGCAGGACAATATCGCCGAACACAAGGCTGACACGCTCGCGCTCATCGTCCGGCGCCCGACAGAACAGATCGGTGAGCGCCGAGACAAGTTCGCCCGTGCTTTCTGCCGATCCATTGCGCGCCAACTCGGCAAGTTGCGTCGCATTCATTGCGTTTTCCTTCACGACCTTTTCCGGAAAAAACTAGAATGCGGGGGTTTCATTCTCGTTAATCGTTGCAAATACAACCTATGCTCAATATTCGCGACACGACGCTACGTAATCTTCGGCCCGCAACCGGAAGCCCGGTGACCGCGCGCGGAGACGCCCGCCACCGCGACGCGCTGTCGCATCGCGAACGACATGAAATCAATACGTTGGGTTGCATCAAGCGCGGCGGTGGAAAAATTTGTCCCTTCCGCATTGCAGCGCAGCATCTTTTTCGCTTTGCGCGCCGGGCCGGGTAACATACCATTAACGCATAGAAAGAATGCGGGAGGCCGAACCATGACACTTGTCCGCAATCTCAATGTAATCGCCGTTTTCGCCGCCTTTGTCTTCGTGGCAGCGATCGTGGTCGGATTGATCTAGAGCATCCAGACCCCTCAACAAAGAGAGACCGCGCACCTTTCGTGCGCGGTGCATTTTGCAGGGCGCCTTGACCCACAAGGCGCCCGGCCAGCAACTTTCGCGTGCGGCGCGCGACCCCGGTGCCCCGCCTCGGGCGGGTATGATGACGCCCGGCGCCACCCTCCCCACCCGGCATGGACCGACAGCACGGACCGGAAGCACGGACCGGCAGTGTCAGGCGGCCCGCAGACGGATTGCCGCGTCGCTGACACCGCGCTCGGCCCCTGCGAGGCTTTCCTCCGCATCGAACATCAGCCGATCGGCGGCAATCACGGTCACATCGGTGATCCCGATGAACGACATGATGTGTTTCAGGTATCCGGTGGCGAAGTCGATCTCCGAACCGACGGTGGTACCGCCGGAGGCCAGCAGCAGGATTGCCCGCTTGTCCGTCAGCAGCCCTTCCGGTCCGTTCTCCGTGTAGCGGAAGGTCTCGCGGGCCCGCGCGATCAGATCCACCCACGCCTTGAGGGCTGCGGGAATGCCGAAATTGTAGATCGGCACGCCGATGAGAAGCACGTCGGCCGCCTTGACCTCGGCAACCAGCGTGTCGGACAGCGCAAGCCGCGCCTTCTGGTCTGCGTTGCGCTCGGCCGGGTCCGTGAAATTCGCCGCCACCCAGGCCTCGTCGACGACGGGCAGGCCGGCGGCGACGTCGCGAATGATCGTGGTGACCTCGGTGCCGCCCTCACCCAGTTCGGTAATTGCGCGATCCGCGAGGCGGCGGGTGACGGAGCCTTCGCGGCGGGCCGACGAATCGACCTTCAGGACAGTCAGGGATTTGCTCATATCAATCTCCGGAATTGGTGGTGCCAGGCGGCACCGTTTTCTGTTTCCGAAGATATGCCGCTACGCGAACGGTGATTAGGGCTGTTTTTGTAAACGATCTATTCAGCGGCACAGAGGCGACGCAAACGGCCCGCGCGGACATGGTCTGTGCGGGCCGATGAAGGGGGGCGGACAGGTTCCGAAGGTCGGGCGGTGTCTACTCCGCCGCCTCCCGCTGTACCGGATCATAATTGAGGATCGGCGCGAGCCAGCGCTCCGCCGTTGCCAGGTCCCAGCCCTTGCGCACGGCGTAATCCTCGATCTGGTCGCGCTCGATGCGGCCGACGCCGAAGTAGTGGCTGTCGGGATGGGCGAAATAGAGTCCCGACACCGACGACCCCGGCCACATGGCATAGCTCTCGGTGAGCGTGATGCCGGCCGTGTTGGGCGCGTCCATCAGATCGAACAGCGTGGCCTTTTCCGTGTGGTCGGGCTGCGCGGGATATCCGGGCGCCGGGCGAATGCCCTGGTAGCGCTCGGCGATCAGATCCTCGACCGACAGGTCCTCCTTCGGCGCATAGCCCCAAAGCGTCTTGCGCACCCGTTCGTGCAGCCGCTCGGCAAAGGCTTCCGCCAGCCGGTCGCTGAGCGCCTGGGCCAGGATCTTGTTGTAGTCGTCGCCGGCCTCGACGTGGCGCGAGACAAGCTCGTCCTCGCCGTGGCCGGCGGTGACCGCGAAGCCGCCGAGATAGTCGGCAATGCCGCTGTCTTCCCCGGCAACGAAATCCGCCAGCGCCAGGTTGGCACGCCCGCCCTGCCCGCGCTGCATCTGCTGGCGCAGCGTGTGCAGCACGGTGCGCTCGCGGGCGCGGTCCTCGTCCTCATAGAGCACGATGTCGTCGCCGCGGCGCGCCGCCGGCCAGAAGCCGACCACGCCTTTGGGGGTCAGCAGCCGGTCGCGCACGATCTCGTCGAGCATGCGCCTTGCGTCGTCGAACAGGGCCGATGCCGCTGGACCGTAGCGGTTGTCGGTCAGGACCGCCGGATAGGTGCCCTTGATCTCCCAGGTGGAGAAGAACGGCGTCCAATCGATGGCGCTGGCGAGATCCTCAAGCGACACGTCGTCGATGACCTTCGTCCCCAGGAAGGACGGGGCGACCGGAGCATAGGCGTCGAAGGATGGCTTGAAGCTGTTGCTCCGCGCCTGGGCGATCGAGGTGCGCTTGCCGCCCGAGCGCGAGCGCGCATGGGTTTCCGCCGCCTTGACGTAATCCGCGCGCACGCCCTCGATGTAGCTGTCGCGATGTTCCTCGCTCAAGAGCTTGGAGACGACGCCGACCGCCCGGCTGGCGTCGGTGACATAGACCGCCTGGGAGCGCTTGTAGTTCGGGTGGATCTTCACCGCCGTGTGGATCAGGCTGGTGGTCGCGCCGCCGATCAGAAGCGGCACGTCGAAGCCCTCGCGCTCCATTTCCGCCGCCACGTTGCACATCTCGTCGAGCGACGGCGTGATCAGGCCGGAGAGCCCGATGATGTCGACCTTCTCCTTCTTCGCCGTCTCCAGGATCTTCGCGGCCGGCACCATGACGCCGAGATCGACCACTTCGAAATTGTTACACTGGAGCACGACGCCGACGATGTTCTTGCCGATGTCATGGACGTCGCCCTTGACGGTGGCCATCAGGATCTTGCCGGCGCTCGGCATGTTCTCGATGCCCTGCTCGCGCTTCTCCGCTTCCATGTAGGGCATCAGATAGGCGACCGCCTGCTTCATCACGCGCGCGGATTTCACCACCTGCGGCAGGAACATCTTGCCCGCGCCGAAGAGATCGCCGACGACATTCATGCCGTCCATCAGCGGTCCCTCGATCACATGCAGCGGCCGGTCCGCGCGCGCGCGCGCCTCTTCCACATCGGTGTCGATATAGTCGGTGATGCCGTTGATCAGCGCATGCTCGAGGCGCTTTTCCACCGGCCACTCGCGCCAGGCGAGGTCCTGCACCCGCTGCTTGCCGCCCTTGCCCTTGAAGCGCTCGGCCGCGTCCAGCAGCCGGTCGGTCGCATCCGAGCGGCGGTTGAGGACGATGTCCTCGGACAGGTCGCGCAACTCGGGATCGAGATCGTCATAGACCGCAAGCTGGCCGGCGTTGACGATGCCCATGTCCATGCCCGCCTGAATGGCGTGATAGAGGAACACGGAGTGCATCGCCTCGCGCACCGGCTCGTTGCCGCGGAAGGAGAACGACAGGTTCGACACGCCGCCCGACACATGCGCATGCGGCAGGTTCTCGCGGATGAACCGCGTCGCCTCGATGAAATCGACGCCGTAGTTGTCATGCTCGGGAATGCCGGTCGCGACCGCGAAGACATTGGGATCGAAAATGATGTCTTCCGGCGGAAAGCCGACCTCGTTGACGAGCAGCTCATAGGAGCGCTTGCAGATCTCGGTCTTGCGGGCCTGCGTGTCGGCCTGGCCGTCCTCGTCGAAGGCCATGACGACGACCGCCGCGCCATAGCGGCGCACGAGTTTCGCCTGGGCGATGAAGGCCTCGACCCCCTCCTTCATGGAGATGGAGTTGACCACGGCCTTGCCCTGGACGCACTTCAGGCCGGCCTCGATCACCTCCCACTTGGAACTGTCGATCATCACCGGGACGCGGGCGATGTCCGGCTCGGCCGCCACCAGGTTCAGGAAGGTGACCATCGCGTCCTTGGAATCGAGCAGGCCCTCGTCCATGTTCACGTCGATGATCTGCGCGCCGTTTTCCACCTGGCTGCGGGCAACCTCCAGCGCGGTGTCATAGTCGCCGGTCTTGATCAGCTTGCGGAAGCGGGCGGAGCCGGTGACATTGGTGCGCTCGCCGACGTTGACGAAATTCGTCTCCGGCGTGATCACGAAGGGCTCCAGACCCGACAGGCGCATGCGCCGGGGCGGCTCGACCACGACGCGCGGCGCATGCGGGGCCACCGCCTCGGCGATGGCGCGAATGTGCTCCGGCGTCGTGCCGCAGCAGCCGCCGACGATATTGACCAGCCCACTCTTGGCGAACTCGCCGACCAGCTCGGCCATCGCCTCGGGGCTTTCGTCGTATTCGCCGAATTCGTTGGGCAGGCCCGCGTTCGGATAGGCGCTGACCAGCGTGTCGCAAATGCGCGACAGCTCGGCGACATGAGCACGCATTTCCTTGGCGCCCAGCGCGCAGTTCAGCCCGAAGGAGAACGGGCTGGAATGGCGCAGCGAGTTCCAGAAGGCTTCCGGCGTCTGGCCCGACAGCGTGCGCCCGGAGAGATCGGTGATCGTGCCGGAAATCATCACCGGCAGCTTGCGGCCGATTTCCTCAAACACCTCGTCGATGGCGAAGAGCGCCGCCTTGGCGTTCAGCGTGTCGAAGATGGTCTCGACCAGAAGCAGATCGGCGCCGCCCTCGATGAGGCCGCGCGCGGCTTGCGCATAGGCAATCTTCATCTCGTCGAAGGACACGGCCCGGAAGCCCGGGTTGTTGACGTCCGGCGAGATCGACAGCGTGCGGTTGGTCGGCCCGAGCGCGCCGGCGACGAAGCGCGGGCGATGCGGCTCGCGCTCCGTGACGATGTCGCAGGCGGCCCGCGCCACGCGTGCGCCTTCCAGGTTGAGCTCATAGGCGAGCTCCTCCATGCCGTAGTCGGCCTGGGCGATGGTGGTGGAGGAGAAGGTGTTGGTCTCGACGATGTCCGCGCCGGCCTCCAGATAGGCCACGTGGATGTCGCGGATCGCCTCGCCCTGCGTCAGGTTCAACAGGTCGTTGTTGCCCTGCAGGTCGCTTTTCCAGTCCTTGAAGCGCTCGCCGCGAAAGCCGGCCTCGTCCAGCTTCAGGTCCTGGATCATCGTCCCCATGCCGCCATCGAGAACGAGAATGCGCTCGCGGGCGGCGGCATTGAGGATCGCCGCTGCGTTCTTTGAATTGGTCATATCTGCTCTCAGGCCGCCTGCTTTTCTTCCGGCGCCGGGCGCAGGCCCAGCGTGTGACAGATCGCATAGGTCAGTTCGGCGCGGTTCATCGTGTAGAAATGGAAGTCGCTGACGCCCCGGTCGACGAGGTCGAGCACCTGCTCGCAGGCCACCGCCGAGGCGACCAGCTTGCGCGTCTCCACATCCTGGTCGAGGCCCGCGAAGCGGCGCACCAGCCAGTCCGGGATCGACGTGCCGCATTTGGCGGAAAACACCATCGTCGTCTCGAAGTTGACGATCGGCAGGATGCCCGGAACGATCGGAATATCAATCCCGGCGGCGCGGACCTTTTCCAGGAAGGTCTCGAACAGGTCGTTGTCGAAGAAATACTGGGTGATCGCCCGCGTCGCGCCGGCATCCACCTTGCGCTTCAGGTTGTCGATCTCGGTCGCCCAGTCCGGGCTTTCGGGATGGCGCTCGGGATAGGCGGAGACCGAAACCTCGAAATCGCCGATGCGGCGGATGCCCTCGACCAGGTCGCAGGAATAGGCATAGCCGTCGGGCTGCGGCTTGTAGATCGCGCCGATGCCCTCCATCGGATCGCCGCGCAACGCGACGATGTGCTTGACGCCGAGCGCCTGATAATCGCGCACGATCGCATCGACCTCCGCGCGCGAGGAGCCGACGCAGGTCAGATGCGCGGCCGGCGAAAGATCGGTCTCGCGCAGGATGCGCTCCACCGTGCGGTGGGTGCGCTCGCGCGTCGAGCCGCCCGCGCCATAGGTCACCGATACGAAGTTCGGTGACAGCGGCTGCAGGCGCTCCACGGCCCGCCACAGCGAGGCTTCCATCTTTTCCGACTTGGGCGGAAAGAACTCGAAGGACACGGAAACATCGGCGCCGGAGCCAAGCTCGAAGCGGCGGAACTTGTCAGTGGACGGCATGTCAGGCGACCTCCTGGGTCATGTTGAGCTCCGGCAGATCCGACACAATGCGCGGATCGCGGGCCAGCCAGATGGTGACGGTAAGGCGATCGGCATCCCCGGCATCGGGCGCCAGATCGCGGGTGAGAACGACATCGAGGCCGGCATCGGCGAGCCATCGGTTCATTTGATCATGCGCGAAACCGAGACGACGGTGAGCGTGGGTATCGCGCAGGAATTCGAGACTGTGCGGCGCGAAATCGACGATCAGCAGCCGTCCGCCGGGACGCAGCGCGCGCGCCGCCTCCTCGATGGCGCGACCGGGGTCGTCGAGATAATGCAGCACCTGATGGATCGAGATCAGGTCGAAACTGTCGGTGGGCACATTGAGCGCATGAATGTCGCCCTGACGCACCTGCGCGCTCTTCACGCCCTGACGCGCCAGATTGGCGCGGGCGACGGTCAGCATGTCATGGCTCGCATCGATGCCGAGCGCCTGGGAATACTGATCGCGCAACAGCGACAGCAGGCTGCCGGTGCCCGTTCCCAGATCCAGCATCGCGCCGAAGGGCTTGTCGCCGATGGCCGCGCGGATCGCCTCCTCCACCGCGGCCTCGGGCACATGAAGCGAGCGCTCCTGGTCCCAGGTCTTGGCCTTGGAGGCGAAGAAGGCGGCCGCGGCTTCCGCCTTGGCGCGACGGGTTGCGGCAAGGCGCACCCGGTCCCCGGCCAGCACCGCATCCTGCGGATCGAGCCGCGACAGCAGCAGGCGCACCAGATCGCCCATCGCCCCGTCGCCGAGGCGATAGAACACCCAGGCCCCTTCCGGAAAACGCTGCACCAGCCCCGCCTCGGTCAGAAGCTTCAGGTGACGCGAGATCCGCGGCTGGCTCTGGCCCAGAATGACGGTGGCATCCTTGACCGTCAATTCGCCATCCGCCAGAAGCGCCAGCAGCCTGAGACGCGTCGCCTCGCCGGCATTTCGCAGACCGGCAAGCAGGCTCTCGAGACTGAGCTGATCGAGGCTGAACTGTGTGTTGTCGGACATGCCGAACCCTCGCGACTAAGATATAAACATATCTTTATACCTATATCGCACGCCGTTCAAGCCTTGCGTTTCCGGCGGCGACGGGTCCCTTGCGATCCCGCAATGCGGAAACGGGGTGCCGGACATGCCGGCACCCCGCGAGAGTGATGACAAGCCCTGAAGAATCGTCATCCCGGCCGAATGCAATGAGAGCCGGGATCGGGGAGGCACTGCCTGTCGGCTTCTTTTGGCTTGAAAATTATAGGCCTTTGGCTCTCCGATACCGGGTCGCGCTGACGCTTGCCCGGTATGACGCCTGGAGCAGCTCCACCTTTGTCAGCAGCCTGACGGGGTGCCGGACATGCCGGCACCCCATTTTGTCGGGTCCATTGCGCGCGCCCCGACCGCGCCCCGGTCGCACGCCTTGTTGCAAACAGCTAGCGGCCGTCGGCGGCGGTCGCGGCGCCTGCGCCTTGCCCCTCTTCCAGGGTGGGGAGCACGGCGCCGCCGATTGCCTTCTTCTCCGCCTCGGAGAACTCGCGCGGATCGTTGGGATCCTGCGACACGCGCACCGTGACCTCGCGGTGGGCGAAATGAATGCCCTCGCGTTCGCACAGGTCGCGGATGCCGGCGTAGACCACCTTGCGCAATTCGAACTGGTCGCCCGGCCGCGTCATGAACTTGACGCGCACGATCATCGCCGAATCCTCCAGTGCCGTGACGCCCTGCGACTTCACCGGCTGCAGGAACTTCGGCCCGTAATCGGGGTGCTCGAGCAGCTCCTGGCCGAACTTCTTGATCAGCTTGCGCATCTTTTCCACGTCGGTGTCATAGGTGACGCGGAAGGCGAGCTTCATCACCGCCCAGTCGCGCGAGAAGTTCTTCACGAAGCGGATCTCGCCGAAGGGCACAGTGTTCAGCGGGCCGTTGTGATGGCGTAGCTGCATGGAGCGGATCGAGATCTTTTCCACCGTGCCCTTCACGTCGCCGATGTCGATGTATTCGCCCTTGCGAAAGGCATCGTCGACCAGAAAAAACGCACCCGAGAAAATGTCGCGAATGAGCGTTTGCGCGCCAAAGCCGACCGCCAGACCGACGACGCCGGCACCGGCGAAGAGCGGCGCGATGTTTACCCCGACCTGCGACAGGGCGATCATGCCGGCGATCACCACGATGGAGATCAGCAGGAAATTGCGGAAGATCGGCAGAAGGGTCGCAAGGCGGCTCTCGCCCGCTCCGCCGATCTCGTGATCGTCGTCCTTCTTGTCCGCGCCGCCGCCCTCCAGAACGATCTGGCGGTCGATGGCGATGGCAACGGCCTCATAGGCCATATACCCCAGAAACAGGATCAGCCCGATCTCGAACAGGTTGGCGAGAAAGAAACTGTCGTCGGTGAGCGGGATGCCCCAGGTCCTGAACAGAAAGGCGGCGGCCGCCACCAGCGAGAGGATCGCCGCGCCGTGCTCCAGCAGCCGGCGGTAGGGCGTGCGCGCGCCTTCCGCATCCATCGCCTCGGCGCGCGCCTGGGCAAGGCTTGCATCCTCGTCGACGCTTTCGCCCTGGGTCACCGCGGCACGGGCGATATCTTCCGCCGCCTGCGCCTGGGCGCTGTCGCTGTCGAGCCGGGGCAACAGCCACTTGTCGATCACCAGCACGAGCACGCCATAACCGACGGCCCAGATCAGCAGCGCCATGATCGGCGCGCCGACGAGCCCGAGCGCCGCCGGCAGATCGAGCAGCACCCGCACGGAGGAGACCAGGAAGGCGCCTGCGAAATACAGCAACGTCAGCGGAAGCCAGACCAACGTGACGACGCGGTGCCCGGCGCCGAGGACGGTCCCGCCCTCCTGCGGGGCGGCGATCAGGCCGGTCAGCGCCTTCCGGTAAAACACCACCACCGCCGAGAGAAGCAGGCAGGCGACGCCGGTCGCGACGATCAGCGCGAGCTTGTGGGCATTCGGGTCGAGCCCCATCGCCGCCATCCAGCCGCACAGGGCAAACAGCGCGTGCGAAAGCGCCGCAAGCCCGATCAGAGACCGGTACAGGCCGTGTGCATCGCGATCCTCAAGACGCAGCATCCGCTGGGCGGAAACGCCGGGCGCCAGCACATTGAGCAAGACGATGCGCAGCAACAGGAAGGTGGCAACCGCCTCCAGCCCGACCAGCGCGGTGACGCGCGACGGCGGATGCCCGGAAACGAAGGCGAGCGCGATCACCACCGCCACCACCGCGAATCCGGCAAGGGCGACCGCCATGATCGCGGCCCGCGACAGGAGATAGGCGATCCTGTCGGCCCGTTCGGGCGTTGCCGCATCGTAAAAGCGCAGGAAGCGCAACCGGCCCCAGCGCTCGACGAGGCGCAGGACCGCCGTTCCCGCCAGGATGGCCAGCACCAGCACGACGGCGGTCTTCCAGACCCAGTCCAGCGTGCCGTCCGGCGAACGTTCCAGCAGCGCGCGCGTTGTCAGCTGCGGCAGAGCATCGAGTGACTGCAGCGCCTGCCCGAGGGCATCGCGCACCTTGAAGACCAGAACCCGGTGATCGCCGCCCGCGGACAGGCCGTCCGAAGGCGACGACGGCGCGCTCGCCTCCGCCGCAGCGGGGGGGCCGGCCGCCGGGGCGTCGGTCTGGGCATGACCTTTCTGGGTGAAACCGGAAAGAGATGCGAGCGCCAGAAACGCAAGCAAAAAAAGACGCCTCACCGCGCGTCCGGACGGACATCCCGATCCACAGTCGCGTGCCATTTGAAAAACCCCGCCTGTAAACCCGTCAAAACAACGGGTTATAATCAGCGGACAATAGACGCCGGCGCCCATGAAAGCCAAGCAGGAACGCGGCCGCCGAAGAGATTGCCTTGAAACGCCGGCACGCCTGCGCCGGGCCCGGCCGAGGGCGGCGTGCGCCCTCGCCCGTCAGCTCGCCAGACGGCCCTGCCACTGATTGAGCAGCTGCCGCGCCGACTGCGGAATGATGCTGGCGTAACGCTCGACCACCCTGGCACGCTCCGCCGCCGGTAGGCGGTACCGCCACGGCCCGATGGTGAGCAGCGTGTCGACGGTCGTGGCTTTCAGCCCGCAGGCCTTGGCCACGATCAGGAAGGGGTCGGTGTCGAGACGCACCATCCAGTGCTTGGCCTCTTCCAGTCCGATGTCGCCCAGCATGGCGAAGGTCGCCACCACTTCCGCGAAGCGGTCCTGCTCGGCAAACCGCAACAGCGTCTGCTCGTCGAGCCCCGGCCCCCGCGCCAATGCCAGAACCCGCCCCATGGCGGTTTCGAAGTCGTAGCGTTGCAGCCAGAAATCGTTGGACAGGCGTTGCGCGGCAGCCTTCGCCGCCGCCGGAAGCGCCTCGGCACCGGACCCGGCCGCCTCGAACAAGCGAATGCGCACGCGTTCGCCGGCGAGTTCCGCAAGGCGCGAGATCTCGGCCTCCTGCAGGTCGCCGCGCTCGGCAAGGGCCAGTTGCAGCTCCTCGTCGATTGACGCCGCATCCAGCAGGCGCGACACGCCAAAGGACGACAGGCTGGCACCGGCGTTTTCCGCGACCGCGCGCTTCACCGGATCGCCGCCCTCCTCGACCAGCACATCCGTCACCAGTTCCGACAGGATCTCGCGGGTCGCGATCGCCATACGGTGATCGTCGCCGCAGTCGCGGGCAATCTCGATGAGATCGACATCGCGCAGAACCGTGGAGCGTTCCAGCAGCGGACGGGCAACGACAATCTCGTCCTGGGCCAGCCGGCGCACCGTATTTTCCGGGGCGCGCCGCAGTTTCGCGAGCCGATCGGCGATGAACGCCCGCGCCTGCGCCTCCACCATGTCCGCCAGGCGCACCAGCACATGATCGTAGGTTTCGATCTGTTCGTCCGAACAGGTCTCCGAGGTGAACGAAAAGAGCGTCGCGACGTTTCGCGCCAGATCGTTGCGCCGGGACATATCGTCCTCCAGCGCCAAGGCCTCGAAGTTTACAAGCTCCGTGTTCGCCATGATCAACATCGCCTTGCTGTGGTCAAAGACTTCATGATTCGAGATTTACCACGCGCCGGATGAACAAAAATGAATCCACGCTCCTCAAGACTTAAGCTTGTTTGAATCGAACAAGAGCAGAGTTTTCGACGATTTCGACTAAAATTCGAGGCATTCGGCCCGCACCGGGTGACAGGCTGGCCGTTTCGGGGAAACACTGCGCGCGACACCGCGCATCGCGCACGCCACCAGGAGAGCTGAATGACCCACCCCTCGGCAAAATCGCCAAGGCCCGGAGAGCAGAAACTGGCGACCGACCCGGCACAAATGCCGCAAAATGCCGGCATCATTTTCATCGGCCACATCGAAACACCCTGGAAAACGACGCAGGATTGCCCCCGCAACGGGCGTGGCAGCGATGCCGTTTGCCGGGTCCACCTCCGGCCGGCGTTTCGCGAGGGACTGGCCTCGGTGGAGACCTGCAGCCATCTCTACCTGCTCTACTGGATGCATCAAGCCCGCCGCGACCTGGTCGTGCAAGCGCCGTCCTTCGCCGCCCGCCCGCACGGCTGTTTCGCCCTGCGCTCGCCGATCCGGCCGAACCCGGTGGCCCTGTCGGTGGTGGAGCTGGTTGCCATGCGCCCCGACGGCTTCGACGTGCGCGGCCTCGACTGTGTCGACGGCACGCCGCTTGTGGACATCAAGCCCTATTTCGCCGGAACCGACAGCGTGCCACAGGCGCGCGTCGGCTGGCGCGAGGAGGAGGAGTCCTAGGCGGCCCTGATCCGGGCAAGGGCAAAAGCCCGCACCCCGGCGCCGAACGCCCGGATCGCGCGCGCCGCCGGCGTTTCCAAGACGCTCGAGATCAGCAGCGCGACCGCGGTCAGGCCGGCGATCAGCGCCAGCGTGGTGCCGGCAAAACCGATGGCCGGCACCAGCAGGAAATAGGCGGCATAGCCGATGTGCTGGTGCAGCAGGTAGAAGGGGTAGGTCGCGCGTCCGGCAAGGGACACCGGGCCAACCGGCACGGCGCCGGCCGGCAGCCGCACGAGCAGGGCAAGCACCAGCAAGCCGGCAGAGACGCAAGCCAGGACGACCGGGATCGAGAAGACAGCCCCCGCATAGGCCTCCGGCAGTTTGGCCGCACCGGCGGCCGCGCCGGCAAGCGCCTGCACGAAGGCGGCGACGAGCACAACCCCGGCGGCCGTCTCCCCGCGCTCCAGCGCGCGCAGCATCATGCCGAAGGCGAAGAAGCCGGCGAACTCCGTCAGGAGCAGGCGGCGCAGCAGGTCGCTCTCCACGACAGCGAGGTCGAGCGCCGCGATCACCAGCCAGACGGCGGCGACCCAGACCTGCCAGTTACGCCAGACCCGGGCGACCATCAGCAGTCCAACCCAGCCGTAGAAGATGATTTCCGCGACGATCGACCAATAGGCGCCGTCCATCAAGGGCTGGCCGAGGAACGGGGCGAGCATGGTCAGGTTAGCGAGATATTGCGTCAGGCCGACGGGAAGGCCGAGCTCGGGCACCGCGAGCATGACCGCAGCCGTCAGGCTCATGCACACGACATAGGTCGGCCACAGCCGCGCGATCCGGGCGACCGCAAAGCCATAGGCATCGCGGCCCTCGGTCGAAATCGAGATCACATAGCCGGAAATGGCGAAAAAGACCGACACGCCGAGATAGCCGTAGCGCGCCAGCCCGCCCGGGTCGCCGGCCATCAGCGGGCCCGCCTCGCCGGTGACCTGCATGCGAAAGCCGAAGTGGAACCAGGCCACGGCCGCGACGGCCAGGACCCGCAACACATCCAGTCCGGGACGGCGGGCGGCCGCTGTCATGATGTCCGTCTCCCCATCGCGATCGCTCCACCATTCCAGAAGCGGGTTAAAGGGAGTTGAAAGCACCCGCGGACGGGCCTGTGGCCGATCCCGTCCCAGGGCATAAGGCACAGCCACATTGATTTGCGCCACCGATAAGAATACTTGTCAGGCATGCTCACCCTCAGACAGCTCCGCTATTTCGACGCCCTCGCCCATCATCTGCACTTCGGCCGCGCCGCCGATGCGGTCTCGGTGTCGCAACCGGCACTCTCGATGCAGATCCGCGAGCTTGAGGCAACGCTCGGCATCGCGCTGGTTGAGCGCCAGCCCAATGCGGTGCGTCTGACGGAACAGGGCCGCGAGATCGCCCGACGGGCCGCGCGCATCCTCGCGGAAAGCCGCGACCTGCTCGACTATGGACGCCACGCCGGCGAGGTCCTCACCGGGTCGCTGCGGCTCGGCATCATTCCCTCGATCGCGCCCTATCTGCTGCCGCGTGTGCTGCCGGCGCTGACCGAGGCCTATCCGAATGTCGACCTGCAGGTGCGCGAAACGCTGACACAGGGGCTGTTGAGCGAGCTCGGCCAGGGCAACCTCGACGTGATCCTCGCGGCGCTGCCGCTGGAGGGAACCGACATCGAGAGCCGCGCCCTGTTCGACGACCGCTTCCTGCTTGCGGTGCGCAACCGCCCCGATCTCGACGAGCGCACGCGCATTGCGCCGTCAAGCATCGACGGATCGACGCTGCTCCTGCTCGAGGAAGGCCATTGCCTGCGCGACCAGGCGCTGAACTACTGCGAGGGCGTGCGTCCCGAGGGGCGCTCGACCTTCGGCGCGACGAGCCTGTCCACCGTGATGCAGATGGTGGCGGCAGGCTACGGCGTGACGCTGCTGCCGGAGCTTTGCGCCTCGGTGGAGGTCCGCGACGACCGGGTCAGTCTCCTGCGCTTCACCGACCCGCAGCCGCAACGCAGCGTCGGCCTCGCGTGGCGCCGCTCCTCGCCGCGCAAACGCGATTTCGACGCGCTCGGCGATTGCATCCTCGACGCGCTCGAGCGGCCGCTCGCCTCCCCGCGCCAACCGGGGATTGCCGACGACAACATCTTGACATTGTAGTCCAGGCACGTCGCAATCGCGGCCATGATCGAAGGCACCGACGTTTCCTCCATCAGCAGCATGGCCGTTCTGTTTCGGATCCTCGACACCCAGGCGCGGGCCGCCTTCGTGCTGGACCGGTTGGCCAAGGTCGCCGCGCAGAACGAATTCGCCCTGCACCTCCGGCAAACGGAAAAGCTGTTCACGCCCTGCGAGCGCAGTGGCGATCGGCTGGAATTCGTCAATCCTCTGGCCCAGCGCGGCTTTTCCGGGGCGCTCGCCGCGGTTTTCGATCCGACGGGCAGCGCGAAACGGCCCCGCGATCTGACGCTGGCCAACAGCCCGCGTCCGCTGTTTGCCGAACTCCACCCCGTCACCCTGCCGCCGGCCGGCGCCCGCGCGACGCCGGGCAGGCAAACCGGCGCCGTCCTGATCCTGACGCTTCTCGACACGGTCCCGGCCGCATTGGAACCCCGGCTCAGGATGGTGTTCTCTCTCACCGAACGCGAAACCGCCGTTGCCGCCTCGCTCGCCTCGCCCAGGACCGAGGCCGAGATCGCCGACGGGCTCAACATCAGCGCGAACACGCTCAGAACCCATCGCAAGACGATCTACGCCAAGCTCGGCGTTGCCAGCCGCGCGGAATTCGCGACGCTGATGGCACGGCTGGTGTGAGGGCGGAAAATGCAGCGCGGCGGCGGCACCAAACGGCAAAAGGACATGCGCAAACAGCTAAGGCTGATGGCGCCGCGCATTCCCTTTTCCGATTCAGAGCCGGTGATCGAGGCCGCGCTCGCCGGCCACTTGCGCCATCTGCCGCCGTCGATCGCCCTGTGGCAGGCGCTCGCCGCGCGCGTGCGCCATGAACACACCGACTATGACGCGCTGCTTGAGGACGGCTACGAGCGGGATGCGGCGCGCTTTTTCGTCATCGACGACATGAACGCCGTTCTGGAACACTGGGGATCGGCGCGCCGCGTCACCTGCGACGAGGACGACGGCGTCTGATGGCTCAGCGATAGAGCCAGTGCTCGGGCACATGGGCGACGACCTCTTCGCCCGGCCGGATCACGCCGGGGCGCTCGACATAGGCGACAAGACCGCGCTGGCGCCGGGCAAGCCGCGCGAAACTGAGGTCCAGCCCCTCCCGCTCCGGGTAATGCGCGGCAATGGCGCCACCGGCGATCCGGCAAGGGCTGTTGTCGCCGTCGACGCGCAGCACCACCCCGCCGGCGAAGACCATCCGCGTGCGCGGCGGAAGCAGCGTCAGCCGCGGCAGGCCTTCCGTCAGCACATTGGCGCCGATCCAGCCGGCGTCGACACGTTGGATGTCCATGGCTTTGGCGATCGCCGCCAGCTCTTCCAGCGAGACAATGGAGATCTGGCGCTCGTTGCACATTTCCGTGCCACGCGGGTACCAGGGTTCGCGCCCGCCCGACTTGCGGGTGAAGCCGGCATGGCGGTCGCCGGCAATCCCCTCGAAGCCGAGCTTGAGCGCGGCCGTCCAGCGGGTCTGGAAATCATCGGCATCGGGGGTCGCATAGACCTTGGAGACCAGCCCCGTCACCTTGCGCGCCGGCACGATCTCGAGGTCGTCGGCCGTCTCCCGTCCAAACAGATCCGCAGTCATCGCGCGCCGTCCTCGCCTTTGCCGGTGGCCTCCGCCGCCACAAGTTCTCCTGCGACCCTTTAAAGACCAAACCGCCGGGAATGAAAACCCGGTTGCCGATGGCGAAAACAGGAACGGCGGGCCCGGTCAGGCCCGCCGTCGGTAGTCTTCAGGTCGTCCCCGGGAAGGATCAGCGCGTCAGCGGCTTGTACTTGATGCGCCGGGGATTGGCGGCATCGGCGCCGAGACGGCGGATCTTATCCTTCTCGTAGTCCTCGAAGTTGCCTTCGAACCACTCGACATGGCTGTTGCCCTCGAAGGCCAGCATATGCGTCGCCAGACGGTCCATGAACATGCGATCGTGGCTGATCACGACGGCGCAGCCGGCGAAATCCTCAAGCGCGTCTTCCAGCGCCGCCAGCGTCTCGGTGTCGAGATCGTTGGTCGGTTCGTCGAGCAGCAGGACGTTGGCGCCCGACTTCAGGATCTTGGCCAGATGCACGCGGTTGCGCTGGCCGCCGGAGAGCGAGCCGACCTTCTGCTGCTGGTCGCCGCCCTTGAAGTTGAACGACGAGCAATAGGCGCGCGAGTTGATCTCCTTCTTGCCGAGGTAGATCACCTCCTGGCCGCCGGAGATTTCCTCCCACACCGTCTTGTTGGGATCGAGCGTGTCGCGCGACTGGTCGACATAGCCGAGCTTGACGGTCTCGCCGATGGTCAGCGTGCCGGAATCCGGCTGTTCCTGACCGGTCAGCATGCGGAACAGCGTCGACTTGCCGGCGCCGTTGGGACCGATCACGCCAACGATGCCGCCCGGCGGAAGCTGGAACGACAGGTCGTCGATCAGCAGCTTGTCGCCATAGGCTTTGGAGATGTTCTCCACGTCGATGACGTTCTGGCCGAGCCGCGGCCCGGCCGGGATGAGGATCTGCGCGGCCGGGTTGTTGAGCCGGTCCTCGTTGGCCTTCAACAGCTCGTCATAGGCCTTGATACGGGCCTTCGACTTGGTCTGGCGCGCCTTCGGGCTCATGCCCATCCACTCGCGCTCGCGCGACAGGGCGCGCTGGCGGGCGACATCCTCGCGCGATTCCTGCTCCAGCCGCTTCGCCTTCTTTTCCAGATAGGCGGTGTAATTGCCCTCGTAGGGAATGCCGTGGCCGCGGTCGAGCTCCAGGATCCAGCCCGTGACATTGTCGAGGAAGTAGCGGTCGTGGGTGATGATCAGCACGGAACCGGGATATTCCCGCAGGTGCTTTTCAAGCCAGTTGACCGTTTCCGCGTCCAGGTGGTTGGTCGGCTCGTCGAGGAGCAGCAGGTCGGGCTGGTCGAGCAGCAGCTTGCACAGCGCGACGCGGCGACGCTCGCCGCCCGACAGATTGTCGACCGGCCAGTCGGCGGGCGGGCAGCGCAGCGCTTCCATCGCCATCTCGACCTGCGATTCCAGATCCCACAGGTTCTGGCTGTCGATGATGTCCTGGAGCTTGGCGCCCTCTTCCGCCGTCTCGTCGGAATAGTTCATCATCAGTTCGTTGTAGCGGTCGAGGATCGCCTGCTTGTCCGCAACGCCGAGCATGACGTTTTCCAGAACCGTCTTGCTCTCGTCGAGCTGCGGCTCCTGCGGCAGATATCCGACCTTGGCACCGTCCGCCGCCCAGGCCTCGCCGGTGAACTCCTTGTCGAGACCGGCCATGATCCTGAGCAGCGTCGACTTGCCGGCGCCGTTGGGGCCGAGGATGCCGATTTTCGCGTCCGGGTAGAACGACAGATGGATCCCGTCGAGAACCTTCTTGCCACCCGTGTAGGTCTTGGTGAGACCGTGCATGTGATAGATGAACTGGCGCGCCATAGGTGCCTGCCACTCCGCTGATACAGGTGAGGGGAAACTGGGGTGTTGTCTTAGTCGAAGCGCCGCCCGGGAGCAAGGCCCGCGCGGCAGCCGCACCCGCCTGTCCATGCCGCCGGTCGTGCGATTGCCCGCCTTGCGTTTACCCGCCGTTCACCAAGCGGCGTCAGGATCGCGGCGGGCTGGGCAAACCCCAAGGATGTGTGTCATGCGTCTTCCTCGATCCGCCGGCATCGCCGGCATTCTCGCTCTCGCGCTGATGGTGAGCGCCTGCGGCTCGAACCGGTTCGAGCGCGGCGTGACGGGCGGCGCCATCGGGACCGCCGCCGGCGCAGGTGTCATGGCGGTTGCGGGCGGCCCCGTGCTGGTCGGCGCGGCCGCCGGTGCGGTTGGCGGCGCTGCGATCGGCGCGCTCACCAACGAATGCCAGATCGACCTCGGACCGCAGCGACCCAACGGCTGCTGACCGGCGTCGCTTCCTATACGCGCGGGCGCAACGCCCGCGCGCCTTGCCTGCGACCGGTTTCACGCCTCTCCCCGCGCCCGGGCAGGACACGGTCCGGAACACCCGCACGGAAAGCCGCAAATCCGAGCGAAATCGTCAGATTGCATATGACAACGTATGCAACCGTTGCGGATGCCGCTTTAGCTTCCTACCATTGAGTGCTGCCTCGCGACGACCGGTCCTGCCACACGGCAAACGGTCCGGGAGCGCGAGAAGGGATTGGGCAATCGAGGGGGGAACGCATGAGCTGGTCATTGCTTTGGGTGGATCAATGGTCGGGATGCCCCGACCGTCCGGCGCAGGCGCGCGGGCTTTTCCTGACGGGAGGCGCCGCACAGCCGGACCGTCCCGATGCCAGCGCCATGGACGCGGCCCATCGGGCGTTGCAGGAGATCGCGGCTGTCGAGGACAAGGAAGTGGTGATCCCGGCAGGATTCGAACCTGCGACCCTCAGATTAGGAATCTGATGCTCTATCCTGCTGAGCTACGGGACCGGCGCGCAAGGCGTCTATGATGTCCTGATACCAAACCGGGATGAAAAATCAATTTTCATCGTGATTTGCCGGCCGATCAACGGCCCTTTTTGCGCAAGCGACGTTCCGGGAGGCGCCTGAGAGACGCGCCGCGCGGCGTTTGCCAGCCTGCGCCATGCCACAGATGATCGCCACATATCGCCCGAACGAGGTCTTGCGTCCTCCTTGTTGATTTAAACAGGATCCGCGCATCAGACTTGCAAGGTTTCTCTAACGACTCAGTCACTGCTGTGGTTATCTGCGAAGGTGTGACCAGCCGGTGGGGTCCGGCTAGCCGATGGCCGCATGCCCCCTGTTCCCAAAGCGGAGCGCGCGATGGACGGACTGCAATCCGGTTCGAGGCCGGACCACGATCTCCTCCAAAATTGCGACAGCCTGATCGCGGCGCTCGGTGCACTCGGTCAACCGGCCTGGATTTTCGATCGTTTCGGACGCTACGCCTTTCAGAATGCGCTGGACCGCGACACCTTCGGTGACATGACCGGCCTCGCGCCGACGGAAACCGGCCTCGGACCCGAGCTCGGACGCGAATGGCTCGAGATGCACCTGCGGGTGATCGCCGGGGAAGAGGTTCGCTACGAGCGCGAAATGGACACGGCCCGCGGCCGTGTGATCTCGGAGACGACGATCTCGCCCATCGTCGTTGCGGGACACATCGTCGGCGGCGTCGGCGTGTCCGTCGACCAGACCCTGCGGGCCCGCGCGGAGCAGCGCCTGCAAAGCGCGCACAAGCGCCTGCGCGACTATCTCGACGTTTCCTCCGACTGGGTCTGGGACACCGATGCGGCCCATCGCGTCACCGAGGTGCTCGGCGACGGCGAGCGGCTCGGCCTCGACCTGTCGGGCTGGATCGGCGCGCGGCTTTGGGATCTCGCCGACGACGATCCGCCGCCGGCAGGCGGATGCCAGACCCTCAGGGAGCGGATGGAGGCGCGCCAGCCCATCTCCGACGTCGTCTTCGCGCTGCGTCGCCGGGACGGCCGCATCCTCTGGGTCGAGCTCAGCGGCCGGGCGATGCAGGACGAGAGCGGCGCGTTCTGCGGCTACCGGGGCGTGGCCCGCGACGTCAGCGCCCGCGAGGACATGTCCCGGGCGCTCCGCCGCTCCGATATCGTGATCCGGGCCGTCGACAGCACGGTGATCCTCTGCGACCTCGACGGCCGCATCGAATGGGTCAACCCGGCGTTCGAGCGCCGAACCGAATTCAGTTTCGAAGAGGCGCGGGGCAGGATGGCGGACGAGTTGCTCAAATGTCCCGAGACAGATCCCTCGACCCTTGCCGAGATTGCCGAAGCCCTGGCGGCCCGGCGGGAAATCCGCCGCCAGTTGCTGACCCGGTCGAAATCCGGCCATCTCTACTGGGTCGACCTGACAATCCGGCCGATTGTCGGCGCCGGCGGCCGCGTCGAGGGGTTTGTCGGGGTGCACACCGATGTGACCGAGCTGGTCGAGGCCCGACAGCGCACCAGCGCCATCGTCGAAAACGTCGCGGCCGGGATCGTGCGCCACGACGCGTCCGGCGAGATCATCGGCTGCAATCCGGAGGCCTGCCGGCTTCTCGACCTGACCGAAGAGCAGATGACCGGTCGGGAGTTGGCGGATCCGCGCTGGGCCACCGTCTATCTGGACGGCCGGCCGCGCCCCGCCGAAGAAATGCCCTCCTCGATCGTGTTGCGCACCCGCAAGCCCATCCGCAACGACACGGTCGGGATCCGGCTGCCCGGCGGCACCATCCGCTGGCTGCAGGTCAACGCACGCATCGCCCCGTCCGAGCTGAACGACGACATCGAGGTGATCGCCAGTTTCATCGACATCACCCGGGACGAGGAGCAGCGGCGGGACCTTCAGGAGGCGCGCGCATTGCTCAAGGACGTGATCGACACCATTCCCGACGCGATCGAGGCCTACGACCGCGAGGACCGGCTGATCCTCCACAACCGCTCCGCGCTCGACCTGCACGGCCCGGCGGCCGCGGCCGTGCAGATCGGCGCCCGCTTCGAGGACATCCTGCAAAGCGGGCTCGCCGCGGACCATTACGCCCATTCCGGCATGACCCAACAGGAGCGCCGGCGCTGGCTGGAGGCAAGACTGGAACGGCACCGCAACCCGAAGGCCGACGGCGAGGTTCAAAAGCTTGCAGACGGTCGCTGGCTGCAGATCCGCGAAAGACGCTCGGTCTCCGGCGTGACCGTCGGCGTTCACACGGACATCACCGCCGTGAAACAGGCGGAACTGGCGATCCGGGCCATCGCAGAGACAGACGGACTGACCAAGCTCGCCGTGCGCGCAGTGGTGATGCGCGAGATCGAGGCGGCCCTGGCGCGGGCCGGCACCGACGGTGCGCAGGGTGCCGTGGCGGTCGTCGATCTCGACCATTTCAAGACCGTCAACGACACGCTGGGGCATGATGCGGGCGACAAGCTGCTGATCGCGGTCGCGGAACGGCTGCGCGCAATGGTCGAGGAGGACAGCCATGTCGCGCGGCTGGGCGGCGATGAATTCGCCCTCCTCCTCGCCGGACACGATACGGCCGAGGCGCTCGTCGAAACGATCGATACGATGCACGCCCTGCTGAGCCGCCCGGTGAGCTTTGAAGGCAAACGCATGTGGCCAGGCGTGTCCCTGGGTGTCGCCGTCTACCCGAGGGATGGCGCGAGCGCGCCGGACCTTTTGAAGAACGCCGATATCGCGCTCTACCAGACCAAGGCGCGCGGGCGGAACGGCTGGACCCTGTTCAACCCCGAACTGCGCCACGGAGTTGAACGGCGCCACGCCCTGGCCGAGGCCCTGCGCGCCGGCATTCCAGGCGGACAGATTGCCATCGCCCTGCAGCCGGTCGTGTCGATGACCGATTCCGGCGTCTATTCCTTCGAGGCGCTGGCGCGCTGGACCTACCAGGGGGCGCCGGTGCCGCCGCTGGAATTCGTTTCCGTCGCCGAGGAGAGCGGCCTCGGCGTCCAGCTCGGTCAATGCGTCATCGAGGGCGCCTGCAAGCATCTCCAGCGTCTGGAAGCCGCCGGCATCGTGCCGGGCCATGTCGCGATCAACATCGCCACGTCGCAACTGAAGGATCCGGGGTTTGCCGACTGGCTGGCGAAATGCCTGGTGCGCTTCGCCCTGACGCCGTGCCGCCTCGAATTGGAGGTGACCGAGACGGTGCTGCTCGACAAGGCGACGGACCAGGTTGCCAACACGCTTGAGCGGCTGCGCGCGATGGGCTTCGGGATCGCGATGGATGATTTCGGAACCGGCTACGCCTCCCTCGCCCACCTCAAACGCTTCCCGGTCTCCAGGCTCAAGATCGACAGGTCCTTCGTCGACAATGTCGGCGAGGGCGGCGGCGACGCGGTGATCGTGCGCTCCATCGTCGACCTGGCCCACAGTCTCGGCATGACGGTGATCGCCGAAGGCGTGGAAACCGCGGCGCAACTCGCGTTCCTGCGCGCCTGCGGCTGCGACTTCGTGCAAGGCTACCTGATCGGCCGCCCCACCACCGACATCGAAACCCTCTGCCAAACCCCTCCGCGCCTGCCGGGGTAAGCGGCCACATGGCCTGCTGCCGGTTTTTCGGACACGAGGTTAAGCTAGCATAGCTCGTTCCTCGAACTCCACGGGGCTCAAGTAGCCCAGTGTCGAGTGCCTGCGCCGCGGATTGTAGAAGCGCTCGATGTAATCGAACACATCCGCCCTGGCGTCGTCCCTCGTCCTGTAGACCTTGCGGGCTGTGCGCTCGGTCTTGAGCGAGGAGAAGAAGCTCTCCATCGCCGCATTGTCCCAGACATTGCCCGATCGGCTCATCGAGCAGGTGATGCCGTGGTCGGCCATCAGGCGCTGGAACTGCCCGCTCGTATATTGGCTCCCCTGATCCGAATGATGCATGAGGCTGTCGGGCCTGCCTCTCCTCCAGATCGCCATGATGAGGGCGTCGGTGACGAGCTGGGCCGTCATCTCGGCCTTCATCGCCCAGCCGACGACGCGGCGGGAGAACAGGTCGATGACGGCGGCGACATAAAGCCATCCCTCCGCGGTCCAGAGATAGGTGAAGTCGGCCACCCACTTGCGGTTTGGAGCCGCCGCCTCGAACGCGCGGTTGAGACGGCTTTGCGATACCGCTGCACGCTCGCCCGTGTCCTTCGGTAGCCCACGCCGGCGGGGTCGCGCCCGCAGGCCGTTCTCCCGCATCAGCCGCTCGACGCGGTGCAGACCGCAGGCGAAGCCATCGGCGAGGACATCGTGCCAGATGCAGCGTGCGCCATAGGTGCGGTCGCTGCTCTTGAAG
>NZ_JAIVMF010000012.1 GCF_020176715.1 Stappia stellulata | reverse complement strand
CCGAGGCGGCGGGAAGGATCCCGCGCACGTCGCCGGCCTTCTATCCGCCTCGGCCGCCTGGGGAGCCGGTTCCGGCTCGGGTGCGGGTTCCGGCGGCGCCGGCGGTGTCGGTTCCGGGGCTGGTGCCGGCGCGGGTGCGGGGGCGGGCGCCGGCGTCGGTTCCGGCGCGGCTTCCCGGGGTTTCTCGGCCACGGTCTCGGCAGGCGGCGTCTCGGGGTCGGGCTCGGGTGCCGGCTTTTCCGCCGGCTTGGTCGCCTCGATCTCGCGAACTTCCGCGTCCTTTTCACCGATGCGCAGGCGGGTGATCTCCGAAATCGGCACAAGGTCGACCGGCAGCGTGTCCACCGGCCCGACGTCGAACGGACGCGCTTCGGGAAATGACACCACTCCCCAAACCAGCACGGCCAAATGGCCGCCGATCGATGCGATCAGGCCGACACGCATTACCCGAAAAGGCTCCTCATCTACTGCTGCTCTTCCAGCGTCACGAGGCCAAGCCGCTTGTAGCCGGCCGCGTTGATCCGCCCCATGACCCGCATGATCGTGCCGTAGTCGGCGTTCTCGTCGCCGCGCACGTAGATCCGTTCGTCGTAGCCGTTCTGGGCGATCGCCTCGAGCGTCGGGATCACCTCGTCGGCGGCGATTTCCGTTTCCTGCATGAAGATCCGCCCGTCGGCGGCAACCGAGATCGTGATCGGCTCGGTCGCGCCCTCAAGCGGTTTCGCCTGGGTTTCCGGCAGGTCGAGCGGCACGCCGACGGTCAGGAGCGGCGCCGCCACCATGAAGATGATCAGAAGCACCAGCATCACGTCGACAAAGGGCGTGACGTTGATCTCGCTCATCGGCTGATGGCGACGGCGACGGCGGCGGCGGCCGCCGCCCGCATCATCCGATGCGCCGAGCTGCATGCCCATGGCTCAGCTCCTCTCGTCGATCTGACGCGAAAGGATGGCGGAAAACTCGTCGGCGAAACCTTCCATGCGCGCCGTCAGCTTGCCGGCATCGGCGGAGAGCTTGTTGTAGGCGATCACGGCGGGAATGGCGGCCAGCAGACCGAGCGCGGTTGCCAGCAGCGCCTCGGCAATGCCGGGCGCCACGACCGCGAGATTTGTGCTCTTGGACGCTGCAATCGCCTGGAAGCTGGTCATGATGCCCCAGACCGTGCCGAACAGGCCAATGAAGGGCGCGGCCGATCCGACGGTCGCCAGAACCATCAGCCGCGCCTCGAGGCGTTCCGCCTCGCGCGCGATGGTCACATCCATCACCCGGTCGATGCGCTGGCGCAGGCTGGCGATGGCCGGCCGCGCGCCTTCGTGGCTGCGTTTCCATTCGCGCATCGCGGCGATAAACAGCGCCGACATCGAGTGATTGGCCCGGCCCGACAGCGTGCGATACAGCTCCTCCAGCGACTGGCCGGACCAGAACACGGTCTCGAAACGGGTCATCTGCCGCTTGGTGCGGGCAAACAGCAGCCATTTGTCGACGATGATCGCCCAGCACCAGATCGAGGCGCCCACGAGCCCGATCATCACGAGCTTGACGACGAGATGCGCCTGAAAAAACAGCGCGAGGAACGACATGTCGCCCTGGGGTGCGGCGAGGGTCGTCTGTGCAAGTTCTACGGGATTCATTATGTAAAAGGACCTCTTGCCCGATGTCATCGGCACGTCTGCCGGATCGGCCGCCTGTTGCCCGTCATCCGGAACCAGTATCCGGACCAGTCATGTTCGCTGAGTCACCCGCCTCAATGGCGAGGGATTTTGGCGAAACTGGGACTGTATCCGCCGAATTTCTCCGGCATTAAGCAGGCGTTAAGGTTACCGCGCGGTTAAGACGGGAGGATCTCCGGACGCGAATCCGTCGCGCCAAAGGGTCAGACGGCCGCGGCCGGTCCCTGCAACCGGGCGGCAAGCCGCGCCGGAAGGCGGCGCGGACGCCCTTCCGCCGAGATCACCGCAACGGTGACGCTGGCCGAAAACAGCAGCGTTTCCGCGCGGCGCACCTCCTGCGTCAGGCACAGCCTTGCCCCGCGCGCGCTTTCCAGCCGCGTGACGATTTCCAGGAGATCGTCGACACGCGCCGGCGCGTGGAAGTCGATCTCCATCCGCCGCACGGCAAAGGCCAAAACCTCGCCATGCACGCCATCGCTCAATTCCGCGTGATGAATACCGCACAGGCGCAGGAAATCGGATCGCCCGCGCTCGATGAACTTCAGATAGGCGGCGTGATAGACCACGCCGGTGAAATCCGTGTCCTCGTAATAGACCCTGACCGGCAGCACATGGCCGTCTGCCGTCAAACGGCCGGCGAGATCGGGCCAGGACCCCGCCTCACGCGTCATTGCCGTCCTCGGTGAAGAGGCCAGGCTGCAGCGGATTGACGCTTCCCGGCACCGCAAGTCCGAGATGCTGGAACGCCGTCGGCGTCAGGATCCGTCCGCGCGGCGTGCGCTGGATGTAGCCCTGCTGGATCAGATAGGGCTCGACGATCTCCTCGATCGCGTCGCGCGGCTCCGACAGGGCGGCGGCGATGGTCTCGATGCCGACCGGTCCGCCGCCGAATTTCAGCGCGATCTGGTTGAGATAGCGGCGGTCGAGCTGGTCGAGCCCGGCGCTGTCGACCTCAAGCTGGGTCAGCGCCCGGTCCGCGATGCCGGCATCCACCGTCTCCTGACCGGCAACGACCGCGAAATCCCGCACCCGGCGCAACAGCCGGCCGGCGATGCGCGGCGTGCCGCGCGCGCGCCGCGCGATCTCCCGCGAGCCGTCCGGGCTCATGCCGATGCCGAGCAGCCGCGCGCCGCGCGTGACGATCAGCTCCAGCTCCTCGGTCGTATAGAACTGCAGCCGGACCGGAATGCCGAAGCGGTCGCGCAAGGGCGTGGTCAAAAGCCCGAGACGCGTCGTCGCCGCGACCAGGGTGAATTTGGCGAGATCGATCTTCACCGAGCGCGCCGCCGGCCCCTCGCCGATGATGAGATCGAGCTGGAAATCCTCCATCGCCGGATAGAGCACTTCCTCCACCGCCGGATTGAGCCGGTGGATCTCATCAATGAAGAGCACGTCGCGCTCTTCCAGATTGGTCAGAAGCGCCGCCAGATCGCCGGCCTTGGCGATCACCGGTCCGGAGGTCGCGCGGAAATTGACGCCAAGTTCGCGCGCCATGATCTGCGCCAGCGTCGTCTTGCCCAGCCCCGGAGGTCCGACGAAGAGCACATGATCGAGCGCCTCGCCGCGCGCCTTGGCCGCGCCGATGAACACCTTGAGATTGGCGCGCGCCTGCGCCTGGCCGACGAAATCGTCGAGCACCTGCGGACGCATCGTCGTGTCGATCTCGTCGCCGCGCACCTCTGACGTCACCAGCCGGGGATCGGTCTCGCTCATGCCGACAGCTCCTTGAGACCAAGCCGGATGAGCGTCGCCGTGTCAGCCCCCTCGCCGGCCGACTTGACCGCCTTGGAGACGGCCGCGCTCGCCTGCGCGGACGGATAGCCGAGATTGACCAGCGCGGAGACGGCGTCGCCGACCGAGGACGGCGCGCCGCTGGACGCCTGCTGCGATACGGAGAGCGTGCCCGCATCGACGCTGGCATAGGCCGGCGCCTTGCTCTTCAGCTCGGTGACGATGCGCTCCGCCACGCGCTTGCCGATGCCGGGCGTACGCGTGATCGCGGCCGTGTCGCCCAGCGCGATCGCATTGGCGATCTCAGAGGCCGACAGAACGCCGAGCGCCGCAAGCGCCACCTTGGCGCCGACGCCCTGAACGGTCATCAGAAGCTGGAACCACGCCTGTTCGGCGCGCGAGGAAAAGCCGTAGAGCCGGATCATGTCCTCGCGCACGATGGTCTCGATGTGAAGCGCGGCCGCCTCGCCGGGCGACGGCAGCCCCTGCAGCACCCGCGCCGGGCAATAGACGAGATAGCCGACGCCGCCGACGTCGAGGATCAGGTGATCGTCGCCGATCTCGTCCACGCGGCCCTTCAGTTTTCCGATCATCAGGCGAGCCCCTCCGCGATCCGGGCGATGGCGCGCGCGCCGCGATGCTGGGCGTGGCACACGGCGATGGCCAGCGCGTCGGCCGCATCGTCGGAGTTGAAGGTGGCGCGCGGCATCAGCACCTTCACCATCATCCGGATCTGGTCCTTGTCCGCGTGACCGGTGCCGACCACGGTCTTTTTGACCAGGTTCGGCGCATATTCGGCCACCGCAAGACCGTTGAGCGCGGGAACGAGCAAGGCGATGCCGCGCGCCTGTCCAAGTTTCAGCGTCGCGCCGGCATCCTTGTTGACGAAGGTCAGTTCCACCGCCGCCTCGTCCGGGGCGCTGTCGGCGACAACCGCCTGCAAACCGTCGTGCAACTGGCGCAAACGGTCGGCCAACGGCTTTCGATTGTCGGAAATCACCGTGCCGCTGCCGAGAAACGTCAACCGGTTGCCGCTGGCAGCGATCAGCCCCCAGCCGGTGCGGCGCAAGCCGGGATCAATCCCGAGGATTCGAATCGGCGCTGTCATGGAACAAATCGGTAACGCCAATCGCGCGCCGTGACCAGAGGGCGCGCCGGCAGGCCGCCGTTTTCCTGCACGCATCCATGGCACGGCGGGCTTGCCTTTTGCCGCGCTTGCCGCTCCACTGGGACGCTCGCAGGTCTGCAGCAACCATCCTGCCCCGCTCCCGGAGCCTCGCCGACGACCCCACGCATTCGAACGGAACGACATGCCGTCAGCTCTCGCCGACCTTTTCGCGCAGCTTCCGGCCCCCGGAACGCTCGCGCTCCTGATCGCGGCAATCGCCCTGGCCGGGGCGGTGCGGGGTTTTTCCGGGTTCGGCGCCGCGATGATCTTCATGCCGGCCGCCGCAAGCGTGATCGAGCCGCCCGCCGCCGCGGCCAGCTTCCTGCTGCTCGACACGCTGGTCACCCTGCCGCTTCTCGCAGGCGCCGTCAGGCGCTGCGACTGGCCGACAGTGATCCCTGCCTGTGTCGGCGCGTCGCTCGTCGTTCCGCTCGGCGCATGGATCCTTGCCCGGGCCGATACGCTCTACCTGCGCTGGAGCCTGTCGGCGATCGTGCTGATCGCGCTGGCGCTGCTCGTCTTCGGCTATCGCTACACGCGTGCGCCCGGCCGCCTCGCGTCCTTCGGGGTCGGCGCCTTCGCCGGCCTGCTGGCGGGCGTCTCGCAGGTCTCCGCCCCGCCCGTCGTCGTGTTCTGGGCCGCCGGCCCCAAACCGCCGTCGGTGATCCGCGCCAATCTGATCACCTTCTTCGCGCTGGCGGGCATCGCCGCTTTCGCGGCCTTCATGTTCAACGGATTTTATTCGCGCGCGGTGTTTGCACTCTTCCTCGTGCTCGCCCCGGTCTATGGACTGGCGATTTTTCTCGGCGCACGCGGCTTCGGAACGGCGTCGCCGCAGGCCTACCGTCCGGTGGCCTACGGGATCATCCTGTTTTCCGCGATCTCGAGCCTGCCGCTGCTCGATCCCTGGCTGCGGTAAACGCGACAGCGTCAGGCGGCGCGCACGGTCTGGATCAACTCGCGCATGCGGCCGTCCAGATCGGCGATATGGGCGTTCAGCGCCGAGGAATGCTCGCGAACCTGGCCCGCAACCGTGCGTCCGCGTTCGGCAGCTCCGCCGATGTCATGGGTGCTGGCCGTGACCCGACCCGTCCCGTCGGAGGCTTGCGAGATGTTGCGGGAAATCTCGCCGGTGGCGGCGCCTTGTTCCTCCACGGCGGCTGCAATCGCCGTCGAGATGTCGTTCATGTTCTGAATGGTTGACGACACGCCGCCAATGGCTTCCGCGGACTCGTTGGTTGCGGACTGGATCTCGCCAATCTGGGCGGCGATCTCCGCCGTCGCCTTGGCCGTCTGTTCCGCAAGCCCCTTGACCTCGGCGGCAACCACGGCGAAGCCCTTGCCTGCCTCGCCTGCCCGTGCCGCCTCGATGGTCGCATTGAGCGCCAGGAGGTTGGTCTGTTCCGCGATGTCGGAGATCAGCTTGACGATGTCGCCTATTTTTTGCGAGGCGGCCGTCAGCGAGCCGATCTTCTCGTTCGATTTCGCCGCATTGCTCACCGCAAGGTCGGAAATGCGGGTCGCCTCGCTCACCTGGCGGGCGATTTCCTGGATGCTGGCGCTGAGCTCTTCGGCGGCAGACGCGACGGCCTGGACATTCTGCGAGGCTTCCGCGGCAGCCCCTTGCGCAAAGCGGGAGCGTTCCGTTGTCTGTTCTGCGACCTCTCCAAGATCATTGGACGTCGCATCGAGCGCGGACGCTGTGGCAACACAGGTCTCCACAACCGTTGCCACGGCCGCCTCGAATTCCCCGGCGATGCGCTCGAGCGTGTCCCTGCGATCGCGACGTCCCGCCTCGATATAGACCGAGATCGCCAGATCCATGTCGAGCATGGCAGCCGACAGCACCGCCTTCTGTAGCCGGGCCATCCGCTCCGGATCGCCACGCCGCAGGAGCGAACCGGCACAGGCCTCTTGAATGGTCTGCAGGAGACCGGCGACCAGGAAATTGTAGCCGCCGATATACCATTTCGGCTCCAGTCCAAGGCGGTTGTGCGCCTCGCCGACCTTGGTCACGGACGCAACGTAATGCGCGTCGAACAACCCATCCGTGATGGTGTCCCAGTGACGCAGTTGCATCTCCTTGGCATGTTCCATGTGCTTGGCATTCTTGAAGAAGGCCTGGGTCTCGGGAAAATTCCCCACATGGGCATAAAAGGCGTCCAGGATCTCCGGCAACGCCTGAAGAAGCGTCGGCTTGATCTCCCGAAGCAAGCTCATAACGGATTGATCGATTTGATAAAATGCACGGCGTGCTGCAATAGCGTCGGTATCAGTCATAACGGCTCCTCCGAATTCCGGAGACTTGACCTACCCCTTGCCCCGGAGCGCCGATAATTCCTGAAACGCGTTTATATAAATTTAATTCAATAGAATAGGATCTTTTCTATATTGGAGAAGATGAATATCCGCTTCAAAAAATCCAAAATGGACAAATCTTCGCGCACAAAAAACGAAGAACCCGGCAAAATCCAAAAGAGAAAACGCAAAACATACACATTATATATAATAATATATTTGAAAAATAACGTTTATAACCCAAACCATAAGAATGGCGCATTCCCTGATCTTTCGGCGATTCCTAGTTTCGAAAATCGGAAACAACGACTCTGCGAGACCGCCGACCGCCGGGCGGCGGTCTATTTCAAAACGTCTTTGGCCGTCCCCGCGAAAACAAAAACCGCCGGCTGTTGCCGGCGGTTTCCGCTGCGGAGGTCCGCACATGTCCGGGAAGGTCGGGACGATCAGGCCGCGGTAAGGCTTGCCAGCGTCTCGTCGTCGATGTCGTAATTGGCAAAGACGTTCTGAACGTCGTCGTCATCCTCGAACATGGCGATCAGCTTGAACATGGTCTGTGCCTTGTCCGCATCGAGCGGGGTCAGGGTCTGTGGCTTCCAGATCGCCTTGACGGTTTCCGCCTCGCCGAGCGCCGCCTCAAGCGCCTTGGACACGTCGCCGAGATCCTCGAAGGCGCAAATGATGGTATGGCTTTCCGCGTCCGACTGCACATCTTCGGCGCCGGCCTCGATGGCCGCTTCCAGCATGTCGTCAGCGCTGCCGGTGGCGGCCGGGTAAACGATCTCGCCGACGCGGTCGAACATGAAGGCGACCGAACCGGTCTCGCCCATCGATCCGCCGCACTTGCTGAAATAGGAGCGCACGTTCGATGCCGAGCGGTTGCGGTTGTCGGTCAGAAGCTCGACGATCACCGCGACGCCGCCCGGTCCGTAGCCCTCGTAGCGGATCTCTTCGTAATTGTCGCCCTCGCCGGCTTGCGACTTGTTGATCGCCCGCTGGATGTTGTCCTTGGGCATGGACTGGGCCTTGGCGTTTTGAACCGCCAGGCGCAGGCGCGGATTGGCATTGATATCCGGTCCGCCCATCTTGGCCGCGACCGTGATCTCCTTCGACAGCTTGGAGAAGATCTTGGAACGGACCGCGTCCTGGCGGCCCTTGCGGTGCATGATGTTCTTGAATTGGGAATGTCCGGCCATGTCGTGTCCTGGTTCGTCGCTGCATCGCCCGAAACCCGCAAGGGCGGCCATGGGGATCCCGCTGGTGCGGGCCGCCCCCGGTGGCGCTTGCGGCGCGTCATGCGAGCCACGGCCGAAACCGATCGTGACGCGAGGTCGCCTGACGCCGTTGCAAAGCCCGGGCTACAAGATAGATCGCGGCGTTATAGGCCCCGAAACGTCAAAAATCCAGACGCCGCGCCGCAGCCACGTCAAGAAGACGGCAACCAGAACTCCGGCACCGCGGGGCTGAGCCGCCCGCCAAGCCGCAAGGGCGCCACCGCCTTGGCCAGTCCGGTGCGGTCGTCGGTTTCCACCGCGACGCCGCAGACGGTCGCCTCGCCATGCGCCGGGGTGAAGCGGCCCGACGGGATCTTACGCAGGAAGCGGGAGATCGGCTCGTCCTTTTCCATGCCGAGCACGGAATCATAGTCGCCGCACATGCCGGCATCGCTCATATAGGCCGTGCCGCCGGGAAGGATCTGGTGATCCGCCGTCGGCGCATGGGTATGGGTGCCGACCACCAGCGAGGCGCGCCCGTCGGCGAAATGCGCCAGCGCCTGTTTCTCGCTGGTCGCCTCGGCATGCATGTCGATCACGATGGCATCGACCACCTGGCCGAGCGGCGTGCTGTCCAGCAGGGTGTCGATCGCCATGAACGGATCGTCGAGACTGTCCATGAACACCCGCCCCATGGCATTTGCCACCAGGACGCGCGCGCCGTTGCGGGCGGTGAAGATATTGGCGCCGCGACCCGGGGCCCCCGGCGGAAAATTGATCGGCCGCAACAGGCGGTCCTGCCGGCCGATATAGACCAGCGTGTCGCGCTGGTCCCAGACGTGATTGCCGGTGGTGACCACATCGGCGCCCGCATCGAGCACGTCCTGCAGGATCTCCTCGGTGATGCCGAAGCCGGCGGCCGCGTTCTCGCCGTTGACGATGACGAAATCGAGCGCATAGGTCTCGACCAGACCGGGAAGCGCTTCGATGGCCGCCTGCCGGCCGCTGCGTCCGACAAGATCTCCCAAAAACAACAGGCGCATGCCTACTCCCGATCCTTGAATTCCATGAGGCCGGCCTCCGTCAGGATCCGGTCGAGCCGCTGGTCGTGGGCCTCTTCCGGCACCGCGTCCGCGCGTTGGGCGGAAAACGCCAGTCCGACGGTGGCGGGGCGACGTCCCAGCGCGCGGGTGATGCGGGCAATCGCGCGGTCGTAATAGCCACGTCCGTATCCGATGCGCGCGCCGCGCAGGTCGAAGGCAGCAAGCGGCACCAGCAGGCACTCGGGAACGAGTTCCTCGGCCTCCGCCGGCGGTTCGACCGTCCCGAACCCGGCCCGCACCAGAACGGTCTCGCGCGTCAGGCGGCGGAACACAAGCTCGTTGTCCACGATCGCCGGAAGGCACAGGGCGTGCCCCCTGACGCGCAAGGCATCCATCAGCGGGCGGGGATCGATCTCGTCGCGGATCGGCCAGAAACCGGAGACAATGGCGCCTTTGGGGAAATCGAGCGCATCGACATGCGCCACCAGCGCGAGACCGCCTTCGATGCGTGCGTGCGGATCAAGTGCGGCGCGCCGGGCAAGAGCTGCCGCGCGAACCGCGGCCTTGCGCGCCGACATGCTCTCGCGCGCTACATCCGTTTGACTGGTGCTTTCCGCACGGGATGTGCCCGTCTGTCCGGTGTCGGATGCTGCCGTCAACTTCACGCTCGCTCGACATTCTCGTGCAGACCGATGCCTGCGGACAGTTGAAGACGGGTTCGGGCGGATGCGCCGGAACGGCTGGAACATGCGTATGACGTGGCCGCATCAGCCGTTGGAGTTTGCAATCCCGGGAAACCTACTGTGTAGGTGGGCGCCGTGTGCCCAAGCCCACGGGCGAGGACAGGAACAGCTCCCAAGGGATGCGTAAGGCCCCGGGGATATGTCTCCTGACGAACCGCGCAGCCACGCCAATCCCGGATATAGGGCCGGTGGGCGGACAAACACAACACACGTTTTGTATCCGGTGACAAAAAGACACCCTCAGGCATCCGACGGGCGCACCGGACGGCTCAGTCCCTCGGCGAGCGCCTCGATCCGCTCGGCGGCCTGGGTGACGCGCTCGGCCACGGCCGCCTCGCTGCGCTCCGCCCGTTCCAGCGCGGCGCGACGCGCCTCGCGCAGGCTTTCCACCTCGTCCTCGAGCGCCTTCAGCCGCCGCTCGCGCTCGGCGAGCTCGTCGGTGACCATGATGCCGGCCATCACCGTCAGCCGCAGGTCGCCGATCTCGCCGAAACTGCCGCGCAACGTGTCGATGCAGCCGTCGAACCGGCGCGCCAGCCCGGTCAGCCGCTCCTCTTCGCCGTCGTCGCAGGCCATGCGAAAGCTGCGGCCGTTGATGGTCACGATGATCTGCGCCATTCAGCCTCCTCAGCCGCCGTGCGTTTCTAAAACGGAGCGGATCGATTCCATCGCCGAGACCAGGCGGCGGGACACCTCGCGGTTCGCATCTTCAAGCCGCCCGACGCGCGCTTCCGACAAGTCGAGCGTGGCGGCCAGTTGCGAGCGGTCGTCGCCAAGCCGCTGCACTTCCTGCTGGAGCCCGGAGACGGACAGGTCGGCCTCCTGCCGGCGCTCCACGGCAGCCTCCAGCCGGCCGACAGCCCGTGTCAGCCGCTCCAGCGCCGCATCGAGCGGGCGCTCTCCCGCTCCGGTCCCCGCCCCGATGTGTCCCGTTTCGTCCATTGCCATCTTTGCTTTTGTCGCCACGCGCAACCGTGCGGCTCCCCGACAAGCCGTCTGCGCGCCGGCGCGAACTCAGCGCATCGCTATAGCATCCCTTTGCCGAAGAGGCGAGATCGCCGGCTGTCACGGAAACCCCGGTTTTGCCGGCATCCGCTTTGTTGACTCCCCGGGGGTTCCTGATATTTGTCGACCCGCCTCGCGAGGACGGCCGTCCGGGCCGGTTCGCAGGCGTGGCAGCGGCGCATTTTCTTCCTCCCGGATGCAGCCGCCACCATCCAAGAGACATTCCCCGCGCGGCACGCCCGTCGGGGCGCGAAATCCAGGACTGCAATGCCCTTGCGGCCCCCCGACAGGGACAGACGGAACCTAGCAATGACCGATCTTGAAAAGCACAATCGCATGGCGAATGCGATCCGTTTCCTCGCCGCGGACGCCGTCGAGGCTGCCAAGTCGGGTCATCCCGGCCTGCCCATGGGCGCCGCCGACATCGCGACCGTCCTGTTCACCCAGGTGATGCACTACGATCCGACCCACCCGGACTGGCCCGACCGCGACCGTTTCGTGCTGTCGGCCGGCCACGGATCGATGCTGCTCTATGCGGTGCACTATCTGCTCGGCTCGGAGGACTTCACCCTCGAGCAGCTCAAGAACTTCCGCCAGATCGGCGCGCTGACCGCCGGCCATCCGGAATACGGCCACGGCGCGGGCATCGAGACCACGACCGGGCCGCTCGGCCAGGGGCTGGCCAATGCGGTCGGCATGGCGATGGCCGAACGCCACATGCGCGAGACCTTCGGCGCCGAGCTCAGCGACCATTACACCTACACGCTTGTCGGCGACGGCTGCCTGATGGAAGGCATCAGCCAGGAGGCGATTACGCTTGCCGGCCACCTCAAGCTCAACCGCCTGATCGTCATCTGGGACGACAACGGCATTTCCATCGACGGCAAGGTCTCGATCACCGACAGCACTGACCAGCTCGAGCGCTTCCAGGCGAGCGGCTGGGCGACGGTCGCCATCGACGGCCACGATCCGGAAGCCATCGCCTCCGCGCTCAATGCCGCGCGCCAGAGCGACCGCCCGACGCTGATCGCGGCCAAGACCACCATCGGCTTCGGCGCGCCCAACAAGGGCGGCACCGAGAAGGTCCACGGCGCCCCGCTTGGTGCGGAAGAGCTCGCCGCCACCCGCAAGGCACTCGGCTGGGCGCATGAGCCCTTCGACGTTCCCAGCGACATTCTCGACGCCTGGCGGATCGCCGGCCTGCGCTCCGGCCAGACCCGCAAGGATTGGGAAAAGCGCCTGGCGGAAACCGACGCCGAAAAGCGCGGCGAGTTCGAGCGGCGCCTGCGCGGCGACCTGCCGTCCGGTTTCGCCGCCGCGATGTCCGCGCTGAAGAAGCAGATCGCGACCGACCGCCCGACGATGGCGACCCGCAAGGCGTCCGAATATGTGCTTGGCACGATCAACCAGGCCGTTCCGGAAACCATTGGCGGCTCGGCCGACCTGACCGGCTCCAACAACACCCGCACGGCTGAGACCGGCGCGATCACCCCGGACGACTTCACCGGCCGCTATGTCCATTGGGGCATCCGCGAGCACGGCATGGCCGCGGCGATGAACGGCATGGCGCTGCACGGCGGCATGATCCCGTATTCCGGCACGTTCCTGGTGTTCTCCGACTATGCGCGCCCGGCCATGCGCCTCTCCGCGCTGATGAAGCAGCGGGTGATCCATGTGATGACCCACGACAGCATTGGGCTCGGCGAGGACGGACCGACGCACCAGCCGGTCGAGCACTATGCCGCGCTGCGGGCAATCCCGAACCTCGACTTCTACCGCCCCGCCGATGTGACGGAGACGCTGGAATGCTGGCAGCTGGCGCTGGAATCGCGCGAGACGCCGAGCGTGCTGGCGCTTACCCGCCAGAACCTCGCGCCGGTGCGCACGACCTTCGAGGAGGAGAACCTCTGCGCCCGCGGCGCCTATGTCGTTGCAGACGCGGAAGACACGCCGGCCGCGACGCTGTTCGCCTCCGGGTCCGAGGTCGAGATCGCGCTTGAAGCGCGCGAGGCGCTGGAGGCCCAGGGCATCCAGACCCGCGTCGTGTCCGTGCCCTGCATGGAGCATTTCGAGCGCCAGTCGGAAGACTATCAGGCCGACATCATCGGCGGCCCCGGCGTCAAGGTCGCGATCGAGACCGGCATCCGCCAGGGCTGGGACCGGATAATCGGGCGCGACGGCATCTTCATCGGCATGTCGGGCTTCGGCGCAAGCGGACCCTACAAGGATCTCTACGCGCATTTCGGCATTACCGCCGAGGCCGTGGTCGAGGCCGTCACCGCCCGCGTCGGCGGCTGAACGACAACTGCCCGCCCAGCCGGACTGGCGGGGCGGGCTGTTCAACCGGCGGGCACGGCGCCTGCCGGCCGATATTTCGAACACGTCCGCACGCAGCCGAACACGGCGGCATCGCGCGGACCGGACTGGACGGCGATTTGCGCCAGGAAAGGGGACACTCACATGACCGTAAAAGTTGCCATCAACGGGTTTGGACGGATCGGCCGCAATGTTCTGCGCGCCATCGTGGAATCGAGCCGCACCGACATCCAGGTCGTGGCGATCAACGATCTGGGCCCGGTTGAGACCAACGCGCATCTGCTGCGCTACGATTCCGTGCATGGCCGCTTTCCCGCCACCGTGACCGTCGACGGCGACACGATCGACGTCGGACAGGGCCCGATCAAGGTGACCGCGATCCGCGATCCCAAGGAGCTTCCCTGGGGCGAACTCGGCGTCGACGTCGCCATGGAGTGCACCGGCATCTTCGCCAGCCGCGACAAGGCCGCGATGCACCTGGAGAACGGCTCCAAGCGCGTTCTGGTCTCCGCACCGGCCGCCAATGCCGACAAGACCATCGTCTATGGCGTCAACCATGACGCCCTGACCAGCGCCGACCTCGTGGTCTCCAACGCCTCCTGCACGACCAACTGCCTGGCGCCGGTCGCCTCCGTGCTGAACGAGGCCATCGGCATCGAGACCGGCTTCATGACGACGATCCATTCCTACACGGGCGATCAGCCGACGCTCGACACCATGCACTCCGATCTCTACCGCGCCCGCGCGGCCGCCTTGTCGATGATCCCGACCTCCACCGGTGCGGCCAAGGCCGTCGGCCTGGTTCTGCCGGAGCTGAACGGCAAGCTCGACGGCGTCGCCATCCGCGTTCCGACCCCGAACGTCTCGGTCGTCGACCTGACGTTCATTGCCAAGCGCGCGACCAGCGTGGACGAAATCAACGCGGCGATCCGCTCGGCCGCCGACGGCAAGCTGAAGGGCATCCTCGGCTACACCGACGACAAGCTGGTGTCCTGCGACTTCAACCACGACAGCCATTCCTCGGTCTTCCACATGGACCAGACCAAGGTCATGGACGGCACCATGGTGCGCATCCTCACCTGGTACGACAACGAATGGGGCTTCTCCAACCGCATGTCGGACACCGCCGTCGCCCTGGCGAAGACCATCTAGGACGGCAAATGGAGATCCTCGGATTTCACATCCCGGGCATCTTCGTTTTTCTGGGAGCCCTCGCGCTTCTCGGGTTCGGTTTCTATCGTCTCGACCGGAAATCGGACCCGACCCATCCGGATCGCCGCAAGATGTGGCATCCGGAAACGGACCGGGCCAGGGCCGAGACTGTCCGCAACCATTCCAGCGGCGGCGCCGACCGCTGACGGAAGGGTGCCAAGGTCTCGGACCGCCCGCAAATTGCCAGCCCCCGACCGGGCCGACCTCACGGAACCAGCCAAGATGAGCAGCTTCAAGACCCTCGACGATCTTGATCAAATCGCCGGAAAGCGCGCGCTCGTGCGCGTCGACCTGAACGTTCCGATGGACGGCAACCGGGTCACCGACACGACCCGCATCGACCGCATCCTGCCGACCCTGCGCGAACTGTCGCAAAAGGGCGCACGGACCGTCCTGCTCGCGCACTTCGGCCGCCCCAAGGGCAAGCCGGTGCTGGAGATGAGCCTCGCGCCCGTCGCGGCCGCGCTGACCGAGCGCCTTGGCACCCCGGTCGCCTTTGCCGCCGACTGCGTCGGCGAGGCGGCGCGCGTTGCCGTCGACGCCCTGAGCGACGGCGATGTGCTGCTTCTGGAAAACACCCGCTTCCATGCCGGCGAGGAAGCCAATGACGACGGCTTTGCCGACGAACTGGCCGCGCTCGGCGATCTCTATGTGAACGACGCCTTCTCCGCCGCCCACCGTGCCCATGCCTCCACCGAGGGGCTGGCACGCCGCCTTCCCGCCTATGCCGGACGCACGATGCAGGCCGAACTGGAGGCGCTGGAAAAGGCGCTCACGACGCCGAAGCGCCCGGTCATGGCCGTCGTCGGCGGCGCCAAGGTCTCCTCGAAGATCGATCTTCTCGCCAATCTGGTGAAGAAGGTCGACACGCTGGTGATCGGCGGCGGCATGGCCAACACCTTCCTCGCCGCCCAGGGCAAGGATGTCGGCAAGTCGCTGTGCGAGCACGACCTGGCCGATACCGCCCGCGCGATCCTGGACGAGGCGAAGACGGCCGGCTGCAAGATCCTGCTGCCCACCGACGCGGTGGTCGCCCGCGAGTTCAAGGCCGGCGCGGCAAACGAGACGGTGAGCGTCGACGCCGTTCCCGCAGATGCGATGATCCTCGATGTCGGACCGCAAACCGTTTCCGCCGTCAAGGCCGCGATCGACGCCGCCGCGACGCTGGTGTGGAATGGCCCGCTCGGCGCCTTCGAGATCGAGCCCTTCGACACCGCGACGGTGACCGCCGCGCGCTATGCGGCCGCCCGCACCAGCAACGGACCGCTGATTACGGTCGCCGGCGGCGGCGATACGGTGGCAGCCCTCAATCACGCCGGTGCGGCGGACGACTTTTCCTATGTCTCGACGGCGGGCGGGGCTTTCCTTGAGTGGATGGAAGGCAAGACGCTCCCGGGCGTGCTGGCGCTGAAGCGTTAAGCCTGTTGTTGATCCCCCTGCGCCGCGGCTTCTCAAGCCCGGCGCTTTTGATTAAAAGCCGCAGCATCTCGCGAACAATGCGGCACGAAGAAAAGGACCGATCGGATGAGTGAGCGTCTCGAGGACATCGCCGAGGCCATGGTGGCTCCCGGCCAGGGCATTTTGGCGGCCGATGAAAGCACCGGCACCATCAAGAAGCGGTTCGACCAGATCGACACCGAAAACACCGAGGACAACCGCCGCGACTATCGCGAGATGCTGTTCCGCGCCGACGCGGCGATGAAGGACCACATCTCCGGCGTCATCCTGTTCGACGAGACGCTGCGCCAGAAGGCCGCCGACGGGACGCCGCTCGTCGAGCTGATCCGCAAGGCCGGCGCCGTTCCCGGCATCAAGGTCGACAAGGGCGCCAAGCCGATGGCCGGCTTCCCGGGCGAGACCGTGACCGAAGGCCTCGACGGCCTGCGCGAGCGCCTCGAGGAATATTACGAGCTCGGCGCCCGTTTCGCCAAGTGGCGCGCGGTGATCGATATCTCCGAAGACGACGGCCTGCCGTCCTCGACCTGCATCCAGGCCAATGCCCATGCGCTCGCCCGCTATGCGGCGCTGTGCCAGGAAGCCGGCATCGTCCCGATCGTCGAGCCGGAGGTGCTGATGGACGGCGCCGCCGCCAGCCATGACATCGAGACCTGCTACGAAGTGACCGAGTGGACGCTCAACACGGTGTTCGCCGAGCTGTTCCAGATGGACGTCATGCTGGAAGGCATCATCCTGAAGCCGAACATGATCGTTCCGGGCAAGAACGCCGCCTTCCAGGCTGCCCCGGAAGAGGTCGCCGAACTGACGCTGCGCTGCCTGCGCTCGACCGTTCCGGCCGCGGTTCCGGGCATCGCCTTCCTCTCGGGCGGCCAGTCGGACGAACTCGCCACCGAGCACCTCAACCTGATGAACGCCTCCGGCAACCTGCCGTGGAAGCTGACCTTCTCCTACGGCCGCGCGCTGCAGCAGTCGGCGCTGAAGGCCTGGGGCGGCAAGCCGGAGAACGTCGCAGCCGGTCAGGCCGCCTTCGCGCACCGTGCCCGGATGAACGGCCTCGCCGCCAAGGGCGAATGGTCCAAGGACCTCGAGACCGCCTGACACGACGGCCGGGCGGCGCACCGCCGCCCGTTTTGAACTGCGAAACGGGAGGGGCAGGTCTGCCCCTCTTTTGCCGTGATCGGCCGCCATCTCTCAGCATCGACTGGCGACCGACCGCCCTGCTCCTCTGGCGACCCGGAAGGACGAGTGACGTGCACCCGCGCCTCTATCTGATCTCACCGATCGACCTCGATCCGGACAGCTTTCCGCAGGCCGTGGAAGCCGCGCTGTCCGGCGGCGATGTCGCCTGCCTGCTGATCGCCGACGGCGGTTGGGGCGAAGGCGCCGCCCAGAAGATCGCCGAACGCGTTGTGCCGATCGCCCAGGCCGCCGGGACCGCCGTGCTGTTGCAGAACGATACCCGCTCCGCCGGGCGTGCCCGCGCCGATGGCGTGCATGTCGACGCCGGCTCCGAGAGCCTGGCCGGCGCGTTGGAAAATTTCCACCCCAACGGCATCGTCGGGGTCGGCGACATCCGCAGCCGCCACGATGCCATGCGGGTCGCGGAAATGGGCGCGGACTATGTGTTCTTCGGCCTGATCGAACGCAGCGAGGATGCCGAGGTGCATCCGAAAACGCTGCAGTTCGCCGACTGGTGGTCGGAACTGTTCGAAACCCCTTGCGTCGCGCTCTGCGGCAGTGCCTTCTCGGGCATCGGGACCTGTGCGGCGACCGGCGCCGATTTCGTGGCCGTGCGCGGCGCGATCTGGAACCACCCGGACGGCCCGGCCGCGGCCGTGACCGCGGCAAACGACATTCTGGCGCAATACACGCTCGCCAATTCGGAAGACGGATGACCACACGCGCCACACCGGGGATCCATGCGCTGACAGTGGCGGCAACGCTCGCCGCGGTGCTGTCCGCCGGCGGCATGGCGCTTGCGCAGTCGGGCGAGCCATCGCCCGCGGCTGAGGTCTCGCCACCGGCGATGGCGCCGCTGGAAGGGGAGCCGGCGACCGGTTCCGCGGCGAAGCCGCTCACCGGCACCGCGACCCGGCTGGAGGCATTGGCCGACGACCAGGAGCCCTTGCCGAGTCCGGTGGGCACGCGCCCGCCGCTGCCGCTCCCCGTTGCAGGCGAAACCATCGACTATGCCTATGGCGCCTTCCAGCGCGGCTGGTATCTGACAGCGCTGTCGCTGGCGACCCCGCGCGCGGAAGAGGGCGACACCGCGGCCCAGACCCTCCTCGGGGTGTTGTACGAGACCGGACGCGGCCTGCCGCAGGACGCCGAGAAGGCGGCGAGCTGGTATTCGCTCGCGGCCGCCAACGGCAATGTCAAGGCCGCCCTGCGCTATGGGCTGCTGCTGCTCAACGGCATCGGCGTCGCCGAGGACCGGCAAAAGGCCGGCGACATGTTCCAGATCGCCGCCGATGCCGATGTGCCGGAGGCGATCTACAATCTCGCGGGCCTCTACCGGACCGGCGAGGGCCGGCCCTATGATCCCGACACGGCGCTGGAGCTCCTGCAGAAGGCCGCAGAGCTCGATGATGTCGACGCGCAGTTCGAGCTCGCCCAGTTCCGTCTCGACGGGCCTGCGGATGTGCGCGACGAGGCGCGCGCCGCCTTCTGGATGGGCCGCGCCGCGCGTCAGGGGCATGTCGGCGCGCAGGTGCGCTACGGCATCCTGCGCTTCAACGGACGCGGCGTCGACCCGAATGAACCGGAGGCCGCCGACTGGTTCGAACGCGCCGCCACCTCGGGCAATCCCGTCGCCATGAACCGCCTGGCACGGGTCTACGCCTATGGCCGGGGTCGCGACGTGGATCCGGAGAAGGCCGCCGGCTGGCATCTTGCAGCCCGCGGGCTCGGCGTTTCGGATCTCCAGCTCGACGGCATTCTGGCCGGTCTGGACCCGGACGCCCTCGCCGCCGCCGAGGCCTTCGCCAAGGATTATGTCGCCGATCCGACCGCCGCGCCGGAAGGCGGTCCCATCCCCTGAAGCGGCGTTTTCCGCCTTTTTGCTTGATTGGCGACCGGAAGTGTGGTGCACAGGCCGCGCATCAGGAACCATGCGGCAAGTTCGCGATCCGCGCGGCGAAGGACACCGGCCCGGCAAGCTTGCCGGCCTCGTGCCAGGCGCGCGCAATCCGCACTTGCGTTCATTCACAGTCAGCGTCCGCCCCGTCGTGCGACAGGTCCGGCGGCGCGAACACCGGCAGACGAGCTCGAAGTCATGAAAATCAACGGCAATGAAATCAAACCCGGCAATGTGCTCCAGCATCAGGACACGCTTTGGGCCGTGGTCAAGACAGAGCATGTGAAGCCCGGCAAGGGCGGCGCCTTCGCCCAGGTGGAGATGAAGAACCTGATCGACGGCCGCAAGCTGAACGAGCGCTTCCGCTCCGCCGACAAGGTCGAGCGCGTCCGTCTCGAGCAGCGCGACTTCCAGTATCTCTACCCGCAGGACGACATGCTGGTGTTCATGAACACCGAGACCTACGAGCAGATCGAGCTGCAGGCCGATTTCGTCGGCGAGCGCGCCGCGTTCCTTCAGGACGGCATGATGGTCACCCTGGAGCTGCACGAAGAGCGTCCGATCGGCATCACGCTGCCGCAGTATGTGACGCTCGAGATCACCGAGGCCGATGCCGTCGTCAAGGGCCAGACCCAGTCGTCGTCCTACAAGCCCGCCATGCTGGAAAACGGCGTGCGCGTGATGGTGCCGCCGTTCATCACCGCCGGCGAACGCATCGTCGTCGACACCGAACTGGTGGAATACGTCAAGCGCGCCGACTGATCGGCCCGCTCCCGCACCGACTGCCGGCGCCGAGGGAACGCCCTCGCCCGCCGGCGGTCGAACGCTGACCCCATGTTTCCGGGCCCGGTCTCGCCGCCCGCATCTCTTCAGGAACCGCGATGTCCCGCTCAGCCATTCTCAATGTCATGGTCCAGGCCGCAATCAAGGCCGGGCGCAGTCTCGCCCGCGATTTCGGCGAGGTGGAGAACCTGCAGGTCTCGCGGAAAGGTCCGAGCGACTTCGTCTCCGCGGCCGATCTCAACGCCGAGAAGATCGTGCGCGCCGAATTGCAGAAGGCCCGCCCCGACTACGGTTTCCTGATGGAAGAGGCCGGCACCATCCCCGGCGAGGACCCGCAGCACCGCTGGATCGTCGATCCGCTCGACGGCACCACGAACTTCCTGCATGGCATCCCGATCTTCAACGTCTCCATCGCGCTTGAGCGCGACGGCGTGATCGTCGCCGGCGTGATCTACAATCCGGCGATGGACGAGCTCTACACCGCCGAGCGTGGCCGCGGCGCTTTCATGAACGACCGCCGCTTGCGGGTCGCGGCGCGCAAGGCGCTGCCCGACTGCGTTGTCGCGACGGGCATCCCCTTCCTCGGCGTCGGCGATCATGCCCGCTCGCTCAAGGAAATCCGCCATGTCATGGGCGAGGTTGCCGGCATCCGCCGCTGCGGCGCCGCCGCGCTCGATCTTGCCTGGACCGCCGCGGGCCGTTTCGACGGCTTCTGGGAGCACGGACTGTCGCCCTGGGACATGGCGGCCGGCCTCCTGATGGTGCGCGAGGCCGGCGGCTTCGTCACCGACATCAAGGGCGGCGACAAGATGTTCGAGACCCGCTCGATCGTTGCCGGAAACGAGTCGATCCAAGGCCAGTTGCGCAAGCTCTTGGCCAACGCCAACGACTGAGCGGATCGCGCCCGAACGAATTACGGCTTTTCACGCAAGGGACAATCACGCTATCAAGGGCGCGTCTTCAACAGGGAGTCGACAAGCCCTCATGGCGCGCGCCTATGATCCGTACAGCCTGTCCAGTCCCTGGGTCTATCTGATCCGGATGATGATTTTCCTGGCGGTGGTGGCGTTTCTCGCCCTCATTCTCTACCGCCAGATCGCCACCGCCTTCATGAGCAATCCGGGCCTCAACGGCCTGATCCTCGCCACCGGGCTGATCGGGATTCTCCTCGCCATTCGCCAGGTGATCCGCCTGATGCCCGAGGTGAACTGGGTCAACGGCTTCCGCCTTGGCGATCCGGGCATCGAGGTGCGCCGTCCGCCGGTGCTGCTGGCGCCGATGGCGACGCTTCTCGGCAACCGCGCCGGCGAGACCATGCTGTCGCCGGCGACCACCCGCTCCATCCTCGATTCCATCGGCATGCGCCTCGACGAGGCGCGCGAGATGGCCCGCTATCTCACCGGCCTTCTGGTGTTTCTCGGCCTGCTCGGCACCTTCTGGGGCCTGCTGCAGACGGTGGGCTCGGTCAATGTCACGATCCAGAGCCTCGACGTCGGCTCGGGCGACGCCAATGTGATCTTCGAGGATCTCAAGGCCGGCCTGGAAGCCCCGCTGTCGGGCATGGGCACGGCGTTTTCGTCATCGCTTTTCGGCCTCACCGGCTCGCTGGTGCTGGGCTTTCTCGACCTGCAGGCCGGCCAGGCACAGAACCGCTTCTACAACGAGCTGGAGGACTGGCTGTCGACCCAGACCGACATCGAGCCGGAAGACGGCGCGGGCGGCGGCGGCTCCGGCATGGCGGAACTGCGCTTTGCCATCGACAATCTGCGCAAGGCTGTGGCCGACGGTGGCGGCGGCGCGGGCCGCAATGCCGCCGTTGCGATGGCCAATCTTGCCGAAGGCATTCAGGGGCTGGTGCAGCATGTGCGCAACGAGCAGCAGATGATGCGCGAATGGGCCGACGACCAGTCGCTGCAGCAAAAGCGCATCGAGGAACTGCTGAAGACCATGTCCCGCGCCTTCGAGCGCATCAAGGACGACAAGGGTTGACCAGACCGGAAAGGACGGGCTGACCATGGCCGGCTCACGGCTCAGACGGCGCGACGCGCGCACCGACTATTGGCCGGGTTTCGTCGACGCGATGGCATCGCTCCTGCTGGTGATCATCTTCCTGCTGTCGATCTTCGTCCTCGCGCAGTTCTTTCTGGGCCAGCAGCTCTCCGGTCGCGACACGGTGCTGAACCGCCTCAACGCGCAGATCAGCGAGCTGACGGAGCTGCTTGCGCTGGAGCGCGCCAGCGGACGCGATCTTGAGGACACGATCGCCTCCCTCACCGCCAATCTGAACGACGCCGAGAGCGAACGCGACCGGCTGGCGGGCCTGCTCGATGCCTCCTCCAATCAGGCCGATCAGGCCGGCGGCGCGGTGGCGACGCTGGAGACCGCGCTCGACGCCGAGAAACGCATCTCGCAGCGCGCGCTCTCCCAGGTCGAATTGCTCAACCAGCAGATTTCCGCCTTGCGCCGCCAGATCGGCGCGCTGGAAAGCGCGCTGGAGGCCTCCGAAAGCCGCGACCGGGAGAGCCAGACCAAGATTGCCGACCTCGGCCGCCGGCTGAATGTGGCGCTGGCCCAGCGCGTGCAGGAGCTGTCGCGCTATCGCTCGGACTTCTTCGGCCGGCTGCGCGAGATCCTGTCGCAGCGCTCCGACATCCGCGTCGTCGGCGACCGGTTCGTCTTCCAGTCGGAGGTCCTCTTCTCCTCCGGCGAGGATACGATCAATCCGGCCGGCGAAGCCGAACTCAAGAAGCTCGCGGATGCGGTCAAGGAGCTGGCCGTGCAGATCCCCGACGAGATCAACTGGGTGCTGCGCGTTGACGGCCATACGGATGCGCGGCCACTGTCAGGCACCGGACGGTTCCGCAACAACTGGGAGCTCTCCGCGGCACGCGCGATCTCGGTCGTGCGCTATCTGATCGACCAGGGCGTCGATCCCGAACGTCTGGTCGCCGCCGGCTTCGGCGAATTCCAGCCGCTCGAAGAGGGCGACGACCCGGAAGCGCTCGCCCGCAACCGCCGCATCGAGCTGAAACTCACCGAACGCTGACCGCCGTCTTTGCGCGGACACGAAAAAGCCGCCCCGGATCTCCGGAGCGGCTTGCATCATTCGGCGCGCGTTGTGGCGTCCGCGATCCGGGGGCTCAGCTCTTGCCGGCGCTCTCGTCGTCGCCGTCCGCCGTCTCGCCGGCCTCGGCGTCATCGCTCGACCCGGCAAAGGGATCGGACGGCACATCGTCTTCGGCTTCTTCCGCCTCTTCGGCGGGAGCCGCGCTGCCGTCCTTGAGCGAATTCAGCTTGGCGAAGACCGCATCGGCGTCGATCTCTTCTTCCTTCGGCTGCGACGGCGCGGGCCGTGCGAAGGCGGCCGCCATCGCGTCTTCCGAGGTCGTCTCGTCGACCGGCAGCAGCGTGGTCTCGACTTCGCCTTCCGGCTTCGGCGGCAGGTGCTTCGAGGCCTTCTCGACTTCCATGTCGAGTTCGATCTGGCTGCTCAGGCCGAGCGTCACGGGATCCATCGGCGTCAACTGGGCGGAGTTCCAGTGGGTGCGCTCGCGGATCGCCTGGATCGTCGGCTTGGTGGTGCCCACCAGGCGCATGATCTGCGCGTCCTTCAGCTCCGGGTGATTGCGCACCAGCCAGAGGATCGCGTTCGGACGGTCCTGACGGCGCGACACCGGCGTGTAACGCGGGCCCTTGCGCTTGGTTTCCGGTACCCGGGTCTTGGCTTCCTGCAGCTTCAGCCGGTATCCGGTGTTGGCCTGCGCCTTGTCGATTTCCTCGCGGCTGAGCTGGCCGGTCATCACCGGGTCGAGCCCCTTGATCCCCTGCGCGGCCTCGCCGTCCGCGATGGCCTTGACCTCAAGGGGGTGCAAGTTGCAGAAGTCCGCAATCTGATCGAAGCTGAGCGACGTGTTGTCCACCAGCCACACGGCCGTTGCCTTGGGCATCAAGGGAGGCGTTGCCATGGGTAAAATCCTCCTGTGCGCTTCGCCAGGTCCCAAGCTTTCGCAAGGCGGCTGGCAAAGCCGAAATCATGTCACATTGACGGGGAACTTGCAGGCTTATACGCGCTTCGTGCCCCGAAATCAAACCCGGATCAGGGCGCCGCGCCGGTCAAAAGCACGATTTTTCCGATGTGGCCGGAGCTCTCCATGCGCGCATGTGCCTGATCGGCATCCGCAAGCGGAAACGTGGAATCCATCACCGGGGCGATCGTGCCGGCCTCGATCAGCGGCCAAACCTTTTGCGCCAGCTTCTCGGCGATCGCGGCCTTGAAGGCGGTGTCGCGCGGCCGCAGTGTCGAGCCGGTGTGCGTCAGCCGCTTCACCATCAACCGGGAGAAGTTCACCTGCTCGCTCACCCCGTTCAGCGTGGCGATCTGGCAGATGCGGCCCTCGACCGCCGCCACTTTCCAGTTCCGTTCCACATAGTCGCCGCCGACCATGTCGAGGATCACGTCGACGCCGCGCTTGTCGGTGATCTCAAGGATCTCCGACACGAAGTCCTGGCGGTTGTAGTCGATCACATGGTCGGCGCCGAGCGCGCGCGCGGCCTGCGCCTTTTCCTCCGAGCCGACGGTGGTGAACACCGTCGCCCCGAAGGCCTTGGCGAGCTGGATCGCGGTCGTGCCGATCCCCGACGTTCCGCCATGCACCAGAAAGCTCTCCCCGGCGCTGAGGCCGACCCGGTCGAAGGCATTGCTCCAGACGGTGAAGAAGGTTTCGGGAAGGGCCGCGGCCTGGGTCAGCGTCAGCCCCTTGGGCACGGGCAGCACACAGCCGGCGTCCGCGACGACATATTGCGCATAGCCGCCGCCGGGCACCAGCGCGCACACCGCGTCGCCCTCGGCGAGACCGTCCACCTTCGGCCCGACGCCGGCGATCGTGCCGGCGACCTCGAGGCCGGGAATGTCGGTCACGCCCGGAGGCGGCGGATAGGCACCCTTGCGCTGCAGCACGTCCGGCCGGTTGACGCCGGCCGCCGCAACCGCGATCAGCACCTGCCCCTCGCGCGGCGAGGGAACGGGACGGCTTTCCGCGGCAAGCACGTCCGGCCCTCCCGGGCTCTTGAAGCCGATTGCCGTCATCATGCGCTCGGTGCTGCTCATTGCTGCCTCCAGGGATCTGAAAAATCGTGTCCCGACCGGTTTACGCATTCCCGCCAAGCCTGACAATTGACGCAAGACCGGAAAGCCGGAACAATCGGTCCCCGTCGGGACACGCTTACGGGAGATCGCACGATGGCGGCCAATGAAGACAGCGCACGTCCGCTCGCGGCGCCGGTCGTGCTTGGCGAAGACCTGTCCCGCCTGTCCGAACAGGAACTGGCCGACCGCATCGCCCTGCTGCAGGCGGAAGTCCTGCGCGTCACGGCCGAACGGGATGCCCGTGGCGGCGTCCGCGCAGCGGCCGATGCCGTTTTTCGCAAATAAGCCCTGTAGCAAACACCAATAAATTCAATGAAGTTGTCTCGCGACAACGCAAGGTGACCCATTTCAGGTCATTCAAATTTTAATCATTTACCGTTTATTAAGCTTTCCAAATTATAACTGTGCATATCCAGTCATCTGGATTTCGAGTGGCTCCTGTCCACTCTGTTTGACGCCTCCCTGTTAATGACTTCGAGCCGCGTTCGTCGCGGCTCTTTTTTTGTGCCGCGCTTCGGTGTATCCCGGAGGCGGACACAAGAGGTTCGTGGCCTCGCTCCCTTGGCATGCCGTTTGCGGGATGGAGTCAGACGTCACCGCACACGGCCCATTTCGGGACAGGATGCACCGGTCTGAAGCCGGACACTTCCCATCCCGGGCCGCCAATGCGACAAGACCCACGAGTTTACAGGAGGCACAGGCGCATGACGGACCGGAACACACGGACCTTCCAGGGCGGCCCCATCGATTTCGTCGACCGGCTTGCCAATTCGGAGATGTTTTCTGCGCTGTTCAGCGACGGCATGGCGCTGGTCGAGGAGACCGCCGCCTATCTGGATGGCGACGGTCGCGTGGAATCGAAATCGCTGCCGCGTGCGGCGTCGCTCGCCTATGCGACCGAATCGATGCGCCTGACCACGCGGCTGATGCAGATGGCCTCCTGGCTGCTGTTGCAGCGCGCCGTCAACGAAGGCGAGATGTCCTCCGAACAGGCCGGCAGCGAGAAGAACAAGGTCCGCCTCAGCACCTTGTCCTCAAGCCAGGGCGGACCCGGCTGGGACGAACTGCCCGCGCAGCTTCGCGACCTGATCGACCGCTCCGTGCGCCTGCAGGAGCGCATCGTGCATCTCGACCGGATGATCTATGAGGCCAAGGACCGGGCGCCGATGCCGGTTCCGGGCGAGAACCCCGTCGCCGCGCAGCTCAACGTGCTGAGCGCCGCCTTCGGCCAGAACCGCCCGTCCTGACACCGACACAACAGGCTTGCGCCGGTCCCACGGACCGGCGGATATCGCCGAAAGACAGGTGACGAGACCCGCCGCCGCACATCGCGATCGCAGACACAAAAAACCCCGGCTCGACGAGCCGGGGTTTTTAATTTCAACGCATAAGCGTCGCCGATCGGATATGCCCGGCTCAGTTGCCGAGGAAACCGGCGTACTTGTTCTTGAAGCGGGACACGCGGCCGCCGCGGTCCATCAACTGGCGGTCGCCGCCGGTCCAGGCCGGATGCGTGCGCGGATCGATGTCCAGCTGGAGCGTGTCGCCCTCGGCGCCATAAGTGGAGCGCGTGTGGAATTCGCTGCCGTCCGTCATCACCACCTTGATCGTGTGGTATGCGGGATGAATGTCTTTCTTCATCGTTAGTCCCCGTGCCTGCGGCTGACACCGGCCCTGGGGAGGCTCGGCGCGTCTGGTTGATCTGTATGACACCGCACCGATCCGAAGAAACACGCGCCGCGCCCGGCGATGCCGACCTCTACCGTGTTTAGAGTGGATGTGCGGTTCGTATGGGGCTGAACCGTCGAAGGTCCGGGCCCCGAAACCCTGATCGCGAGCCTATACCCGATACGCGCCGTGAAGACAAGAGCAGGGTTCCCCGGCCGGCGGATTGGCCGGCCACGGGCGCGCGTCCGGCAAAAACCGGCCGGGTGCGGCCATACGCCGGCATGCAGGCGCTTGGCCTTCGCGTGCCGATCCGGTTATGGTCCGCGGTAAGACCCCGCGGATCCGCACATGCCGCAAGATTGACGATACCCCGAACGGAGAAAAGAGACAGCGTGTCCCGCTATGGTTCATCAACGGCTCCCCAGCGGGCCGGAAAACGCGATATCCGGCCGCTTGCCGCATTGCTTCCCTATGTCGCGCGCTACAAGACGCATGTCGCACTGGCGCTGCTGGCGCTGTTCGGCGCCTCTGCGACCACCCTGCTGCTGCCGGTCGCCATCCGCCGGATGATCGACTTCGGCTTCGGCGCCGACGATCCTTCGCTGGTGAACAACTATTTTTCCGTCCTGATCGCCGTTGCAGCCGCGCTCGCCGCCTTTTCGGCGCTGCGCTACTTCCTCGTCACATCGCTTGGCGAACGCATCGTCGCCGACGTGCGCGCCGACGTGTTCTCCCACCTCGTCCACCTGTCGCCGGCCTATTTCGACAAGGCGAAGTCGGGCGAGATGATCTCGCGCCTCACCGCCGATGCGACCCAGGTCAAGTCCGCCGTCGGCGCCAGCGCCTCCATCGCCATGCGCAACATGGTGATGTTCCTTGGCGCCTCAGGGATGATGGTCGTCACCAGCCCGCGGCTGTCGCTCTTCGTGCTGGGCGCCATTCCGGTGATCGTGCTGCCGCTGATCGCCTTCGGCCGCAAGGTGCGCCGGCGCTCGCGCCACGCCCAGGACACGCTTGCCGACGCCTCCGCCTATGCCTCCGAGATTCTCGGCTCGATCCGCACGCTCCAGGCCTTCACCAACGAGCGCCACGCCGGCGGCCGGTTTTCCGCCTCCGTGGAAGAGGCCTTTCGCGCGGCCCGCATGGCGATCCTGGCGCGCGCGCTTCTGACCGGCTTTGCGATCTTCGTCATCGCCTCCAGCGTGGTTACCGTGCTGTGGGTCGGCGCTAGCGATGTCTTCGTCGGCCGGATCACCGCCGGCGAGCTCGGCCAGTTCCTGCTCTATTCGATCTTCGCGGCCGGCGCGCTCGGCGAGATGAGCCAGGTTTGGGGCGAGATCTCGCTTGCAGCCGGCGCGGCCGAGCGGCTTTCGGAAATCCTCCAGATCCGCCCGCAGATCGCAGCCCCCCCGGCGCCGGCGAAGCTTCCCAAGCGCATGGAAGGCGCGGTCCACATCGACGGGGTCTCGTTTTCCTACGGACCGGAAGCGAACCTGCCGGTTCTCGACGGGGTCGACATCGACATATCGCCCGGCGAAACCGTCGCCGTGGTCGGCCCCTCCGGCGCCGGCAAGTCGACGCTGTTCCATCTCCTGATGCGCTTCTACGACCCCACCGCCGGCACCATCCGCATCGACGGCTTCGACCTGCGCGACTGCGATCCGGTCGACATCCGCCGCCATATCGCGCTGGTGCCGCAGGACACCACCGTTTTCGGCGCGACGATTGCCGAAAACATCGCCTTCGGGCGCGCCGATGCCAGCCGCGAGGAAATCGAGGCAGCGGCCGTCGCGGCCTCGGCCGACGAATTCGTCCGCGCGCTGGAAAAGGGCTACGACACGCCGGTCGGCGAACGCGGCATCACCTTGTCGGGCGGCCAGCGCCAGCGTGTCGCCATCGCCCGCGCCATCCTCAAGGACGCGCCGATCCTGCTCCTTGACGAGGCGACAAGCGCGCTCGATGCGGAGAACGAGACCCTCGTCCAGGCCGCACTCGAACGGCTGATGGAGGGACGCACGACGCTCGTCATCGCCCACCGTCTGGCAACCGTGCTGAAGTCCGACCGGATCGTGGTGATGGACGGCGGACGGATCGTGGAGACCGGACGGCACGAGGATCTGGTCGCCCGCGGCGGGCTTTATGCCAAGCTGGCGAAGCTGCAGTTCGAGACCGGTGCCCGCGCCTTTTCTGAAACCGGCTCCGAACGCTCCGCCGCCGAATAGCGGCCAACGACCGGAACCGCGCTCCTCAACCCAAAAAGCCGGGCATCATGCCCGGCTTTTTCGCGGTCGTGCCCGCAGGCTCAATCCTGATCGGGAACCGGCACCGTGTAGTTCAGCGGCAGACGACCGCCATCCGCGTAGATCGTCTGGCCGGTGATGTAGCTTGCATCGTCGGAGGCGAGGAAAGCCGCCACGCCGGCGATTTCCGACGGCTCGCCGACGCGACGCAACGGCGTGCGCGACAAGACGCGTGCCTTCGCGGCCGGGTCGGAGTTCACCGAGGCCAGCATCTCCGTCATGATCGAGCCGGGACCGATGCCGTTGACGCGAATGCCGTATTCGGCGAGCGACAGCGCCGCCACCTTGGTCAGCTGGTTCAACCCGCCCTTGGAAACGGAATAGGGCACCTGGTTGGCGATCGCGAAGACCGCATTGACCGACGACATGTTGATGATCGTGCCGGGGGTCCCGCCGTCCTTGACCTTGGCGACCATGTGACGGGCCACCGCCTGGGAACAGAGGAACGCGCCCTTCAGGTTGACGGACAGGACCCGGTCGAAATCCGCCTCGTCGAGGTCGAGGAAGTCCGCCCCGACGACAATCCCGGCGTTGTTCACCAGAACGTCGATATCGCCGTAGGCATCGAGCGTCGCGGCCACGAGATTGCGCACGTCCAGCTTCTCGGCGACGTTGCAATGGACGTAGAGCACGTCCCCGAGCGCCTTGAGCTCCGCTTCCGCCGCCTCGCCGCGGGTTTCGTCCTGATCGGCGATGACCACCTTCGCCCCGTCCTGCACGAAGCGCTTCGCGATGGCGAAGCCGATGCCGCCGGCCGCACCGGTGACAATGGCAACTTTGTTTTCCAGGGACACTGGCATCCTCGTTTGTCGCGTTGTCCATATCCGAAGTGACCGGCCAGGGCCGGACATTGCCGCGACCATAGGCCGGGGAACCCAGCCTGTCGATGGGGCGCACGGCAACGGCGGCCGGACCGCCCGTCGAGGCCGGTGGACGCTGCGTCACCGCGCGCCGGCCCTGCAACCGGCATCGTCACACGGCAAGGCCGCGCGCCTTCAGCGCCTCCTCGATTTCCTCCAGAATCGCCGGGTCGTCGATTGTCGCGGGCACCCGGACCTCGGCCCCGTCGGCGATCTGGCGCATGGTGGCGCGCAGGATCTTGCCCGAGCGCGTCTTCGGCAGGCGTTCGACGGTGATCGCCAGCTTGAAGGCCGCCACCGGGCCGATCTTCTCGCGCACCCGCTTGACCAGTTCCGCCTCGATCTCCGCGTGCGGACGGTTGACCCCGGCCTTGAGCACGACGAACCCGCAAGGCGCCTGTCCCTTCAGCGTGTCGACCACGCCGATCACCGCGCATTCGGCGACATCTGGATGGCCCGCCAGCACCTCTTCCATCGCGCCGGTGGAGAGCCTGTGACCGGCGACATTGATGATGTCGTCGGTGCGCGCCATGATGAAGAGATAACCGTCCTCGTCCATCACGCCGGCATCCGCCGTCTTGTAGTAGCCCGGAAACTCCTCGAGATAGGCCTTGTGGAAGCGCTCCGGCGCCTGCCACAGCGTGGGCAGGCAGCCCGGCGGCAGCGGCAGCTTAACGACGACATTGCCCAGCGTTCCGGCCGGCACCGGATGCCCCGCATCGTCCAGCACCTGCACGTCGTAGCCCGGCATCGGCACGGTCGGCGAGCCATGCTTGACCGGCAGCAGGCCAAGCCCGAGCGGATTGCCGACGATGGTCCAGCCGGTCTCGGTCTGCCACCAGTGATCGATCACCGGCACGCCGAGCTGGTCCTCCGCCCATTGCAGCGTGTCGGGGTCGGCGCGTTCGCCCGCAAGGAACAGCGAGCGGAAGCTGGCGAGATCGTAATCGGTGATCAGTTCGCCGCGCGGGTCTTCCTTCTTGATGGCGCGAAACGCCGTCGGCGCCGTGAACAGGCTCACCACATTGTGCTCCGAGATCACCCGCCAGAACACGCCCGCGTCCGGCGTCCCGACCGGCTTGCCCTCGAAGACGATGGTGGTCGCGCCCTGCAGCAGCGGCGCATAGACGATGTAGGAATGGCCGACGACCCAGCCGACATCCGAGGCCGCCCAGAACACCTCCCCCGGTTCGATGCCGTAGATGTTGGTCATCGACCACTTGAGCGCGACCATATGGCCGCCGTTGTCGCGCACGACGCCCTTCGGCTGCCCGGTGGTGCCGGAGGTGTAGAGAATATAGAGCGGGTCGGTCGCCTTCACCGGCACGCAAGGGACGGTGCGCCCGGCGGCGAGCGCCTCGTCCATCAGCACGCCGAGATCGTGGTCGCGCCCGTCGGTCAGCACCGCCTTCGACTGCTCGCGCTGCAGCACGAAGCAGTTGGCCGGCTTGTGCGCGGACAGATTGATCGCCTCGTCGAGCAGCGGCTTGTAGGTCACGACCCGGCCCGGCTCGATGCCGCAGGAGGCGGCAATGATCGCGGTCGGCTTGGCGTCGTCGATGCGGGTAGCCAGTTCGTTGGCGGCGAAGCCGCCGAAGACGACCGAATGCACCGCACCGAGACGGGCGCAGGCAAGCATCGCCATCACCGCTTCCGGGATCATCGGCATGTAGATGATGACGCGGTCGCCCTTGGTGACGCCCTGGTCGCTCAGGACGGCGGCCATCGCATTCACCCGCTCCAGCGTTTCCTCATAGGAATAGGTCGCCTTCGCGCCGGTGATCGGGCTGTCGTAGATGATCGCCGGCTGGCCGGGGCGCCCGCGCTCCACGTGGCGGTCGAGGCAATTGTAGCAGGTGTTGCATTCCGCACCCGCAAACCACTGCCCGTAGCCGCCAAGGGTTTGGTCGAACACCTTGTCCCAGGGCTTGATCCAGTCGATCTCAGCGGCAGCCTCCGCCCAGAAGCCTTCCGGATCGCGTTTCCAGCCCTCATAGACCTCGTGATAGCGGCTTGCCATCTGACGTTCCTCCCTGTGCGACGCGCCCGCGTCCGTGCTCCGGTTGGCCCGGCGCCGGATTACGGGCGGCAGTGTGTCTCCTGTCCCTCGTGCATCGTATGTGCCGCCAGCCGCCCGCGAAAGGCAAGACTTGGGCGGCTACGACATTCGGTGAATGGGGAGTTTGCGTATGGTGGCGATCAGGGCCCCGAGTCTTCCAGAAGCACCCGGGCCGACGGGCGCAAGGCGGAATCCGTCTTCGCCGGACGAACGTGACAGCCGTCTCCGCAAAGCCTATGACAACAGCCGACCCACCCGCCGAACGAGTGCCGAATGACCCCCATCGCCGACCCGATGTTCTACGCCTTCGCGGTGCCTGCCGTCATCATGGTGGGCCTGGCGAAGGGCGGCTTCGGCGGACCGCTGTCGCTGCTTGGCGTGCCCTTGATGAGCCTGACCATCGCGCCGGTGCAGGCCGCCGGTATCATGCTGCCGATCCTCGTCGTCATGGACATGGCCGGGCTCTTCGCCTATCGCGGCATCTACGACAAGACGAGCCTGAAAATCCTGCTCCCGGCCGCGATCGTGGGGATCGCGATCGGCTATTTCACCGCCGCCGTGGTCAGCGAGGCCCATGTGCGCCTGCTGATCGGCCTGGTCGCCATCCTGTTCACGCTCAACGCGGTGATCGGCGCGCGGGCCGGCAACGTCGCGCGGGCCCAGCGGCCCTGGCTCGGGCGCTTCTGGGGCATGATTTCCGGCTTCACCAGTTTCGTCAGCCATGCCGGCGGCCCGCCCTACCAGATCTACATGCTGCCGCTGCGGCTCGATCCGGTGCGCTTTGCCGGCACGTCGGTGATCTTCTTCACCACGGTGAATGCGATCAAGCTGGTCCCCTATGCCGCGCTCGGCCAGTTCGCGGCGGAAAACCTGGCCACATCGGCGGTTCTCCTGCCGCTGGCCCCGCTTGCAACCTTCGCCGGCGCCTGGCTGGTGAAACGCATTCGCCCGGGGATTTTCTACAAGATCACCTATGCGGGCGTGGCCATCATCGGGGTCAAACTGTTCTGGGACGGGCTGAGCGCGCTGATCGCCTGATCCGCCGCCACCATTGCTGTTGATCGCGCGGCGCATTGCCGCTTTGATGGCGCGACGAACGGCGACCGCTTCGCGGACCCGCCGGAGCCTTCGGAGGACAGAATGGCCGATAGCGGCAGCCCCTACACGCGCGATCTCGACAAGACCCAGGCGAATTACACCCCCTTGTCGCCGTTGAGCTTTCTGGCCCGCGCCGCCAGCATCTTTCCCGATCAAACCGCCATCGTCCACGGATCGAGCCGCACGGTCTACGCGGAGTTTTATGCCCGCAGCCGCCGTCTTGCTTCCGCGCTTGCCGCGCACGGGATCGGAAAGAACGACACGGTCACGGTGATGCTTGCCAATACCCCGCCGATGCTTGAGGCCCACTACGGCGTGCCGATGGCCGGCGCCGTGCTGCATTCGCTCAACACCCGGCTCGATGCCGCGATCATCGCCTTCCAACTCGACCACGCAAACAGCAAGGTGGTGATCACCGACCGCGAGTTCGCCCCGGTGATGAAGGAGGCGCTGGCGCTGACCAAGGTGTCTCCGCTCGTGATCGACTACGACGATCCCGAATTTGCCCAGGAGGGGGAGCGGCTCGGCTCGCTCGACTACGAGGCCTTCGTCATGAGCGGCGATCCGGCGTTTGCCTGGTCGCTGCCGGAAGACGAGTGGGACGCGATCTCGCTGAACTACACCTCCGGCACGACCGGAAACCCGAAGGGGGTCGTCTACCACCATCGCGGCGCCTATCTGCTCGCCCAGGCCAACATCCTGACCGCCGGCATGGCGAAACACCCGGTCTACCTGTGGACCCTGCCGATGTTTCACTGCAACGGTTGGTGCTTTCCGTGGTCGATGTCGGTCGTTGCCGGAACCCATGTCTGCCTGCGCCAGGTGCGCCAGAAACCGATCTGGGATGCGCTGGCCGATGAGGGCGTGACCCATTTGTGCGGCGCGCCGGTGGTGATGTCGACCATCCTCAACGCCGCGGACGCCGACAAGCGCGATCTCGGCGGACGCGTGGTGGATTTCTTCACCGCCGCCGCCCCGCCGCCGGAATCGGTGCTCGCCGCGATGAAGGACGCAGGCTTCAACGTCACCCATCTCTACGGGCTGACCGAGGTCTACGGACCCGCTGTCGTCAACGAGTGGAAGCGCGAATGGGACGCGCGCCCGGCGGCCGAACAGGCGGCGCTGAAGGCGCGCCAGGGCGTGCGCTACGTTGCCCTGGAAGATCTCACCGTCCGCGATCCGGAAACCATGGAGGCCGTTCCCGCCGACGGCGAGACGCTGGGCGAGGTGATGTTTCGCGGCAACGTCGTGATGAAGGGCTACCTGAAGAACCCGCAGGCCACCGCAGAGGCCTTCGCCGGCGGCTGGTTCCATTCCGGCGATCTCGGCGTGCTGCATCCGGACGGCTACATCCAGCTCAAGGACCGCTCCAAGGACATCATCATCTCCGGCGGCGAGAACATCTCCTCCATCGAGGTGGAGGACGTCCTGTTCAAGCATCCCCAGGTGATCGCCGCCGCCGTGGTCGCCCGTCCGGACGAGAAATGGGGCGAAACCCCTTGCGCCTTCGTCGAACTCAAGACCGGCGCCAGTGTCACCGAAGACGAGCTTATCGCCTTCTGCCGCGAGCGCATGGCCCGCTACAAGGCGCCCCGCCATGTCGTCTTCACCGAACTGCCGAAGACCTCGACCGGAAAGATCCAGAAGTTCGTCCTGCGGGAAATGGCGAAATCCGTCTAGCGGACAACGGCGCCTGAAACGACAAAAGCCGCGGCGATGCCGCGGCTTCTGGTGTCGTGCGGCGGGACAGGCCCACCGGATTGCGTCATTTTGACTTCAGTGCAAGGTCGCGTCCGATTGCAGTTTCTTGATCTCGTCCTTGAGGTGAAGCTTTCGGCGCTTGAGCGAGGCAATCTCGAGCGAATCCGTGCTCGGGTGCCGCATCGCTTTTTCCAGTTCACGTTCAAGGTCGGAGTGGCGTTTCTGCAACTCGACGAGATGCGACTGAAGGGACATGGATAACCTCCTTGCCTATGCGCTTTTGACGACACGAGTGTGACACAGCAGGGACCGCCTGTCGAACGCTTCCCGGTTGCAGCAATGGCAGGGTTACCCAGCGGTTACGGCCTGTTCGACACCCTGCGACACGATGTCCGGTCCCGACATCTGCGGCGGCATTTCGAACCGCGCACATCACGGCCCTACCGCAAACCGCGCCCGCGCTGTATCCTGTCCGCCGGCGGCATGTCTTTGCCCTGCGGAAGGTGCAGGCAGGCGCCGATATCCGGTCCGGGCCACTTCGGACCGCACGCGTGGAGTAAGGCATGGATTCTGGCATGGGCAGCGCTCACGACGAGAACGCGGTTCGCAACGAGCTTGCAAGATTGCGGCAGGAACACCGCGATCTCGACATGGCGATCTCGGCGATGAATGACACCGGACGCAGCGACGCGCTGCAGATGCAGCGCCTGAAGAAGAAGAAACTGTCGCTGAAGGACCGCATCGCCACGCTGGAAGACAAGCTTCTGCCGGACATCATCGCCTGAGCGGCGCGCCCCGCCCGTCCGCGTTTCCGCAACCGCACTTGCGCCCGCCCCCGCGCTGCATATAGTGCGTGGCCTTTCAGGGAGCCTCCCCGCCGGGGAGCGCCGGACCGAACCGATCTGGGGTAACGGGCGCATGACAACGACACGGCCGCCGGTGGCGATCATCATGGGCAGTCAATCCGACTGGCCGACCATGAAGCATGCGGCGGAAACGCTCGACGCGCTCGGGATCGCCTATGACGCGCGGATCGTCTCGGCGCACCGCACCCCCGACCGGCTCTACGACTTCGCCAAGAGTGCGAAGGAGGCCGGCTTCAAGACCGTGATCGCGGGCGCCGGCGGCGCCGCCCACCTGCCCGGCATGACCGCCTCCATGACATCCTTGCCGGTCTTCGGCGTGCCGATCGAGTCCCGCACCCTGAAGGGCGAGGACAGCCTGCTGTCGATCGTCCAGATGCCGGCCGGCATTCCCGTGGGCACCCTGGCGATCGGCCGCGCCGGCGCCGTCAATGCGGCCCTGCTCTCGGCCGCCGTGCTCGCGCTCTTTGATCCCGCGCTTGCCGAGCGCCTCGAGGCCTGGCGCACGCGCCAGAGCGAGGCGGTTGCCGAGCGCCCGGTCGACGAGAGCTGACGCCGCCTCCGCCCGTTTCGCGCAGTTCCCCGCGCACCGCCCCGCGCCTCCAACAGACCAGCCCCGCCTTTCAGCCCAAGGATGCGAACACCATGACCACTCAGGCACCGACCCGCCCGCTGTCGCCGGGCGACACGATCGGGATCCTCGGAGGCGGTCAGCTTGGCCGGATGCTGGCGCTGGCCGCGGCCCCGCTTGGCCTGAAGACGCATATCCTGTGCCCGGACCCGGACAGTCCGGCCTTCGAGGTCGCCAGCAGTTTCACGATTGCCGGCTATGACGACATTTCCGCGCTCGACGTCTTCGCGTCGGCGGTCGATGTCGTGACCTATGAATTCGAGAATGTCCCCGGCCCCACGGCCGCGCATCTCGCAGAGCGGGTCTGCGTGCGCCCCGGCCCGACGGCGCTGGCCGTCTCCCAGGACCGGCTGAACGAAAAGACGTTCCTGCGCGATGCCGGCATTCCGGTCGCCGATTTCGCCCGCATCGATGCGGCCGGCGACATCGCGCAAGCGCTCGCGCAGCTCGGCGGCACCGGCATCCTCAAGACCCGGCGGCTCGGCTACGACGGCAAGGGACAGGTGCTCCTGCGCGACGGCGCCGATGCCGCGGCCGCCTTTCAGCAGATCGGCAAGGCCCCCGCCATCCTCGAGGCCTTCGTGCCCTTCGAGCGCGAGGTGTCGGTGATCGCGGCCCGCGCCGTCGACGGGACGGTGCGCGCCTACGACGTGGCCGAGAACGTCCACCGCGACCACATTCTTAAGACCTCGACCGTCCCGGCCGCGCTCGATGCGGAACTGGCGGCGGACGCCCGCGCGATGGCCGAGCGCATTGCCGACCAGCTCGACTACGTCGGCGTGATCGGCGTGGAGATGTTCGTTCTGCCGCAGGGGGCGGAAAGCCGCCTTGTGGTCAACGAGATTGCCCCGCGCGTGCACAATTCCGGTCACTGGACGCAGGACGCCTGCCTCGTCTCGCAGTTCGAGCAGCATATACGCGCGGTCGCCGGCTGGCCGCTCGGCAGCGCCGAACGCCACAGCGACGTGGTGATGGAAAACCTGATCGGCGACGAGGTCGACCGCTGGCAGGAGATCCTGCGCGATCCGGCGGCGGCGCTGCATCTCTACGGCAAATCGGACACGCGCCCGGGCCGCAAGATGGGCCATGTGAACCGCATCCGCCCCCAGCGCGCCTGAAGGCATCCGCGGCGAGCCGGGCGCACGCGGATGCACCCGCACGCGCGCGTTCGTTTCAGACCAGCCCGAGCCGTTCGCGCGCCGCGAAGCGCCACAGCAGCACGATGGAGACGGCCGCCAGGCCGAAGGCGAGCCCCCACCAGATGCCGATGCCGCCAAGCCCGAGCGGAAAGGCGAGCGCATAGGCCAGCCCCATGCCGCCGACCCAATAGCCGATGACGGCGATGACCATCGGCGTCTTGGTGTCCGACAGCCCGCGCAGCAGGCTTCCGCCGACCACCTGCGCGCCGTCGAAGATCTGGAACACGGCGGCAATCGCCAGGAAGGTCACGCCAATCGCCAGCACCTCGTCGGACTGCGGATTGCCGAGATCGAGAAACAGCGACACGAAGGGCTCGGGCTTCAGCCAGAACGCGACGGCGCAAATCACCATGAAGCCCATCGACACGGTCAGCGCTGCCCAGCCCGCGCGCCCCACCCCGGCGCGGTCGCCGCGCCCGGCGGCAAGGCCGATGCGAATCATGCCCGCCTGCCCCAGTCCGAGCGGAACCATGAAGGTGATGGAGGTCAGCTGTAGCGCGATGCCATGGGCGGCCAGCGGCACGGTGCCGATCCAGCCCATCATCAGCGACGAGCCGGAAAACAGCGCCACTTCGACGAGCAGCATGATCGCGATCGGCCAGCCGAGCCTGAGGATTTCGAAGAACTTCGACCAGTCGCTGCGCCACAGCCGACCGAACACCGCATAGCGGCGCAACTGCCGTTGCCGCAGCGTGTAGACGACGATGATGAGGAAGGTGGCGAAGGACGTGGCGACCGAGGCGATGCCCGCCCCGATCAGTTCCAGCCGCGGCAGTCCGAAATTTCCGAAGATCAGCGCATAGTCGATGAAGGCGTTGAACACCGCGCCGGCGATGGTCGCCCACAGCACCACCTGCGCCTTTTCCAGCACGGTGATGAAATTGCGCAGCGCCATTGTCATCAGCGAGGGAAACACCGAAAACATCATGATCCGCGCGTAGTCGCCCGCAAGCGCCGAGACGTCCGGCTGCTGACCGAAGGCCAGCAGGATATCCTCGGTGAACCACATGATGCCAAGCGTGGGGATCGAGTAGAAGGCAACGAACCAGAACCCCATGCGCACGGAGCGGCGCACGTCGCGCGGGCGGCGCTCGCCGCGCGCCTTCGCCGCGAGAGGCACGACGGCCTGGAGAACGCCGATGCCGAACAGCCAGATGACGATATAGAGGTTGAAGGCCAATACGGCGGCGGCGAGTTCCACCGCGCCGAGCCAGCCGATCATCACCACATCGGTGGTGTTGATCGCCATCTGCGCGACCTGGGCACCGGCAATCGGAATGCCGAGCCGCAGGCTCTGGAAGACCTCGGTGCGCCACGCGCCCGCTGTCTCCGCCATGCTGGACGCATCCGGCGCCGACGCTGTCATCTTCCTTTTCTCCCCGATCGGACCGGCTGACGGCCCCCGCGCGTGCGACCGGTCCCCTTTTCTGCCGGCCTGTGGTATCGTGCGCTCGTTGCAGCGTCCAGTGACCATCTCGGCGACGGGTCGCGGATCGTAAATATGCAAACGAAATACACATGCGAAGCGGCGCTTCAGGCACTTATGGCGGTGGACAACAACTCTGGCCTCTGCTAACTAGACGGCCTGATTAGCGACGTGAAAGCGGCGCGCCGGTGTCTTTTGCACAGCGCGCCCCAGGTTTGCAGCTGATGGCAGAGGCAAGCCGGTTTCGCTTCCGAGTCACACAGCGAGTCCAACTGGGTGAGATCCGGCACCGGATGCGGCAGTCGCATGGGTGCAAGAACGATGGGAAAAAACGCGTGCAGGTTCTGGTTCGCGACAACAATGTCGATCAGGCGCTCAAGGCGCTGAAGAAGAAAATGCAGCGCGAAGGCATCTTTCGCGAGATGAAACTTCGCGGCCATTATGAAAAGCCGTCCGAGAAGAAGGCCCGCGAGAAGGCGGAAGCCGTTCGTCGTGCGCGCAAGCTGGCGCGCAAGCGCGCTCAGCGTGAAGGTCTTCTGCCGAGCAAGGCTCCGCGCCGCTAGTCGTTCTGGATCGGCCTGCGCGGGTTCGCGCAGGACATCCAACGCCAGGCGCCCGGCTTGTCTTACACGCAACCTCGAATCAGCAGCACCGGATGCGCTCCGCCACAGCAGCGGTCGATCCGGGTAGCCTGTCAGGGACGTGCGTGATCAGGCGTGACGCCCATCGCAGGGACACAATCCTGCGTCAGGGTCGCGTCGTCGGAGTGATCGGGACCGGCTGCAGGGTTTGCGCATTGCGGCTCGATTGCAAACGCCGATAGTCTTGGCTTGGCGACGTCTGGAGCGGAACACGAACCGTCCGGAAAGGGCAGCGATGCAGATGGCGAAGGTGCAACACCGGGCCTCCCTGGCCGCAGTGATCTCCTGTGGTCTTCTGCTTTCCGCGTGCCAGACCGCCGGCGTCTCCGGTGTTCCGATCGACCGGTCGGCCGGCTCCGCTGCCAATATCGATTCGCTCAACGCGGTGATCGAGGCCAACCCGCGCGATGCGGCCGCCTACAACACGCGCGGCATTGCCTATGGCCAGGCGGGGCGGTTCAACAACGCGCTGGAAGACTTCAACACAGCGCTTCGGCTCGCCCCGGACTCCTTTCAGGCCTATGCCAACCGCGCGCTGGTCCATCGCCGGATGGGCAACACCCAGGCCGCCGTCTCCGACTACAGCTCCGCCCTTCGGATCAAGCCGGACTATGACGTCGCGCTTGTCGGGCGCGGCAACGCCTATCGCACCCTCGGCCGAAACGATCTGGCCCTTGCCGACTTCAATGCGGCGATCGCCATCGATTCCAGCAACGCCCGCGCCTTTCACAACCGTGGCCTGATCTTTCAGGCGCAAGGCCAGCATACGCGTGCCGTCGAGGACTTCGCGACCGCCATCGGCCTCGACCCCAATGCCGCCGAACCCTATATCGCGCGCGGCGTCTCCTATCTCGCGCTGAACGATCCCAAGGCCGCCTTCTCCGACCTGTCGGACGCGGTCAACCGCGACAAGCGGTCGGCGGTCGCCTGGGCGAACCGGGGCCTTGCGCTTGAGCTTCTCGGCAAGCCGACCGATGCGCGCCGTTCGTTCAACCGCGCGCTCGGCATCGATCCGTCCAACGAAATCGCCCGCGACGGCATCGGACGCCTCGACCGGGGCGGCTGACCGGGCCGCAAGACGCGGCATCGCGCCCGTCCCCAAACGCCCCCAATCCACACATCCTCCACAGGCTGTCCACAGGCGAACATCCGCATGCGCCTACGCGCATGATCGTGCCTGCAAAGCCCGTGCAAGCCTCCGCTTGCCCTAGCGTGACAGCCGTGCCGGCATCGTGCAGATGGCGCCTCACCGGTCACAGTGATGTGGAAGAGGGATCCGTCCGCCAGTCCGCTCGCGCTGCTGTCGGTGGATGAGGATCGTGACACCCGCCCTGAAATCGGGCGCGACAGCCGTCAAATGGGCGACTGGAGGCGCCTATCCTAAAAGAAAAGGACCGCGCGACCACAAAGTGGTCGCACGGTCTTGTCTGTCAGGCGGCTTGCGTCAGCGCAGCGCGACGACCGGAAGCAGGACCACCGCCGGTCCGTCGTCGAAGCGGTCCGCACGCGGTGCAGAGCCGGCGCCAGTGTCGAACCGGTTGGCGAAGACACGTCCGCTTGGCGACAGCAGCAGCTCAAGCCGGCGCTGGTTGGGATGCGACAGCGAGGCGAAGGTGCGGGTGCGGGTGGTCGCTGCACCGGAAATCAGCGCCGGCATCGAGCGGTCCGGAAGCGCGGCGAAAACCGCCAGCGGATCCTTGATCACGGGCGCGGGCAACTGGCCGGACATCGATCCGGAGGGCGCGGAGGCGGACTTCACGTCAGCCGCGCTGCGTCTCTTGGGGAGGGCTACGGCCGCCGTCGTGCCACCGCCAGCCGATGCCGTCACCGCCGGGGCATAAGCAAGGGTTGCGGCCGTCAGCTCCGCTTGCGGCTTGCGCGCAGGCTGGATGCCGCCGGTTACCGCCGCGATCGCCGAAGCGCCGTCGCTCGGTGCCGGGCGCGGGACGATGCCCTCTGCGGTCGGTCCCTGGCGAAGCTCCGCCGTTTTCGGCCGCGGCGTGATGGTCGGAGCCGCGCTCGCAACCTGCACCGGCTGATCCGCATTTGCGGGCGGGGTCTGTTCGACGGCGGGAAGACCGCTGGCGATCCGCTGAGCCTGGGCGTCAAGCGTTCCAGGTGCGACCGATCCGGCCGTTGCCGCGGCGACGATTGCCGCGAAGCCGGCCGGCTTGCCGCGCGGAACAACCTCGGCCACGACGACCGGGTCGGTCGCGCTCGGAGCCGACGGTTCCTCGGCGTCCGGCGTGCGCACGCCCGGGGGCGCCTGCGGCGGAACCGGCGGCGGCGTATCGGCCTGCACCAGACGCGAGCGCAAGGGAGCCGGCGGGGTCGGTGCGGAGGCGGAGGAGGTTTCCTCTTCCTCGTCGCTGGAGAAGATCCGGGCGATCAGCCCGGGGGAACTCGACGTATCGGTCGTCGGCGGACGCGAAATCCGGCGCGTGTCTTCAGCCGAGATGTCGGAGGAATTGCGGCGCACCGGCTGCGGTGCCGCGCTGGCGACCACGGTAGCGCGCGAGGAGCCGCTCTTCTTGCGCGCCAGAGCTTCCGCGTAGCGCGGCATCTTCTTGCCGTCGGTGGGAACGTGAATGGTGTCGCCGCGCGGGAAGACCTTGGCGAGCTGCCTGCGGGTCATGCGCGGCCAGTGCCGCACCGAGCCCGTATCCATATGCACGAAGGGCGTGCGCGATGTCGGATAGTAGCCGACACCGCCGACCTCCTTGCGCAGGCCGAGGGCGCGCAGTTTGGAGACATTCACGCCGGGAATGAAGAAGTCCATCGCGCGGCCACGGGTATGCTGGCTGGTCTTGGCGACACCGCGCGAGCGCCGGCGCAGCATGTTGTTCGTCGCCGGCGAGCGATAGCCCGAAACCACATGGATCGGCTTGCTGGTTCCCGCCTTCTGGTAGACTTCCCAGACGAGGTCGAACAGCTTCGGATCCATCTTGGTGATTTCATTGCGACGCCAGTCCCGCAGGAACCGGTTCAGCTCACGCAGACCCGACGACAGATACCGCCCGTTCTTCTTGAACGTGATCGAGACCCGCTCGTGGGTATGGGTGTTGTAGAGCTTCAGCGTGCGCGTCTCGGCAGACGCCGGCGCGACCGCGAGCGTTGCCATCGACAGGCAGACCGCCAGCGTGATCGCTGCAAGCGAGCGTAAGCGGCATCGCAGCCTGGAGAACAGTGCTTCGAGCAATGTCAGTCTCGCTAGTTTGTCGGCGGGATCGCCGAACACCCGCCCCCCGTCGGACTGGTGTAGGTGAGCGAAGTTAAGAAGCCTTTACCGTATTCAAGAATGAGCGCAAATCGTGGCAAATGCGCATCACAATCGAAAAATTTTCACGTTTTCGTTAAAACAAAGGCAAGGAGCCCGGCTTTCGAGGCGCCTCACCGCGCGCGGTCTACGCAGCGGATGTGCCTTTTTTGCGGCAGCTCCCGACCGGGAGCTGCGATCCCGCTCGTCCCCTCAGGAAAGGGTGCGGCCGGCACCAGCCGGCGCTTCTGAGTGAAATCGCGACCCGTCTAGCGATAGAGATCGTTCGATCCGCGCTGGCGCAGGCGGAAGACCTTGGCGCGCTGCTCGCGGATCGACAGCGTCTCCACGGCTTTCTTCGGGGCGGCGCGACGCACGGGGGCTGCGCGTTTCACCGGATCGGCGACCGCGAATTTCTGCCAGTCCTGCCAGCCCTCGATCTCGAGCGCCTTGGTCAGCCGCGCATTGTGCCCGTAGATGTCGGGACGGCGCTGCAAGCGGCCGGCTTCGTCCACATGGGCGGTGAAATAGGTCAGATGCACCGGAATGTGGCGCTTCAGGTCGACGCGCTTTTCGCTGCCGCCGACCATCTTCTTCAGCGCCGCCGCATCCCACTGCGGGTCGAGCTGCAGGAGCGCGTCGGCGAAATCGAACGGATCCTGGACGCGCACGCAGCCATGGGAGAACGCCCGCGCCGAGCGGTTGAACAGTCTCTTGGACGGCGTATCGTGCAGATAGACGGAATGCTGGTTGGGAAACATGAACTTGATCCGGCCAAGCGCATTGCCCGAGCCGGGACGCTGGCGGATGCGCACCGAGCGCAGGTTCACGCCGCTCCAGTCGATCGACGAGGGATTGACGACGCGCCCGCCGGCCAGGACCTCGTAGTTGCGCGAGCCCAGGTAGCCGGACGGATTGGCCCGGATCGACGGCAGCAATTCCTGCGAAGCGATGGAATAGGGAACATTCCAGTAGGGATTGACGATCAGGTGGTCCATCTCGTCGGAAAACACCGGCGTCTGGTTGGCCGGCTTGCCGACGACCACGCGGGTCTCGTAGACCTCATGGCCGTCCCGCACCAGGCGCGCCTTGAATTCGGGAATGTTGACGAAGACGTGGAAGGCGCCGAGGTCGCGCGGCAGCCAGCGCCAGCGCTCCATGTTGGCGATGACGTCGGAAATCGCCATGCCGTCATCGGCGGTTGCATTCAGCGCCAGCAACGTGCGCGGCCCGACGATGCCGTCCGCATGCAGGCCGTTTTGCTCCTGAAAGGCGAAGACAGCATCCTTCACCCCCGCGTCGAACAGCGTCGGATCGCCCGGCGTCTCGGCCTGCGCCGCAACAGGCGCATTGGTAGCGGCATTGCTCGCGCCCGGCTCCGTCGTCCCCGCGGCACCGGCTTGCGCCGTCTCCTGCGCCTCGGCAGGGTCCGCGGCGACTGTCGTGACGGCGGTTGCATCACGCGCCTCGGCGGGCGCCAGTCCGAGCCGGGCACGCAGGACCGCCACGCGCTCGTCCCGGACCCCTTCCTTCAGCACCTTGCCGGCGGGCACCACCGGGGGACCGCTTTCCTCGGCCGCCGCCTTGCGCAGGTCGGCGAGCGCCTTGCGCAGCGCCTGGAAGCCGGCGTGCGGCGGATTGTAGCCATCGAGCGCCGAAACCGGATCGGCGCTCGACGCCAGCGTCTCGAGCACCAGGGCGGGCTCCGGCTTTTCCGGCGCGGCGGTGATATAGCCCGACAGGCTCGAGGGCTCGACCCGGCCGGCCTGGGCATGCTCCGCATAGGTCAAAAGCGCTGCCGACAGCGCGCGTTCGAAGCGTGCCGCATCATCGGCGTCGAGGCGACCGACCTGGGAAATGAGATCGGCAGGCAGCGCGTAATCCGAAGGGGACAGCCCGTCGTCTTCGGCCCGTTCCATGCGGGCGACCAGCCGGTAGGCCGTCAGCGTCGGCGCACCATCGGCCGTCCAGAGCGGCTTGTGGTGCCGCCCGGCATAAAACGCGGCGACGGCCTTTTTGCTGTCGGACGTGAGATAGGAGAGCTTTGCATCCGGATCGCCCCGCGACGCTGTCTCCTCCAGAAGCAGCTGCAGCGCGGTCACCGGCTTCGGGTCCACGACCGAGCGCGTTTCCGCCGGATCCGGCGTCGCCGCGCCGGTCGTCGCATTGGCTGCGGCCCCGGACACCGCGGCCAGGCCGAAGACCGCCCCGGCAAGCGTGGTACGCAAGAGAACGGAGCGGAGTGACGTCGGCATGGTCTGAGAATCCTGAACACAATGGGCGGACCCCGATTCGGGCCCGCGGAAGCGGATGTCGTAAGGTTAACAAGCCCGGCAAAGCCGCTTGATGCAAGTCACGCGACCGCGAGGACGCGCCTATTCGGCGGCCTCTGCGTCCTGTGTTGCATCCAGGCCATAGTCCTTCAACTTCCGATAGAGAGTTGAGCGCCCGATGGACAACCTGCGCGCGACTTCCGTCATGCGCCCGCCGTAATGGTCGATGGCGGTGCGGATCATCTCCGCCTCGATTGAATCGAGCGCGCGGACATGGCCCTGATCGTCGAGACTGCGCAGATAGCCGAAGGGGACACGGGGTTCGCTTGGCTCCGCATGCCTGTCGGCATCCGCCTCCCCGGCCGTGCTCGGGGCACTGTCCGGGGCGGCCGACGCGGTCCCGCCGGTTGCCGGTCCATGGCCAGGGTCGCTCGCTTCGGGACTGTCGACGGATGGTTGCGGCGGAGCGGCGGCATAGCCGGCCGGCGCGGCACTCTCCTGCCCGCCGCCGCTTCCCGCGACGCTTGCCAGCACCTGGGGAAAGTCGTCGCGGGTCAGGTGATCGCCCTCGCACAGCACGACCGCGCGGAACACCGCGTTTTCCAACTGGCGAATATTGCCGGGCCAGTCATAGGCCTGAAGCATTGCCACCGCGTCGGGCGCGACGGAGGTGATATGCGGCCGCCCTTCCTCGGCGACGAAGCGCGCGAGGAAGTGGCGCACGAGGTCGGGAATATCCTCCCGGCGGTCGCGCAGCGGCGGCAGCCACAGCGGAAAGACGTTGAGGCGGTAGTAGAGATCCTCGCGGAAGCGCCCGTCCTTGACCAGGTCGACCAGCCGCCGGTTGGTGGCGGAAATCAGCCGGAAATCCACCTTCACCGGGCGCCGGGCACCGATCGGATCGATCTCGCCTTCCTGCAGCGCCCGCAGCAGCTTGACCTGGATGTCGGGCGGAAGCTCGCCGACCTCGTCGAGAAACAGCGTTCCGCCATGCGCTTCCTGGAACTTGCCGACATGCTTGTCGACGGCGCCGGTGAAGGCGCCCTTCTCGTGGCCGAAGAGGATCGATTCCACCAGATGTTCGGGGATCGCGCCGCAGTTCACCGTGATGAAGGGGCGCGCGCGCCGCTCGCTGGTTCCCTGAATGGCGCGGGCGATGAGTTCCTTGCCGACGCCCGATTCGCCCTCGATCAGCACCGGGATCTGCGAATGCGCGGCGCGGCTGCCGACGCGGATCACCCGCTCCATCGCCTCGGAGCGCGTGACGATGTCGTCAAAGGTGAAGGTCCCGCTCGACTGCTTGTGGATGCGGGTGATCTCGCCTTCCAGCGCCTTGATCTTCATGAAGGTGCGGATCGCGACTTCCAGCCGCTCCGGCGACACCGGCTTGACCACGAAGTCCTGAGCCCCGGCGCGGATCGCGTTGACCGCAGCGTCGATGCCGGCATGCGCCGTCTGCACGATGATCGGGATCGCCGAGCGCATCTCGCGCAGCCGGGCGATCACGCCCATGCCGTCAAGCTCGGGCATCACCAGATCGAGAATCAGCAGGTCGATGTCAGCGCCGTCGGGCCCCGATAGCACCTCGACCGCCTGCGCGCCGTTCTCGACGGTTCTGGAGCGATAGCCGAAGCGCTTGACCGCTTCCTCCAGCAGCCGGCGCTGCACCGGATCGTCGTCGGCAATGAGAATGCGTCCGCTTGTCGGGATCATGCCAGTGCGGCGCCTTTCGATTTTCAACCCTGTCTCAATTCGGGTCACCGTAGCGCCGGAGCGGTAAACAAATCGTCCATCTTTTGCGCGATGCAACGCGCCGGGGACGATTGAACATTGCCCTCAGCCCGCAATCCACAATATCCAGAAGGACACGACAGCAATTCAGGACCCTCTCGGAGACCTCATGACATTTGCGCGCCACTTTCCGCACACGCTCGCCGCACGGCCGTTCATGACAGGGCCGGCCTTCGCCACCGCAGGCCAGGGGGCCGACAGGCAGGAAAGCCTCGGGGACCTGCCGGAGTGGAACCTTGCCGATCTCTACCCCGCCCATGACGCGCCGGAGGTTACCGCCGACATGGCCCGCGCGGCCAAGGACGCGGCCGCCTTCGAGGCCCGCTACAAGGGCAAGCTTGAGGACATGGCGAAACGCTCTGGCGCCGAACTGGCGGGCGCGCTGAAGGAAATGGAGGCGCTGGAGGACCTGATGGGCCGCATCGCCTCCTATGCGGGGCTCTTCTATGCCGGCGACACCACCGACCCCGTGCGCCAGAAGTTCTATGGCGACGCACAGGACAAGCTGACTGCCGCCAGCACGCATCTGATCTTCTTCACGCTGGAGCTGAACCGCATTCCCGACGCAGTGCTCGACGTGGCGGCGCAAGATCCGGGTCTGGCGCATTATCGCCCCTGGCTCGACGACATTCGAAAAGCGCGCCCCTTTCAGCTCGAGGACCGCATCGAGCAGCTCTTCCACGAGAAGTCGGTGACCGGCGCCTCCGCCTGGAACCGCCTGTTCGACGAGACCATGGCCGGCCTGCGCTTCGAGGTCGACGGCGAGGAACAGGCGCTCGAACCCACCCTCACGCTGCTGCAGGATCCCGACGGCGCCACCCGCAAGGCCGCCGCCGAGGCGCTCGGCAAGACCTTCAAGGAAAACCTGTCCACCTTCACGCTGATCACCAACACGCTCGCCAAGGACAAGGAGATCTCCGACCGCTGGCGCGGCTTTGAGGACATCGCCGACAGCCGCCACCTCTCCAACCGGGTCGAGCGCGAGGTGGTCGACGCGCTGGTGGAGGCCGTGCGCGCCGCCTATCCGGACCTGTCGCACCGCTATTACGCGATGAAGGCGAACTGGTTCGGCAAGGACGTGATCGACTATTGGGACCGCAACGCGCCGCTTCCTTCCGCCGACAGCCGCAAGATCCCCTGGGACGAGGCCCGGTCGCTGGTGCTGGAGGCCTATGGCCGTTTCTCGCCGAAGATGGCCGGGATCGCCGACGACTTCTTCACCAAGGGCTGGATCGACGCGCCGGCACGCCCCGGCAAGGCGCCCGGCGCCTTCGCCCATCCCACCGTGCCCAGCGCCCACCCTTACGTTCTGCTCAACTACCAGGGCCGCACGCGCGACGTGATGACGCTCGCCCATGAGCTTGGCCACGGCGTGCATCAGGTGCTCGCCGCGCCCAATGGCGCGCTGATGGCCCCGACCCCGCTGACGCTTGCCGAAACCGCCAGCGTCTTCGGCGAGATGCTGACCTTCAAGGAGCTTCTGGCGACCGCGGAAACGCCGGAGCGCCGCAAGATCCTGCTCGCCGGCAAGGTGGAGGACATGCTCAACACCGTGGTGCGCCAGATCGCCTTCTACAGTTTCGAGCGCAAGGTCCACGCCGCGCGCCGCGAGGGCGAACTGACCTCCAGGGCGATCTGCGATCTGTGGATGTCGGTGCAGGGCGAGAGCCTCGGCCCGGCGATCCGCTTCGGCGACGGCTACGAGACCTTCTGGACCTATATCCCGCACTTCATCCATTCGCCCTTCTATGTCTATGCCTATGCCTTCGGCGATTGCCTGGTGAACTCGCTCTACGCGGTCTACGAAGGCGCCGTGGACGGTTTCCAGGACAAGTATTTCGCCCTGCTGTCGGCCGGCGGCACCAAGCACCATTCCGAGCTGCTCGCGCCCTTCGGGCTGGATGCCAGCGATCCCGCCTTCTGGTCGAAGGGCCTGTCGGTGATCTCCGGCTTCATCGACGAACTGGAACGGCTGGAAGACTGATGCCCGGGGGAACGGCCCGCTTCGACGACCCTCGGCGCGCGCCCTTCGCGCACACGCCCTATGACGGGTCGTCGAAGCCCTTCACCGTCGGGCTGATGCCGCTCGATCCGAACGACTGGATCGAGCCGGACGACCGCTTCGCCGAGCAGATGGCGGAAAAGGACCGGCTCTTCGCCGGGGCCGCCAGGGCGCCGGTGTTTCTCGCGGAAGCGGACACGCACGCGGCGCAGGCGGAGGTGCTCAAGATGCTGCGGAGCTACCTGCCGCAGCGCTTCCCGGATCTCTACGAACGAACGGCGAGCGGCCTTCGCCTCACCGCGACCGGACGCGAGATCGATCTGGACGCGGCGGACGACCCGCCGCTCAAGACGGCGGCGCGCCTTGTGCAGGAGGACCTCGTGCTGATGCGCAAGGGCGAGGACGGCTACCGGCTTGCGGCGGCCGCGCTGTGCTTTCCCTCGTCCTGGTCGCTGGCCGAGAAATTCGGCCAGTCGATGACGGGGATCCACGAGACCGTGCCCGGCTTCAACGGCGCCCGCATGGGCCAAATGGTGGCCCGCATCTTCGACAATCTGCCGGTGGAGCGCCCGTCCTGGCGGCTCAACTGGTCGCTCTACTCAAGCCCCGAGCTGCACCAGCCCCACGCCAAGCGCATCGACCCGCAGGCGAGCGACCCGAACCGCGTGGACCGCGGCGCGCTGGCCGGCGGCGCGGCGGAGGTCCCGCTCTTCGTGCGCGTGGAACGCCAGACCCTGCGCCGCCTGCCGGAAAGCGGCGACATCCTCTTCACTATCAAGGTGCATCACGACCCGGTCGCCGCCTTCGCCCGCCATCCGCAAGGCGCCGAACTTGCCGAGAGTCTGCGTACTCAACTGGAAGCGCTTGATGCCGACCAGCTTGCCTACAAGGGGCTGACCGGCGCGCGCGAGGCCATCGCCGCCCTGCTCCGCGAGCTTGCGGAGATCGCCGCAAGGGGCTGAGGCGATCCCGCATTGCGGCAATCCGCTCTGTGACCAAGCACGTAGATCCGGGTAACGTCGATCCGGCCAAAACGGCCGCCGCCTTTTCCTCAACGGAGACATCCGATCCATGCCGACACCGCCACGCGACCGGGAACAGAACCGCATGAGCGCGAGGGTCGGGCGCTACGCGCGGGTCGGCGCCAATGTCGGCGGTCTGGCGGCGAAACTCGCCGGCGCGCGGGTGTTCGGCTATCAGATCGACAACGAGAAGCAGGCGGCGGAACTGGCGGCCGCGCTCGGCGGCCTCAAGGGGCCGCTGATGAAGGTGGCGCAGCTTCTTTCCACCATCCCCGACGCGATCCCGCCGGAATATGCCACCGAGCTGGCGCAGCTTCAGGCCGATGCGCCGCCGATGGGCTGGCCCTTCGTCAAGCGGCGCATGTCGGCGGAGCTCGGGCGCGACTGGCAATCGCGCTTTGCCGAATTCGACCGCGCGCCGGCCGCCGCCGCCTCGCTCGGCCAGGTCCATCGCGCCGTCTCCAAGGATGGCGCGCCGCTGGCCTGCAAGCTGCAGTATCCCGACATGGCCTCGGCGGTGGAAGCCGACCTGAAGCAGCTCGGCCTGCTGTTTTCGGTCCACCGGCGCATGCAGCCGGCAATCGACACCCGCGAGATCGCGCAGGAAATCGGCGAAAGGGTGCGCGAGGAGCTCGACTACAAGCGCGAGGCGAAACAGATCGCCGCCTACAGCGAGATTTTCAAGGACGAGCCGCGCATCCGCGTGCCGGAGGTGCATGAGGACCTCTCCACCGGGCGCCTCCTGACCATGGGCTGGCTGGAGGGCGCGCCGCTGCTGTCGTTCAAGGACAGCCCGCTGGAGGACCGCAACCTGCTGGCGGAGACGATGTTCAAGGCCTGGTGGCATCCCTTCAGCCACTTCGGCATGATCCACGGCGATCCGCATCTGGGCAATTACACGGTGTTTTCGCAAAGCGGCCGACCCGCGGGCATCAACCTGCTCGACTACGGCTGCATCCGCATCTTCCCGCCAGGCTTCGTCGCCGGCGTCGTCGATCTCTACCGCGGCCTGCTGGAAGAAGACGATGCGCTGGTGGTCTCCGCCTACGAGCGCTGGGGCTTCAAGGGTCTCACCCGCGAGCTGATCGAGATCCTCAACATCTGGGCACGCTTCATCTACGGCCCCTTGCTCACCGACCGGGTGCGCTCCATCGCGGACGGGGTCAAGCCGGCGGAATACGGCCGGCGCGAGGCGTTTCGCGTGCATCAGGCCCTGAAGGAAAAGGGGCCGGTCACCGTGCCGCGCGAATTCGTCTTCATGGACCGCGCCGCCATCGGTCTCGGCGGAGTGTTCCTGCACCTGCGCGCCGAGCTCAACTTCTTCCGCCTGTTCAACGAGCAGATCGAGAATTTCGAAACCGCCACGGTGCAAAAGCGCCAGTCCGACCTTCTGGGCGGGGTCGGGTTGCAGGGCTGAGCGGACCCGCGCCGGCTCCGTTTCGGCACATCGGTCCGCGTGCACCGCAAAACAGCGCGTTGCCGTTGCATTCTTAGCTGTTATAAGTAGCCGCAACTTCTTGAACGAGGCAATTACGAGGAAACCATGTCCGATCAGACATCCCCGGCAATGGACTACGCAGAACACGAGCGCACCTACACCGGCTTCCTGAACTTCTCGAAAGTCGGCGTCGTCGCGATGATCAACGTGATGATCTGCCTGCTGATGCTGACCATGGGCAGCGGCGCGGCCGTGTTCTTCGGAACCGTCTTGATGATCGCGACGCTGGTTGCCGCGGGCGTGGGCCTCTTCGCCGGTGCCAACGGCTGGATCCCGTCTGCGGTGATCACGCTGATTTCCGGGCTTCTCGCAATCGTCACCATGGCGTGATGCGCCGCCTGACATTCACATCCATTTGAGACTGGGAGGAGACAGCCGATGAAACTCGCAGTGCCCCGCGAAAGCGAGGCAGGGGAACCGCGCGTCGCCGCCACGCCCGATACCGTCAAGAAATTCGTGTCCCTCGGCTTTGACGTCGCCGTCGAGAAGGGTGCCGGCACCCTGTCGCGGATCGTCGATGCCGACTATGAGGCAGCCGGCGCGACGCTGACCGCCGACGCCAAGGCAACGCTTGCCGACGCGGATGTCGTCCTCAAGGTCCGTCGTCCCTCCGCGGACGAACTGGCCCTGATGAAGAAGGGCGCCATCGTCATCGCCAGCATGGATCCCTACGGCCACGAAGACGAGGTCAAAGCCATGGCCAAGGCCGGGATCTCCGCCTTCGCGATGGAATTCATGCCGCGCATCACCCGTGCGCAGGTGATGGACGTGCTCTCCTCCCAGGCAAACCTCGCCGGTTACCAGGCGGTGATCGACGCCGCGGCCGAATACGACCGCGCGATGCCGATGATGATGACCGCCGCCGGCACCGTGCCCGCGGCCCGCGTCTTCGTCATGGGCGCGGGCGTCGCCGGCCTCCAGGCCATCGCCACCGCCCGCCGGCTCGGCGCCGTGGTCAGCGCGACCGACGTGCGCCCCGCCGCCAAGGAACAGGTGGAATCGCTCGGTGCGAAATTCGTCGCCGTCGAGGACGACGAGTTCAAGCAGGCCGAGACCGCCGGCGGCTACGCCAAGGAAATGTCGGCCGAGTACCAGAAGAAGCAGAACGAGCTGGTCGCGGCCCATATCGCCAAGCAGGACATCGTCATCACCACGGCGCTCATTCCCGGACGGCCGGCTCCCAAGCTGATCAGCAAGGAGATGGTCGCCTCGATGAAGCCCGGTTCGGTGGTCGTCGATCTTGCGGTGGAGCGCGGCGGCAACGTCGAGGGATCCAAGGCCGGCAAGATCGCCAAGTCCGGCGAGGTCAAGATCATCGGCCATCTGAACGTTCCCGGCCGGATCGCTGCCTCCGCCTCCGCGCTTTACGCCAAGAACCTCGTCGCCTTCGCCGAGACGCTCGTCGACAAGGAAGCCAAGGCGATCGCGGTCAACTGGGACGATGAACTCGTCAAGGCGACCGTCCTGACCCGCGACGGTCAGGTCGTGCACCCGGCGTTTGCGCCGGACACCAAGTAAGAGGGGGTCCAGATGACGGAACAAAACGCCACTGAAGCGCTCGAACGCGCCAGGGCCGCGGCCGAAACGGCCCGCGATGCGGCCGAGACCGCGCAGGCGGCGGCGGATGCCGCCAAAGGCTACGCCGACCAGCTCGCCAGCGGGATGGGAGACACGCTCGCTCAGGCCGCCTCGGCGGCCACCGGCGGAGCGATCGATCCCTTCGTCTTCCAGTTCACGATCTTCGTGCTGGCGATCTTCGTCGGCTACTACGTGGTCTGGTCGGTGACGCCGGCCCTGCACACGCCGCTGATGTCGGTCACCAACGCCATTTCGAGCGTCATCGTCGTCGGCGCGTTGCTCGCCGTCGGCGTCGACCTGGCGGCCGAGGGCGCGGGCTACGCGCGCGGCTTCGGCTTCATCGCCCTGATCATGGCCAGCGTGAACATCTTCGGTGGCTTCCTGGTCACCCAGCGCATGCTCGCCATGTACAAGAAAAAGCAGAAATAGGAGGCCGGACACATGCTTTCCGCCAATGTCACGGCCGTCCTCTATGTGATTTCGGCCGTTCTCTTCATCCTTGCGCTGCGCGGGCTGTCCAGCCCGGAGACGTCGCGCCAGGGCAACTTCCTCGGCATGACCGGCATGGCCATCGCCATCGCCACGACGCTGCTCACAGCAGCACCCGGCGCGGGCGGTCTGCTGATGATCCTCGCGGGTCTCGGCATCGGCGGCGCCATCGGCGCCGTCACCGCCAAGCGGGTGCCGATGACCGCCATGCCCCAGCTGGTGGCCGCCTTCCACTCGCTCGTCGGCATGGCCGCCGTGTTCGTCGCCGCCGGTGCGCTTTACGCGCCGCAGGCCTTCGGCATCGGCGTCACCGGCCAGATCCCGGGCGCAAGCCTGGTGGAAATGTCGATCGGCGTCGCCATCGGCGCGATCACCTTCACCGGTTCGGTCATCGCCTTCGCCAAGCTTGACGGCCGCATGTCGGGCGCGCCGATCATGCTGCCGATGCGCCATGCCATCAACGCCGGCCTGGCGCTCCTGATCGTCGTGCTCATCGTCGTGTTCGTGCAGGGCGAAAGCCATACGGTCTTCTGGATGATCGTGATCCTGTCGCTGATCTTCGGCGGGCTGATCATCATCCCGATCGGCGGTGCCGACATGCCGGTGGTGGTTTCCATGCTCAACTCCTATTCGGGTTGGGCCGCGGCCGGCATCGGCTTCACGCTGGGCAACATGGCGCTGATCGTCGTCGGCGCGCTGGTCGGCTCCTCGGGTGCGATCCTGTCCTACATCATGTGCAAGGGCATGAACCGCTCCTTCATTTCCGTCATCCTCGGCGGCTTCGGCGGCGACAGCGTCGCGGCGGCCGGTGGCGGTGCGGAAGAGCGCCCCGTGAAGCAGGGCTCGGCGGAAGACGCCGCCTTCATCATGAAGAACGCCAGCAAGGTCATCATCGTGCCCGGCTACGGCATGGCGGTTGCCCAGGCGCAGCACGCGCTGCGCGAGCTGGCCGACACGTTGAAGGAAGAAGGCGTCGAGGTGAAATATGCCATTCACCCAGTCGCCGGTCGCATGCCCGGCCACATGAACGTGCTTCTGGCCGAGGCGCAGGTGCCCTATGACGAGGTCTTCGAACTGGAGGACATCAACTCCGAGTTCTCCCAGGCCGATGTCGTCTATGTCATCGGCGCCAACGACGTGACCAACCCGGCCGCCCGCGACGATCCGCAGTCGCCGATCTACGGCATGCCGATCCTCGATGTCGACAAGGCCGGCACGGTGCTCTTCGTCAAGCGCGGCATGGGCTCCGGCTATGCCGGCATCCAGAACGAGCTGTTCTTCCTGGACAAGACGATGATGCTCTTCGGCGATGCCAAGAAGATGACCGAGGGTATCGTCAAGGCGATGTGATCCTCCCTCCCCTGCGGCGCCCGGCGCCGCAGGGCGAAGGCATTCTTGCAGAAACGAAAAACGCGGCGCCCGATCCCTCGGGCGCCGCGTTTTCTTTTCCCTCCGGGCAGGCGGAGCTTACGCGTCGTTTGCCGGTCCCGCCATGCCGAGCGCATGCATGTAGAGATCGAGGATCGCTTCCTCTTCCTCGCGCTCGTGCGGCTGCTTCTTGCGAAGCGAAATGATCTTGCGCAGGATCTTCACGTCGAAGCCTGTGCCCTTGGCCTCCGCATAGACATCCTTGATGTCGTCGGCGATGACCTTCTTTTCCTCTTCGAGACGCTCGATGCGCTCGACAAAGGCACGCAACTGGTCGCCGGCAACACCGCCTGGATCGGACATGGATGAACACTCCTTGATCGTTTGAAACATGGTTCGAATGTGGGGAGCCGGTAACGGCGCAAAACCCTGCTTGCGCGCATTTTACGGCGAATTCAAGCTCCGTGAACGAATACGGAACGCTTATGCACACGACCTCCCCAGAGATCAGCCGTGCGGTTTGGATTTCTCGAAGGCCGCGGCCTGTTCCGGCGTTGCCTCGGTCTGATGCTTGGCCTTCCACTCGGCATAGGGCATGCCGTAGACGATTTCGCGCGCGGCCTCCTTGTCGAGGTCGAGCCCGTCCTCGCGGGCCGCATCCACATACCAGTTGGACAGGCAGTTGCGGCAAAAACCGGCGAGATTCATCATGTCGATATTCTGCACGTCGGTGCGGTTGCGCAGATGCGAGACCAGGCGGCGAAACACCGCTGCTTCCAGTTCGATGCGTTTCATGTCGTCGAGTTCAGCCATGACATCCTCCAGGGGTGGATCGTGAGAAAATGCGAGGGGCCGGTCCGTCAGTCGCTGCGCGAACCGTAATGCCTGATCTCCCCGAGTTCGGGGAGCGTGTCCAGCAACCGCCGCACCATCGGCTCCAGGCGCGCCGCCCAGGCCGCGACGCCGGCGGCATCGCCGATCAGATCCTGGCGCACCTCCAGCAGCGCATGGGCAAGCCCGCGCGCGGTGCCGTGCCGATACATGCAGTCGTTCTTCAGCGCGCCGTCATACGGTTCATTGTCGCCGACGACGAGATCCGGCTCCGCCCGCAGGCGGTCGAGCAGCGGCAGGGCGAACCGCGGATCGCTGTCCCACAGCACCCCGGCATGCCAGGGCCGCGGCACGCCGCGCCACACGGGCGTGAAACTGTGCACCGACAGGATCGCCGGCGGGCGCCCTAAGGCAATCGCGGCATCGATCCGCTCGGCGATTGCCGCGTGATAGGGCCGGTGATAGGCGGCCAGGCGCCGTTCGCGCTCGGCCGCATCATGCCGGGCATTTCCCGGCACCACCGCCCCGTCGGACAGGCGCATGATCAGCGTGGGATCGTCCTCGCCGCGGTTCGGATCGATCATCAGGCGCGAGAAGGTCGACAGCACCGCCGGAGCCTTCAGCGCGCGGGCGAGCGCGAAGGTCAGCGCCCGCACGCCGATGTCATAGGCGATGTGGCGCTCGAATTCCGCCGGCGGCAGCCCGAGGTTTCCATAGGCGCGCGGAACCGCATTGCCCGCATGATCGCACAGGATCAGCAGGCCACTTTGCGGATCGCCGGAATTCTGCTCGACCGGGGAGGTATCCGGGTGCGGCGCGGGGGGAAGGGATGCAGGCGCTGTCATGCCACCGATATGGGACAAAGCACCGGCCCCGCGCAAGGTCCGCAACGCCTGAAATCGGACCTTGGCCGGGAAACTCGGGGGAGACAGGGCCACCTCCCTTCCCTAAGGTTGTGCCAAATCGCGCGAATCGATCAGGCAGAAAGATCCAGGCTCCGGATGTCGCAGCACATGCAACACACAGATCTCATGCGCACACGGCTGACGCGCCTGTTCGAGGCAGCCGTCGCCGCCGCCCGGGCGGAGAACTGCCTGCCCCAGCATCTGCCTCCTGCGGAGACCAACGGCCGCATCCTCCTGCTGGCCGCCGGCAAGGCCGCCGGCGCGATGACGGCGGTGGCGGAACGCGTCTATCTCGACGAGCACGGCCTGTCTCCCGACCGTCTGACCGGCCTGTGCGTGACCCGCCACGGCTATGCCCGGCCGACACGCCACATCCCGGTGATCGAGGCCGGGCATCCCGTTCCCGATTCAGCCGGCGTCGAGGGCACGGCGAAATGCCTCGAGATTGCCGCCGGCGCCCGACCGGGCGACCGGATCGTGGTGCTCTTGTCCGGTGGCGGATCGGCCAATTGGGTCGCGCCGGTCACCGGCGTCTCGCTGGCCGACAAACAGGCGGTCACGCGGGCGCTGTTGCGCTCGGGCGCGGCCATCGACGAGATCAACACGCTTCGCCGGCACCTGTCGCGCATCAAGGGCGGGCGCCTGGCCGCTGCGCGCGGGGCAGGGTCCCTGATGACCACCCTTGCGGTCTCCGACGTCCCGAACGACGAGGCCATCGCGATCGCCTCCGGACCGACGCTCCCCGACCCCTCGACCCTCGCCGACGCCCGGGCGCTTCTCGCCCGCTACGTTCCGAACCCGCCGGCAAGCATCGTCGCGGCTCTCGCCGATCCCCGCAACGAGACGCCCAAGCCCGGAGATCCCCTGTTCGACGACACGCGGTTCGAGATCGTCGCGCGGCCGGCATTGTCGCTTGAAGCTGCCGCACAGGCGGCTCGCGACATGGGATACGAGGCGATCCTTCTCGGCGACAGCCTGGAGGGCGAGGCCTCGGAGGTGGCCGCCGCCCATGCCGCGCGCGCCATCGCCCTCGCGGAAGAAGGCCGGCGCTGCGTGCTGCTGTCGGGGGGCGAACTGACGGTGACCCTGCGCGGCGACGGGCGCGGCGGGCCCAACCAGGAGTATGCGCTGGCGCTTGCTGTCGCGCTCGACGGACATCCCGATATTTTCGCGGTCGCCGGCGACACCGACGGCACCGATGGCGGGTCCGGTGCCGCGGATGACCCGGCCGGCGCGCTTGTCGATCCGACGACGCTTAGCCGGGCACGGGCCGAAGGTCATGATGCCGCCGCATTTTTAGCGAGAAACGACAGCACAGGCTTTTTCGGGGCCCTGAATGATCTTCTTCGACCTGGGCCGACCTACACCAACGTCAATGACTTCAGGGCTGTCATCATTGACAAGCCTGAAGCCCGTCGGCCATAAGATGACGCGCATGGTCGTGGCACGAGAAATCGCATGATGAAAACAGCCGCAAGGCATCTGCGCACCACGGCGACACGCAAGCTCCGGTGGGGAGGAGCTCCTGTCGGCTTGGCAGCGCTTCTAACGGTTTTTCTTTCGCTGTTCTCCGCCTCTCCGGCGCAGGCCGAGCTTCGGCTATGCAACAAGACCGAGAGTCAGGTCGGCGTTGCAATCGGCTACCGCGAGAATGACGACTGGGTCACCGAAGGGTGGTGGAACCTGCCGGCGAACTCCTGCGAAACCCTGGTGGCGGGGTCGCTGGTGTCTCGGTTCTATTATATCTATGCAGTCGACTACGACCAGTTCGGTGAATGGGGCGGACGTGCATTCATGTGCACCCGCGAGAAGGAATTCACCATCTCAGGCATTGAGGATTGCGTCGCGCGCGGATTCGAGCGCACGGGATTCTTCGAAATCGATACAGGCGAGCAGAGCAGTTGGACTGTCCAGCTGACGGAGCCGGTACAAACAGGAACGGGTGGACGATGAAGCGTGACAGACGGGTCAAGATACTTGCAACACTCGGACCCTCTTCATCGGACCCCGCGACAATCGAAAAACTCTTCCTGGCCGGCGCCGACGTCTTCCGCATCAACATGAGCCATGCGGATCACGACCGGCTCAACACGCTGGTCAGGACGATCCGCGACATCGAGACCAAGGTCGGCCGGCCGATCGGCATCCTCGCCGATCTCCAGGGACCCAAGCTGCGCGTCGGCACCTTCGAGGGCGACAGCGCGGTGCTCGAGAACGGCGCGACCTTCACGCTCGACAGCGACCCCAAGCCGGGTTCGGCAAGCCGCGTGCACCTGCCTCACCGTGAAATCCTGGAAGCGCTCGAGCCGGGCCACCGCCTGCTGCTCGACGACGGCAAGATCCGCCTGCGCGTGCAGAGCTGCGATGCCAAACACGCCACGACCACGGTCGAGGTCGGCGGCAAGCTCTCCAACCGCAAGGGTGTCAGCGTTCCCGACACCGAAATTCCGGTCGGCGCGCTGACCCCGAAGGACAGCAAGGACCTGGACGCGGCCCTCAAGGCCGGCGTCGACTGGGTCGCGCTCTCCTTCATCCAGCGCCCGGACGATCTGGCCGAAGTGCGCAAGGTGACGCGCGGCCGGGCCGGCATTCTCGCCAAGATCGAAAAACCGCAGGCGATCGAGCGCCTTGCCGAGATCATCGACCTCTCCGACGCGCTGATGGTGGCGCGCGGCGATCTCGGCGTCGAGATGCCGCTGGAACGCGTGCCCGGCCTGCAGAAGCAGATCGTGCGCGCCTGCCGCAAGGCCGGCAAGCCGGTCGTCGTGGCGACGCAGATGCTGGAATCGATGATCACCGCGCCGGTCCCGACCCGCGCCGAGGTCTCCGATGTGGCAACGGCCGTCTTCGAAGGTGCCGACGCGGTCATGCTCTCGGCCGAATCGGCCGCCGGCGATTTCCCGGTCGAAGCGGTCGAGACCATGGATCGCATTGCCGGCGAAGTGGAGCGCGACCCGAACTACCGCGCCATCATTCATGGCCAGCGCCAGGAGCCGGAGCCCACCGGCGCCGACGCCATCGCGGCCGCTGCCCGCCAGATCGCCGAGACGCTGAACCTGGCGGCCGTGGTTTGCTACACGACGTCGGGCGCCACCGGCCTGCGCGCCGCGCGCGAACGCCCGGCGGTTCCGGTGATCGTGATTTCGCCGGTGCTGGAAACCGCGCGGCGCCTTGCGCTCGCCTGGGGGCTGCACTGCGTAGTCAGCGATGACGCCAAGGACGAGAACGACATGGTCGATCGCGCCTGCCGGATTTCCTTCCAGGAAGAGCTCGCAAAGCCCGGCCAGCGCATCATCACCACCGCCGGCGTCCCCTTCGGCACGCCCGGATCGACCAACATGCTGCGCATCGCCTTCATCGGAAGCGACGGCAGCAGCGGCCTCTGAGAGCCGCACCTTCCGGCACAGGCGCCGGACACCAGGACAAGCGAACGCGCCCGACGGTCAAAGCCGTGCGGGCGCGTTTTTCGTTTCGCTGGCGTTGGCCGCGCGCATGTGATCCGGATAGGTCTTGGCGACCACCGCCTCGATCTCGCGGACAACGGCGTCCGTTCGGGTGTGATGCGGCATGTGGCCGGCGCCGGCGAGATCGACCCGCCAGGCATTGGGCAGGTCCCGCACAAGCCCTGCGGAATGAATGTCGGGATAGACGATGGTATCCGCGTCGCCGGTGATCACCGCGGCCGGCTGGTCAATCTGCGGATAGCGCGGAGCCGCCGCCTCGACCTCGGGCTTCAGGCGGGAGACATCCCGGGCATTTGCGAGGAAACTGTGCGGACGAAACAGCAATGGCAGACCGATGGACTTCTGGTAGTTGTCCGGCGCCGGCTCCGGCGCGAAAACGCTGTCGACCCCGTTCGAGGCGACAAGCGAGGCAACCGCCGGCGCGATCGTATGGGAAAACACCGCGCCGACGACTGGCAGCGCCGCGACGTCGTAATACCAGTTCACGCCCCCCGGCCAGGGGTGGGTTGCGGGCGCGATGAACACCAGCCCGGCGAAGGTGTCCGGTGCCTGCAGCGCCAGCTGCGCGACCACCGCTCCGCCCCAGGAGTGGCCGACGGCAACCGCCTTCCCGACCTCCAGATGCGTGACCAGTCCGGCGATCAGCGCGGCCTGACGGGCGGGGCTATGCGCCGCGCCCTCCCCGCGCTGCGAATAGCCGTGCCCCGGCCGGTCGACAAAGATCAGCCGGTAGCGCGCCGACAGCGCGGGCCGGAACGCGGCGACCGGATCGCGCAGGTTCGCACTCGCGCCATGCACGAAGACCAGAACCGGGTCTCCGGCCTCCCAGCCCGGCGGCACATGGTCGACATAATGCAAGGCAACGCCATCCACCGTCTGCATCGCGCCAAGCGGCGGAAAGCGTGCCTCGGCGACGGACGTGCGTTGCATGGCATGAAGCGCGAGCGCGCCGAGGGCGGCAATGCTGCCGCCGGCGAGAATGAGCAGAAAAACAGTCATTCGGAGCTTTATGACACACCTCGTTTGAGCCGGGCGCCGCCGGTTCGGCGCCGGAGATCCGGGTTCCGCGCCGCGTCAGGCGCCGGCCGAATCGGGTCGGATCTGCAGGGGACTGCCCGGGTCAGGTCGGCGACCCGGCGGATTTCGTGGCAAGATCGTCAACTGCCTTACGTGCGTTTTCGCTTGCCGGATGGATCTTCAGGACTTCCTCGAAGATCCGCATCGCGTCCTTGTCGCGCTTGAGCCGGCGCATGATGATGCCGAGGCCCGACATCGCGCCCCAGTGACGCGGTTCCAGCGCCAGCGTGCGCTCAATGTCCGCGATGGAGCGGCCGAAATCCTGTGTCAGGTAATAGACCGTGGCGCGGCGGTTCCAGCCCTCCGCATAGTCGGGGGCAAGCCGCGTCACCATGTCGAGAAGATCGAGCGCAAGGGCGTTGTCCTTGGCCTTCATGGCGGTGCCGGCGCGCGACATCAGCAGGTCGACGGTCGCACTTCCGGACTGCATCCACTTGCGCTGGATCTTGGCGACGATCGGCCGGGCGGCCGCGGTGGACGGCGCCTGCGCCAGCGCGTCGAAGAGCGCATCGACCTCGTTTTGCGACGTGTCCTCGTCGGGGATCGCGGCGCGGGCACCCGATTCGATCTCGCTTTCGGGAAGCGGCGCAAGATCCTCCATCGCCGGCGGCTCCGCCTCGGGCGGAAGCACGCCGGGCGGTTCGCCCTGCGCAAGCGCGGGACCGCCGAGATACAAAAGCAGGAGACAAACGCTAAAAGACCGCATACCGGTGATTATGGATCACCGATTGCGGCCGTCAATGGCAGGCGCAAAGAATGTCCGTGCCCGCTTCGCGCGCTGCGCGCGAAGCAGATCCGGGTCTTCAGCCCTGGCGCGCCTTGAAGCGCGGGGCCTTCTTGTTGATGATGTAGACGCGACCCTTGCGACGAACCATGCGGTTGTCGCGATGCCGGCCCATCAGCGCCTTCAGCGAGTTCTTGATCTTCATCGTCTTCGTCCTCGTCGACGGAACCTCCGCAAGAGCGGGAGCCCGGCATTTCGTCTTCGGCGCTCTCGCACCCGTTTCGCCGGCCTCCGGCGCGCACTGTCGTCTGCGCGCGTCCCCTGAAGGGATTGCGGATCGCCCGGCGGGCGTACGTTCGGGTCCCTAACGGTCCGAACGAGAAAATGGTGGGCGTGACAGGGATTGAACCTGTGACCCCTACGATGTCAACGTAGTGCTCTCCCGCTGAGCTACACGCCCGAGACTGTGGCGCCGGTGTTGCCTGCCTGACGGCAGGTACCGGCAAGTCCGGTCACCGCGCCGACCAAGCGGCAGCGGTGGCAGGGGATATACCGAGGTTCGAAGAACGGTGCAAGCCCTCTCGTCAAACTTCTTTTGCGCGCATGGCGGCAGTGGAAAACATCAGGATAACAGGCCCGCGCACAAAGACCCGCGCACCTTGATCGCGAGGATCCGGCTCAGGCGACGAGCATCCGCTCGACCTCAAGCACCAGGTCCTTGAGATGGAAGGGCTTGGACAGGACCTTCGCATCCTTGGGGGCCTGCGAATCCGGATTGAGCGCCACGGCGGCAAATCCGGTGATGAACATCACCTTCAGGTCGGGGTCGAGCTGCGTCGCGCGCCGTGCAAGCTCGATGCCGTCCATCTCCGGCATGACGATGTCGGTCAGGAGCAGGGAGAACGGCTCTTCGCGCAGCCGCTCATACGCGCTTTTTCCGTTATCGAAAGAAACGACGTCATAGCCGGCTTTCTGCAGCGCCTTGGCGAGAAAGCGGCGCATGTCGTTGTCGTCTTCCGCGAGTAGGATCCGTGTCATTCGCTCCGTCCGTCTGCTTGGAACCGTCGCCTGCCCTGCCGGAACCGGCGACGTCCTGCCCGGCGCCCCGCCTGGGGCCAGCCGCCTCGCCATCGGAGCCCCGGCAGGCCACCCGGCCCGTCTGTTCCCGTTTTGGCACAGCGCGCCGTATCGTTATAAGGCCGACCCGTGGTAAACATCCAGTGAAACCGGGGCAAGGCCCCTGCGCCGGAGGCATTTCCCACCGGCCTTGTGGACATTAACCGCGATTCGGGGACAAATAGGCGCTTGGAATGATGACAAACGGCATCCAGGCGAGGGTTGCAGACGATGGAAGTGATCAGCGGGTTTGAGGACTTGGAGGCCTTCGAGGTCCTGCATCCCGCCGAGCAGAGCGTTCCCTTCGTGTTCAATTCGCCCCACTCCGGCCGACACTATCCGGATGCCTTCCTGCGCGCGTCGCGTCTCGACAAGACTGCCATCCGGCGCTCGGAAGACGCTTTCGTCGACGACTTGTTCCAGCATGTGGTCCCGCTCGGCGCGCCGCTCCTGAAAGCCCGCTTTCCCCGGGCCTATCTCGACGTCAATCGCGAGCCCTACGAGCTCGACCCCAAGATGTACGACGACCGCCTGCCGTCTTACGCCAACATCCGCTCCATCCGGGTCGCGGGGGGGCTTGGCACCATCGCCCGGGTGGTCGGCGAGGCCCAGGAGATCTACCAGGGCCGGCTGTGCGTGCGCGAGGCGCTCACCCGGATCGAGACCATCTACAAGCCCTACCACCAGACGCTGCGCCGGCTTCTGGCGCAAACCCATGTGGCCTTCGGCTATGCGGTGCTGATCGACTGCCATTCCATGCCCTCCGCCATCAAGACGACCGACGGCGGCCCGCGTCCGGACTTCATCCTGGGCGATCGCTACGGCACGAGCTGCGCGGCGCAGCTGGTCGACGCGGCCACCGAGGCGCTGCGCGACATGGGCTATCGGGTAAGCCGCAACAAGCCCTATGCCGGCGGCTTCATCACCGAGCACTACGGCCGGCCGGTCAAGGGGCTGCACGCGCTTCAGGTGGAGATCAACCGCGGTCTCTACATGGACGAGACGAAGACCCTCAAACACGCCGGCTTCGACGCCTTGACGCAGGATCTCGACCGGCTGGCAAAGGCTCTCGTGGCGGTGCAGGGCGCCTGCTTCTATCCGGACGCACTCGCGGCCGAATGATCCCGACATGTCGACGATCGACAACGCCAGTCCAGGCGGGCGTGCGACCGCGTCGGGCGGCAGACAGAAAAAAGGGCCGCACTCTTGCGAGGCGGCCCGAGTCTAGGGAGGAAACGCCCAAGGAGGGCGACGCTCAATGACTGCGTCATATCGCGCTGCACAAATGTTCCACCGCACCGCACAAAAGTCAATATCGAATTCGTGACGACGGTCGGTCGTTTTCCGAATTTTTCCGATTAAACTTTATAATTCAGGTATTTGGTTATTAGTAAATCGTCTTGAAAAAACATTCCAAAACGGTTTTTCTCGACGCCGGCCCGTCGGGCTGGTTTAACGCCAGACATCAACCTCGCCAGACAACACCGTCGCATCCCCCTTGCAGGAGAATGGTCCAAATGCCGTCGACCCCGGATCTCGTCGCTTTCACGGATCGTCTCGCGGACGCTGCCGGCCGGACCATCCTGCCGCATTTTCGGGCCGCACTTTCGATCGACAACAAGCTCGACGGCGGGTTCGATCCGGTCACCATCGCGGACCGCGCCGCGGAGGCTGCCATTCGCGAGATCATCGAGGCCGATTATCCCGAGCACGGCATTCTCGGCGAGGAGCACGGCAATGTGCGCCTCGATGCCGAACATGTCTGGGTGCTCGACCCGATCGACGGGACCCGTGCCTTCATCTGCGGCCTGCCGACCTGGGGCACGCTGATCGGCTTCATGTCCGGCGGCGTTCCGACCTTCGGCGCGATGGACCAGCCCTTCGTCGGCGAACGCTTCCATGGCGACCGGGAGAGCGCCTGGCGCCAGCACGCCGGAACCCGCACCCGCCTGAAGACGCGCGCCTGCGAGCGCATCGAGGATGCGATCATGTGCACCACCCATCCGGGCCTGTTCCAGGGCGCGGAAAAGACGGCCTATGACGCCATCGAGGACCGCGTGCGCACGGCGCGTTACGGGACCGATTGCTACGGATATTGCATGGTCGCGTCCGGACAGGTGGATCTGGTGATCGAAACCGGACTTCAGCCCTATGACATCGTGGCGCTGGTCCCGATCGTGGAAGGCGCCGGCGGGGTCGTCACCACCTGGTCCGGCGGGTCGCCGGCCGAAGGCGGCCAGATTGTTGCCAGCGGCGATCCTCGACTTCACGAGGCCGCGCTGGCGCAGCTTGCCTCGGCGGCCCGCTAAGGACAGCCGGCACCATTGGGGGTGTCAGGATCTGACGCTCTCAAGCGCCCCGTCGGCGACAAAGGCGTCGAAGGCGGCCAGGAACTGGTCCCGGTAGAGGTCATCCTCCATCAGGATCTCGTGGCGCGATCCGGCGATTTCCAGATAGCGGGCGGAGCGGGTCTGGCGGGCGAACGCTTCGGCCGCGCGGGTCGACACGATGATATCCTGCCCCGCCGCGACGATCAGGATCGGCAGCGGCATGGCGGCACCGAAGTCCGGCCCGCTCACCTGGCGCATCGCGCGGCAGGCGGCGGCAAGCCAGTCGACGGTCGGCATTCCGATTTCCAGATCGCCGCGCGCTTTCAGGACCGTTTCGTTGCGGGCAAAGCGGGCCGCATCCGATGTCAGCGGATTGCCGGCGAAATCGGTGCTGGCATTCGGCCCGATCCGCGGCAAAAACGCCGTCCCCAGGCCAATGGCCGACAGGGTCGCGGCAAGCGGGCAGACGATTTTCTGGGGCAGACCGACCGTTCCCAGGCCGATGAGAGGGGCAGAGAGCACGGCGCGCTCGATCTGGGTGCGCAGCCGCCGGGCGGCGAGCAGCACCACCAACCCGCCGGTCGAATGCGCCAGGATATTGTGGGGTCCCGGCATATGGGCCAGCGTGACCTCGCGCATCACCGTATCGAGGTCGACCACGAAGTCCGCGAAATCGTCGACATGCCCGCGCCTGGGGTTTCTCAGCAGACGCGCCGATCCGCCTTGCCCGCGCCAGTCGAAGGTGACGACTGCGAAGCCGCGCGCGCGTAGGTCCGAGATCGTCTCGAAGTATTTCTCGATGCATTCCGCGCGCCCCTGCAGGAGCGTCACGGTTCCCTTCAGCGGCCGATGGCTCGGCATCCAGCGCGCGGTGCGCAGAACGCGGCCGTCGACGGTCGTGACCTCGACGCAAATGCCGCCCTCGGGGACCGGGTTGTCCGGATGATCGAAAAGGTCCATGGCAATCCGGCAGGTGGATCGGCAAAGGCGCCGCGCGAAGGAAAAACCTCGCTTCGTCTTACAGGAGCCCGGCCGCCGGCTCAACACCGGCGGCCGCAGGGTGCCTGTCACGGGACGAAAAGGGGAGGCTCAGAAGCGACCCCAGATGCCCCAGCTGAACTGGCCGTCGCGATGACCGCCGCCCCAGCGGGGTCCGCCGCGGTGACCGCCGCCCCAGCGGCGACCGCCCAGAACGGTGCGTCCGATCACCTGGCCGGAATAGGCGTCGACCACCAGGCGCAGCGGTGCGCCACGGCGCCCGTTGGCCCGCACGACATAGATGTCGCCGCGCGCGCGGATGCGGGAAATATTGCGGAAACCCTTGCGGTGCAGCTTGCGCACGATGCGACGCGGCCCGAGGCGGCGGTCGCGATGGCGGCCATAGCGCTGGCCGACCTTGATCACCTGACCGGCGTCGGCGGTGGCGGCCGCGACCGGCTGGAACGATGCCGCCCGGGCGTCGAGCGCGTGGGCAGCCGGTGCGGTCATCATCAGCCCGGCGGCAACGGCGGCGAGGAGGGTCTTTTTCATCGTGATCTCCTGGGTTGCGGCGCCATCTGCGCCTGTTGAACGCCCCCAATGTGTCACCCGCGACGTGAACCGGATCGGAAGGCCCCGTTCAGATTCCGTTCATCGGCAAAAAAGCGCTGAAAGGCAGCCGCTCCCCCCTCTTGAAACCGCGAAATACCGCCCCCACCTTTCCTGTGCAGGCGCCAAAACGGGCCTGTACGACCGATCCCGATCCTGTCCGGCCAAGACGGCGGACGCCACGGGATCGCACCATCACATGTTGCTCAAGAGAGAGGACACACCGATGCGTCACATGGACTTTAGCCCCCTGTACCGTTCCACCGTCGGCTTCGACCGGCTGTTTGCCATGTTGGATGCCAATTCCCAGGATGCACCGAGCTATCCGCCCTACAACATCGAGCGGACCGGCGAGAATTCCTACCGCATCACCATGGCGGTTGCGGGCTTCCGCGAAGAGGATCTGACGCTTGAGGCCAAGGAACACGTCCTGACGGTCAAGGGCGAACGCCCGGCCGACGCCGACAGCGGCGAATTCCTGCATCGCGGCATCGCGGCACGCGCCTTCGAGCGCCGCTTCCAGCTTGCGGATTTCGTCGAGGTGCGCGGCGCCAGCCTGGAAAACGGCCTGCTGCACATTGATCTCGCCCGCGAGATCCCCGAGGCGATGAAGCCGCGCCGGATCGAGATCACCAGCGGCGACAGCGCCCGGCAGATCGAAAGCAGCGTGAACTAAAGAAGCGAACTAAGGCACACGATCCCTGCCCGCTCCGTCGCGACCACCTCCCCCCGGGCGACGGGCGGGCGCCTTCGGGATCGAAAACGCCGCCGCACGGTGAAAGCCATGCGGCGGCGTTCTCAATTGCGCCATGCGGTTCGCGAAGAACCGACTGTCACAGAAGCGCGACGAAGCGGTCGACCTCCTCGTCCGTGGTCGCGAAGCTCGCGACCAGCCGCACGACATGCTCATCAGTGGCGCAGCCCTCGCGCGACCACTCGTAAAACAGCGCGCCCTCGCCCCTGAGTTTCCCGATCTGCGTCCGGGTCAGGACCGCGAAGACCTCATTCGCTTCGCAGGGCCAGGCAACGCGCGCCCGGCCGCTGTCACCGATTCCCCGGGCAAGCCGCGTGGCGGCCGCATTGGCCCGGCCGGCAAGCTCGAGCCAGTGATCCCCCTCGAAATAGCCGTCAAACTGCGCCGCGACAAAGCGCGACTTGGAAAACAGATGCCCGGCGCGCGCCCGGTGGGTCGCAAGATGCGGCAGTCCCTTCGGATTGAACACGACGATCGCCTCGGCGCACCAGCAGCCGTTCTTGGTCGCCCCGAAGGACAGGACGTCTATGCCCGCCTTCCAGGTCAGCTCCGCCGGGCTGGCGTTCAGATGCACGAGCGCATTGGCAAAGCGCGCGCCGTCCATATGGCATACGAGCCCGCGCGCACGCGCAGGCTCCGTCAGCGCCGCGACCTCCTCGGGTGAATAGACCGTTCCGCATTCCGTTGCCTGGGTAAGGCTGAGAGCCGTCGGTGCGCCGAACCGACTACCCTCCTGGAAGCGCTCGAGCGCCCCGGCCACGGCGTCGGGCGCGATCCGCCCGGCCGAAGTGGCAAGGGGCACGATCTTCATGCCGTGGGAATAGAACTCCGCCGAGCCCCATTCGTCGCAATGCAGATGCGCGGTCTCGCTCGCCAGGATCAATCCGCCGGGGCGCGCGCAGGCCGCCATCGACAGCGCATTGGCGGCCGTGCCGGTCGCCGTGAACAGCACGGACACATCCGTCTCGAAGATATCGCGGAACCGCTTCGTGACGCGATCGGTGAGCGGATCGGTCCCGTAGGCGGGGGCGAATCCGTGGTTGTGGCGGGAGAGCGCATCCATCACCGGCTGCGATGCCCCTGCCCAATTGTCGCTCGAAAAATTCATGATCCGATCTAGGCCCGACAGGGCGCGGCTGGCAAGCCCCTTCGGCAAGCCACAGGCGACGCGACGTTCCATCGACAGAATATTTCAGCGGGCGTTTCGGACCTGGTCGAATGTGACAAATTGCTGCGCACCCGCGAAAGAAATAGTTTATAAGGCCATTCGCAAGCCGCTTGCCCCCATTTCGGAAATCTGGCATTGTGCGCCGCTCCCAATAGGACAGGAATGCTGTCCCATCTGGAGCAAAGAAATCCGGAGCCCCTGTGGTTCCGTGTCTCGCGCGCCCTAGGTTAAGCGGTTGCTTGATGGCAACGGCGCGTCGAGCAAGGGGATTTGAGAGCTGCCAGCGCAGCCACCGGCGGCGCGTCCGACGGAGGGTCTGGACAGGCAGCTTGGGGCGAAGGGTCAGGCTTGCATCTGGCACCGCCGGGGACAGGGACGGTCGTCCGCTGGCCCCTGCCGCGACAGCGGGCGGGCAGACGGAGCGGGACCGCTTCACAAAGTCAGCGTCAGGGCTTTTGCCTGTTCGCCGGACGAGCCGCGTTTTCCGAGGGGAACGCGACCCGAACGGGAGAGGACGGACCGGACGCCGGGATGAGACAAGAGGGCTGAGATGAGCAAGACCGACGCGATGATCGAAGCACAGGACTTCGCAGGAACACCCGCACCGGCCACTGCCCCCACGGCAAAAACGATGCGCGCCCGTCGCGAGGAAGCCGCGCAGAGCGGCCTGTATCATCCCGGCAAGGAACACGATGCCTGCGGCGTCGGCTTCATCGCCCACCTCAAGGGCAAGGCCTCGCATCAGATCGTCGCCGACGGTCTCCAGATTCTGGAGAACCTCACCCATCGCGGGGCCGTCGGCGCCGATCCGCTGATGGGCGACGGCGCGGGCATGCTGGTGCAGATCCCGCATGAGTTCTTCGCCGAGGAAGCCAAGGGCCTGGGCATCGACCTTCCAGAGAAGGGACGCTACGGCGTCGGCTTCATCTTTCTTCCGCGCGATCCCGAACTGCGCAAGACCTGCGAAGAGATCATCGAGCGCGTGATCGCCGCCGAGGGGCAGGCGTGCCTCGGCTGGCGCGACGTGCCGGTCGACAATTCCTCGCTGTCCAAGGCGCCGGAGATCGCCGCGACCGAGCCCTGCTCGCGCCAGGTCTTCATCGCCTGCCGCGACTGCGAGACGCCGGACGATTTCGAACGCCGCCTCTTCGTGCTGCGCAAGGTGATCTCCAACACCGTGCGCGCGGAAAGCGACGCGGTCGAGCACGGCTTCTACATCGTGTCGCTGTCGAGCCGTACGCTGGTCTACAAGGGCATGTTCCTCGCCTATCAGCTCGGCGCCTATTATTCCGACCTGAAGGATCCGCGCTTCGCCTCGGCGCTTGCGCTCGTCCACCAGCGGTTCTCCACCAACACCTTCCCGTCCTGGGATCTGGCGCACCCCTACCGGATGGTCGCCCACAACGGCGAGATCAACACGCTGCGCGGCAACGTCAACTGGATGGCCGCGCGCCAGGCGAGCGTCTCCTCGCCGCATTTCGGCGACGACATCTCCAAGCTGTGGCCGATCTCCTATGAGGGCCAGTCGGACACGGCGTGTTTCGACAACGCGCTGGAGTTCCTCGTCTCCGGCGGCTATTCGCTCGCCCATGCGGCGATGATGCTGATCCCGGAAGCCTGGGCCGGCAACCCGCTGATGGACGACAACCTGCGCGCCTTCTACGAGTATCATGCGGCCCTGATGGAGCCGTGGGACGGCCCGGCCGCGGTTGCCTTCACCGACGGGCGCCAGATCGGCGCGACGCTGGACCGCAACGGCCTGCGCCCGGCCCGCTACATCGTCACCGACGACGATCTGGTGATCATGTCGTCCGAGGTCGGCGTGTTGCCGGTGCCGGAAGAAAAGATCATCCGCAAGTGGCGGCTCCAGCCGGGCAAGATGCTGCTTATCGACCTGGAAGAGGGCCGCATCATCTCCGACGACGAGATCAAGCGCACCCTGTCGACGGCCAACCCCTACAAGGACTGGCTGCACCGCACCCAGATCGTGCTGGAGGACATGCCGGCCGTGCGCGGCCGTGCGCCGGTCGCCGCCGAAAGCCTGCTCGACCGCCAGCAGGCCTTCGGCTACAGCCAGGAAGACATCAAGCTCCTGATGCAGCCGATGGCCACCATCGGCCAGGAAGCCATCGGCTCGATGGGCACGGACACGCCGATCTCCGCGCTCTCCGACAAGCCGAAGCTGCTCTACACCTATTTCAAGCAGAACTTCGCACAGGTCACCAACCCGCCGATCGATCCGATCCGCGAGGAGCTGGTGATGAGCCTCGTGTCCTTCATCGGACCGCGGCCGAACCTGTTCGACCTCAAGGGCCTGTCGACGTCCAAGCGTCTCGAGGTGCGCCAGCCGATCCTCACCAACGACGACCTGGAGAAGATCCGCACCATCGGCGACACGTCGGACAACCAGTTCTCCGCCAAGACGCTCGACATCACCTATGACGTCGCCCATGGCGCGGAGGGCATGCGCGCGGCGCTGACCAACCTGTGCGCCAGCGCCGAGCGTGCCGTTTCCAACGGCTACAACATCATCATCCTGTCCGACCGCCTGCTGTCGCGCGCCCGCATCCCGATCCCGGCGCTGCTGGCAACGGCGGCCGTGCACCATCACCTGATCCGCAAGGGTCTGCGCACCTCCGTCGGCCTCGTCGTTGAGACAGGCGAAGCCCGCGAGGTGCATCATTTCTGCGTGCTGGCCGGCTATGGCGCGGAAGCGATCAACCCCTATCTGGCGTTCGAGACGCTGCTTGCCCTGCATGAGGATCTCGACTTCCCCGAGGAGGTCGATGCCGACGAGGTCGTCTACCGCTACATCAAGTCGATCGACAAAGGCATCCTCAAGGTCATGTCCAAGATGGGCATCTCGACCTATCAGTCCTATTGCGGCGCGCAGATCTTCGACGCGGTCGGCCTGTCGAGCGACTTCGTCAAGGAGTTCTTCTTCGGCACGGCGACGACCATCGAGGGCATCGGCCTCGACGAGGTCGCCGACGAGACCACCCGGCGTCACCGGGTCGCCTTCGAGGACGTGCAGGCGCTGCGCGACATGCTCGAGGTCGGCGGCGAGTACAACTACCGCATCCGCGGCGAGCGTCACATGTGGACGCCCGACAACATCGCCTCGCTCCAGCATGCCGTGCGCGGCAACCTGCCGGAGAAGTACCGCGACTTCGCGCGCGAGACCAACGAGGAGAACGGCCGGTTCACCATCCGCGGCCTGTTCCGCATCAAGTCCGCCGAAGACGTCGGCCGCAAGCCTGTCGCCATCGAGGACGTCGAGCCGGCGGCCGAGATCGTCAAGCGCTTCTCCACCGGCGCCATGTCCTTTGGCTCGATCTCGCGCGAGGCGCATTCCACCCTCGCGGTCGCGATGAACCAGATCGGCGGCAAGTCGAACACCGGCGAGGGTGGCGAGGAGCCGGAGCGCTACCAGCCGCTGCCGGACGGGTCGATGAACCCGATGCGCTCGGCGATCAAGCAGGTCGCCTCGGGCCGCTTCGGCGTCACCACCGACTATCTCGTCAACGCCGACATGATCCAGATCAAGGTCGCGCAGGGCGCCAAGCCCGGCGAGGGCGGACAGCTGCCCGGCCACAAGGTCGACGCGGTGATCGCCAAGGTGCGCCATTCGACGCAAGGGGTGGGCCTGATCTCGCCGCCGCCGCACCACGACATCTATTCGATCGAGGATCTGGCGCAGCTGATCTACGATCTGAAAAACGTCAACTCGGCCGCCGACATCTCGGTCAAGCTCGTCTCGGAAGTCGGCGTCGGCACGGTCGCCGCCGGCGTTGCCAAGGCGCGCGCCGACCACATCACCGTCTCCGGCTACGACGGCGGCACGGGCGCGTCCCCGCTGACCTCGATCAAGCACGCCGGCAGCCCCTGGGAAATGGGCCTGGCCGAGACCCAGCAGACCCTGGTGCTGAACGGGTTGCGCTCGCGCATCGCGCTGCAGGTCGACGGCGGCCTGAAGACCGGCCGCGACGTGGTGATCGGCGCGCTGCTGGGGGCCGACGAATTCGGCTTCTCCACCGCGCCGCTGATTGCGGCGGGCTGCATCATGATGCGCAAGTGCCACCTGAACACCTGCCCGGTCGGCATCGCCACCCAGGACCCGGTGCTGCGCAAGCGCTTCAAGGGCATGCCCGAGCATGTGGTGAACTACTTCTTTTTCGTCGCCGAGGAAGTGCGCGAGATGATGGCCGCCATGGGCGTCACCCGCTTCGAGGAGCTGGTCGGCGACACCACCATGCTCGACCAGGAAAAGATGCTTGAGCACTGGAAGGCGCGCGGGCTCGACTTCTCGCGCCTCTTCCACATGCCCGACGCCACGCCGGACCAGCGCCGCTGGAGCGAACGCCAGAAGCATCCGATCGACGACATTCTCGACCGCCGCCTGATCGCCGCCGCCGAACCGGCGCTGGAGCGCAAGGAAAAGGTGACGATCGCCGAGACGATCATGAACGTCGACCGCTCGACCGGCGCCATGCTGTCGGGCGAGGTTGCCCGACGCTACGGCCACAAGGGGCTGAAGGACGACACCATCGAGATCAATCTGACCGGCACCGCCGGCCAGGCCTTCGGTGCCTTCCTGACCCGCGGCATCTCGATGCACCTGGAAGGCGATGCCAACGACTATGTCGGCAAGGGCCTTGCCGGCGGGCGGCTGGTGATCCGGCCGAGCCCGAAGAGCGCGGCCGACCCGGACGCCTCGATCATCGCCGGCAACACCGTGCTCTACGGCGCGACCGAGGGCGAATGCTACATTCGCGGCATCGCCGGCGAACGCTTCGCGGTGCGCAACTCCGGTGCGCTCGCGGTCGTCGAGGGTGTCGGCGACCACGGCTGCGAATATATGACCGGCGGCGTGGTTGTCGTGCTCGGCTGGACGGGCCGCAACTTCGCGGCCGGCATGTCTGGCGGCGTGGCCTATGTGCTCGACGAGGACAATTCGTTCCGCTCGCGCTGCAACCTCGCCATGGTCGACATCGAACCGGTGCCGGAAGAAGACGACCTGCTCGAGAAGCTCCACCACCATGGCGGCGACATCGAGCACAAGGGCCGTGTCGACCTCACCGCCGACATGACCCGACACGACGACGAGCGCTTGCGCCAGCTGATCTCCAACCACATCGCGCACACGGGCTCGGCCTGGGCGCAGGAGATCCTCGACAACTGGGACGACTTCCGTCCCAAGTTCGTCAAGGTGATGCCGGTGGAGTACCGCCGCGCGCTCAAGGAAATGGAAGAAAAGCGGCTCGGCCTGGTGGCGGCCGAGTAAGGGGAGACGGAGAACATGGGAAAAGTCACCGGTTTTCTGGAAATCGATCGGCAGGAACAGAAGTACCAGCCGGCGTCGGACCGCATCCGCCATTTCAAGGAGTTCACGCTCCCGCTGGAGGACAAGGAAGTCGAGCGCCAGGCGGCCCGTTGCATGGACTGCGGCATCCCCTATTGCCACGGTCCGGTCGGCTGTCCGGTCAACAACCAGATCCCCGACTGGAACGACCTCGTCTATAACGGCGACTGGGAAGAGGCGGCGCGCAACCTGCACTCCACCAACAACTTCCCGGAGTTCACGGGCCGCATCTGCCCGGCACCTTGCGAGGAAGCCTGCACGCTGAACCTCGAGGACGTGCCGGTCGCGATCAAGACCGTGGAACAGGCGATTGCCGACAAGGCCTATGCGGAAGGCTGGATCCAGCCGGAACCGCCCGCCGTCAGGACCGGCAAGACGGTTGCGGTCGTCGGCTCCGGCCCGGCCGGCATGGCGGCGGCCCAGCAGCTCGCCCGCGCCGGCCACACCGTGCATGTCTATGAGCGCGAGCCCAAGGCCGGCGGCCTGATGCGCTACGGCATTCCCGACTTCAAGATGGAAAAGCACTATATCGACCGCCGCGTCGAGCAGATGGAGGCCGAGGGCGTCGTCTTCCATTACGGCGCCAATGTCGGCGTCACGGTCACGGTCGACGAACTCAAGCACCGTCACGACGCGCTGCTTCTGACCTGCGGCGCGGAACGCCCGCGCGATCCGGGCATTCCGGGCATGGACCTGCAGGGCTGCATGTATGCAATGCCCTTCCTGGTGCAGCAGAACCGTCGCGTCGGCGGCGAGGACGTCTCCGGCGAGGCGCCCTATTGGGCCGGCGGCAAGCATGTCGTCGTGATCGGCGGCGGCGACACCGCGTCGGACTGCGTCGGCACCTCGTTCCGCCAGGGCGCGCTGTCGGTCACCCAGCTCGACATCCGCCAGCGTCCGCCGGAAAAGGAAGACAAGCTCTCCGTGTGGCCCTACTGGCCGACGAAGATGCGCACCTCCTCCAGCCAGGCGGAAGGCGCGGAGCGCGAATTCGCCGCCGCGACGCTCGAGATCGTCGGCGAGGACGGACATGTCACCGGCGTGAAATGCGCCCGCGTCGACGAGAAGCGCCAGCCGATCCCCGGCACCGAATTCATCCTGCGCGCCGAGCTGGTGCTTGCGGCCATTGGCTTCGCCGGTCCGCTCGAAGGCACCTATCTGGAAGAGATGAAGGACGAGATTGCCCGTGACGCGCGCGGCAACGTCCTGGCCGACACCGACGCCTACAAGACCTCGGTCGACGGCGTCTTCGCCGCCGGCGACGTCCGCCGCGGCCAGTCGCTGGTCGTCTGGGCGATCCGCGAGGGTCGCCAGGCCGCCCGCGCCATCGACCTGCATCTGACCGGCACGACCAACCTGCCGCGCTGATCCGCCGGCACGACACGAAAAGGCCGCGCACCCCACCGGGATGCGCGGCCTTTTCTTTTGTCGCGGCTGTCTCCGGGACCAGTCCCGGCGAAAGACCCCGATCAGCCCGTCCGGGTCACTTCGCCGCCTGTGCGAGAAAGGCGCGGATCCGCTCGATAATGGCGGCATGAATGTCGCCGCGCGCCTGTGCGGATGTCCCGCACAGCGCCGGGTCGCCGCCGTCCTCTGAGAGGATCTTGGCGCCCGCCGGCGTGCACGCGGGGAAGGCATCGAACGGTCCGGCTTTGGCGAGCGTGACGAGACGGGCGGTGCCGTCATGGCCGGCCAGCGGCGCAAGGCGCGCCTCCGCCTCGCCGTTTGCCCCGAGCGCGATCGTCAACAACGGGACCGGGCTCCCCTCACCCTCGCGCAAGACCGCATCGGCATACTCCGGCGCGATTGCCACCACGGCCGAGACCTCGGGCAGCCGGTACGACCGCTCCAGCGGCGCAGGGTCGAGGGTTTCAAGCGCAACACCGCCAGCGGCAAACCACGCACAATCGGTACCGGCCCCGTCCGCGCACGAGCGCCGGACGGCGTCTACGTCGAACCGCCAGCCGCCAACGGCAAGAGCGGCCGTGCCGCCAAGCGCAAACCCGACAGCCGATATCCGGGTCCGGTCGATGCGCCGCGCCCATTGCGGATCGCCGAGAACGGCGGCAAGGGCACGCGCAAGATCCTGCGGACGGCGCCAGATCTCGTCGCCGCCCGCCCGCGCGCTCGTCGGACGCGGCGCATTGACCTCCACCACGATATGCCCGGACCCGGCAAGTGCCGCCGCGAGCCAGGCGCCCGAATCCGGGCTCGAGCGGACGCCGCCATGCGACAGCAGGACAAGGGGAAACGGCCCTTCGCCCGCGGCCGCATCGGGCGCGGCTTTTTGGCCAAGGAAAACGGCGTTTCCACCGACGACCTGCGCCGAACCGCCGCGTGCCGGATACCACAGCGACAGCGCGAGATCGCGCCCGCCCTTGGGATCCGCGACCGGCAGGACGGCCATGCCCGGCGCGTCCATCGCGCGCACCGGGCAGGCCGAAAGGAAAAACAGGAGAATCAGGACAAGAGGGCGCACGGGCGGGAGCCTTTTCGTGGCGGAGCAGCCGCAATGAGGCCGCCACCGGGACCGGTCCGCAATATCCTCGCGCAGGCCCGCGCGCAAGCCCCACGAGGGCGCCTCCCTCAGGCGCCCCGGAGGACGATGCGATCAGACGATGCGATCAGGCCGCGCTGCGTTCCTCGCTCGCATTGATGTTCTTGAGGAAGCCGCCGACCTGCTGATGCAAGGCACTCGAAAGATCCGCCAACTCCGTCGTGGCGCCGCGAATCTGGTCGGTTGCCGAGCGGGTGCTTTCGCTCGCCTGGGACAATTCCGACATGCTGGATGCGACGCTTTCGGTGTTTTGCGTGGCGAAATCGACGCTCTGGGTGATCTCGCCCGTAGCCGCCATCTGCTTTTGCACCGCGCTCAGGATGGTATTGGAGATCGAGTGGATCCGCTCGACGGTTTCCGCGATGGAGCGGATCGCGCCGACCGCCTGCTCGGAGACCTGCTGCACCGCCTCGACCTGCTGCGAGATGTCTTCCGTCGCCCGCGAGGTCTGGCCGGCCAGCGTCTTCACCTCATTGGCGACGACGGCGAAGCCGCGCCCCATCTCGCCGGCCCGTGCGGCCTCGATGGTGGCATTGAGGGCCAGGAGGTTGGTCTGGTCGGCGATCTGCTTGATCAGGTCGACCACCTCGCCAATGGCACGACCGCTTTCCGCCAGCCGTCCGACGATGGCATCCGTCGACCGCGATTCGTCGACCGCCGCCTGCGCCATCTTGGCCGATTCTTCCATGTCGCGGCCGATCGCGAGGATCGACTGGGTCATTTCCTCCGCGGCCTCGGCTGCGGTTGCGACGGAGCTCGACGCCTGCTGCGAGGAATCGGAAGCGATGCCGACGGCCTGGGCGGCCTGGTCGACCGCGCCGTCCAGATCATTCGACAATCCGCCGACCCGCTGCGCCGCCGTGCTCAGCCGCTGAACCACGCTGACGACCGACGTCTCGAAATCATGCGCGACCTGCCGCAGTGTGTCCGCGCGCTGGCGGGCCATGTCTTCCTGCTGCGCCATCGCCTGGCGGGCATCCTCGACCGCCTTTTCCGCGAGTTTTTCGCGAAAGCCGGCCACCGAACGCGCGATCGACCCGATCTCGTCGCCGCGGTCGGCGCCGGCGATCTCAATCTTGAAATCGCCCTGCGACAGCCCGTCCAGTCCGTTCTGCAACGCCTTGAGCGGCCTTTTGACGCCCATGGCCAGCACATAGGCCATGCCGAGAAACGCAAGCCCGACCGGCAGACAGATCAGCGCGATCTCCAGCATCTCGCCCAGAATCAACCCGTCCAGGCTCGCCGCCGCATCGGGTCCGAGAAATGCCGAGGCCTTGTCGGGGTCCCCCAGCGCTTGTGTGAGGGAGGTTCGGAACGTGTAGAACGCGAACCCCGTGCCGCCGAGCATGATCATTGCCGCGGTGCCGACCATGAGCATGAAACGCCCCAGAACGGTCAGGGAGAGAAGAGAAGAACGAGGAGAACTCATGACGCCGACCTTGTATTCGATCCGCGAACATCCTTCGTTGAATTGATGAAAAAAGAGAAAACCGCCGGTCGATTTCAACCTCACCGCTCAACCGGCCGGCCGGGCGCCTCTGTCCGTTGCGGTTCCGGGCGGCTCAGGGCGCGGAAAGGCGGAAGTCGTCGACCCGGCCGCTGGCCGGCGGAAGCATGACGCCCTGGACGATCAGCCGATACTGCGGTGTGTCCGCGATCGGCGCATTGCGTGCATCCTCCGCGCCCGCCAGTTCCGTTTCCGGTGACCCGATCCGCCCGGTCAGCACGACGAAGTTCGGATCGTCCTCGACCCCTTCGAAGGCGAAGGCGCCGGAGGAGCCGAGCACCCGGGCAATCGCCTTTTCGGCAAAGAAGGCAAGCTTGCTCTTGCCCGGCCAGGTGAAGCCCACGCCGGCGTTGTCGCGCAGGCGCCGGCGGCGGCCCTCGACATCCGGTCCAAAGGAGGTGTAGCCGCCCTCCTCGTCCAGGAACACGTCCCAGACGTCGACATAGATGGCGTTTGCGGCCTCGACGCGATCCTTGATCAGCGTGGTGACATATCTGAAGTTTGCGCGCCGCTCGCGCCCCTTGGGCGGCGGCAGGCCGACCCAGACAAGCGGCGTGCGCTGGCGCCGCGCGGCGGCAAGCAGCGCTTCGACGCGCCGTCCATAGGCGTCGGCCCAGGCTTCTGTGCGGAATTGCAGTTCGGCGCCGCCCGCCAGGGTGAAGTCGCGCGTGTCGGCCGACCCGATCAGCACGACGATCGCGCCGACCCTGCGCCCCTGCACCACGCCCTGCATCCGGTCGGCGATCTCGCCGCCCATTTCCGTCGTCAGCCCCTCGTCGGCGAACAGCAGCGTGTCGACCCGCACAGACGGGACCTCCGAATAGGTCGCCTCAAGTCCCTCGCCGAGATCCTTGGCCAGATCGCCGCCGACGACGAGCACGACGCGGGCGTCCGCATCCTTGGGCACCTCGACGATCACCGGCTTCACCGGTTCCTGCCTCGGCTGGATGCGCTGTTTCGGGCGTTGCTCCCTCAGCCGCGTGCGCCGGTTGTTGTCGACCCCGAACAGGCGCAGCAGCGGCGACAGGGGATGAAACCCGGTGCCGCGGGTGTCGCCCGGCTTGACGATTGGCCCGTTGCTTTGCGCAAGCGCCGGTGTCCCGCCGGTGGCGACAAGGCTTGCGGCGCACAGCAGAAGAACCGCGCACAGCGCGGCGCGGCGCATGGGGACGCCGATCAGGGACAACACGGGAAGGCCTGCGCGTTTCATGGCGTGACTTTAGCGAATTCCGGCGCGACAGTCCAAGCATGTGCGCGCCCCGGGCGACCGGAAGCCACCCGGGGGAAACCGGAATTCAGGAGCGACGGACCGGTTTCACCGGCCCGCGCTGATACGCTCCAGCAGGGCGACGGAGGCATATCCGTCCGGGATCAGGCCGACCGAGCGCTGATAGGCGCGAATGCCGCGCCGCGTGGCCGGACCGACCCGACCGTCGGCCGCGCCGACATTGAAGCCGCGCCGGTTCAACAACGTCTGCAGATCTTCCGCCTGCGACCGGGTGAGCGGCAGCGCCCTCTTGTCCCAGTCCTGGGCGAACGGCCCGCCGCCTCTCACCCGGTCGGCGAGATGACCGACGGCGAGCGCATAGGCGGTCGCGTTGTTGTAGCGCTTGATTACGTAGAAATTGCGCAGCATCAGGAAGGCCGGACCCGACGCGCCCGCCGGCAGGATCAGGACCGCATCGTCGGAGGGGCGCGGGAAATTCCGGCCGTTGGGTCGGCTCACGCCGAGCCGGCTCCAGGCCGCGATGGTCTTTTCCTCGTCGACGGCCTCATAATCGAAACCGCGCGGCAGCACGACCTCATAGCCCCAGGTCTTGCCGCTCTGCCAGCCGTGCCGCTTGAGATAATTGGCGGTGGACGCGAGCGCATCGGGAATGTTCGTCCAGATGTCGCGGCGACCGTCGCCGTCGTAGTCGGAGGAATACTGGCTCCAGCTTGAGGGCATGAACTGGGTGTGCCCCATGGCGCCGGCCCAGGAGCCTTCCATTCGGTCGGGCTGGACGTGTCCGGCATCCAGGATCTTCAGCGCGGTGACCAGCTCCCTGTTCCAGAAGTCCTTGCGGCGCGGCGCGGCATAGGCAAGCGTTGCCAGCGCGCGCACGACATAATGCTCGCCCATGAAGGAGCCGTAGTTAGTCTCCATGCCCCAGATCGCCACGACCGCCTCGCGATCGACGCCGTAGCGCTGCTCGATCGCCGCCAGTTGGGGGGCATAAGCGCTGAGCATCTCGCGCCCCTTCTCGACGCGCGTGTCGGAGACCGCGGAGGCGAGATATTCCCAGATCGGCTTGACGAATTCCGACTGCTTGTTCATCAGGCGGATCGTGTCGGGATCGGGCGTCACGCCCTGGAAGGCGCGCCGATAGGTATCGCGCCCGACGCCGGCGTCGCGTGCGACGGGCCAGAAGCCCTCGACCCAGCGGTTGAAGTCCGTGTCCGCCGCCGCCGGGGAGAGTGCGCCGGCGCTAAATGTCACCGCGGCTGTCAGCGCCGCCAGCGGCAGCCGGCCAGCCGAGCGCCGGGGCAACCCGCTGAACGCCGCGGCAGCTTTCCGGAAAATGCGCAAGACAGTCATCCAAACTCCTGGTGTGGTTTCAGATCTTCGCCCGGCTCTGGTCCGGCAAAGGATCACGCGCGCCCCCCAGCGCCCCGTAACTCGAATAAGTGGCGCTCAATGGCGAAACCGCAATCCGCCCTCGATTGCATTTTCGCTGTAGCCGGCCCCCGGCGTCGTCGAACTGAAGCGGCGGAACGTGTAGCGCCCCTGCACGGCGACATTCGAGGTCAGCGCCCAGGTCAGCGCCGCGGTGGCGCTCGCCTCGTCCTCGATCAGGCGGATGCCGGCGTAGTCTCGCCGCGACAGGCCGATGCCAATCTCGCCCGACACTGCATCGGAAAATCCGTGCGCGAGCCGCAGGTCGCCCGAGTAAAGCAGCGATCCGGGCGTGCCGGAAATGGTCGACGGCGCGAGGTTGGTCGCAAGCGTGGCGGTGACCGTGGTCAGGCGCGTCGGCGACCAGATCAGCGATCCGTCCACCGTCAGTCCCTCCAGCCGCGCCAGACGGGTATCGTCGAGCGTTTCGCTGCGCCAGCCGGCACCGATGTCGCCGGTGATCTTGCCGCCGGCGTCGAAGGCGATGCCGGCACGCAGGGCATATCCCTTGGAATCGCGATCCGCGCAAAGGGTCAGATCCGTGCAGCGCTCGAAGTAGCGGCGGGTGAACAGACTGCCCTCCACGAAGGGCTGGAGCCCGGCGCCCGTATTGCTGTCGAGCCTGAGCGTTGCGGAAAACAGCGCGTTGTCGCGCTCCCGGTTGGCGGCGGTGGAGTTGCCGCCGGAATAGACGGTGGAATCGACCTGGCCGCGCAGTTCGGCGCCGATCAGCCCGACCGACCGGCGCAGCGCAAGCCCGCCGCCCAGTTCGTGAATGTCGCGCCCGCCGCCGGTGGCCTCGGCGCTGCCGCTGTCTTCCAGCGACAATCCGTAGCGCGCCGATACATCCACCTCGGTGCGGTCGCTGACGTCCAGCCGCAGCAGCGCATCGAGCGTCGCGCTCGGATCCGCCTCGACCGTGCTGTCGGGGTAGGCGGTGAAACTGCCGCGAAAATTCACGCCGAGGCTGTGCCGCGACCAGTCCGACTGCGCCCGCAGCGTCGGCGCGATCCGGTAGAGCAGCCCCGATGTTCCCGAGGTGTCGCCGGAGCGGTTGTCGGTCCAGCCAAGCCCGGTGAAAAGCTCCGGGTAGAGCAGGAAAGAGCCGACGCGGATGCCGCGCGGCGCATCGCGCTGCGTGTCGCCGTCGTAGACGTCATTGATCAGCGACCCGCCGCCTCCGGTCGCGCCGCGCCGCGACACGGCCCGCAAGCGCTCGGAAAACGGCTGCACGGCGCGGATCCGGCCGGCCTCGGCCAGCGGCTCGGCCACCTCGCCGGCATCGGTATCGAGCGCCGGCGCACGGGCGCCGGGATCGTCAGCCCCGCCCGTATCGTCCTCGGTCCCGTCGCCCCCGAGATCGTCCTGGGCGAAGACGGTTCCCTGCGGCGCCGCCCCGCCCAGGCTGCCGCGCAACGGCGCATCCTGCGCGCGCACCGTTTGCGCGGGTGCGGCAAGAAGGACGGCAACAAGGACGGGCGCGACAAACCGGTTCATAAACGGGACCATTCGGGAACGGCGGGCGACCACGGCCCACTTTGGCCATGATCATGATCTGTTAAGGTTAACCAAGCGTTGCCGACGCGCGCGAGGGTCCGGCAGACCGTCCGTGCGAGAGACGGGAAATGACCGCGCAACGCGCCCCCGCAGGTCGCGCGGCCCGCCGGATCGCCTGTCCGCATGCCGACGCTTGCCGGAAGAGCGCGCGGCGGGTAAGACCGGCGGCAGGAAATCACTGGATTGAGAGACCATGACGGCAGCCAAGCTTCAGTCCCCTTCGCGCCCGCACGACCCGGGTTCGGCCCGGTCCTCGTCGCTGCGCACGATCGATACGGAACTGGCCGGCCTTGGCATCCTGCGCGAGGCCTTGGCCAACGGTCTGGCGGACCCCTTCGCGCGCGCCGTCGAGACCATTGTCAAGGCGACCGGCCGCGTCATCGTCACCGGCGTCGGCAAGAGCGGTCACGTCGGCGCCAAGATCGCCGCGACCTTCGCCTCGACCGGAACGCCGGCCTCCTTCGTTCACGCAACCGAGGCAAGCCACGGCGATCTCGGCATGATCACGGACCAGGACGTGGTGCTGGCGATCTCCTGGTCGGGCGAGACCCAGGAACTGGCCGCCACCATCGCCTATACCCGGCGCTTCAAGGTGCCGCTCGTCGCGATGACCTCGCGCATCGACAGCGCGCTCGGCTCCGCCGCCGACATCGTGCTTTCCCTTCCCAAGGTCGAGGAGGCCTGCCCGCACGGCCTGGCCCCGACCAGCTCCACCCTGCTGCAGATGGCGACCGGCGACGCGCTGGCCATTGCCCTGCTCGAGGCGCGCGGCTTCACCGCCCAGGATTTCAAGATCTACCATCCCGGCGGCCGGCTCGGCGCGACGCTGCTGCATGCGCGCGACATCATGCATTCCGGCGACAAGCTTCCCCTGACGACGGCCGAGACCTCGATGCGCGACGCCATCGTGCTGATCACCCAGAAGGGCTTCGGCGTGCTCGGCATCGTCGATGCGGACGGAAAGCTGATCGGCATCATCACCGACGGCGACCTGCGCCGCCATCTGAGCAGCGATTTCCTCGAAAAGACCGCCGGCGACGTCATGACCCGGGGCCCCAAGACGATCGGGACCGACCTGCTGGTCGCCTCCGCGATGGAGTTCATCAATCGCACCTCGATCACCGCCGTATTCGTCGTCCAGGACGAGCGTCCGGTCGGCATCATTCACCTGCACGATTTGTTGCGCCATGGCGTCGCCTGACCGGACCGCCTTCAGGTTGAGGTGCTTTATACTCTGTTTACCTTGATCTTTTTTTCGGCATTCTCATCGTTTGCTTTTCATCCGCTTAGGGATTGATTAGCCCTGACGAGCCTATGATCTGCCCTGCTTCCAGTCGATCGGAATGGTTTCCGGAGCGTGGTAGGATCATGGATCTCAGTTCAATCATCGGCATTGTCGCCGCCTTCACCGTCGTGGTTATCGCCATTCTGCTTGGCGGCAACATCACGCAGTTCATCGACGTCCCGTCGATGCTGATCGTGATGGGCGGAGGCTTCGCGGCAACGCTGGTGCGCTTTCCGCTTTCCGGCATCACCAGCGCCTTCGTGGTCGGCAGCAAGGCCGCCTTTACCCACAAGAAGGTCAACCCGCGCGACCTGATCGAGGAAATCACCACCCTGGCCGACACCGTTCGCAAGTCGGGCCCGCTCGGCCTGGAGAACGTCGAGGTCAGCGATCCGGCCCTTGCCAAGGGCGTGCAATATATAGCCGACGGCTATGAGGCCGATTTCATCAAGGACAGCATGGAGCGGGAGCGCGACCTCTATCTGGACCGGCTGCAGGCGGGCAAGAAGGTGTTCAAGGCGCTCGGCGATTCCGCCCCGGCCTTCGGCATGATCGGCACGCTTGTCGGCCTGGTGCAGATGCTGGCGACCATGGACGACCCCTCCACCATCGGCCCCTCGATGGCGATCGCGCTTTTGACGACGCTCTACGGCGCGCTGATCTCCAACGTCGTCTGCCTGCCGATCGTGGACAAGCTGGATTCCAAGTTCGACGTCGAGGAAGTCAACCAGACGCTGGTCATCGACGGCGTCATGCAGATCCGCGAGAACAAGAGCCCGGCGCTGATCCGCGACATGCTGATCGCCTATCTGCCCGAAAAGCAGCGCGCCGAGCTGGTCGAGGCGGCCTAGGCGGCAAACCGGCGTATCGACACACGCGCGATGGCGATGCCGCGGCCCGAAAGCTGACGGCGCGCCCGCGACACGGGAGACAAGACGATGGCTCGGAAGAAACCTGCTGGTGGCGGCGGCGCTCCGGAATGGCTCGTGACCTTCGCCGACCTCATGTCCCTGCTCGTCTGCTTCTTCGTGCTTATCATCTCCTTTTCCATCCAGGACAAGCAGAAGCTTCAGGTCGTCGCCGGCTCCATGCGCGAGGCCTTCGGCATCAAGGAGACGTCGCGGCGCACCGGCATCATCGAGGTCGAGGGCATTCCGATCCGCGACTACATGAAGGACATCACGCAGGTTCCGGAGGAGCTCGATTCCGACTTTGCCGAGCAGCGCCACGAAAAGCGCCGCAAACAGGGACCCGAGGCGAACACCCACGACGTGCGCGAGGCGGAGATCGAGCGTCCGCGCCAGTTCGCCACCGCCGCCGCCTCCCTGCGCCAGGCCTGGCAGGAAATGCCCGACATCACGGAAATCTCCTCCAACATCATCCTGGAGGAGACCGAGGAAGGGTTGAACATCACCCTGGTGGACCAGGACGGCCGCTCGATGTTCCCGGAAGGGTCGAAATATCCCTATGAGATCACCCGGCGGCTTCTGTCCGCCATGGCGCCGGTGGTCGCCCGCATGCCGAACCGGATCGAGATCACCGGGCACACCACGGCTGGCGGCGCAGCGATAAATCCCGGTTATACGGCCTGGGAGCTGTCGGCCGACCGTGCCAATGCCGCGCGCCAGATCCTGTCGGAATACGGCATTCCCACCGATCGCTTCTACAGCGTCGTCGGCAAGGCCGACACAGAGCCGCTGTTTCCCAACGACCCCTATCTGGCGGCCAACCGCCGGATCGGCATTCTGCTGATGCGCGAAGAGCCGCCGATCCCGCTCGGTCACAATCCCTGAGGGTGACGGCCGCGCCGGATCAGGCGGTGTCCCTGGGCTGAACCGCAACAACGACCAGCAGAGGTCCGTCGAGCCGTTCCACGCGGATCCGCGTGCCTGCGGGCATGTCGTCCCCGGTCACGCGCCAGATCGTGTCGTCGATCCGGACCCGGCCGTCGCCTTGCGAAATCGGCTGCTCCAGCACGAACTCGCGGCCCACCAGCCGGCTGCCGCGGCGGTTGAGGCCCGGATCGCCTTCCGCATCCCCGCTCCGGCGCATGAACGCCCGGCCCACCAGCAGACTGGCGAGCGACAGGACACCGAACAGGACGAGCTCGACTTGCCAGGAAATGTCCAGGAACAGCGCCAGCGTCCCGACAATCAGCGCGGACAGGCCGAACCAGAGGAAAAAGGTTCCAGGCGCCACCACCTCAAGCCCGAGCAGCAAGAGCCCCCCGATCCACCAGGACCAGGGGCCGAGCTCGAAGATGATCCGCTCGATGATGCTCATGTGCCGCTCTCGTCGGGCCGCACACCGGCGCTTGGCACGCGTCCGGCGGCACCGCGCGGACGGGCCCGGTTTTCGTCACCGAAGGCTTCCTTGGCGATTTCCGCAATGCCGGCGAGCGAGCCCAGCACCGACGTGGTCTCGGTGGGCAGGATCAGCAGCTTCTGGTTCGGCGAGTTCGCGAATTTTCCAAGCGCCTCGACATATTTGTTGGCGACGAAGTAGTTGATCGCCTGAAGATCGCCGGCGCCGATCGCCTCGCTGACCATGCGTGTCGCCGCCGCTTCCGCCTCGGCGGAGCGCTCGCGCGCCTCCGCGTCGCGGAAAGCCGCCTCGCGCCGGCCCTCGGCTTCCAGGATCAGCGACTGCTTCTCGCCTTCCGCCTGCAGGATTTCCGACTGCCGCTTGCCTTCGGCTTCCAGAATGGAGGCGCGCTTCTCGCGCTCCGCTTTCATCTGCCGGCCCATGGCGTCGACCAGGTCGCGCGGCGGGTTGATGTCCTTGATCTCGATGCGGGTCATCTTGATGCCCCAGGGCGCGGCCGCGGCATCGACCACCCGAAGCAGGCGGCCGTTGATCTCGTCGCGATTGGACAGAAGTTCATCGAGATCCATCGAGCCCATGACCGAGCGGATGTTGGTCATCGTCAGGTTCAGGATCGCGTTTTCCAGCCCCGACACCTCATAGGCCGCCCGGGCCGCGTCGAGCACCTGGTAGAAGGTCACGCCATCGGCCGTGACGGTCGCATTGTCGCGCGTGATCACCTCTTGCGAGGGCACGTCGAGCACCTGCTCCATCATGTTGATCCGGTGGCCGATGCGATCGACGAAGGGCACGATGAAATTCAGCCCCGGCGTCAGCGTCTTGCTGTAGCGCCCGAAGCGCTCCACCGTGAAATTGAAGCCCTGCGGCACCGTCTTGACGCCGGCAAAGACCACCAGGACGGCAAGCACGAACAAGACCACGACGAGAATGTCGAAGCCGGCGATACCATCGATCATGAAATTGTCCTTCCCGGCAAATGCAGCCGACGCGGAAGGAGACCGCGCGGCCGTCCGGCGGCAGGGCTGCCGCCGGATTGCACGCCCAGATGTACGCACTCCGCGCCAATGTGCAAGTTCGGGAAGACACGACGGCGGATCATCCACCGTCGATTGAGCGCGGGTCGGCTCAGATCCAGCCGGACAGCTCGCGCTCGACGATGGTCTTCAGGACCGACATCCCTTCCGCGCTGTCGTTCAGGCAGGGGATATGGGCGAAATGCTCGCCGCCGTGCTCCTCGAAGATCTCCCCGGCCTCGCCGGCGATTTCCTCAAGCGTCTCCAGGCAGTCCGCCACGAACCCCGGATTGATGATCGCGAGCTTCTTCACCCCCGATTTGGCGAGGCTCTCCACCGTCTTGTCGGTGTAGGGCTGGAGCCATTCCTCCGGGCCGAACCGGGACTGGAAGGTGATCTTGAGCTTGTCTGCCGGCCACCCCAGCCGCTCGCGCACCAGTCGCGTCGTCTTGTGGCAGTGGCAATGATAGGGGTCGCCCTTCTTGAAATAGGACTGGGGAATGCCGTGGAAGGAGGCCAGCACCAGTTCCGGCTCGAAATCGAGCGAGGCAAGGCTCTGCTCGATGGAAACGGCCAGCGCGTCGATATAGGCCGGATCGTCGTGATAGGGCGGCACGGTCCGAAGCGCCGGCTGCCAGCGCAGCTTGGTCAGCTCGTTGAACACCACGTCGTTCACGGTGGCGGTGGTGGACGCCGAATACTGCGGGTAGAGCGGGAAGACCAGCAGACGCTCGCAGCCCTGCTCGCGCAAATGCTCGAGCCGCGACGGGATCGAGGGATTGCCGTAGCGCATCGCCCAATCGACGACGATGCGCCCGTCCGGGTCGGTCATGTCAGCGGCGAGCTTGTCGGCCTGCGACCGAGTGATCGTGCGCAGCGGGGATTCGTCCAGCTCCCGATTCCAGATCTCGTCATAGGCCTTGCCGGATTTGGTCGGACGGGTGTTGAGGACAATGCCGTAGAGGATCGGGTACCAGAGCGCGCGCGGCCACTCGATCACCCGCTTGTCGGACAGGAATTCGCGCAAATAACGCCGCATCGAACGAAAATCCGTGCCGTCCGGCGTGCCGAGATTGACCAGCAGGACGCCGATCTTTCCCGCCTTCACCTTCGGATGGTCCGAGGGCAGCCGGATCTGCCGCATTTGGCGTGCGCGGTCTTCGTTGTCGGTTTCCTGGTCGATTGCGGTCATGCTGTCCATGGGGCTCCCGGTCGCATCCTCTTGCTCTACCGCCGCCTAACTAAGGCGCAAGGCGGCGATTATCCACACACTAGCCCTTGTACGCGCACAAATGCACAAAGGTTTTGCCCCTTTCGCGACATGCTGCCGCACGCGATTTGCGGGCATTACCGCCCGGGGCAGGAGCGGAATTAACGCAGCCTTCAGGGAGATAGTGAAATATGACAGTGTATCAACACTCCAATCCCGCCAATGGCGCAGAAAACGGACAGGCATGCGATTCACGTCCAACTCCGGATCCGGTCGGCGCAATGCGGTCATGCTGGTGGAACGCAGTGCCTTCACCCGGCGGTTGATCAAAAGCCTGCTGAAGGAACTCGGGATCGACGACGTCATCGAGGCGGCAAATGCCACCGCCGCGGAACAGATGCTGAAAACCCATCCGGTCGACGCGATCCTGCTCGACTGGAGTCAGCCCGAGCTCGAAAACGCGCGCATGCTGGCCAGGTTGAGACGCGCCGACAATCCGAAGACCGCCATGACGCCGGTGATCATCACCAGCACCCGTGTCGACCTGGAACTGCTCGAGCGCGCGGCAAACCTCAATGCCAGTTCCGTGCTGGTCAAGCCGTTCTCCCAGACGGTGCTGCGCTCCCACCTCCTGGCAGCCCTTGGCGACCTGGACGCGCCGGTGGCCGAAAAGCCCCCGCAGGACGCCGCGCAAGACGACACCCCGGCCTCGCCCGATCCAACGCCGCAGCCGGACCCCCGGCAGGTCCCGCCGGAGGACAGCGAGATATTCTATCTCTAGCCGGCATTGGGTCCGGTTGGGTGACCTTGAAAACCGGCCCGTCGATGCACCGCCTTGGGAGCGGGGATCGAACGCGGGCACAGGCTTGAAATCATGACAGGCTTGCCACGCTTTGCGACGCTGAAGGGTATTCGAAAGGCGCCGGGCATGGAGACGGGCAGCGCACCAGGGAGCGATTTGCGCGTCAGTCCGCCGGAAAGCGCTCCGCCACCTTGAACCAGAACTCCACGATCGTGTGCAGCACCTCGCTCATGCCCGCGAGGCTGTCGGCCTTGGTCACAACCGCATTGGCACCCGCCGCATAGGCGGAGCGGATCGTCACCGGATCGTCGGCGGTGGTGAAGACGCACACGGGGACGGCGCTGAAAAATGCATGCGCGCGCAGCCGCGCCAGAAACTCGGTTCCGCCCATCACCGGCAAATTCAGATCGAGCAGAATCAAGTCGGGAGCGGACTGGCCGGCTGCCGCCAGCCGGTCGAGTTCCGCAAGCGCGTCGACCCCGTTTTCGACCGTGGTGATGCGAACCGGAACGGGCGAGGTTTCGAGCGATTTCAGGATGATGCGGATATCATCGGGATCATCCTCAACGAGCAGGATGCTGGCGCCGTGATCCCCCTTGTTCGCGTCCTGCATTGCCGCGCTTGCCCTCGTTTGCTGTGCCTGACACTCAGGCTGAATAGGCACAATCGGGATCGATTGTGCAACAGAAACGAGAATATCTTAGGCCCTACACCCCAACATTCCTAACGAATCGCTAACACTATTGTCAGGATTCGTAGTTTCTCTCGTCGGAAATCACCTTCCCGTCATTGGGCAAACTGCCCATCTTCACCCGCTCGACCTGGCCTCCGAGCTTCGTAACATCCCGCAGGCTGGCGGCCAGCGCATCGGCGATTTCCGCGCCCTCCGCCTCGAACAGCAACCGCATCGCGTCCTGCTCGCCGTTGCGCTCGACCACGAGGCGGGCCCGCGCGACCTCGGGATGGCGCGCCAGCACCTCGGCGATCTGCTTGGGATCGACGAACATGCCCTTCACCTTGGTCCTCTGGTCGGCCCGGCCCATCCAGCCCTTCAGGCGCATGTTGGTGCGCCCGCAGGCGGAGCGGCCCGGCAGCAGCGCCGAGAGATCCCCGGTTCCAAAGCGAATCAGCGGATAGCTCTGCTTGAAGGTGGTGACGACCAGTTCGCCGACCTCGCCATCGGCCACCGGCGTTCCGGTGCCCGGGCGCACGATCTCGACGATCATGTTCTCGTTGACGATCAGCCCGTCGTCCGGGATCGTTTCATAGGCGATCACGCCGAGATCGGCGGTGGCATAGGCCTGAAGCACCGTGACGCCGCGGCTCTCGTACTCCGCGCGCAGGCTTGGAAACAGCGCGCCGCCGGACACCAGCGCCTTGGTCAGCGACGAGACATCGCGGCCAAGCTCCGCCGCCTTGTCGAGCAGAACCTTGAGATAGTCCGGCGTGCCGGCGTATCCGGCCGGGCGCAGCGCCGTGATCGCGTCCACCTGCGCCTCGGTGTTGCCGACCCCGGCCGGATAGACCGCGCAGCCGAGCGCGCGCGCGCCGTGATCGAGGATGAAACCGCCCGGCGTCATCTGGTAGGCAAGGGCATTGTGGACGATGTCGCCGGCGCGGAAGCCGGCGGCATGAAAGGCCCGCGCCGCGCTCCAGGGGTCGTCGCCCTCGCCCTGCGGCTCCCAGATCGGGCCGGGCGACATGAAGATCCGCGCGAAGCTCGAGGCGTCGCCTGCGGCGAAACCGCCGAAGGGCGGGGCCTTTTGCTGGGCCGCCATCAGCTCGGGCTTGCGCAGGACCGGCAGGCTTGCAAGCGCCGCCCGGTCGCGCACCGTCTGCGGATCGACGCCGGAAAGATGTGCGGCCCAGCCGGGTGCGTTGGTCATCGCATGCGAGATCTGCCCCGGCAGCCGAGCAAAGAGATCCGCCTCGCGCCGGTCCGGGTCCTGTCCTTCCAGGCGGTCGAAATGGTGTTCGCTCATCGCTTTCCCCATGCACTCAGGCTGATGGTGTTCCCGGTCGCCCCGGGCAATACGACGCCGGTCCGCTGAAAGGCTTCGGCGGCGACGGACGATCTCAAAACTCTGTGTCGGACCAGATCCCGCGGCCGGTCAGGCCAGCCAGCGCTTGCGCCGCTTGTAATGCTTCACGTTTCGGAACGACCGGCGCCCCTCGCCGCCGACCCCAAGGTAGAATTCCTTGACGTCCTCGTTTTCCCGCAATGCCTTGGCGTCGCCGTCCAGAACGATGCGCCCCGATTCCAGGATGTAGCCGTAGGTCGCGTAGCGCAGGGCGACATTGGTGTTTTGTTCCGCCAGCAGGAAGGACACGCCTTCCTTGCGGTTCAGTTCCTTGACGATCTCGAAGATTTCCTCGACCAGTTGCGGGGCCAACCCCATCGACGGTTCGTCGAGCAGGATCATCTTCGGCCGGCTCATCAGCGCCCGGCCGATGGCGCACATCTGCTGTTCACCGCCGGAGGTATAGCCCGCCTGGCTCGACCTGCGCTCCTTCAGCCTCGGAAAATAGGCATAGACCTTCTCCAGGTCCTTCTTGATCGCGGCCGCCCCGTCGCGGCGCGTATAGGCACCGGTCAGGAGGTTTTCCTCGATCGTCAGATGGCCGAAGCAATGCCGGCCCTCCATCACCTGAATGCAGCCGCGCTTGACGAGATCATTCGGCGACAGCGCCTGCACCTCCTCGCCCTCGAACAGGATGGCGCCCTTGGTGACATCGCCGCGTTCGGCGCCGAGCAGGTTGGACACCGCTTTCAGCGTGGTGGTCTTGCCGGCGCCGTTGGCGCCGAGGAGGGCAACGATGCCCCCCTCGGGTACGGTGAGCGAGACGCCCTTCAACACCAGGATCACGTGATCGTAGATCACCTCGATGTTGTTCACCGAAAGGATTGGATTGGCGGACGTCTCGTTCATTTTCAGCTCCACATTATCGGGATCGTGACCGTCGCGACGGTCAGTTGCAGTCCCGCGGAGTGATGTTGTTTTCCGCCGCATAGGCCGCGGAATCCTCTTCGATCAGCGGCATGATCACCGACCGGTCCGGCTCGATCCCGGAGGCAACCACGCGCCAGGTCCCGGCGGCCGCGTCCCACTGCTGGATCAGCACCGTGCCCGGATCGGAATGCACCGCACAGGACATCGTGACCGGATAGGTGAAGTTCGGCAGGCCAAGCTCGCCGAGCCGCTCCTCGGTGACGTTCAGCGCCTCGAGGCCTTCACGCACGTCCTTGCCGGTGATCTCGTTGGAGCCCTTGATCTCCATCGCCTTGCGGATGGCCTCGACCGTCCACACGGCAGCGACGAGACCGCGGTTGTAGAGCACCTCGCCGACGCGCTCGCGCTCGCCCGCGCCCATGTTGGCGTCATAGACCTTCTCCAGGATTTCCTGGTGCAGCGGGAAGTCGGCGCCCGGTGCGTGGAAGGTGGCGGAGAGATAGCCGTTGGCGCCCTCGCCCGCCGGCGTCACGTCGTGCTCGGACCCGGCCCACCAGTTGCCGATGAAACGGTCCATCGGGAAGCGGATCGAGGAGGCTTCCTTGACCGCGACCTGGTTCATGACGCCCCAGCCCCACATCAGCACCCAGTCGGGCTGCATGCGGCGGATCTGCAGCCAGGTGGCCTTCTGCTCCTGGCCCGGATGGTCGACCGGCAGAAGTTCCAGCTTGAAGCCGTGCTTGCTGGCAAGCTCCTCCAGCGTGCGGATCGGCTCCTTGCCGTAGGCGGAGTTGTGATAGACGAGCGCGATGGTCTTGCCCTTGAGCTGGTCCTCGCCGCCCTCGATCGCCGCCGCATAGTTCACCATGCCCGACGCCGCGTCCCAATAGGTGCCGGGGAAGTTGAAGATCCACGGGAACACCTTGCCGTTGGCGGCCGAGGTCCGGCCGTAACCCATGGTGAACAGCGGGATCTCGTCGACAGAGGCTTTCGGGATAAGCTGGTAGGTGATGCCGGTGGAGAGCGGCTGATAGACGAGCGCGCCGCTGTCGCCCTGCCCCTTGGTGTTTTCGTAGCACTCCACGCCTTGCTGCGTGTTGTAGGCTGTCTCGCATTCCACGAAGTTGATCGTGGCGCCGTTGATGCCGCCGTCGCGCTGCTCAAGCAGCTTGAAGTAATCCGCGTAGCCGTTGGCGAAGGGAATGCCGCCCGGTGCATAGGGCCCGGTGCGATAGACCAGCGACGGGATCGTCAGTTCATACGCCTGGGCGGTTGTCACCGCCAGCGGCGCGGCGACCGCAAGGGCGGCCAGACCGGCTGTCAGATGCTTCAGTTTCATTTCGTTTCCTCCCATGGAACAGGATATCGGGCAGTTGGCTGAGGACGCGTGTTTATGTGTTGTGTCGCGCTGCCTCAGTAAGGGAAGGGCCACATCCGCAGCTTCTCCTTGGTGATCTGCCAGAGCCGGGCAAGGCCATGCGGCTCGACGATCAGGAAGAAGATGATGAGAAGGCCCATCAACAGGATTTCCACATGCTTGGCCGTGACCGGCATCATGCCGAAACCATCGACCATGAAGTTTTTCAGGAAGATCGGCAGAAGCACCAGGAAGGCCGCGCCCATGAAGGAGCCGACAATGGAGCCGAGCCCGCCGATGATCACCATGAACAACACCAGGAACGACACGTTGATGCCGAACACCTCGCCGACCTCGACCGCGCCGAGATAGACGGAAAAGAGCAGCGAGCCGGCCATGCCGATGTAGAAGGAGGAGACCGCGAAGGCCGACAGCTTGGTCAGGAGCGGACGCACGCCGATCAGCTCGGCGGCGATGTCCATGTCGCGGATCGCCATCCAGTTGCGGCCCAGCCGCCCGCGCACCAGGTTCTTTGCGATCAGCGCAAAGACGGCGAGAATCGTCAGGCAGAACAGGTACTTCACCCAGGGCAAAGCCGACGGGCCGGTCAGCAGGAAGCCGAACATCTCGCGGTCCGGCGCTGTGATCTGCCCGGTCATCGAGTAATTGTAGAACCAGCCGACCTTGTTGAAGAGCCAGACCAGGAAGAACTGCGCGGCCAGCGTCGCCACCGCGAGGTAAAACCCCTTGATGCGCAAGCTGGGCAGGCCGAACAACGACCCCACCGCCGCCGTGATCCCGCCCGACAGCAACACGACGAGGATCATGTTCATCTCGGGAAAGGAGGTCATCAGCTTGTAGGAGGCATAGGCGCCGACCGCCATGAACCCGCCGGTGCCGAGCGAGATCTGGCCGCAGTAGCCGACCAGGATGTTGAGGCCCAGCGCCGCCAGCCCGTAGATCAGCAGCGGCAGCAGAACGGCATTCGTCCAGTAGTCGTTGACGAAGAACGGCACGACCAGGAATGCGACCGCGACGAACGTCCACACCACCCAGCGGTCCTGGGCGATCGGAAAGATCGCCTGGTCGCGCTGGTAGGACGTCTTGTATTGGCCGGCTTCACGATAAAGCATTGAGGTATCACCCGTCCTGAGGAATAGCCCGCGTCAGACGCGCTCGATGATGCGTTCGCCGAACAGCCCTTGCGGGCGGACCAGCAGGAAGGCGAGCGCCAGCATGTAGGCAAACCAGTTTTCGATCGCGCCGCCGACGATCGGGCCGACGTAGATCTCGGCCAGCTTCTCGCCGACGCCGATGATCAGCCCGCCGACGATGGCGCCGGGAATGGAGGTGAAGCCGCCAAGGATCAGCACCGGCAGCGCCTTCAGCGCGATCAGCGACAGCGAGAACTGGACGCCCGACTTGGCGCCCCACAGCGTTCCCGCGACCAGCGCCACGAAGCCCGCGACCGACCAGACGATGACCCAGATGGTCTGCAGCGAAATGCCCACCGAAAGCGCTGCCTGGTGATCGTCGGCCACGGCGCGCAGCGCCCGGCCGATGCGCGTCTTCTGGAAGAAGATCGCCAGGAAGCCGACGAGCACGGCGGCAATCAGCGCCGCGAAGACCTCGAGCTTTTCGACGTAGATATTGAAATTGTCGAGCATGTAGTCGGAGGCGCCCGACGGCAGGCCGATGTCGAGCACCTTGACGTCCGATCCCCACAGGATGTCGCCGACGCCTTCCAGCACATAGGCAAGCCCGATGGTCACCATGAACAGGATGATCGGCTCCTGGTTGACCAGATGGCGCAGCACGAAGCGCTCCACCGCCCAGGCGACGAAGACCATCACGCCGATGGTCATCACGAAGGCGATCGGCCAGGGCAGGCCGGTCTTTTCCATGATGCCGGCGAAGGTCAGCGCGGCGAACAGGCACATCACGCCCTGCGCGAAATTGAAGATGCCGGATGCCTTGAAGATCAGCACGAAGCCGAGGGCGACCAGCGAGTACATCACGCCGGCCATCAGGCCCGACAGGATCGTTTCGATCAGAAACTCCATCTCACGCTGTCCTTTAGTGTTCGTGCGGAACGCCGAGATAGGCGTCGATCACATCCTGGCTGGCCTGCACCTCGTCGGGCGGGCCATCGGCGATCTTGCGGCCGTAGTCGAGAACCACGACCCGGTCGGAAAGGTCCATGACGACGCCCATGTCGTGCTCGATCAGGGCGATGGTGGTGCCGAACTGCTGGTTCACGTCGAGGATGAAGCGGCTCATGTCCTCTTTTTCCTCAAGGTTCATGCCGGCCATCGGCTCGTCCAGCAGCAGCAGTTCCGGTTCCATGGCGAGCGCGCGGGCGAGCTCGACGCGCTTCTGCAGCCCGTAGGGCAGACGCCCGACCGGCGTCTTGCGGATCGCCTGGATCTCGAGGAAGTCGATGATCTCCTCCACCTTGCGGCGGTGCTCGATCTCCTCCTTGAGCGCCGGGCCCCAGTGCAGGCACTGCCAGATAAAGTTGGACTTCATCTTCAGGCCGCGGCCGGTCATGATGTTGTCGAGCGTCGTCATGCCCTTGAACAGCGCCACGTTCTGAAAGGTGCGGGCAATGCCGTTGCTCGCCGCCTCATAGGGCTTCATCTTGCGCCGCACCTTGCCGCGCCAGGTGATGGTGCCCTCCTGCGGATGGTAGAAGCCGTTGATCACGTTGAGCATCGACGTCTTGCCTGCGCCGTTCGGCCCGATGATCGCGCGCACCTCGCCCTTGACGATGTCGAAGGAGATGTTGGTGATCGCCTTCACGCCGCCGAAGGCCAGCGACACATTGTCGACGCGCAGCAGCACCTCGCCCTTTTCCATGCCGGAGTGGCCGGCCATGCGGGCGGGATCGACAAAGGCACTCATTCCGCCGCCTCCTGAATGTTGCGCCCCGAGGCGGGGTGAAGGGTCATGTCGCGGATCTCGACGGTTGCCTCGAGCGCGCCCTTGCGGCCGTCCTCATAGGTGACTTCCGTCTTGACGTGTTTCTCGGTCGAGCCGTCGTAAAGCGCCTCGATCAGCGGCGCATAGCGCTCGGCGATGAAGGAGCGGCGCACCTTCTGGGTGCGGGTCAGCTCGCCGTCGTCGGCGTCGAGCTCCTTGTGCAGCACCAGGAACCGCTTGATCTGCGCGCCCGCCATCATCGGCTCGCCGGCAAGGTCCCGATTCACCTGGTCGACGTGACGCTCGATCATGTCATAGACGAGCGGATGCTGGGCCAGCTCCTGATAGGAGGCGTAGTTGACGTTGTTGCGCTCCGCCCAGGAGCCCACCGCCGTCAGGTCGATATTGACGAAGACGCCGCAGAAGTCGCGCCCGTCGCCGAAGGCCACGACCTCCTTCACATCGGGGAAGAACTTCAGCTTGTTCTCGATGTATTTCGGCGCGAACAGGGCGCCGCTCGTCAGCTTGCCGACGTCCTTGGCCCGGTCGATGATCTTGAGATGGCCGTTGTCGGCGATGAAGCCGGCGTCGCCGGTCAGCACCCAGCCATCCTCGGTCTTGGTCGACTTCGTCGCCTCGTCGTTCTTGTAGTAGCCGACGAAGACGCCCGGCGAGCGGTAGAGCACCTCGCCGTTTTCCGCGATCCTCAGCTCCACCTGTGTGGCCGGCTTGCCGACCGTGTCGCCGAAGATCTCGCCGTCGGGCTGCATGGTTATATAGACGCTGGCTTCCGTCTGGCCGTAGAGCTGCTTCAGATTAAGACCGAGCGAGCGGTAGAAGCGGAAGATCTCCGGGCCGATGGCCTCGCCGGCGGTGTAGCCGACCTTGAGGCGGGTGAAGCCCATCTGGTTCTTCAGCGGTCCGTAGACCAGGATCTCGCCGAGCCAATAGGCCAGACGATCCTTCAGGCCGACGTCCTCGCCGTTCAGGATGCGCTCGCCGACCCGCTTGGCCACGCCCATGAAGACGTCGAACATCTTCTTCTTGAGTTTGCTGGCGTCCTCCATGCGCACCATGATGTGCGTCAAAAGGCCCTCGAAGACGCGCGGCGGCGCGAAAAAATAGGTCGGCGCGATCTCGCGGCGGTCGGACAGCACCGTCTCCAGGCTCTCCGGACAATTGACGCAATAGCCGGCCGTATAGGCCTGGGCGAGCGAGAACACATGGTCGCCGATCCACGCCATCGGCAGATAGGCGAGCGTTTCCTCGTGCTCGTCGAGCTTGTCGAAGGCGTTGCCGTTGCGACCCGAAATCACGAGATTGTCGAAGGAGAGCATCACGCCCTTGGGCCGTCCCGTGGTGCCGGAGGTGTAGAGCATCACCGAGATGTCGTCGCCCTTGCCCTTGGCGATCCGCTCCAGCCAGGCGCGTTCGCGCGCCGGATCGGCATCGAGCGCCTTGCGCCCCACCGCTTGCATCTCCTCGAAGGAATGCAGCCGCGTGTGGTCGTAGTCGCGCAGGCCCCTGGGATCGTCGTAGATGACGTGTTCCAGCCGCGGCAGCCCCTCCGACATCGACAGGAGCTTGTCGACCTGCTCCTGGTCCTCCACGCAGGCGAAGCGCACCTCGGCGTGCTCCAGCACGAAGGCCATTTCCTCTGCGACACTGTCGGAATAAAGCGGCACCGGCACGCCGCCGAGCGACTGCGCGGCGACCATCGTCCAGTAGAGACGCGGCCGGTTGGTGCCGACGATGGCGATCCTGTCGCCCTCGGTGAAGCCGATGTCCTGCAGGCCGATGGCAAAGGTCCGGATTTCCTCCAGGACCTCCGACCAGCTCCAGGCCTGCCAGATTCCGAGATCCTTTTCGCGCATTGCCGGACGGTCAGCAAAGACCTTGGCGTTGCGCAACAGGATTTTCGGAAAGGTGTCCTCGTCGAGGCGCTCGACGACGGGCGACCCTGCCATTGCGTTTCTTCCCCTCTTTGCGCCCCTGTTTTGTCGGGGTCGCATAATTCTTTGGCGCTATCAGACTACCAACGATCCGCCGGATCAAGCCTTTCTCTCTTTTTGGAGAATTACAGGCGAGTGACGCGGAACTGAGCGCAAGGGAAGGCTACGGCCCGGTCATTGCGCCAGTATGTGCCAATTGCAACGAAATGTTTCAAAGCAGCGGGCCGGCGGACGGGTGTTTTCGTTCGACAGCCCGGCGACTTTGCGTAAACTCGCCCCATGTCCAGCGGCGACCTTTTCCGCGACCGCCTCGATCTGCTGCAGGCGGCGCTCGACCACATCAACCAGGGTTTTTCCGTTTTCGACGGCGATCTGCGGCTTGTGGCGTGGAACCGCCAGCTTTTCGAGATGCTGGACTTTCCGTTTCACCTGGCAAAGCGCGGCACCCATCTGGCGGCCTTCCTGGAGGTCAACGCGGCGCGTGGCGAATATGGCGAGGGCGATGTCGCCGAACTGGTCGCGCGCCGGGTGGAGCGCGCACGCCTTTTCGAGCCGCATAATTTCGAGCGCATCCGCCCCGACGGTCAGGTGGTTCTGGTCACCGGGGCACCGCTGCCTGAGGGCGGCTTCGTCACCACCTATACCGACGTCACCCGCGAGCGAGAGCATCAGGCGTCGCTGGAGCGCACGGTGGAAGAGCGCACCCGCCAGTTGCGCCAGAGCGAGGACTGGCTGCGCCTCGTCACCGACAATGTGCCCGCGCTGGTCGCATATCTCGGCCCCGGGCCGGTCTTTCGCTTCGCCAACCGCCGCTACGCCAAATGGTTCGACCAGACGGTGGAATCCATGATCGGCAAGCGCGCGGAGGACGTGATCGGACCGGAGCTCTACCGGGAGATCGCCCCGCATATCGAGAAGGCGTTTCGCGGCCATGCGGTCTCCTACGAATATTCGCGCGCCCGCGCCGACGGCCGGCTCGTGCACATGCGCTCGACGCTGATCCCCGACCGCACCCTCGACGGCCGCACGCTCGGCTGTTTCGTGCTGTCGCTCGACGCCACCGACCAGAAGCGCAGCGAGACGGCCCTAGCCCACGCCCAGCGCATGGAGGCCGTCGGCCAGCTCACCGGCGGCCTTGCCCATGACTTCAACAACCTTCTGACCATCATCATCGGAAACGTGCTGGCGCTGCGCCGCCGGGCCGACGCGCCCGCCATGCCGGATCTCGCCGCCCATCTCGACCCGATCCTCCACGCCGCGCAGCGCGGCGCCGATCTCACCCGGCGGCTTTTGGCGTTTGCGCGCGGCGATGCCCCCAACACCAGGCCGGTGCGCCTGTCCGGCGTCATCGCCAATATCGAGGGGCTGGTGGCCGGCTCGCTCCCCTCCGCGATTTCCTGGTCGACCGCCATCGGCGATGACAATCTGGTGGCGGAGGTCGACCCGGCCGAGCTGGAAAACGCGCTGGTCAATCTCGTGCTGAACGCCCGCGACGCCATGCCGGACGGCGGTCGCGTGTCGCTCTCGCTCACCCGGCTGCAACTGTCCGACACCCAGGCCGACCGGCTTGGCGTGGAGCCCGGCGCCTATGCGCAGATCCTCGTCGGCGACACCGGCACGGGCATGAGCGAGGACGTGCGCCGGCAGGCGTTCGACCCCTTCTTCTCCACCAAGCCCTTCGGCACCGGCAGCGGCCTCGGCCTGCCGACCGTCTACGGCTTCGCGCGCCGGACGGGCGGCAATGTCGCAATCGATTCGCAACCGGGCCGCGGCACCGACATCCGCATCCTTTTGCCCGCGCTGTCAGGCGCGGACATGCAGGGCGACGGCGCCGACGAGCCGCATGCCGCGGAGGGCAACGGCGAACTGGTGCTTCTGGTCGACGACGACGAGGCGGTGGCGAATGTGGTGCGGGACCAGCTCTGCGCCCTCGGCTACACCGTGCTGGTGACGACGGAGGCCCGCGACGCCATCGATCTCGTGCGCGATGTTCCCGACATTCGCGCGGTGCTCAGCGACATCGTCATGCCGGGTCAGGTCAACGGCCTCGCGCTCGTCGAGGAACTGCGCCGCATCCGCCCCGGCCTGCCGATGGCGCTGATGACCGGCTACCGCGAAGGCCCGGCCAAAGAGGCGACCCGCCCGGCTTGTCCCGTCCTGCCCAAACCCTTTACAAGCAGCATGCTGGCGAAAACGATGAGCGAGATACTCGCCCCATGACCACCTCCGGATCCCATCGCGACACGGCCGCGCCCGAAGGCGACGGCACGCAGATCCTCGTCGTGGAGGATGACGCCGACATCCGCGCCTTGCTGTGCGACACGCTCGCCACCTACGGCTTTCGCGCCAGCGGTTTCGCCACCGCCGAGGCCGCGCTGCATGAGATCGCCCGGCAAATGCCGGCCGCCGTGATCCTCGATCTCGGCCTGCCGGACATGGACGGCATGGAAGCGATCAACCGCATCCGCGCGCGGGGGTCCGTGCCGATTCTGGTGCTGTCGGCGCGCGCCCATGCCTCCGACCGGATCATGGGGCTTGAGTTCGGCGCCGACGACTATGTGGTAAAACCCTTCGACCCGCGCGAGATCGTCGCCCGCATCCGCTCGCTGCTGCGCCGCGCCAACCCGCCGGACCAGCAAGCCGAAACGGACGTGAAAGCCGCGCGCTTCGCCGGCTGGCGCTTCGAGCCGGGATCGCACCGGCTGGTCGCCCCCGACGGCGAGGAGAGCTTTCTCTCCACCGGCGAGGCGACCCTGCTGACGGCCCTGCTGAAAGCCCCGAAGCGGGTGCTGACCCGCGACCACCTCTTGGAACACGGCGGGCGCGACGACACGCTCGACCGGGCGATCGACGTGCGCATCTCGCGCATTCGCAAGAAGCTGACCCGCCCGGACGAACCGACCCTGATCCGCACCGTCTACGGGTCCGGCTACATGCTCACCGCCCAGGTCGACTGGAGCTGACGCGGGCCGCAGGGCCCGCGCGCGGCCCTTCCCCCTATTCGGCGGCGAGCTTCGCCGCTTCCGGATTGCGATAGGCCGCAAGCAGGTCCGGCACCTTCGCCTCCGCCCGCTTCGCGGATGTTTCCCGCACCGGTCCGAAGCCCTTGATGCCTTCCGGATAGGCCAGAAGCGCCAGCGCCTGATCGGCATTGGCCTGCGAGAGCGTTCCCGCGACCTCCTCGACCACCGCGACATAATCGTCGCGCAACCGGCGCTCCATGCGCCGTTCCGCCGTGCGGCCGAAGACATCCAGCGCCCCGCCGCGCAGCCCTTTCAGCCGCGCCAGCATGCGGAACACCGGCATAACCCACGGTCCGAAGCGGCGCTTGGCCGGCCGGCCGGTGCGCGGGTCCGTGCGGCTCAGCATCGGCGGCGCGAGGTGGAACTCCAGCCGCTCGTGGCTTTCGAAGGTCTCCGCGAGCTGGTCGGCGAAGGCCCCGGAGGTAAACAACCGCGCGACCTCGTATTCGTCCTTGATCGCCATCAGGCGGAACAATTCGCGCGCCGCGGTGCGGACGATCTCCTCACCCTTGTCGCCGAGACCCGCCGCCCGCTGGCGAAGGGCCGTGACACGCTGCGCATAGCGCTTGGCATAGTCGGCGTCCTGATACTCGGTAAGGAAGGCGACGCGGCGCGCCACCATCTCGTCCAGCGTTTCCGACAGCCGGCGGTGCGCCAGCGCCTCCGGACGGCTCCTGGCCAGACGCTCGACGGCCTGCGGATCGACGGCGGCGACCCGGCCCCAGGCGAAGGCGGCAAGGTTCATCTCGACCGAGACCTTGTTTAGGCGGATCGCCTCCTCGATCGCATCGCGGGTGAGCGGCAGTGCGCCGAGCTGCCAGCCGTAGCCGAGCAGGAACATGTTGGCGGCAATCGCGTCGCCGAAGATCTGCGTGGCGACCTCGGTCGCATCGATGAACCGGCTGGCGTCGCTGCCCGCCGCGGCTTCGATTGCGGCAACCAGGCGACGGCCCGGCAGGCTGAAATCGGGATCGCGGGCGAAATCGCCGGGCAGCGTTTCATGCGTGTTGATGACCGCCGTCGTGCGGCCCTGTTTCATCGCCGTCAGAACCTTGGCGGATCCGGCCACCACGATGTCGCAGCCAAGCACCAGGTCGGCGCTCCCCGGTCCGACGCGGATCGCGGAAATATCCTCCGGCCGCGGCGCAAGCTTCAGGTGACTGGTCACCGCGCCGCCCTTTTGCGCGAGCCCGGCCATGTCGATGATGCCGCAGCCGAGGCCGTCGAGATGGGCGGCCATGCCGAGCACCGCGCCGATGGTCACCACGCCGGTGCCGCCGACACCGGTGATCAGCACCGAATGGGTCTGCGTCAGCGGCGCGATCTTTGGCTCCGCAACCTCCGGCGCCGGCGGCGGCGACACCGCGCGCCCCTTGAGCACGCCGCCCTTGACGCTGACGAAGGAGGGACAGAAGCCCTTCACGCAGGAAAAATCCTTGTTGCAGGACGACTGGTCGATGGCGCGCTTGCGGCCCCATTCCGTCTCCACCGGCTGGATGGCGACGCAGTTCGACTGGATGCCGCAATCGCCGCAGCCCTCGCAGACCAGTTCGTTGATCACGATCCGCTCGTCGGGATCGGGGAACAGGCCGCGCTTGCGCCGGCGGCGCTTTTCCGCCGCACAGGTCTGGTCGTAGATCAGGACGGTGAGCCCTTCGATGCCGGCCAGTTCCCGCTCCACCGCGATCAGGTCGTCGCGATGGTCGATGCTCGTGTTCTCCGGCCAGTCGGTCGTCGGCGGGTATTTTTCCGGCTCGTCGGTGACGATCGCCACGCGGCGCGCGCCCTCCGCCGCCACCTGGCGGGCGATCTCGGGAACCGTCAGCCCGCCGTCATGGGCCTGGCCGCCGGTCATGGCGACCGCGTCGTTGTAGAGGATCTTGTAGGTGATGTTCACGCCGGCGGCATGGGCGGCGCGGATCGCCAGCGCGCCGGAGTGATTGTAGGTGCCGTCGCCGAGGTTCTGGAACACATGGCCGGTGCGCGAGAACGGCGCCTCGCCGATCCAGTTGGCGCCCTCGCCGCCCATCTGGGTGTAGCCTTCCGTGTTGCGGTCCATCCACTGCACCATGTAGTGGCAGCCGATGCCGGCATAGGCGCGGCTTCCTTCCGGAATGACGGTGGAGGAATTATGCGGACAGCCGGCGCAGAAATAGGGGCTGCGCACCGCGACATCGCCGGTGCGGGCGAGCCGCTCGCGACGACCTTCCAGATCCGCGAGCGCGGCACCGAGCGCTTCGGTCGGGCGGCGCTCCTGCAGCCGGCGGCCGATCTCCAGCGCGATATGCATGGGTTCGAGCGCGGCCGGCGCGGGGAAGAGCACGCGCCCCTCCTCGTCCTGCTTGCCGATGATCGCCGGCGCGTCGCGCGTGCCGTAAAGGATTTCCTTCGCCTGCCCCTCGATCAGGCCGCGCTTTTCCTCCACGAAGACCAGCAGCTCCAGCCCCTTGGCGAAATCGCGCATCCGGCTCGCATCGAGCGGCCACGGGCAACCGATCTTCAGGAAGGCCAGCCCGTGGTCGGCCGCCGCCACCTCGTCGAGACCGAGCATGTCGAGCGCTTCCAGCACATCGAGATAGCTCTTGCCGGTGGAGACGATGCCGATCCGGGGCGTGCGCCCGCCGGACAGAACCACCCGGTCGAGCGGATTGGCGGCAATGAAGGCGCGGGCCGCGGGAAGCTTGACGTTGTGCAGCCGGGCTTCCTGGGTCAGCGCATGTTCGGCGGGGCGGATGTGCGGCCCGCCCTCGGGAAAGGCGAAATCGGGAAAGATCGGCATGACCCGGTCGATCCGCCCGTCGATTGAGGCGGTCGACTCGACATTGTCCTTGACGAGCTTCAGGCCCGTCCACAGCCCGGAGAAGCGCGACAGCGCCCAGCCGTAGAGGCCGAAGTCGAGGATCTCCTGCGCGCCGGCGGGATTGAGGATCGGCATCATCGCGTCGACCAGCGCGAATTCCGACTGATGCGCGGTCGTCGAGCTTTCGCAGGTGTGGTCGTCGCCCATCAGCGCCAACACGCCGCCATGCGGCGAGGTGCCGGCGAGATTGGCGTGGCGGAAGGCATCGCCCGAGCGGTCGACCCCCGGCCCCTTGCCGTACCAGATGCCGAAGACGCCGTCGTATTTGCCCTCGCCGCGCATCTGCGCCTGCTGGGTGCCCCAGAGCGCGGTCGCGGCCAGGTCCTCGTTGATCGCCGGGCGGAAGACGACATCCGCCGGTGTCAGCAGCTTCGTCGCGCGCTGGAACTGCTGGTCGAGCGCGCCGAGCGGCGAGCCGCGGTAGCCCGTCACATAGCCGGCGGTGTTGAGGCCGGCCTGCCGGTCGCGTTCCTTCTGCATCAGCACCAGGCGGATCAGCGCCTGCGTGCCGGAAATGAAGATCCGCTCCTTGCTGAGGTCGAACTTGTCGTCGAGCGAAACCCGATTGCGCGTCATGTGATGTGCGATCCCTTGGCAAGTAGGCACCCGGTCGGGCGCAGGCATGTCTCAAGCCCCGAAGGGCACCCGACAGGGCGCGCCCGCTCCGGGGCTTGCGTGTTGCGACCAGTTAACAGCCTAGCCCCCGCCCGGATCAAGCGTTGCGCGAGGGCAGGAGGAACCTGTGCATCCGCAAAGAAAAACGGGCGGGCGCATGGTCTGCGTCCGCCCGTTGGTGATGTGCCGGCTTTCTAGAAGCTCAGCGACACGTCGCGATGGCTGGAGTTGCAGGCGGCGACATAGAGCGCCTGCTCGCGCGGCAGCGCCGGCTGGCCGCGCAGGCCGATGGTGTCCTTGATTGCGTCGTTATAGGCCATCAACTGCGGCAGAAGCTCCTGCTTCGCCCGCTGGCGCCAGGCCATGTCGGCCTCGAACAGCGTGATGGCCTCGGCGATCGCGGCGCGCGCCGCCTCCGGGTCCGGCGTGCGCGAGCGCATCGCCGAGCGCGCATCGTTGACGGCGGAGCGCACGTCGCGCGCGCCCTCGATGTCGCTGTAGATGCTGCGCACGTCGGTGACCCGCTCCACGAAGGCCTCCGGTTCCATCGTGTCCAGCTCCTGGGCGAGGCCGCGCAGGGTGTCCTCGCTGGCGGCCAGCCTGTCCACGTCGGAGATCACCTTCATGAGTTCGCCAAGCGGCTCATAGGCATCGTCCACGGCCCGGCGATAATCGCGCCGCGCCTGATTTTCCGCGTTCTGGATCTTGGCGAAGGTCGTGTGGGTGTCCTCCCAGGCCGCGGGGATCTGCGCGACCAGCGCGGCGCGGTCGGTCTTCAGGTCCTCGATCTGCCGGGTGGCGCGTTCGCCGCGCGCGGTCGAATAGATCTGCCCCTCGCCCGACCGGCGCACGATCAGCTCGAGATCGGCGATCCGCTCGTCGATGCGCCGGATGTCGCGCTCGATGGCGCGCACCGTCACATGCAGCGGGCGATAATCGACCGCGGCGACCGCAACGGCGGCTTCCGCCTCGACGATCTGCGACATCAGCGTCAGGCTTTCCTCCGCCTTGTCGAAGCTCTCGGCCAGATCCTCGCGCAGGTCTTCCGGCACATAGGACAGATCGAGCGCCTTCGCCGTCTGGATGGCGGCGCGAATGTCGGCGCCGTTTTCCGCGAATTGCTCCTGGACGTAGTTTTCCATGCAGTACTGCAGCCGCGGATTGAGCGGCGGCGGCGCCGTCTCCGACAGGAGCGACGACCGGTTCGGCAGATAGTTCACCAGCGACGGATAGAAGCCGACGATGCCGAGCGCCACAAGCTGCAGCGCGATGAAGGCGATCACGCCCTTGTACATCGCCGTCGTCTTCACGGTCGCTGGCGCCACCCCGCGCAGGTAGAACAGCGCGAAGCCGAAGGGCGGCGTCAGGAACGACGTCTGGATGTTCAGGCCGATCATCACGCCGAGCCACACCGCCGTCACATTGGCGGACGGATCGGCGAGCAGGATCGGCGCGACGATCGGCACGACGACCACGGCGATCTCGATGAAGTCGAGGAAGAAGCCGAGGACGAAGATCACCAGCATGACGATCAGGAACTGCATCCAGAAGCCGCCGGGCAGCCCTTGCAGGAATTCCTTGACCAGTTCCTCGCCGCCGAAGGCGCGGAAGGCCGAGGTCAGCATGGCCGCGCCGAGCAGGATGATGAAGACCAAGGACGACGTCTTCGCCGTCTCGACCATCACCCCTTTCAGCGTGTCCTGGATTTTCAGCGTGCGCCAGCCGCTCCAGAAGATGGCGAAGAGCAGCAGCGACACCGCGATCAGCGCGACGATCAGGCCGACCACGTCGGCGCTGGTGTCGATCCGCTTGATGTTGATCTCATGGAAGCTGACGACCAGCGCGATGGCCAGGAGAGCCAGCACGGCCAGGATCGCGGGCGTGTATTTGCCCTTCTCGCCGTCGCTCAGCCGGTAGCCGGCCATGATCATGGCGCCGATCGCGCCGATCGCGCCGGCCTGGTTGACGGTCGCGACGCCGGCGATGATCGACCCCAGCACCAGGAAGATCAGGGCGAGCGGCGGGAACAGCGTCAGCACGACCTTCACCAGGAAGTCGCGGTCGAACTTGCCGCCGTAATGCACGGCCGGCGCCGACTTCGGGTTCAGGATCGCGAACCCCATGATGAACAGCATGTAGAGACCGACGAGCACCAGTCCCGGCAGGAAGGCGCCGAGGAACATCTCGCCGGCGCTCGTCGAGGTGACCGCGAAATCCGACGGCATCGACAGTTCGCCGGTGCTTTCCTTGTAGAGCGTCTGGCGGATCGACCCGGCCTGGTCCACGGCACTTGCCAGCTGGTCGGCCAGGATGATGAGCACGATGGAGGGCGGGATGATCTGCCCGAGCGTGCCGGAGGCGGCGATGGTGCCGGTGGCAAGCGAGGGCGAATAATTGTTGCGCAGCATCGCCGGCAGCGAGATCAGGCCCATCGCCACCACGGTGGCGCCGACGATGCCGGTGGTCGCCGCCAGCAGCGCGCCCACGAAGACGACGGAAATGCCAAGCCCGCCCGGGATCGGGCCGAACAGCTGCGCCATGGTGACCAGCAGGTCCTCGGCGATCTTCGAGCGCTGCAGCATGATGCCCATGAAGACGAACAACGGGATCGCGATCAGCGTATCTCGCTCCGCCTCCCAGTAGACGCCGCGGAAGTTGGTGACGCCGGCGCTGAGCCATTGCGACGGCCCGCCGTGCGAGAAGAAGGCATCCGTTTCACCGGCGAACAGATAACCGCTCAGGGCGGCGATCCCGATCGTCAGGATCGCGGATCCGGGAAGCGCGAAGGCAACCGGAAAGCCCGACCCGAGTGCGCCGGCCATCAGGATGACCAGCAGAGCGAGAAAAAAGAGTTCCATCGTCCGAGACCCGTCGGCATGAGGCTACGGAGAGCTGTCGCACGCGACAGCGTCCGCACCGGCTAGAAGGTTTCAGGAGCAGCCGGACGGCTGCCCCTCGATCGCAGAATTCAATGTGCGGCGGCGCCCGACATCTCGCGTCCGCCCGGATCCTCGCGAATGTCGGCTGTCGCCTCCAGCAGATAGGCCGTGAAGAGGATCAGCATCGACACGGCGAAAACGCCGAGAAAGCCCGCCATCATGTATTTGACATAAAGCCCGAAGCCGGCCTGCGTCGTCTCGTAGGACAGGATCGGCGCGTTGATGATGTTCTGCTTGCCGCCCATGCCGATGATCAGGATGGTCCAGCACAGGCTCATGCCGAGAAAGACCGAGCCCACCGCATTGACGTAACCCTTGGTGCGCGACTTGAAGGCGGCATAGAACACGTCGACGCGCACATGGCCCTCGTCCCACAGGGTATAGGCGCTGGCGAAGAGGAAGAGCGCCGCATACCAGAACCGCACGAGGTCGGCCATGAACGCCTGCTCGTAGGAAAAGATGAAGCGCCCGATCACGATCAAGAGCTCGGCCGCGACGACCAGCAGCGCCAGCCAGGTAAACCCGAGCGTCCGGGTGAAGGCGGCAATCACAACCGAAAGCGCGATCAGCGGCATGTGCAGATAGGGACCGCGGAACTGCGACCGGCCGAGATCGCTGGAGAGCGCCTCGCCGACAATGCCGTCGAGCAGGCCCTCGACCCGCAGGAAGGAGATCACCGCATCGACACTGCCGACGATCAGCACGGCGAAGAAGGCGGCGCGGATAAGGAACCCGTTGATCGCGACCATTTTCCGGCTGTCGCTGCGCAAGGCCACCGATGGGGAGCGCAGCACGTAACCGGTTGCGACGCCAATCAGCGCCGCATAGAGCAGCAGTTGGGCCCAGGACAGCGCCATGCCGCCGTTGCCGTTCGCCACGCCGCCGAAGATCGGGGCGATGCCGGGGAGATCGTGCCAATACGTCAGGTAGTTGTTGAGAATGAACGCCGTCATCACGGCCAGCATGGTCCATCCGAACCAGCGAACGGTGAGCGCGCTCCGATCAGAACCCCGCATCGGGCGGAGAGGCCCATTGGCGGCGTCCGAAGCCCCTGCGAAGGACGACATGTCGGATTAGCCTCTTGCAATGAGGGACAAGGGGGTGCGGAAACGGGACGGGGCGCTCGACCCCGTCCCGCAAGTCACACCGGCAAGACGATCGATCAGATCGAGATGCCCAGCACGCGGTTGCGCTGAACCGTGTAGCCCGTGTCGGCAAGCAGCATCCAGCGGCCGATTTCCGAGCGCGCCTTCGCGAAGCTGTCGTGGGTCCGCGCAGCGAGATCGCTGTGCTCGCGGGTTTCCTCGAACACTTCCGCGGCCGCCTCGCCGAACGCGTCGTAGACCTCGTCGTTGAAGCGCTTCAGTTCGACGCCGTGCTCGTTGATCAGCTTGTCGAGATAGATGCCGTTGTTGGCGTTGCTCTCGGCCATCTGACGGGCATTCTCTTCGTTGCAGACGGCTTCGATGATCGCCTGGTCGGTCTTCGACAGGCCATCGTACCACGCCTTGTTCATGCCCATCGCGAGCTGCGAGCCCGGCTCGTGCATGCCCGGATAGTAGTAGTACTTGGCGGCTTCGTAGAACTTCATGAAGTAGTCGTTCCACGGACCGACCCACTCGGTCGCGTCAACGGCGCCGGAAACCAGGTTCTCGTAGATCTGGCCACCCGGCAGCGACACCGGAGAGGCGCCAAGTTTCGCCATGACGTCGCCGCCAAGGCCCGGGATACGCATCTTCAGACCCTTGAGATCGTCTGCGGTCTCGATTTCCTTGTTGAACCAGCCGCCCATCTGCACGCCGGTATTGCCGGCGGCGAAGTTCTTGACGCCGAATTCGCCGGCAAGCTCGTCCCAGAGCTCCTGGCCGCCACCGTACTTGATCCAGGCGTCGATCTCGGCATAGGTCAGGCCGAACGGAACGGCCGTGAAATAGGCCCAGGCCGGGTGCTTGCCCTTCCAGTAGTAGTCGGCGCCGATGTAGGCCTGCGCGTTGCCGGACGCGACTTCGTCGAAGGAGTCGAACGCACCGACGCGCTCGCCCGCGGCGAAATACTGGACGTTGATCCGGCCCTCGGTCAGCTCGCCGATGCGTGCGGCAAGGCGCTGCGCGCTCGTGCCCAGGCCCGGAAAGTCACGCGGCCACGTCGACACGATAACCATGTCGGTGGTGGACTGCGCAATGGCCGGTGCGGCGAGCGTGGTGGCTGCAGCAGCGGCACCAGCGCCGAGCCCGGCGTTTTTCAGAAATGAACGGCGATCCATACTTCTCCTCCCACAGAGAAAGAAAAACCCTGTCGACAACGTGTTCCGCTGCGCGACCTTGAAAGTGCCTTCTTGGTTTTAGGCACCGTGTCTATGATATAAAGCCCATGTCGATGCCTGAGACAAGTGCATCCGATTGCAAGTGGGGAATTTTTTTTACCACTCGCGCGTTTCGTCCCGCCACCGTCGCCCGGTCCCGCAATTTCTCCGGAGCCTTCATGAAAAAGCCTGTCGTCCTTGTCAGCACCGACATCAAACCGCTTGATGGATTCGAATGGCACGCTGTCATTTCCGCCTATGTCGATGCCGTCGCCCATGGCGCGGATGCCGTTCCGCTGATGCTTCCCTGTCTCGGCGCGGCGCTGGATCTGGACAGCGTTCTGGACCGCGTCGACGGCGTCCTGCTCACCGGATCGCGGTCGAACGTCCATCCCTCCCTCTACGGCGGCGAGGCCAGCGAGGCGAACGGCCCCTACGACACACGTCGTGACGGAACCACCCTTCCGCTGATCCGCCGCGCCGTGGAGCGCCGCTTTCCGATCTTCGGGATCTGTCGCGGGCTGCAGGAGGTCAATGTGGCGCTCGGCGGGTCGTTGATCACCGAGGTGCAGGAACTGGACGGCCGGCGCGACCACCGCGCGCCCGAGGCCGACGACCAGGACGCCCGTTTCGCGCTCGCCCATCATGTCGAGATCTCTCCCGGCGGGCGCCTCGCCAAGGTGCTGGGCGATGCCCGCATCGACGTCAACTCGCTGCACCGCCAGGCCGTCGGGCGCCTCGCCCCCGGGTTGAGTGTCGAGGCAACGGCGGAAGACGGCACCGTGGAAGCCGTTTCCTTCGATGCCGTGCCGGGCTTCGCCTTTGCCACCCAGTGGCATCCCGAGTACTGGGTCGGCAGCGATGCGGCATCGGCCCGGCTGTTTGCAGCCTTCGGCGACGCGCTGCGCGCCCATATGCGGATGCGCCACGACGCGCTGGACGCTGCGGAATGACACCCTCGCGCCCGCCGCGTGAACGAGACAGGACCTCGCCCCATGGCTCACGAACATCCGCATGAACACTCCCACGATCACGGCGATCACGACCACGGGTCCCATCTGGACGAAACGGACGCGCGGGTGCGCGCGCTTGAATCCGTGCTTGTCGAAAAGGGCTATGTCGACCCGGCCGCCCTCGACATCCTGATCGAGACCTATGAGACCAAGGTCGGCCCGCACAATGGCGCGAAGGTCGTCGCGAAAGCCTGGAACGATCCGGAGTTTCGCGACTGGCTGCGCGAAGACGCCACCGCCGCCATCCATTCGCTCGGCTACATCGGCCGCCAGGGCGAGCACATGGTGGCGGTGGAGAACACGCCCGAAGAGCACAACATGGTCGTCTGCACCCTGTGCTCCTGCTACCCGTGGCCGGTGCTCGGCCTGCCGCCGGTCTGGTACAAGTCCGCGCCCTACCGGGCCAAGGCCGTGCGCGACCCGCGCGGCGTGCTGGCGGATTTCGGCGTCACCCTGCCGGACCGGACCCGGATCCGCGTCTGGGATTCCACTGCCGAAATCCGCTATCTGGTCATCCCCATGCGCCCCGCCGGCACCGAGAGCTGGAGCGAGGAGGCGCTTGCCCGTCTCGTCACCCGCGACAGCATGATCGGCACCGGGCTCGCGCTTTTGCCGGGCGACGCCGAAGGCGCGGCGCAATGAACGGCGCACAGGACCTCGGCGGCATGATGGGCTTCGGCCCCGTCGTGCCCGAACCGGTGAAGCCGCTGTTTCACGCCAAATGGGAACCGCGCGCCTTCGCGCTGACGCTTGCCATGGGCGCCACCGGCGAATGGACCATCGACATGGCGCGCTTTGCCCGCGAGAGCCTGCCGCCTCCGGTCTATCTCACCTCCAGCTACTATCAGATCTGGCTGGCCGGTCTGGAACGGCTTCTGGAGGAGCGCGGACTTGTCACGGACGAGGAGATCGCGGCGGGCCGAAGCCTCGTCGACAGCCGCCCGGTCAAGCGCGTGCTCGCCGCCGACAAGGTCGCCGAAACGCTTGCGCGCGGCGGCCCGACCGAGCGCGACGCAGCCACCCCGGCGCGTTTTAAACCGGGTGACCGGGTCCGCGCCAAGACGATGAACCCCACCGGCCACACCCGCATCCCGCGCTATTGCCGGGGCCATGTCGGCACCGTCGAGGCGATCCACGGCGTGCATGTTTTTCCCGATACCAGTGCGGCTGGCGCCGGGGAAAACCCCGCCTGGCTCTACGGCGTCGCCTTCGACGGCCGGGAGATCTGGGGCGAGGACAGCGCGCAAGACGTCAGCCTGCGCATCGACCTGTGGGAGCCCTATCTTGACCCTGCCTGAGACCCCGCCGTCCGGCGCGCCGGACCATCCGCCGCAAGACCTGTTCGCCGATCTGCCCCGCGCGCAGGACGAGCCGGTGTTCCGCGCGCCCTGGGAGGCACGCGCCTTCGCGCTCGCGGTCTCCCTGCATGCCCGGGGCCTTTTCACCTGGAGCGAATGGGCTAGGACGCTCTCGCAGACCATTCGCGACGCGCAGGCGGCCGGCGACCCCGATTGCGGCGACAGCTACTACCGCCACTGGCTGGCGGCGCTGGAACGGCTGGTCACCGATCGCCGCGTCACCACCCGCGACCGCCTCGACGCGCGGCGCGACGCCTGGGAGCGGGCGGCCGCGGCAACCCCGCATGGCGAGCCGATCGAGCTCGGACGCGACGGGCGGCCGGTGCCGCCGGCCTGATCGCCGAAACCTGCATTTGAAGGGCTTGTTTTCCCTCCGGCGCCGCTGTTGGAGTGCACCGGCGCGAGCGCGGCTGCGCAGATGCGCGTTGCGGTTGGTGGTCGCGGCGCGGCACTCGCGTCATAAGGCAGGCTGGAAAAACCTTGCGGAGAAGCCTACAACTGGCCGCAACCCCTGGTTTTTCTGGTCTTGTAACCCGACCGCCTCGCTGGATGACACCCATGCCGATCGCCGACCGCCCGATGCTCGGTATCCTTCTGATGACCGGCTTTTGCGTGCTCGCGCCGCTTGGCGATTCCATTGCCAAGATCCTCGGCGACACGATCCCGCTTGCGCAGCTCTTGTTCGTGCGGTTCGCCATGCAGGCGATGATCCTCGTGCCGCTGGCAGTTGCCAGCCGCATCGACCTGCGCCTGTCCGCAAGGGCGCTGCGGCTGACGGTCCTGCGCACGCTGCTGCATATTGTCGGGATCGGCGCGATGTTCGCCTCGCTGCGCTACCTGCCGCTTGCCGATGCCATCGCCATCGCCTTCGTCATGCCGTTCCTGATGCTGTTGTTGGGCAAATTCGTCCTCGGCGAACAGGTCGGCCCCTACCGGCTCGGCGCCTGTCTCGTCGGCTTCGTCGGCACGCTGCTGGTGATCCGCCCGAATTACGCCGAGGTCGGCGCCCCGGCACTTCTGCCGCTTGTCGTGGCCATCGCCTTCGCGCTGTTCATGCTCGTCACCCGACAGGTCGCCAAGGCCGCCGATCCGATCGCGCTTCAGGGCGTGAGCGGCGTGATCGCGAGCGTTCTGATCGGCGCGATGATAGTCCTCGCCCCCGACCACAGCGGCGTGGCCTTTCCCTTCGACCTGCCCTCGCCGCGCGACACAGCCCTTCTGGCCGCCATCGGCGTGCTCGGCACGGTGGCGCATCTCTTGATGACATGGTCGCTGCGGCTCGCGCCCTCGGCGACACTCGCCCCCATGCAATATCTGGAAATTCCCTTCGCGACGCTGATCGGCTGGATGATCTTCCGCGACCTGCCGGACGCCATGGCCTCTGCCGGCATCGCGCTAACGGTCGGCGCCGGGCTCTATGTCATCCACCGCGAGCAGATCGCCGCGCGCCGCGCGACCCGCCAAGCCTGAGGCTCAGGCCCCGCCCCAGCCGGCCGCCGCAACAAACAGCGTCGCGCCCAGCAGGAAGACCAGAAGCGCGCCCAGGCCTTCCGCGACCCGGTGCACGGTGACAGCGCCGCCCGATCCGGTGAGCTTCAGCGCCACATCCTTGGCCGTGACCGCCAGCGTCGCCAGGACCGACACCGTCAGCCCGGTGCCGATCGCCATGGCGAAGGTCGCCGCAACGCCCGCCAGCGCCAGCCCCTGCGAGATCGCGAAGACCAGCACCACCAGCGCGCCGGTGCAGGGCCTGAGGCCGACGGCGAGGATCACCGACCAGGCCCGCGCCAGCGACACAGGCTCTTTCAGCATCTCCACCGGCGGCGCATGTACATGGCCGCAGCTGGAACAGGCTTCGCCAGGGTGAGCGGCGTGATCATGCGCGTGGTGATGATGGTGATCGTGGCCATGGCCATGGTGGTGATGGCGATGGGAGTGGTCATGATCGGTATTGCCGCAACCGGTCGCGGCGACGGCCTGCGCGCCCAGCGCGGCCGGACGGCGCACCGGCAGGAGCGGGCGCAGGATCTTCTGCCAGACCAGATAGACGCCAAGCAGCATCACCGCGAGATAGGATCCAAGCTCGAACCAGCGGGTCGTCTCGGTAATGGCAATGGAGGTCATGCGCAGGATCGCGGTGGCGACGCCGATCAGCACGATCGCCGTCACCGCCTGGGCCAGGGCGGAGGCGAAGGAGAGCACGATGCCCCGCTTCAACGTCTCGCCGTTGGCCAGCACATAGGAGGAGATCACCGCCTTGCCGTGTCCGGGCCCGGCGGCATGGAAGACGCCGTAGCCGAAGGACAGGGCCATCAGCCACCACACGGCGGTCCCGTCCGCCTTGATCTCCTTGATCGCAGCCGTGAGCGCGGAATAGAAGGCGGTCTGCTGCGCCGCGACCCAGGCAAAGACACCCGACAGCGGACCGCCCGGCGTCATGGTCTGTTCCGGCAGGCCGACCCCGAAGGGCGACGGCGCCGCAACGGCCCCGCTCGCGGACAGGCCACAGACGGCCATGACGACAAGCGCTGCGGCAAGCGCGGCGAGCGAGGCCCGGCGGGACACGAATTCTTCCAAGGGTTTTGTCTCCTAAGAACAGCCGATTGTCGCGGAGTTCGACAAGGTTTCCGTGACTTCCAGAAGGTCCGATGAAAGCTGGCGCTCGGTTGCCGGGATCTGTGCCAGCGTCGTCGCCGTCTGCGGATCGAGTTCCGGCGGCGGGGTGAAGTCCAGCTTGCAGGTCTGCGGCGCGTCGACCAGCGCGAAAGGCTGTTCCTTGGCCATCTCGAAGGCGACGAAATAGCTCGGATCGAACACGTCGAGCGTCAGCTTGGAGGCATCCGCGATCACCGCGTCCTTCAGCGGCAGCGTGTAGAACAGCGTCAGCCGGCCGCCATAGAAGTCGAGCCAGTATTCGACCGGCTCGGCGAAGGCGACCTCCGCCCCGCCCTGATAGAGGAAGGTGAAGAAGTCGAACTCGGCAAGCGATTCGACGTTGATCTGCGCCAGCGGCTGCAGCTCCTCGCGGGTCAGCTCGCCGTCGCCGTTGGCATCCAGCCCCTGGATCGCGAAGGCGGTGAAGGCCTCGTCGAACCGCCAGACGTGCCGCACGGCCTTGACCCGGCCGTCACCGTCGAACACCACCTCGGCGCGCGCCTCGACGAAGACATGCGGATGCGCCTGCGCCGCCGTCGCCACCAGCCCCATGGCCAAGGCCACAATCGCCGCACGTATCCCCATCGCCCTGTCTCCTTCCAGCCTGCCGGATCGATCCGCGTCGCACATATTGGCGCGCTTCGCGGCAACAGCAAGGCGTCCCGCGAAGGTCGCCGCACCGCAACACAAAATCAGGGAAAAATTATCCCCGTTTCGATCAGTTTTTGCGAATTCCTGAACAAATTCGCGAATTCTTGCGTGAAAAAAGAGCGATATTGCACCGGATTTCACTCATATTTTCCAAAATTATGGCGCGGCCCGACGTTTCCCCGTCCGCGCGGGGATATCCGCCCGCATCTTGCGCCCGGCGCGTTTCGACCGCCGGACCATACCGTGGAGACACTCATGAACGCCCCGATGACACGCCGCAACCGGGCGGCGGACACCCCCGCCGTTTTCGATCATCCCGAATTCGCCGGCCACGAGCAGGTGGTGCAGGGTCACGATGCCGCCACCGGCCTCAAGACCATCATCGCGGTGCATGACACCCGGCTCGGCCCGGCGCTCGGCGGCTGCCGGATGTGGTCCTATGCCTCGAGCGGCGAGGCGCTGACCGACGCGCTGCGCCTGTCGCGCGGCATGACCTACAAGAACGCGCTCGCCGGTCTCGACCTCGGCGGCGGCAAGTCGGTGATCATCGCCGACCCGCGCAGCGAGAAGACGCCGGAGCTGCTGCGCGCCTTCGGCCAGCAGGTGGAGCGATTGTCCGGCACCTATCTCACCGCCGAGGACGTCGGCATCTCGGCCGACGACATGGAGATCGTGGCCGAGGAAACCGCCCATGTGCGCGGCACGCGCGCCACCGGCCTCGGCGATCCCTCGCCCTATACCGCGCTCGGCGTCTTCGTCGGCATCAAGGCGGCGCTGCGCCACCGGTTCGGCAGCGACGATCTCTCGGGCCGGACCGTCTGCGTGCAGGGTCTCGGCCATGTCGGCTATTCGGTCGCCGAACTGCTGCACGAGGCCGGCGCGCGGCTCATCGTCGCCGACATTCACGCACCCTCCGCGGAGCGCGCGGTGAAGGCCTTCGGCGCAACCGCCGTTCCCACTGAGGCCGCCCATGCGCAATCGGCCGAAGTCTTCGCTCCCTGCGCGCTCGGGGCGGTGCTGAACGATCGTAGCATCGCGGAGCTTGGTGCGCATATCGTCGCCGGCGCGGCCAACAACCAGCTGGCGGAACCGCGCCACGGCGAGGCGCTGCGCGACCGCGATGTCCTCTATGCGCCGGATTACGCGATCAATGCCGGCGGGGCGATTTCCATCGCGCTTGCCCGTCCGGGCGGCGACGACAAGGCCGTCCGCGACAAGGTCCTGCAAATCGCACAGACGCTGACGCATATCTTCCAGCGCGCCGACACGCTCGGCCTGTCCACACAGACGGTGGCGGACCAGATCGCGGAAGAGCGCCTCGCGGGCGCCTGATTCTTCACGGCCGGACCGTCAGCAGATCTCCCCGCGCCGGCGCTTATCGGCAAACCAGTTCGACAGGAAGTCGACGAAGGCGCGGACCTTGCCCGACAGGTGGCGGCGGTGGGGATAGACCACGTGGATCGCCTGCCCGTCGGGCTGATAGTCCGCCAGCACCTCCACCAGCCGACCGGCCACGATGTCGCGGTGCACGAAGATATGCGGCGTGCGCAGGAAGCCGAGGCCCTCGCAGGCCGCAACCCGCGCGGCTTGCGCGCTGTTGACCTCGACCCGCCCCTTGACCGCAACGCCCATCTTTGAGCCGTCGACATCAAACTGCCAGTTGTTGCGGAAGCGGTAGTTGTTGTCGATGATGCAGGGCAGGCCCGCCAGGTCCTGCGGATGACGCGGCGTGCCGAAGCGCTCGACCGCTTCCGGCGAGGCGCAGACGGTGGCGCGAAACGGCGCGAGCTTGCGCGCGATCAGGCTGGAATCGGTCAGTTCCGTCACCCGGATCGCCGCGTCGAAGCCTTCCTCGACCAGATCGACGAAACGGTCCTCCAACCTGAGATCGACCGAAATATCCGGTTCGGCCACCAGAAAGGCCATGATCGCGGGATTGATGAAATCGTCGCCCATCGAGCGCGGCGCGGAGACCCTGAGCGTGCCGCGCGCGGCCTGATGGGTGTTCTGAACCGACGCCTTGAGATCGTCGATCCGGGTCAGGATGTCGGTCGCCTCCTTGTAGAAGGCATGGCCGACCTCGGTCATCGAGATCTGCCGCGTGGTGCGGTTGAGAAGCCGCGCGCCCAGTTCGTCCTCAAGCTCGCCGACATATTTGGAGACCAGCGCCTTGGAGCGCCCGAGCGCGCGCGCGGCCGCCGAGAAGCCGCCCTCGTCGACCACCTTCAGGAAACACCGCATCCGGCTCAACGTGTCCATTTGTCTCTCCCGCCCTTGCCGTCAGGCTTTCGCCGATCCGCGCCGGCGCATCCGCCGGGTCAACCGTCCAGTGAGCCGGCCCGCGAGCCCGAGCCCGAGAACGGCGGCGAGGAACCCGCCGCCGGCGGCGACAGCCCCTTCCATGGTGACCGGCACGGCCGGCTCGAAATCGTCATAGGTCGCGCTGGCAAGCTGCGGGTCGAGATCCGTGACGAAGGTTCCAAGACGCGCGAACGGTCCCGCCTCCTGCAAGGCCGCGCGCTGCCGGGTAAGGGCCGCCAGCCTGTCGATCGATTGCTCCATGCGCTGCCCGCGCAAGACCACCAGCGGATCCTGCGCGCTCGACAGACGCTGCAAGGCCTCGGGAACGGTCAGCCCGTTGCTGGCCGCATCCTCGCGAAAATCGGTGACGACCTGGGACAGGGCATCGATCGCCCCGCCCATGCGCTGCCGATACTGCTGCGCGAACTCGGGAAGCTGAGAGGTCGTCGCCCCGCTGACGACGGCCACGCCGAGCACCAAGGTGCGAAAGATCATGCCCGGTCTCCTTCCCTCTCGCGGTCCAGGCCCTAAAGCGAGATCACGCCGGCCTCGCCCGCCTCCGTGCCGAACAGCAGCCGGGTGCCGCCGGCGTCCCAGCACAGCGCCGAGACCGGCGAGCCGCCCGGGCGGCGCAGCAGCACCTCCTGGCTGTCGGCGAACCGCGCGACCAGCACCATGCCGTCCTGATAGCCGATGGCAACCACCTCCTCCGCCGGATGGCAGGCAACCTGCGACACCAGCTGATCGCCCCTTGCGCCAAGCTGCAAGGGCTGCTGGCCCATCGGGCCGGTCTTGCCGAAGAACGGCCACAGGATCGCGGCATTGGCGCCGGAGGTCGCCAGATAGCGTCCCTTCGCCGACCAGTGCATCGACTTCACCTTGCCCGGATAACCGGTCATGCGCATGTCCTGGCCGTCGGACAGCCGCCAGCCATGCAGCGCGTTCTCCTGCATCGTGGTGACGAGATATTTTCCGTCCGGCGAAAAGGCAGCGGCCGCATGCGCGCCCTTCCAGGAAAGCTCCTGGGCCGGCGCCTCGGTGTTGACCCAATGCAGCGTCGCGCCGTCGTAGCGCGCGACCGCAAGCCGCAATCCCCTGGGCGCGAAGGCAAGCCCGCCGACGGCGCGCGACGGCGAGACGTCGCGCAAATCGCCATTGGGCAGGCGCACCATGGCGGTGCGACCGGAGGCAAAGGCAATCGCGCCCTGCGGACCGGCGGCCAGCAGGTCGATCCACTTGCGCGGCAACTCCGCCATCAGCGTCGCCTCGCCCTCCGCGTCGGTGCGCATCACCCGCCCGTCGCCGCCGCTGGTGAGGATCGCGGATTTGTCCTGTGTCATGCAGGCGGCCAGCAGACCGCCGCCATGCACCTCCACCCGGCGCTCGCCGTCGGAGGTCAGCATCAGCAGCGTGCCGTCGCCCAGCGCGAAGACCGGATCGGTATCGAGGAAGGCCGCCGCGACGACGTAGCTTCCCGCGTCATAGGGCGCAACGGAGACCATCCCGCTCACGCCTCGCAGGCCTTAAAGCCGGTCGTCAGCGCGTCGAAATCGAGATCGCGGCCGATGACGACGAGACGGCTCTGGCGTGGCTCCCCGTCCTTCCAGTCACGCTGGTGATCGCCTTCCAGGATCATGTGCACGCCTTGCACCACATAGCGCTGCGGATCGTTCTTGAACGCCATGATGCCCTTCAGCCGCAAGATGCCCGGTCCCTGGATCTGGCTGACATTGCCGATCCACTGGAAGAACACATCCGGATCCAGTTCTCCCGCCGTCATCGAGACGCTTTTCACCGAATGCGGATCTTCATGCGCGTGCGCGCGCCCGTGATCATGTCCGTGCCCGTGGTGGTCATGATCGTGGTCGTGATGATGGTGATCGTGATCGCAGTCCGGTCCGCACTCATGGGTGTGCTCATGCTCGTCCAGAAAATGCGGATCGAGCGTCAGGATGCGGTTGAGGTCGAAGGCGCCGCGATTGAGAACCGTGTCGAGCGGCACGTCGCAGCGCTCGCTGCGCATCAACCGGGCATAGGGGTTGATCGTCTGGATGCGGGCCTCCACCGCCTTCAGTTCCTCCGCCGTGACAAGATCGGTCTTGTTCAGCAGGATGACGTCGGCGAAGGCGATCTGGTCTTCCGCCTCGCGCGTGTCGGCGAGCCGCTGCAGCACATGCCGGCAATCGACGACGGCGACCACGGCATCGAGCCGGGCCTTGTCGCGCACGTCGTCGTCCATGAAGAAGGTCTGGGCGACGGGCGCGGGATCGGCGACGCCGGTGGTCTCCACGACGATGGCGTCGAAGCTGCCCTGGCGCTTCATCAGGTTCTCCACCGTACGGATCAGGTCGCCGCGCACGGTGCAGCAGATGCAGCCGTTGTTCATCTCGAAGATTTCTTCGTCCGACTCAACCAGCAGGTCATTGTCGATGCCGATCTCGCCGAACTCGTTGACGATCACCGCATAGCGCACGCCGTGGTTCTCGCTGAGGATGCGGTTCAGGAGCGTCGTCTTGCCGGCGCCGAGATATCCGGTCAGCACGGTGACGGGGGTTTTCGTGTCCTGGGTGAGGGTCATGTGCCTGCCTGGTCGTCTTGCGGTGGACGGATCCGCGACAATGGACGGATCTCGCTCTCTTGATCCCGCATATGGGGTGTCTCGCCTGTCGGACTATAGCGTTTCGCCGCATTTGGCAAAGCATGCGGACCCACGCGGCTGCGGCAGACGCGGGCACGGGGGCCGGATCCGGCGCCCGCACTCACAACAGGAACCGGAAGCCGCCTTCGAGCCTGAGCAGCGCGATCTTGGTTTCCACGCCGCCTGCGCCGGAAAAACCGCCGAGCCCGGTCGCCGACACCACCCTGTGACAGGGAATGACGATGGGGATCGGATTGCCGCCGCAGGCCTGGCCGACCGGCTGGGCGGAGGTGCCGAGCGCCTTGGCGATCTCGCCATAGGTCGCGGTCTCACCACGCGGAATGGCCAGCATCGCCCGGTAGACATCCTGACGAAAGGCGTTGCCGGCCGGCGCCAGCGGCAGGTCGAACGCCGTCAGCTCCCCGGCGAAATAGGCCGCGATCTGCCGGGCGGCCTCCTGGAGAAGCGGCGTGGAGGGCGCCGCGTCGCCGCTTGCCCACGACAGGCGCACCAGCGCGCCGTCGCGCTCTTCCAGTTCAAGATCGCCGACCGGGCTTGGCAGATGGGCAATCGTCATGGCGGGACCTTTTCGTCGGGATCGGCTGCAGGCCGCCGCCTGATACGACGTCTGACGCAACGCAAACGGTTTCGAAAACCGGGGCCGGGCGCTACAAGATGAGCAGGACACAAGGGCCGGAGCAAGGCCGGACGAGGGTCGGACGATCCCTGCGGGAGGAACAATGCTGAAAACAATCGAGGGCTTCAACCGGATCGGCGAGGAAAACGCCTTCGCCGTGCTGGCGCGGGCCACACAACTGGCTGCCGAGGGCCGCGACATCATCAACCTCGGGATCGGCCAGCCGGATTTCCGCACGCCGGAGCATATCGTCGAGGCAGCGGTCAAGGCCCTGCGCGACGGCCACCACGGCTACACGCCGGCGACCGGCATCCTGCCGCTGCGCGAGGCGGTGGCGAAGGACCTGCACAGGCGCCTTTCCGCCGAGGTCTCGCCGGACAATGTCGTGATCGTGCCCGGCGGCAAGGTCACCATGTTCATGGCGATCCTGATGTTCGGCGCACCGGGCGTCGACATCCTCTATCCCGATCCGGGCTTTCCGATCTACCGCTCGATGATCGAGTTCACCGGCGCCCGCCCCGTGCCCGTGCCGATCCGCGAGGAAAACGGCTTTGCCTTCTCCGCGGAGGAAACCCTGTCGTTGCTGACGCCCGAGACCCGGCTGGTCATCCTGAATTCGCCGGCGAACCCGACCGGCGGCGTCACGCCGCGCGCCGAGATCGAGGCGCTGGTCGAGGGTCTGGAGGCACGGCCCGACATCGCCATCCTGTCCGACGAGATCTACGGGCAGATGACCTATGACGGCGCGCCGCATTGCTCGCTGCTGGAGTTCGAGGCAGTGCGCGACCGGCTGATCCTGCTCGACGGCTGGTCGAAGACCTACGCGATGACCGGCTGGCGCATGGGCTACGCGGTGTGGCCGGACCAGCTGATCGACAAGGCGCGCAAGCTTGCCGTCAACGCCTGGTCCTGCGTCAACGCGCCGGCGCAATATGCCGGCCTCGCCGCGCTTGAGGGACCGCAGGACGCTGTCGCGGAGATGATGCGCGAATTCGACATCCGCCGCAAACTGGTGGTGGAGGGACTGAACGCGCTGCCGGGCGTCTCGGCACGCACGCCGATGGGGGCCTTCTACGCCTTTCCCAACATCAAGGAGACGGGCTGGAAGGCGAAACCGCTCGCCAGCGCGCTTCTGGAAAAGGCGGGCGTCGCGGTGATCGGCGGACCGGATTTCGGCATTCTGGGCGAGGGCTACATTCGCCTGTCCTACGCCAATTCGGCGGAGAACATTTCCCGCGCGCTGACGCGCATGCGCGACTTCCTCGACGAAAACGCCGCTTGACCGGACAACGGGCGCACCGGGGTCAGACCCCGGCGATGCCGGTCCCGAAGAACAGCAGCGAGAACAGCGCCCACGACAGGACGGTGCCGACCCGGCTCATGTGAATATGCATGGGCTTTCCCCCAACGCAGGCGGGCGCGGACTTGCACCTCGCCGACCGCTCGCACGGCCTCCCCGGCCGTTTCTTCTCCTAAAATGCGACCGGTTTCGTTAAGGGGCGGTTAAGACAGGTTACCCTTTCGCAACGAACGGGGTCTCGGCAACCGGGGTGAGCGGGCGGCCGTCGCGGAACCAGGACGCCAGATTGTCGACGACAAGCTGTCCCATCCGGTCGCGGGTATGGCGGGACGCCGACCCGACATGCGGCAAGAGCACCACATGCTCCATGTCCTTCAGCGCCTGCGGCACCTTCGGCTCCTTCTCGAACACATCGAGACCGGCCGACAGGATGGTCCCGTCCTGAAGGGCTGCGACCAGCGCCGGCTCGTCGATCACGGTTCCGCGTCCGACGTTGACGACGATACCCTCCGGTCCGAGCGCCTCAAGCACCCGCCGGTCGACAATCCCGCGCGTTGCCTCGCCGCCCGGCGCCACCACCATCAGCGTGTCGCAGGCCCGCGCCAGCCCCTCCAGCGTGTCGTGATAGGGATAGTCGACATCTGTGCGCTGCGTGCGCCCGTGGTAGCGCACCTCCAGGCCGAAAGCCTCCGCCCGCCGGGCAATCGCCAGACCGATCCGCCCCAGCCCGAGAATGCCGAGCGTGCGGCCGCGCAAGGTGGCCGGCGTCAGCGGATAGGGTCCTTCCGCCTCCCAGCGCCCGGCGCGCAGGTAGCGTTCGGCGGCCGAGAGCTGGCGCACGGTCATCAGCAACAGCCCGAAGGCGGTATCCGCGACCTCCTCGGTCAGGACATCGGGCGTGTTGGTGACGCAAATCCCGCGCTCGCCGCAAAAGGCGGCATCGACGGAATCGTAGCCGACCCCGAAATTGGCGACGATCTCCAGCCCCGGCATGCGCTCGATCAGCGCCCGGTTGACCGGCACATGCGCGCCGCTGGCGATCCCGCGCACCCGCGACAGCAGGTCGGGCGACAGCGCCTCGACCTCGCCGGGACCGGCGCGGTGCACCGTGAACTGGCGAGAGAGCTGCTCCCCGACGATCGCGGGCGCGCGCCCAAGCATCAAAATTTCGGCCAAGGCCATCAAAATCCTCCCAAAGTGTCGATCCGCGCCGCATCCTGAGCGGGCGGACGGTCAGGTCGTGTTCGTTGTTCAGGCACCGCGCGCCTGGCCCTCGCCGCCCGGCTTTGGCGGCGGGGTCGATTCGCGCACCCGCAGTTCCGGCAGGATGGGCGCGGGCATTTCCGTGACCGGCGCGCCGGCGATCTGGCGCAGCATGAGAGCGGCCGCGGTCTTTCCGATCTCGTCCGGCTTGTTCCATACGGAGGTCAGCGCCGGCGTGCGGCTGGCCGCGCCGTCCGTGTCGTCGTAGCCGGCAACCGCGATGTCGCGCCCCGGCTCCACGCCGGCGCGGCGCAGCGCCGAGAGCAGGCCATGCGCGATCAGGTCGTTGAAGGCGAAGACCGCTGTCGGGCGCGGCGTCGCGCTCAGGAGTTGCGCCACCGCATCGCGTCCGTCCGCCGTCGTCATCAGCTCGGGAATGTCGAGTTGCGCCGCCACGTCGATGCCGGCCTCTTCGAGCGCCAGCTTCCAGCCGAGATTGCGGTCGTGGCCCGAGGAGCTTTGCCGGCGTCCGCCGATCATCGCGATCTGCCGGTGGCCCTGGGCGATCAGATGCGACACCACCATGCGTGCGCCAGCCACATCGTCGCTGCGCACCACCGGCACGCGGGCGCCGGCGACGTCGCGACAGATAAGCGTCACCGGAATGCCGCTGTCGGCCAGGCCGTTGATGTCCTCGACCCGCGTGCCGACGGAGGCGCAGATCACCAGCCCGTCGACGCGGTGCTGCATCAAGGTGTCGATGAAGCGCTGCTGGCGGGCGACGTCGTCACGGTGGTTGCAGATCAGGACCACCTGGTTCTCGCGCCCGAGCTCGTCCTCCAGCGCGCGGAACACCTCCGCGAAATAGGGATTGAGAATATCGTGGACCGCCACGCCGATCATGTTGGAGCGCGCCGTGCGCAGGGCCGCGGCCGAGCGGTTGTAGACATAGCCGGCGGCCAGCGCATGGGCCTTGATGCGCTCGCGCGTCGCCGGCGCGACCAAAGGCGAATCCCGAAGCGCGAGCGACACGGTGGCGGTGGAAACCTGAAGCGCCTCCGCCATGTCGCCGAGCGTGAGCCGGCGCGCGCCTCGCGCCCTGCCGGGCCCGCGACTTGAAGCGACAAGCGGTTCGCCCGGCGCGGCCTGCACCGCTGGGGGTCCTTTGGGTGTCTTTATGGTCACCGCTCGGCCTCTGATTCAATCGATTGAAGTGTTGCCAATCGCGGCCCGGCTGGCAAGCGCGAATGCCGGTCGAATCGGCACCGCCCGCGCCTAGAGCCCGCCGTCGGCGTGCGCCTCGCCCCGGGAGATCTTGCGCTCGCGGTAGAGAATATAAAGCCCCGAGCTGACCACGATCGCCGCCCCGAGCACGGTGAATGGCCCCGGCACGTCGTCGAACACGAGATAGCCGAGCCCGCTCATCCACAGGATCTGGATGTACATGAAGGGCGCGAGCACGGGCGCAGGCGCCAGCACATGCGCGCGGATCAGCGCGAAATGGCCGATACAGCCCCAGGCACCGGTCGACAGCAGAAGCGCCCAGGTCCACAGATCGCCGGGTGCGGTCCAGGCAGCGAGGCCGAAGGGCGTGATCGCAAGCGTCGCCACGACCGCGGAAATGATCAGCATGCCGACGGGCGATTCCGAATGCGCCAGCATGCGCGTCGTCAGCGCATAGAGCGCATAGCAGGTCATCGAACAGACCGAGAGAAGGGCCGCCCAGTTCAATCCGCCAAGCCCCGGTCGCGTCACCACAAGCACGCCGATAAAGCCGACGATGATCGCCATCCAGCGGCGAAAGCCCGCCCATTCGTTGAGAAGCGGTCCGGCGAGCGCCGTCACCACGAACGGCGCGGCGAACATGATCGAGACGGTTTCGGCCAACTGGAGGTGGCGCACGGCGAAAAAGTTGAACACGGTGGAGCCGAGCAGGAACATCGAGCGCAGGATCTGCAGGGGCCAGCGGTCGCTGCGCAGCGCGCCCGGAATGCGCCAGACCCGAAACAGCAGCACGGCAAAGACCACATGGGTCAGGAAACGCATCCACACGATCTGTTCGGCGGGAAGCGTCTGCCCGAGATATTTTGCCGTCGCATCGAGCCCGGAGAAGGAAAAGAACGCGAAGGAAATCAGTGCGATCCCCATGAACCGCTCCGGCACCGCGATGGCCGAGAGAACGGGAGATCGCAAATATCCGCCACGCCGCATTCTTTGTCCTTCGTTTAAACCGGAAGCGCCGCCTCCGGCGCTTCTATTTGTACGACAAATTCCGAGTGTGGAAGGGATTGCGTCCAATGTCATGATACGGAAACGCACATCCGCTATGCGCCCAGAGCAACCCGCCCCTCCCGTTTTGCAAGGCCCCAGATGACCGAACCGCCGCATCCGCCGGACCCCGCGCCCGCAAGCGCCCCTGACGCTGCCGAATTCGCCTGGCTGGCGCGGCGCTCCTTCAGCATCGGCCTGCTCTCCTTCGGCGGTCCGGCGGCCCAGATCGCGCTGCTGCACAAGGAGTTCGTCGCCGACGGCAAGCGGATATCGGAAGGCCGTTTCCTCAACGCGCTGAACTATTGCATGCTCCTGCCCGGCCCCGAAGCCCAGCAGCTCGCCACCTATTGCGGCTGGATCGTCGCCGGCACGCGCGGCGGCATCGTCTCGGGGCTGTTGTTCATCGCCCCAGGCGCGCTCGCCATGCTGGCGCTGTCGCTCGTCTATGTGACCTTCGGCGCCTCCCCGCTTGTCGCAGGCCTGTTCTTCGGCATCAAGGCCGGCGTGCTCGCCATCGTGCTGCAGGCGCTGGTGCGGCTGTCGGCACGGGCGATGACCTCAGCCGCCGCCCTTGCCATTGCCGCCGCCTCCTTCTGCGCGCTGTTCCTTTTCGACCTCCCCTTTCCCCTGGTGATCGTGGCCGCCGGCCTGTGCGGACTTCTTGTGCCGCGCGCCGCGGCCACTCCCTCCCCGGCACAGGATGAAAGCCGGGCCCGGCCGGCAGCCGACCGGTCGCTGCACGCGCGCGCGCTGCGCATCCTCGCCACCGGGATCGCCCTGTGGGCGCTGCCGGTGGCGGCCATCGTCATCTTGCTGTCGCCCGGTCACGTCTTCGCCAACATCGCCGCTTTCTTTTCCACGATGGCGCTGGTGAGTTTCGGCGGGGCCTATGCGCTCCTGAGCTACATGGCCCAGGTGGCGGTGGAAACCAACGGCTGGCTGACGGCCGGAGAGATGCTCGACGGCCTGGGGCTGGCCGAAACCACGCCCGGACCGCTGATCCTCGTCACCCAGTTCGTCGGCTATCTGGGCGGCTACCGCGCGCCCGCGCCCTTCGACCCGGCGGTCGCCGGGCTGCTGGCGGCCGGCCTCACCACCTGGGTCACCTTCGCGCCGAGCTTCGTCTTCGTGCTCGCCGGCGCGCCCTATGTCGACCGCATCCGCGGGGTCGCCTGGCTATCGAACGTACTGTCCGCCATCACGGCGGCGGTCGTCGGCACGATCCTCAACCTCTCGGTCTGGTTCGCGATCAACGTCCTCTTCGCGACGGTGACGGTGCTGGACGCGGGATGGACCTCGCTTCCCCTGCCGGTCGCCGGCAGCCTGCAGCCGTGGAGCCTTGCAATTGCGGCGGGCGCGGGGGTCATGCTGTTCGCGCTGAAGCGCAGCGTGGCGGAGGTGGTGATCGCGGCAAGCCTCGCAGGCCTCGCCCTCAGGATGAGCGGTCTGGCAAGCTAGGGACGACGCCCGGCCCGGTTCAGGCGCCGGGCTCGCCGTCCTCCGCATCGACCTCATCGACCGTGCGCGAGCCGAGGTTCTTCTCGATCTGGCGCAGCAGCTTGCGCAGCTTCTTGCGGTCCTTCTCGTCGAGCCCGACCAGTGCCTCGCGCTCGAGCCGTTTCCAGGACGTGTCGATGGTCGCGACCAGCGCGCGCCCCTCCTCGGTGAGAAACACACGGGCAAGCCGCCCGTCGGCCTCGGATGCGGCGCGGCGCAGGAACCCTTGCGCGGAGAGCCGCGTCACCATCTTGGTGACCGTCGGCGGCTGGACGGCGAGCGTCGCGGCAAGCTGGCTCATCGTCTGCCCGTCGTTATCCACGAGGATCTTCAGGACGGTTTCCTGGCCCGGATGCAATCCGATCCGGGCAAGATGCGTTCCGGCGCGCGCGCGATGGGCCTTGGCGGCCTGCGCCAGACGGAACGTCACGCTTTTCTTGAAATTGAATGCCATGCCACAACTTCTAACGCCGGCAAATGACCGCAAGATGACACCCGACCTTGCGGAAAGCACGCGCCGGCTGCGCCGCAACGGTCGGATTCGCAACCGTGAGGATGCACGTGCCCGCCCTTGCGATCAAAGGCTTTCGGCGCCCGGGCGCCAATCTCCCGCAAGCCGGCCTACCAGCGGGAAAAAAACGTCTCGACGCGCTGCAGGAAGCGCGCGCGGCTTTCCGGCGTCGAACTGTCCATGTTGTAATGCGCCAGATATTTGGTCTTGCAGCGCGGCGCGCAGAGCGCGCGAATGCCGCGCAGGACGGTCTTGCGACCGGGCTCGCCCATCAGCTTCGACACCAGCCAGGACGCGCCGCAGGTGGTGACCACACTGATGCGGCCGATATGCTGCATGCGCGGGCGCATCGGGCTGGTCGCTGTCGGGATCTCGAAGGTGACATGCGGCACCCAGACGCGGTCGAGATAGCCCTTCAGCATCGCCGGCAGGCCGAACCACCAAGTCGGATAGACGAAAACCAGCGCCTCCGCCCACAGGATGTCGTCGACATGGCGCTCGACCGGCGCCCGGTTCAGCTCCGCGTCATTGTAGCGAAGCCACTCCGGCTCGAGCATCACCGGATCGAAACGGCTGGCATAGAGATCCGTGACGCGCAGCTCGTGTCCGCCGTCGGCCAGCGTCTTGCAAACCGTCTCGGCGAGGCTGGCGCCGAAGCTTTCCGCGCTTGGATGACACTGAACGATCAGGATGCGCATGCTGGAACTTTCTAGAGCCGGGCCATGTCCGCCTCGACGCGGTCGAGAAACGCCGTGCGGGCGGCATCGTCCGCGCGGTTGAGATCGTAAAGGGCGAGATAGGCGAGGCGCGCGGCCGGCGCGACCAGCGAGCGCAGCACCCGCCGCACGATGCGCCGGGGCGGATCGCCAAGGAAGAAGGCGCGCCAGCGCGGCCCGCCGTAGGTGGTGATGGCGACGAGCCGGTTGATGTGCTGCAGGTTCGGCTTTACCCGTCCGTTCTCCATGCGGAACGAGACCCCCGGCAGGAACACCCGGTCGAAATAGCCCTTCAGGATCGCCGGAAAGCCGAAATTCCACACCGGATAGACGAGGACCAGCGCCTCGGCGCGCTGCAGCTGCTCGACCTCGGCTGCAACGCTCTCCCGGTTTTCCGGCACATCGTGATAGGCGAGCCGCTCCGCGCGGCTCAGGACCGGATCAAAACCCTGTTCGTAGAGGTCGAGCACCTCCACCGAATGCCCGTTCGCAACGAGCGTCTTCAGCGCGCGCTCCTTGAGTGCCGCGCAAAAGCTGGTCTCGACCGGATGGGCGTAGATCAGGAGAACCCGCATCGCGTCCGCGCCCTCAGGACAGGCCGGGGAAGAGATAAGTCTGGTTCGACGAGAAATCGAAGTCCGGGTTCTCCCAGGCGATCATCTTGCCGGGGTTGAGCAGCCCCTTCGGGTCGGCTTCCTTCTTGAAGGCGAGCTGCACCGCGTCGGTCTGCTTCATGCCGCCCTCTTCCAGCGTATAGCGGTGCGGATTGAAGATCGGGCAACCGTGATCCTCGTGGATCCGGATGATCTCGTCGAGCCGCTCCTCGGTGGTGTAGCGCACGATCGGAAGGCCGAAACAGGTAATCTTGCCGTCGAACCGCACGAACTCCAGATGCCCGAGCACCTCGTCGCCGAAGAGTTCGGCGAGCTGCACCGCCTTCTTCACATGGTCGGGGAAGGGATAGAGCACCTGCAGGTAGGTGATCGTCGGATCGACCCTGAGACCGCGCAGCGTCGTGTGGTTCCAGGTCAGTTCCGGCACCGGCGGCAGGCTCTTCAGATCGCTCTGCGATGCCTCGTCGGAGCGATAGACGAGCTCCGCCCCCGCCCGCCGCGCCAGGAAGGCGGAAAAGGCATCCATCGCGAAGGGCGCCACCATGATCGCGCAGACCGACTGGCTGGAGCGCAGGAACTTCTTGTGCCGCAGGAAATACGCATGCGGGATCGGCGCGGAGATCGGCGCGATCTCCTTGGTCAGGATGCCGTCCTGATTGGCCAGCGCATCGGCGAAAGAGGCCGCATCGGCGAAGCTCTCGAAGCCGACCAGCACATCGACCCAGTCGTAGGACGCGGTCAGCGGCATGGTCACCTCGGTGATGATGCCGTTGGTGCCATAGGCATGGCTGACCTTGTGCAGGTCGGAGCCGGACAGCGTCAGGACGCGCGGCTCCTCCTCCATGGTGACCACGCGCAGGGAGAGGATATTGCCGAAATCGCGCAAGCCGCCCCAGTTGATCGACCCGATCCCGCCCGATCCGCCGGCGACGAAGCCGCCGATCGTCGCGGTGCGATGGGTGGAAGGGTGCATCCTGAGTTCCTGTCCGCTCTCGTGCGCGGCGGCGTCGATGGCCGACATGATGGCGCCGGCCTCGGCACGCACGCTGCCGCGCGCGACCTCCAGCACCTTGTTCATCTCGGCGAGATTGAGCACCACCCCGCCCGACAGGGGCATCGCCTGGCCGTAGTTGCCGGTGCCGGCGCCGCGCGTGGTCACCGGCACGTCATGCGCGTAGCAGGCCTTGAGCACGCGGATCACATCCGCCTCGCTTGTGGCATTGACCACGATGTCCGCCGTCACCTCGTCGAGCTGGCGCTTGAGAACCGGCGAATACCAGAAGAAATCCCGGCTTTTCTGCCGCACGATCTGCGGATTGTCTTCGATGGCCAGGCCTTCGAGGGCGGCCTTTACCGCGGCAATGTCGCTCATATTCCTAAATCCCCAGATCCTTGCTCGCCATGAGATCGTCGAGTTCGCGGTAGTCGGGAAGCGTCCGCGAAATCGCCCGTCCCCCACGCAGGACGGTACGCGCTCCGCCCGGTCGTGCAATCAGTTCGTTCCAGTTTCTCGCCGCAAAGACAATCATGTCGGCCGGCGATCCGACGTCGAGCCGCCCGCGCGTGCTGTCGCCCAGAAGTCCCGCCGGCGTCGACGTGGCCGCGCGGATCCAGTCGCCGGAGGGATGATCGAGATGCAGGATCCGCACCGCCTGGGCATAGACCTCCACCATGTCGAGATCGCCATAGGCATAGAAGGGATCGCGCGTGTTGTCGGAGGCAACCGCGACGGGAATGCCGCGCGCCTTCATCTCGTGCAGCAGCGTCACCCCGCGCCAGCGCGGCGTGCGCCCGCCCGCCCGGTCCATCAGATACATGTTGCAAAGCGGCAGGCTGACAACGCCGATCCCGGCGCGGGCCACGAGATCGAGCGTCCGGTCGACCGCATCATCCGGTTGCCGCGCCAGCGAGCAGCAATGGCCGCAGACGATCTGGCCGGAAAATCGCGTGCGGATGGCGGTCTCGGCGATGATCCTCAAGGAATCCGCATTCGGGTCGGCGGTCTCGTCCACATGGAAGTCGAGCGCCAGGCCGCGGGCCTGCGCGGCGCGGAACATTGCCTCGACATGGGTCTCCAGCCCGTCGATCATGAAGGTGACGGCGCCGAGCACGCCGCCGGCCTCCGCCACCCGGTCGGCGATTGCCGGCAGGAACGCCGGATCTTCCAGACCGTCGATCCCGAAGAGGGCGGAGGCCTGCAGGTCGATGCGGTCGGCCCAGTCGCGCCGCACGTCCTTGAACACCTCCCAGCTGATGCCGTCCTGCGGCGGAATGCTGTCGAGATGGGTGCGCATCAAGACCGTGCCATGGGTATGGGCGCAGGCCAGTGCGAAGGACATGCGCCGGCGCACGTCCTCGGCCGACCACTGCGCCTCACGGTCCGATTTCACCGCCTCGAGCGCGCCGTCGAAACTGCCATCGGGATTGGGCCGGCGGGCCCAGATATGTCCCTTGTCGAGATGGGTGTGCATGTCGACCAGACCCGGCAGGACCAGCCCGCCGTCGAGATCGATCCGTTTCGCATCGCCGTATTCGATCAATTCGCCGCAGGGCGCTATTGCCGCGACCTCGCCCTTGTCGATCAGGATGTCCGCGCGCCCCAGCCCGTCGCCGATGTGGTTGAGGATGCCGGCGGTGACGGCGCTTGGAAGCGTCGCGTTTGCCAGCAGCACCGGGCCCTCGCCCCGGGGAATCTCGTGTGTGTCGATTGCGTCAGCCATCCCGTTTGATCGCGCTTTCGTGCCAGCGCCGCAACATCAAATGCGACAGGATGCTCAGGCTCGCGAAGATCACGATCCCGGTGAGCGAGATCAGCACGATGGCCGCGAACATGCGCGGGATGTTGAGCCGGTAGCTCGCCTCCAGGATCTTGAACGCCAGCCCCGACCCGAGCCCGCCGGTGCCGGCGACGAATTCGGCGACGATGGCGCCGATCAGCGACAGGCCGCCGGCGATCTTCAGCCCGCCGAGGAAATACGGCAGCGCGGAGGGAAGCCGCAGGTGCCACAGGGTCTGCCACCGGCTGGCGCCATAGAGCTGGAACAGGTTGCGCAGGTTGTGATCGGCGGAATTCAGCCCGAGCGTCGTGTTCGACAGGATCGGGAAGAAGGCAACGATCCAGGCACAGATCAGCAAGCCCACGATCTTGGACGGCACATAGATGAAGATCAGCGGCGCGATCACGATCACCGGTGTCACCTGCAGGATCACCGCGTAGGGGAAGAAGGACATCTCCACCCATTTCGACTGGGCGAAGAGCACCGCCAGGCCGACGCCGCCGATGGTGGCGATGACCAGCGCGCCGAGGGTGATCTGCAGCGTGACGAGAAGCGCCGGCCACAGCGTCGGCCAGTCCTGAAGGAGGGCTGCGACCACGCGGTCGGGTCCGGGCAGGATGTAATGCGGCACCTGATAGGCATCCACATACCATTGCCAGCCGGCGATGGTGGCGATCATAACCACGGCCGGGAGCGCCCAGCGCGCGATCCGGTCGATCCGCGCGCGCCGGAGCTTGCCGGCTTCCGCCGCATCCAGCGGCGGCAGCGCCGCCGCTGCCAGGCGATCCGGTTCGGTGTCTGCGGTCATCGCGTCTTTCCCCTCATGCGTCCGGCGCCTCGCCGGCCATAGCCGCCTGCAGCGCGTCGGAGGCCCGCCGGCAGTGGTCGGAATACAGATGCGAGGTCCGGAACTCCTCGCCGCGCGGATAGGGCGCATCGACATCGAGATCGGCGACGACGCGCCCCGGGCGCGCGGCCATGATCACGATCCGGTTCGACAGATAGACGCTCTCGAACACGGAATGCGTCACGAAGACCACCGTCCAGCCGAACTCCTCCCACAGGCGCAACAGGTCGTTGTTGAGCCGGAAGCGGGTGATCTCGTCGAGGGCCGCGAAGGGCTCGTCCATCAACAGCAGTTTCGGCTTGGTCACCAGGGCACGGGCAATCGAGACCCGCATCTTCATGCCGCCGGACAATTCGCGCGGATAGCTCTCAGCAAATCCCTCCAGACCGACCATCTCAAGCGCCTCCATCACCCGGTCGCGGGCGACGCGGGCGCTCTCGCCCTTCAGCTTGAGCGGCAGATGCACATTGGCGAAAACCGTCGCCCAAGGCATCAGGGTCGGCTCCTGGAACACGAAGCTGATGTCGTGATCCTTTTGCCCCGGCCGTTCGCCCGGCCAGACGAGACGCCCGGCGCTCGGGCTCGACAGGCCGGCGACGATCCTGAGTGCCGTCGACTTGCCGCAGCCCGACGGACCCAGCAGGCTGACGAACTCTCCCTGCCGGATGCTCAGCGACATGTCCTTGAGCGCGACCGTCGCGTTGGAAAAGGTCTTGGAGACATTCTGCAGCGAGACGACCGTTCCGGCCGTCTCGCCCGCACGTCGTGAGGACGCGAGTGTCACGTCGGTGCCTCCACCGCGTCGCGATCCCTTGCGCGTTCTGTGGTCAGGATCAACACGCCGCTCAGTTTCCGGTCAGTTTTTTCTTGAGGTCCAGACCCACGCCCTTGTTGATGAACTCGAGCGTGTAGCTTTCCTTGATGTCGATGCCGTCCTCGATGACGCCGGCCTTGACCATCTTGGCGTAGAAATCGGCGTTGCGCTCGTCGGTCATCGCGCCGATGCCCAGCGTTTCCGCATCTCCGGAATCGACGATGCCGTATTCCTTCATCTGCGCGATGGAGAAATCGATCTGTTCCGCCGACATTTCCGGATTGGCCTCCATGATCAGCGCATTGGCCGCTGAATTGTCGCCATAGAGGTAGTTGGTCCAGCCGATCGCCGAACCGTCGACGAAGCACTTCACCGCCTCGGGCCGGTTGGCGATGGTGTCCTGCATCGCCTCGATCGTGGTCGAGTAGCTGTTGAAGCCATAGTCCGCGATCAGGAAGACATCCGGCATGAAGCCGCCCTCGCGCTGGATCGAGAAGGGCTCGGAGGTGACATAGCCCTGCTGGCCGGCGGTCTCGTCCGCCAGGAAGGGCGCCGGGTTGAACGTATAGGGACGCCGCTGCTCGACGGTGAAACCGTACTCGGAGATCATCCACTGGTAGTAGGAGGCAAAGCCGTTGTCGCCGATCATGAGCGGCGCGGTTCCCGCCAGGCTCTCCCAGGTCTCGTATTTGCCGGGATGGGTGAGAATGACCTGCGGCTCCTTCTGGAACGCCGACGCGACCACCACGACGGGAATGCCCTCGCGCCGCGCATAGAAGGCCTGCAGCATGTTGCCACCCATGTGGAAGTCCATCTTGCCCGCCAGCATCAGCGCGCGGTTGTTGACCTGCGGCCCGCCCGGCACGATGGTCACGTTGAGACCGCAGGCCTCATAGGTTCCGTCCGCGACCGCCTGGTAGAAACCGCCGTGTTCGGCCTGGGCCAGCCAGTTGGTGCCGAAGGTCACGCTCTCCTGCGCGCTTGCCGCTCCGGCGACAAGCCCCATCAGCGCCGACGCCGCAACACCGCATGCCGCCCGTGCGGCTCCCGTTTTCAAGAAATTCCCCATCGCGCTTTCCGCCTCCAAATAGCTGTTTCAATCGACCCAGCCCGCCGTTGACCGGCCGGCGCTTTATGATTGGCCACCTCCGCAGCGAAGGTGGCGGCAACGCTCGGGGAACGCCCCCTCCTGCAAAAACCCGGCGCGCCGCTCCGCAAAAGACAAAGCAAGCGGCATGCCATGCGCCGGACCGCTCCGCCTCCCTGCGGCACGCCGGGACCCTGTCTCCAGCCGGCCCGGATTTCGGGCGGTTCCGGCGCATCGCGAAACCCGCGACGCTTCACACTAGCTCAGGTTCGCCGCACAAAAAAGCGCCATGCACTGACGCGAAAACACACCTGAAAACAGACCGATTCGCGAAACGGGGGATTTCTTCCCGCGCGCGGTTGCCTAGAGTGGGGGTCGATCGAGCGGCATGGAGACAGGACCGATGAAGACCGTCACGCCAGGGGAAATCGCCCCGCCCTTCGCCCGCTACAGCCACGCGGTGGAGGTCCCGCCGGGCGCGCGCATGCTGGTGTGTTCCGGCCAGCTCGGCATCTCGCCGGAGCTGACTGTGCCGGACGGCGCGGAAGCGCAGACGGTGCTGTGCTTTGAAAACATCGGCGCCATCCTGCGCGCGGCCGGCATGGACTACGCCGATATCGTGCGCATCAACGCCTTTGTGACGGGGCGCGAGCATCTGGCCGGCTACATGAAGGCCCGCGACCGCTTTACCGCCACCCCGCCGCCGGCCTCCACCTTGATGATCGTCTCGGGCTTTGCCCGGCCCGAATTCGTCGTCGAGATCGAGGTGATCGCGGCGCGCGCCTGATCGCGCGACCGTTGCCGCATCGCCTCCGGCAGTTTAATTTCGATCCCGCGCGGCATGGCGCCATGCCGCAAGGCTCAACTCCCTGTCTGGAACTCGGGCGGTCGTCGGGATCGCTATCCAAGCCTGCAGGTCGACAAGACGACAGGACGAACCCGCATGCGCAAATGGATCAAGACCCCGCTCGCCATTCTTGCTGACAACGCGGAGGGCGGCATCGTCGTCGAGGGCGGCAGGATCGTGGAATGCATCCCTGCGGGCGGGCAGCCCGAAATCCCGGTCGACGCCACCTTCGACGCCTCGCGCCACGTGGTGATTCCGGGGCTGATCAACACGCACCATCACTTCTTCCAGACGCTGACACGCGCCCATCCGAGCGCGATCAACAAGGAACTGTTTCCCTGGCTCCAGTCGCTCTATCCGATCTGGGCGAAGAACGTGACGCCGGAAACCTTCCGGATGGGCACGCGGCTGGCCTTGACCGAACTGATGATGTCGGGCTGCACCGCCGCCTCCGACCATCACTATCTCTTCCCCGACGGGCTTGAGAGCGCCATCGACATCCAGGTGGAGGAGGCGACACGGCTCGGCATCCGCATGACGGTGACGCGCGGCTCCATGAACCTCAGCCAGAAGGACGGCGGCCTGCCGCCCGACAGCGTGGTGCAGGACGAGGACACCATTCTCGCCGACTGCGAGCGCGTGCTGTCGCGCTACCACGACACCCGCGAGGGCGCGCGCATCCAGGTGGCGCTGGCGCCCTGCGCGCCCTTCACCGTGACCAAGCGGCTGATGCGCGAAAGCGTGGCGCTCGCCGAACGCTTCGACTGCCGCCTGCACACCCACCTCGGCGAGACCATCGACGAGGACGACTACTGCCTGCACCACTTCCAGTGCCGGCCGGTCGACTATCTGGAGGATTGCGGCTGGCTGAACGACCGCGTCTGGCTGGCCCATGGCATCCACTTCAACGACGACGAGATCAGGCGGCTCGGCCATGCCTGCGTCGGCGTGTGCCATTGCCCGACCTCCAACATGGTGCTCGCCTCCGGCCAATGCCGCACCAAGGAGCTGGAAGCCGCCGGCTGCCCGGTCGGGCTCGGCGTCGACGGCTCCGCCTCCAACGACAATTCCAACCTGATGGAAGGCCTGCGCCACGCGCTGATGATCAACCGCCTCACCTATGATGCGGCGAGCGTCACCCATCACGACACCTACCGCTGGGCGACCGAAGGCTCCGCCCGCTGCCTCGGGCGCGACGATCTCGGCGCCATCGCCATCGGCAAGCAGGCCGACCTTGCCATGTACACGCTGGACGAATTGCGCTTTTCCGGCTCGGGCGATCCGCTGGCCGCCCTCATCCTGTGCGGCGCGCATAGCGCCGACCGGGTGATGGTCGGCGGCGAATGGACCGTGGTCGACGGCGATCCGGTCAACATCGACGTCGAAAAGCTGCGCGCCGAACATGGCGCCGCCGCCAAGCGTTTCCTGGAAGCGTTGTAAGGCGGCGGACCGTTTCGCGGGCAGGCACGGAGACGCGCGACGATGACGCTGCCCGGCTTGCGCGCTATGGTCGGCATACGACAATGCGCCGTGCCGCATCCCCACCCCCATATCCGTTTCATGAGGCCGTCATGACAGAACTTCCCCGCCGCTTCTGGCACGAGATGACCGCTTACGATTTCGCGGAAAACGACACGTCGTCGTGGATCGCCGTGCTGCCCGTCGCCGCCATCGAGCAGCACGGACCGCATCTGCCGGTCTTCACCGACACCTGCATCGCGGAAGGCCAGATTTCGCGCGTGCTGGAACTGCTTCCGCCCGATCTTCCGGTGACCTTCCTGCCGGTGCAGGCGGTCGGCAAGTCGAACGAACATATCTCCTCGCCCGGAACGCTCACGCAATCCTGGGACACGGTGACCCGCGCCTGGGAGGAGATCGGCGACAGCGTGCATCGCGCCGGCGTGCGCAAGCTGGTGCTCGTCACCTCGCACGGCGGCAACGTGCCGATCATCGACATCGTCGCCCGCGAGCTCCGGGTGAAACACGACATGCTGGTGACCGCGACCGGTTGGGCCCGGTTTGGCCAGCCGCACGGCGTCTTCCCGCCGGAGGAATTCACCTACGGCATTCACGGCGGCGACATCGAGACCTCGATCATGCTCTATCTGCGCCCCGACCTCGTGAAGATGGACAAGGCGCAGGACTTCCGCTCCACCCAGCTCGACTTCATCGAGGAGTTCAAGCACCTGCGCGGCCACGGCCCGGCGCAATTCGGCTGGAAGGCGCAGGACCTCAATCCGGGCGGCGCCGTCGGCAATGCCGCCGCCGCCACCAGCGCCAAGGGCGAGGCCTCGCTCGATCATGCCGCGCGCGGCTTCGTCGAACTCCTAAAGGACATTCACGCCTTCGACATGGCCCGGCTGTGGACGCCCGAGGGTTGAGGGATCAGGTCAGCGTGCGCCAGGAGGCCTCGTCGAAGCCGATCAGCCACTGGTGGTCGGCCTCCAGGATCGGTCGCTTGATCGCGGAAGGGTTGTCGACCAGCACCGCGACGGCGGACGCCGCGTCGGTGACGCGCTCGCGCGTCGCCTCGTCGAGCTTTCGCCAGGTGGTGCCGCGCGTGTTCACCAGCGCCTGCCAGTCGAAGGCCTTGAGGAACCGCTCCAGCAGGGCGGCATCCACGCCGTTCTTGCGGTAGTCGTGAAAGACATAGGCGATGCCATTTTCGTCGAGAAAGCGACGGGCGCTCTTCACCTTGTCGCAATTCGCTATACCGTAGAGCGTGACAGTCATTGCAGGGTCCCGGGATCTTGACGTCGACATCAGGCGTGGCCGCGACGCCCGGCGCAGGAGGCGGGCGGACGCGGCGACCGCCGGGCGATGGGACACCAGACAAGGGCATTTGGCAATGGCAGCAAGAAAACAGCGCAAGGCCGACAGCGGCGCGGGACTGCGCCAGAACCTCAGGCTGGCGAGCGGGCTGGTGCTGCTCACCTTCGCCTTCACCCATTTCCTCAACCACATGCTGGGCATCTGGTCGCTCGATGCCATGGAGGCCGGACGGCTGGTGTTCCTCGCCGTGTGGCGCAGCGCGCCCGGCGAAGCGGTAATGCTCGCCAGCCTTCTCGCCCATGTCACCCTCACCCTGTGGAAAACCGGCCGGCGGCGGACCTTGCGCCTGTCGGCCTGGCAATGGGCACAACTCCTGCTCGGGCTGTCGATTCCCGTCCTGCTGATCCCCCACGCCATCGGCACCGGCGGGCTCGCTGCCCGTTTCGGCTATGACGACACCTACAAGAACGTGCTTTCGATCCTGTGGCCCGGCCTCGTCGTGAACCAGACGCTTCTCATGCTGCTGGTGTGGACACACGGCATGATCGGCCTGCACTTCTGGCTCAGGGTCAAACAGGGCTACCGCCGCTGGTTTCCGGTGCTGCTCGCGGTCGCTTTCCTGGTTCCGGTGCTGGCCTCCTGGGGGTGGATCGACGCCGCGCGCCGGCTGAAGCTGACGCAAAACGTTCCCTTTCCGCTGACGGGCGAGATGATCGCCTGGTCCGATCCGCTGATCCTGTGGCTGAAGTGGGGATTTTACGGCTTTGCCGGACTGGCGGTGGCCATTGTCGCCCTGCGCATCCTGCGCCGGCGCTTCGTGGAGACCATCGAGATCACCTATCCGGGCGACCGCAAGGTCCGTGCCCCGGCCGGACCGACCCTGCTGGAGATCAGCCGGATGAACGGCATTCCCCATGCCGATGTCTGCGGCGGGCGGGCGCGCTGCTCGACCTGTCGCACCCGCATCCTGGTCGGAGCCGAAACCCTGCCGCCGCCGGCCGCCAACGAACAGAAGATCCTCGCGCGCATCGGCGCCGACGAGACCATTCGCCTCGCCTGCCAGATCCGTCCGCAATCGGCCCTGAACGTCCAGCCGCTGGTGCCGGCGCGCGGGGCGGCAAGAGTGTCGGGCCTTGCCGGCGACGCCTATCAGTGGGGCGTGGAGCAGCCGGCGGCGATCCTCTTTGTCGACCTGCGCGATTTCACCGGCCTGTCGGAACACCGTCTGTCCTATGACGTGGTGTTCCTGCTCAACCGCTATCTCGGCGAGACCGCCCATGCGATCGAGGCCTGTGGAGGATATGTGGACAAGTTCATCGGCGACGGCGTGATGGCGATCTTCGGCATGAGCGACGGCCTGCAGGCCGGCTGCCGCAACGCGCTCGCCGCCACCAATGCGATCGCCGAGCGCATGGAGCATCTCAACGCCGAACTCGCCGGACAGCTCGACGCGCCCTTGCGCGTCGGCATGGGCCTGCATGCCGGCCCGGTGATCCTCGGTCGCATCGGCGCGCTGGACACCAATGGCGCCAACGCCCGCATTACCGCCCTCGGCGACGTCGTCAACACGGCCAGCCGGCTTGAATCGAGTTCCAAGGAACTCGGCCATGCGCTTGTCGTCTCCACCACGGTTCTGACGGCCGCCGGCTACAGTTGCGACGCGACCCGGGTGCGCGAGATTTCGATCCGTGGCCGCAAGGACCCCTTGCGCGTCTATGCGCTCGACCCGCCTTCGCCGCTTGCCGACACGCTTGCGCCTGCCGCCAGACCTTCTTCATGACACGGAAAACCGACATGCCCGAGACCTTGACCGCCCGCGACATGCTTGCCCGCCTCGTTGCCTTTCCCACCGTTTCCAGCGTCAGCAATCTCGACCTGATTTCCTTTGCCGAGGACTATCTGGCCGGTCACGGCATCGCCTCGACCAGGGTCTATGACGACACCGGCACCAAGGCCGCGCTCCATGCCTGCATCGGCCCGCGGATCGACGGCGGCGTCGTCTTGTCCGCCCATACCGACGTCGTCCCGGTCGAGGGACAGGACTGGAGCCGCGATCCCTTCACGCTGCATGAGGAGAACGGCCGCCTCTACGGACGCGGCACCTGCGACATGAAGGGCTTTGCCGCCCTGATGCTCGCCGGCGTTCCCGGCATGGTGAAGGCTGACCTGAAGCGGCCGATCCATCTGGCGCTGTCCTATGACGAGGAGGTCGGCTGCCTCGGCGCGCCGCCGATGATCGACAACATGCTCGGCGACGGCCCCCGTCCGTCGACCGCCATCATCGGCGAACCCAGCATGATGAAGGTGATCACCGGCCACAAGGGAACGAGCCTTCTCAAGGTCACGGTCCGCGGCCATTCGGTGCATTCCAGCCAGTGGGACCGGGGGGTCTCGGCGGTCGCCAATGCCGCGCGAATCGTCGCCTGGCTCGACGACCGCACCCGCGAGAACCGTGATTCGGCGGACCGGAGCCTGCCCTTTGATCCGCCCTTCACCACCCTTCACTGCGGCATGATCAAGGGCGGCACGGCGGCCAACATCGTGTCGAAGCACTGCGAATTCGTGACCGATATCCGCAGCCTGCCGGAGGAGACCATCGACATGTGGCAGGAGCGGCTGGAACGCTATATCGGCGAGCACATCCTGCCGGAGATGAAACGCGTGACCCCCGAGGCCGACGTGACGATCGAGCGCCTGGCGCATGTCCCGCCCTTGCGGCCGGAGGACGACGGCGCGGCCGAAACGCTGGCGCGCCGGCTGACCGGCGACAACGGCGAACATATGGTCGTCTACGGAACCGAGGCCGGACAGTTCCAGGAGCGCGGCCTGTCGGCCATCGTCTGCGGTCCGGGATCCATCGACCAGGCGCATCAACCCGATGAATACATCGACGTCACCCAGTTGCAGGCCGGCGAAGCCTTCGTATCGCGCCTGATTGCAACGCTTGGCAATGACTAGGCGAAAGCACGCTGGACGGGGACCCGCCAGCTTGCTTAGATGCGCATTCCAGAGACAGCAACTGCTGGCTTGACCTGTTTCCCGACCGGATCGTCGCATCGGCAAAAGCACCGATAAACGGAACCGGATGCGATGGTCGGGAATGCTGCAACGCAAAAGACGCCAAGAGGGGACTATGCGATACTTCAAACCACTGGCCACGGCCGCGCTTGTCGCGTCGCTGATGGGAACGGCGGCTCATGCCGAAACCCTTCGCTACGCATTCCAGGGAACGCTGAACCAGCTCGATCCCTACACGCTGAACGAGACCTTCACGCTCGGCTCGCACGGCAATGTCTATGAAGGCCTGACGCGGCGCGCCGGAGACCTGGCGATCGAGCCGGCGCTGGCCGAACGCTGGGAGGTGATGGAGCCCAATCGCTGGCGCTTCTATCTGCGCAAGGGCGTGAAGTTCCACAACGGCAACGATTTCACCGCCGACGACGTGGTCTTCTCCGCCGACCGCGTGCGCTCGGAAGGCTCCGACCTGAAGACGCGCATCAATGCCGACGTCAAGGTGGTCAAGGTCGACGACCACACCGTCGACTTCATCCTGCCCGCGCCCAATCCCATCCTGCACTACGAATGGGACACCTGGTACATCATGGACAAGGAGTGGACGGAGGCGAATGACGCCGTGGCCGTGACCTCCGCCTCCGACACGACGCCGAATCACGCGGCGCTCAACGCCAATGGCACCGGTCCCTACAAGGTCATGAGCCACGAGGCCGGCGTGAAGACGGTCTACGAGCGCAACGACAACTGGTGGGATACGCCGGACGGCAACATCGAGACGGTCGAGTTCACCCCGATCGGCTCGGACGCGACCCGCATCGCGGCCCTGCTCAGCGGCGAGCTGGACATGGTCTATCCGGTGCCGGTTCAGGACATCAAGCGCGTCAACGACAACGAGGGCACGCGGGCGCTGACCGGTCCGGAACTGCGCACGATCTTCCTCGGCATGGACCAGAAGCGCGACGAGCTGCTCTACTCCGACGTCAAGGGCAAGAACCCCTTCAAGGACGTGCGCGTGCGCAAGGCCTTCTACCAGGCCATCGACATGGACGCGATCCGCGACAAGGTGATGCGCGGCCTGTCCACGCCGTCGGCGCTCCTGATCTCGCCGTTCCTCTATTCGCGCTCCGACGAGTTCGAGCGCTACCCCTATGATCCGGAAGCGGCCAAGGCGCTGATGGCGGAAGCCGGCTATGCGGACGGCTTCTCGGTCGGCATGGACTGCCCGAACGACCGCTATGTCAACGACGAGGCGATCTGCCAGACGATTGCCGCCTTCCTGGCGCGCATCAACGTCAAGGTCGACCTCAACGCCCAGCCCAAGGCGCAGTATTTCGCCAAGGTGCTCGCCTCCAACGGCTACGACACCTCCTTCTACCTGCTCGGCTGGACCCCGGGGTCCTTCGACAGCTGGAACGTGCTGCACAACATCACCGGCTGCCGTGACGACAAGGGCGCCGGCGGGCCGTTCAACCTCGGCGGCTACTGCAGCCCGGAGGTCGACGCCATCGCCGCCAAGGTGCTTGAGGAAAACGACCCGACGAAGCGTGACGAGCTGATCGCGCAGGCCTTCACCATCCTGCACGACGAGGTCTCGCACATTCCGCTTCACCAGCAGGGTCTTGCCTGGGGCGTGTCTGCCAATGTCGAGCTGACGCAGCGCGCGGACAACCAGTTCCACTTCCGCTGGGTCACCAAGAAGTAAGCGGTCGGTCTTCACCGCAACCGGCCCGGCGGACGCTCCGCCGGGCCGGCCGATTTCGCTCTCGCATCATCGAGGCAACATGCTCGCCTTTTCCATACGGCGTCTGCTGCAGGCCATTCTGGTCATGCTGGTCGTGGCGCTGATCTCTTTCACGTTGTTCCGCTTCGTCGGCGATCCGGTCAACCAGATGGTCGGCGTAGAGACGACCCCCGAGCAGCGCGAGGCGCTGCGCGAGCGGCTCGGGCTCAACGATCCGATCATGACCCAGTTCGGCCGCTTCATCGTCAAGGCGGCGCAATTCGACTTCGGCACCTCCTACCAGTTCCGCCAGCCTGTTTCCGACCTGATCGGCAAGCGCCTGCCGGCGACGCTGGAACTATCCCTGGTCTCGGCGATCTTCGCGCTTCTCGTCGGCATTCCGATGGGCGTCTACACCGGGTTGCACCGTGACAGCGTTCTGTCGAAGCTCTTCCTGTCGATCTCGCTGATCGGCATATCGCTGCCGACCTTCTTCATCGGCATCCTGCTGATCTTCCTGTTTTCCGTGACATTGCAATGGCTGCCGAGTTTCGGGCGCGGCGACACGGTCGCGATCGGCTGGTGGAGCACCGGCCTGCTGACGGTCAGCGGACTGAAGGCGCTGGTGCTCCCCTCCATCACGCTCGGCCTGTTCCAGATGACGCTGATCATGCGCCTGGTGCGGTCGGAAATGCTGGAAGTGATCCGCACCGACTACATCAAGTTCGCCCGCGCACGCGGCTTGCGCCAGCGCAGCATCAATTTCCGCCACGCGCTGAAAAACACGCTGGTGCCGGTGATCACCATCACCGGTCTGCAGGTCGGCTCGATCATCGCCTTCGCGATCATCACCGAGACCGTGTTCCAGTGGCCCGGCATGGGACTTTTGTTCCTGCAGTCGGTGCAAAACGTCGATATCCCGATCATGGCGGCCTATCTGATGCTGATCGCCTTCCTCTTCGTGGTGATCAACCTGATCGTCGACCTGCTCTATTTCGTCGTCGACCCGCGTCTGCGGGCCGATCGCGCAGCGCTGTGAGGCCGGCATGACAGCAAACACCGCAAAAGACGCCGCAACCGATGCCGCCGCCGATGCGGCGGCCGG
>NZ_JAIVMF010000011.1 GCF_020176715.1 Stappia stellulata | reverse complement strand
CCGCAGCCCCAGCGCGCCGCCGCTCCGGCCGCCGCGCAGGGCGATCCGCGCGACCGCAAGGCCGATTTCATCGCCGCCGCGCGCCGGGCCGCCCAGGCGGCCGCCGCCGAGGTTCAGGACCAGAACACTCCGCGCAGTCTTCTGGGTGGCAAGGCCCGCGACGACGCGGCCGCCGAGGGCGGCAAGACAGCGACGGCCGCCGGCTGGCTGCGCGCGCGTCTGCCTGGAAAGCGCAAGGCGTCCGATGCCGCCGGACCCGCAGCCGCCGCACCGGCGGCAGGAGCCCAGGACCGTCGCGACGGCCCGCGCAGCCGCCGCGGCAAGGCGGAACTGTCGGAAATGGCGGCGCCCGAGCTGCGCGCCGAAGGGCGCCCCGGCGAGCCCGATCCGCAGGAGCTGAGCGAAGCGAAGGGCAAGGGATCGCTGTTTTCCAGCGGCGGACGCCGGGCCGTGCTGCTGGCTGCAGCCGCGGTGGTGATCGCGATCGGCGCGCTTCAGATCTTCAAGCAGGTCACGCCGTCCTCGAGCGACATTGCCGCTGTGGAAACGCCGGCGGCGATCGAGCAGCCGGTGGATGCGACCGCCCCGCAAGAGCCTGTCCAGCAGGCCTCGGCAACGGCTGTGCCCGAGCGCGAACCGGTGACCGGCAAGGCTCCCCCCGAAGCCCGGCAGACCGCCCCGGCAGCGGTCTCCCCCGCGCCGGTCGGCCCCGTTGCAAACACGTCCGCCGGGTCCGGCACCGAGGCTCCGGACGCCGGCGACGTCCCGCCAAACATGGCCTTTGCGCCGCCGGCAAATGTGCAAAACGGCTTTTCCGCCCAGCCCGGCAACATTCCGGCCGCCCAGTTCCAGACGCCGTTCCAGACCCCGGCAAGCGTCACCGGCATGGAGGCGCCCGCGCAGTCCGACACCGCCGGCAGCGCAGCGATGACCGGCGCGGATGGCAACGCACTGGCCGCCATTCCGGAGGACGTCGGTTCGCTGTCGCTGCGCCAGGCCGCAGCCCAGGGCAACCCGGAGGCGCTCTTTGCCATCGCGGCCCGCTACACGGAAGGCACGGGCGTGACGCCCGACTTGCAGAAGGCTGCGCATTATTACGAGAAGGCCTCGCAGGCCGGTCTTGCCCCGGCGCAATACCGTCTCGGCTCGCTGTATGAGAAGGGTCGCGGCGTGGAGCGCGACCTCGAGGCGGCGCGCGACTGGTACGCGCTTGCGGCGAAACAGGGCAATGCCAAGGCGTCCCACAATCTCGCGGTGCTCTACGCGGAAGGGATTTCCGGCAATCCGGAATTCCGCGAAGCGGCCTTCTGGTTCAAGAAGGCGGCCAACTTCGGCCTGGCCGACAGCCAGTACAACCTCGGCATTCTCTATGCGCGCGGTCTCGGTCTCGAGAAGAACCTCGTGGAAAGCTACAAGTGGTTCGCGCTTGCCGCCGCCCAGGGCGACGGCGATGCCGCGAACAAGCGCGACGAACTGGCGAACATGCTGTCGAAGGAAGAGCTGGCCGAAGCGCGCCTTGCCGTCGCCAACTGGAAGGAAGCGCCGCGCTCCGCCGCCGCCAACGAGGTCGAGCTGAAGCCGTCCTGGTCGGCGCCGGCCGATACCGTGTCGCGAGCGACCTACTCGGGCGATCCGAGGGACATGGTCATGCTGGCGCAGAAGCTTCTGGCCAAGCGCGGTTTCGACCCCGGCGCGCCGGACGGTCAGGTGGGCAACCGGACGCGCGACGCGGTCCGGGCCTTCGAGGAGGCGTCCGGCCTGCCGGTCACGGGCAAGATCAGCGCCGATCTGCTCAAGGCGCTGTCCGGCCAGTCGATCTGACCGGAAAGACGCCGGATCGGAGCGTTCGCGGCGGTTTTCAATGGGGCACGGGGCGTGCGACGTTGACACGCCTGTCACAAGCGCGCTTTATCGGACGAAAGGCGCTGCCGCCAGAACGTCTCGGTGGCGCGCCCAGGGGTCGACAAGCTGGTCGACCGTGTGCCGCCTCATCTCCAACATGCCGCCCGGGCAAGCGAGCGGCCCAGTCGCCGGTGTGACGTGCAAATCTATCTGCCCATCGCCGAATTGCCCGTCAACATGTTCATGTTGTTCGGAATGGGAGGAGCGGTCGGCTTCCTCTCCGGCCTGTTCGGGATCGGCGGCGGCTTCCTGCTGACCCCCTTGCTGATCTTTTCCGGGATTCCGCCGGCGGTTTCCGTCGCGACGGTGACGACGCAGGTGGTGGCCTCCTCCGCCTCCGGCGTGGTCGCCTACTGGCGACGCAAGATGATCGATTTCAAGCTCGCCGGCATGCTGCTGGTCGGCGGTGTCATCGGCTCGGCCATCGGCGTCTGGCTGTTCGACCTCTTGCGCACGCTTGGCCAGCTCGACTTGGTGATCTCGCTCTCCTATGTGACGTTCCTGAGCGCCATTGGCGGGCTGATGCTGTTTGAATCGCTGCGCTCGATGGCGCGGCGCAGGAGCGGTGTGCGCGTCGCCGCGCGCCAGCCCGGACGGCACAACTGGGTGCACGGTCTGCCCTTCAAGATGCGGTTTCGCCAGTCGCGCCTCTATGTCAGCGTGATCCCGATCATCTTTCTCGGCGGCGTCATCGGCTTTCTCGGCAGTATTCTCGGCATCGGCGGCGGGTTCATGATGGTGCCGGCGCTGATCTATCTCCTGCGCGTGCCGACCAACATCGTGATCGGCACCTCGCTGTTGCAGATCCTGTTCACCATGGCGGCGGCGACCTTCCTGCATGCCATGTCGACCCAGTCGGTCGACATCGTGCTGGCGCTCGCGCTGATGATCGGCGGCGTGATCGGCGCCCAGTTCGGCGCGCGCATGGGCCAGAAGCTGCGCGGCGACCAGTTGCGTCTGCTGCTCGCGCTTCTCGTGCTGTCGGTTGGCGTCCGTTTTGCCGTCAACCTGGTGCTTCAGCCCGACGAGCTGTTTTCGGTCTCCGCTGCGATCGCGGAGGTGCGCCGATGAGACGACCTTTGCGGCAGATGATCGTTCTCCTCGGCCTCGGCTGCCTCCTGGCCGCGGCACCGGCGGCACCGGCGGCGCGTGCGGAAAACCTGATCGCAGCGCTTTCCGCCGACCGGGTGAACATCGAATCCAATTTCACCGGCACGCGCATCGTCGTCTTCGGCGAGATCGCCCGCGATGCGCTGACCGTCGCGCGGCCCGAGCCCTACGATCTCGCCGTGGTGGTGTCGGGGCCGGAGCAGGTGGTCACCACCCGGCGCAAGGGCCGCTTCATGGGGATCTGGGTCAACCGCGATTCCGAGACCTTCGAGCGGGTGCCGAGTTTCCTGGCCGTGCACACCACGCGCGCGCCCCACGAAATGGCCTCGCGCACCGTGCTGGAGCGCCATCGCATCGGCCTGCGCAACCTCAATCTGCCGATCGCGATCGCCTCCGACGTACCGATCGGCGACCGGGACAACTTCCGCGAAGCGTTCCTGCGCCTGAGGGTTCAGAACGGTCTCTACCAGGAACAGACCGACAGCATCGAATTCCTGAGCGATTCGCTGTTCAGGACATCGGTGTCGCTGCCGGCCAACGTGCCGGTGGGCGAATACACCGTGTCGACCTATCTGTTGCGCGGCGGAGCCTTGCTGGCGCAGGCCGAACAGCCGCTCACCATCGCCAAGTCCGGCTTCGAGCAGTTCACCTATCGTCTGGCCTATGAATATTCCGCGCTCTACGGCCTGCTGGCCGTCGCGCTCGCGATCTTCACCGGTTGGCTCGCGGGAGTGATCTTCCGGCGCGATTGAGGCGTATCGTCAGGAGATGCAACCCGAAAGACACGTGGTGGTCCCGTGACGTTCCAGTCTGCCGACTCCGCCGTCGAGAAACGCCCCGCGCCGCGACTGTCGCGGATGCTCGGCTATGCGGGACTGCTGCCGTTTCTCGCCGGCGCGCTCTATCTGACGGCGGCGGCGTTTCGCCTTGTGGACGCGCAGTTCGCGGTCTTTGCGACGCTGGCGCTGATCGTGTACGGCGCGGTCATCCTGTCGTTTCTGGGCGGGGTGCGCTGGGGGATCGCGGTTGCCAGCGCGCGCGCCGAGGCGGGCGTCTTCGGCTGGTCGGTGATGCCGTCCCTCGGCGGCTGGGTCGCCGTGCTTCTTCCGCCAAGCTGGGGGCTGCTGATGCTCGCCTGCGGCTTCCTGCTGCAGGGCGGCTGGGATCTTCATGCGGGGGAAAAGGGCACGCTGCCGCAGTGGTACGTGAGGCTACGGCGCCGGCTGACGGTGGTGGTGGTCGCAAGCCTTCTGGTCGCCGCGGGAAGCCTGCTCATCCTGCTTGCACGCTGACGGCGCGCGGGACGGGGGCAGCCGCTCAGTCGGCGACGAGGCGGCTCGCCGTGAAGGGATAGAGGCGGCCTTCGCCCAACATGAAGACCGAAAAGCCGCGCGGCGGAAACAGGCCCGACCAGGCCTCGTCCAGAACGTTGAGACCGCCCGTCAGCACGCCGAAGGCCGGCAGCACCATGCGCTGTCCGTCTGTTGCGAAACAGGGCCGGCGCACGCTGCGCCCGTAGCGGCGGATGCGGGCGGCCGGATGAAGATGGCCGCAGACCTCTCCGGGAGCGGCATCCTCCTCCGGCTCGTGCCGGAAGACGAGGCCGGCGAGCCGGACCTCTTCCATGGTCTCGCCGCACAGCGACACCGGCGCGACCGGATCGTGATTGCCGGTAATCCAGATCCATTCGCGCCCGAGCTGCAGCGTGGTCAGCATGGCGCGATAGGTCGCCGGCAGGCGGTCCGACCCGTTTGTGTCGTGAAAACTGTCGCCGAGCGCGATCACGCGGCTCGGATCGAAGGCATCGATGACCCCGGCGAGTTTTTCCAGCGTCGCGGCGGTGTCATAGGGCGGCAGCATGACGCCGCGGCGGGCGTAGCTGGAGCCCTTCTCGAAATGCAGGTCGGAGACGACGAGCGTGTCCTCGTCCGGCCACCACAGCGCGCCGCTGTCGTGGAGACCGACAAGCTCGCCCGCAAGCGAGATGTCGTGGCACACGGGCGCAAAGCGCCGGACCGGTTGCTGCGCGGTGAAGGGACTCACCCCATTGCCTCCCTGACAAGATCGTCGGCGGCCTCGCCGAGCAAGGCTTCCTGCGCGGCGCCGAACACGGGCTCCTTGCCGATTTCCAGCATCACCGGAACGGCGAGCGGAGACACCCGATCAAGCGCAGTATGCGCGATTCGGCACTGAATTCGGCGCAGAAGTTCGCCCAATCTGGAGATATCCAGAAGTCCTTGTGCCGCATCCTGCCAGGTCGCCTCCAGAAGGATGTGATCCGGCTCGTGACGGCGCAGCACGTCGTAGATCAGATCCGCCGAGACGGTGACCTGCCGGCCGCTTTTCTCCTTGCCCGGATGGCGGCGCTCGATCAGCCCGGCGATCACCGCGCAGGTGCGGAAGGTGCGCTTCATCAGGCTCGATTCCGCCAGCCAGGCGTCGAGGTCGTCGCCCAGCATGTCCTCGTCGAACAGGCCGTCCAGGGACAACCGGCCCTCGGCGATCATCGCGCCGAGGTCCGACATCCCCCAAACGGCGAGCGCATAGTCGTTGGCGACGAAGCCGAGCGGCCGCGCGCCAAGGCGCTCCAGTCGCCGGGTCAGCAGCATGCCGAGCGTTTGATGGGCCAGCCGCCCGTCGAAGGGATAGCAGACGAGATAATGCTTGTTGGCGCGCGGGAAGGTTTCCACCAGCAGGCCGTCGGCCCTTGGCAGCGCGGAATGGAGCCGTTGCAGCTCCAGCCAGTCGCGCACCTGACCGGGCAGCCGGGACCAGCTCCCGGGATCGGCGAGCATCGCGCGCACGCTCGCCGCCAGAAAGGTGGAGAGCGGAAACTTGCCGCCCTGATAGGACGGGACTTTCGGCGCCTGGGCACGGGCGCGCGAGACATAGACCTCGTTTTCCCGGATCGCCTCGAACCGCAGGATCTCGCCGGCGAAAAGGAACGTGTCCCCGGGGATGAGCTGGTCGACGAACCATTCCTCGATCTCGCCGAGCATGCGTCCGCCGCGCCCCACCGGCGTGCGCCGGCCTTCGGCCTTGGAGCGCACCAGCCGGACCTTCAGCATCGGCGCCTCGACGATGGTGCCGACGTTCAGCCGGTATTGCTGGGCGAAGGAAGGGTGGGCGAGCCGCAACCGGCCGTCGCCGTCGTCCTTCAGCCGGGCGTAGCGCTCGTAGGTGCGAAGCGCGTAGCCGCCGGTCGCCACGAAGGCGACGGTGCGGTCGAAGTCGCGCCGTGTCAGGTGGCGGTAGGGCTCGGCCGTGCGGATCTCGTCGAACAGCGCGTCGGGCAGAAACGGTCCCGCGCAGGCGACGCCGAGGATGTGCTGGGCGAGAACGTCGAGCGCGCCCGTGCGCAAGGGGGGCGTGTCCTGCTCGCCGGCGCGCGAGGCGGCAAGCGCTGCCTGGCACTCCATCACCTCGAAGCGGTTGGCCGGCACCAGGATGGCCCGCGACGGCTCGTCCATGCGGTGGTTCGAACGGCCGATGCGCTGCGCCAGCCGGCTCGCGCCCTTTGGCGCGCCGACATTGACGACGAGGTCGACGTCGCCCCAGTCGATGCCGAGATCGAGCGAGGAGGTGCAGACGATGGCACGAAGGGCGCCCGCCGCCATCGCGGCTTCCACCTTGCGCCGCTGGCCCACATCCAGCGAGCCGTGGTGCAGGGCGATCGGCAGGTTCTCGTCGTTGACATGCCACAGCGCCTGAAACAGCGCCTCGGCCTGCGAGCGGGTGTTGACGAAGACGAGGCTGGTGCGGTGCTTGCGGATGATCTCGTAGATGTCCGGGACCGCATGCCGGGCCGAATGGCCGGACCAGGGCAGCCGCTCGTCGGTGTCGAGAATGGTGATGTCGGGCGCGGCACCGCCCGAGACCGTGACGAGATCGGCGAGATTGCGCGCCTCCCTGTCCGGTTCGTCGCCGCTCTGTTCGACCAGATAGGCGCGCAGGTCGTCCGGCTCGGCCACGGTCGCCGACAGGCCGATGGTCCTGAGTTGCGGCGACAGCCGCCGCAGCGCGGCAAGGCCGAGCGCCAGCAGGTCGCCGCGCTTGGAGGTGACCAGCGCATGCAACTCGTCGAGGATCACGGTCTTCACGCCGGTGAGCATCTCGCGCCCCTGCGCATCGGACAGGAGCAGGGCGATCTGCTCCGGTGTCGTCAGCAGGATGTCGGGCGGGATCTTCTTCTGGCGCTGGCGCTTGTGGGAGGGCGTGTCGCCGGTGCGCGTCTCGATGCGGATGTCGAGGCCGATGCCCTCCACCGGCGCCTCGAGATTGCGGGCGATGTCGACGGCAAGCGCCTTCAGCGGCGAGATGTAGATCGTATGCACCCCGCGCCGGCTTCCGGCCGCCCCGGGCTTGGCGCGTGGCGTCGCCGCCAGGTCCGTCAGGCTCGGCAGGAAGCCTGCGAGCGTCTTGCCGGCGCCCGTCGGCGCGATCAGCAGCGCGGAGCGCCGGTTGCGGGCAACCTCGAGCAGGTCCAGCTGATGCGCGCGCGCCTGCCAGCCCCGGCTTTCGAACCAGCGCTGGAACTCGGGGGGAAGAAGAGGCGGGCCGGCGGCATCCATGGCGCCCACAGATAGTGCCTCGCGCCGCCGGCGTCGAGCGGCCTGCGCGTCCTCCATTCCAATTCGCGAGGTGCGACCCTACATTGCCGGTGATGACCCTTGGCGCCGATCTGCTCACCCTCACCGATGAGGGACTTTACTGCCCGCAAGGCGGCTTTCACATCGATCCGACGCGCCCCGTCGAGCGCGCACTGATCACCCATGGCCACGCCGATCATGCGCGCGCCGGCCATGGCGCGGTGCTGGCCTCCGACGAGACGCTGAAGATCATGGCCGTGCGCTATGGCGAGGGCTTCACCGGAATGCGCCAGCGCGCGGACGCCGGCGAGACGCTCGACATCAACGGCGTGCTTGTGTCGTTCCATCCGGCCGGCCATGTGCTCGGGTCCATGCAGATCCGGCTGGAGCGCGGGGCGACGCGCGTTGTTGTCTCCGGCGACTACAAGCGCCAGGCGGATCCGACCTGCGCCCCCTTCGAGCCGGTTGCCTGCGACGTCTTTATCACCGAGGCGACCTTCGGCCTGCCGGTGTTTCGCCATCCCGAGGCGCGCGACGAGATCGCGAAACTGCTCGCCTCCTTGCAGACATTCGCGGGCCGTACCCATCTGGTCGGTGCCTATGCCCTTGGAAAGGCGCAGCGGGTGATTGCGGAATTGCGTGCCGCCGGATACGACCGCACGATCTATCTGCATGGCGCGCTGGAAAAGCTCTGCCGTCTCTACGAAGCCGAAGGCGTGGACCTCGGGCCGCTGGAGACAGTCGGGCGGCGCTCCAAGGAACTGGCCGGCGAGGTGGTGCTGTGCCCGCCGGGTCAGCTGGCCGACCGCTGGGCCCGGCGCTTCGGCGATCCGGTCACCGCGATTGCCAGCGGCTGGGTCCGGGTCAGGGCGCGGGCGCGCCAGCGCGGGGCGGAGCTGCCGCTGGTGATCTCCGACCACGCGGACTGGGACGACCTGCGCGCCACGATCAAGGAGACGGGCGCGGGCGAGGTCTGGGTGACGCATGGCGCGGAAGAGGCGCTGGTGCACTGGTGCCGCGGCGAGGGGCTTGCCGCCCGGCCGCTCAACCTCATCGGCTATGGCGATGACGGCGAGGCGGAACTGGATGCCGGCGCGGCGATCCCGGACGGGGTGCCGGCGGGCGAGACGACGGAACGTGAAACGATGGCGGGGAAGGCCGCGGGAGGCTGACATGACACAGGACAATGGTGCGGATCGCGACACGGACGTGGACGCTGGAACGGGCACGGAGCTGGAGCCGGCGGTGCTCGACCTCTTCGAGGACTATCGCGCGGCCTTTGACGATTTCGACGCGGATGCGGTCGCCGACTGTTTCGCCTATCCCAATGTCATCTGGCAGTTCGGCAAGGGCAATGTCTTCGCAGACGACGAGGAACTGCTGGAAAACATCGAAAAGCTTCTGGCCGCGCTCGACAAGGAAGGCGTGGTCGCCTCCGACTACGAGGTCCTGGCCGGCTACGTCGGCGGCGACACGGCGGTGGCCACCCTGAGCTGGACCCAGTCGGATGCGCAGGGCGAGCCGGTGATCGAGTTCACCTGCCACTACCATCTGCTCTACGACGGCGACACCTGGCGGATCGCGATGATCGTCAACGAGCCGTGATCCGTATGCACATGCGATGATCCGCTTTGCCCGCCTTCTGGACCGCCTGTCGTTCGAGCCGCGCCGCAGCGCCAAGCTCGCGCTGATGCGCGAGCATTTTATCGAGACGCCGGATCCCGAACGCGGGCTTGCGCTGGCAGCCCTCACCGGCGGCCTGTCGTTTCGCCACGCCAAACCGGCGATGCTCAGGGCGCTCGTCGCCGAGCGGGTCGATCCGCATCTTTTCGCGCTCTCCTATGATTTCGTCGGCGATCTGTCGGAAACCATCGCGCTGATCTGGCCGAACGGGGAGGGCGGCGACGCATCGCCGCCCGCGCTTCAGGAGGTGGTGGCGCGGCTGGAGACGGCGAGGCGCGGCGAGGTGCCGGCGCTCATCGCCGGCTGGCTCGACACACTGGACGAGACCGGGCGCTGGGCGCTCCTGAAGCTGGTGACGGGCGGCTTGCGGGTCGGCGTTTCGGCGCGGCTTGCCAAGACGGCGGTGGCCGGCCTCGGATCGCTCCAGCCGGATGACATCGAGGAGGTCTGGCACGGTCTCGACCCGCCCTATGAGACGCTGTTTGCCTGGGCGCTTGGAACGGGCGAACGCCCGCGTTCCGACGATCCTGTGCCGTTTCGCCCGCCGATGCTGGCGCATCCGGCCGAAGACCGCGATCTGGACGACTTCGCGCCGGCGGAGTTCGCGGCGGAATGGAAGTGGGACGGCATTCGCGTGCAGGCGGCGGCCGGCTACGACGGCAGCGGCGCGTTGCGACGGCGGCTCTATTCACGCACCGGCGAGGATCTCTCCGCCGCCTTTCCCGATCTCGTCGCGGCGCTGGACGTCGAGGCGGTGATCGACGGCGAACTGCTGGTGGTGATCGACGGCGAGGTGCGCTCCTTCAACACGCTGCAGCAGCGCCTCAACCGCAAGAGCGTGACAGCGAAGCTGATGGCCTCGCATCCGGCGGCGATCCGCGCCTACGACCTTCTGTCGCTGGATGGCGAGGATCTGCGCGACCTGCCGTTTCGCGACAGGCGCGCGCGGCTGGAGGATTTCGTCGCGCGGCTCGCCTCGCCGCGCATCGACCTCTCGCCGCTGGTGGAGGTTGCGGGTCTGGAGGAACTGGCACAGGCGCGCAACGCGCCGGAAACGCTGCATGCGGGTGCGGATGCGCAGGCCATCGAGGGCCTGATGCTGAAGCGCTGGGCCTCGTCCTACGTCCCCGGCCGCCCCAAGGGGCAGTGGTTCAAGTGGAAGCGCGATCCGCACCGCATCGACGCGGTGCTGATGTATGCGCAGCGCGGTCACGGCAAGCGCTCGTCGTTTTACTCCGACTACACCTTCGGTGTCTGGCGCGAGGCCGGCGAGGCGGGCGAGGAACTCGTCCCGGTGGGCAAGGCCTATTTCGGTTTTACCGACGAGGAGCTTGCCGAGATCGACCGCTTCGTGCGGCAGAACACCGTCAATCGCTTCGGCCCCGTGCGCGAGGTCCGTCACGACACCGAGGTCGGCCTGGTGCTGGAGATCGCGTTTGAGGGCCTGAACCGCTCCACCCGGCACAAGTCCGGCGTGGCGATGCGCTTTCCCCGGGTGGCGCGGCTGAGGTTCGACAAGCCGCCGGCGGAGGCCGACCGCATTGAGACACTGGAGGCGCTTCTGCCCGCCGACGAGCGCGCGCCCGCCTCCTTGCGAAAGACCCGCGCGGGCTGAGAAGCCCAGGCATCCGCGTTCGGACGGCGGCGCGCTTTTGCCGCAATCGCACTTGATCGCGCGCGGGTCCCGGCGCACGGTGCCGGGAAACCCAATCAGCAACGGATCCCCCCGCATGCAGCGCATCATCGACTATTACTACACGCACGCCTCTCCCTGGGCCTATCTCGGCCATCAGGCCTTCCTGACGCTTGCCGACAGGCGCGAATATGCGGTGCGCTTCCGTCCGGTCTCTCTGACCACGGTGTTTGCCGAAACCGGCGGTCTGCCGCTCGCCAAGCGCCATCCGGTGCGCCAGGCCTACCGGCTGGTGGAACTGCAGCGCTGGCGCGCCTATCGCAACATCCCGCTGACGCTGAAGCCGGCGCATTTTCCGGTGAACCCGGAACTGGCGGACCGGATCGCGCTTGCGGTCGCGGTCGACGGCGGACCGGTCGCCGCCTATTCGCTCGCCGTGTTCCAGGCGCTGTGGAGCGACGAGCTGGACATCGCGCAGGAAAGCGTGCATCGCGCGATCCTCGAGCGGCTCGGCCTCAACGCCGATGCCACGCTCGACCAGGCGAGCGAGAAGGTCATTGTCGAACGCTATATGGCCAATCAGGCCGAAGCGATCGAGACCGGTGTCTTCGGCTCGCCGAGTTATGTCCTGAACGGCGAGGTGTTCTGGGGGCAGGACCGTCTCGATCTGCTCGATGCGGCACTTGCCGAGGGGCGCGCGCCGTTTTCCGCGCCGTAATGCGGACGTCCCCGGTGCGGGACGTCGTGCTTTCGCCACGACCGGCGCGGATAGTTGTATAAAGTCGAAGATATTGCGCTGGATACGGCCCTGTCGTCCCCGGGACGCGGACGGCCGAACACATGGAGAACCTCGTGATGCGCCTGCTCGCAACTGCCCTTGCCGCAGCCGGTCTTGCTGTGTCGCTTGCCACTGGCGTTCTGGCCCAGTCGGAGGACGCGGGGACGGGACCGCGACCGTCGGCCCCGGAAGACCGCTATCTGCTCGCCCCGGCCGGCGAGGCATTCCTGCGTCTCGACCGGGACAGCGGCCGGGTCGCTGAATGCCGCCGCCGCGGCGAGGCCTGGCGCTGCGTCGCCGTGCCGGATGCGCAGCTTGCGATGGAGCAGGAGATTTCGCGGCTGAGCGACGAACTGGCGGCCTTGCGCGACGAGAACGCCGCGCTGCAAAAGCGTCTGGGCGAGACCGGCGACGCCCCCTCCGCCCGGTCGCAAAGCCCGTCAACGCCGGCGCCCGAAGCCGGCAAGGAACCGTCGTTTACGCCGGAAGAGGAAGCCGAGCTCGACAAGGCGCTCGACTTTACCGAAAAGGCCATGCGCCGGTTCTTTGGCCTGATGAAGACCCTGCGCGAGGAATATGACGACATGGCCAACTGACCGGCGGGCCTTGCGGCTCGCCGGTAGTCGGTCGGTCAATCGCTTGCGTGTCGGGCCGGCCCTCAGGCCTTCAGCACGGACTTGAGGATGCTCGCGCGCACCTCGTCGTCCAGCGACACGGCGCTGCGGGTCTTCAGGTCCATGGTCAGCGCCACGACATCGCAGACGGCGGCAAGCCGGTGGGTGCGCGCCTCGAACAGGTGGTGGCGGAAGGAGAAGGTGGAATTCGCCGCGCCCGTCAGCCCGCTGTAGGTCACCACCGGATCGCCCGGCTTGAGCGGGCCGGTCCAGGCAAGCTTCATCTCCACCGCGACACGCCCGAAGCCGTGCTTCGTCAGCCAGGCGTCGGTCATTGGGGTCATGTTCCACACATGCGGCGCCCCTTCCGTGAAGCATGACAGCGCGAAAGCGTCGTCGGCGCGTCCGTCCGGCCCGGCGTGGCGCGGCAGTACGGTGGCGCGATGCACGATGCGCGCCCCGGCGGTCTCAAGCTGCTTCACGGTCACGGCGCTGGTTTCGGCCGCGGTCCCCAGGCTGCGCGGCAAGGCGGCATCGGGCATCGGCGCGCTGACGTCCTGGAAGCGGCGGCGCAATTCGCGCGCGACGCTGTCGGCGGGCGCATAGCCGTCGGTCGCGGTCGCGGCGAGCACATTGTCGGCGCTGCGGCGCAATTCATGCACCACCGTCAGCATGTAGGGCCCGTCGAAGGCGACATGGCTGCGCATGACCAGCGTGTCGCCGGAATAAAGCTCTTCGTGATAGCGCAGGTGCCGTGCGCGCCGCGCCCCGGCGAGCGCGTCGCTCAAGCCGCTCAGCAGGCGGAATTGCCTGTCCGCCTCTTCGAAGCGGGCGAGATAGAACTGGACGTTCAGATGGTCATTTTCATCGCACTCCCAGCAATTTACAAAGGAAAACAATGTCTCGATAGCGGCCATGTGAGGCTCTCCGGAGGGTTCGGTGATGGTGTGTGCGCCGGGTGGGGCCGAGTGTCAATTGGAGGGCGGAATTTCCAGAAGGAATGCATCGATCGCGCGGTTGCTGTCCTCGGCGATGGCGAGGGGGAAGTGCTGGAAGACATGGCAGCCGCCGGGGTGGACGGCGAGATCCGCCCGGTTGCCGGCCGCCCGCCAGCGCGCCGCCATGAACAGCGTGTCGTCGAGCAGCGGGTCGGCGTCGCCGACGACGAAATGCGCCGGGACCAGCCCGCCGAGATCGCCCATCAGCGGTGAGATGTCGGCTGCGGCCGGATCGCCGCCGCGCGCCAGATAGTGGCGCACGAACATCGTCAGGTCGCGGGTGTTGAGGACGAGCTTCTGGCGGCCCCAGTTGCGCGCGCTCGGCGTCAGGCGCAGGTCGAAGCAGCCGCAGACGAAGACCGCGGCCGAAAACAGGCGGCCCAGGCCGTGCCGGTCGCGCAGGCGCATCAGCACGGAGGCGGCGAGATTGGCACCGGCCGATTCCCCGCCGATGGCGAAGCGCGGCGTGCCGAACTCCCGCACGCCGTTGTCGTGCAGCCACAGCGCCGCCGCCTCGCAATCGTCTGGCCCTTGCGGATAGGGGTGCTCGGGCGCGAGCCGATAGTCGCAGGAGACAACGGCCAGGCCGGTGTTCTCGGTGATCTCGCGCAACCGCGGATCCTGTTCGTCGGCCGCGCCCAGGGTCCAGCCGCCGCCGTGAATATGCAGATAGGCGCCCTCGCAGGCGCGGCTGCGCGGGCGCAGGATGCGCAGGGGAATGTCGCCATGCGGTCCCGGGATCGTACGCACCTCGGCGTGCGGATCGCGCGGCGGGCAGGGAAAGGGGCCAAGACCCTCGGCGCGCTTTTCGCGAATGACGGACGGGGCGAAGGACCACTGGTCCGGCAGAAGCGTCAGCCGGTGAACCAGCTCCCGGTTGAAGTCGAGCGTTTCCACGCTGGCCTTGCCCCGATGGCTGAAGTCGAAACCCATTGCAGCCATGGAGGCCGGTATCCTGTCGTCGGTGCCTTCGAAAGCGCCCCGCGGAAACGCGGTGCGGAGCGCAGGCTAAAGCCTGGGCATTCGCCTGCCAAGCCCTGCCGCGCTTGCGCTGTCGGCGCGCTCCTCACATAGTTGCGGCAAAAGGGAGGAACACGCGCGATCATGACCCGTTCCCGAACCGGCCTGAGCGACCAGTCCTGGACCTTCGAGGACGATGGCCTCGACCTGCGGCAACGCATGGGCCGCCTCGTCGTGGCGACCCGTGGCCGCGGATTCTACGGCATCGGCCGGCGTATCGACGACTGGCTGAGCGAGCAGACCGCCCGCGACGGCGCCGTGTCGCTCTTCCTGCGCCACACCTCCGCCTCGCTCACCATCCAGGAAAACGCCGATCCCGACGTGCAGGCCGATCTTCTGGACGCGCTTGCAGGGCTTGCCCCGGAGGATGCGCCCTGGCGCCATCGCTCGGAAGGGCCGGACGACATGCCGGCCCACGTCAAGACCATGCTGACCGACGTCAGCCTGCAGGTCCCGGTGGTGGCCGGACGGCTCGACCTCGGCACCTGGCAGGAGATCTATCTGGTGGAGCACCGCCGCGATCCGCATCAGCGCAGCCTGACGCTGCGCTATCTGGGCACCTGACGCGGATCTCTGACGTGGACCTCTGACGCGGATCTTTCCGGCCCGCCTCAGCGGTGCGCCGCGAACCGGCGGGTCGCCGCCACCAGCTCCGAGACGATGCCCGGTTCGCTCGCCGCGTGGCCAGCATCCTCGACGATCCGCAGGTCCGCTTCCGGCCAGGCGGCTGCGAGATCGATGGCGTTTTTCATCGGCGTGACCACGTCGTGCCGGCCGTGGACGATGACCGCCGGGATGCCGTGGACCCGGTCGACATCGCGCAGCAACTGGTCGTCATGGGTGAAGAAGCCGCCATTGACGAAATAATGCGCCTCGATGCGGGCGAAGGCGAGGGCGTAATGCGGATCCGAAAAGGCCGCCTCGCGCTCCGGGTTGCGCAGCACCGAGAGCGTCGACCCTTCCCAGCGCGCCCAGCGGGTCGCCGCTTCCAGCCGCTCCGCCTCGTCGGTTCCCGTCAGCCGGCGATGATAGGCGGCGATCAGGTCGCTTTGCTCGTCCTCGGGGATCAGGTCGCGATAGGCGGCGAAAAGGTCGGGATACAGCCAGCTCGCGCCCTCCTGGTAGAACCACAAAAGCTCGGCGCGGCGCAGCAGGAAGATGCCGCGCAGCACCAGCGAGGTCACCCGCTCGGGATGGGTCTCGGCATAGGCCAGCGAAAGCGTCGACCCCCAGGAGCCGCCGAAGACCTGCCAGCGCTCGATGCCGAGATGTTCGCGCAGCCGCTCGATGTCGGCGACGAGATCCCAGGTGGTGTTTTCGCGCAGCTCCGCATGCGGGATGGACCGGCCGCAGCCGCGCTGGTCGAACAGCACGATGCGATAGACCGCCGGATCGTGAAAGCGGCGCATGATTTCCCCCGCGCCGCCGCCCGGCCCGCCATGCAGCATGACAACCGGCACGCCGTCCGGATTGCCGCATTCCTCATAGTAGATCGAATGCACCTCGCTGACGGGCAGCATGCCGGAAGCATAGGGCTCCAGCGGCGGAAAAAGCGTCTCGGGCACGGGAAAAGTCCTTGAAAGGCGTGGGCGGGGAAACGTCGAAACAGGCGAAAGCCTATCCCAGAAGCAGAAGCGCGGCCATCCCCGCAGCCGGCAGCGAAAGAAGCGCGGTTGCCGCGAGCCAGACGAGGCAGACCGCGAAGGGCGAGGCGCGCCCGACGGCGAGGCGCTCGTAGAGGGCGGCGGGAATGCCGGCGACGACCAGCGTCGTCAGCGCGCCGAAGAGAGAGGCGAGATAGACGACGAGCGAGGCGGAGGACACGAGCAATCCCGGCGCCAGCAGGATCACGGCAGCCGTCGTCTGCGGCAGGAGCCAGGGGTTGAACACGCCGTTGAGAAGCGCAAGCGCCGCGATGGCAAGCGGAATGCGGCCGGTTTCCGTGACGCGGGTGGTCATCGTCTCACACCGCCCCGGAAAGTGCGCCGCTGGCGGCGAAACCGACCGCGAGCAGCACGCGCGCGATCATCGTCCAGGTAACGGCGAAGATCAGCAGCAGGCCCTGCGGCACCAGCGAGGGCGTGATCAGCCGCACCAGCCACAGGGCCGGATCGGTGAGGCGGGCAAAGGCGCGCAGCATGAACCCCGGGTGGCTAGCCCCGAGCAGCAGCGTCAGCGCCAGCCGCCCGAGCAGCGTGTACATCAGCGCCGCCAGCACGAAATTGGCGATCTGGTAGATGAGCACGCTCACGGAAGCGACGCCCGCATCGCCGGAGCGTTCACAGCGGACCGTCGCGCATCAGCGGTCCGCCCGAGGGCTTGCGGATGTCGTCGATCAGGGCCTGCACCTCGCGTGAGGGCGCAGGGGTCGCCAGGCTGACGAGGATCGTGACCGCGAAGCCGACCGGAAGACCGAAGAGCGCGGCCGAGATGTTCTTCACCCCGAACCACTCCGCCATCCCGCCGTATTGCGTCATCGCCAGGTAATAGAGCGTGACGCCGAAGCCCGCGATCATGCCGGCGATGGCGCCGGCCGAGGTGCAGCGCTTCCACCAGATGCCGAGCACGATCGCCGGAAAATTGCCGGCCGCGGCCAGCGAGAAGGCCCAGGCGACGACCGACAGGATGTCGGCCGGGCGCGTGGAGGCGACATAGGCGGCAAGCACCGCCGCCCCGACCAGCAGGACGCGGGCCATCACCAGCCGGCGGCTTGCCGGCGCGCGCGTGTCCAGCATCCGGTAGTAGACGTCGTGGCTCATCGCATTGGCGATGGCGAGCAGCAGCCCGTCGGCGGTCGACAGCGAGGCGGCGAGACCGCCGGCCGCCACAAGACCGGCGATGACATAGGGCAGGCCGGCGATTTCCGGCATGGCGATGACGATCACGTCGCGGTCGATGGCGAGATCGGGAAGCCTGAGCACGCCGTCGTTTCCGGGCACGGCGGCGCAGGCCGACTGCACCGCGTCTGGCGAGGCCGCATGTGCGCCGCAGATGTCGACCAGTCCGAGCTTGCCGTAGGTGTAGATCCACTGCGGCAGCGCCTCGAGGCCGGCGCCGATGACGTTCTGGTAGATTTCCAGCTTGGCGAAGGCCGCATAGGCCGGGGCCGTGACATAGAGCAGCAGGATGAAGAGCAGCGACCAGCCGACCGAGCGTCGCGCGTCGCGCACCGAAAGGGTGGTGAAATAGCGCATGAGGATATGCGGCAGCGAGGCCGTGCCGACCATCAGGCAGGCGATCAGCGCGAAGAAATTCAGCGGATCGAGCGAGGTGAAGGGCGCCAGATGCGGCTTCAGGGTTTCGGCGGTGGCAAGGCCGCGCGCGAGCAGATCCTGTTCCAGCAAGGCGATTTCCTGCAAGACCGCGCCATAGGTGAACTGGGCGAGGGGAAAGCCGAATTTCTGCGCCGACAGGATTGCCACGGGAAGCATATAGGCGACGATCAGCACGATATATTGCGCGACCTGCGTCCAGGTGACGGCGCGCATGCCGCCGAGCATCGAGCAGAGCAGGATGCCGGCAAGGCCGACATAGACCGCCACCTCGAAGGAAATGCCGAGAAACCGCGAGGCGATGATGCCGGTCGCATAGATCTGCGCCACCACATAGGTGAAGGAGCAGGCGAAGAGCACGAGAACGCCGACCAGCCGCGCAAGGTTGCCGCCGAAGCGCGCGGCGAGAAAATCGGGCACCGTGTAGGCGCCGAACTTGCGCAGGTAAGGCGCGACCAGCGCCGCGACGAGCACATAGCCGCCGGTCCAGCCGATCACATAGGCCAGACCGTCGTAGCCGAGCGCGTAGAGCGTGCCGGCCATGCCGACGAAGGAGGCACCCGACAACCAGTCCGCCGCCGTCGCCATGCCGTTGTAGACGGCCGGGACCCGCCGTCCGGCGACGTAGTATTCCGAGACCTGCACCGTGCGGGTGACGATGCCGATGCCGGCATAGACGGCAAGTGTGAAGAAGACGAAGAGATAGCCGATGATCCGGTCGGGAACGCCCATTTGCTCGAGGATGGCGAGTGCGGCGACAAAGGCGATGAAGCCGCCGACATAGGTGCCGTAGATCCGCCCGAGGTTGGCGAGGAAGGCGTCGTCGCGCTGCGGCAGGCTCATTGCGGCCGCTCCTCGCGGGCGGGGTCCGGTTCGGCGACGCCGGCCTCGCGGTCGATGCGGTCCTGACGGGCGCTGAACCAGAAGACGAGGACGACGAAGGCGATGAGCGACCCCTGCGCCGCCATGTAGAAGCCGAGCGGGAAGCCGGCGATCACCAGCGAGTTCAGCGGCACGACGAGGCCGTGGACGGCAAAGCCGAAGACAGCCCACAGTCCCAGCACGACCGCCGCGAGGCGCAGCGTGCGGTGCCACCAGATGCGGTCCCGGCCGCCGGGCGTGTTAGCGCGTCCTGTCATTGTGTCCCCCGCGTCGTCCGACCGTATCCCTGTTCGCGTGTTGTGGCGCATGTGCCGTCAGGGGCGCAAGACGCTTGGCCCGAACGCTTAGCACCCTGACCGCAGGGTTGCTTATACGACTTTCGAAAAAGCGAAAACTGTGAGAATACAGGGAGTGCCCCGCCAAGACCGGCAGCGGAAGGCCTTGGTCCCGGTTCTTCGCTTGATGCGTGTCGAGGCAGGGTCGATAATGCGCTTGCGCAAAGGGGCCGCCCGTATCCGGGCCGGCACGCCGGGCAACCGGAGGTTCGGGGACACGGCGCGCGAATCGGCGGGAGGCGATTGGCGGCCTGCGGGGTTCAGAGCCGGCGACGACAGCCGGCCTGGAGGGAGGAGGACTGCGTGTCGGAAGCTACATCCTATCACTTTGTCATTGCCGACGATCATCCATTGTTTCGTGGCGCCATGCGCCAAACGCTTGAAACCGTTTATCCAGGGGCCGGAATTTCAGAGGTCGGATCGCTGGAGGAAGCGGCCGCCGATCTCGATGCCCACGACGAGGTCGACCTTCTCCTTCTCGACCTTTCGATGCCGGGAATGCGCGGGTTCTCCGGCCTGATGTATCTGCGCGCGCAGTATCAGGGCGTGCCGGTGGTGATCGTCTCGGCGACCGAGGACGTCTCCACCATTCGCCGCTGCATGGAGCTTGGCGCATCCGGTTTCATCCCGAAGTCGCTCGGCATCGAGGTGATCCGGGATGCGGTGGCTTCGGTGATGAACGGCGGCACCTGGACGCCGCCCGACGTCGACCTGGCGTCCGAAAGCAACGAGATCGCCGACATGGTGCAGCGCCTGTCGAGCCTGACGCCGCAACAGGTGCGTGTGCTGATGATGCTGTCGGAAGGCCTGTTGAACAAGCAGATCGCCTATGAGCTCAGCGTCTCCGAGGCGACCGTCAAGGCGCATGTCTCCGCGATCCTGCAAAAGCTCGGTGTGGAGAGCCGCACCCAGGCGGTGATCGCCGCCTCCAAGATCGAACAGGGGCAGTGGCACTCGGCAATCGCGCGCTGACAGGCGCTGCCGGACGCAGATCGAGCGAAAGGGCGCGGGACATGCCGCGCCCTGACGATGATGACAAGGCTCCGAAACGGTGTCATCCCGGACGCAGCATGAGCTGCGATCCGGGATCGGCGAGGCACGGTCTTGCGATGTGCAACTCCTTTAAACGGACAGGTTTTCGGCTCTCCGATACCGGGTCGCGCTTGCGCTTGCCCGGTATGACGCGGGATATTCCGCGCTCTTCGCGGTTTTGCTTTGATGCGCGACCGGGCGGCGCCGGTCAGGGTTTGGCGCGCGCTTCCTCGACCGGATAGCCGAGGCCGTCGCGCTGGCTGAAATTGCCTTGATGGCACTCGCTGCAGGCCGCGACGACATCCATGGTCATCGGCGTTCCGCCCGGTGTGACCGCCATATAGTACCAGTCGCCGGTCTCGGGAGAGGTGCCGGCGGCGACCTTCTGCATCAGGAAGAGCGGGCCTTTGGTGACCTTGCCGTCGTCGTTGACCATGAAGGATTCCTTGGCGAGCACGCTGCCGGCGGGCATTACCGCGCCCTCTTCCTTGAACTGCATGTATTCGGCCTCGCCGACCGGATTGACGAAGGTCACCAGGTACCGCTGGCCATGGAAGCCGGGAGCGGCGGGAAAGTCGCTCGCCGCCTTCCAGCCGCGATAGTCGCTGACGAACTCGCTCGGGATCCAGCGCTTGTCGCCTTGCAGGTATCCGGCGTGCAGCTCCTCTTCGAGACAGTGATAGACCGTCGCCGCCTCCGCCAGCGACAGTTCCGAACCCGGCTTGTCGACATCGCAGGCCGCCTGTGCGACGCCCGAGGCTGCGAAAAAGGCGCCCGCGGCAATCGCCATCCTTGTCAAACTATGCATGTTCGTCTCCCTGACGGATCCCGATCCTGGGCCGCGCGACCGAAGCGGTGCGGGCGCTCTGAGCGTCCTTTGCCGGACGCCTGCAGGCAAGTCAAAGCTCTACACGCTTGCTTGATCGCCCGTCATCGCGGCGTCTATTCGGCGGCGGACCGCGACAGCCGCAATCGGGACAGCAGCGCGCGCAGCGCGGCCGGTTTCACCGGCTTGTTGAGCAGGTCGATGGTCTTGTCGGCGGCTTCCGCGCGCACGGCCTGGGTGCGGTCGGCGGTGATCAGGATCGCCGGCAATTCGACGCCGAAGCGCCAGCGCAGTTGCACCACCGCCTCGACGCCGGTGCCTTCGTCGAGATGGTAGTCGACGATCAGCACGTCCGGTTGCTGACCGGCCTCCGTCGTCTTGCGCGCCGCCTCCAGCGGGTCATGGGCGATGGTGACCTGGCACCCCCAGCCGGTCAGCAGGACCCGCATGCCGTCGAGGATCTGCGGTTCGTTGTCGATGGCGAGCACATGCAGGCCGTCGAGGGCCCCGGGGGCGGGCGGCGGCGGTGCCGGCTCCGTCAGGACGGGCACGGTCGCGGCGAGCGGGACGGAGAGCGAAAAGCGGGACCCCACGCCCGCTGTCGAGCGCAGGGAGACGGGATGGTTCAAGACCCGTGCGATGCGCTCCACGATCGACAGTCCGAGACCGAGGCCACGGGCTTCCCGCGCGCCGTCGTCGAGGCGGTGGAACTCCATGAAGATCAGCTTCTGCTTGGATTCCGGAATGCCGATGCCAGTGTCGAAGACCTCGATCACGACCTTGCCGCCGCGCTTGCGCACCCCCACCAGCACCTTGCCGGCGCGGGTGTATTTTATCGCGTTGGAGACGAGGTTCTGCAGCAGGCGCCTGAGCAGTCGGCGGTCCGAGCGCACCGACAGGCCGCTCGGCAGGATGCGCAGGTCGAGGTTCTTCTCCCGCGCGATCGGCTCGAACTCCATCCTGAGCGGGTTGAGGATCTCCTCGATGCGGAAAACGGTGATTTCCGGATTGAGCGCGCCGGTGTCGAGACGGGAGATGTCGAGCACCGCGCCGATGATCTCCTCCACCGATTCAAGCGACGCGCCGACGTTTTGCACCAGGTGCCGCAGTTCCCCGTCGGCAAAGCGTTCGGTCAGGCTTGAGGCATAGAGCCGGGCCGCGTTCAGCGGTTGCAGGATGTCGTGGCCGGCGGCCGCCAAAAAGCGCGTCTTGCCCAAATTGGCCTCGTCGGCCAGCCGTTTGGCGTTGCTGAGCTCCTCGTTGACGTGGGTGAGCTCCAGCGTGCGCTCGCGCACCCGCCGTTCCAGCGTTTCGTTGGCCCGTGCCAGCGCCTCTTCCGCCAGGACCCGCTCGGTGATGTCGGTGTAGGTGGTGACGATGCCGCCGCCCGGCATCGGGTTGGTGCGCACTTCGAGCACCGTCGCCTCCGTTTCCAGATGCTCCTGGAACGTTTCCTGGCGCACGGCCAGCTTGTCGATCCGGTCGCTGACGATGACCTCCACCGGATCGTTGCCGAAGGCGCCGCGCTTGGCGTTGTAGCGGATGATCGCGTCGAGCGGCGTGCCGACCTGGCCGTATTCCGCCGGAAGGCCGAGCAACTCGCGGAACTGCCGGTTCCAGCAGATCAGCCTGAGGTCGCGGTCATAGACGGCAATGCCCTGGCGCACCTGGTCGAGTGCGGTCTGCAACAGGTCGCGGTTGTACTGGATGGCGACCGTCGCGTCATCGAGCAGCTTCAGCGCCCCCTTGCCGCTCGGGTCGCTGCGCTTGACCAAGAGCGACAGGACGAGGCGCGAGGAGGCGGCGCCGATGGCGCTGGCCAGAAGCTGCTCGGAAAAGCGGATGATCTGCGCGTCCGCCGGAGCGTCGGCATCCATGTCGCGGCCGCGCTCGCGGGTGAAGCGCTGGAACGAGCGCTCGGTGCGCTCCTCGCCAAGGTAGCGCGCGATCGTTGCCTGCAGCTCGCCGACGGTGACGGAGGTGCGCCACAGCCTGAGGCCCGGCGCGGGCGAGAGCTCGGAGGGCACGAAGATGTTCGCCTGCAACCGCTCGATTGGTTCGGGCGCGCGCGACAGCGACACCAGGATATACGCGGCGAGATTGACCGACAGGCTCCAGAACACGCCATGGGTCAGCGGATCGAAGGCAAGCGAGAACAGCGCCTGCGGGCGCAGCAGCCACAGGCCGAAGGGACCGCTCTCCAGGAAGGTGTCGGAGATCAGCCCGGACTGGGCGAAGGTCGGCAGCAGCAGCGTGTAGACCCAGATGGCGAAGCCCGAGGTCATGCCGGCGATGGCTCCGCGCGCCGTCGCCCGGCGCCAGATCAGGCCGCCGAAGAAGGCCGGTGCGAATTGCGCGATTGCCGCGAAGGACAACAGGCCGATGGAGGTCAGCGCCGCCGTGTCGCCGGCGGCACGGAAATAGGCATAGGCGAGCAGCAGCGTGACGAAGATCGCCACCCGGCGGATCAGGAGCAGGATGCGGCTCATGTCCTCGCCGGAGGAGGAGATGATCGCATCCTCGCTGGAGCGCCTGAGCACCAGCGGCATCACCAGGTCGTTGGAGATCATGATGGCGAGCGCGACGGTTGCCACGATGACCATGGCGGTGGCCGCTGACAGCCCGCCGACGAAGGCGAAGAGCGCCAGCCACGGCTGGTCGGCGGCAATCGGCAGCGCCAGCACATAGGTGTCGGGATTGGTGGCGGGCGTGAAGGCGATCATGCCGGCGGCGGCAATCGGCACGACGAAGACGTTGATCGCGACGAGATAGAGCGGAAACAGCCAGGTCGCGCGTTTGAGTTCCTCCGAGGAATTGTTCTCCGTCACCGTGACGTGGAACTGGCGCGGCAGCATGAGCACGGCAAAAAACGACAGCAGCGTCATCACGATCCAGTTGCCGCCCGACAACTCGCCGGTGAGCACCTCGGTCACCCGGGCATCGCCCGCCATCGCGCTCGCCAGTGCGCCCGGTCCGTCGTAGAGCCCGTAGGTGACCCAGATGCCGACGGCGAGAAAGGCGATGAGCTTGACCACCGCTTCCGCAGCGATCGCCAGCATCAAGCCTTCCTGGTGTTCGGTCGCATCGATGTGGCGGGTGCCGAACAGCCAGGCGAAGATCGCCATGCCGATGGCGATGATCAACGTGATGTCGCTGAAGAAGGACAACGGCCCGACTCCGCCGGACAGGTCGATCTGGTCGACCATCGTCGTCACCGAGAGCGACACCGCCTTCAGTTGCAGCGCGATATAGGGAATGATGCCGATCACGGCGATGATCGCGACGACGGCTGCGACCGACTGGCTCTTGCCGTAGCGCGCGCCGATGAAGTCGGCGATGGAGGTGATGCGCTCGCTCTTGGCCAGCCGGATGATCCGGCGCAGCAGCGGATAGCCGAGCGCGAAGACCAGCACCGGACCGATGTAGATCGTCAGGAACTCCAGACCGCTGCGGGTGGCGGTGCCGACGGAGCCGAAAAACGTCCAGGACGTGCAATAGACCGACAGCGACAGCGCGTAGATCAGCGGCCGTCCGCGGCCCGGCGGCATTGTCCGTGCCTTGCGGTCGCCATAACTGGCAATCGCAAAGAGCGACAATATATACCCGAGCGCCGAAACGACGACGACCCAACCCTCAAGCATGTTGCGCCGCCTCCCTGCGGTTCTTGCCTCTTGACCGCGATCGGATCACAGTTGCCCGGTGCTGTCCATCGGGTCGAAGGGCGAAGGGCCGGGCGGCGCCAACCCACGGGAGAAAGCCGATCTTTCGATTGCCGACCCTGTTTCGCCGCAAGCGGCCGGAGCCGCTTCGCGACCCGGATGCGCTGAGCACGGAGCTTGCGCGCCGGGCCATCGTCCTGGCGCGTCGGTCGATCGTGGAATACACCCGCATGCGGGTCGGCCGGAACTGGCCGCAGCTCTTCTGCGAGGCCGCCTTTCAGGAAGCGCTGGCCTGCGCCTGCAGGGCCGCCACCCCCTTGTGCCTGGTCTGGACGACCCGCACCGCCCGTCGCGCCGGGCTGACGGCGGCGGCCTGTTGCGAGGTCTGCGCGGATCCCTCCGGCGCCCACGAGATCTGGTGCGAGACCCTGGCGCGGGTTGCCGTCGATGCGCTGGGCAAGCTTCCCGCCGCCGGCATGGGCGAGGATCGGGAGGACCATGCCGAGGCCCTGCGCGCCTTGCGGCGGCTGCCCGCCACGCCGCCGGTCTCCCTGTCAGAGATTGTGGCGCCGCAGGAGGCGGCGCGCTTCGCCCTTCTGCTGCCGCTCGAACGCGGCTTTACCGACGACGACCGCGAGACGATCCGCAACACCCTGCGCCTGGCGCTGGCCGAGCTTTACGAGGATATGTCGCGACGCCTCGACGTGGCGGCCCTGACGCGGGTCAGACCCGCGGGGTGACACGGCACGGCCGGCCGGCATCAGGGACGGCGCGATTTCTGCGATACCCGGTTTCCAAACGCCGTGCTAAGGGAGGCTGTTGATTGAGACGCGCCTCGGACGGGTGGCGCGGGCGACGGGGAGCATCAGGATATGTTGCAGGAATTCAAGAAGTTCGCGGTCAAGGGCAATATGGTCGACATGGCGGTCGGCATCGTCATCGGCGCGGCCTTCGCCGGTATTGTCTCGTCGCTGGTCGACGATGTCATCATGCCGCCGATCGGTCTGCTGCTTGGCGGCGTCGATTTCTCCGAACTGTTCCTCGTGCTCAAGAGCGGAACGACGGCAGGCCCCTATGCCACCGTCGATGCGGCCAAGGAGGCCGGCGCCGTCACCTGGAACCTCGGGCTCTTCATCAATGCGCTGGTCAAGTTCGTGATCGTCGCCTTCGCGCTCTTCATCGTGGTGAAGGGCGTCAACCGCCTGCGGCAAAAGGAAGAGGCTGCGCCCGCCGCACCGCCGGCGCCGAGCCGCGACCAGGTTCTGCTGGAAGAAATCCGCGACCTTCTGAAAGCGCGCTAGACCCTCCGGACGTCAAGATGTTCAAGAGGCGCGGGTGGACGGGGCGCGATTGTCGTCCCGTCCGCCCGTCGCCGGTTTTCGGGTGGAAACGAACCATGACCGACCTGATCGCGTCGCTGCGCGACGAGGCCCGCACCGCGCCGGAAAGCGGCATTGTCGAAGTTGTGACCTTCGGCCGGGACCGGGCCGATCTCATTCCGCTCTGGGTCGGCGAGGGGGATCTGCCGACGCCGGAGTTCATCACCCGCGCGGCCTCCGCCTCGCTGGTGCGTGGCGAGACCTTCTACACCCATCAGCGCGGCATCCCGGTCCTGCGCCGGGCCCTGGCCGACTATCACCTCGCGCAGTTTGGCAAGGACTGGGGCGCGGAACGCTATTTCGTCACCGGCTCGGGCATGCAGGCGATCCAGATCGCGGTGCGGCTTGTCGCGGGCACTGGCGACGAGGTGATCTATCCCGCGCCCGCCTGGCCGAACCTGCCGGCCGCGCTGCAGATCGCCGGCGCGCAGGCGATCCCGGTTCCGCTGACGTTTTCCGATGACGGCTGGACCCTGGATGCGGAGCGGCTGATCGCGGCAATCACCCCGCGCACCCGGGCGATCTACCTGAACTCGCCATCGAACCCCACGGGCTGGACCGCCGATCTCGCGACGCTGGAGGCGATCCTGACCGAGGCCCGCCGGCGCGGGCTTTGGATTATCGCCGACGAGGTCTACAGCCGATTCGTGCGCGGCGGCCTGACGCGCGCGCCTTCCTTCATCGATATTGCCGAACCGGACGACCGGATCCTCTACGTCAACACGTTTTCCAAGAACTGGGCGATGACCGGCTGGCGCGTCGGCTGGCTGTCGGCGCCGCCCGAAATCGCGCAGATTGTGGAAAACCTGATCCAGTATTCGACCTCGGGGGTTGCCGAGTTCATGCAGCACGCCGCCCATGCCGCGTTGACGGAAGGAGAGGGGTTTCTCGCCGAGCAGACAGTGCGCGCGGACCGCGGGCTGGAGATCGTCGCCACGGCACTCGACGAGAGCGGACGGGCGCGCTTTACCCGTCCCGACGGCGCGTTTTATCTGTTTTTCGGGATCGAGGGCGAGGACGACTCGCGTGCGCTCGCCAAACGCATCGTTAGCGAGACGGGCGTCGGGCTGGCGCCGGGCCGTGCCTTCGGCGGCGAGGGCGAGGGCTTCCTGCGCCTGTGTTTTGCCCGCTCCGAGCGGGATTTAAGCATGGCCGCCACCCGTTTGCGCGACTGGATCGCGCGTTGACGCGCTCATGCGCGATGCGCTACGGAATTCTGCGTAGACGATTGTGATGACGGGCTGCCACACCGGCGGCCGGGCCAGCAACGGGGTGGACCGGACCAAAGATGCGCGAAGACCATAGCCGCAGCATGTCGGTCTCGCCGAGCGTCTCAGAGGCGCGGCTTGCCAGCGTTCTGGGGACGGCCGTCGACGGCATCGTGGTGATGGACGACGCCGCGCGCATCATCCTGTTCAACAAGGCCTGCGAAACGCTGTTCGGCTATTCGGCCGAGGAGGTGCGGGGCAAGAACGTCAAGATGCTGATGCCGGCCGATTACGCGCATGAGCATGACGGCTACCTGTCGCATTACCTCGAAACCGGCGAAAAGCGCATCATCGGCATCGGGCGCGAGGTGCGCGGCCGGCACAGCGACGGCACGGAATTCCCCATCGAGCTGTCGGTCGGCGAGGCGGCGACGCCGGAAGGACGCCAGTTCATCGGCATCATGCGCGACCTGCGCCCGCGCAAGGCGGTGGAGCGCCGGCTGGCGGAGGCCCAGGCGCAACTGGTCAACATGACCCGCATCAGCGCCCTCGACGAGATGGGCGCGGCGATCGCGCATGAGCTCAACCAGCCGCTGACCGCGATCATGCTCTATCTGCAGGCCGCGCGCCGCAAGGCGTCGGCCGGCGGTGCGCCGGACGAGAAGCTCGTCGAGATCGTCGACAAGGGCGTGCGCGAGGCGGAGCGGGCAAGCCAGATCATCCAGCGCATGCGCGGCTTCGTGGAAAAGCGCGACCCGGAACGCCGCCCCGTGTCGATGGCGAGCCTGATCCGGGAATGCCTGGAGCTGGTGGTGCTGGGCGATGCCCATTCCGGCGTGAAGATCTTTGCCGAGATCCCGGACGACCTGCCCGAGATCAGCGCCGATCCCGTCCAGATCCAGCAGGTTCTCGTCAATCTTGCGCGCAATGCGCTTGAGGCGGTGCGCGAGTGCAAGCACAAGGTCGTGCGGGTGCGCGCCTTCACCGAAGGCCCCGACATGATCGTTAGCGTGAGCGATTCCGGCGGCGGCGTTCCGCCGGAGGTGGTGCCGAACCTGTTTCGCGCCTTTTCCGGCGTCAAGCGGCGCGGTCTCGGCCTCGGCCTGACCATCTCCCGATCGATTGCGCAAAACCACGGCGGCGACCTTTCGGTCGAGCCGCTGGGCGAGGATGGCGGTGCCGTTTTCGTGTTGCGCCTGCCTTTGGATGCCCGCGCGGAAGAGACCCCGGCGCCGGCAGTTTCCCTGACGAAAGGACCGTCCGAATGAGCGTCAATGCGCAGGTGATCCACATTGTCGACGACGATCCCGCCATCCGCGATGCCCTCTCGCTGGTGTTCGACATGGAGGGCTATGCGGTGGACACGTTCGACAATGGCGACGCCTTCCTGGATGCGATCGGATCAACCACGCCGAATTGCGTCATTCTCGACGTCCACATGCCCGGCCAGTCCGGCATCGAGATCCTGCGCCGGCTGCATGGCAGCGGCTTTGCAGTGCCGGTGTTCGTGATTTCGGGACAGGGCGACATTCCCATGGCGGTGGAGGCGATCAAGCAGGGCGCACATGACTTCATCGAAAAGCCGTTCGACGCCGATACCGTGGTGACGCGGGTGCGCGATGCCATCGCGGCCGTCGAGAATGCCGCCACCCCCCCGGAGCATCCCGCCGGTGCCTTCCCCGGCGCGGAGACGCTGACGCCGCGCGAGCGCGAGGTGCTGAAGGAAATCACCGCCGGCGCCTCCAACAAGGAGGCCGGGCGCACGCTCGGCATCAGCCCGCGCACGATCGAGGTGCACCGCGCCCGCATCATGGAAAAGCTCGGCGCGCGCAACGCCGCCGACCTGGTGCGTATCGTGCTGTCGCGCGAGGGACCGACGGGCGGCTGACGCACACCCAGGGCGGCCGGTTTCTCACGCAAATATCATCGGCATTTGCGTGCTTCTGCGTAGTTTCTCATCAAAGCCTTGCGACTATAGTCGGGTTGAACGGCCGATCGGGGGCGGTGCGCGCGTTCGCGTGTGCAATCCGACGCGTGCGCGAAGAGCCGACGCGTGCGCGGGGATGTGCCAGCGCCTGGCCGGGAGCGAATATCCGAGCGGGGATGGCGTCGGTGGTGAGGATCGTGTGCGCGACTTGGAAGCAGGCAGTGCGGCTGCGGGTGACCGCCGGGCCGCTGCCGAACGCGGTGCGCGCGTGATGACGGTCCACATCATCGAGGATGACCCCGGCGTCGGTGACAGCCTTGCCATGTTGCTCGGGCAGATCGGGCATAGCGCGCGGGTCTATCCGGACGCGGAATCCTTCTTCGAGGCCCCGCCACCGTCCTCAAGCGATACGGTGATCGTGGATCTCGGCCTGCCGGGCCTGAGCGGCGTGCAGTTGATCCGTTGGATCAACGGCCTGAAAAAGCCGCCCAAGGTGATTGCGATCACCGGCCAGTCCAACCGCAACATCATGGAAATGCTGGGAGACGAGCAGCCCGCCGTCCTGCTGCGCAAGCCTTTGACCGAGGAGCTGCTGGTTTCGCATCTGTGATGCGGGCCGTCTCTGGCGCTGTGTGGCTTCCACACCCCCGGCCGCCGTGGCAGGCCGCCGGCATGGCGGGCGGATAGGTAGAAGGTCGTACGAAAACGACCCGATTCCCGCGTTCCCGACTTGGGGCTAGGCTTTTGTAATCGGTTGGCGGAGAGTCGGTGTCGGACGGGGCACGCAGACTGGGGCAACGCGCGGCGGACGGGCCGGGCATGACCTGAAGAATTCCTCCGGTGGCCGAGAATGCACAGGAGGGTAGCATGACCTATTTGGAGCCGGCGATCGAGGCCGACCTCGGCCACGCGGGACTGGCCAACTTCGAAACCCGGCCGCTTGAACTGAAGCAGTCACAGAGCGCGAAGGTCCAGCGCCATTCCCAGCACAGCGTGATCTTCTACGAGGGCGACCGCGCGGAGCGTCTGTTCGAGCTCGATGAAGGCATCGTGATGCTCTACAAGCTGCTGCCCGACGGGCGCCGGCAGGTCGTCGAGATCCTCAACCCGGGCACGATCTTCGGTGCCGCCGCCGGCGAGACCTACGACTGTTCGGCCGAAACCCTCACCGGTGCGCGCATCAGCGCCTACGACCGGCGCGAGATCGACCGCTCCGCATCGCTCCAGCGCCATCTGACGAAATGCCTGATGTCGCAAATGGAACTGATGCACGATCATGCGGTCCTCCTCGGGCGCAAGTCCGCGATCGAGCGCGTCTCGACATTCCTCATGCGCATGGTGCCCCGGCGCGGCGGCGAAGGCTGCATCGGACCGGCGGAAACCGGCGCCGACAGCCACAATGTCGTCCTGACGATGACCCGCCAGGAAATCGCCGACTACCTCGGACTGACCATCGAGACGGTAAGCCGGGTGATCTCCGACCTGAAGCGCCGCGGCCTGATCAAGGTCGAGCGTCAGGACCAGATCCATATTTCGCGGGTCTGCGGCATCTGCCAGCTCACCGGCATTCACTGAGACATCCCGCGTGCCGGCGGTCATCCGCCGGAAGCCGATCCCACGCCCCGGACCGTGTCCGGGGCGTTTGTCGTTGCGGGAGACCAAGGTCACCGCTCAGACCGCGATCGAATGGCGGGCGGTGCCGCGCGCCAGATAGGCATCGAAGGCGGCGGCGGCGATCCTTGCATAGCGCTGGCCGGCGGGCGTGATGACGACCCGTCCGCCGTCCTCGGTCACCAGACCGTCGGCGATCAACTCTTCGAGGGCCTCGAAGGCGTCGCTGAAATGCGACGGGGCGAAGCCGTGGCGGCCGGCGATCTCCGGGATGTCGGCCTGGTGATCGGTCATCAGCCGTTCGATGATCTCGGCCCGCACCCGGTCGTCGGCATCGAGCGCGATGCCCTTGGCGATCGGCAGCTCGCCCGCCTCGATCGCGCGTTGCCAGCCGCCGATGTCGGGCATGTTCTGGACATAGCCCTGCGGCAGATGGCCGATGGAGGAACAGCCGAAACCGATCAGCGTGTCGGCGGTGTCCGTTGTATAGCCCTGGAAGTTGCGCCGCAGCGTCCCGGCTTCAAGCGCGATGGCCATGCTGTCGTCGGGCAGGGCGAAATGGTCGAGACCGATGGCGCGGTAGCCGGCATCGATCAGCGCGGCGCGCGCATGATCGGCCAGCGCGATGCGCGCCTGCGTGTCGGGGAGGGCCTCCTCGTCGATCAGCCGCTGGTGCTTCTTGAACCAGGGCACATGGGCGTAGCCGAAGAGCGCGATGCGCCCGGGCGCCATCTCGCGCGTTGCGCGGACGGTCTCGTCGATCGTCGCCACGCTCTGGTGCGGCAGTCCGTACATCAGGTCGAAGTTGATCGCGGTGATGCCGACGGCGCGCAGCAGCTCCACGGCGCGCGCCACCTGGGCCTGCGGCTGAACCCGCCCGATCGCGACCTGCACCGTGGCGTCGAAGTCCTGAACGCCGAGGCTCGCCCGCGTGATGCCGGCGTCGCGCAGGGTGTCGGCCAGCTCCGGCGTCACCGTGCGCGGGTCGAGCTCGATGGCGTGTTCGTGGCCGTCCTCGAGCCGGAAACGCCGGCGCAATCGCTCGACCAGCGCCAGAAAGCTGTCGCGCGGCAACAGGCTCGGCGTGCCGCCGCCCCAGTGGATGTGGGTGACCGGCCGTTGCGATCCCAGACGGTCGGCCACAAGGTCGATCTCGCGCAACAGGGTCTCGGCATAGGCGATCACCGGCCCGTCCTTGCGCGCGCCCTTGGTGTGGCATCCGCAATAGGCGCAGATGGTCCGGCAGTAGGGCACGTGGAGGTAGAGCGACAGCGCCTCTTCGGCCGGGATCTCGTCCAGCCAGCGGCCATAGGTGGGCCCGTCGATGCCGGCATGGAAATGCGGCGCGGTCGGGTAGCTGGTGTAGCGCGGCACGGAACGTGCGGCATAGCGATCGTCGAGCTGTGTCATGCCCCCAATATTCGCCGCCTGGAAACCGCCCGCCTTGATCTTCCTCAATCAGGACGGTCGAACGCGGCTTTTTATGCAAGGGCACGGGCAGGGGGCGTTTTGCGAAAAACCGGTCTGCGCAAACCCTGAAAGACGCGCTATGCTGGCGAGGTTCCCGCCTGTCATCGCAGACCCGCGCTCGCGCGGTCTCGATCCTCCATTTTCGAACGCGAAGCGATTTCCTCCGTGCCACACGCCGTTCCCGCAACGCTTGCCACACTCGTCGTCGGTGCGCTCGGCGGCGCGCTGTTCGCCTGGGTCGGCCTGCCGGCCGCCTGGCTGTCGGGGGCGATGATCGCGGTTGCGCTGGCGAGCCTGGCGAAGATGCCCGCGCATGTGCCAACGCCCCTGCGCGACGGGCTCTTCGTGGTGCTGGGCGTGACGATGGGAACAGGGGTCACGCCGGACACGATTGCGCGCATCGGCGAGTGGCCCTTCACCATGGCGCTGCTCGGGCTCACCATGATCGCGGTAATGGGGGCGACCTATCTCTATCAGCGCAAGGTCGCGGGCTGGGACCGGGAAACCTCCTATTTCGCGGCGATCCCCGGCGCGCTCGCCGTGGTGATGGCGATGACCTTGTCCTATCCCCGCGCGGATGTCGGGCGCGTGGCGCTTGCCCAGTCGGTGCGGCTCTTTATTCTCATGGCGGTTCTGCCGTCGCTGATCGCGGGCAGCGGGGCGCCGGTTCTGGATATCTCCGCGCAACCGCCGGCCGGACCCGGCCTGCCGGTGCTCGCCGTGTTGGTGGCGCTTGCCGGACTAATCGGCTTCGGCACCGCCCGCGCGGGCGTGCCGGCCGGGTGGATGACCGGTCCCTTTTTCATGAGCGCCATCCTGAGCGCCACCGGCACGGTGGACATTATCCTGCCGGGCTGGCTGACCCATGCGGCGCTGATCGGCCTGGGATGCGTGGTCGGCACGCGCTTTTCCGATTTCGGAGCGCAGGCGCTGGCGCGGATGTTCGTCGTGTGCCTCGGCGCCTTTTTCGTCGGCATGACCATCTCGGTCGGGATGTCGGCGCTTGTCTGGGCCGTATTCGGACTGCCCTTCGGTCAGGTGCTCCTCGCCTTCGCGCCCGGCGGACTGGAGGTGATGACGCTGCTTGCCTTCCTGCTCAACCTCGATCCGGCCTTCGTCGCGGCGCATCAGATCGCGCGCTATGTCGCGATGGTCCTGATTCTTCCCTTCCTGACGTCGCGGTTTCTGGGCACCGCGCGTCCGCCCGCCGGACCGGGCTCCGCAGTCTAGGGCGTCTGGTATCGCCGGTTGGGGACGAAGCGCCGCCGTATCTGTGACGATAATCGGAGGTTTGCTTAGGGGGATATACTTAGTAGTATGATTTTTAAAGCGGATTATCTGTACAAATCGTCGCACGGACTTTTTGGCAGGTGAAATTCCAGGCGACTTATCCTATGGCAGGTTGACCTGGATCAAGGCGGATTTGGCGCAGTGCGTCATACCGTCCTCCTGGACCCATAGGGGGTTGGATCACAAACGGACTCGGGGCGCGGACATGGCTCAGACAAAAGCCAAATACCTCACGCTGGAGGAAGGCTTCTTTGCCGTCTTTCTCATCGTGATTGCCTTCGTCTGCCTGATCATCGCGGGTAAGACCTACGATCAGGTTATGGCGTTTCACACCGCAATCGGCTCGCTCTTTGCAGCCGGTGGCGCGTTCATCATTTTCAAGAACTATTTCAACGACGGCGGATTGGCGATTCCGCAAGAGATCGACGGCAAGCCGAACTACAATCTCGGCCCGATCAAGTTCGGGGCGTGGGCTGCGGTCTTCTGGGGCATCGCCGGTTTCACCGTCGGTCTGATCATCGCGCTTCAGCTGGCCTATCCGGTGCTGAACTTCGATCTGCCCTGGACAAGCTTCGGTCGCCTGCGGCCGCTTCACACCTCGGCCGTGATCTTCGCCTTCGGCGGAAACGTGCTGCTTGCCACCTCCTTCTATGTGGTCCAGCGCACGAGCCGCGCCCGCATGCCCGGCCGCATCGCGCCCTGGTTCGTCATTCTCGGCTACAACGCCTTCATCGTGATCGCGGGCACGGGCTACCTGCTCGGCGCCACGCAGTCGAAGGAATACGCCGAACCGGAGTGGTACGCCGATCTGTGGCTGACCATCGTCTGGGTGGCCTATCTGCTGGTCTTCCTGGGCACGCTGTGGAAGCGCAAGGAGCCGCATATCTACGTGGCGAACTGGTTCTACCTGGCGTTCATCGTGACGATCGCCATGCTGCATATCACCAACAACCTGACGGTCCCCGTGTCGATCTACGGCACCAAGTCCTACATCGTGTGGGCGGGCGTTCAGGACGCGATGGTGCAGTGGTGGTACGGCCACAACGCGGTGGGCTTCTTCCTGACCGCCGGCTTCCTCGCCATCATGTACTACTTCGTGCCCAAGCGCGCCGAGCGGCCGGTCTATTCCTACCGCCTGTCGATCGTGCACTTCTGGGCGCTGATCTTCCTGTACATCTGGGCGGGTCCGCACCACCTGCACTACACGGCGCTGCCGCAGTGGGCCTCGACGCTGGGTGCGACCTTCTCGATCATCCTGTGGATGCCCTCTTGGGGCGGCATGATCAACGGCCTGATGACCCTGTCAGGCGCGTGGGACAAGCTGCGCACGGATCCGGTTCTGCGCATGATGGTCGTGTCGATCGCCTTCTACGGCATGTCGACCTTCGAAGGCCCCTTGATGAGCCTGCGCTCGGTCAACTCGCTGTCGCACTACACGGACTGGACCATCGGTCACGTGCATTCCGGCGCGCTCGGCTGGGTCGGCTACATCTCCTTCGGTGCCCTCTACTGCCTGATCCCGTGGCTGTGGAACAAGAAGCAGGTCTATTCGCTCAAGCTGGTGAACTGGCACTTCTGGATCTCCACCATCGGCATCGTGCTCTACATCTGCGCGATGTGGGTGTCGGGCATCATGCAGGGCCTGATGTGGCGCGCCTACGATCAGCTCGGTTTCCTGGAGTATTCCTTCATCGAGACCGTCGAGGCGATGCACCCCTTCTATGTGATCCGCGCATTGGGCGGCGCCCTGTTCGTCGTCGGTGCCCTGATCATGGCTTACAACCTGTGGATGACGGTTCGTCACGGCGAGGCTGAAGAAGCCGACACCGTGGGCGCCGGCGCCATGGCCCCTGCCGAATAAGGGGAGAGGGACATAATGTCGATCTGGAAAAAACACGAAGTCTTTGAGAAGCATTCGCTTGTGCTTGTCATCGGCATCCTCGTCGTCGTCGCCATTGGCGGCCTCGTCGAAATCGCACCGCTCTTCTACCTGAAGAGCACCATCGAGAAGGTGGAGGGCATGCGGCCCTACACCCCGCTGGAGCTTGCCGGGCGCAACGTCTACATCCGCGAGGGCTGCTATCTGTGCCACTCGCAGATGGTGCGTCCGATGCGCGACGAGCTGGAGCGCTACGGACACTTCAGCCTGGCGGCGGAATCCATGTACGACCATCCCTTCCAGTGGGGATCGAAGCGCACGGGTCCCGACCTTGCCCGCGTCGGCGGCAAATACTCCGACGAATGGCACCGCGATCACCTTGTGAACCCGCGCTCCGTCGTGCCCGCCTCCATCATGCCGGGATATCCCTTCCTGCTGGAAGCGAAGCTGGAGACGCGCGGTATCGAGGATCACCTGACCGCCAATGCCATCGTCGGCGTGCCCTACAGCGAGGACATGATCGCCTCCGCACGCGCCGACATGCTGGCTCAGGCCAATCCCGACGGCGACGACGTGGATGCGTTCCTGGAACGCTATCCCAACGCCATCGTCCGCGATTTCGACGGCAACCCGAGGGACGTGACGGAGATGGACGCGCTCGTCGCCTATCTCCAGATGCTCGGCACGCTGGTCGACTTCTCGATCTACGACAACAAGGCCAACCTGCGCTGACGAAGAGGAACGTGACATGAACGAAGCGTACAACTCCGTCGCCAGCTTCGCCCAGACATGGGGCCTGGTCTACTTCGTGGTTCTGTTCGCCGTCGTCCTGGCATACGCGCTGTGGCCCAAGAACCGCAGCCGCTTCGACGAGGCCGCGCATATCCCCTTGCGGGAGGATTGATGAATGGCTGACATGCACAACAAGGAAGTCGACAAGCTCTCCGGCGTGGAAACGACCGGGCACGAGTGGGACGGCTTGAAGGAACTGAACAATCCGCTCCCGAAGTGGTGGCTCTATATCTTCTACGCCACCATCGTCTGGGCCATCGGCTACTGGATCGTCTACCCGTCCTGGCCGCTGATCTCCGGCTATACCGCCGGCGTCATCGGCGACAGCCAGCGCGCCAATGCGCTGGCCGCCTATCAGGCCGACCTGGAGGCGCGTTCGCAGATCGGCGAGAAGCTGATCAATGCCCCGCTGGAGGAAATCCGCTCGACCCAGTCGTTGCTGGAGTTCGCGCTGGCCAACGGCGAGGCCGCCTTCGGCGACAATTGCGCCGGCTGTCACGGAACCGGTGCGGAAGGCTTTCCGGGCTATCCCAACCTCCAGGACGACAACTGGATCTGGGGCGGCTCGCTCGATGCTATCCACACGACCCTGCAGTATGGTATCCGCTCCGATCATGACGAAACCCGGTTCGGCGAGATGCCGGCGTTCGGTCGCGACGAAATCCTCGACAAGGAGCAGATCACCCAAGTGGCCAACTATGTCGGCGCGCAAGCCGGCCTGGAACCGGCCGCAGACGTCGATCTGGCCGCGGGCGAGACGGTCTACGCCGACAATTGCGCCGCCTGTCACGGCGATGACCTCAAGGGCAACCGGGATCTCGGCGCGCCGAACCTCCTTGCCAACAATTACACGTTCGAGCGGTCCATCGACGGTATTGCCGCTCAGGTCATCAATCCGCGCTATGGTGTGATGCCGGCCTGGTCGCCCCGTCTCGAGCCGGCGACCGTCAAGTCGCTCGCCGTCTACGTGCACTCGCTCGGCGGCGGCGAATAGGCGGGAGACGCGAACGGTTCTGCGCGCACCGCGTGCAGCCTCCCCGGCCGATTTCGGAAAGATGTAAGAAGGCGCCCCTCGCGGGCGCCTTCTCTTGTTTTGGTATCGATGTCCCCGCGTCCGCGCTTCCGAGCCTTACTTGCTTTCGACGATCATCGATGAGGCCGTTCGTCCGGGGACGTTTCCATGTGCCCAAAGATCCGGGATCCATTCGCCTGGTCCGTAGTACTGACAAGGTCCGACGAAGTTCGCGTGCTGGCAGAGAGTAACGGCGCAATTTGCCGCGACTTGCAGACTCTCAATGCGATCATTGAAGCCGCATCCAGCGAAATCCGAATATTCGCCGGCGGAACGTCCGTGCGCACCGTTGGTGTAATTTTTGCCAAGGAACAGAACAACGCAATTGTCGCCGCTGCCGATATTGCATGCGGGCGAGCCGCTTCCAACTGGGCACAGGCTTCCCTCGCGAACGTAGCGTGATTGCTCCCAATGTGAACACGAACAAGACAGTGCTGAATCAGCGCAGTAGCGATACTTCATGACGCCGTCATCCCAGCATTCACAAGTACCTGCGTTCGCAAAGGAAGCGCTTGCGAAAAAAATGATGAAAACGAAAAGGATCCGGAACATTGGTAGCACCCCCATTGAATTCGGACACTTCACCTTTGAGTAAAAATGCACACTAGGATTGCATATTGAAATTTAGCAATCAATATTTGGCGTTTTTGGTACTGGGTGCGGGTGAAATCTTCTCGCGCGCCAAAGCCTTCAAGGGGGTGACATCTCGCTTCCGCTGCGTCAGGAGGGATCTTTCCGGTGACACCCGCCACCGCGATGCAAAAAGCCCGGAAAGCCTTCACATTCCCGAAAGAGTTTGGAGATCAAGCTGCGTCCGTGCGCCAGGGCGAGTCGCCTGTCCATGCCGGCCGTCCGCTTTGGCAAACCCTGTTTTCAGTCTGGAGTTCATCGTGAAACCACTGTCCAAATCCCTCATGGCCATGCTGGTCGCCGGGGTCAGTTCGCTGCCCGCGTTCGCCGCCGAGGACATCGCCGACCGCATCTGGTCCGGCGGTCCGATCCTGACCATGAACGATCTCGCGCCGCGCGCGGAAGCGGTCGCGGAAAAGGATGGCGAGATCATTGCCGTGGGCTCCGAGGCCGAGGTGATGAAGCACAAGGGCGAGGGCACGAAGCTCATCGACCTCAAGGGCCGCACGATGCTGCCCGGCTTCGTCGACGCCCACGGCCACGCCTTCATGATCGGCGTGCAGGCGGTCTCCGCCAACACCCAGCCGGCGCCCGACGGCAAGGTCAACGACATTCCCGCCCTGCAGCAGACGTTGAGCGAGTGGCAGAAGGCCTATCCCGAGCGGATCGAACGGCTTGGAACCATCCTCGGCTTTGGCTATGACGACGCCCAGCTCAAGGAGCAGCGCCACCCGACGCGCGAGGATCTCGACGCCGTCTCCACCGACCAGCCGGTGCTGATCATTCACCAGTCCGGCCATCTGGGGGTTTTCAACTCCAAGGCGCTCGAAGTGGCCGGCATCACCGCCGACACCAAGGATCCCGAGGGCGGTGTCATCCGGCGTGAGGACGGCAGCACCGAGCCAAACGGCGTGCTGGAGGAATCCGCCTTCTTCCCGGCGTTGGTGAAGCTGCTGTCCGGGCTCGACAAGGAAGGCGGCGAGGAGCTCTTCGTCGCCGGCACCGAGCTGCTGGCAAGCTATGGCTACACCACCGGCCACGAGGGGCGCTCGACGCCCAATGTCGTCAAGCTGATGCAGGCCGCCTCGGATGCCGGCCGGATCAAGATCGACGTCGTGACCTATCCGGATGTGCTGGTCGACCGCGACTTCATCGCCAAGAACGTGTCGCGGACCTACAAGAACGGCTTCCGCGTCGCCGGCGCCAAGCTGACCATCGACGGCTCGCCGCAGGGCTTCACCGCGCTGCGCGACCGGCCCTACTACAAGCCGCCGGAGCAGTACCGCGCGGATTACGCCGGCTATTCCGCCGCCACCCCCGATCAGGTGTTCGACGCGATCGACTGGGCGTTTGAGAATAACATCCAGGTGATCACCCATTCCAACGGCGAAGGCGCCTCGGACATGCTGATCGCGGGCATCAAGACCGCAACGGAAAAACACGGCAATGTCGACCGCCGGCCGGTGCTGATCCACGGCCAGTTCCTGCGCAAGGACCAGGTCGCGGCCTTCGACGAGCTGGACGTGTTCCCCTCGCTGTTTCCGATGCACACCTTCTACTGGGGCGACTGGCACCGCGACCGCACCGTCGGTCCGGACAACGCCGACAACATCTCGCCGACGGGCTGGGTGCGCGAGCGCGGCATGATGTTCTCCTCGCATCACGATGCGCCGGTGGCCTTCCCCGACAGCATGCGCATCCTTGATGCCACGGTGACGCGGCGCACGCGCTCTGGCGACATACTGGGTCCCGACCAGCGGGTCGACGTGATGACCGCGCTGAAGGCGATGACGATCTGGCCGGCCTACCAGCACTTCGAGGAGACCGGGAAGGGCTCCATCGAGGTCGGCAAGGTCGCCGACCTGATCGTCCTGTCCGACGATCCGACGGCCATCGACCCGGAGACGCTCGACAGCCTGAAGGTCGAGGAGACCATCAAGCACGGCGAGACGATCTACACCCGCAAGGACGACGAGAAGCAGGGCAACCTGCGCATGCGTCCCGGACCGGACGGAAGCGATGCGCTCGGCAACTTCCTGCGTCATGCCTCGCATAGCATCGAGGAATCCGGCGGCCATGCGCACGGGCCGGACATTCTCTACCAGGCCTTTGCCGCCGGCTTCGCCGGGCCGGATGCCGCCAGCCGCTAAGGCGCGCGATACCGGTTGAAACACCGACGCCCGGGACCGAAAGGCCCCGGGCGTCTTGCGTTCAAGCGTGTCAGGATGGGGGGTCGGGCGCGGTTGCGCGGCGGTCCGTTCGCCCGCCCCGGCGCAATCCGCTGGGCGGTGTGCCGGTGGACTTTCTGAAGGCGCGGGCGAAGGCGCCCTGGCTGTCGTAGCCCAGCCGATGCGCGATTTCGCTCACCGGCAGATGGGTCTCGCGCAGTGCCCACAGCGCATATTGCGTCCGCGCGTCTTCGGTGAGCTGTCGAAAGGTGACGCCGGCCCGGTCGAGCCGCCGGCGCAGGCTGCGTTGCGACAGACCGCAGTCCGCCGCGATGGCGCCCTGGTTGAGATCGCCCTGGCCGAGCCTGCGATAGACCGCCTCGACGATGTCGGCGACCGGAACAGGTGCCCCACCGCGCGTTGCCGTCGGGGGCGCAAGCCTGCCGGCCGGCGCCGGGGTTCCCGCAACCCGCGCATCCAGCAGTCGCGCGGGAAACGCCAGCATGTTGCAAGGTTCGCCGAAGAGCGGTGCGAGCCCGGCGACGCGGGCGATATCGGCGGGCGTGTCGCGTTCGTGTTCGAAGGAAAGCGCGACGGCAAGCGTGTCGTCGCCGGGGTTGGCCGACGCATAGCGGCGCACCACCGCATCGAGAAAGGCAAGCGTGAATTCCGCGTCGCGCGAGCGCGGCCAGATCGCGGGATCGATGATCCGGTAGCTCAGGATGCAGGTGTCGCCGGCCACCTCGCGGCGAAAGGCCGTGCCATGCTGCAGCGCTTCGAGATCGGCGAGAAGCCGGTCCAGCAGGTCGCCGAGATGCGTTGCGCCAAGGCAGGCGGGAAACAGACCGGCGAGCGCGGGGGCTGCGATCGCCTCGCCGCAGCGCCACATGCGCCCCTGATCCGGGGCCTGGGCGCCGCCGGCCTGCAGCAGCCGGGTGAACTGGGCGAGCGGCAATTCCTCGCCGACCGCAGGCGGCGCGGCGGGGCGCACGGCGAGGCCGCTGTCGGCGAAGGCGCGCGCGGCGTCGACCCCGGCCTGTTGCATCGCGTCGGCGATCAGCGGCAGCGCGGCCGCGCCGATGGTCGCCTCGGGAATGGTGAAATCCTGCATGGGGTTTCCCGTCCTCGCCGCGAAGCGTCGCCCGCGACGGCGGGCCGTGTCAATCGCGGGATGGCGGAAGGAGCGTGTCGGAAGGGGCGGGCAGGGCGGCGGCGTGCCGCCCTGCCACAGGTCGCGTTTCTCAGGAGCCGTCGTCGAGACGGATCGACAGCGCCGGATTGTGCGGGAAGAAATTGAAGGGTCTCAGCGAAAAACCCTTCCACATGGTCGACATCACCGGCCAGTCTTCCGTGTGCGGCACGTGATGGAAGCCCATCGTGTACCAGGTGACGATATCCGTGTTCGCGATCGGCCGGTCCTGCGCGGTCCAGGCCGCCAGCGTGTCCGATCCGTCGCTCTGGAAGGCGAAGCGCCCGCCCGCGTAGCGCTCGTCGCGGTCATAGGGCGTGTTCCAGATGGTGTATTCCACATAGGCGTTTCGCTTCATCGGCGGGTCGTTTGCAAAATCGAACGGCGAATAGGCGACCGAGTTGTTCGGCACGATCATGTAGCCGGGCTTGTGGCCGAGCGGTCCCTCCGCGCCCATGTTCATGACGTGATACATCGCCGGCGTGTCCGGATTGACCTTGTAGCGCCCGCCAAGCTCGGTTTCCGCCGGCGTCGTCTGCGTCACCCAGAGCGAGCGGCGCGGCGCATCGGCCGCGACCTCGCCCTTCACCAATGCGGTGCGCATGAACGTGTTGGACGTCCCGTCGACATCGAAGTCGAGCTTGAAGTTGAAGAAGTGGTCGTGATTGGGGGCGATCAGGTTCGGCGCGATCAGCGTACCGTAGCGGGTTTCCTCCGCGGCCCCCTCGTCGGTCATCGACCTGATCGCGGCCCCCTTGACCGCATCCAGTCCGGTGGAGCCGACCATCACGTCGATGCGCCCGTCCTGATGAAAGACGTAGTCGACGAGATAATCGTAGTTGCCGACTTCAGACGCCGTACGCACGACAAGCTGCGTTGCCGGACGCCCTTCGGCCGGGACCATCTCGGTTTCGGATTGCGCGAAGATCTCGAAATGCCGCCAGGCCGGATCGCCGATGTTGCGCTCGAAGACACAGATCGCACCGGGGATCGCGAGCGGGGAGCCGTCGTCCTGATGGACGAGTGCCGGCAGATATTGCGCATAGGCCGGGCAATCGACGCCGGGGCGCAGCGGCGACAGGAAGATGCCGAAGCCGTATTCGCCGCTGTCCATATAGGTGCGCCAGTACCAGCCGGCGTCCGGATCCATGTAGGGAACGAAGACTTCCGACAGATGCGCCTGATAGAGCACGGAGCGCCAGCGCTCGCCGTCCTTCACGTCGATGTTGGAGAGAACCAGCCCCGGGCGCTTGTCGACGCGGGCGCGAAACCGCCAGATGTCCCAGGAGATCAGCCCGTTCTCGATGGTGATGTTCGAGCCGCCCGGCTGGCTGAGCCGCGCGGGGTTGGCGCGCGGGCGAAGCGCGCCGAGGCGCTCCTCCACTTCGGCCTCCGTGTAGCCCCAGGGGTCTTCGGGAAGCGGCAACACGCCGCTGTCGAACACTTCCACGACCTCGTCGGCGTTGAGGTCGACGACCGCGTAGAGCCCCTCGATCGGTTTGGCGTAGAAGTTGGATCCCTCCGGCAGGACGTAGCAGGGCACCTTCATCAGCCGCCGTCCGTCTTCCTCCGCGAGGCCGAACCGTCCGGCGGTCAGCGGCAGGCAGAAGACATCGGCCGCCGTCAGCCCACGTTTTTCAAGACCGGCGACGAAAGCGGGATCGGAGGTGGCAAGCTCCATCGCCGTCAGGAACTCGGTGAGCAGGATCATGGTCTCGCCGGCCGCCGGCTCGACGGAGACGACGGCATCGCCGGCGAGGTTGACCTCGGCGATGAAGGCACCCTCCGGGGTCTTGAAGTGAACCTCGGCCGCGCGCGGTTCCGGCTGGCCCTCGCGCCAGTTGAGAACGAGGGATTTCTCCGGTTCCAGCAGCGAGATATAGGGATAGAGCGTCTCGGCATTGGTGTGGCCGGCGGCCTGCAGCAGCGCGACGGCCTCGCCGATCTCCGCCTCGCTGAGGCCGTCGAGCGGATGGGCGGTGGCGCTGGACAGGGCGGCGGCGAGCGTCAGCGCGCCTCCGGTCAGCAGCGTTCCGATTTGCGACAATCGCATGATGGTGTTCCCCTGAAGCTTGATCCGGTCTGGTTGATCGCAGGCGCGCGCCGCGTTGCTCGCGGTCTTCGCGCCAGACCAAACCTAGCGCGGTCGACGCGACGTGATTGTGCAGATCCGGCCAAATTGTCGCACCCTTTGACTGCACGCCGTCGGGCGCGGGAGGCGCGGTTTCCTTGATCCCGGTCAAGGCGCGGGCATCGCTTCCGCGCTATCCGTGTTAGGCTGGCAAACCAGGGTTCACGCATTGCCAAAGTGACCGATTGTCGCGGTGTTGACGTGTCGCAACGCGGGATCGGGCCGCTGTCGATAATGTGCCGGCAGATGAGCGAACGGTTGTCGCGCCCTTGCAGACCCGTGCTCCCCGTTTGTCCCGTGGGGCGGGACATGAGAGATCGAAGAAATGGACGGAACGATGCGTGCTGAAACGGATCCATCGGGCTCTGGCGCCCACCCTGACGAGTGGTTCGCCTCGGCGAAGAAGATTTACCCGATGGCGGTCCATGGAACCTTCCGCAAGATAAAGTGGGCGGTCCTGTTCGCGACCCTTGGCATCTACTATTTCCTGCCGTTCGTGCGCTGGGACCGAGGCCCAAATGCACCGGACCAGGCGGTGCTGATCGACATGGAGGGCCGCCGTGCCTATTTCTTCTTCATCGAGATCTGGCCGCAGGAGGTCTATTACCTCACCGGCCTCTTGATCCTGGCGGCCATGGCGCTCTTCCTGATGAACGCCGTTGCCGGCCGCGTGTGGTGCGGCTACCTCTGCCCGCAGACCGTCTGGACCGACCTGTTCCTCTGGGTCGAGCGTCACACCGAGGGTGACCGGCGCGACCGGATCCGGCTCGACAAGCAGCCCTGGACCTTGAAGAAGATCACCCAGAAGGTCTCCAAACACACCTTGTGGCTGATGATCGCCTGGTGGACGGGCGGTGCCTGGGTGCTCTATTTCGCCGATGCGCCGACGCTGGTGATGGATCTCGCAACCGGACAGGCGGCCTTCGCCGCCTATCTGTGGATCGGCATTCTCACCTTCACCACCTATGCGCTCGCCGGCCACATGCGCGAGCAGGTCTGTATCTTCCTCTGCCCCTGGCCGCGCATTCAGGCGGCGTTGACCGACGAGGAAGCGCTGAATGTCACCTATCGCTACGACCGCGGCGAGCCGCGCGGCTCGCTGAAGCAGAACCTGAAGCGCGAGGCGGAAGGGCTGCCGGCCGGCGACTGCGTCGATTGCCACCAGTGCTTCCACGCCTGCCCTACGGGTGTCGACATCCGCAACGGAACGCAGCTCGGCTGCATCCAGTGCGGGTTGTGCATCGATGCCTGCGACGATGTCATGGACAAGGTCGGCAAGCCGCGCGGCCTGATCGCCTATGACACCGACGAGAACATCAAGCGGCGCATGGAAGGCAAGGAAACCTTCGTGCGCATCGTGCGCCCGCGCACGGTGATCTATGTCGCGGTGATTCTGCTGATCGCCGGGATCATGACCTATGCGCTGGCGACGCGGGAACTGGAGGGCGTCAATGTGCTCCACGACCGCAACCCGATCTACGTCGAGCTGTCCGACGGCGCGGTCAGGAACGGCTACACCATCCGCCTGCTCAACAAGCGGCAGGTCCAGCGCGACTTCATCCTGTCGGTCGAGGGCATGCCAGAGGGCAGCCGGATCGAGGCCGTCGGCATCGACCAGACCGTGAACGGCAGGCCGGTGATCGGCGTCGGGCCGGACACCACCCGCGAGGTGCGCGTGCTTGTCTTCTCGCCCGCCGACGCCGAGATGGCGAAGACGACGCCGATCACCTTCCGCATCACCGAGACGGTGATGGGCGAGGTGGCGACCGGCACGGACTTCTTCAAGGCGCCCTGAGGGCGGGCGCCGTCGGATCGCGGCCGGGACGCGCAGGTGTCCCGGCCGTCTCCGTTGTCCCATGATCCTTGTCTCCCATGATCCTTGTCAAGGAACCGGGGAGCGACGCGGGCTATGCATGGAGAAAGCTTGCGGCCGGCGCCGTGCGGTGCCATGCGATAGGACGGTTTTTTCAAAAATGACATCAACGGCGGATACAATGACCCAGGCGCGCACAGAGCGGAAAATCACTGGACGGACGGTGCTGTTCTGGATGATCGGCTTTTTCACTGTCATCTTCATCGCCAATGCGATCTTCCTCCATCTGGCATGGAAGTCCTTCCCCGGCGTTGTCACCGAGACGGCCTATGAGGACGGACTGGCCTATAATGACGCCATCGCCGCGTCGCGCGAACAGGCGGCGCGCGACTGGTCGGTGTCGGGCGAGATCGAGCGGGCCGGCGCGGAGGCTGCGCGCGTCGCGGTTCTGGCGAAAGATGCCGACGGCGCCCCCTTGTCCGGCTTGACGGTCACCGCGACGCTGCGGCGGCCGGCAAGCCCCGAAGCCCCTGTGGTCGTCGTTCTTCAGGAAGGCGAAACCGGGCGCTATCAGGCGATGGTCAACGACCTGGCGGCGGGCAACTGGATCCTCGATCTCGAGGCGCTGGGCGGGCGTGAGGGCGATGCCTTCAAGTCGCGCAACCGCGTCTTCCTATCGCAGTGAGTGGAGCGGGTCCATGCGGGCGGTGCGATCATGACCGCGCATGAGCGGGACTGGGACGCCTTCATCACGCTGACGCCGGAAGGGCGCGCGCATATGGATCTCGCCGTGGAGGGCGTGACCTGTGCCGCCTGCATGGTGGAGATCGAGCGCGGCCTCGGCGCGCAGGAGGGCGTGGAGACCGCGCGGCTCAACCTGACGAGCCATCGGCTTGCGGTCGACTGGGCGCCCGAGCGCACGACAGCCGAACGGATCGTCGAGACGCTGTCCAGGCTGGGCTACCGCGCCCATCCCTTCGACCCGGCACAGGTGCGCGAGCGCGCCGACGCGACGGGGCGCGAGCTTTTGCGCGCGCTTGCCGTCTCCGGCTTCGCCATGATGAACATCATGCTGCTGTCGGTCTCCGTCTGGTCCGGCAACGCCACCGGCATCACGCCCGAAACCCGCGACTTCTTCCATTGGCTTTCCGCGCTGATCGCGCTGCCGGCGGCGGTCTACGCCGGCCGGCCGTTCCTGCGCTCCGCCTTTTCCGCCATCGCCGCCCGCCGGCTCAACATGGATGTGCCGATCGTCATCGGCGTGTCGCTGGCGCTGTTCCTGTCGGTCATGCAGACCGTTCAGTCGGCGCATCACGCCTATTTCGAATCGGCGGTGATGCTCCTGTTCTTCCTGCTGATCGGCCGCTATCTCGACCACATGATGCGCCGGCGCACCCGGGCGTTCGCCGAAAACATCGCCGCGCTGAAGGCGGAGACCGCCGTCGTGCAGCGCGCCGACGGCTCCTTGCGCGAGGTGCCGCTCTCCAAGGTCGAGCCGGGCCAGCGTATCTATGTGCGCGCCGGCGAGCGGGTGCCGCTCGACGGGCGGATCGAGACGGGAACCTCCGAGATCGACCAGAGCCTCGTCACCGGCGAAACGGCCCTTGCGCGGGTCGAGCCGGGCGATGCGGTCTATGCCGGCACGCTCAACGCCTCCGCCAATCTCACCGTGCAGGTGACGACCGCCTCGGGGGCGACGCTGCTCGACGAGGTCACCCGCCTGCTGGAGGCCGCCGGCCAGGCGAAGTCGCGTCACGTGCGCCTTGCCGACCGGGCGGCCGCCTATTATTCGCCGCTGGTTCATCTCGCCGCACTTCTGACCTTCCTCGGCTGGTGGGCGACCGGGCAGGGCTGGCAGCCTGCGCTCGTGACCGCCATCTCCGTGCTCATCATCACCTGTCCCTGTGCGCTGGGTCTCGCGATCCCGGCCGTTCAGGTCGTCACCTCCGGGCTGCTCTTTCGCGCCGGCGTCCTGCTGCACGCCGGCGATGCGGTCGAGCGGCTGGCGGAGGCTGATACCATCGTCTTCGACAAGACCGGCACGCTGACGCTCGCCGTGCCCGAGCTTGTCGCCGCCGACGGTGTCGACCCCGACGTGCAGGCGCTCGCCGGCCGGCTGGCGCTGTCGAGCCGGCATCCGCTGTCCGCCGCGCTGGCAAGGGCAAGCGACGCGCGCGTGCCGCTGGATCAGGTGAGCGAAGTCCCGGGCGAAGGCGTCGAGGCGATCTTCGAGGGTCGCAGCCTGAGGCTTGGCAGTGCCAGCTTCTGCGAATTGTCTCCCGCCGATGCCGAACGCGCCGCCGCCGGTCACCCCGGTGCCTCGCTGCTGGTCTTTCGCGACGGCGAGGCCGCGCCGGTGCCCTTCCTCATCGCGCAGCGCCTTCGGCCCGACGCGGCAGAGGCGGTGGTGCGGCTGCGGCAGGCCGGTTACCGGCTGGCAATTCTCTCGGGCGACCGCGAGGCGCCCGTCGCCGACATCGCGAGGACACTCGGGATTGCCGACTGGCGCGCCGGCCTGACGCCGAAAGACAAGATCGCCCGCCTGGAGGTGCTCGCCGCCGAGGGGCGCAAGGTGCTGATGGTCGGCGACGGGCTGAACGACGCGCCGGCGCTGGCTGCCGCCCATGTCTCGCTGTCGCCGGTCACGGCGGTGCATGTCGCCCAGGCGGCGGCCGACGCGGTGTTCCTCGGCGACCGTCTGTCGCCGGTCTGCGACGCGCTGGCGCTGTCGCGCCGGGCGCATGCGGCGATGATGCAGAACCTGTGGTTCTCCACGCTCTACAACTTCGTCGCCGTGCCCTTCGCGGTCGCCGGTTTCGTGACCCCGCTGATTGCGGCACTCGCCATGTCGCTGTCGTCGCTTGTGGTCACGCTCAATGCGCTTCGCCTGCGTCTTTGCGCGCAGAACGCCGGTGGCGCCGCCGTTTCCCCTCGCCAGGAAGAGAGCTGATGGACGTCCTGATCTATCTCATTCCGGTCGCCCTGGTGCTCGGGTTGCTCGGCCTTGCCGGTTTCCTGTGGTCGCTCAAGGCCGGGCAATACGACGATCTGGAAGGCGCCAAGTATCGCATCCTGCAGGACGACGATCTGCCCGACCAGACCGACCCGCCGGTGACGCGCGCGGCTGGTCCCGAGACGCGCGAAAAGCGTCCCGCCGGGCGCTGACTTCGTTTTTCCGGTTGTGGCGCGGGGATAACCGTTATTTCAGATTTCGCATGTCATAAGGGGGCGGACTGGAGGTTTCCGCGTGTCGCTAGATCTTGCATCCCTGACGTTTCTTCTCGTCGAAGACAGTGCGTATATGCGCACGATCCTGCGCACCATGCTGCAAGGGTTCGGCGCGCGTCGCATCGTCGAGGCGGAGGACGGCGCGTCCGGGCTTGAGGCGATGGAACGCGCGAACCCGGATATCCTGATCCTCGACTGGGTCATGCCGATCCTCGACGGCGCCGACATGGTCCGCATGATCCGCAATCCGCACAATCCCTTCGCCTATATCCCGATCATCATGGTTACCGGCCACACCGAGCGCAGCCGTATCATCGAGGCGCGCCGGCTCGGCGTGCACGAGCTTTTGTCCAAGCCGATTTCCGCCAAGGCGCTCTACCAGCGGGTCAATTCGGTGATCATGCAGCCGCGCGACTTCGTCAAGACGCCGAGCTATTTCGGTCCCGCTCCGCGCGAGATCCGCAACCGCCAGAAAATCTGGCAAAGCATGGAAAACGGGGAAGGCGGGCAGGCAGCCTGACGGGCCTGCGTCCTGAACTACCGTGTCAACTCTGGGGAATTTCGGGCGCGGCTCTCGGCGATTGCGGACAGCAAGTCGGTCTTGTTGTCGACGAGATCGGCAAGGGTGACCCGCGACAGCGCCGCGAAAAACGCCTCCAGGGCACCGTCCAGCGCGCTGCGCAACTGGCAGGCTGTGTAGAAGGTGCAGCGCGCGGCACAGTCCTTCTCGTGGCATTCCGTAAGGAAAAAGTCCGGCTCAATAAGTTTGACAATGGAAGAAATGCGAATTTCGGCCGGATCCCGATCCAGCGCGACCCCGCCACTGCGTCCCACCGTCGATCTTATGTAGCCGGTCTTGCGCAGCTTCTGCACAGCCGCGACGACCTGGGAGCGATGACTTGCGCTTTTCTCGACGATTTCATCGATCGGCACAATTCTGTCGCCATGAATAGCCAAGTACATAAGCGTTCGAACCGCGATATCGGTCCGGTTCGTAAGGCGCATGTCTATTCCCTTTTTGGAATTTTCGCTTTTTTTTGAATCGTAAGGTAATACAAACAAGAAATCAATTTCCATGAAAAATCATATATCTAGGAAGTGCATTTTGCATTTGCGTAAAAGCAAATTGAGTATTTCAAAAATACTTGAACAGCAAAGAAATGTGATTTAGGACGATTATTAGATAGAGAAAAGTGAATTTTGGGTCGGGGGTGCAGCATGCAGGCTGAAAACTGGGCGAAGATCCATGACCTGGCTGAATTCATCGAACTCTCGAGTGCCGACCTGGACAATATCAGGCATGCATGGCGGATCTTGTCGCCGCTAATTCCTTCAATCCTCAACGAATTCTATGACAATCGCATCATGTCCGACGAGAAGTGGCGGCTGAAGGAGATCGATGTCGAGGGCCTCAAGGGCAAGCAGGAGAGCTATTGGGCGCTGCTGTTTTCAGGCGTGCTGGATGACGTCTACCGCTCGCATGCGCGATCGATCGCGGTGAAGCATCACCGCTACGGGGTGACGATGACCGACTACATCGCCTCCTACGGATGGTTTCTCAATGCCTTCGAGAAGAGGCTGCAGTCCGCGGTCCTGCCGGCGGCCGAACGCGCGTCGATGATGGCATCGATCCGGCGGATGGTGTTTCTCGACATGACGATTGCGGCCTCGACCTACTATATCGTCTATGTCGACTGAAACCGATGCCGCCTTGTGCAGGCCCGCCATGGGGCGGCGCTTGCGTCGCGGGCGGGCCTCGCCGACCGGATCCCGTGCCCTTTCGGCGCCGGGGGCGCCCGGACGGTGCTGGTCGCGCGCGCCGGCCCGGAAGCCTATTGCGAGCGTGGCCGCGCGGCGGCCTTGCGCTTGCGCAGATTGGCGCGAAGCGCGGCGACAAGCCGCTCCTCGCGGGTGTCGCGGGTCTTCGCCGGTGCGGCGGGCGCGCTCTCCCGCGCGGAGGGATCCGCCGGGTGCGATGCGTCGTCCGGTGCCGCGCTGCGGTCGGTGCCGGCGGGCGCTGCCTCGAAGGCCGAGTGATCCGCGCCCGTCGGACGCTCCGGTCTTTCGTTGGATGTGCTCATGTCTGAGGTACTCCTGGCGCCTGAACGTTGCGGTGCGCGGATCCGGCGAGGCCGGCCGCAGGCGGTTTTGCGCCCATGAAAAAGCACCGCCCGCCCGTGGTCACGACATGAACAGCATGTGCCGGAAACAGCGTCCTGGCGCAAGTCCGCCGGCGCAGCGGCAAAACCGTCTTGCGGGGATCTTTACTGGGGCTGTGCCGTCTCCGGGTGGCATGAAACTGCGCCCGGGCTCCGGCCAATGGCCACGCTTCGGCGTCCATGCGTCCGGTCGCGCGGCGAGGCCGCATTTTCGGCTGCGCAGCCTGCGACAAAACCCGGGCTGGAGCTGTGCGAGCCGCGGCCCAGGCGCCTGCGCAAACCGATGCGAATGCGCGCGCCGCGAAAATCCCGATTTCCCACAGAAGCCGCGTCAAACCGGCTTGACTGCTAGGTTCTTTGCACTTACACCCGCGTCCATCGCTGCCGTAGCTCAGGGGTAGAGCACTCCCTTGGTAAGGGAGAGGTCGAGAGTTCAAATCTCTCCGGCAGCACCAGTTCTTCGCCAGATCGCCCCATTAATTTTTGAACCGTGCCAGGTTTGGCGGCGGCTGTTTGGGTTGAGTTATGTGGGCGCGTTCGTTTGACACGGGGTGGTATATTGTTCCTCCGCTTCAGCCGGAGGGAAGTTTCCCACAAGCCCCAGCAAGCGCCTGCGATTGAGCCGGTCGCCCCGTCGAGTGTGGCGAATTCACCGGTTTCAAAGCTTCGCCAAGGTCCGGGCCGATGAATGATTTCGGCCTTGTATAGCCGGTTGATCGTTTCGGCGAGAGCATTGTCGTAGTTGTCGCCGACACTTGCGGCGCAAGGCTTGCCTGCGGCCTCGGCCAGCCGCTCCGAGTACCTGACCGACACCCATTGGACGCCCCTGTCAGAATGGTGCCGGGGCCCGCAATCATGAGCGGGACGCCGATCATGAAGCGCTTGCTCCAGGGCATCGAGGACAAAGGTCGCAGGCGCTGTCCGGCTGACACGCCAGCCGATGATACGCCGGGCAAGCGCGTCGATGAGCCAGCCGTGGCAGGCGCCACTGGTTCGTGGCCGATGGCGCGCGGCGACAGAGATGAAGCCCTGCCAAGTGGCCACAGATGTGACGTCCGAAACCCGGAGCCCGTCCGGCGCCGGTGCCTTGAACCGGCCGTTCTCTTGGTCGAGTGGACTGGGGGCTGACGCGCCAGGGAGCGTCGTTTTGACCGGTTTGCCGGGAAGGAGCCATGAAACCCCGTCACCCTCATGAGCCGGGCGGGATGAACGGCATCAACCTCAACGACGTGGCAAAGCCGCGGGCATGAACCGGGCGCCGGGCGAGCCGATGCGGTTCGCGCGCGACCGTGCGTCCGGTGTGACGCCGGACGCCGATGATTTTCCGGCGCTTGGCGCCAGCTGTGCCGTGGTGCTTTACGGATATGCGCAAGTCCGCGATATCTTCGCCCGAGACCTGCGGATCGATGTCGAGGAGCGCGATGCCGGTGTCACGGCGCGGTTGCCGCGGCTCCACGATCCGCAGACGCTGCAAGAGACCCCGGAGGCCGACCAGATGATGCCCTTTAGCTTCGACACCACCCGTTCGATCCGCTTCGGTTCCGGCCTGCTCGACAGGCTGGACGCTTTTGCTGCGCCCTTGCTTGGCGCGCGCATCGTCATTGTCACGGACCCTGGAATGCTTGCGACCGACATGCCGGGGAGGGCGGAGCGCGCCCTGCGAAAGGCCGGCGCCGAGGTGCATCTGTTTCACGAGGTGACCGCCGATCCGTCCGAGAGCGTGGTCCTGGCCGCGCGCGACCGGATGCTGGAGGTCTCGGCAACGGGTGTTCTTGGCCTTGGCGGAGGGTCGTCTCTGGATGTCGCCAAGCTCGCCGCCGCCCTGGCGCAAAGCGGGGCCGATCTGCGCAAGAGCTACGGCATCGGCCAGTTGCCGGCCGGCCGCCTTCCACTCGTCGTTGTTCCCACCACGGCCGGAACCGGCTCCGAGGTGACGCCGATTGCCATCGTCACCACCGGCGAAAACGAGAAGTCGGGCGTCGTCAGCCCGGTCCTCCTGCCCGATCTGGCGATCCTCGATCCGGAGACCACGCGCGGCCTTCCCGCCCATGTCACGGCCGCAACCGGCGTCGACGCGATGGTGCATGCCATCGAGGCCTATTGCTCGAAAAGCGCCAACAACAATCCGGTGTCGCGGGCGCTTGCCTGCGAGGCGCTGCGGTTGATGGGAGGCGCGCTGGAGCGGGCGGTGACGACGCCTGACGACATGTCCGCACGCTCCGACATGCTGCTGGGCTCGCTTCTGGCCGGGCAGGCCTTCGCCAATTCGCCGGTCGCCGCCGTCCATGCGCTGGCCTATCCCATCGGCGGACGCTTCAAGGTGCCGCACGGGCTGTCGAACGCGCTGGTGCTGCCGCATGTCCTGCGCTTCAATATTGAAACCGCGCCCGGAGGGTATGAGGAGATCGCGCCGATCCTGTTTCCCGACCTGGGCGGCGTCGGGAATTGCGCGGCCGCCTTCTGCGACAGCCTCGCCGCGCTTGCCGGACGCTGCGGCTTGCCGGCGCGCCTGCGGGATGTCGGCATTGGCCGCGAGGCGCTGGCCGACATGGCGTCGGACGCAATGAACCAGACCCGTCTTCTGGTCAACAATCCCCGGGAGGTGACCCGGGCCGACGCGCTCCGGATCTATGAGGCGGCCTGGTAGGGCCGGTCCGGTTGCCGCGGTTTCGCGGCAATCCCCTTATCGGGGATCGCTGCAGACCTCCGACACGATCCGTCGCAGCCGGCTCGTGCTCCCTGCGCAGATCTCAAGCACAGGTCGAACGAGAACACGGTTTGTTGTGTGCGAGTTTGCGCAGCGGCAAAGCGACGTCGACGTTGTCGACGCGGCCCGGCATACTGCATCGCATGAAGACCCGGACCTCGACACCCACCCGCTTTACCGGCGGCAAGGCGCTGATGGCATTCGCGGCGCTGGCGGTTGTCGCCACGCTCGTCACCTTTCCGCGTCTGGAGGCCTTCTTCCAGATCCAGGCGGGGCTGAGGGGCAAGGAAACGCTGCGCCTGACGGTGGAAGGGCTGAACGGGGCGCTGCGTCGCTACGAGCCGCTGCCCGGCCTGATCGCCGAGCGCCCGGTTCTGGCGCAGGCGTTGCAGGCGCCGGACGATACCGAACTGCTGCAGCGCGTGAACGAGGAATTGCGCCTGACCGCGGAACGCCTGAAAGCCTCAGACGTTTATCTGATGGACACGACCGGCCTCACCATCGCCGCCAGCAGCTACCGCAAGGAACTCTCCTTTGTCGGACGGAATTTCGGCTATCGGCCCTATTTCACCCAGGCGGTCGAGGGCGGTCTCGGCCGTTTTTTCGCGCTCGGCACCACCTCCGGCGAGCGCGGCTATTTCTACGCGTTTCCGGTGGAGGTCGGGCAGCGCATCATCGGGGTCGTCGCGGTGAAATTCCTGGTCGCGCCCTTCGAGGAGGCCTGGCGCGGCGGCGATCACTGGGTGATCGTCAGGGATCTCAACGGTGTCGTTTTCATGTCCAGCAATCCGCGCTGGCACTTTCGCACCGTGCGGCCGCTCTCGGACGGGGAGCGGGAGCGCATCGAGGCGATCCGCCAGTATCCGGTCGACAGGATGGAGCTGCTGCCCAACACGGCCTCGCCGCTGCGCGGCGACATGGCGCTGCTGTCCATCGAGGTCGACGGGCAGGGCAGGGAGTTCATCGCCAACACATTGCCGATCCACGACGCCGGCTGGGCCGTCACGATCCTGACCCCGACCGAGCGGGCGAATGCCCAGGCGCTTGGCGCCGTGTCGATCCTGGCGCTCTTGATCATGCTGCTCGGGTTCGGCGTCGCCTTCTATCTCCAGCGCCGGGCTCAGCTTCTGGAGCGGATTGCCGTCCAGCGGGCGGCGACGGAAACGCTGGAGGCGCGGATCGCGGAACGCACGCTGGATCTCAAGCAGGCCAACGACAAGCTGGTCGAGGAGGTGCGCGAACGCCGCGACGCGGAAAACCGCCTGCGCCAGACCCAGACCGAATTGATCCAGGCCGGCAAGCTCGCCGCGCTCGGGCAGATGTCCGCAGCACTCAGCCATGAGTTCAACCAGCCGCTTGCGGCGGTCAAATCCTATGCCGACAACGCCATCCAGTTCCTGGCACGCGGACGGGAGGAGGAAACGCGCGAGAACATCCGCCGCATCTCCGCCATGACCGACCGCATGGCGTCGATTTCCAAGCATCTGCGGAATTTTGCCCGCCGGCCGCAGGAGAAGGTCCGTCCGGTCGAGCTGGTGCCGGTGATGCAGGATGCGCTTGCCATTCTCCAGGGGCGGCTGGAGGCGGGGCGGGTTGACGTGCGGCTCGACCTGCCCGACGAGCCCGCCTGGGTGATCGGCGGCCACGTGCGGCTGCAGCAGGTGATCGTCAATTTGCTCAACAACGCGCTCGACGCGATGGAGGATGAGGAGAGGCCGGTGATCGAGGTCGGCCTGTCGCGGGTTGGCGACCGCTGGAGCCTGAAGATCCGCGACCACGGACCCGGCATCGACGAGGAGACCATCGGCAAGATCTTCGATCCCTTCTTCACCACCAAGACGCCGGGTCGCGGCCTCGGCCTCGGGCTCTCGATCTCCTACAACATCATCCGGGACTTCGGCGGCCGCCTGCTTGCGCAGAACCACGCGCAGAACGGTGCCGTCTTCAGTCTGGAGCTGCAGGCGGCACAGGCCGACACGGTGGCCCTGGACGCGCGGGAGACGGCGGCCGAATGAAGATCGATACGGTCCTTTTTGTGGATGACGAGGAACATCTGCGGTTTGCCGCCGAGCAGAGCCTGCAGCTCGACGGATTGTCCGCCCAGTGTTTCGGCGACGCGGAGGCGGCCCTTGGCCAGTTGAAGCGCGACTTTCCCGGCGTGCTCGTCACCGACATCCGCCTGCCGGGGATGGACGGGCTGACGCTGATGCGACGCGCACTGGAGATCGACCCGGCCTTTCCGGTGATCCTGGTGACCGGGCAGGGCGACGTCGAACTGGCGGTCAACTCGATGCGCGACGGCGCCTATGATTTCCTCGAAAAGCCCTTCGCGCCCAGCCGCCTGACGGAAACCGTGCGGCGCGCGCTGGAAAAGCGTCGGCTGACGCTGGAAAACCGCGTGTTGCGCCGGCAGGTCGATGCCCGCGAGGCGATCGACGTGCAGATCCATGGCCAGAGTGCGGTCATGGCGGCGCTGCGCCAGCAGGTGAGGCGCGTGGCGGCGGCGGAGGTGGATGTGCTGATCCTGGGCGAAACCGGGGTTGGCAAGGAAGTCGCGGCGCGGGCGCTGCATCAGGCATCCAGCCGTGCGAACATGCCCTTCATCCAGATCAATTGCGCCGCCCTTCCCGCCGACATGATCGAGCGCGAGCTCTTCGGCCACGAGGCGGGGGCCTTCGCCGGCGCCATGCGCACCCGCGTCGGGCGCTTCGAGGCGGCGCGCGGCGGCACGGTACTGCTCGACGAGATCGACTGCCTGTCCCAGGCGATGCAGGCCAAGCTGCTGCACGCCATCCAGAACCGGGTGATCGCCCGGCTCGGCTCCAACGAACGGCTGGAACTGGACGTCCGCTTTGTCGCCACCAGCAAGCTGGATCTGGTGAAAGAGGCGGAGGCCGGTCGGTTCCGCGCCGACCTGCTGTACCGCCTCAACGTCGTCACGCTGCAGATACCGCCGCTGCGCGAGCGCCGCGAGGACGTGCCGAACCTGTTCCTGCAGCTCGTCGCCGAAGCCGCGGCCCGCTACAAGCGCGAGGTCGCGGAGGTCTCGGGCGCGGTGCTGTCCTCGATCGCCGCCCAGGAGTGGCCGGGGAACGTGCGCGAGTTGCGCAATGCCGCGGACCGATATGTTCTCGGCTTCGACCTCGCTCTCGGGCGCAGCTTCGACGAACACTTGTCGCCCGACCGGCCCGGCCTTGCGGAACAATTGGCCGATCACGAAAAAGCTCTCGTGGCCGCTAGTCTTGCCGCGAACGGCGGCCGGCTGAAGGACACCTACGAAAGCCTCAGAATCTCGCGCAAGGCCCTCTACGAGAAGATGCAGAAATACGGCCTGTCGCGGGACGACTTTCTGGACGATGACTGAGGGCGGCGACGCTTGAACGTTGCGGTGGGTAGAAGGTGACCCACCGTTTGGCCTGTCATGTTACCTGATCGACCCATTTTTACCGGAATTGCAAAATCACCGGAGATGAACTGCGCAAGCGCTCTTGTTTTTATGCGAGGTCGCTCCTTTTTTGACCGGTGCGGGCCCCGAGAGGCCTGTAGGGTGGATCTCTGTCCACCCGAAAGAATGCCGGACGGGAGGGAGCGGGGACCTTGTTTCCTGGCTGTCCGGCGGAAATCTGGAGGAACCCATGAAACTCAAAGCCCTTACAGGCACGCTGGTTGCCGTCGCGATGTCCACCTCGGTCGCCGTCGCTCAGGACCGCACCGGCTGGCCGGAAAGCTTCACGGTCGGCACCGCATCGCAGGGCGGCACCTATTTCGCCTATGGCTCCGGCTGGGCGAACCTTGTCGCCGATCAGCTCGGCATTTCCGGCGGTGGCGAAGTCACCGGCGGCCCGATGCAGAACATGGCGCTGGTGCACACCGGCGACGCGCAGTTCGGCATGACCACGATGGGTCCGGCGGCTGAATCGCTGGCCGGCACCAACCCGATCGCGCCGGGTCTCAAGATGGACAACGCCTGCGCGATGTTCCCGATGTATCAGACGCCGTTCTCGGTGACCGCGCTGGCCTCGTCCGGCATCAAGTCGATCGCCGACATTCCGGACGGCGCCAAGATCGGTTTCGGCCCGGCCGGGTCGACCTCCGACACTTACTTCCCGCGCATGATGGAAGCGCTGGGCGTCAACTTCGAGCGCCGCAACGGCGGCTGGTCGGATCTCGGCGGTCAGCTTCAGGACGGTCTGCTCGACGTGATCGCCTTTGCCGCCGGCGTCCCGGTTCCCGCTGTCAGCCAGCTGGAAGTCCAGACCGACATCAACATCATCGAGTTCACGGAAGAAGAGCAGGCCAAGATCATGGAGGCCTTCCCGGTCTCCGAGTTCCAGATCGCGGAAAGCACCTATTCCACGCTGAAGGCGCCGGCTCGCTCGGTCTCCATGTGGAACTTCGCCGTCGCCAACTGCGACCTGCCGGCCTCCTTCGTGAAGGCGGCGGTCGATGTCGTGATGTCCGACAACGAGCGCATGGTCGGCATCCATAAGGCCGCCCGTTCGACGCTTCCCGAGAACTGGGACAAGAACAAGGTCCTGAAGTGGCACCCGGGTGCCGCCGAATGGTTCATCGAGAACGCCGGCGCGAGCATTCCGGACGACATGATCCACGGCAAGTAAGCCTTACCATCGCCGACACCTGGCAGGGCCCCGCCATAGGGGCCCTGCCTGAACAAGAAGAACTGTTATCGCAACAAGATAACGCACCCCGGGGGGAGCAGGCATGACGGACAAGAGCGCTGTCACGGAATCCGAAGACCACATGATCGCCAAGGGCGTCGACGACGAACCGGTCGAGATCAACCGTCGACTGTACGAGGGCAAGGCCCTCATCTTCGTGAGTGCCTTTGCCGCGCTCTATGCGCTGTTCCACATGGCCGCCCTCAACGGCGTGTCGATTTCCGAGTGGACCGGCATTCGGGTGCCCCTGCTTCCGTCCTTTCCGATGGAAACCTGGAACTTCCGCATCGCCCACGTCGCCGGAGCCCTGGCTCTCGGCTTTATCCTCTACGCCGGCCGGCTCGACTTTCCGGGCAAGGACGAGGAAACCAGGACCCTGGGTTATGTGGCCTATGCCCTGATGGTTCCCGCGCTGTTTTCGCTCGGCACCGCCATGTCCTTCGGCGTCGAGATCAGCAACGGCGTAAGCTGGAACGGCATGGATCCGCGGATCAAGTTCAACGAGACCTATCTCTTCGGCCTGCCGCTGATCATCGCCACCATGGGCGGCATCGTCCTGTCGTGGTTCCACAAGCGCGAGCGCTCCGGCTTCGCCGCGCCCGACATCGTGCTGGCCGTCTGCGGCGTTTCGGTCGCGACCTATCTGATCATCATCTACGGCACCTTGATGCGCAATTCGACCGGCACGCCCTTCGCGCCGATCGGCATCTCGATCGCCGCCGTCGCCGGCACGGCGCTGATCATGGAGCTGACCCGCCGCGTTGCCGGCATGGCATTGATCGTGATTTCCGCGATCTTCCTGATCTATGTTTTCGTCGGCGACCTGTTGCCCGGCTTCCTGAATTCGCCGGCGATCACCTGGCAGCGCTTCTTCAGCCAGGTCTATACCGACGCCGGCATCTTGGGCCCGACCACCGCCGTGTCGTCGACCTACATCATCCTGTTCATCATCTTCGCGGCCTTCCTGCAGGCCTCCAAGGTCGGCGAGTACTTCGTGAACTTCGCATTCGCAGCCGCCGGTCGCGCCCGCGGCGGTCCGGCCAAGGTGGCGATCTTCGCCTCCGGCCTGATGGGCATGATCAACGGCACGTCCGCCGGCAATGTGGTCTCCACCGGCTCGCTCACCATCCCGCTGATGAAGCAGGTCGGCTACCACCGCAAGACCGCCGGCGCGGTCGAGGCGGCCGCCTCCACCGGCGGCCAGATCATGCCGCCGATCATGGGCGCCGGCGCCTTTATCATGGCCGAGATCACCGGCATTCCCTACACCGACATCACGCTTGCCGCGCTGATCCCGGCGATCCTCTACTTCGTGTCGGTCTACTTCATGGTCGACATGGAAGCGGCCAAGCTCGGCATGCGCGGCATGCGCGCCGACGAGTTGCCGAAGTTCGCCCGACTGGCGCGTCAGGTCTATCTGTTCCTGCCGATCATCATCTTGATCTACGCGCTGTTCATGGGCTACTCGGTGATCCGCGCCGGCACGCTCGCCACCATGGCCGCTGCCGTCGTCTCCTGGCTGACGCCCTATCGCATGGGGATCCGCTCGATCGCCAAGGCGTTCGAACTCGCCGGAACCATGTCGGTGCAGATCATCGCGGTCTGCGCCTGCGCCGGCATCATCGTCGGCGTGATCTCGCTGACCGGCGTCGGCGCGCGCTTCTCCTCGCTGCTTCTGGGTCTTGCCGAGGCGAGCCAACTGCTGGCGCTGTTCTTTGCCATGTGCATCGCGATCCTGCTCGGCATGGGCATGCCGACGACGGCCGCCTATGCGGTGGCGGCCTCCGTGGTCGCGCCGGGCCTCGTCGAACTCGGTATTCCGCTGCTCACCGCGCATTTCTTCGTGTTCTACTACGCGGTTCTTTCGGCGATCACGCCACCGGTCGCGCTGGCAAGTTACGCGGCCGCCGGTATCTCCGGGGCGAATCCGATGGAAACCTCGGTGACCTCCTTCAAGTTCGGCATCGCCGCCTTCATCGTGCCCTTCATGTTCTTCTACAACTCCGCGCTCCTGATGGAAGGCACGACGCTGGAGATCGCCCGCGCGGCGGTGACCGCCATCGTCGGCGTGTTCCTGCTCAGTTCGGGCGTTCAGGGCTGGTTCCTCGGCGGTTTCGCCGCCTGGTTCCTGCGCATCGGGCTGATCCTCGCAGCACTGCTGATGATCGAGGGCGGGATCTGGACCGATCTGAGCGGTATCGCGGTCGCCGCCGTGGTGTTTGCCATCCAGCGGATCTTCCACCCCAAACCGGGCGCCAGCATCCCGGTCCGCGGGCTCGACTGATCGCCACGAAGGCAAATTGGCCGGCCGCCTGTCACGGGCGGCCGGTTTGCCGTCGGGGTGGTCTTCACCGGAGCGATTTTGTAGAAGATCCGTCTCTCTCGCCCGTGCGGGGCAGGGCGGGGGAGGCCCGCCCGCTCCGCCCGTGATGGACTTTCAGCCGTGACCACGATTTATGTCGATGCCGATGCCTGTCCGGTGAAGGACGAGGTCGAGCGCGTGGCGACCCGGCTGGACATTCCGGTGGTGCTGGTGTGCAACGGCGGCATTCGCCCGCCGCGCAATCCGCTGGTGAGCCTGCGCATCGTGCCGGAGGGGCCGGATGTGGCCGACCAGTGGATCGCCGCCCATTGCGGCGCCGGCGATGTGGTGATCACCGGCGACATTCCCCTTGCCGACCGCTGCCTGAAGGCCGGCGCTCATGTGCTGCAGCACGACGGCGAAATGCTGACGCCGGCGAATATCGGCGCCCGGCTGGCAACGCGCGATCTGATGCAGGACATTCGCGCGGCGAACCCCTTCCATCAAAGCGGCGGCGGCAAGTCTTTCTCCAAGGCCGACCGCTCGCGCTTCCTGCAGGCCCTCGACCGGATGGCGCGGCGGGCGTTGAACGAGACCTAACCGGTGCCGAAATCGTCCGCGAAGCGGTCGTACCAGGCGAGGCACTCGGGATTGGCCATGGCGTCGCGCGTCACAACAGCCTCCATCGGATGGCCGAGCAGACGCTTCTTGACCGGCACCTCCAGCTTCTTCCCCGTCAGCGTATAGGGAATGTCCGGCGCCGCGACGATTTCATTCGGCACGTGATGCGGCGACACCCGGCGTTTCAGGGCCGCGACAATGGCATGTTCCAGCTCCGCATCCAGCGACGCGCCGGGCGCAAGCTTGACGAAGAGGATCATGCAGGAGGGCTTGCCGAGATACTCCAGATCGACCACCAGACTGTCGGCGATCTCCGCCATGTCCTCGACCACGCGGTAGATGTCGGCGGTGCCCATGCGGATGCCGTGCCGGTTGATCGTCGCATCCGAGCGGCCATAGATGATGCCGCCGCCGTCGGGCGTGATGCGCACCCAGTCGCCGTGCCGCCAGACGCCGGGATAGGTGTCGAAATAGCTCTCCCGCAGGCGCTGCCCGTCCGTGTCGCCCCAGAAGAACAGCGGCATGGAGGGCATCGGCGTGGTGCAGACCAGCTCGCCGACCTCGTCCTCCACAGGATTTCCGGCCTCGTCGAAGGCGTAGACGCCGGCGCCAAGCGCACGGCACTGCATTTCGCCGACCCGCATCGGCAGCGTCGGCGCGCCGGCGAGAAAGACGCCGGCAAGGTCCGTTCCGCCGGCAATCGGCGCGATCCAGATGTCGCGCCGGACGGTGTCCTGGATCCACCGGTAGGCCTCCGGCGGCAGCGGCGAGCCGGTCGAGCCCAGCATCTTCAAGCCCGAAAGATCGGCTTCCGCGCGCGGCACGATGCCGGCCTTCATGCAGGCGATGTACCAGGCCGCGCCCGCGCCGAAGACCGTGACGCCCGCGCGCTCGATGAAGCGCCAGAGCCGGCCGTTGTCGGGATGGCCGGGGCTGCCTTCCGCAATGGCGACGGTCGCGCCGGTCAGCAGGCCGCCGACCTGCACGTTCCACATGATCCAGCCGGTCGAACTGTACCAGGCGAAGACGTCGTCCGCGCCGATGTCGCAGTGAAGGCCGAGGAGCTTCAGATGCTCCAGCATCACCCCGCCGTGGCTATGCACGATGGCCTTGGGCGTGCCGGTGGTGCCGGAGGAATAGACGATCCACAAGGGATGGTCGAAGGGCAGCATCTCGAGCGCGAGGCGGGTCCCGGATGCACAAAGCGCGGCCCAATCGGTGCGCGCGAGCGACCCGCCGTCGACATTTTCGGCCGTATCCATCGAGATCCAGGCGGCAAGTGTCGGAAGTCCCGCGAGAAGCTCCGAGACTTCGGCGCTGCGGTCGCGCCATTTGCCGCCGAAAGCGTAGCCGGACGCGGTGACAATCGCTTTCGGCTCGATCTGGCGGAAGCGCTCCAGCACGGTGGCAGCACCCATGTCGGGCGCGCACAGCGACCAGACGGCGCCAAGGCTGGCCGTTGCCAGAAAGGCGACGATCGTCTCCGGCGTGTTGGGCAGATAGCCGACGACCCGGTCGCCGCGCGCCACGCCAAGGGCTGCAAGCCCTGCTGCGACCGCCGCCGTCCGGTCCCGGAGCGTTTCCCAGTCGAGCTCCGTCTGCGTGCCGTCCTCCGCCTCGTGGCGGATGGCCGTGCGACCGGGCCGGACATGGCGCATCGCATGCGCCGTGTAGTTCAGCGTGGCACCTGGAAACCACACCGCGCCCGGCATGCGCGCGTCCTCCAGCGCTGCGCGCCAGGGCGTCGGGCTCTCGACCTGCGAAAACGCCATGATCGCTTCCCAGAAAGCGCCCGGTTCGCGGACCGACCATGCCCAGAGCGCGTGATAGTCCTCAAGCTGCAGGCCGTGGGTGCGAGCAAGAAACCTTTGAAAGGCGGTCATGTTGCTTTGTTCGATGAACGCAGGCGTCGGCGTCCAGTCGGGGGAGGGGCGGGTCTCGCTCATGTGGTCCTGATGTCTTGCTGGCGGGAGCGCCCGTTCGCTGTCGGGCCGACCTCAGAGTAGCGCGCCGACCGTCACAGTAAAGCGCAAGTGCCGCCTTGCCCGTGCCGCTGCGGTGCGCGAGGCGTTTTCAACCGGATGCACTGGACGTCGGCGTCGTGGCGGGGCAGAACAGGGGCCGGAAATCATCATACCAAAAGCAAAAACCCGAAAGAGGACAAACGCATGGGCGTGAAAACAGCAGTCATCGGCCTTGGCATCATGGGGCAGCGCATGCTGGAGCACATGGGTCGCCACGAAGGCTACGATGTCGTTGCGCTCTGGGATCCGAGCGCCGAGGCCTGCGCGGCAGCGGCGAAGCTGGCGCCCTCGGCAAAAGTGACCGACGGCCCGGATGCGGCCATCGCGGCGGCGGATCTCGTCTATCTCGCCTGCCCGCCGGAGCCGCGCAAGACCTACGCACTGGCCGCAGCCAGTGCCGGCAAGGCGGTGTTCCTGGAAAAGCCGCTCGGCGTCGATGTCGCGGAGAGCGAGGATCTGGTTGCCCGCCTCGAGGCTGCCGGCGTTCCGGCCGCCGTCAATTTCACCCAGGCCGCCGGTGCGGCGCTGACCGATGTGTCCCATGCGGCGAAGGCAGGCGAGATGGGCGATCTCGTCGGTGTCGATGTCGTGCTGACCTATCCCGCCTGGCCGCGCGCCTGGCAGGTGGCGGCGGACTGGCTGCGGTTCCGCGCCGAGGGCGGGATGACGCGCGAGGTGCTCTCGCATTTCCTGTTTTTCACGAGCCGTGTTCTGGGGCCGCTCGAGGTCGTCTGGGCCAAGCCGAGCTATCCCAAGGACCCGGCGCTTTGCGAGACCCAGCTTCTCGCCCGCCTGGAAAACGCGGACGGCCTGCCGGTTTCCATTCTGGCAAGTGTCGGCGGCGCGCAGCCCGACCGTCAGGAGTTCACCGTCAAGGGCACGAAGACCAGCCGGCGGATCACGGATTTCTACGTCGATGCCCGCTCCGATGGCGGAGACTTCGTGGAGTTGCGCAAGCGCCCCGCCGATCCGCGCGCCGTCAGCCTCAAGGCCCAGCTCGACGATCTCCTGCTGCTGATCGACGGCAAGCCCAACCGCCTCGCCACGCCCGCCGAAGCACTTGCCGTGCAGAAGCTGGTGGAGACGATGCTGGCGTCCTAGTGGTGTCGGGCTGCCCGATCAGGGCTGCGCAGCGGGGGATCTCGGTCCGCCGCGCAGCCCTGCCGTTTGCGCCGCCTACTGCGGGATCCAGACGGCGCTTTGGGTGTTGACCTTCAGGTGCACGTCGGTTTCGGGCAGGTAGCCTGCCTCGCCGGCCTTGTGACCCTGATCGACGACCATTTCCGTGCCCGCCGCCTGGACGATGTAGCGGATCTGGCTGCCGAGGAATTCGCGGTGCAGGATCCGTCCCGACAGCGTGTCCGCGTCAGGCTTTTCGCTGATCGCGATGTTCTGCGGCCGGAGCACGATGGCGCCGGTCCCGTCCGCCTCGCTCGACAGGAGCAGCTTGTCGCCGGTCCCGGCCACGAAACGGATATCGCCGCCGTCGCGCTCGACCTTGCCTTCCAGAATGTTGGCGGTGCCGAGGAAGCTCGCGACGAAGAGGTTTTCCGGCGTGTCGTAGAGCGTCTGGGGCGTCCCGATCTGCTGGATGACGCCGCCGTCGAGCACCGCCATACGGTCGGAGGTGGTGTTGGCCTCCTCCTGGTCATGGGTGACGAAGATCGTCGTCAGACCCAACTTGCGCTGCAGCGCGAGCAGCTCGCGGCGCATCTGCACGCGCAGCGAGGCGTCGAGGTTGGACAGCGGCTCGTCCAGAAGCAGAACCTTGGGTTCCACCACCACGGTGCGGGCCAGCGCGATGCGCTGCTGCTGGCCGCCCGAAAGCTGGTTGGGCATGCGCTCCGCCAGATGCTTCAGGCCGACCAGATCGAGTGCGGCCGCAACGCGCGGGCCGATCTCGGAGGAGGGCATCTTGCGCTCCTTCAGGCCGAAGGCGACGTTCTCGCGCACCGACAGATGCGGCCAGAGCGCATAGGACTGGAACACCATGCCGACATTGCGCTTCCAGGGCGGAAGGTCGACCACATCCTTGCCGCCGATGCGGATATGCCCCTCCGGTTGCGGACCGAAGCCCGCGATTGAGCGCAGCAGCGTCGACTTGCCCGACCCCGACGGGCCGAGGAAGGCGAAGAACTCGCCGGGCTCGATCGTGAGGTTCACGCCCGTCAGCACCTTTGTCTTCCCGAAGGCGAGGTGAAGGTCCTCGATCTCGATTCCAACCATTTCCGTTGTCATAGTCATGTCCTCCCGGCGCCCGTCAGTGGTCGCCACTTTGGGTTTTGAGTTTCTTGTCGCGATCGATGATGATCTGCGAAAGCAGGGTTCCAAGGCCGACAATCACCACCGCGACGATGCCAAGGGCCGCACCCGCGCCGCGACCGGACGGCGTCTGCATGAACAGGTAGATGCCGTAGGCAAGCGGGGAGTCCGCATCCGAGGACACCAGCATGATCGTCGCCGACAGCTCGACGGCCGCGGTCGCGAAGCTGGTGACGAAGCCGGCGAGGATGCCGCCCATCATCAGCGGGATGACGATCCGCCGGATGGTGCGCGTCTTCGAGGCGCCGAGGTTTTCCGCTGCTTCTTCCAGGGCATGGCTGACCTGTTGCAGTGCGGCCATGCAGGCCCGAAGCGCGTAGGGCAGGCGACGGATCATCAGGGCGATGGCGATGATCACCCACCAGCTTGCCAGCGGCTCGCCGACGAAGGGCACGTCGATGCCCTGGAACGAGCGCAGGTAGCCGATGCCGAGGACGACGCCGGGAACGGCCAGTGCTGCCGTTGCCAGATAGTCGAGCCCCTTGCGGCCCCAGATGCCGGTGCGCAGCACGATATAGGCGATGGCCGTGCCGATGATCACGTCGCCGAGGGCGGCAAGACCGGCGTACAGCAGCGTGTTGGCAATATACTGCTGCGAGTTCTCCCACATGGTGACGTAGTTCTGGAGCGTGTAGCCGTCGGGAAGCGGCGCATAGGACCACACGGTGCCGAGCGACAGGAGCAGGAGCCCGATGTGCGGCGACAGCACCAGCAGCAGGATCAGCGCGACGGCGCCATAGGCCAGCACCTTCTCGCGCGTCTTGAGATCGCGCCGGGCAAGTCCGCCGCCGCCCTTTTGCACGGTGGCGTAGTCCTTGCCCCGCATCACCAGGAAGGAGGCCCACAGCGACAGCACCGAGAAGGCGACCAGGATGACCGAGATCACATAGCCCATCGGATCGCTGATGCCGACGGAGGTGATGCGCAGATAGGCCTGCGGCGCCAGCATGTTGTTGACGTTGAGCAGAAGCGGGGTCCCGAGATCATCGAAGACCTTGATGAAGACCAGCACCGCGCCGGCGATATAGCCGGGCATCGCCAGCGGGAACACGATCTTGCGGAACAGCCGCATGCCGTGCGAGCCGAGGTTCTGGGCGGCTTCTTCCATCGAGCGGTCAATGTTGCGCAGCGAGGTCGACAGGTTGATCAGGATGAAGGGGAAATAGTGGATGCTCTGCACCAGGATCACGCCGTTCAGCCCGTCCATGAACGGGATGGTGAAGCCGAAGTGCTCGCGCAGCAGCAGGTTGACCGTGCCGTTGCGGCCGAAGATCAGCTGCATCGCCACCGCGCCGACGAAGGGCGGCATGATCAGCGGAATGAATCCGAGGCTCTGGACGATCATCGCGCCGCCGAAGTTGAAGCGGGTGGTGATATAGGCCAGCGGCAGGGCGATCAGGGTCGCGAAGACCACCGACATCGCCGAAACGTAGAAGGAGTTGACGAAGCTCTCGCGAAACAGGCTTGTCGCAAAGAAATCGCCGAAATTGCGCAGTGTCAGCGCACCGCTGCCCGGATCCTGGAACGCGACATAGATCACTTGCAGGACGGGAAAGATCAGGAAGCCGCCAAGGAAGATGGCGATGAACAGGCCAACGATGGCCGGGCCACTGAGTTTGGGAAAGAGGGCATCTGGCAAGCGGTCGGCAAGCGACCGCCCTCCTGCCGCAGGGCGGGATGAGGATGTCATTTCGATTTCCGGCGTTTTCGGGGATGGGCGGCCCCGGAGCCGCAAGGGAGCGGGTCCGGGGCCTGGGGGGCGCGCGCCGGGGGCGCGGGCCCGCCGTTACATTGCGGCGGCTTTGTCCGCCAGCTGCTTGGCGAGCGCGTAGTTCGCGGTCACCTGTGCGTCCCACTCCTGTTCGATCTCGGCCTGGCGCCGGTCGACGGTGTCGGTGGCTTTCTTGCGGCGCTTGGTGAAGGCGCCGTTCAGGCTGGGGTCAAGGCTCTGCGCTTCGGTGATCGGGGTCTTCTCGATCAGCTTGCGGGCTTCGGCGATCAGCTCCTTGGCTTCCGCGTTCGACCCGTCCGCATGCTTGGCCTCCGCCATCTGCACGGCCCGCACGGCAGCGCGCAGGTCGTCGAGACGGTAGGTGATCATCACGTCGAACAGCGAGCTGACCACGTAGTAGCGCTTGCCGGACGTGTCGACGTCGAACTTGACCGACGCGGCGATCGCCCCCTCCCCGAACGGATTGGGCAGGCCCTCGGGGGCATCGGCATAGCTCGCCGGATTGACCGGAAGACGCATGATCGCCGGGTTGAACAGGGTCTTCTGGCCGGCCGGCGACAGCAGGTACTTGATGAAGGTCTTGGCGCCTTCCTCGTTCGGCGCATTGCTGACGACGCCGATGTTGGCCGGAACCAGCGCGGTGACCGACGGATAGGCGAAGTCGACCGGGAAGCCGGAGGCCTTCGACGAGAAGCCGAAGAAGTCGATCACGATGCCGAGGCCGAAGTTGCCGGTGTTGACGCCGTCCGGAACGCCGAAGCTGCGCTCGGTCACGGAGGCGAAGTTGCCCGCAATCCATTTCCAGTCGGCCCAGGCCTTCTCCCAGCCTTCGCCCTGGATCAGGGTTTCCACGGTCAGATGCGTGGTGCCCGAGCGCGACGGCGCGGACATGCCGACATGGCCGTGGTATTCCGGCTTCTTCAGGTCCGACCAGTCGCGCGCCGGCTCAAGCTCGTTGGCGGCGAGATAGCGCTCGTTCCACATGATGCCGTAACCCGAGGCGGCAAAGCCGTAATAGGCCCCGTCCGGATCGTTCATCGGATAGGAGCCGATCATGTCGGGAATGCCGTCGACCTTGATCCCGACCTTGGCGAGGTGATCGCCCGACTTCAGGACCTCGAAGGCGTCGGGTGCCGATGCCCAGAACAGGTCGGCGGTGTTGGAACCGGCAATTTCCTGAATGTATTTGACGCCGGAGGAGGTGCTCTTGTTGAGCACTTCCAGATCGTATTCCGGGTGCGCTTCCTCGAAGGCCTTCTCGATGACCGTCGTCATTGTGTCGGGAAACGACGTGACGATAACCACCGGCTCCGCCGCGAAGGCGGAACTGGCGAGCAGAACCGTTGCGGCAACGCTGCCGCGCAAAAACGTCTTCATGGTAGTCCTCCCAAACTTGCGCGGTCTGATGTCGCGCAGTGAAAGGCTATCCATGTCTCGGAAATCTAGTCAAATCATTGAAGTATAAAGAGAAATTTTTCGATGTTGGGTCACTATCGACACGCGTTTTTGGGGCAGTTATGACCCATCCTGGAGCAGGCCGGTGGCCTTCAGCCGCAGATAGAGGCGCTTGCGCGGGATCTTCAGCAGCTCCGCGGCCTCGCCCTTGCGCCCGCCGGCCTTGAGCAGGGCCGCGCGCAGCAGCGACGCCTCGAAGTCCTGCATGGCGCTGTCGTAGTCGAGACCGTCCGGCACCTGTTCGCTGGGTTTTTGAAAGCGGACCTTCAGCCCGATCACGAGCTTTTCCGCCACATTGCGCAACTCGCGCAAGTTCCCGGGCCAGTGGTAGGCCTTGAACGGGCGCAAGTCGTCGGCGGTCATCGTCGGATAGCGCCGTTCGTGGCGGGCGACGGATTCGTTGATGAAATGGTCGAGCAGCAGGAAGACGTCGTTTTCCCGCTCCCTGAGCGGTGGCAGCTCGATCTCGGCAAGGTTGAGGCGATAGTAGAGGTCGTCGCGCAGTTCGCCCGCGCCATGCGCGTCCGACAGGGAGCGCGGGTTGGCGCCGATCACGCGAAACGGGATTTCGCCACTGCGTCGGTCCATGACATCGAGCAGCCGCAACTGCACGGTTTCCGACAGCGACGCGACATTGTCGAGAAACAGGGTGCCACCGCGTGCGCGCGGGATGGCGCCGGGGCGGGTCTCCGATTCCGCGAACATCACGTCGTCGAAGGTGGCTTCGCTCAGGCTCCCGCAATTGAGCGAAACGAAGTCGCCTTCCGCCCCGGACAGGTCGTGGATGCAGCGCGCGGCCAGTTCCTTGCCGGTGCCGGTCTCGCCGTGCAGCAGCACGTCGACGTCAAGCGGCGCGACGGAAATGATCTCGCGCCGGCAGGTGCGGATCACCGCGGAGCGGCCGAGAAACCGCGCGCCGAGGTTCGCCCCGCGCGCCACGCGCCGCCGCAGCCGGGCGTTCTCGAGCTGCAGCTTGCGGGTGGTCAGCGCGCGGGCCACGACCGCGAGCAGATGTTCCGGCGGCGCCGGCTTCTCGATGAAATCGAAGGCGCCGTCCCGCACCGCCTTTACCGCCATCTGGATATCGCCATGGGCGGTGATCAGGATGAAGGGCACGTCGGGCGCCAGTTGCCGGGCTTCCTGCATCACCTCCAGGCCGGAGAGCCCCGGCATGCGGATGTCGGACAGGATGACGCCCTCCCATTCCGGGTCGAGCTGGCGCAACATGTCGCGGCCGGTGGCGAAGCCGTCCGCCGGAATGCCTTCGCTCGCCAGCACCTCCAGGAGCGCCTCGCGCAGATCGCCATCGTCGTCGACGACATAGACCCGGGTTTTCTCAGTCATCGCTGTCCCCGCTGGGAAGTTGCAGGACGGCGCGCGCGCCGCCCTTGTCGCCCGGTTCCAGGCGGAAGTCGCCATTGAGATCGCGTGCGATATTGTAGGAAATCGACAGCCCGAGCCCCATGCCCCGGCCGGCCGACTTGGTGGACACGAAAGGATCGATCGCCACTTCCGGCGCGAGATCGCCGAGACCGATGCCGGTGTCGGAAATGGTCAGCACGAAGTCCGGGCCGGCCCGGGCGCCGGCGATCTCGATCTCGCCGGTTCCCCCGGCATCCTCGATGGCATCGACCGCATTCGACAGCAGGTTGACCAGCACCTGTTCGACCAGGATCGGGTCGCCGATCACGGACGCGGCGCGGCTGGCGTCCTGCACCTTGAGCGCGATGCCCGGCGCGTCGATCTTGCCGCGCATCAATGCGATCGCGTTGTCGATGGCCTCGCCGAGCGACAGCGGCACCCGCTCCTGATCGGCGCGCCGAGCGAAACGGCGCAAATGGGCGATGATCGCCTCCATCCGCTCCGCCAGCGCGGAGATCCGCCCGATCTGGCGGTCCACCTGGGAGGCGTCATGCGTGTCCCTTGCGCTGCGCAGCAGATGCAGGCGGTATTTCATCGCGGCAAGCGGCTGGTTCAGCTCGTGGCTGATGCCGGCGGAGAGATTGCCAAGCGCTGCCATCTTGCCGGCCTGCACCAGCTCCGCCTGGGTGCGGTGCAGGTCGTCGATGGCCTCGTCACGCGCGCGGATCGAGGACTGGAAGGCGCCGACGGCCTGCGCCATGCGGCCGATCTCGTCGCCGGTGACCGGCGGCAGGGCGCCGGTGCGTTCGCCCTCGGCGATCCCCATCATCGCATCGGTCAGTTGCTGCAAGGGGGCGATGATGCCCTTCTGCACGATGCCGAACAGCGCGGCGACACCGGCTATCCCGACGAGGATGGTGGCGCCGATCAGCCAGGCCATCGTCGTGCGCAGGCGCTGTGCCGCGCCGTCGACGGAGGCCAGAACGCTGCGCTTCTCGCTTTCCGCGACCTCTGTCAAGTTGGCCTGCAGCGCGGTGATCCCGTCCTGAAGCGACTGGATGCGCGCATAGACCCGCAGTTCCTGCGTCAGCCAGTCCTTGCGCAGGGCGAAGACGCCCTTTTCGCCTTGCGCGACCTCACGCAGGCCGGCAACCGACTGGCGCAGGGTGAGGAACTCCGGCTTCGACGGAATGGTGTCGACCGTCTCCGCGACGCGCACAAGCATGTCGTTGGTCAGATCGGAAAAGCGCTCAAGTTGCAGCGGGTCGGCCGCCACGCTGCCTTGAATGATCAAGGTCACGGCGGTCGCCGCATCGCCGCCGATCTGGGCGATGGTGTTGCGCAGGGTGCGTTCGTCGCCGATGCGGCGCACCAGATCCTCACGGACGGAGCGCTCATCGGCGGCGCCGATGGCCCGCATCATCGCCTCGATGTTGAACGTATAGTCATTGAGGATCGGGTCGACCTCGTCCTGAATGTCGACATTCAGCCAGCGCAGCCGCTCGATCCGGTCGGCCAGCGCATCGGAAAGCGCACGGCGGTTCTCGAAAAGCGCCAGCAGCGTCAGAAGTTCGCCCTCGACATCGCCGGGGGTCTCGGCGATCCGGCGTACGTCCGGCGCATTGGCGGGCAGGGGATCGGTCCAGGCCGGGTCCTGCAGCGCCGAGGAGAGTTGCACGGAGACCCGCTTGATCTCGGCGAGAAGGTCCTGATCCTCGGTCTGTCGCCCCAGGATCGCCGTGGCGAGGCCGGCCAGACGGGCGGAATATTCCGCAAGCTCGCTCGACAGCGCCAGGCGTGGCACATGCGAGGCGGCGAGGTCCGAATAGTCCTCCTGCACGCGCGCGAACAGCAGGATCGACAGCGCCAGCATGAACCACAGGACCATGACGGTCGCTCCGATGACGACGAACAGGCGCCGCCAGATGCCGCCCGCCCAATAGCCGCGCCGGGTCGTCGTCATGGGCTTGCCCCGTCCTCGAGGGCAACGAGCGCCGCGTCGATCGCGGCGAGCTGGTTGAGCGCCGCCTCGCGCCAGGCATCCAGCGCCGCTTTCTGGCGCTCCGTCTGCGCTGTCAGATTGGTGATGCGCAGCGGCAGGTCGTTCAATTCGCTGGAAGTGGCGAGGGTTTCGGGCACCGGCAGGGTGGTGAGCATGTCGTGAATGAGGGCGAGTCCGATCGACGCGCCCTGCGCTTCCAGCCTGCGATACCGGTCCCACAGCGCCCGGCGCTCGGGCAGAACGTCGGAGATGAAGATGTCGAACAAGCCGTTGACCGCCCAGTAGCGGTCGCGGGCCAGTTCCGCGTCATAGGCGAGCCAGGGCAGGCGCATCGCCTCGCGGATTTCCCGGGGCACATTGTCGGGGTCCGCCTCGTGGATCGTGCGCGCGATCGGGACGCGTCCGATCGCGGGATGGAGCAGCACGCGCTGGCCCTCGTCCGACAACAGGTGTGCGACAAAGGCACAGGCGAGATCGCCGGCCTGGCCGCTTGCGAGAATTCCGATCTGCGCCGGGAAGATCATCACCGGCTTGCCATAGCGGAAAATCAGGTCGGGCTGCGCGCTCACCGCGAGAAAGTCGATGGTGATGCCGATGTCGAAGCGGTTGCTGCGCACCCCGTCGATCACGCCGAAACTGCGCGACGTCAGCGTCGAGAGGTTCTCCGACAGGGCGAGGAAATAGCTCCAGCCTTCGTTCCAGCCGCGCACCTGCAGGAAACGCTCGACCAGCATGTGCATGGTGCCCGAGCGCGAGGGCCGCGCCATGCCGATGCGCTCGCGATAGGCGGGAAGCAGCAGGTCGTTCCAGTCGCCCGGCATGAACAGCGTGCTGTCCGCGCGCCGGGTCCAGCCGATCGAGGACAGGGCGAAGGGCCGGTAGCCGCGGCCGCCGGTGGCCGGACAGACGGTTTCCTGCGTCCGTGCCGAGGCGAAGGCGTCGTGGCTCGCCAGGATCGAGAAGGCCTCCGGCGCGCTCGCCCAGAAGATGTCGAAATGCCGGGGATTGCCGCGCACCACCTCTTCCAGCGCAGCGCCCGTGTGCTTGTTCAGAACCAGCACATAGGTGCCCGGGTTGGCGGCCTCGAACGCCTCCTTGTACGGCTGGAACAGCGCCGGTGGCATCGAGGTGAGAATGCGCAGCTCGTTCGCCGCGTGGGCCGGCAGGACCGGCAGCAGGGCAAGCGCCAGGCCGAGAACGGCGACAAGGAGCCGCTGCAACGCGCTCATGCGCGTCCCGTCTGCCCGCCCCGCCGTCGGGGGCGCTTTTGGGTCTGCGTGAAGAGGGGCAATGGAACGCGGCATGTCGATCTCGGGTTTCCCGTCGGCATCGCGGCTTGCGCTTTCGGGCGCAAGCCCGATCCGTTTCCTGCCGCGGGATGCGGCGTTCCCCGAGTTTTGGTCGATGCGCCGGTCGTGTTCAATGGCAAAGACCGCGCGCGCCCGCGCGATGTGTCAAAAGTGACCCAATCGGACAGGCTTCCGTTTGCGGGACGACGGGCAGGCCGTCGCCCCTCAGGCCTTTCCGCGAGGGGCGCGGTCAGGTGATGCGCGCGGCGACGCTCTTGGTCTTGCAGTAGCTCTTCAGGCCCTCCAGGCCCTTTTCGCGACCGAAGCCGGATTTCTTGTTGCCGCCGAAGGGCACCTCGATGCCGCCGGCGAAATACTCGTTGATGAACACCTGTCCTGCGTCGATGCGGCGGGCGAGCCGATGGGCGGTGCCAAGGTCGCTGGTATAGACGCCGGCGACCAGGCCGTACTGGCTGTCGTTGGCCAGCGCCAGGGCGTGATCGGCATCCTCCGCGCTTTGCACTGCAAGCACGGGCCCGAACACTTCCTCCTGCACAATCTCGTCGCGCGGGCTGAGCCTGGCGACGATGGTCGGCTCGTAGAACCAGCCCTTGCCGGTTTCCGGATCGGTCGTTGCCTTGCCGCCGGCCAGGATCTCCGCGCCCTGCTGGCGGGCCCGGGCGACGAACCCGGCGATCTTGTCGAGCTGTGCCGCGGAGTTCACCGGCCCGACATCGGGTCCCCGCAACCCATGGCCGAGCGACAGCGCCTTGGCGCGCGCGGCGAGGGCGGCGAGGAATTCGTCCTGGATCGGCCGCTCGATGATCAGCCGCGATCCGGCCGAGCAGATCTGCCCGGCGTTCTCGTAGATCGCGCCGAGAACGCCGGCGATTGCCTGGTCAAGGTCGCAATCCTTCAAAACCACCACCGGAGACTTGCCGCCGAGTTCCAGCACCACGCGGGTGATGTCGTCGGCCGCGGCCTTCATCACCTGGCGGCCCGTGGCGACGGAGCCGGTGAAGGTGATGTGGTCGATGCCCGGATGGCGCGTCAGCGGGGCGCCGGCCTCGGCGCCGGTTCCGGTAACGACATTGCACACGCCGTCCGGAAGACCTGCCTGCGACAGGATCTCGGCGAGCATCAGGGCGGTGAAGGGCGTCTGTTCCGCCGGCTTGGCGACGATCGCGCAGCCGGCGGCAAGGGCAGGGGCGAAACCACGCGCCGCCGTGGAGATCGGGAAGTTCCAGGGGATGATATGGGCGGTAACGCCGACCGGCTCATGGATGGAATAGGCGAGATAATCGGGGCCGAGCGGGAAGCTCTCGCCCTCCAGCTTGTCGCAGGCGCCGGCGTAATACTCGAAGGTGCGGGCCGCGCCGCGCACGTCGCCGCGCGCTTCCGCGATCGGCTTGCCGCTGTCGAGCGTTTCGGCAACGGCGAGCCTTTCGAGATTGTCCTGGATCAGCCGCGAGGCGCGCATCAGGATGCGGCCGCGCTCGACGGGGAGCGTGTCGCGCCAGACGGTTTCGAAGGCATGGCGGGCGCTTGCCACCGCGTCGTCGACATCCTCCGCCGTGCCGGCGGCAAATTCGGCAAAGGCCTCGCCCCGACCCGGATCGAAGCTTTCCATGCGCCGGTTGTGCGCGGGGCGGACAAATCCGCCGTTGATGAAATGGCCCTCCGGCAATCCGGCAAGCGTGCCCGTGCGCAGCGCCTCGGTCACGAGATCCGTCCCGGAAGTTTCGGTGGAAGTGGTCATGGTCACAAATCCTGGGTGCTGATCTTGTAGGTCGACCGGGCAAGCCATTCGGGATTGACCTCCACACCCCAGCCGGGGGCGTCGGTCACCGTGGCATGCCCGTCGTCAATGGCGTAGGGCGAGGAGACGAACAGGTCCTCCTGCCAGGGGTAGTAGTCCCGGCCCTCGATGGAAAACTCGAGGTATTTGCCGGCGTTGGGAATTGCGCGCAGCAGGTGCATGGTGAAAAGCGTGATCATCGACAGATTGGCCGCATGCGGCGTGCAGGGCAGGCCCGCCGCCTCCGCCATCCGTGCCACCTGCAGGGTGCGGACCATGCCGCCGAGATAGCAGATATCCGGCTGGATCACGTCGACCACGCGCTGGTCGATCATCCGCGCCCAGTCGACGAGCGAGCAATCCTGCTCGCCGCCGGTGACGTCGATGTCGAGCGCGTCCGTCACCTGTTTGGTCTGGTCGTAGTGCCAATAGGGGCAGGGCTCCTCATAGTGCGAGATGCCGTTGTCCTGAAGGAACCGGCCGACTTCGATTGCCTTCTGCGGCGAGTAGCAGGAGTTGGCGTCGACCAGAAGTGCGGTGTCGTCGGGAAAGGCCGCGCGCATCGTCGGCACGATTTCCTCGGTGCGCCCCGGCCATTCGTCCTGGTCGCGGCCGCATTCGGCGCCGATGCGGAACTTGAAGGCGGTAAAGCCGTGGGCGTCCTGCAGGCGTTTCAGCCGCTCCGCCTCGTCCTTCGGCGTGATGTCTCGTTTCATCGACGAGCCATAGGCACGCACACGGCCCGGCGTGCCGCCAAGGAGTTCGCACACCGGCTTGCCCTCGATCCGTCCGCGCAGGTCGAACAATGCGGTGTCGAGGCCGCCCATGGCGCGGCTGACATAGGCGCCCGGAAACTTGTGCTCCCGCTCGGGGATGATCTCCATCAGATGCGCGATGTCGAAGGCATCCTGGCCAAGGGCATGAGGAGCGACCTGGCGATGCAGCACCTCCGCCGTGATATCGGCGCAATAGGGGGCGACCTGCCCCCAGCCCTGCGTGCCGTTTTCCGCCGTGACCCGCACAAAGCAGACGAACTGCGTGGCGAAGGTCTCGATTGCCCTGATTCTCATTGGCGAAAATCCCGCTGCGCGGCCACGTCTCTCGGCCGCAGGTCCAACCATTCGCGCCAACCTACTCAGAATTGGTCTTGAATTAAGGTCCGTTTTGCGGAAGTTTCCATACCAATCTTGCGCGAGGGACCATGAAGCGCCACGCCGGAATGATGCTGTCCTCGATCCGGATCGACAAAACGTCGGACCGGCGCATTTCCGTGCAGCTCTACATGGCCTTGCGCGAGCTGCTCCTGTCGGGCGGGCTCGCGCCCGGGGACCGGCTGCCGGCAACGCGCACGCTGGCGCAGGAGATTGGCGTCTCCCGCACCACCGTGATCGATGCGGTCGACCGGCTGGTCTCGGAGGGACTTCTGGAGGCGCGCGTCGGGGCCGGCACCTTCGTCAGCGATGCGCTGAAGGGACGGGGCGAGACGCCGGGCGATGCGCCAATGGCGGCGCGCGGCGCGGCCGACCCGCGCCTGTCGCAGGCCGCCCGCACCGCGGCGCCGCAGTTCGCGCCGCGCAGCCGCCTGCCGCACAAGTCGATGGCCTTCACCACGGCGCTGCCCGCGCTCGATGCTTTTCCCATGGCGCAATGGGCGCGCCTGTCGGCCCGGCACTGGCGGGGCGGGCGCGATCATGTCACCGGCTACGGCGAGCCGTTCGGGTATCCCCGCCTGCGCGCGGCGATCGCCCGCCAGCTCAACGCCTCGCGCGGCATCGTCTGCGAGGCCGACCAGATCTTCATCGTCAACGGCGCACAGCAGGGGTTCTCGCTGATCAGCGCGATGCTGGTCGATCCGGGCGAAACGGTGTGGTTCGAGAATCCCGGCGCGATCGGCGCGCGCAATGCCTTCGTCGCGAATGGCGCGCGGCTCGCGCCGATCAGCGTCGATGCGGAAGGGCTGTGCGTGGACGAGGGGCTTGCCAAGGCGCCCGACTTCCGGCTGGCCTTCGTCACGCCCTCGCATCAGCAGCCGCTTGGCCACGTCATGAGCCTGGAGCGCCGGCTGGCACTGCTGCAGGCCGCGCATGACGCCGACGCGATGATCGTCGAGGACGATTACGACGGGGAATTCTACTATGGCGACCAGCCCCCGCCGACGCTGAAGAGCATTGATACCCGCGAGCGGGTGATCTACGTCGGCACGTTTTCCAAATCGCTGTTTCCAAGCCTGCGGCTGGGCTTCGTGCTTGCGCCGCGCGGTCTGGTCTCCGCCTGCGAGCGCATCTGGGAAGCCTGGCTCAGCGGCGCACCGACGGTCACCCAGGCGGTCGTCGCTGATTTCATGGACGAGGGGCTGTTTGCCACGCATATCCGCACCATGCGGCAGCTTTACCGGGAGCGGCACGACGCCCTGATAGAGGCCGCCGCATCGCTCAGCGGACGCATCGACGTGCAGCCAACGGCAAGCGGGTTTCACGCTGTCGGACTTTTGGCAGATGACTTGACGGAAGACGAGGTGGTATCGAGAGTAAGGGCGGACGGTGTCGTCATCTCGCCGCTTGGCCGCTACGCTCTTTCGTCACTCGCGCAAAAGGGAGTCGTTCTCGGGTTCGGCAGCGCCGGCGTGGAGGATATCCGAAAGGGAATTGCGGTTATTCGCAAGATTGTTTCACCGAAAGTGCGATTGGACTGATAAAATAACGGCAATGGATATATTTTGCAGTCCAATCGAGCCATAGACTTTTTCACGATGCTGTCATGACGGTCATGTCATTTCGATCGTGTCGATTGCGTTAAAGGGAGGAACTGATGCGCACCAAGACAACTATCGCCAGCCTGCTGGCCGCGACCATGCTGGTCGGCGCCGGCACCGCGCAGGCGGAAACCTTGCGGCTCCTGACCTGGGGCTCCTATGCGCCCGAGGAACTGGTGCAGAAATTCGAGGAAGAGTATCCCGACATCGACGTCGAGGTGACCTTCTCCAACAACGAGGAAATGATCGCCAAGCTGCGCGCCACCGGCGGGGCGGGCTTCGACCTCGCCCAGCCGAGCCACGACCGCATCTATGCCGCCCAGCTTGAATACGACATCTACAAGCCGCTCGACCTGTCGAAGATCGACACCGATGCGATGCAGCCGTCGCTTCTGGATGGCGTGAAGGCCAACACGACGATCGACGGCGAAGTCTATGCCGTGCCGCATCAGTGGGGCACCTCCGGCCTGATGGCCGACGTGACCAAGGCGCCCGACGTAAAGGGGTGGGACGATCTCTGCAATCCGGCCTACAAGGGCAAGACCTCGATGCGGCTGCGCCGCACGATCCTGCTCGGCACGGCCTTCTCCATGGGCGAGGACCCCTTTGCGGCCTATGCCGACCTCGACAAGTACCAGCAACTCCTCGACAAGGTTGCCGACAAGCTCATCGAGTGCAAGGACAACATCAAGGCCTACTGGAAGGGCGGCGACGACCTTTCGGCGATGATGCTCTCGGGTGAGATCGTGGCATCGGAGACGTGGGATTCCACCGCCTACAAGCTCTTCGACCAGAACAAGAACATCGTCTTCATTCCGCCGGAGACGGGGGCGCTTGCCTGGATCGACACCTTCGCGATCCCGCGCAAGGGCGAGGCCGACGATGCCGCCTACAAGTGGATCAACTTCGTGCTGCGGCCGGAAAACGTGACGATCATGTCCGCGAGCACCGGTGCCATTGCCTCGATCAAGGGCGCCAAGGAGCTGCTGCCGGAAGACAAGAAGGCTGCCGTCAACGCCGCCTTCACCGACGCGGACATCGACAACCTGAAGTTCTTCGCCAACATCCCTCCCGGCGTGGAGGACATGGAAGGCAAGACGCTTGAGAAGATCAAGGCGGCGACCGGCGGCTGATTGCCGCGCAAGCCGACCCTGAACCTTGCGGGGCCGCGCGCGCGCTCGAGACGCGTGCGCGGCCCCGCCCAGGCTTGTGACCTTCACAGGGTGACGCCTCGACCCGGCTCGGGACATCGGGGCTCCTCGATGGTGCCGGCGTGCTCTTGCCCGCCGCCGCTTGTCCGCATGTTTTTCAGTTGGCGTACTTCATGACCGAAACCCCGGCCTACGATCTTGAGTGCCACGGCATTTCCAAGTCCTTCGGATCCGTTCGCGCGGTGAAGGACGTGTCCTTCAACATTCCAAGCGGCTCGTTCTTCTCCATTCTCGGGCCGTCCGGCTGTGGCAAGACCACCTTGATGCGCATGATCGCCGGTTTCGAGGAACCGAGCGGCGGGGACATCCGCATCAAGGGCAAGTCGGTGCTCGGCACGCCGCCCAACCGGCGCAACGTCAAGATGGTGTTCCAGCATCTGGCGCTGTTCCCGATGATGAATGTCTACGAGAACATCGCCTACGGCCTGCGCTGCCGCGGGGCGAGCAACGACGAGATCAAGCGCCGCGTGCAGGATGTGCTGGAGCGCATCGCGCTGCCCGACGTCGGCGGCCGCGAAATTCACCAGCTTTCGGGCGGACAGAAGCAGCGCATCGCGATTGCCCGCTGCATGGTGCTCGACCCCGACGTGCTCCTGCTCGACGAACCGCTCGGCGCGCTCGACCTGAAGCTGCGCGAGGCGATGAAGATCGAGCTGAAGCTGCTGCAGCACCAGTTCAACACCACCTTCATCTACATCACCCACGACCAGTCGGAAGCGCTGGTGATGTCCGATCACGTCGCGATCATGAACGACGGCAACTTCGAGCAGATCGGCACGCCGCAGGCGCTTTATCACCGGCCGAACACGGCCTTCGTCGCGGGCTTCGTCGGCGACAGCAACCGCTGGTCCGGCAAGGTGACGGCGAGCGACGGCACGGGCGGCACGGTGGAGACGGCGCAAGGCCTGACCATGCAGTTCACCGCCGGCGGCGGCTTGCGCATCGGCAAGGGCGAGGCTGTCGAGATCTTCGTGCGGCCGGAGTTCATCAACACGGTGCGGGCAGCCGATGCGGCCGCCGCGCCGGGCGACAACCACATGGACGGCGTTGTCGACAGCCTGTTGTTCAACGGCGCCAACAGCCGCGTGCTGGTGCGCAGCCAGACGGGCGAACTGATCGAGGCCGACGTGACGCTGACCGGCGACGGCGACCTGGCGCCGGGCGAGGCGGTGCGTCTGTCCTGGTCGGCGCAGCACGCCATGTGCTTTCCGCGAAGCGGGGATGCGTGATGGTGCAGAAGGATGTCCGCCGGCTGACGCTGATCCTGCTCTTCGCGCCCTTCGCGATGTGGATCGCGCTGCTGATCATCGTGCCGCATATCGGCATGGTCGCGCTGTCGCTGCGCGAGAAGGTGGCGCCGCGCGTCTATGAGTTCGGTCTCGGCAACTATATCGATTTCATAAACGAGCCGATCTACTGGAACACGCTGCTGCGCACCGGATCGATGTCGCTGCTGGTGACGGCGCTGGCGCTGCTGATCGGCTTTCCGATCGCCTATTACATCGCCAAGATCGCCGGAAACCGCACGCGCGGCGCGCTGTTCCTGTTGTGCCTGATCCCGCTGTGGGTGAGCGACCTGATCCGCGCCTTCGGCTGGATCCTGCTTCTGCGCGAGACCGGCGTGATTTCAACCTTCCTGCAGTGGTCGGGGCTGGTCTCGGGGCCGATCGAATTCCTCTACAACGACGTGACCGTGATCATCGGTCTCGTCTACACGGTGATCCTTTTCATGATCGTGCCGCTGGTCTCGACGCTCGACGGCATGGACGACAGCCTGGTGGAGGCCGGCTACAACCTCGGCGGCAGCGGCTTCACCGTGCTCAGGCGCATCATCGTGCCCTATGCGATGCCGGGCATCGTCTCGGGCTGCATCGTCGTCTTCATGCTGACGGCCGGGTCCTATCTGACGCCGATCCTGCTCGGCGGCAAGAACTCCAGTTGGTTCACGGAGCAGATCTACGACCAGTTCATCACCCGCTTCAATTGGGAATCGGGCGCTGCCTTCGGCTTCCTGCTGCTTGCCTTCACCTCCACGGTGATCTGGCTCGGGCTGAAGCTCAGCGGCCAGACCCTCGCCAACACCGTCGCCAAGAGCTGAGGAGGAGGAGCACGATGGCCAGATCCGCACCCGCGCCCTTCGTCTGGGGCTACCGCGCCTACGTCCTGGCGTTTTTCCTATTCCTCGCCGCCCCGCTGGTGGCAGCCGGCACCTTTGCATTCAACGACAGCCTGTTTCCTGCACTCCCTTGGCAGGGCTTCACGCTCGACTGGTTCTTCAACGATACAGAACCCAAGCTCGGGATGTTCCACGACCGGCGGCTGCTGCGCGGGCTGTATTACTCCTTCGTAATCGCGCTCATGGTCTCGGTGTTGTCGGTCTTCGTCGGCACGACGAACGCCTTCCTCTTCGTGCGCGGGCAGTTTCCCTTCAAGAACGCGCTCTACATCGTGATGGTGATCCCGCTGGTCATTCCCGGCGTGATCCTCGGCATCTCCATCCTGGTGATCGCCAGCAACATGGCCAACTACTTCGACCGCAGTCTGGGGATCGATCTCGATTTCCTGCGACCGGGCATCTTTCTCGTGGTGCTTGGCCAGTTCTCCTTCATCACCACGATCACCTCGCTGGTGATTACCGCGCGGCTGAAGAAGTTCGACGCGACGATGGAGGAGGCTGCGCTGAACCTGGGGGCGGGCCGCGCACGGGTGCTGCGCACCATCACGCTGCCGTTCCTGCGTCCGGCGATGATCGCCGCCGGAATCGTCGCCTTCCTCGTCTCCTTCGAGAATTTCAACACCACGCTGTTTCTCGTCGGTTCCGAGGCGCCGTTGACAATCACCATGTATGACCGCATGGCCAAGGTCGGGTCCACGCCGGTGCTCAATGCCGTGTCCTTCGTCCTGATGGTCGGCTCGGGGCTCCTGGCGCTGGTCTCGATCGCTGTCCAGCGCGACAAGAGCGTTCGGTAGGGTTCCCATGTCGGACTTTGATTTCGTGGTCGTTGGCGCGGGGTCTGCCGGCGCGACCCTTGCCGCGCGCCTCAGCGAGAGCGGACGATATTCCGTCTGCCTGCTGGAGGCGGGCGGATCGGACCTGAATTTCTGGATCTGGATGCCGATCGGCTATGGCAAGGCGTTCTACAACGCCTCCATCAACTGGATGTACAGGACCGAGCCGGACCCCGGCCTCGCCAACCGCTCCGGCTACTGGCCGCGCGGCAAGGTGCTGGGCGGCTCCAGCTCGATCAATGCCATGGTCTATATCCGTGGCCAGCACGCGGATTTCGACGACTGGAAGGCAATGGGCAATCCCGGCTGGGGCTGGGACGACGTACTGCCCTTCTTCAAGCGCGCCGAAACCAACGACGCCGGCGGCGACGACTTCAGGGGTGGCGACGGTCCCTTGCATGTGGCGACCATGCGCCGGGATCTCCATCCCTTGTGCGATGTGTTCCTGGAAGCCGGAGAACAGGCGGGCTTTGCGCGCAATGTTGACTTCAACGGTGCCGACCAGGAGGGGGTGGGCGTCTATCAGAACACCGCCAAGGGCGGTTTTCGCATGTCGACGGCGCGCGCCTATCTGGCGCCGGCCCGCCGGCGGGCGAACCTGAAGATCGTCACCCGCGCTCACACCACCCGCATCCTGATGGAAGGAAAGCGCGCGGTTGGCATCGCTTACCGGCAAGGCGGCGCGGAAAAGATCGTGCGCGCCCGCCGCGAGGTGATCCTGAGTGCCGGTGCGGTGAATTCTCCGCAGATCCTGATGCTGTCCGGTATCGGACCGGCGGCGCATTTGCGGGCCAAGGGGATCGAGGTTCTGGAGGACCGGCCGGGCGTTGGCCAGAACCTGCAGGACCACCTGGGGCTCGACTATCTCTATCGCTCGAAGGTGCCGACCCTCAACAACCAGCTCTATCCCTGGTGGGCCAAGCTCCTGCAGGGCATGCGCTATGTCGCGACAAGGCGCGGGCCGCTGTCGCTCGGCGTCAACCAGGCCGGCGGTTTCGTGAGAAGTAATCCGGATGCGCCGCGTCCGAACATGCAGCTCTATTTTTCGCCGGTGAGCTACACGAAAGCGCCCAAGGGCAAGCGCCCGCTGATGAACCCGGATCCGTTTCCCGGTTTCCTGCTCGGCATGCAGCCGACCCGCCCGACGAGCCGGGGTCATATCTGCTTGCGCAGCGCCGACCCGTTTGCCGCACCGCAAATCCATCCCAATTCGCTCAGCACCAGTCAGGACCTGACCGAGATGGTCGAGGGGTGCAAGCTGCTGCGAAAGATCGCGGCGACGCCCGCCATGCAGGCCGTGATCGACGCGGAGATCGTGCCCGGTCCGCTGGTGCAGGACGACGAGGAGATGCTGGAGGATGTGCGCAACCGCTGCTCCACCGTGTTTCATCCGGTGAGCACCTGCCGCATGGGGCCGGATCCGGAGATCGATGTCGTCGATGCAAGGCTTCGGGTCTACGGGGTGGACGCCTTGCGCGTCGTCGATGCCTCGATCTTTCCGACCGTGACCTCCGGAAACACCAATGCCCCGGCGATCATGGTCGGCGAAAAGGGCGCGGACCTGATCCTCGCCGATCATTCGAACGCCTGAGAAAGGCCGTCATGCGTGCCACCGACCTGTTCACCGAGGATTTTTCCGCAATGCCCTACTGGCAAGGCGCCACGCCACAGCCGGTTGTTCCGCCGGTGGACCTTCCGGGGGAGGCCGATGTGGTCATCGTCGGCGCAGGCTACACCGGCCTCAGTGCCGCGCTGCAGACGGCGCGCGCGGGCCTGTCGACGCTTGTGCTCGATGCACAGCAGCCAGGCTGGGGATGCAGCACCCGCAACGGCGGACAGGTTTCCACCTCCATCAAGCCGTCCTTCGCCGCCCTGACGCGCCGCTATGGCGAGGCACTTGCCCGCGAGTTGCTGGAAGAGGGACAGGCCTCGCTCGACTACATGCATGCGCTTGTCTCTGAGGAAAAGCTCGACTGCGATCTCAGGACGGTCGGCCGGTTCCACGGGGCGCACAAGCCGCATCTCTACGACGCGCTTGTGCGCGAATGCGCTTCCGGCCACCCGGTCTGGGACACGGGCGCCTATGCGGTTCCCAAGGCGGAGATGGCAAGCGAGCTCGGCACCGACGCCTATCATGGCGGGGTGGTCTATCCGCATCATGCCTCGATTGATGTCGGCAAGTATCATCCCGCCGTGCTTCGGCGCGTGTGCGAGGCCGGCGCGCTGGTGAAGGGGCATTGCGCGGTGACCGCGCTGTCGCGCGTTGGCGCTGGCTTTGAAGTTGCAACCGCGCAAGGACCGGTGCGGGCCGGCAAGGTGATCCTGGCGACGAACGGCTATTCGGGACCGCTCTCGCCCTGGCACCGCCGTCGTATCATCCCCATCGGCTCCTATGTCATCGCGACGGAGGAGATCCCGCGCGCGGTGATGGATACGATCATGCCGACGGACAGGGTGCTCTCCGACACCCGCAAGCTCGTCTATTACTACCGTCCCTCGCCGGACCGCAAACGGGTGCTCTTCGGCGGACGGGTGTCGCTGAGCGAGACCGATCCGCGCAAGAGCGCGGTGAAGCTGCACCGCGACCTCGTACAGCTGTTCCCGGAACTGAAAGCGACCCGTGTCAGCCAGTCCTGGATGGGGTTCGTCGGCTATACGTTCGACACGATGGCCCATTGCGGCGAGGATCGCGGCCTGTTTCATGCCATGGGCTTTTGCGGGTCGGGCGTCGGCATGGCGAGCTATCTTGGCATGCGGACAGGCCGGGCGGCCGCCGGTCTTGACCGGGAGCGCTCCGCCTTTTCGCGGATCTCCTTTCCCACGCGACCGCTTTATGCCGGAAATCCCTGGTTCCTGGCGCCGTCGGTGCTTGTCTATCGGCTGCGCGACCGGATCGGCATCTGAGGAGTGCCGGGCGCGCGCCCGTGCATCTGTTTGCCGGGTAGTGATCGTCAGGGGGTGCGGCGGTCAGGCGAGGGTTGTACACAGGAGCGGGGGGCAAACGGGCGCGACCGACTCGCACTCCCGGCGATACGTGCCGCAAGCCCTGGTGGGAGACTGTATGCAATGAATGACGACGCGCACGTCGCCTGGCTTTGCGACGCGTCCGACCGCTGGACCAACTGGCTGCTGGGCTCGGCGATGCCGCTGTGGAGCGGGCTTGGCGTCGATCCCGCCAACGGCGGCTTTGTGGAAGAGATTGACTTTGGCGGTGCACCGGGTCTGACGGTTCCCCGGCGCAGTCGTGTCCAGCCGCGGCAGATCTATTCGGTGATTGAAGCCGGCAGGCTTGGCTGGCCGGGAGACTGGCCGGCAATCGCGGGCCGGGCCCTGGACTGGTATCTCGACTGCTTCCGGTTGCCCGACGGGACATTCGCCGACCTGGTTGCTCCCGACGGAACGCTTCTTGAGGGGCGTTTCGACCTCTACAATCAGGCCTTCGCGCTTTTCGGGCTGGCGCATGCAGCCGCAGCGCTGCCTGGACGGCGCGCGGAGCTTGAGGCGGTCGCGCTCACGCTTCTCGACAGGCTCGAGACGCACTACCGGCATCCGGACGCGGGGTTTGAGGAGAGCCGGCCGCCAAGCCTGCCGTTGCGCGCCAATCCGCATATGCATCTGCTTGAAGCCGCACTCGCCTGGGAGGAGATCTCCGAGGACACCGCGTGGAGCAGGATCGCCGACGAGATCATGGAGCTTGCGCTTGCCCGCTTCATCGATCCGCAGACCGGGGCGTTGAGGGAGTTTTTCGCAAGTGACTGGCACCCCATGCCTGGCGACAGCGGACGCCAGGTCGAGCCGGGACATCAGTTCGAATGGGCCTGGCTCGCGCTTTTGTGGTCGCGGAGGCGCGGGCGTGCGGATGCCGCGATCGCCGCCCGTCGCCTGTTCGCCATTGGCGAGACATGGGGCATTTGCCCCCGGCGAAAGGTTGCGGTTCTGGAGCTGAATGACGATTTTTCGGCGCGCGCGCCCGTCGCCAGGCTTTGGGTGCAGGCCGAATGGATCAAGGCGGCGCTGGCGCTCGCCCATGCGTCCGCCGGGCCGGAGCGGCTGCACTATTTCGCCTCCGCCCGGCAGGCCGTTTCGGCGCTGGAGATGTTTCTGGTGGACGACCCGGCCGGGCTGTGGCGTGACAAGCTGGGCGACGACGGTCGGTTCGTCGCGGAGCCCGCACCGGCAAGCTCATTCTACCACATTGTTTGTGCGGTATCGGAGTTGGCCAAGGCCAGCGGGTCCTACCAGGCTGCCAAGAACAAATAGAATTCCTGCGGCTCTCTGGTCGCCCGTCAGTCATGTGTCTGTTCGGATGGCCTCGTTTGCTATATAGCAGCGGTGGATGACGGGTCGTTCATTGGGTGCCGGAACAGATGTGGTTAATGAATTTTCCATTTTTTAAACAAAAAGTTGTTGAATGAACCCTCGAGACGCATCTTGTCGACTCTCTGACGGTGACGGAGCCAATGTCTGAAAAATCCGACGTGAAGCTTGCTGCGCCCGAAAAGAGCAAGGCTGTCAATTCACAACCAAAGACTGAGGACGCTGCTTCCGAGACGGCCAAACAGGTCAAGGAGCAGAAAGAGCCTCGGGTTATTCCGCTGCGCATTGATCGCGCCGCGGCAGCGATCGTGCGCAAGACCGATCTGAACATGCGGCCGCGTCAGTGGCGGCGGTTGCTTCTGAAGCTGTCTTTCGCTCTGTGTGTGCTTCTGCCCGGACTTTTGGGCGCTTTGTATTTCTTCGTGATTGCGTCGGATCGTTATGCGGCCAGCGCGAGTTTTTCTGTTCGCAGCATGGATGCGACGCCGGCCGGAGGCGACTTTCTTGGCGCCATCGCGGGTCTGTCGAGCGTCGGAACCACGACGACGGATTCCTTTATCCTTCTCGAGTACCTGAAAAGCCGCGAACTAATCGAGAAGGTTCAAAGCGAATTTGATCTGCGATCGGCCTTCAGCAATAGCAATATCGACTTTCTCTACCGGCTGGATGCGGATGCTCCCATCGAGGATGTGGTGAGCTATTGGGGGTCGATGATCACGGCGTCCTACGAAAACACCTCGTCGATCCTGACCTTTGAGGTACAGGCGTTCACCGCAGAAGATGCAGAAGCGATCGCGAGCCTGATCGTCAAATATTCCCAGGAACTGATCAACAAGCTGTCGGAAAGCGCAAGACAGGATGCCGTTCGGTTCGCGCAAAAGGAAGTGGCGACAGCCGAAGTCAGGCTGAAGGTCATCCGGGAAGAGATGCGCAAATTCCGCTCGTCCTCGCGTGCGGTTGATCCGGCGGCCTCCGCGGCGGCCCAGCTTCAACTTGTGACCGGAATAGAATCACAATTGATCGAACTCAGGGCGCGGCTCGGAACGCTTCTGGCGTCGCTCGACGAGGACGCGTTGCCGGTTGTGCAGATCCGCAAGCAGATTGCCTCCCTCGAGAAGCAGATGATCGAGAGGCAGACGGAAGTGAATGGCGAGGGGCAAGACGCCAGCCGGATCGGCCGGGGCTTGTCCAGCTTGCTCTCCGACTATGAAAAGCTGCAAGTCGACATGGAGTTCGGACAGAAGAGCTATGCCGCTGCGCTGTCCTCTCTGGAGCGGGCCCGCGCCGAAGCGGACCGTCAGCAGCGCTTTTTGGCGGTATTCGTTTCGCCCGGTATCCCGCAGACGGCGATCTATCCCTATCGATTCATCGGTGCCACGCTGACGTTCGTCATCGCGCTGATCCTGTGGTCCATCGGTGTGCTTATCGCCTATTCCGTCAGGGACAGCATGCGCTAGCGCTGTCCTCACAGGCTGTTTTGGGGCGTTCAGCCTGAAGGACATGCCAAGCGGAAGACGAGGGTGCGTGAAGCGCAGGCGATGGCGCGGGAGCGTGGTAGCGCCCGAAGGGCAGGGACCGTTGAATGTCGACAGCCATGGACCGGATCGAAAACCCGCTGCTGGTGAAGGCCCGTGTGATATCCGCACTCGTGCTGCGCGAGGCGCGTGTCACGTTCGGGTCGGTCAAGCTTGGCTATTTCTGGGCCGTCGCGGAGCCGGTCATTGGCACCGCGATCTTGACCATGATCTTTTCGTTCATCGTGCGCCATCCGCCCATCGGAACGAGCTTCGCGCTGTTCTATGCGACAGGAATTTTCACTTATCAGCTCTATCGCAAGATGTCCGGATCGCTCATGTCTGTTTTTGCGGCAAATCGCGGTCTTCTCGGTTATCCGTTGGTGACGGAACTGGATGTCGTCTTTGGACGGTTTTTCCTTATATTTCTGACCTACATCATGATATTCACGATTTTCTTTGCCGCCTTGATCTTGCTTGGGCTCGCGCATTTTCCGCGACGGCTGGATATCGTGTTAATGGCGATCGGGGCGACGGGGTTGCTTGGTCTGGGTGTTGGCTTGACCAATGCCATGATTATGGTGCTCTGGCCGACCTGGAAGCGGATCGAGGGGATCATCAGTCGCCCGCTGTTCTTTATTTCGGGTGTGTTTTTCCTGCCGAGCCAGTTTCCGCCGGAGGTGCGCTACTATCTGTCCTGGAACCCGTTGTTGCATGCGATTGACTGGCTACGGGTTGGATATTATCCGAACTACAATAGCCTTGTTCTGGACCTTGGCTTCCTGTGGTTCTGTGTCGCCCTGTTCCTGGCGATCGCATTGTGCATGGAACGACTGTACCGCAAGCACAGGGTCTAGCGCGCGGGTTGCAGATCATAAACAGCAGCCATCCGGATGACCTGTGAGCAAGGAGACGGACCAATGTCGCTTGATGAGGCGGCTATCCGGCAACCGCAATGATCAGTTTCAATGGGGTCCGCAAGACCTACCGTGTCAACGGTCACCGGAAGGTGGTCATCGATGATCTGACGCTCGACCTGCCGTCCGATCGCAATGTGGCGATCATCGGCCGCAATGGCGCAGGCAAGTCGACGCTGATGCGCCTTATCGCCGGGGCGGAATTGCCAGATGAGGGGCGGATCATCCGCCGGGGCAAGGTCTCATGGCCGCTGGGTTTCGGCGGAGGCTTCAACGGCGACATGACCGGGATCGAAAACGCCCGCTTTGTTGCCCGGATGTACGGCGAGGACACTGAGCGCGTCGTTGCCTATGTGGAGGAATTCGCCGAGCTGGGGGAATCGATCCGGCTGCCGATCCGAACCTATTCGAGCGGCATGAAGGCCAGGATGGCTTTCGGGGTCAGTATGGCGATCGATTTTTCCTATTATCTGATCGACGAGGTGACCGCGGTCGGCGACGAGCGCTTCAAGCGCAAATGCGCGGCGGTCTTCGAGGAAAAGATCGAGAAGGCCCGGATCATCATGATTTCGCACAGTCTGGGCACGATCCGCCGGTTCTGCCAGAGCGCTTGTTTCATGGAAGGCGGTCACCTGCACTATTTCGAGGATATCGAAGATGCGATCGCTGCCCATCAGCGGGTTCAGAACGAGTGATTCCCGGCGTTTGGTGATTCTTGACAGTCTTTGATGAATGCCACCCACACCTCCCTTCCGGGAGGCGCCGTCACCAAAAACCAATCGGCTTATAGATATTGTCATTTCTATCAATAAAGAAGAGCTGGAACGCAAGATTGAGTTCCGGAAAATTGCAGTATCGGATCCGCGCAGACTGTGTCTGTCCCTCTCTTTCCAGCAAAGGTGTCTATGGGGTTTGCTCGCTCCGGCCTGATGGGGTAAGCGGTTGGTCCGAGTGACGGGGCCGTGGGCGTTCGGGTGCTTGAAGCGCGAAATCTTTGACGGGGAAGACAATGTTTGACGACAAGTCGATATTGATTACAGGCGGCACCGGATCTTTCGGAAAGAAATACACCGAGACGATTCTGTCCCGCTACAAACCCCGCCGGATCGTGATCTATTCCCGCGACGAGCTGAAGCAATATGAGATGGCGCAGAGCCACGATGATCCCGCGATGCGCTATTTCATCGGGGATGTGCGCGATCTCGGGCGGCTCCGCCAGGCAATGCAGGGCATTGACTATGTCATCCACGCAGCCGCGCTGAAACATGTTCCCGTGGCCGAATACAACCCCATGGAGTGTATCAAGACGAACATCCATGGTGCGCAAAACGTCATCGAGGCCGCCATCGCCGAAGGGGTGTCCAAGGTCATCGCCTTGTCGACGGACAAGGCTGCCAATCCGGTCAATCTGTACGGCGCGACCAAGCTGGCCTCCGACAAGCTCTTCGTTGCCGCCAACAACATGACAGGCGGCAAGGGGCCGGTCTTCGGCGTCGTGCGATACGGCAATGTGGTCGGGTCGCGCGGGTCGGTTGTCCCCCTGTTCAAGCGGCTGGTGCAAGAGGGCAAGACACCGCTCCCGGTGACCCACGAGGACATGACGCGGTTCTGGATTACCCTTCAGGAGGGGGTCGACTTCGTGCTGAAGAACTTCACCCGCATGTACGGCGGCGAGATCTTCGTGCCAAAGATCCCCTCCGTGCGGATCATGGATCTCGTCGAGGCCTATAGCGGCACGCGCGAAGCGGATGTCATCGGAATCCGGCCGGGCGAAAAGCTGCATGAGATCATGTGTCCTGCGGACGACAGCCACCTGACGCTTGAGTTCGCCGATCATTTCGTGTTGCGGCCGACGATCCAGTTCCACGATCTGAACAATGACTTCACCACCAACGCGATCGGCGAGGTGGGCGCCCCGGTGGAGACCGGTTTTGAATATCACTCGGGAAACAATCCCCATTTCCTCAGCGTCGCGGACATTCGCGAGATGGACAAACGCGCCTGACGACGAGGAACGCGTCTGAGGATTGCGATGCGCGAAGGGGCGATGGGCGCGCGGGTCGACTTGTCCTCGTCCGCTCGTGCCGGTGATAGGCTTTCCTGACAATTTTCAGGAGCGCCAGACATGGACCGGACTCATTTTCTCGGCCTGCCCTACCTGCAGGCCGCTCAGGCCCAGAAGCACGTCACCCACAACGAGGCCCTGCGGCTGATCGATGCCAGCGTGCAGCTTGCGGTGGAAAGCCGCAGCGGCCCGGCCGCGCCGCCGCCGGCACCGCAGGAGGGCGACCGCCATATCGTGCCGGCCGCGGCGACCGGTGCATGGGCGGGGGAGGACGGCGCTGTCGCCAGCTTTCTGGATGGCGCCTGGCAGTTCGTCCAACCGGTGGCGGGCTGGATGGTGTGGGTCCGCGACGAGGAACGCCTCGTCGTCCACGACGGGGGTGCCTTCGTGCCGGCCCACGGGACGCGCCTGGACGATCTGGAACGCCTCGGGATCAACGCCACCGCCGACACGACCAACCGGTTGACGGTGGCCGCGGCGGGGAGCCTGTTTACGCATGCCGGCGCCGGGCATCAGGCCACTATCAACAAGGCGGCAGAGGCCGACACCGCAAGCGTTCTGTTCCAGACCGGCTATTCCGGTCGCGCGGAAATCGGTCTGTCCGGCGACGACGACCTCCATGTGAAAACAAGCGCGGACGGTGCGACCTGGCACGAGGCGCTGGTGCTGTCGCGCGACGATGGCGCTGCCCGGCTGCCGGAAGGGGTGCGGCTCGGGGCAGGAGACAGTCTTCTTCAGCACTACGAGGAGGGCGTCTGGACGCCTGAGCTTGTGGGCGCGAGCGTCGCCGGAACCCCGACCTATAGCGCGAATGCCGGCTCTTTCGTGCGCATCGGCGCGCTGGTGTTCGTCACGGCCCGGCTCGCCTGGTCGAGCCTCGGCGGTTTGAGCGGCACCGCCGTCATCGCAGGCCTGCCATATCCCTGCCGCAGCGGCATCGTCAATCGCGCGCCAATGACCAGCGCCTGGTACAACAGCGTGTCGATGGGGGCGGATACGACGATGCTCGGCGGCTTCGTGGAGCCCGGCGCGAGCCACATCCGCCTTTGGGGGGCTTATCAGGCCTATGAGGGCACGAACTTGTTCCTCACTGATGCGCATTTGACGGAAACAGGTGAGATATATGCAGCTAGCACATATGTGACAGCATAGCTGTATTGGCCACGTCTCAAGCCTGAGCGTGTCTCGCGTCCCGCCACTCTATCAACGCAGCGACAAGGTTGGTGACGAGGCTCTCCTTGTCTCCCAACTGATTGCCTTCAATATGAGACACTGAAGAATGCCAAACATCGATTTGTCCGGATCTTTTCCGCCAGTGTAGTTCGGATGAATTCGACAGAAGCCAGGTCGGGCGTCCCAGAGCGCCAGCCAATTCCACAACGGTGGTAGCTGGCGAGATTACCAAATCCAAACATGACATAAGCGATGCAACGGAATCGAGATCGTTATATTGATCAATGAATTTGAGATCGACCAACTTTCCAGGGAATTTATTTTCAACCCAGGCTATCTCATCTTCACAATCGTCGTATTGGAGATTGACGAACTGGATCCCGTCAATTTCAAAGAGCGGAGCGAGCTCATCGATAGAGAGATAATGTTCGTTTCTGGACGAGGTATTGAGACTACTTCGCCAACTTACTCCAACAAGAGGCGTCAGTTTCGGTAGGCTTTCGGAGATAACCCGTTGGCTCGTCTTGTCTGAAACCAGGTATGGGCCTCTGGAAAAGTCTTCTTTATTTTTTCTGAACTCGTGCAGAAAGTCGGTTGCCAGAGCAAATTTATCGCAAGACATAATATAGTTCACGGAATTATTATCAAGGGCCAAGCGATTTCCAGGGTGCCTGACTTTATCAAAGTCCTCAATTTTGAAAGCGTCGGTTCCTCTCAGTCGCTTTACCGGAACAAAATCTATTCCTTTGAATGACCTGGAAAGGAGATCCAAGAGTCTCGGATCACATCCAATTCGAAGCTGAACATCACCTTTAAGTGCCTTTCGCATATCAGCATAGATACTAGCGAATCTGATCTCATCGCCAGGGCCAAATATTGCTGTTAGAAAAACAGACCCATCTTTTACTTCATCTAATTTTCCCTTGTAGTATTGATCATGGAAGTGATGAGCGATCGTTTCCCGGATATGAAGATCGCGAAATGTTCTAAATGCGTCCTCAACTTCTCCAATCCCAAATAAGATTTTTCTAGGAATCATATCGCCGAGTTCGATCCGCTTCTTGGTTGCAGCTCGGTAGATGATTTCGCCCTTCTTGTAGTCTCCAAGAAGGATGCATAGGCGCAGTGCTTCCCTGTAAACAAGGCTACTTGGCCAAACTGACAAGGCGCGCTCGACGTTTTCAAGAGCATCTTTGTAACGCATTGTTGAAGCAAGCGCTTGGGAGTAAGCGACAGTCATTTGTGGCGATGGGTTGCTTTGGCGAAGCATATTCTCCGCCGTCTCTAGGGCGGCATCGGAACGCCCGAGGCTTATTTGCGCCTGAACCTTTTGAATTGAGTTTCTGCCATCGACATCAATCGTCCTTATTAAGATCTTGGAAATGGCGCCGACTTCCTGTTCGCTTTCATATTGTTTCTGTGGAACAAGTAAATTCGAAACTTTTGATGGCGACTTGACAATATTAGCAGATTGCCACACCGTAAATGCATCCAAGTTATTAAAGGGGATTGTTTGACATATCATCGCCAAGGCGCGTGTTGCGCCTGCTGATGTGCCGCAAGCAATTGATACTTGCGCGATTGCGTGGGCGCTTGCTATGTCGAAATTTCCGAATGAAATTTGATAATACTTTTCAATGACCTCTATCGTTTTATAATTAGAAAGAATCAGAGTCATGGCAATGCGTTCGGCCGCACTGTAGTTGCCAACAAGCATGTGCTGCGACAACTCGTGAAAAAGAATTTCAAATAATGGAGATTCGATATTGTCCGCTTTTGTTTCGTCAAGGCGTGGTTCGAGCGAATTTTCCTGTTCTCTGCGAGTTTGTTTTTTGATCTGCTTGAGCGTCGATGCGCTGTCGCTATAATTTCCGAGCTTTATAAGCGCATCTGAGATTGTAGTTTCGATAACAATCTTTTCCGAACTGGTCGCTGTTGGATGAAGAATGGAGAGCGCATGCAGAACTGCGCCCTCCTCTAGGGTACTAGTCAGGCGGTTGATCGTATCTTCCAAGTTTGAATTGGAGCGGGCATAGCCGATGATGATCGATGCAGCGCACCTTTGGTAATGCGCTCCGTCCGAAAACGTTGCTATCTTGTTGAGCGGCAGGGTGCGGAAATGACGCTCAGTCGCCGAGTCTGGGGCAGAATTATTGGATTGCGCCAATAAAGCGAGTGAGGCGGGAACGGAAAACAGTGCGGGATTATTTGCGCGAGAGCCTCTCTCCGCAAGTCTGTCTTCTGGTTCAAGGGTCGTGGATAGTAACTGTCTTTCGCCCAATATTCGTAATGCGGCAATGGTCAAGCCGTCGAATGAGCTTTCAGTATCGGCCAGATAACGCGGATACTTCAGATAGACGCCCGCAAAGAGCTCCAGCACCGTGAGATCGCGGCCGCGGTGTTCCTGTGTCCGATCATCGGTCAGTCCCCATCCGGCATAGAACGGGGTTCCAAGGGTCGTCACCTCAACTCCGCGCAACAAGGCCTCGAGACCTGAGAGAGACGAGAGCGTGTAGACGTGGTCGACTGTTTCGAGCAGGTCGATCAGCGGCCCGTCTGGAGACAGGATCCGTGCGAATTTTTCGATCCGCTCGGCCTTAAACCTGCTGCGCTGGTAGCCGTGATAGATATCAGGGTGAGGCCGATAGAGGATTTCCGCGTCCGGGTTTTCCAGCTTGGCAAGACGCACGATGTCGCTCATGCGCCAGCCGGCAGGATTCCCCATGCGGACGGCCGCGTCATTGTCGACCTGGCCGAGCACCAGAACACGGCGACGCGTCTTGATCGAGAAATGGCGGGCCGGGTCGCCGACATCCGGCATGTTGTATTTCGAAAGCCGCTTTTCGATCAGAAGGTTAAGCGCGGAGCGGGCATTCTGCATAAGGGCCGCATCGCCGGCGAAATCGTAGCTTGCAAGAATGTCCGCAAGGTCGTTGGGCTCGCTTGCGTTGTAGTAGAGCCCCTTGCTGTCGAAAACCAGTGAGTAGGGTGTCGCGTGGCTGGCGCCGAGCTCGGCCGAGCGCAGGAACCCGTCCTCCACACGAATGAGCGGGATTCCTTTCTTGCGGGCAAAGCGGGCGAGCCAGCCCGGGTCGGTGTAGCCCCAGACGTAGATGCGACTTGGCGCCGGCTGCATGGTCCTGGCCGCGCGCCATGCGTCCCATCCGAGAAACTTGCGGGGCGCGAAGGCAATGCGTACGTCCGGGCAGTAGTCGGCCATGAAGCCGTACTTCCAGGCGTTGAAGCCGAAGGCGATAGCGATCGGCGCATCGGGTGTCTTGCGCCAGGCGCGGCCAACCAGGTGAAACGCCTCGACACCTGTCGGCGCGTTCCGCAAGGCCGGGGCATAATGGACCTCATAAGGATACTTGTCGCCGGTCGGGATCTTGCGGTCGAAGAAGGCGAGCGCACTGTCGTTCAGTCCGCTGAGAATCGAGCGGGGTGTCGGCTTCTGGGTAATCCGGTCAAGCGTTCTCCCTCCAAGTTGTGTCGACTTGCGAAGAAGCTTCCCGAGATACGGCAGGACCCGGACGCGCATAAATGATCTCTTTTCGTTGTGTTGTCGCAAATAAAGGAGGGCTCGCCTCAGCCAAGGTCCGCTTCGCTCAGGCGCTCACCCGCCTTGATATCACGGTGGGCCGTGCGGCCAAGAAGCGCCTCGAAGTGGCGTGGCGCCAGGCTGTAGCCGGGCCGGCAGATCTTCAGATTGTCGCGGCTGAAGAGCGTGCCTTTCGCGATGTCCCGGCTCGGATAGATCGACTGGCGGAAGGGGCGTGATCCATCCTCGTTCTTCGTGCCGCCATAGCGGACCTCTCCGGTCGCGTGCCAGGCGCGGGTCGTCTCTTCCTTGAGCAGGCGCATCTCCCAGGGCTCCAGAGAGAAGGAGGAGTCCACGCCGCCGTCTTTCCTGTCCAGGGTGAAGTGCTTTTCGATCACCGTGGCGCCGTGCACCACCGAGGCGACCGCGACGCCGGTGCCCGGCGTATGGTCCGACAGGCCCACCTGCACGCCGAAACGCCGCGCCATGTCGGGGATGGTCAGCAGATTGGCGTCCGATGCGTTGGCCGGATACTGGCTGGTGCACTTGAGGAGCACGATGTCGCGTGCACCGGCGTCGCGCGCAGTCGCCACGGCCTCGCCGATTTCCTCTTCGCTCGCCATGCCGGTGGACATGATCATCGGCTTGCCGGTGCGGGCCGCCTTTGCGATCAGCGGCAGATGCGTCATCTCGAAGGACGCGATCTTGAACATCGGCACGCCTAGGCTGTCGAGGAAGTCGACCGCGCTTTCATCGAACGGCGTGGAAAAGGCGAGAACGCCGAACTCGGCCGCCGCCGCAAAGAGGTCCGCATGCCATTCCCAGGGCGTATGCGCTTCCTTGTAAAGGTCGTGGAGTTGCCGTCCGTTCCACAGGCTCTGCGGATCGTCGATCATGAAATCGGGCCGCCGGCTGTCCAGCGTGATCGTATCCGCCGTGTAGGTCTGGAACTTCAGGCAGTCGACGCCGCATTGCGCCGCCTGCCGGACGATCTCGAGCGCGCGCTCCTTGGAGCCGTTGTGATTGCCCGACATCTCGGCGATGACGAAAGGCTCGGCATCCTGTCCGATGACACGGGTTCCGATCCTGATCGGCTGGGCCATTTCTACTCTCGCTCACTGCGTTGGGATATTTCAACCGGGGACCAGAAGAACAGATCTGGCGCAAAGGGACGATAGCCTGCCTTTGCGAAGAGGCTATGCGATGCCGTATTTCCTGGCAAGATACGGGCTATCTGGATTTCCTGGGGATGTCGGCGTTGCAGTTCTTGCAACGCGCGCAGTGCCACGCCGCACCCGTAAAACTCCGGTGCGGTCACGATTGAGACCTCTCGACAGCGATGGGACGGCGTTCCGGCCGGGGCGGGGCAATCGCTCTTGTCGAGACGCACGATGCCGGCCGCAATGCCATCTGCTTCGGCGATGTAGAAGCTGCAGTCGTCATCGGAAAGCTTCTGCTCGAGCCAATTCAGATGATCTTTCCACGCGGGCACGGCTGGGTTCACGGCAAAACGGCGGGTCGCAGGGTCGCTCTGCCACTCATGCATCAAGCGGGCGTCCTCCATCCGCGCCGGCCTGAGGGCAAGATGGCCGGAGCGTATGCGCGGAGCAAGTCCGGCCGAGATCGCTCGGATCACGCCCTGTCCGTCGACCAGCTTGCGTGCCGTCATGCTCAAGGAAGCGAGTTGATCGGATGGCAGAAGCGGTTCAACGATCTCTCGTCCCCAGCTTGCCGGATCGACCTGCGGGTCGAAAATGCCGCCGTCGATCGCGGCTCCCGTGTCGGCGAGCGCGCGCGCCACGCCTCTTTGATTGTCCGCGATCACGAGCATGACGCTCGGCAGGCCGAGGCAGCAGCGCTCCCAGGCCGATGAGCCGGCCGCGCCGACGGCAAGGTTCATTCGCGACAGGAAGCCTGCCATGTCGCGGATGTCGCGATGGATTTCAAGCCGGGGGCCAAAGGCTGCACGGCGTTCCTCCAGCCGGGCCCCATGCGGATAGGCGGCGCCGACGAGGACATGCAGCGTCAACCCGTGCGCTTGCGCAAGCGGGGCCAGGCCGTCGATCACCCAGCCGGTCGCGTCCGGCTGGTCCGCCCCGCCCATGTTGATCAGCACGTGGCGCGCGGGCCGGCCTTGCGCATAGGCGGCGTCACGAGCGGCAAGGGTTTGCGGGCGCAGTTCGGCAAAATCCGGTCGCAGCAGCGCGAACTCCGCCCCAACAAGGCACGTACAGCCATCGGGCACCCGCCCGCGATAGGCGTCGGCGCTCTTTGAAAGCGTCGAATCGACCACCACATCGCCGACGTGGGGACGGTCGAGGTCGTCGATGCACAGCATCGCAACGCCCGGAAATTCTGCCCGCACGATCTCTTCCCATTCCCGATCGAGGCCATAATGGTCGACGACGAGCAAGGCGGGGGCGCCAAGATCCGTTGCCCGCGCCCATGCGCATGTCGCTTCCGCATCATGCGCCTGCGTGGTGCCGAGCCAGAGACCGTAGTCGCCCTGCTCGGGCAGGGGTGCTGAACCGTCTGCGGGCAACAGGTGCACGTCGTGTCCGGCCCGACGAAGGAGATCGGCAAGACCCGGATGCAAGGTGCGGCTGACGAAGGTCGCGCGGAAGCCCCGGCGCGCCAGGGCATCCGCCAGGGTCAGGCAGCGCATGACGTGGCCGGTGCCCATGCGGGCCGAACCGTCGACGCGGAAAAGGGCCGTTGGTAACCTCACGACCCCTCGTCCTGCTGGAGCAGCCGGAAGAGCTTTTCTGCGAAGGCCCAGTCGTCGGGCGTATCGATGTCCTGCGCCCTTGCGCGGTCGACCGGGTAGATTGCAGCCGTCGGCCCCAGCAGCGGCCGTCCGGCCCGCAGCGCCTCTGGCCGGCACCAGTAGAACTGGCCGGAATCGTGATAGGCGGGTTCCAGGTCCTGCGAGCGGGTCGCGGTGTGTTCGGGATGGAAGAGCGCGACCCGGTCGCCGGTCTTCCTGAGCGCCCGCTGGATCGGGTAGGCAAATTCCACGCCGGCGAAGACATAATCCGCTTTGCTGTCGACAAGCTGATCCCAGGCCCTGTCCAGATCCACCGGGCGGACAAAGGGCGCGGTCGCATAGAGGCACAGCAGCGCGTCCACCCGCTCTGCGCTTTCCGCCTCGATCCGCTCGAGCGCGTCGACGAGAACGGGAAGCGTTCCGGTCATGTCGTCGGAGAGGTCGGCCGGGCGCATGAACGGCACCTCGGCACCGGCTGCGCGTGCGACATCGGCGATCTCCGCGTCGTCGGTCGAGACGATGACGCGATCGACGTTGCTGCTCGCCAGTGCTGTGGCGATGGAACGCGCGATCATCGGCACGCCGTGAAACGCACGGATGTTCTTGCGCGGGATCCGCTTGGAGCCGCCCCTTGCGGGAATTACGCAGACATTCATGCAAGCGCATCCGCAAGCGCTGCGATAACCCGGTCCTGCTGGTCAAGGGTCATGCCGTGGAACATCGGGATCGAGATCGAGCGTGCGTAATAATCCTCGGCCTGCGGGCAGTGTCCGGGCCGAAAGCCGAGTTTCTTGTAATAGGGCTGCAGATAGATCGGGATATAGTGCAGGTTGACGCCGATCCCGCTGGCACGCAGCGCCTCGAAGATCTGCCGGTGCTTGGCCACGTGCCGGTCGTCCCTCAGCTGAACGACATAGAGATGCAGCGCCGAACGGGTCCGCGCCGACCGCTTCGGCAAAATGAGCGGCAGGGCGGACAGCTTTTCGTCGTAGCGGTCGGCAAGCTCGTGACGCCGGCTGACGAAGTCCTCGAGCCGGGTGAGCTGGGAGAGGCCGAGGGCCGCCTGCATGTCGGTGATGCGGTAATTGAAGCCGAGGTCGACCTGCTGGTAGTACCAGGGACCGTCCGGCGCCTTGGTCATCAGGGCCTCGTCCCGCGTGATGCCGTGTGAGCGCAGCAGCATCAAGCGTTGCGCGAGTTCGGCGTCCTGCGTCGTGGCGGCGCCGCCTTCGCCTGTCGTGATGATCTTCACCGGATGGAACGAGAACACCGTGATGTCGGAATGGGCGCAGGCGCCCACCGGAGCATTGCCGTCATGCCCGCCGACGGCATGGCTTGCATCCTCGATCACCTTGAAGCCGTAGGTTCTGGCCAGCGCGCCGATTGCCGCCATGTCGCAGGGCAGGCCGCACAGATGCACCGGGATGACGACCTTGGGCAAACGGCCCTCGGCCTTCGCCTCTTCGAGCTTCGCCTCGAGCGCCGATGCGCTCATGTTGTAGGTCTCCGGGCAGATGTCGACGAAATCCACATCCGCACCGCAATAGAGTGCGGCGTTCGACGAGGCCACGAAGGAGATCGGCGACGTCCAGACGAGGTCGCCGGGGCCGACGTCGAGCGCAAGGCAGGCGATGTGGAGCGCAGCGGTTGCCGAACTGACCGCGATGCAATGATCGGCACCGACCGCATTGGCGAGCGTCTGTTCGAAGCGGGGGACCGCAGGCCCCTGCGTCAGGAAGTCGGAGCGCAGGACCTCGACGACGGCGTCGATGTCTGCCTGATCGATTGACTGGCGGCCGTAGGGAACGAATTCCATTAAGTGCGGACCTCATCGTCTTGGCGGGCGTCCCGCAGGACCACGCCGGCGTCAGCAGCGGCGGGCGGAACCTATCCGGTGAGCATGACACAGTCGCGAACGATGCCCAAAACCCGGCTGTTTTCGATATGCGATCCGTTGGCCCGGAACCCGGTGGGGTCGATCCGGTCCGCAGAATGCCAGCGAAGAATCATCTCCGGGAAATTGCGCGAAAATGCGGCCGTCGTGCAAGTGTGTGTTGCGCAGCCGAGAGCTTCCGACCCTGTGCGTCGTCGTTGCCTGTCCGCAGGAACGGTGCGTTGCCGCTCTTCAGGATCAGCCGATGTCGTGCAGGATCCGGTCCGCCAGTGAAACGCCGCTGTCGAACCCGCATTCGACGCGCGCGCCCAGACACCAGTCGCCGCCCGCCAGCAGCGTGCCGTCGGCGATGTCCAGAAACGGCCGGCCGAGCGGCACCTGCGTCTTGGCATAACGCCAGCGATGGGCGGCAACGTGCGTCGTCGCGGGGAGGGAACCTTTCGACAGGCTGTTCAGAGCGTCGAGAAGCAGCCGGGCGACCTCTTCGGCGGGACGTTCCAGATTGTCCCGGCTCCACTCGGGGCTGGCATGGAGCACGAGGCGCGCCGGTTCGGCAACGCGGTACGGTTTGGAGGCTTCCGGGGCGATCCACGCGATCGGGCTGTCAGCAATCTGTCCGGTATCCGGGAGCGCGCCCGGCGCCGGCACGTCATCAAGGGCGATCATCACCGCCCAGCAGGGAGCGACGTCAACCCTGGACAGCGCGCTAACTGCCTGCGGAAACGCAGAGAGCAGGGCGCTGGCCTGGGGGGCGGGCACACACAGTGCGACACGGTCGGCGACCATCGTTTGTCCGGTTTCGGCGAATGCGAGTTGCCAGCCGTCCTGCGTGCGCTCGATCTTTGTCAGCGTGTGCTGCCCGCGGATCTCCAGCCCTTCGGCGAGCGGACGCACCAGCGACGACATGCCGGGCGTCCCGACATAGCGCCGGTCGCCACTGGCTCCGTCGGGGAGGTCCCAGCCTGCGGCGGCACCGCCCGCGACGGCGCCGCGCATATAGGCCGAGAAGGCAGGGCCGCGCGCGGTCGCGAATTGCGCGCCGTGGTCGAACGTCAGTCCGTCGGGCCCGCGCCGGGTCGCGATCCGCCCGCCGAGCCCCCGCGACTTGTCGAAAACGACCGGGGTCATGCCTGCCGCCGCCAGTCTGGAGGCGCAGGCAAGCCCGGCGATGCCGGCACCGATCACGGCGACAGTTGGCGCGGGAGTTGAAACCATGGAACGAAGTCCTTGCAAGTAGGTATGGTGGGGCGTTGCGGCAGGCGAGGGTCAACGGGGCTTACGGCATGGGCGGTCTATCGGATCGCGACGGCTGGCCGAACCGGGTACGGCGGGAGGTTGCCTTGCGGCGGGAAACCATTACGTCTATGCCGGACTTCGCGGCAAGTGCCGCGCTTGACCCGAGACCAAGACACTTTGGCTGGAGACGATCCATCAATGGAGCAGTTGAAACTCGCCGCGCTCGACCCGGACGATCTGGCGGTGATTTCCGCGCAGGTGCAGGATGCGGTGCTGAAGGTCGGGGATATTCGTTTCTTTCCCTCCGACCGGCACCTCGTCGTGACCATGAACCGCTTCGCCTGGGATGTGGAAGACGGCAAGCGCGGGCGAAAGCATGAGCGCCGGCGCGCGGCGCTGTCCTTCGCGCGCGTCAGCGATCTGAAGTCGCGCAACATCCGCCAGGATGCCAAGGACGCCGTGCTGTCCCTGCTGGCGGTGGAGTTCGAGGAAGGGGAGGCTCCGGCGGGCCGGATCAACCTGCTTTTTGCCGGCGGTGGCACCCTGTCCTTCGAGGTGGAATGCATTGAGGCGCAGCTTGCCGATCTGGGTGCGGCCTGGGCGACCGACAACAAGCCGCATCACGCGCTCGACTGACCCCAACTGACCCAAGACGCAACGCCCCCTTCGACAGTGAGTTCGGGAGATACCCTTGGCCCTTCGCCTCGCCACCACCGATCCTGGTTTTCAGGATCGTTTCCAGGCCCTTCTCGCCAGCAAGCGGGAGGCCTCCGCCGATGTCGATGCGGTCGTGCGCGACATTATTGAGGACGTGCGCGCCAAAGGCGATGCAGCCCTTCTCGCCTATACGGAACGCTTCGACCGTCTGCCGGCCGCCTCGGTCGCGGAGCTGACGGTGACGGCGGAGGAGATCGCCGCAGCGCTTGCGAAGATCGCGCCGGAAACGCTGGAGGCGCTGACGCTGGCGCGCGACCGGATCGCCTCGCATCACCAACGCCAGATGCCGAAGGACGACCGCTACACCGACGCGATCGGCGTAGAGCTTGGCTCGCGCTGGACGGCGATCCAGGCGGTGGGTCTCTATGTTCCGGGCGGCACGGCGAGCTATCCGTCCTCCGTTCTGATGAACGCGGTGCCGGCAAAGGTCGCTGGCGTGGAGCGGGTCGTCATGTGCGTGCCGAGTCCCGATGGCGTGCTCAATCCGCTGGTGCTGGCGGCGGCGCATCTCGCCGGTGTCAGCGAGATTTACCGGATCGGCGGCGCGCAGGCGATTGCGGCACTTGCGCATGGCACGGAAACGATTGCGCCCGTTTCCAAGATCGTCGGTCCCGGCAATGCCTATGTGGCGGCGGCCAAGCGGCGGGTGTTCGGCACCGTCGGCATCGACATGATCGCCGGCCCGTCCGAGATCCTCGTGGTGGCGGACGGCGAGAACGATCCGGACTGGATCGCCGCCGACCTCTTGAGCCAGGCGGAACATGACGTCAGCGCGCAGTCGATCCTGATCACCGACGACGCCGACTTCGCGAGCGCCGTCGAACAGGCGGTGGAGCGCCAGCTGGCCGTCCTGCCGCGCAAGGATGTCGCGGAGCCGAGCTGGCGCGATTTCGGCGCGGTCATCTGCGTGTCGTCGCTCGACGAGGCGCCGCCGATCATCGACGCTATCGCGGCGGAGCATCTGGAACTTGCCGTCGCCGATCCCGATGCGCTGTTCGACCGCATCCGCAATGCCGGCGCGGTGTTTCTCGGCCGCTACACGCCGGAGGCCATCGGCGATTACGTCGGCGGGTCCAACCACGTCCTGCCGACGGCCCGCTCTGCGCGCTTTTCGTCGGGACTTTCGGTGCTCGATTTCGTCAAGCGCACGTCGATCCTGCGCTGCAACGCGGACAACCTGCGGCAGCTCGGTCCGGCGGCGATGGCGCTGGCCGAAGCCGAGGGCCTGTCGGCGCACGGCCGCTCCGTCGGCATCCGGCTCAATCTCTAGCCGGATCGTGCGGGGCTTCGGCACTTGTCGAAAAGGCCCGGAGCGCGTTAGGTGTTGAGGCAATATCGCGCGCCGCTTCGGGTGTCGCAGCTGACAGGATAACGGGATGACAGCACCGCAGAACGCGACAGGGGGGTCAACCGCGCGTCTTGTCGAGGTCGAACTCGATGAGGGCTCGATCTCGCGGTCGACCCCGGACATCGAGCACGAGCGGGCCGTCGCCATCTACGACCTCATCGAGGACAACGAGTTCGAGCCCGTCGCGGACGAAGCCGGTCCCTACCGCCTCAAGCTGTCCCTGGTCGAGAAACGCCTGATCTTCGCGGTGTCGCGCGAGGACGGCACGCCGGTGGTCACGCACATGCTGTCGCTGACGCCGCTGCGCAAGGTCGTGAAGGACTACTTCATGATCTGCGAGAGCTACTTCGAGGCGATCAAGACGGCGACGCCCAGCCAGATCGAGGCCATCGACATGGGCCGTCGCGGCGTTCACAACGAGGGGTCCCAGATCCTGATGGACCGGCTCGACGGCAAGATACGTGTGGACATGCAGACGGCCCGAAGGCTCTTCACCCTCGTCTGCGCCCTGCACTGGAAAGGGTAGCGGCGGTGACGAGCTCCGGGGCAATACCCGGTGCAGTGCTCTTTGCCTGCGGCATGAATTCCGTACGCTCCCCCATGGCGGCGGCCATCACGGAAAAGCTGTTTCCGCGGCGCATCTACGTGCGCTCCTGCGGCGTGCGCGAGGGCGAGCCCGACCCCTTTGTGGAGGCGGTGATGGCCGAAATCGGCTGCGACCTTGCCAGTCACCGGCCGAAAACCTTCGAGATGCTGGATGAATCGGGCTTCGATCTGGTCGTGACGCTCGCGCCGGAAGCCCATCACAAGGCGCTGGAGATGACACGCACGGAAGCGGTCGACGTGGAATACTGGCCGACCCCGGACCCGACGCTGGCAACGGGATCGCGCGAGCAGATCCTCGACAGCTACCGCAGCGTTCGCGACATGCTGATGCTGCGCATCAAGAAGCGTTTCGGCTGGGCGCCGACGCCGGGCGGGTGAAGCTGCGCGAGCGCATCTGTGAACCGCGCCGGATGTCGGTCAGACAATCCGTGCCCTGGAAAATCGGAAATCGATCCCGAGCCTGGCCGCCTCGATCGCGTCATGCAGTTGGCCACTCATGAAGATCACCGAATTCAATTTGGGGTCGACCCAAAGATCGGCGCCGTCCAATGCCGATGCCGATACGGCAATGTCCCCGTCTTCCGGTTCTATTGCCCACCAGCGTCGAAAGCCGGTGGTCGGATTCTTCGGCCCCGGGCTGAGCTTTTTGCTCTCTTCCGGCAATAGGCAGTCCTTCTGCGAACCGAAATTGAGAAAATAGGATGGACCATGCAGCCGCGTGGTCTTGTCCATTTCGTAGATCGGGAACTCCACGAGCTCGCCCTCGCCGAGATCGAACTCCTTGAGCAACTCGGCAAGCTTCCCCTTGACGCAGAAAAAACCGTCGACGGCGAAAAGGTCCTTCACCCGGGACCAGCGTTTCGGATCGAACACATAGGCCGCCTCAACGAATTCATCCCGGCGAAGTTTTTCACCCCGCGCATGACGATTGAAGCGCTTGGCTTGTTCTTCTGTGGGCGTACCCATCTCGAATTTCGGCGGCGCCCAGTCCTGGCCGTAGTGCTTCTCCCGAATCCCCGGCTTGTCGAAAAGCCGGGAATTGCTGCCAACGGTGCTGACCCAGATTTCGCCCGGCATGTCACTCTCCCCAAGGCGCGCATCGCGTGGCGTGCGGCGTTTGCACCCTCTGGTTTCATGGATCGCGCGTTCGCGCAACCGTTCGCACGACCATGAGAGATGCCCTTTGCGAGAGCGATGCGAACCGCCGCGCGGGGCCGCGCGCGGCCCCTTTTTGTCGCGTGAAACTGCCTGTTTCCTTTCTGGGTGCGATCCGCTAGGTTCGCCGCCACATCTGGCAGAATAATCAGGAACCCATATGGCCAAGGAAGAAGTCCTCGAATTTCCGGGGGTGGTTACGGAACTGCTCCCCAATGCGACCTTTCGCGTCAAGCTCGAGAACGAGCACGAGATCATTGCCCACACCGCTGGCCGCATGCGCAAGAACCGCATTCGCGTCCTCGCCGGCGACCGCGTTCTCGTGGAGATGACCCCTTACGACCTCACCAAGGGTCGCATTACCTACCGTTTCAAGTGATCGCATTCGTTGCGGCCGGGCGTGCCGGCCGCCCGGATCGAGAGACCGCGAGCCGATGACCGCCTCCGACACCTCCATCGTCACAGATCGCCAGACGCTGGTGCTGGCGTCCGGATCGCCGCGCCGGCTGGCGCTGCTCCAGCAGATCGGCATCGACCCGGATACGCTGCTTCCCGCCGATATCGACGAGACGCCGCGCCGCGCCGAGACCCCGCGCGCGCTCGCCCAGCGGCTTGCGCGCACCAAGGCCGAGGTGGCGCGCCGGGCGGCTGACCGGGTGGAGGCCAATGTCGACGGTCTCGTGCTGGCGGCGGATACGGTGGTCGCGGTCGGGCGGCGCGTCCTGCCCAAGGCGGAAACGCAGGACCAGGCCGAAGCCTGTCTTCAGCTCCTGTCGGGGCGCGGGCACCGCGTCTATACGGCGATCTGCGTGAGCGCGCCGAAGGATGTCATCCGCCAGCGCCTGGTGGAAACCCGCGTGCGGTTCAAGCGCCTGTCGCGCGCCGAGATCGCGGCCTATCTCGCAAGCGGCGAATGGCGCGGCAAGGCCGGCGGCTACGCGATCCAGGGGCTTGCCGGCGCCTTTGTCGTCAAGCTTACCGGCTCGTACTCCAATGTGGTCGGCCTTCCCCTGCACGAGACCGCGAACCTGTTGAGCGGATTGAAATATCCGGTCCACGAGACCTGGCGCGACCCCGCCCGCATTCGCCCCTGATCCGTGAGCCTGGGCGTTCAAGGCCCGGATTCCGGCTTGGCCTCGCACGGCAAACCCTGCCATAAATCCTGAAAAGACATGCATGTCGCATGCGGGAAACTCGCGTGCGCTTGCGGGACTGTTCAGGGGGGGCAGGCATGAACATGGCAGCGTGGCTTGCGCGGGCCGGGCGGGCGAGGGCCGACCTTCCGGCGTTGGTGCGCGAGGGAACGGTTGTTGCGACCTATTCCCGCTTTGCCGAAAACGCCGCGCGCCTTGCAAGCGCCCTGCGCGGCCCGCTTGGCCTTGCGCCCGGCGACCGCGTGGCGATTGTCGCCAAGAACTCGCCCCACTATCTGGACGTGCTTTACGCGATCTGGTGGGCGGGGCTTGCCGCCGTTCCGGTGAACGCCAAGCTGCATGCGGCCGAGATCGGCTGGATCCTTGAAAACTGCGGCGCACGGCTTGCCTTTGCCGGCAGCGGGCAGGACGCGGAAATCGGCGCCTATGCGCCCGACACCCTGCGCGAGATCGTGACGATCGACGGTCCGCTGTATCGCAGGATGCTGGAGGCGGAGCCCGTTCCGCCGGCGACATGCGCGCCTGACGATCTGGCCTGGCTGTTCTACACCTCCGGCACGACGGGCCGTCCGAAGGGCGCGATGCTCAGTCACCGCAACCTGATGGCCATGAGCCTCGCCTATCTGAGCGATGTCGATCCGACGTCGCCGGGCGACACGCTGCTCCATGCCGCGCCGATGAGCCACGGATCGGGCCTCTATGCCATGGCGCATGTCGCCCGCTTCGGCGTCAACGCGGTCACCGCGTCGGGCGGCTTCGAGCCGGCCGAGGTTTTTGACGAGATCGCCCGCACGCCGGGGCTCTCGATGTTCGCCGCACCGACGATGATCAAGCGGCTGACCGACCATCCGGGCGAGACGCCGGTCGGCAACATCCGCACGATCATCTGGGGCGGTGCGCCGATGCATGTGGCGGACGCAATCCGCGCCATCGACCGCTTCGGCCCGCGCTTTGCCCAGATCTACGGCCAGGGCGAAACCCCGATGACCACCACGGTGCTGTCCAAAGCCGATATCGCCGACCGTGACAACCCGCGCTGGCGCGAAAGGCTCGGGTCGGCGGGGATCGCCAACAGCGCCGTGGAGGTGCGCATCGACGGGGTCGGCGGTGCGCCGGGCGTCAGCGGCGAGATCCTGGTGCGCGGCGATACGGTGATGCGTGGCTATTGGGGAAACCCGCAAGCAACCGCCGAGACGATCCGCGAGGGGTGGCTGCACACGGGCGATGTCGGGGCCTTCGACGCGGACGGCTATCTGACGCTGATGGATCGCTCCAAGGACGTGATCATCTCCGGCGGCACCAATGTCTATCCGCGCGAGGTGGAGGAGGTGCTCCTCGCCCATCCCCAGGTCCATGAGGTCTCGGTGATCGGCCGGCCGGATCCGGAATGGGGCGAGAGCATCGTCGCCTATTACGCGGGCGACGCGGAGCCGTCGGCGCTGGATGCCCTGTGCCTGGAGCGGATCGCCCGCTTCAAGCGGCCCAAGGCCTATGTGCGGGTGGAAGCGTTGCCGAAGAACAACTACGGCAAGATCCTGAAGACGGACCTGCGGGAGATGGACCGTCGGGCGCATGCCGATAGCGGGGAGGAGACGCAGCAATGACGAAACGTCTGGAGAACAAGGTCGCGCTGGTGATCGGTGCCGGTTCGAGCGGGCCCGGCTGGGGCAACGGCAAGGCGGCCGCCGTTCTCTTCGCCCGCGAGGGCGCGAAGGTCGTCTGCGCCGACATCAGCGAAAAGGCGGCACAGGAAACCCGCGACATCATCCTGTCGGAAGGCGGCGAGGCGGTTGCGACCGGCTGCGACGCCACCGTCTCCGCCGATGTTGCCAGGACCGTTGCCATGGCACGCGACACCTATGGCGGGCTCAATGTCCTCGACAACAACGTCGGCATCGCCGAGGTCGGCGGCGTCGTGGAACTGGCCGAGGAGGAATGGGATCGGGTCAACGCGGTCAATCTCAAGAGCGTGTTCCTGGCGATGAAACACGCCATCCCGGCGATGGAGGCAAGCGGCGGCGGCACGATCGTCAACATTTCCTCCATTGCCTCGATCCGCTACACCGGCGTTGCCTATTCCACCTATTATGCGACCAAGGCGGCGGTGAATCATTTGACCAGCACCACGGCGGTGGAGTACGCCGCGCGGGGCATCCGCGTGAACGCGGTCCTGCCCGGCCTGATGAAGACGCCGATGGTGGAACATGCGACGAGGCTGGCGGATGTCTATTCCGACGGCGACGTCGAGGCGATGTGGAAGAAGCGCGATTCCCAGGTGCCGATGGGCCATATGGGCGACGCATGGGACGTGGCGCATGCGGCACTCTTCCTGGTCAGCGACGAGGCGCGCTATATCACCGGACATGCTCTCGTCGTCGACGGGGGCATTACCCTGAAGTACAGCTGAGGCGCGGACGCTCCGCGCCGGACGATAGCCGGAGTTTCAAGACGCATGACCGACAAGCGACCTTCTTCCGACACGCCGCGTCGGGCACGGCCCTGCCCGGAATGCAGCAAGCTGTCGGTGGAGCCGTTTTATCCGTTCTGTTCCAAGCGCTGCTCGGACGTCGACCTGAACCGCTGGCTGTCGGGCAGCTACAGCGTGCCGGTCGTCGAGCTGGAGCCGGAGGATCTCGCCGAGCTCGAGGCGCGCCAGAACGCGGAGGATTCCGACCGCATGTGATCTCCGTCACCCCCGCTGGCGCGAGCGGGACCTAGACTACCCCAACGTAATCGGCGAAGGTTCCTTCACACCAAAGGCCAATTGCGAGCGTCAGGAGCGCCCGGTCATGCCCAGTCTCAGTCATTGGTTTTGTCTTCTCGCCGGCATCGGCCTGGCGATCGGAACGGTTCCGAATGCCAGGGCACAGGAGCGCGTCGGTGTGGCAAGTGCGGTGAACCAGAGCGCGCAGAGTCAGATCGGTGGCGGTCCGCTGAAGACGGTCCGCATCGGCAAGGACGTCTTCCACAACGAGCGCATTCGCACCGGCGGCGAGGGACGGGTGCAGGTTCTCCTGGCGGACGGATCCAACTTCATGGTCGGTCCGAACTCGAGCCTGACCATCGACAGCTTCGTCTATCGGCCGCAGGACGGGCAGGGCGAGCTGATCGCCACCTTCGGGCGCGGCGTTGCGCGTTTTGTCGGTGGCAAGGTATCCAAGGCGCGCGGCGGTGTGACCATCAACACCCGACAGGGCACCATCGGCATTCGCGGCGGCATGGCGGATCTCTTCGACCGCGACGGAACGACGGTCTATTCCTTCCTCTTCGGCAAGGGCCTGACGTTCTGGTCGTCCGGCGGCAACACTTTCAGGGTCTACAGACCCGGGTTCGCGATCTTCCCGACCGGATCCGGTGCACGCACGGGAAGGATGCCGCAAACGATCGTCGCGGCCATCAACCGGCTTCTGACCGGCGAGGCCCGCGGTGGCAGCCGGCTGACACAGGCGCAGCGCAACCGGCTGACGGGTCTCAACTCCGGCTTGCCGCCGGTGCCGGGTCAGCCGATTCCCGGGCCGGTGATCGTGTCGGGCGCCGGCGAGGTTCCCGGCCGCCTGCTCGACACCGGATTTGCGAACTCGGTGTTGCTCAAGTCCAGCAATACGATCTGCTACTACGCCTGCTGATTTGCCTTTGCGGCAATCGTGCAAACGTCACGGGATCTTCGCCCCGGCTTTGTTGCCAAGGTCAGGGCGAGGTGGCAGTGTCATGGTTCCATGCAAAGCGTATGGAAGTGTGATGGCTGCGCGCGATGCGGCGACCGGGAGTGGACGGCGATGACGGGACGTGTTTTGGGGTGGGGCGTTCTTGCGCTCGGTTTGGCGATCGTGCCGGCGCAGGCGGAGTATTCGCTGACGATCTTGCATATCAACGATCTGCATTCGCGTCTGGAGCCGATCAACAAATACGATTCCACCTGTTCGCCGGAGGACGACGCCAAGGGCGAGTGCTTTGGCGGCGTCGCCCGCATCAAGGCCAAGATCGACGAGCGCCGCGCGGCGCTCTCGGAAGCCGGGCGCAATGTGATCACGCTCGACGCCGGCGACCAGTTCCAGGGATCGCTGTTCTACACCACCTACAAGGGCGCGGCCGCCGCGGAGTTCATGAACGCGATCGGCTTTGACGCCATGGCCGTCGGCAACCATGAGTTCGACGATGGTCCCGACGGCTTGTCAGCCTTTCTCGACAAGGTGGATGTGCCCGTGCTCTCCGGCAACATCGATGTCGAGAACGAGCCGGCGCTGAAGGGCAAGGTCTTCGGAACGCTGGTCCTGACCGTGGGCGACCAGCGGATCGGACTGGTGTCGACGCTGGCGGAAGACACGGTCGACACCTCGTCTCCCGGCCCCAACGTCGGGTTCTTTTCGGCGGAAAGCTACCTCAAGGGCGCGGTGGAAGGACTTCAGGCCGCAGGCGTGAACAAGATCATTGCGGTGACGCATATGGGATTGCCGCGTGACATGCAGATCGCCTCGCGGGTGCCCGGCATCGACGTGATCGTCGGCGGTCACTCCCATACCCTGCTGTCGAACACCAACGACAAGGCCGCCGGACCCTACCCGGTGCTCGTGCAGAACCCGGTCGGCCGGCAGGTGCCCATCGTTCAGGCCTATGCCTACGGCAAGTTCCTCGGCGAGATCGAGGTCGTGTTCGATGACGGCGGCAATGTGGTCTCCGCAAACGGCAACCCTGTGCTTCTCGATGCGTCCGTGGCCGCCGACAAGGCAGTTGCCGCACGGGTAGCCGAACTCGGCAAGCCGCTCGAGGAGCTGAAGGCCAAGGTCATCGGCGACACCACCGCGGCGATCGACGGATCCCGCGACAGCTGCCGCTCCGGCGAATGCGCGATGGGCAATCTGGTCGCGGACGCCATGCTGGAGCGCGTCCGGGCGCAAGGCATCGACATCGCAATCCAGAACGGCGGCGGTTTGCGGGCCTCCATCGAGGCGGGCGAGGTGACGATGGGCGAGGTGCTCACGGTGCTGCCCTTCCAGAACACGCTCGCAACCTTCCAGCTGAAGGGTCGCGACGTGATCGCCGCGCTTGAAAACGGCGTGTCCCAGGTGGAAGACGGCGCCGGCCGCTTTCCGCAGGTGGCCGGACTGCGCTTCAGCTGGACCCGCGCCCGGCCGGCCGGCGACGGCCGCATCATCAAGGCCGAGGTGTTCCAGGACGGAGCCTGGGTGCCGCTCGATCCGGAAAAGGCCTATGGCGTCGTCTCCAACAATTACATGCGCGGTGGCGGGGACGGCTACCGGGTGTTCGCCGATGCGGGCATGAATGCCTATGACTACGGTCCGGGCCTCGAGGAGGTTGTCGCCGACTACATCAGCGACATCCAGGGCGGCTATGCCCCCTTCACCGACGGGCGCATCCGTGAGGTCGAATAGGGTCGCGAACGCAAGCGGGTCCCGCTTGTGGTGTTGCTGCAACAGAGGCCGGAAAACGCGGATCCTGCACGTCGAGGTGCAGGACGTGACGCTGCGTCTCCCTTAGGTTTGGCAGTCGAGCGGGTCTGGCCCGTCATGCAGGCAGGCCAGACCCGAAAAAGGAGGGGCGTGTTGTGCTGAGGCGCCATCTTTTGTCTGTCGTGCCGGGTCTGGCGCCCGCCTGCAACGCTTTGCGGGCGGTGGTGCTGGTCGCTGCCGCGATCACCCTCGCACAGGCTGCCTCCGCCCAGGGGATGGACGAACAGGCGGCTTTGGAAGCCCGTCAGGAGGCCTTGCTGTCGGCGATGCTCGCCGATCCGCAGAATCTGGACACGGCCTTCGAGCATGCGGCCGTCTCGGTGCGCCTCAACGACTATGAGGCCGCGGTCGGAACGCTGGAGCGCATTCTGGTCATGGCGCCGCAGAGCCCCGCCGTGCTCCTGGAACTCGGCGTTCTCTATTACCGGCTCGGATCCTTCGAGACTGCCCGTATCTACCTTCAGCGCGCGGAAACCACGCCGGGCGCCTCGTCCGATGTGGTGGAGGCGGCACGCCAGTTCCAGGCCGCCATCGTGACGGCCGAAGATCCCCTCAAGGTGTCGGGCATCGTCACCACGGGCGTGCGCTATCAGAGCAATGCGACCGCCGGCCCCGGCGAACGCATCGTCCGGCTCGGTGGAAGCCTGGTTCTTCTGTCCGACACCGTGATCGGCCAGCCGGACTGGAATGCCTTTGTCGCCGGAAATGTGCATGTAAGCTACGATCTCGGCAACCAGGGCGACCTCTTGGAGGCCGACATCCTGTTTTACGGCGATCGCTACCTCGACACCGAGCGGCTGAACAGCGAGATGGCCGAGATCACCTTCGGCCCCTCGTTCAACCTGGCGCGTTTCGACATCGATGACGCCCGTTTCGGTGTCTACGGCATCGTCGGCGGGGTGCGCCTGAACGGCGGCAACTACTCGGGAACGCTTGGCGCGGGCGTACGCCTGGCGATCCAGCCGTCATCGCGTTCCACGGTCAATGCCAAGATCGAATACCGGCACAACTGGTTTCGCGACAGCGCCACCTATCAGACCGTCAGCAACCGCAACGGCTACGAGATCTCCGGCCGCCTGTCGCAGGTGTTTGCGCTTGATGACACATGGTCGCTGCGGGCCGCATTTCTGGGTGGTTTCGAAAATGCCAAGGCGTCCTTCGAAACCAACTGGCATGCCGGGGGCGGCCTTGGCGTGACCTATCGGTTCGCATCGCCCGTCGAGCGCCTGGAAGCGCCCTGGATGATCGATCTGGATGTAGGCTATCTGCACCGCGCCTATGACGCACCGGATCCCTCGGTCAGCCCGACGCTGGCGCAAAGAGACAATGAGGGCTGGGTGCGCGGAGCGCTGGGCGTGCCGCTGCGCCCCGATATCCTCTTGTCCGTCTCCGCCGAATACCGCCGGGTCCAGTCCAACTACCAGACCCGCGATTATTCCAATACGACGGGGATGTTGAGCGTTTCCAAGGTCTTTTGAGGGGGCAGTGCGGCGGCGCGGCGCAGGAATTTTCAGCGGCGCCATAGATGCGCGAGAGAGGCTGACGGCGCCGGCCGATCACCGGGACCGCGGCTTTTGCGGGCGGCGAAACCGCCGCAAGATCTGCTTGTGCAAAACTTCGTGCTGGCAACTGGACACGCCCGTTTTCAGCCTCTATAAGACCGGCACTTCAAGGCGTTCGCCCATGGGCGTTCCGCTTGGCCCAGGTAGCTCAGTTGGTAGAGCAGCGGATTGAAAATCCGCGTGTCGCTGGTTCGATTCCGGCCCTGGGCACCACTTACCCCACATTTTCATGTCGTATCCACCGGTGCTGCAATGTCACGGCACGGTCGACGCGCGTCCGGTCGGAATTTGCCGGACCGGCCAGCGGGTGGTCTCAGCCTGTGACAACGGGCGCAGGTCCTGCGGTCCCGACGGGCGGTGTGGACTGCGCGCCGTGGCAACGGCGTGGGCGGTCGCTGCGCCGCGTCAGGCCTGCGAGGTCTTGCCGTCGAGAAATTCGTGCCTTTCCAGTTCCCGTTGCACCCGCGCGATCTCGCTGTTGTAGCCGGAATGCTTTGCCATCTCGAGGCTGGCATAGAGCAGGCGCTCCGCCGGGAGCGCGCGCCCGCGGTGCAGGAGCGACAGGGCATAGGTCGTCATGGCACTGTTGAGCCGAAGCGACATGGCATTGCGCCGGGCGATCGCCATCGAGCGGATCAGCAGCTTGCCGGCGGTCGAGGCCTCGCCATTGTTCAAGAGAACCCTCGCACGCAGATGCAACGCCTCGCAGGCGAGCGACGGAGCCCCCATCATTTCGGCGTAGTCTTCCACCTCGCGAAGCCTCTGCATGGCATCTTCCGCTGACAGCGGCGTCTCTGTCGCAGTCAGCATGCGCGTGCGGATCTCCGACAGCACAATATGGCGGCGGACGTCCTCATGTCCTCCCGTGTCGGCGAACTGCCGCGCCTCGCGAAGCAACAAAAGAGCCTTTTCGGGATCTTTCGCCGCCTCCAGGCGGGCGCGGTGATTGAGGAAGACCGCCGCGGCCCGCACATCGTCGTCTTGCCTACCCCAGTCGATGGCTTCGTCATATTGACGCTCGGCCTTGCCGATGTTGCCCATCAGGTGGTCGATCAGCCCCAGGTAGCCAACGGCGAGCTTGTAGACCCGGTCACCGCGGATCTTCTCGTCGTCGCGGATGCGGCGCAACCGGCTGCGCGCGGCGGAAAGCCGGCCGCGTTCGATCTGCACCATCGCCAGATTGAGGGAGATGCGATTGTGCTGGCGGCCAACGTCTTCCTGCCCCTCTATCCCGCGGTTGAACTCGATCGCCTGTCGCAGCAGGGCCACCGCATCCGTGAGGTTGCCCTGCACCAGACAGGTGAGGCCGGCCTCATTGTAGAGCCAGACGATCTCGTCCCGGTGGAGCGCATTCATCTGCTTGAAGGCAAGGTCCGGCCGGTAGGCTCGAAAATCGCGTTCCAGATCGACTTCGGCGTCTGTCTTGCCGGTTTCGGAACCGATCGCGGCCCTAAGGTCCTCGACATCCAGCAGTTCCCAGGCCATGCGGATGATCCAGCGCAGGCGAACCTTGTAGGTTTCGAAGTACCCGCGCTTGCGTTCCGCCCGGCTCGCCGGGTGGCTCTTGTAGTCCTCGAACCGCGAGACGACGGCGACGGAGAACGTCGAACGCACCATCGTCAGTGCGGCACGCAAGGCCTCCACGCGGGTCGTCTTGTCGTCGGTCGAAAAAAGCCAGGGTTCGAACCGCTGTTCCGAATGCGGGATGTCGGGATACTGCGACAGGCCGACAAGCAGCCCGCGCAGGTATTCATAGGCTTCGTGGCTGAGCCGCGGAAGGCCCGAGGGCATCGAGGCGTAGAGCGAGGGCGAGAAGCTGTTGATCGCGACCGGATCGGCCGTGCCGCTGCCCAGTTTGGAAATCCCGTAGCGCTGGACGATCCGGTGAAGCGCGAAGCGGTACTCCATCTGAGCGGGCCAACGCCGGTTGTCGGCGTCGGACGCGGCTTCGCCAAGTTGCTTGACCTGCGGATGAGGATGCAGTCGGAAGCACAGCCCCCGATGAGCCAATGTGTGGAGCGCCCGCGAGATCGTGCGTCTTCGGCTTACATCGAATTCCGTTTTCGCATCGCGGAAATAGGCGCGAATGTCGGGCAGGCGGACCAGAACATTGGCGCTGACGGGCGAACCTATGACGGCCAGGCTGCGCAGCAGTTTCTGGTGGAGTTCGATGTCGTTTTCCGGATCGCCGATGACGTGGAAGCGGGCGTAGCTGTCGAGCGCCGCCCGCAACGCGGTCTGCTCGCGCTGCTCGACGCTGACGTTGCGGATCTCGTTGACCGTATTGAAGATCAGGGCCTCGGCTTTGCGGGCGCCTTCGAGCAGGGTTTTCTCGCGCAACACCACGCGTTGGGCCGCGGCGAGCAGCAAGGTCATGCAAAAGCGGTTGTTTCCAAGATGTCGGCGGATCTCGCGCCATTCGCTCTCCGAGTCGCCTTTTTCTGTCCGGTAGCGCAGAAGCATGACGCGCCGCATCAGTGGGACACGCTTGTCTCGAGCTTGTTTTACTTTGGCTCTATCCTTGAGTGCGGCAATGACCTTTGTGGCAACGTCGATTTCCACTGTTTCCCAGTTGGCCACAAGGCGTTCCGCAAGGCCGGCCGGCTTGTCGGTCGCCCATAATTCGCTACGCAGTTCCTTGGCCTCTCGAAAGACGGTTCCAGCGGTAAGCTCTTCCAGAGTGCCACGAGAGTTGGCGAACTTCGATGACCGGTGTCGATACATGACGAACAAGGCGGTCGCCAAAAGGAAGAAATTGTCGATGAGGAATTCCGTCGTCTTCATCGGCCGGGCGAAGTGGATGAGGTTGGTCTGCTCGTTCGTTGCGTTCGGGTCGCTTGACGAAAAGGGAATGCCGGAGGCCACACTGCGGTGCAGCGTGCTTTCAAGACCGCGTGCGCCAATCCCCGGCCGGTCGATGCGAAGGGGGTGCAGGGCGGGAAGCGGCGGTTTGTCGAAGCTTTTCCTCATCCTGCCTTTGGGATCCGGGGGGGGCGTGCGCCAGAGATCGCCGAGGCCCGTTTCAGATCCGGTGGCGATAATGTCGATCGGCAAGGAGCTTGCCTCCTCCGACATGAGATAGGCGAGAACATCGTGGATCTCCGCGTTCTTCGCCCGCCGGTTTCGCTCGATCAGAAGCTCCACCCCGTTGATATAGATGAGGACCCTTGGCTGCAGGGGGCCGGCACTCGGGCCGGCATTGGCGAAGATGCGGCTTTGGGTGCCGAATGTTTCCAACGCGTGGCGCAGGCGCAGCGTGCGCGGCAATTCCTTGAGGTCTTTCGCCGTCTTCCATCGTTCCCGTTCGTCTGGGTGTCGCTGTTTCGCTTCAAACGATTTCCGCGCGTCCGTGTCATGCAGTTCCGCGTTGAGTTGCCTGAAGAACGTCGTCCGATCCGGCGAGAAACCCGCGAGCTTTTCGCTTGTTCGCTGAACATCGAGTGCCAGTTCGTCGAGAGCGTCGATGAGCATGTCGTAGACGGAGGCAATCTCCGTCGAAAAGCTGAGGTTGATGAAGACGGCGCCGAAATAGACCGGCCTCATCGGCGCCTCTGACGGCGAAATCGGCAGCCCATCCTCCGGCCATGCGGCGCGCATATAGGCGGAAAGGCCGAGCCCCGTGTTCATCATCGACAGCAGGCAGCCCTTGCCCAGTCCGCGGTGGGCGGCAATCGTGTAGTATCGACGCCCGGCGTTGAGCCGGCCGTTCTCTTCGTCCCTGCAGCGCTGGAGGTATACGGCTCGAAGGAATGTGTCGGCGGCCCGCACACCCGTTTTGTTCAGGTATTTCGTCTCACTTGCGATCCGGCTGTCGTCGAGGGCGGATGCGGATGTCGGCCAGGCCTTTGCCACGCTTGTCTCCGCCTTGCTCAGGTCGGAGATCACACTGTCGATGCGATAACGGATGAAGCGTCTCGGCAGGATAATGCGCTCTTCCGCAAAGGCGTCCCGGGTTTCGGCATCCGCGTCGATCCGCTCGAACCGGGCAAGCCGGTGGGGCGGACTTTGCTGCCAACGCTCCCACCAGGAGCGCCACTCCTTCTCCAGGCCGTCCAGCGAGGCATTGAGCGAGCCGGTCAGCAGTGCCCCGTAAATCCCGTCAAGCGCGATCTCCTGCGCCTTCAGGTCGCGCAGCAGCGCGCCGAGACTGCATGTCTGTCCGGCGCCGGGGGACGTCAGAATTGTCCGGGCGATATGGGTGAGCAGCAGCAGATAGAAGTCGAGATAATCGGTGCCATCGACCGTTTCGGAGCCATGGCGGTTCTTGGCATTGCTGGCGGCGCGCGATGTCTTGTAGCGGATCGGGGTGAACGTCGGGCAGACGAGACGACATAAAGGCTCGCTCTCAGTGAGTGGGGCCAGAAGAATTTCTGCCGTCAGTTCCTCTTTCCCGAAAAGCGCGGCGAGCGCGCCGTGTTCCTGGCCGTTCCGCTCGATTGTCCCGAGGCTTTCTTTCAGGCGCTGAAGGAGGTCTGCCGTATTGTACGGCGACTGGCCGTTTTCCGTTTTCAGCGTGGACGGGTCGTATCTTTCGCTCAGAGCGGGTTGCGTTTCTCCGTCGCCGAGGTTCTTGAGGGCTGTCCGCCGGTCGTTCACGATACGCGTCAGTTCGCTGACGAGGGACAGGATCTTGTGCAGCCAGTCGATGTCCTGAGGGGTGTCGCCGACCGTGACCTGCCCGCCGCCGTAGAAGATCGTGTGCACGCCGTAGCGCAGATAAAGGGCGGTGCTGGTCTTGGCGCGGGCCGCTTCGTCTTTTTCGGCCGGCAGCAGCACGATGGAGGTGTAGCCGACCTCGCGGTCGCGGTCGCTGATGAATTGGCGCAGCGGCCGCAACAGGTCCGCCTCTGTCATGCCGAGGCCGAGAAACAGGGTGGGGGCGCCGGAAAAGGCAATGGAAATGCCTTCGTCGACCATCTCCCGCATGGCATCGCGGCGCAGATAGAGGTCCATGTAATCGGCCTCCGTCACCACAATGTCTTCCGTCTTGCTCGCCCGCCCGTGCAGGTGGAAGACGGAGGCGTCGACCCCTTCGTCGCTCAACGAGAAACTGACCAGATCCGAGGCCGTTTCGCGGCGAAAGGTCAGATCGCGAAACACGCCACCGAGGCTGTCGGAGCGGTGGCTGCGCAGATCCATGTATCCGCGCGGAAACGGACTGCCGTCGGCGGGGCCGCCATGATTGTCATGCTCGAACCGCCTGTAGCCGGCGTCCTGGAAATAGCGCTCGATCTCGAAGTCGTAATTGGTGGTCAGAAAACGGCTGATCTTGAGCTTGCGCGCCGTCTTGACCAGCGGATCGAGACGCTCCGACAGGATCGAGCGGCGCGAACGAAAGTCGTCGGGCTTGACCCCGTCGAAAATCGAGAGGTTGGGAAGTCCGGGCGCCGGCACTTCGCCGTCCTCCCGCTCCAGTTCCGTCATCGGGTCCTCGATCAGGGCGAGCAGCATGCCGGCAAGAAAGCGCGATGACGGCGTCAGGAAGGTCCGGTCGTGTTCCGATCCCTTGTCGTCCTCGCCCGCCTGATCGTGGAGGCTTTCTGTCACGAACGCCGCGATCTCTTCCCATCCGCGCGCCGTGGCCGCCCCGGCATCGATGATCTGCCGAATGTTCCCGCACCGAAACGGCGTCAGGACGGTGTAGCGGTCCGGTTTCTGCCGGATGCCCGGGATCCGGCGACCGAGTTTTTCCGTGTCGAGCACATTGAGGGTTCGCCGCATCTGGTCGGTGCGTTTTTCCCGGTCCCTGGTCGGGTCCTCGCGTCCGGCGTCCCGGTCATAGGACAGTCCGGACAGCAGGATCTGTTCGGCATGCGCGGTTTCGTCGATCAGAAGCGCCTTAACCAGGTCGGAGAAGGGCATCTGCGTTTCGGCCTTGCGCGCCTGGCGGTAGAATTCGACCAGGCTGTCCGTGAAAGCGCTATAGGCAATTTTACGCGCGCTTCGCACAACGCGCCCGCTTTTGTTCAGAAACGTCGTCAGCTTGTCGATGCTTACAAGCGGCGCTGCATTGTCGGTGTGGTGCAGGCACCCGAGCGCGTTGCGCTTCAGGATTTCGTCCTTGTCGTCGGGCGTGATGTCGCGTTTGTGCAGGAAGAGGCTGGATTGACGCTGGAGCAGGTCATGCAGTTGCTGGGCGATCTCGAACAGGACCGGGAGGCTTTCACCGCCGGGAAACTCGCCGCTGTCACCGCGCGCCTGGTCGAAGGTACGCCTCAGCCTGGTGACATCCGCGCGGGCGTAGCCGATCTGGCGCTGGCGGCTCGCGATCCAGCGCGCGATGTTTCGCGCATCGCCGACTGTTAGTCCATCCTTGGGCGTTGTTGGATCTTGCGTGTCGACAATGCCCTTTTCAAAAACTCTTGAGCGCAGGGTTTTCGCTTTTTGGTCGACAGTGGCGTTTTTGTTCGGATGCACCGGACCAGCGGCGATTTCCTCCCGTTTGAGATCGGGATCGATAATATAGAGACTTGTCGCCAGTGCGATTTCAGCCTGCTCAATTAGAACGACGAAGCTGTTCGCCATTTGCGAAACCACGTCGGTTTGCAGGGTCTTCCATTCCCGCCAGCTGAGGCGGCCGAAGCCGGCGGAAAAACCCGAGCCGATGAAGGCCGTCAGGTTCCGGCTGTTGATTGCCTGAAACAGGAGTTGCTTGCCCTTGCCCTCGATCAGGCTCATGTCGAGCGTGTCGTCGATCTGGTGGATCGTATAGGGCCAGTAGCGAAGCTGTTCGCGCAGCTCCTCGAAGAAGTTTGCCTTCTCCTCGGCGGGCGTCACCGATGGCGACCCCTTCTCGTCATCCTCCGTCGAAGTCTCTTCCATCCGTCCCCCCCCGAGGCGCTGCTTTTATCGTCTCGCTCCGGATCAGCCTCCAAGAGCCCGTGTTTCGAACGCGCCGGCGTCGACATGCATGTCGAGTTGATCGGTCTCCGGCAGGTCCGATACGGCGTAGCGCGAGGCATGCGGTCCCAGAGTGCTCATCTGGATGATCTTTTCCATCGACCGCGCGCCATGCCGGAACTTCGCGACCTCCAGAAACGCGTTGAGAACGCCGTCGTCGACCGAGGCCTCGCCGGTTGTCGTCTTGATGATGGAGGAGGCGTGTTCCTCGAGCAGGCTGCGCAACAGGATCGCGCGGCGCAGGACGTGATCGTCGTCGCGTTCATCGTCTCCGCGATCACGGGGATCGGGGCCGCGCACGTCGATATGGCCGCTGAGACGGGAGACGAAGTCCGTCAGCTTCAGTTCCGGCTTGTCTGGCGCCTTGGACGCCAGATCGCGAAAGGTGTGGCTGGTTCCGCCGGCGAAGACGAACAGGCCGCGGCCGATGGGGTGAAGCCGCGCGCCTTCGCGGAAGGTGCCGTCCTGCATCGGGGCAAGGAAATGCGGCACCAGAGAAAGCCCGTGTGAATCAAACTCGTCGAAGAAGCAAAGTGGCGTTCTGCCCTTGAGGTTCTCGTCCCGGATCTCGTGGAAGAACCCCGGAAGGTCCTCGGCCGTCGCTTCGGACAGGTTGAAGACCTTCCCCGGCAGCTCGAGCGGCGCCACCATCTGGTTGATGCCGAACGATTTTCCGGCACCCGGCGGTCCGAATACCGCGATCGACAATGGTTTTGTCGTCCCGCTGTCCTTCAGATAGCTGCGGATTAGCCGGTTGATGGCGCGGTATCCCTCGATCTCGGTCCGGTCGACCGTGAAGAGTTTTCCGAAGCGGGCCGATGGTACGTTCGACAGGACACCCAGACCTTTCTGCACGATGCCGCGGGCAAGCTCCCGGTTCGATGTCGACCGCGGAACAACGACCCGCGGCTTCGGGCCGTGAAACGCGAGATTCTTTTCGCAGCGGTAGCACTTTAGCTGTGCCTCCGACGGTTCCGGCATCGGGAACTCGAGCGTGTCTCCGCGTTCCGTCAGCCGGGATTGCGCGAAGGCGCGCTGCCAGGCGAGCGCACGCAGGACGGGGTCGCAAAGATCGCCCGGACCGGAAAGGTTTCCCGCTTCGGCGATGCCCCGCGCGAGTGCGGTCGTGAAGCTGTTCATCTTGCCGAACAGGTCGCCCGCCTGTTCCTTCTCGACATCGCCCTCCGCAAGTGCGGGGTCGAACAGCAGATCGAGGGTGAGGGCTGAGGCCTTGTTCCGGCTCAGGATCGCGGCACCCTCGACATCGAAGAGCACCAGAAGATGGTCGCAGCCGGACAAGAGTTTCGGGAGAAGGCCCGTCGTTTCCCGCGCCTGTCGCAACAGATCCTCGACGACGAGTTCCCACGACAGCCCGCGGACCAGGCGCACGCCGCTTGCGCGCAGGTTGTTCGCATTGACGATCAGGATCCGCCTGGCCCCGTTCAGGGTCGCGATCCGCTCCCACAGCCGGCCCTCGCCAAGCGGCAGGTGCATTTTGTGGAGAATGGTCCGGTCCGCGACCTGCCTGTCGAAAAGCGGCGGGCCCCAGATGTCCTCGCGCTCGCGCAGTCCCCCGCTCGCGTCGTTCAGGATAACGAGCGGCCACGAGCCGTCCGGGCAGGTTTCCGATATGTGCGATGGCAGCGCCGGCCGCGTGCTGGTGCGATAGCCGCCGAAGCTGGATACCCGCAGCTCGAGCGGCGCGTCCGGGCGGTGTTCCAGGAACTGGCCGTCAGCATCGACATAGCGGACATTGGCAAGCGATTCCACGTGGGTCTTGCTGCCGGAGGCCGGGTCCTCTCCGCCCTCGCGGGCGTCGATCTGGGTATGCTCCGGCCCGGCCATGGTCACATCGAGGCCATGGCTGATGAGCATCTCGCGGGTCATGTGGACCCCACCGTGCAAGGTCCACATCTTCCAGGTTCCGTAATGGGCCCAGTCCGGACTGGTCTGGCCTCCGACCGGGGGAAGGGCGACGATGAAGTGGTCGACCGCAGGGTCGCCGAGCAGAAGCACGCTATGGTGGGGGGAACCGGACGTCGGCAAGAGGGGCACTCCGGATAATTCTTGTTCGTTCAGCGGCTTGCCGCTCGGTTGGTGAAAGTCTGAAATCGGTTTGCCGACGAGTATCGGGGCACCTGCAATCAAATGCGACGCTACGTAATGTCGAGGCAGAGTGACACCGGAGAGCGGGAGTTGTAAAGCCGGCAGATGCAATACGCAGGGGTGTGTGCAGGCAGCATGCCTCACACATCTGCCGTAATGGCAAATTGGCTGTCGCAAGAGAGAGGCGTGCCGGCCCGACTGCGCTGAGGCCGAGGCGAGCAACGGGCCCCGCTCGCGGCGGTGCTTGTTTGGGGCGACACGATCCGTGTCGGGATCGGCAAAGCGACCAGCGGCTGCAAGGGGGCGGGGCAAGGGCGCTGGACGTTTCCCTGCGCCGGCGCGCGCCGTGGTTCAGCGCGGCCGGCCGGGCGCCTTGCTCAGTCGATCACGCCTTGCGGCGAGAACCCGCATTGCTCGGCGAGCTTGAGGTAGGCCGCAGTGAAGCCGCTGAGCGAGGCGGTGTAGAAAGGGCCGCCGGGGCCGATGATCTCGATGATGCCATTGGCCCGCATCGCTTGCAGCACCCGCTGCTTGTCCGCCTCGGCAAATTGGCTCTGCGCGTAGGCGTAGCCATCCGCGTCGAAACCGGCTGTCACGCTCGCCTGCGCGCTGTCGCCATCGTCGAAGACAAAATTCAGCATGTCCCCGTCATCGAGAACCGTCGCCTGGCCGCGAAAGGCCCGCTCCATCACGGAAACGCCCGGATAGACATCGGGGGGCAGGACATCGCCGTCGGACACTTCGATCTGGACGGTCGGGTCGCCGTCTCCTCCGGTCCACATCTGGCAGGTGGTGCGCAGGTCCTCGCCCGTGTCCAGTTTTTCGATCAGGACCGTCCAGTCCTTGTAGGTGAAATACTCGCTGGACGCAGTCGCCGGCAGGCTGAAAAGGCCGGCGGCGAGCGCAACGGCAACACATGGCAAACGAAGCATTGAAGGTTTATCCCCTTGAAGTCGCGATTGATTCGTCTTTTTTAGATCGCGGAATAAGATCACAGTTTCGACGGGGCGTCGCGCGCAACCTGCCGCACGGTCGGCTGCGGGAACGGCCCTGCGGCGGCGGTTTCGGTCGACCGCGCGCAAAGCTGTTGTTGATTGTGGGGGCGCGGGCGGCAATCATGACGGTGCAACGCCAACGAGAAAGGGCGCCCACGCTCTCCCTGCCGGATTTCAGAGGAGGACGACATGCGACTGACCGATGCGCAGCTGGAGCAGTTCGAAACGGAAGGCTGGATCTTCATTCCCGAGTGCTTTTCACCGGAGGAAGTCGCGGTTCTGCGGGACGAGGGCGAGCGGATCTATGCGCAGGACCGCGAGGAAGTCTGGCGGGAGGCGTCGGGCGCGCCGCGAACGGCCTTTGCAGCCCATCTCTACAATAAGGCCTTCGCCATTCTCGGGCGACATCCGCGCCTGATCGAGCCGCTTGAGCAGGTGTTCGGCGAAAAGGTCTATATGCATCAGTTCAAGGTGAACGCGAAGGCGAAGTTCACCGGCGATGTCTGGCAGTGGCATCAGGACTATGGCACCTGGCATCGCGATGACGGCATGCCCGAACCGCGCGCGATGAACATCTCCGTGTTTCTCGACGAGGTCTATCCCTTCAATGGTCCGTTGATGCTGATCCCGCGAAGCCACCGGCACGGGGTTCTGGACGCAAGCCACGACACGTCTACGACGAGCTATCCGCTGTGGACGCTCGACAATGACGCGGTGGAGAAGCTGGTGGAGGAGGGCGGTCTCGTCGCCCCGACAGGCAAACCCGGGGGCGTATTGATGTTCCACGGCAATCTGGTGCATGGCTCGGCCGGAAACATCACGCCGTTTCCGCGCAAGATCGTCTATCTGACCCTCAATGCGGTCTCCAACCACATCCGCAAACCGACGCGCAAGGAGTGGATCGCGCATCGCGATTTCACGCCCATCGAGGCCTGTGACGACGATGCCCTGCTGCGTCATGCGCGCGGGCGAAGCGAGGCGGCGGAATAGGCCGCCGGGCGTCCGGGCCGCAAGCTTGCGGAAGCCGGGCAAGGCGGGATCCCGCCTTGCCTTGGTCCCGCGTCTGGGACACAACGGGCGGTGGCCGATGCGGCCTTTCAACTGTCCTGACTGGCTGACGGCGCTTGCGTGATCCCGACATGACCCTGACCATCGTCACCGGCGCGGATGCGTCTTTCGCCCGGACGTTGGCGCAGTTCCTGATGAGCGTTCGTCGCCGTCGCCTGCATCACGGCGCGCGCATCGCGGTCTATGATCTCGGACTGGGTGAGGCGTGGCGGGCGAAGATTGCCGCGCGGTTCCCCTTCGCTGAGATCCTGCCGTTTTCCTTCGCCGACAAGCCGGCGCATGTGGCGATCGGGGCTGGCGCATTCGCGTGGAAGCCCCTGGTGATCGCCGATGCGGCCGCCCGCTTCGGCGGCCGGCTTTTCTGGTTCGACAGCGCTACCCTGTTTCATGGCGACCTTTCCGAACCGCTCAGTGTCCTGGAAGAGACCGGGGTCTATACGCTTGAAGGACAATCCAATCTGGCGCAGCGCTGCCGGAGCGAGGTGCGCGATTACCTGAAGGCGGATCCGGACGACCTGCACCGCAAGATCCGCATCGGTGGCGTGCTGGGGTTTGATCTCGACGCGCCGGCCGCGCGCGATCTTCTGGCAGAGTGGGCGAGGCTTGCGCTCGACCCTGACGCCTTTCGTCCGGCAGCGCCCGATCACAACGCCGATCAGGCGGTGCTGACCATCCTGCTCTTTCGTTTCGAGCGCGAAGGGCGATTGCGGCTGAATGCCGGTGACATCGACATCTCGTCCGCGCGGCCCGTGCGCTGGATGAGCTCGCGCAACAAGGTCGCCGCGCACCGGCCGCTCTGGATGGATCCGCTGGTGCGCGCCGGGTACCTCGCCTACAAGACCCTCGACCGGCTCACCTTGCGCTGGCAGGATTTCTACCGCCGGCGCGTGCTCGGGCTGCATCGCTGGCCGAAGGAGCACTTCCAGACCTTCGTGATGCGCGCGGGCGATGCCGCGCCCACGCCGATCCCGGCGCCCGCGCTCAGCTACTACGCGGATCCGTTCCTGTGGTGCCATGAGGGGCGGCTGTGGCTCTTCGTCGAGGAGTTCGAGTATCCCGAACAGCTCGGGCGGCTGGTGGCGATGGAACTGGACGACGATCTGCGGCCCGGCCCGGTGCGGCCGGTGCTGCCGCTTCGCGAGCATGCCTCCTATCCCTATCTCTTCGAGCATGATGGCCGGCTCTGCATGCTGCCGGAAGCCTGCGCGCTGGGCGCGCTCGATCTCTATGTCTGCGAGCGGTTTCCCGATCGCTGGCGGCGGGTGCGCAGGCTTCTGGAGGACGTCGATGCGGTCGACAGCGTGCTGTTTGAGCAGGGCGGCTGGTGGTGGCTTCTGACCAACGCGAAGCCGCTTGGCGCGGAGGGCGGACGGTCGCTGGCGCTCTACCGCATGCGCGATCCGGAAAGTGGCGCGCTGGAGCCGCATCCCGTCAACGCGCAAGGGGTTTTCGCGGACCGCGATCACGGATATGGCCGGGGCGCGGGCAGTCTGTTCCTGGACCGGGACGGGCCGCTTCGCGTCCTGCAGAAGAACGACGACTTCTACGGGCAGGCCGTGGAGGTGCGCCGCATCGTGGCGTTGAGTGAGGCCGACTACCGGGACGAGGGCGTCGATCCGCGCCATCCCCTGGCCGCGCTTGCCGCCCATGTCTCGCCCCATCACATCAGCCTGCACGGCGATGCGGTCGCCTTCGACCTGCGCGACCGGTTGGGCTTTGTTTCCGGCCTTCCATGGATCGGGCGAAGGCTCAACGCGATTGCGCCGGCTGCCAAGCGGTTTCTGGCGGGCGGGGCCGGGATCGAGACGGCTGTTGCGCAGACCGTCAACCGTCTTGTGGCACTGGTCCGGCCAGCCGATGGCCGCCCACCGTCCAGCGATCGGCCAGGTGGCGAATGACAATCGTATTGTTCCGGCTTTCGGGCGTGCCATCGCCGGAGTTAATCCGCCCGAGGCTCGATGTCCGGTAGAGCGACTTCCGGCTCCATTGCTGAAAGCCGGCCCGACGCGCCGGGATGACGAATTTCGGCGCCGTGCAAAACCCGGAAATCCAGACATCGTCGACAAAGAAGGCAGCCTCCGGCGCGTCCCGGTGGGTCAGCATCGCGTCCATGTCGGGAAAGAAGCGCGGCCGGACCAGATAGCCGGAATAGCCTTGCAGGATGTCGATGGGGCGGGGAGCGCGAAGGCGCCGGGCCCGGATCGGCACAGGTGGCGTCATCTGGAGATTGGACCAGATCGTCGTCGGCCGGTCGACGAAATCCGCCGGAACCACCCAGCCCGTCAGGCCAAAGGCGGCGTCAGGCGTAGCCTGCGCGTGATGTGAGAGATCCGCGAGGAAGCTGCGGGGATAGATGCGGTCGTCGTCGACCACGACAATCGGCGTATCGGCGTCGACGCCGGCCAGCGTCGGGAACAGCTTGGTCGCGGGGCCGGCGTCGTCGCAGCGCACGATCTGGACCATCTTGAGCCCTTCGAGCCAGTCCGGGATCTCGTAGGCGCAGTTTTCGCGTCGGGAATGATGCGGAATGTTGAGGCGGATCTCGGCCGGCGGCAAGGTCTGGTCCAGCAGGCTTTTCAGCGTCATGCCCAGATTTGCGATGCGGCTCGGGATGGTGGAGAGCGTCACCACGATGTCGCTGCGACGCTCCGTTTCGGCAACCGTCGCATCCAGATCGGCAAGGTCCAGTCGCGACAGCCGCCAGGCCCGCGCCAGATCCGGCAGCAGGGTTTCGCCCTCGAAGAAGTCGTGGACGAAAACGCCGGCGGCTGCCGTGGCGCCAAGGGCGGAAAGCGAGAGCGGAACGAGCAGCGACATGGGCGGGCGAGATGTCCGGACGGGTTGCGTGGGCGGACACTTGCCCTGGCCCGCCGCCGTGTCAAGGTCGGGCCGAGGCCGGGCCGGGGCTAAAGCGCCTGTTGCCAGTCGCGCACCGTCTCCAGCGGCCACAGCAGCATCAGCACGTTGAGCGTGAGATTGTCGCGAATGACAATGGCGGCGATGATCTCCATCGCAAGCGCCAGCACGACGGTCACCGCAACCGGAAGGCGCAGCGCGAGCCAGAAGCCGACGAGCATCCAGCCGATGTCGGCGACCGAATTGATGACGCTGTCGCCGGTGTATCCCACCGCAATCGTCGCTTCCCGGTAGCGGTCGATGATGATCGGGCTGTTTTCCAGGATCTCCCAGGCGGCCTCCAGAACCGTTGCGCCGACGGCGCGCCAGCCGGTGCTCAGCCCGGGTGTCGCGATATGAAACAGCCAGTAGAAGAGGAAGCCGTGGATGATGTGCGAGGGCGTGTACCAGTCCGAGAGATGCTGGGAATTGTCCGACGAAATCACGTCGCCGGTCCACAGCTTGATCTCGCCGCAGGTGCAGATCGGCACGCGCCCCATCGCCAGCAGGATGACGGCGGTGGCGATGACAAGCACCACAAGCGTGATCGTGGCGGGCCAGTGACGATACGGCGAGGACGGGGCAGGGGGCGACATGCGGGCAAAGGTTCCGAATCCAGACGGCAGGATCGCAACCCTAGCCGGTCGCGCAGGCTGGGCAATGCCCAAAGCGTACGTTCGCGCAATGCGACACTGGTATTTGGCGCGGCAAATGAATAGACCTGCGGGCAAAGGATGGGCGCGCGCGACACGCGCCGCCATGCCCCAGGTTTCAAGGAGACGGCATGAGCCTCACCGAAAGTCAGCCCACCGCGACGCATGCCGGCGCGCAGGCGTCCTTCAAGACCCGCCGCACGTTTGCGATCATTTCGCATCCGGATGCCGGCAAGACCACGCTGACGGAAAAGCTGCTCCTGTCGGGCGGCGCGATCCGGGCGGCCGGGCAGGTGCGTGCGCGCGGCGAGCGGCGGCGGGCGCGCTCCGACTGGATGAAGATCGAGCAGGAGCGCGGGATTTCGGTCTCGTCATCCGTGATGACCTTCGAGCGCGACGGCATCACCTTCAACCTGCTCGACACGCCGGGCCACGAAGACTTTTCCGAAGACACCTACCGCACGCTGACCGCCGTCGATGCGGCGGTCATGGTGATCGACGCGGCCAAGGGCATCGAGACCCAGACGCGCAAGCTCTTCGAGGTCTGCCGACTGCGCGACATTCCGATCATCACCTTCATCAACAAGGTCGACCGCGAAGGCCGCCATCCGCTGGAGGCGCTCGACGAGATCCAGGAGGCGCTTGCCCTCGACGTGACGCCAATGACCTGGCCGGTGGGCATGGGGTCGGATTTCTTCGGCATCTATGACTGGAAGGCCAAGCGGTTCATGACGTCGGGCGAGGGCCGCGGCCAGCGCTGCGACACCGTGGTCGAGGTCGAAGGACCGACGGATCCCAAGCTGGTCGATACCGTCTTCGAGAAGGTGCTGACCGAACTTGAGGAAAACGTCGAGCTGGGCGCGGAAGCCTATCCCGCGTTCGACCGCAAGGCGTTCCTGGAAGGGCATATGACGCCGGTCTTCTTCGGCTCGGCGCTGCGCGACTATGGCGTCGAGGAGATCATCCGCTTCATTGCCGAGTTCGGTCCCGCGCCGCATGCCCAGCCGGCAACCACCCGGATCATCCGTCCCGAGGAAGACAAGGTCACGGGCTTTGTCTTCAAGGTGCAGGCCAACATGGACCCCAAGCACCGCGACCGGATTGCTTTCGTGCGCCTGTGTTCCGGCACCTTCAAGCGTGGCATGAAGCTCAAGCATGTGCGCGCCGGCAAGACCATCGCCGTCTCCGCGCCGATCTTCTTCTTCGCTGAGGAGCGCGAGCTTGCCGAAACGGCCTATCCCGGGGATGTGATCGGCGTGCCGAACCACGGTCAGTTGCGCGTCGGCGACACGCTGAGCGAGGGCGAGGAGATCCACGTCACCGGCCTGCCGGCTTTCGCACCGGAAGTGCTGCGCCGCGTGCGCCTGTCCGACACCATGCGCGTCAAGCAGATGCGCCAGGGCCTTCAGGACCTCGCCGAAGAGGGGCTGGTGCAGATCTTCAAGCCGCAGATCGGCTCCAACTGGATCGTCGGCGTGGTCGGCGTGCTGCAGCTCGATGTCGTGGTGGAACGGCTGCGCACCGAATATGCGACCGAGATCGGTTTCGACGCGGTTCAATACAACACCGCGCGATGGGTTGAGTGCGATGATGATTCGATTTTGCGCAAGTTTATCGAAACAAACCCGTCAAGTATCGCCATGGATCGCGATGACCGACCGGTTTTTCTGTTCAAAAATGCCTGGGAAGTGTCTTACGTTTCGGAGAAAAACCCGGATATCCGCTTCCGGGAAACCCGCGAAATCGTTCATACATCAATAACTTGAGTCGTTTTCATCGGATTGCCGCCAAGCGATTTCCTCGGCTGGGAAAACAAAAAAGCGCAGTGTGTGCGCTTTTTTGTTGAGCCCGCACGTGCGATGCGCTATTTGTATGACAGCTAAGCTGCTGCAATTTCAACTTGAATCACCAACCAGAAACCATAGTCCCTGGAGGCCTCACCATCGTGGCCCTGCTCGTACCCTACGCCCCGAAGCTGTCCTTGCGTATTTCTTATACGCTTGAGGCCGCGCGCCTGTGGCTTGGGGGCAAGCCGCCGGCCGTACAGGTCGCGGCATTGCCGTGGCGGCGGGTGTCTGGCGGTCGTGTCGAGGTCCTCATGGCGACAAGCCGGGACACCGGGCGTTGGGTGCTGCCGAAGGGCTGGCCGCAGAAGAAGCGCAGCCTCAGCGAGACGGCTGCCTGTGAAGCTTGGGAAGAGGCTGGCCTTCTGGGGCGGATCTCGCCCAATGCGGTTGGCAGTTTCTTTTATCGCAAACGGCTGAACAGCGGGTTGCACCGACGTGTCCGCGTGTCCGTGTTTCCGCTCGCGGTCTGCGGACAGGCCGAAACCTGGCCGGAATACGGCCAGCGCGAGTTGCGCTGGTTTTCGCCGGAAGAGGCGGCTCGCCATGTACACGAGCCGGAGCTGGCCGAGCTGCTGCGCAATGCGGATGTCATGAAGCGGCTGGTATGATCCGCCGATGTTTTTCTCGATGACGCCCGAACCGAGACTGCAGCGGCGAGCGGCAGGCCGGCGCCCGTTTGCCCGCGGACCGCAGGCGTGAGCGAGCGTGGCGTCAGGACCGCCGTCACCACCATCGACAAGGACCTCGACAAGCTCGGCTTTGTCGAAGAGGCGGCGGGTCATCTGTCGCGCTCGATGATCGCGCTTGGTTTCGCGGTTCTCTTCCTGGTGATGACCGCCTGCATCGCGGCGCTGCTTCTGTCCGACAATCCGCATTGGCTCCTGCTCACGGCAGCGCTGGCGCTTGGCGGATACATGGCGCTCAACATCGGCGCCAATGATGTCGCCAACAATGTCGGGCCGGCGGTGGGTGCCCGCGTGCTGACGATGACGAGCGCGCTGCTGCTTGCCGCGCTTTGCGAGAGTGCCGGAGCATTGCTCGCCGGCGGCGAGGTGGTGACGACCATCTCCACCCGGATCGTCGACGTGGGCGGCTTTTCCGAACAGGCGGATTTCCCGCTCGCTATGCTGGCCGCCCTTGTGGCGGCCGCCCTGTGGATCAATCTTGCGACGGTGCTGGGCGCGCCGGTTTCCACCACCCATGCGGTGGTCGGCGGCGTCGTGGGGGCTGCGATGATGTCGGCCGGCAGCAGTGTCGTTTCCTGGGGAACGGTCGGCGCGATTGCCGCAAGCTGGGTCGTCTCGCCCTTGCTTGGCGGGCTTGTTGCGGCGGCGCTGCTGGCATTGGTCAAGACCCTGATCATCTACCGGGACGACAAGATCGCCGCGGCAAGGCGCTGGCTCCCGGTCATGTTCTCCCTGATGGCGGGCACCTTCGCGCTGTATCTGGTGATTGTCGGGCTGTCGCGGTCTCTGCCCGTCGCGCCGGGCGTGGCGCTTGCGATCTCGCTCGCCGCTGCCCTTTGCGTCTATCTGCTGTCGGTGCCCCTGATCGCGCGGGCGGCGACGGGCCTTGAAAACCGGAACCAGTCGCTGCGGCGGCTGTTCCGCATTCCGCTGATCGTGGCGGCCGGCGTCCTGTCCTTCGCCCACGGCGCCAACGACGTTGCCAATGCCGTCGGCCCCGTCGCCGCGATCTTTTCGTCCTTCAGCGATGCCGAGGCCGTGATGTCGGCGGGAGGTTATCTGTTTCCGGTTCTGCTGATCGGCGCGTTGGGCATCTCGCTCGGCCTGTTGCTGTTCGGCCCGAGGCTGGTGCGCATGGTCGGCGAACGGATCACGCGGCTCAACCCGATCCGGGCCTTTTGCGTGGCGCTTGCAACCGGTGCAACGGTGCTGCTGGCGAGCGGCCTCGGCTTGCCGGTGTCCTCCACGCATATTGCCGTCGGCGCGGTGTTCGGGGTCGGCTTCTACCGCGAGTGGTTCATGAACCGCGCCCGGACCCTGAGGGTCGGCGAGATCCTGCCGCTTGCCGGAGGGTTGAGCGTCCGTCCGCGCCGCGAGCCGGCAGACCTGCGCCGCCGCAAGCTCGTGCGGCGGGCCCATGTGCTGACCATCGTCTCCGCCTGGGGCGTGACCGTGCCGGCCGCGGCGATGCTGGCTGCGGTCGTCTTCGCTGTCTTCGACTGGGTGCAATAGGATCCGCTTCCGGATTTCAGGTTTCCCGCCATGGCTGCCGGCAAAAGATGACGCGATGCGTCGCGGCGTCCCCATTTCCGGCATCATCGTGTAATCGTAGTGGCCGTGTTTCAAAGGAAAGTCCGCTGCATGTTGAGATCCCTGTACCGACGCCAGCTTGAGGCCGATCTCCCGCGCTGGGTCGAGGCCGGCTGGATCGCGCCGGAAGGGGCCACGCAGATCCGGCGCGACCTCGGTGCCGACGGCGAGGGGCGGTTTCGCCTGCCCCTGCTGCTTGCTGGCATCGGTGCGATCTGCATCGCCCTGGCACTTGTCGCCTTCGTTGCGGCCAACTGGGAGGCGATCCCGCGCCCGGTCAAGCTTGCCGGCATTGCGGCGCTGCTTGTCGCGGCGCATGGCGCCGCAGCCCTGTTCGCCGCGCGGGGCTGGCGCGCGGTTGCCGACATCGCGACGCTGTTCGCGGTGCTCGTCTTCGTCGCCGGCCTGTCGCTGGTCGGGCAGATGTACCATTTGCCGGTGGACTGGCAGGCCGGCAGCCTGATCGTGGTGGTCGGGGCGCTGGCTGCGGCCTGGCTCTGCGCCTCAAGGGGGGCGGCGCTGGTGGCAACGATTGCCGCGATGATCTGGCTGTTCTGGCGCGACGACACGTTGCATCTCGCAACGCCTGACGGCCTGCTCGCGCTCATTCTCCTGGCGGCGACGGCCGGGCACGTCCTGCGCCACAGCTCGCTTGCCGGACGCCTCGCGGTGCTTGCGCAGGCGCTTGCGACCTATGCCGCTTTCGTCATTGGCGAGATGGACCGCATGGATATGTCCTGCGACGCCGAGGTCGTCTCGGCAGTGCTGCTTGGACTGGCGGCACTGGCCGGCGCCTTCGCTGTCTGGGGCCTTCTTGCCGACCGGCTGCTGCGGGGCGGCGCGGACGGCGTGGCGGCTCTGGCGGACACAGGCTTGCGCACCGCCCCTCTCTTGCTGGCGCTTGGCTGCGTGATCGGGCTCTTTCTTGGCCTCGACAGCTACGATTTCCTTGGCAATCGCGTGGATGCAAGGGTGTTGCTGCTCTGGCCGGTGACTATCGTCACACTTCTGGCGGCAGCCGGCGCGGCCCTCGCGATCACGCGGGGGGTCTGGGACGGGGCTTTCACCGCGGTTCTGGTCGCGTCGGCTTTGTCGTTCGCGCTGCCGCTGATGGTGGTGTGGTTTCCCGGCCAGGTGGTCTGGATCGCGGTGATCGCGCTTGCCGGCGCCGTTGCGATCAGCGTGGCGGGGTCGGCGGCCCATCGCACCTCATGGAGCGTTTTTGGAAATCTGGCGATTGCGGCTGTCCTGCTGATGTTGCTTGAACACACCGTCGGTTCGCTGATCGGCCAATCGGTCTTCTTCCTGCTGGCGGGGCTCGCGCTGATCGTGGTCGCCCTTGTCAGCGGCTACATCCTGCGCAAGCGCCCGGGCAAGACGGAGGCGGCGTCATGAGGCTGGAAACACTCTCGCCCTGGGTGCGCTGGGGAGCGGTTGCGCTCCTGCAGTTGGTGCTGATCCTGCTGCCGCTTGCGGAACGCTGGTCGGTGCATGCGACGGGCCAGGAGGTGACGCTGGCGCTGCGGCCGATCGACCCGCGCGATCTCCTGCGCGGTGACTATGTGATCCTCAATCCCGAGATCGGGCGGATCTCCCGCGATCAGGTCGGGCGCGGAACGAATCTCGCGGCCTTCGGCCTCGGCGACACGGTCTGGACCGTGGTGGAGCGCGATGTGGAGGGCATCTTCAGGGCGGTGGATGTGCTGCCTGCGCCGCCGCAGGACGGACGTGTCGCCCTGAAGGGGCGCGCCGGATCGCCTGCGAACGGCGAGGAGCTGCGCGTCGACTACGGACTGAGCGCCTTCTTCGTCCCTCAGGGCAAGGGCAAGGAAATCGAGACGCTGCCGCGCGAGCAGGTCCGCCTGGTGGTGGCGGTCACCGGGAGCGGTCGCAGCGCGCCGCTGCGGCTGCTGGCAAACGGCAAGGTTCTGCTCGAGGACAGTGCGTTCTAGGGAGTATAAAAACAAGCATATTTGATGCATGTTTTCCTTGCATCGACTCCCCTAAAGAGGTATCAAATATTCCTATTTAGGGAAGATCGACATGAGACTGACGCTCCAGACCGACTACGCCTTGCGCATGCTGATGCATCTTGCGGTGCAGGATGGCGACCGCGCCACGATCAGCGATGTCGCGGACAGCTACCGGATCTCCAAGAACCACCTGATGAAGGTCGCCCAGGCGCTGGTCCGCGCGGGCGCTGTGGCGGCCGTGCGCGGACGCGGTGGCGGAGTGCGCCTCGCACGTCCCGCCGAGCGCATCAGCGTCGGCGACGTCATTCGCAGGCTGGAGGAAGGCAGCGCGCTGGTGGAGTGCTTTCCGGGCGGAAATGGCACCTGCCGCATCACGCCGTCCTGCCAGCTCAAACATGCCCTGCACGAGGCGCGCGAGGCCTTCTTCTGCGTCCTCGACGGCTATTCGATCAACGATCTGGTGGCGGGCAATTCCGGCCTGAGAGAGATCCTTGTCGGAGACGCGGCATGACGACCTTCCGGGTAAGAAGCGCTGCCGAGCGTCGGCAGGAAATTCAGGATGCGGCGGCAGCGCTCGGCATCGACGACGGCTATATCTCGACGCTGGTCGAGACCTTTTACGCCCGCATACGCGCGCATGACGTCCTGGGTCCGATCTTTGCTGCGGAAATCGGCGACGACTGGGCGCCGCATCTCGCCAGGATGAAGGACTTCTGGGCCTCGGTCGCCATGATTGCCGGGCGCTATTCCGGCAAGCCGGTGCCGGCGCATACAAAGCTCGCCGATCTTCAACCCTGGCATTTCAAGGTCTGGCTCGACCTGTTCGAACGGACGCTTGAGGACACCGCGCCGCATCCGGACGCGGTTCCCTATTTCATGGAGCGGGCGCAACGCATCGCCCGAAGCCTTGAGTACGCGATCTCCGGGCTGCCTCCTCTCAACGCCGGAGCGAAATCATGAGCATTGCTGCCCTTGTCATCGTCGCGGAGGTCGGAACCGCGCTGTTCTTCGCGCTCTATCTGGGCGCGCTCACCATCGGACTGCGGGAGGATCGCGAAGAGGTTCGCGTGCCGGTGCTCGACGCCACCGGCCGGGCGCTCTTTTCGGCGGCCAAATACGGCTTTGCCGCCGGCATCCTGGCGCTCGTCGTCCTGACTGTCCTGAACATTGCGGGGACCATCGCATGAGCCCGAACATCACACCGACGACCGGAAACACCCGCTGGAGCGGGATCTGGCCCTGGCTGCTGCTGTGGGGCGCGGCCCCCATGCCGCTCTACATCTGGCTCGTGGTGGGGATGCTGGTGTAGCCGGTCACCCGGCATCTTCCTCCGCCAGGATTTCCAGTTCCAGCCAGGTTTCCTCGGCGCTGGCGAGTTTTTCCTGCGCCTTGGCCATGTTCGCCATCAGCGTGTCGAAGCGCTTCGGGTTCTTCGCGAAAAGGTCGGGGTCGGCCAGCTCGCGCTGCATGTCCGCGATCTCCCGGCCGAGCTTTTCGATTTCCTTCGGCAGCGTCTTCAACTGATGCTGCTGGGTGAAGCTCAGACGGGATTTCTTCTTCGGTTTTTCCTCAGCGGGCGCCGTTTTGGCCTTCGTCTTGGTCGTCTCGCCGCCGCCACGCGGAGCGCGCGCCGAGACGCCGGCGCCGCGCTGGGCGATCATGTCGGAATATCCGCCGGCATATTCGCGCCAGACGCCATCGCCTTCCGCGAAGACGATGGAGGTCGCGACCCGGTCGAGAAAGTCACGGTCGTGGCTGACGAGCACTACCGTCCCCGGATAGTCGGCAAGCATTTCCTGCAGAAGATCCAGCGTTTCCAGATCGAGATCATTGGTCGGCTCGTCGAGCACCAGAAGGTTCGACGGGCGGGCCAGCGCGCGGGCCAGCATAAGCCGTCCGCGCTCGCCACCCGACAGGGCGACCACGGGAGTGCGCGCCTGCTCGGGCGCGAACAGGAAGTCCTTCATGTAGGATACGACATGCCGCGCGCCTGACGACAGCACCACCTGGTCGCCGCCGCCGCCGGTGAGAACCTCCGTGACCGTGTCGTCGTCGCGCAAGGATTCGCGCGCCTGATCCATCGTCACCATGTCCAGCGTCGAGCCGAGCGTCACGCTGCCGCTATCGGGGGCAAGCGTTCCGGTCAGGAGCTTCAGCAAGGTGGTCTTGCCGGCGCCGTTCGGTCCGACGAGCGCCACCCGGTCGCCGCGCAGGATGCGGGTGGAAAAGTCCTTCACGATCGGACCTTCGCCATAGTCCTTGGAGATGCCCTTGGCCTCGATCACCCGCTTGCCGGACACCTCGGTGTCGCCGACCGTCAGCTTGACGCTTCCCTGCGGTCCGCGGTGCGCCTTCTTCTGGGCGCGGAGGTCGCCGAGTTCGCGCACGCGCCGCATGTTGCGCTTGCGCCTGGCGGTGACGCCATAGGTCATCCAGTGCTCTTCGCGCTTGATCTTCTGCGCAAGCTTCTGCTGGTCGCGCTCTTCTTGCTCGAACACCTCGTCGCGCCACGCCTCGAAATGCGCAAATCCCTTATCGAGCCGCCGCGAGGTGCCCCGGTCGATCCATACGGTGGCACGGGTAAGGTCGGCCAGAAAGCGCCTGTCGTGGCTGATCAGCACGATGGCCGATTTCATGGAGGCAAGCTCGTCCTCCAGCCATTCGATGGCCGGCAGGTCGAGGTGGTTGGTCGGTTCGTCGAGAAGCAGGATGTCCGGTTCCGGCGCAAGGGTGCGCGCAAGGGCTGCGCGGCGCTTCTCGCCGCCGGAGAGCCGTGCGGGATGTTCCTCGCCGGTGAGGCCCAGCACCTCGAGCAGATATTGCGCGCGGTAGGGATCGTCGCCCGGCGCCAGTCCGCTCGTCACATAGTCGAGCACGGAGGCGGCCGCACCGAAATCGGGTTCCTGCGGCAGGTAGCGGATCGTGCGGCCCGGCTGGACGAAGTGCTCGCCCGCGTCCGGCTCGATCATGCCGGCGGCGATCTTCAGGAGCGTCGACTTGCCGGAACCGTTGCGGCCGACGAGGCCGATGCGGTCTCCTTCCCCCACCTGGAGTTCGGCCGAGGTGAGCAGCGGCGTGCCGCCGAAGGTGAGCGCGATGTCGCGAAGGTGCAAGAGAGGTGGTGCCATCGTGTCTCAGTAGGCAAAGACGCGTGTCTCCGCAACCGCCATCGGCAGGGCGCGCAAGCAATTCGCCAGGCCACGTTCAGGCGTCCGGCAGGGCCTTGGCGGTTTTCAGAATCTTGCGGGTCATGGACATGAGTTTCGCCATTTCCCGGCGGGCGGCCTCCGGGTCGCGGGCGACGATGGCGTCGAGCACCAGCCGGTGCTGGTCGAGCGCGATCGGATCGCTGACGCGCGGATCCGAGGTGATCGAGATCGAGGCCCTGAGCGCGTTCTCGATGCAGGCGCCGAGGCCGGACAACAGCGCGTTGCGGCTGGCGGCAAGCATCAGCCGATGGAAACGCACGTCCGCGTTCAGGGTTTCGGGATTGCGCTCGCCATCGGCGGCCCCCATGGCATCGAGCGCCTCGCGCATCGCGGCGATGGCCTCGTCATCCGCATGGCGCGCGGCAAGCGCCGCAGCTTCCGGCTCGACGAGGTCGCGAATGCCGACGAGTTCCGCGAGAATCTGGTGCTGCGGCACGACCTTCGCGCGCCAGGCCAGCATCTGCCCGTCGAGGAAATTCCAGTCGACCTCGGGGCGCACGCTGGTGCCGTGCTTCGGGCGCGAGGAAATCAGGCCCTTGCCGACAAGTGTCTGCAGCGCTTCGCGCAGACAGGTCCGGCTGACGCCAAGATCCGCCAGCAGGTCGGCCTCCGTCGGCAAGGTGCTGCCGGGCGGATAGGAGCCGTCCAGGATCCGAAGGGCGATGATCTCCGCAACGGCGGATTTCAGGTTGCCCCGCAAGGGAGAAGCTGCGTCCTGCATCTGGCGTTTCTCGAGCCTGTCTATTGCGACTGCATGATTTGCGCACATGCCATCGGGCATCGCCGCGCGCAAATCAAGAAAAACACGCTGCGGCATCTGATCGCTGCCGCGGGCGCGACCCGGCGCAACGTGCGGCAGAAGGAAATATACGGCATCAAAGCAATGATTTCCGGGATATTTTTTCGATTCGCTTAGGGGTGCCAGAACGTTCTCGGCTTTTTCTCTTCAATGGGGAACAGCCGACGTTGCGGTATCTTGTCATTGACGGCGATTGGTGGAAAGCTTCGCCCACAACCACTCCCTGTGCCCCCGAGCATCCGGACCCGCAGGTCCCGAGCAAGAGGTGCCGCATGGCATTCGGAGTGACAAGATTGGGAGAGAAATATGACAATCAGTTTTGGAGCGGGCCTGCGCGCGAGCCTTTTCGCGGGCGCCCTCGTTGCCGGGACGGCATTCGGGGCGATGGCCGAAACCGTGTATCACCGCGGCAACGACGGCAATCCCGAGACGCTGGACCAGCACAAGACCTCCACGGTGGCGGAGGCGCATATCCTGCGCGATCTCTACGAAGGCCTGATGGTCTATGACGCCAACGCCAAGGTCGTGCCGGGCGTGGCCGAGAGCCACACGGTGTCCGAGGACGGGACCGTCTATACGTTCACCCTGCGCGGCGACGCCATGTGGTCGAACGGCGACCCGGTGACGGCGGGCGATTTCGTCTATTCGCTGCGGCGGATCATGACGCCCGAGACCGGCGCGAAATACGCCAATATCCTCTACCCGATCAAGAACGCGGAGAAGGTGAACAAGGGCGAGCTCGCGCCGGCGGAGCTTGGCGTCAAGGCGGTCGACGACAAGACCCTTGAGATCACCCTGGAGCAGGCGACCCCGTTCTTCCTTGAGCTCCTGACCCACCAGACCGGCTTGCCGGTGCATCCGGCGACCGTCGAGGCGCATGGCTCGGACTTCGTGAAGCCGGAAAACTTCGTCTCCAACGGCGCCTTCACGCTCGCGGAATTCACCCCCAACGACAAGCTCGTGGCGGTCAAGAACGCGAAATACCATGGTGCCGACAGCGTCGCGATCGACAAGGTGATCTTCTATCCGATCGAGGACCGGGCCTCCTGCGTGCGTCGCTTCGAGGCCGGCGAGATCCATTCCTGCTCCGATCTTCCGACCGACCAGATCGCGGATCTGCGCGCCAAGTTCGGCGACCAGGTGCGCACGCCGCCCTATCTCGGCAACTACTATTATGCCGTGAACATGTCGAAGCCGCCGTTCGATGACGTCCGCGTCCGCCAGGCGCTGTCGATGACCGTCGACCGCGAGTATGTGGCCGAGGAAATCTGGGGCGGAACCATGGTCCCGGCCTATTCGCTGGTGCCCCCGGGGATCAACAACTACGGCGAGCCGGCCTATGCCGACTACAAGGGCGAGGCGATGCTCGACCGCGAGGACAAGGCGCTGGCACTGCTGCAGGAAGCCGGCTTCGGCCCGGACAAGCCGCTGAAGCTGGAGATCATGTACAACACCTCCGAGAACCACAAGAACACGGCAATCGCCATCGCCGACATGTGGAAGACCATCGGGGTGGAAACCACCATGATCAACCGCGACCTTGCCAGCCACTATGCGCATCTGCGCGACAAGGGCGACTTCGACATCGCCCGCGCCGGCTGGATCGGCGACTATTCGGATCCGCAGAACTTCCTGTTCCTCGTGGAATCCGACAATGACGGCTTCAATTATGCCAACTACAAGAATGCCGACTACGACGCGCTGATGGACAAGGCGGCGGCGGAGACGGATCTGGAAAAGCGGGCCGACATCCTGCGCGAGGCGGAAGCGATGTTCATGCGCGACCTGCCGTTCATCCCGATCCTCTATTACTCCTCGCACTCGCTGGTCTCGCCCAAGCTCAAGGGCTGGGAGGACAACCTCCAGAACGTGCATCCCACGCGTCTGATCTCGATCGAGGGCTGAGCGCAGGTTTCACGCGGGAGGCGGGCCGTCGTCCGCCTCCCGCATTTCTCCCGCTCGCCGCAATCGAGCAGGGTGCGCTTGCGCTGGCATAAGCGCGCAAAGTCGCGCAGCCTGTCTCGGTCTTGCATCACTCGACGACAAGGACGCGGAGTCCGCTTTTCATGTTCGGTTATGTGACGCGCCGTCTGCTGACGGCGATCCCGACGCTCTTTTTGATTGTCACCGGTGCCTTCTTCCTGATCCGGGTCGCGCCGGGCGGGCCGTTCAATCTGGAACGCCCGCTGGAAGCCAAGGTGATGGAGAACCTCAACCGGATCTATCACCTCGATAAGCCCTTGTGGGAACAGTATCTCTACTATCTCGGCAATCTCGCGCGCGGCGATTTCGGCCCGAGCTTCGTCTACCGGGATTTCTCGGTGGCCGAGCTTTTCGCCTCCGGCCTGCCGGTGTCGATCCAGATCGGCGCGGGGGCGCTGGTGTTGGCGCTGGTCGCCGGAACGCTGCTCGGGATCGCCTCGGCGCTGCGCCAGAACCGCCCGGCCGACTACGGCATCGTCGGGCTGGCGACGCTTGGCATCACCATCCCCACCTTCGTGATCGCGCCGTTGCTGTCGCTGGTCTTCGGCGTCTGGCTCGGTTGGCTCCCGGCCGGCGGCTGGGGCGACGGGGCGTGGTCCTACAAGATCCTTCCGATCGTCACGCTGGCCCTGCCGCAGATCGCCGTCGTCACCCGGCTAACGCGCGGCGCGATGATCGAGGCGATGCGCTCCCACCACATCCGAACGGCGCGCGCCTACGGGCTGAAGCCCTGGACGGTGGTCGTCGTGCATGCGCTGCGCTCGGCGATCCTGCCGGTGGTCTCCTATGCCGGCCCGGCGGCGGCCGCGCTCCTGACCGGCTCGGTCGTGGTGGAGACGATCTTCGGCATTCCCGGCGTCGGCCGCTATTTCGTCCAGGCCGCGCTCAACCGCGACTACACGCTGGTGATGGGAACGGTGATCGTGATCGCCATCTTCATCATTGTCTTCAATCTGGTGGTCGATCTGCTCTATGCGCTGATCGACCCGCGCGTCCGGCTGGGGTAGGCGATGACAGCGGTTGTTCAGCCCAGGCCCGTCGAGGGGCGCTCGCTCTGGCAGGACGGGCTGGCCCGCCTGCGCCGCAATCGCGCGGCGATGGCGAGCCTCGTCTTTCTGGTCCTCATGGCGCTGGCCTGTCTGGCGGGGCCCTATCTGACCGGCCATGCCTATGACCAGGTCTATCGCTCCTATGTGAAGGTGGGGCCCAGCCTGTCGCCCTATCCCAAGGCCGAGGCGATCGCCCCGGCCGCGCTCGACGCGCTGAAGCGCGCGCGTGTCGATGTCGGCGAGCCGGTCGAGATCGTCGGCGAAAGCGTTCGCATTCCCGTGTCGTCGTCGCGCGAGCTCGATCCGCGCATCGTGCGCTACGTCGACCGGGTGGACATTTTCTCCGGTGCCCGGCTGGAGGAGATGGCGGGTGATGGAAAAAGCGGCGTCATCGTCGCCGATATCGAGCGGTTCACCTTCCTCTTCGGCACCGATGCGACCGGTCGCGACCTGCTGACGCGCACGCTGATCGCCGGGCGGATCTCGCTCACCATCGGCTTGCTGGCGACCGTGGTCGCCATCGTGATCGGCGTGACCTATGGCGCGGTGTCCGGCTATCTCGGCGGGCGGGTCGATCTGGTGATGATGCGGGTGGTGGATATCCTGTATTCGCTGCCCTTCATCTTCTTCGTGATCCTGCTGGTGGTCTTTTTCGGGCGAAACTTCGTGCTGATGTTCATCGCCGTCGGCGCGGTGGAATGGCTCGACATGGCGCGGATCGTGCGCGGGCAGACGCTCAGCCTGAAGCGGCAGGAGTTCATCCAGGCGGCCGAGGCGCTTGGCGTGGAAAATGTCGGCATCCTGCGCCGCCACATCATTCCGAACCTCACCGGCCCGGTGGTGATCTATATGACGCTGCTGGTTCCGCGCGTGATCCTGTTGGAGAGCTTCCTGTCCTTCCTGGGCCTTGGCGTGCAGGAGCCGATGACCAGTTGGGGCGTGCTGATCTCGGAAGGCGCGCGCGACATCGAGGGCAATCCGACGATGCTGCTGTTTCCCGCGATTTTCCTGACGACAACGCTGTTTGCGCTGAATTTCATCGGCGACGGCCTGCGCGATGCGCTCGACCCGAAGGATCGCTGAGATGGCGCAGGCAAAGACGACAGAAGACAGCGAACTGGTGCTGGACATTCGCGGACTGGTGGTCAGCTTCGCGACCAACGACGGCGAGGTGCGCGCGGTTCGCGGCATCGACCTCGCCGTGCGCAAGGGCGAGACGGTTGCGGTCGTCGGCGAAAGCGGCTCCGGCAAGAGCCAGACGATGATGGCGGCCATGGGGCTTCTGGCCGACAACGGCCGCGCCACCGGCGAGGTGCTCTATCGCGGCCGCAACCTTCTGGCCTTGCGGCCGAAGGCGCTGAACGCGGTGCGCGGCGCGAAGATCACCATGATCTTCCAGGAACCGATGACCTCGCTCGATCCGCTCTACACCATCGAGCGGCAACTGAGCGAGCCGCTGGTCGAACATGGCGGCCTGTCCTGGAAACAGGCCTCGGCCCGGGCGCTGGAGCTTCTGGAGCTGGTGCGCATTCCCGATCCGGCCGACAAGCTGCGGGCCTATCCGTATGAACTGTCCGGCGGCCAGCGCCAGCGCGTGATGATCGCCATGGCGCTTGCCAACGACCCGGACGTGCTGATTGCGGACGAACCGACGACCGCGCTCGACGTCACCACCCAGGCGCAGATCCTCGACCTCATCGCCGACCTGCAGAAACGCACCGGCGTTGCGGTGGTGTTCATCACCCACGACCTCGGCATCGTTCGGCGCATCGCCGACCGGGTGGTGGTGATGAAGGACGGCGAGGTGGTGGAAACCGGGGCAACCGATGCGCTCTTCGCCGCGCCGCGGGAAGCCTACACCCGCATGCTGCTCGACGCGGAGCCGTCGGGCCGCAAGGACCCGGTGCCCGAAAGCCGCCCGATCGTCGTCGGAGTGCAAAAGCTCGGTGTCTCCTTCCGCATCCAGCAGGGCTTCCTGAAGCCGCCGACGATCCTCAAGGCAGTCGACGATGTCTCGCTGACGGTGCGCGAGGGGCAGACGCTTGGCATTGTCGGCGAATCCGGGTCCGGCAAGTCGACGCTCGGACGCGCGCTGCTGCAACTGCTGCCCCATTCCGGGCGAGTGCAGTTCGAGGGACGGGACATCTCCAATGCCGACAAGGCGGCGATGCGCTCCATTCGCCGGCAGATGCAACTGGTGTTCCAGGACCCTTTCGGATCGCTCAGCCCGCGCATGACCGTCGGACAGATCGTGACCGAGGGGCTGCTCGTGCACGAGCCGTCGCTGTCGCGGCGCGAACGCGACCTTCGCGCCTGTGCGGCCCTTGAGGAAGTGTCGCTCGACCCGTCGGTGCGCAACCGCTACCCGCATGAGTTCTCCGGTGGGCAGCGCCAGCGCATCGCGATTGCGCGCACGATGGTGCTGAAACCGCGCCTGGTTGTGCTCGACGAACCGACGTCGGCGCTGGACCGCACCATCCAGAAGCAGATCGTCGACCTGTTGCGCGATCTCCAGCGCGACCATGGCCTGACCTATCTGTTCATCAGCCACGATCTCGCCGTGGTGCGGGCGCTGGCCGATACGATCATCGTGATGAAGGGCGGGCGCGTGGTTGAGGCCGGGCCGGCGGAGGCGGTCTTTGCCGCGCCCGCCGATCCCTATACGCGCGAGCTGATGGCGGCGGCGCTGGCGCCCGTTGCTGCCGGCTAGGGTGCATTTTGCGCGCTCGCATCCGGCCCCGCGATCGGGTACAAGATCCACGGTTGGAGCCTGGAACGTTTGGAGAAAGACATGGTGTCTAAGGGACCGGACAAGACGCAGCCCCATGCGGGCACGTTGCTTTCGCGTCGGTCGTTCGTGATCGGTGCGCCGCTGGTTCTGGCGGCCTGCCAGTCGAGCGGCGTCGGCGGTGGGGTCGCGACGGTCGGGCTGCACAATCAGCCGGACCTGCCGGGCGAGGATTTCGACTACGCCTCAGCCTATGCGGCGACGACCGATTACGACTTCAAGATCCCCGCGATTCCTTACAAGAATTTCGACCGGAAGTACTGGCGCCAGGTGGTCGACTACGACACCCGCGAGCGGCCGGGCACGATCATCGTCGATCCCTATTCCAAGTTTCTCTACTGGACGCTGCCAGGCGGCAAGGCGCTGCGTTACGGCATCGGCGTTGGCCGCGCGGGCTTTGCCTGGAGCGGCGATGCCAAGGTGCGGGTGAAGCGCGTCTGGCCGATCTGGCGCCCTCCACGGGAAATGATCGCGCGCAACCCGGCGCTGGAAAAATACTGGAAGGACGGCTATCCGCGCGGCCCGCGCAATCCGCTCGGCGCCCGGGCGCTCGACCTGTGGCAGGGGAGCGTCGACACGCTCTATCGCATCCACGGGACCAAGCAACCGGAAAGCATCGGCCGCAGCGTGTCGTCGGGCTGCATCCGCATGTGGAACCAGGACATACTGGATCTCTTCAACCGTGTGCCGACCCACACCAAGGTCGTCGTCTTGTCGAAGGCGCCGGAGACCAGCTGACGGGCTCTGCGCCCGCCCTTACCCTTGCGCGCGGCGGGTCTTTTCCGCCGCCGCAAGAGACGCCACGAAATCGTTGAAGCGCTCGCCCTGAATAAGAATGTGCGAGCGCAGCACGCGGGCGGCCTCGTCGTCGTTGCCGGCCTGGATCGCATCGACGATCGCCTGATGCTCGGCCAGTGAATTCCCCACCCGGTTGCGCACGCGAAGCTGAAGCCGGCGGTAGGGCTTCAGCCGGTTCTTGAGCTCGCGGGCCTGCTCGGCCAGAAATCCGTTGCCGCTTCCCGCATAGATCGCATCGTGAAACGCCTCGTTCGCGATGTAATAGGCATCCGGGTCGCCGGCTTTTGCGGCGTCGCTGCAGCGCTCGTGCGCCTCCATGAGCGCCGCGCGCTCTGCTGCATCCATGCGCCGCGAGGCCAGCCTTGCGCACATGGCCTCCAGTTCCGCCATCACCTCGAACATCTCGATCAGGCGCGGAATGCCGATCTCGCGCACGAAAGCGCCCCGGCGCGGGCGGATCTCGACAAGACCCGAGGCGGAGAGCTCGATCAGGGCTTCGCGGATCGGCGTGCGCGAGACGGAAAACCGTTTCGCCAGAGAAACTTCGTCCAGACGTGTGCCTGGCGGATACAGGCCGACGGCAATGTCGTCTTCCAGCGCCTCGCGCAGGGCATTCGCTGTTCGTCGGGCGGATCGGGGCGGTGTCGCGACGTCGGTCATGCCGCAATAATATTCAAGCCTCGCAGCCTTGTATACAAAAAGCGTTGACTTGGATGCAGCGCGGTGATTGCTTTGACCCATGGCGCGGCGGGCCCGGAGGAGGCTGGCGTCCGGTCGCGTTCAATCACAAGGGATCCGGCGGCCTCACCGAGTGTCGGCGGTGTTTGGGAGGAAGACATGTTCAAGACACTTGCAAGGGCCGCGCTCGGCCTGACGACGGCGATGGCGATTGCCATGCCGGCCGCTCATGCGGCGGATGTGGTTCTCAAGGCGTCGCACCAGTGGCCGGGCGGCAAGGGCGATGTGCGCGATGAAATGGTGCAGATCCTTGCCCGCGAGGTCGCCAAGGCGGACGTCGGGCTCGAGATCAAGGTCTATCCCGGCCAGTCGCTGTTCAAGGCGCGCGAGCAGTGGGGCGCGATGACCAAGGGTCAGCTCGACATCTCCGCGTTCCCGCTGGACTACGCGTCCGGGCGCCATCCGCAGTTTTCCGCGACCCTGATGCCGGGTCTGGTGCGCAATCACGACCGCGCGACGCGTCTCAACGATTCCCCGTTCATGCAGGACATCAAGGCGATCATCAATGACGCCGGCGTGGTGGTGATCGCCGACGCCTGGCTTGCCGGCGGCTTCGCGTCGAAGAAACAGTGCATCACCTCTCCGGAGACGATGCAGGGGCAGGTGACGCGCGCCGCCGGTCCGGCCTTCGAGCAGATGCTGGTTGGGGCGGGGGCCTCGATCGCCTCCATGCCGTCGTCGGAGATCTACACGGCTCTGCAGACCGGGGTTCTCGACGCGGCCAACACGTCGTCCGGATCCTTCGTCTCCTATCGCATCTACGAGCAGGCGACCTGCCTGACCGCGCCCGGCGCCAATGCGTTGTGGTTCATGTATGAGCCTATCCTCATGTCCAAGCGCAGCTGGGACAAGCTCTCCGAGGCACAGCAGGATGCGCTGATGGCGGCCGGCAAGGTGGCCGAGGACTATTTCATCGGCGAGGCGAAGGGCCTCGATGCCAAGCTGATCGAGACCTACAAGAATGCCGGCGTCGAGGTCGTGGAGATGTCGCCCGAGAACTATGACGCCTGGCTCGCGATCGCCAAGGAGACGTCCTACAAGATGTTCTCCGAAAACGTCCCGGGTGGCGAGGAACTGATCGCCAAGGCACTCGCCGTCGAGTGATCCTTCGACGGTCCGCCCGACGGTGCGAGTGCGCACGCCGGCGGGCGGACCGCTTTCCGCATCGCGCCTTTTGGCCCGCGATGCGCGTGTCCCGCAGTCACGTTCGGCCCGCGCGTCTGACGCGCGTTCGCCACCGGTCACGCTTCGCCGCTGGCCGGAAAACCTGGGAAAGCACAGGTGATGTTCCTTTATATTTCAGCGGTATCCGCCCTGTCGCGGGTGCTCGGTGTCGTGGCAATGGTGCTCACCGGCGCGGCCGCCGTCGTGGTCTGCCACATGGTGTTCATCCGCTATTTCCTGAATGGCTCGACCATCTGGCAGACGGAATTCGTGACCTATGCCCTGGTGGCCGCGACCTTCCTCGGCTCACCCTATGTCCTGCTGCACAAGGGCCATGTGAACGTCGATCTGCTGCAGCTGCGCGCCGCGCCGCCCGTACGCCGTGCCATGCAGACGGTCGCCGGCCTGTTCGGCATCGCCTTTTGCGCGCTGCTCGCCTGGTCCGGCTGGACCTACTTTCACGAAGCCTGGACCTACAACTGGACGACGGATTCCGTCTGGCGCATTCCGCTCTGGATCCCGCTGTTGCCGCTTCCGCTCGGCATCGGTCTGCTGGTCCTGCAGTACATCGCTGAAATCATGAAGATTTATGGAGACGCCTCATGACGCCCATGGTCTGGGGCGCGGGCGTGCTCGCCGTCCTTCTCGCTCTGCTGGCGCTCGGCATGCCGATCGCCTTCGCGCTCGGTTTCGTCTCCATCGCCGCGCTGATCCTGGCCGACGGTTGGGGCTCGCTCGGCATACTCGGCGAAACCTTCTTCGGCGGCCTGGCTTCCTTCGGCCTCGTGTCGATCCCGATGTTCATCCTGATGGGGGCGGCGGTTGCTTCCTCGCCGGCCGGCAAGGATCTCTACGAGGCGCTCGACCGCTGGCTGAACCGCGTGCCCGGCGGACTGGTGCTGTCGAACCTCGGTGCCTGTTCGATCTTCGCGGCCCTCTCCGGCTCCTCGCCGGCCACCTGCGCGGCCATCGGCAAGATGGGCATCCCGGAAATGACCAAGCGCGGCTATCCCAACGAGATTGCGGCCGGGTCCATCGCCGCCGGCGGAACGCTCGGCATTCTCATTCCCCCGTCGATCACCATGATCGTCTACGGCATCGCCACGGAAACCTCGATCGGCCGCCTGTTCCTGGCAGGCCTTCTACCCGGCGCGATGCTGACCGCGCTGTTCATGGCCTGGACGATCTACGATTGCCGCCGGCGGGGTATCGGCCTGGACATGCTCGGCCGGCGCTTCTCGATGCGCGAGCGCTTCGCCATCCTGCCGCGGGTCCTGCCGTTTCTCGGCATCATCGTCGGGATCCTGTTCGTGCTCTACGGCGGCATCGCCACGCCGTCGGAAGCAGCCGGCGTCGGCGCGGTGATGTGCCTGATCTTCGTCGCGGTGATCTACCGGCTGTGGAAACTCGCGCTCTACAGCCAGCTGTTTCGCGACACGCTGAAGGAAAGCGTGATGATCATGATGATCATCGGCGCCTCCGAGCTTTTTTCCTTCGCCCTGTCCTCCCTCTTCATCACCCAGACCATCGCGGAATGGATCGCCGCGCTTGACGTGAACCGCTGGGTGCTGATGGCGATCATCAACATGTTCCTGCTGTTCGCGGGCTTCTTTCTGCCGCCGGTCGCCGTCATCCTGATGACCGCGCCCATCCTTCTGCCGATCATCATCCAGGCCGGCTTCGATCCCTACTGGTTCGCCGTCGTCCTCACCATCAACATGGAAATCGGGTTGATAACGCCGCCCGTCGGTCTCAACTTGTATGTGATCAACGGCATCGCGCCGAACATCACGCTCGGTGAGATCTTGCGCGGGTCGTTGCCCTATGTCGGATGCATGGTCGTGGGCATTGTGCTGCTTTGCCTGATGCCCGAGATCGCGCTCTGGCTTCCCGACACGTTGATGGGACCTGGTAGATGAGCAGCAGCAGTTTTTTCAACGACTTGCTCGGATCGATTGCCGAGCAGGGACGGCATTTGCTGGACCGCCGCCGCGAGCGCGTGTCAAGCGGGCGGGCGCTGGGAGACCTGTGCGAGGCGCTTCTGTCCGGCCGGGGCGAGGCCTCGGGCGTGGCGCTTGCCCGCGACCTGCTGACGAGCTACGCGACGCTGTCGCCGGACGAGCGCCTTGCCTTCTTTCGCGAGCTTCACGCCCGCTTCGGCGCCGACCGCGAGCGCGTTGCCAAGGCGGCGCAGGCGGTGCTGGAGGCGCCCGACGACGAACCCCTGCTGCAGGGGCTGCATGCGGCAACCGAGCCCCGGCGGCAGGAACTGGTGCGCCGGCTGAATCTGGCGCCGGGCGGCACCTCGGCGCTTGTCAGCATGCGCAAGGACCTGATCGCCTGCCTGCGCGACGATCCGGACCTGCGCGAGGTCGACCGGGATTTCCAGCATCTGTTCTCGTCCTGGTTCAATCGCGGCTTCCTGGTCATGCAGCGCATCGACTGGTCGACGCCGGCCGTGATCCTGGAGCGGATCATCCGCTATGAGGCGGTGCATGAAATCAGCGACTGGGACGATCTGCGCCGCCGCATTGACCTGCCGGACCGGCGTCTCTACGCCTTCTTCCATCCGGCGCTGGTGGATGATCCGCTGATTTTCGTCGAGGTGGCGCTGACCCGGGACATTCCCGAAGCCATTCCGCCGATTTTGGCGGAGGGACGCCAGGAACTGGCGGCGGGCGAGGCGACCACCGCCGTGTTCTACTCCATCTCGAATTGCCAGAAGGGGCTGCGCGGCATTTCCTTCGGCAATTTCCTGATCAAGCAGGTGGTGGAGGAATTGCGCCGCGACCTCCCCAATCTCAAGACCTTCGTTACGCTGTCGCCGGTGCCGGGGCTGCGCGCTTATGTGGAGGCGGCGGCCGGGGTGACCGACAGTCCGGTCGCCGGCATTCTTTCCGCGGACAAGGCGGACCTGCTGGAGCGCGTCGGCGAGGAGGAGCCGCCGGAAGACCTCAAGGAGCCGCTCAAGGCGATCTGCGCCCATTACCTGATGCGCGAGAAGGCGAAAGGCACGCGTCCGCTCGACCCGGTCGCCCGGTTTCACCTGGGCAATGGCGCCCGTCTGGAGCGCATCAACTGGAACGCCAATCCGTCGCTCTCCGGCCGACGCCAGTCCTATGGCGTGATGGTCAATTACCTTTACAGCCTCGGCGATATCGAGAAAAACCATGAGGCCTTCGCGGCCACCGGTGCGGTTGCCGCTGCGAGCAGCGTGTCCCGTCTTTTGAAATCCGTCCCCGACACCAAGAAAAAGCAGATACCGGACCCCGTCGCATGACCGAGACAAACCATCTTTTCTCCCAGATCCGAGCCGCGATCCGCGACGAGGAAGTGCCGTTCCTCAAGACGCCGGACGGGCGCGTCGTCACCTATGGCGACATGCTCGCGCGTTCGGCCGCTTATGCCAATGTCCTGTCCGCCTCGGGCGTGAAACCCGGCGACCGTGTCGCGGTGCAGGTGGAAAAATCGGCCGAAGCCTTGATGCTCTATCTCGGCACGGTGCGGGCCGGCGCGGTGTTCCTGCCGCTCAACACGGCCTATACGCCGGCCGAGGTCGACTATTTCGTGTCGGATGCCCAGCCGTCGGTGCTGGTGTGCGATCCGGGGCGGCTCAATGCGCTGGCGCAGATCGCGGACAAGGTGAAAAGCCATGTGCTGACCCTGGCGGCGGACGGCTCGGGCAGCCTCTCGACGGCCGTGGAGGGGGCGTCGGCGGAGTTCACGGATGTCGCGCGCGGCGCCGACGACCTCGCCGCGATCCTCTACACATCGGGCACCACGGGCCGCTCCAAGGGGGCGATGCTGAGCCATGAGAATCTCGCCTCCAACGCCCGCGTTCTGGTGGATTACTGGCGTTTCACCTCCGACGATGTGCTGCTGCACGCCTTGCCGATCTTCCACACGCACGGCCTGTTCGTTGCGAGCAACATCACGCTTCTTGCCGGCGGGTCGATGATCTTCCTGCCGAAATTCGACCTTGAGGAAATGCTCCGGCTGATGCCGCAGGCGACCACGATGATGGGCGTGCCGACGTTCTATTCGCGTCTCCTGTCCTCCGACGCCTTCACCCGCGAGCTTGTCGCGCACATGCGGCTCTTCGTGTCGGGCTCGGCGCCGCTGTCGGCGGAGGTTCACAAGGCCTTCAGCGCCCGCACGGGACACGCGATCCTCGAGCGCTACGGCATGACCGAGACCAATATGAACACCTCCAACCCTTACGACGGCGAGCGCCGTCCGGGAACGGTGGGCTATCCGCTGCCGGGGGTGGAGCTTCGCATTGCCGACCCGGAAAGCGGACGCGTTCTGCCGGAAGGAGAGGTCGGCGTCATAGAGGTGCGTGGACCGAATGTCTTCAAGGGCTATTGGCAGATGCCGGAAAAGACGGCGTCGGAATTCCGCGCCGACGGCTTTTTCATCACCGGCGACATGGGGCGGGTCGACGACAGGGGCTACGTCAGTATCGTCGGCCGCGCCAAGGACCTGATCATCACCGGCGGCTTCAATGTCTATCCGGCCGAGGTCGAGGCGGTCATCGACGAGATCGAGGGCGTCGCCGAAAGCGCGGTGATCGGTGTGCCGCACGCCGATTTCGGCGAAGGGGTCGTGGCCGTCGTCTCCCCCCATGCGGGCGTGACACTCGATGCGCAGCGCATCGTCGCTCCTCTCGCCGACACGCTGGCGAAGTTCAAGCAGCCGAAGAAGGTCTATGTCCTGCCGGAACTGCCGCGCAACACCATGGGCAAGATCCAGAAAAACGTGCTGCGCGAGCAGTATAAGGACACCTTCGACGCAAATTGACGACAGATCGTTCAGGGCGCGACCCCCGAGCGTCTCGCAAACCGCGACGCCCGCCATATCCGGCGGGCGAGGGATTATGACAAAGCCGCGGAAGAAACGTCGTCCCGGACGCAGCGAGAGCTGCGATCCGGGATCGGCGAGGCGTGTTTTCTCGGCGGGAACCTCATTGAAAAATTAGGTTTTTAGCTCTCCGATACCGGGTCGCGCTTGCGCTTGCCCGGTATGACGCGGGACGGCATGCACACCCTTGGTCAGTCGTCTTCGCCCGCCAAACCCGGCGGGCGTTTTGCCTTTCGCGGTCGCGATTTCCAATACCCGCAATCCGCTCCTGCCGGTCTGCACAGCCGCTGTGACGCGTCGGGCGGGATCGGACACGGCGCGGCGTTGACAGCCTGCAGTCCTGAGCACTAAGTATGTTATGTCATAACATTACAAACGTGAGGTTCGAATGAGAGTTTCTATGGCGGTGATCGCCGTGCTTGCGGTGCTGGGGTCGGTTCAGGCCGCGCTGGCTCATGGCATCTGGCTTGCGGAGCGGCGGGGCGAGCTTGCGATCGTCTATGGTCATGGGGCGTCCGACGACCCCTATGACCCTGGCAAGATCAGCAAGGTGCAGGCTCTCGGCGAGGACGGCGAACCTGTGTCGGTCGAGGTGGAGGATCGGGAAACCCACGTGCTGCTTGCCACGACCGGCAAGCCCGCGATTGTTCTCGTCGATTTCGACAATGGCTTTTACAGCGAGGGCGCAGACGGGAAATGGGTGAACAAGCCCAAGAGCGAGGTGGATGGCGCGAAAACGGCAGGCCGCTACGTCAAGCATGCTCTGGCGATCCGGCACCTGCATGGCGATTTGCCGGAGTTGCCCGAACAGGATCTGCAGATCGTGCCCTTGGGCAATCCGAGCGTATTGAGCGCCGGGACGCCTTTCCGCCTTCGCGTTCTATACAAGGGTAGGCCGCTCGCCGGGGTCGCGCTGATTGCCGACTACGTCAATATGCCGGAAGACAAACCGGAAACGACCGACGCGGCCGGTGAGGCTGTACTCATTGTCCGCAACAACGGGCTCAATGTGATTGCGGTGTCCCATGCGGTGCCGCTCGAGAACGACCCGGACGCAGACATCGTCGAGCATTTTGCAACGCTGTCGTTCACGGTCGGGCGCGGCCACGCGCACTGAGAGGAGCGCGGATCGCCGCCCGGGAGGCCGCGATCCGCAGGGTCCGTTTCAGGCTTTGGGCGCACGCCCCTAGAACAGGTTCTCGACCGTGGTCAGGCCGAGGACCGTCCAGTCCTGCATGCCGCCACGATAGTAGTGGATCTTTTCCGCCGGGAAGCCCTCGCGCACCATGGCCGCGATGGCAAGCGGGCTTTGGCCGCAGGCCGGGCCATTGCAAAAGGCGAAGACGGACAGCGCATCGCTGCAGTCCCAGGCGCCGGCTTCCCCGGTGCAGCCCAGTTCATCAAGGCGCATCGCGACCTCGGTGTAGGGAATGTGGATCGAGCCGGGGATCGTCGACTTCACCCGCCAGTCCATCGTGCGCATGTCGACCACCAGCGCCGTGTCGTCCTGAAGCGCCTCCAGCACCTCAAGCTCGCCGGCCGGCTGAACGCCCGGCATCGGGATGATCGGCTGCAGCACGCCACCGATCAGCTGGGTGTCGTTCCTGTGACGGGTGATCTCCACCGGGCCGTCTTCCGTCTGGATGGTGACGGACGACGTATCCGGCCCGATCTTCAGCGCCTCTTCGGCCTGAACGGCAAATCCGGATAGGGCCAAAAGGGCGATCCCGGCAAGCGCTGGGGTGATATTCATGCTCATTCCTCCCGACCGGCCGGCGGATACCGGCGCTCACATTCGATTACATATTAATGATTTCGAATGTGAGCGCAAAGGGCAAGTCCGCTTTTCTGCCAAGGTCCGGCTGCGGCTTCCGGAAGCGCCCCGTCGCGGTCGCGCGCTCCGCAGGGCATGACCGCTTGCGTGCCGGTCAGCCTTGCGGTCCGCGATCCTTGCGCAGGATACGGATCCCGCCGCGGTTGCCATCCGCCCAGACGGCCTCTCCAAGGACTTCCGTGCCGTTGTAGACCAACCGGACGGCCTTGCCGACGTCCGCTTTCGACAGGCCGGAAACGCCAAACCCGCTTTGCGACACGTCGGTGATCGTCACGGATTTGGAACCGGAGGCCATGTCCACCCTTGCGGTTTCCTGACGGGACTTGTTGCGCAACTCCAGCCGCCTGTCGCTGTCCTTCAACTCGTTCTGCAGCGCGTCCGACAGATCGTTCAGCGCATCGATGACCTGCTGGCTTGCCAGGTTCAGGTCCGACAGGCGCGCCGAGGCGGTATCGGTATCGCCATCGGCATGTGCCTGCAAGGCCTCGTGGGCTGCGGCGTGAACGCGTGCGTGCGGGGCGGCAAGCGCCTTGTAGGCCGGATGCGCCCGGATATTCGCGTTGTCGATGGCCTCGTACCATTTGCCGAGGCGGCATTGGTGATGGTTGGGGACATCGGCTGCGGACCATTTGTCATGACCGATGATCGTATCGACGACACGCTTCTTGAACATCACGTGGTCGATCTTCGCCATCTCGCACAAGGAGCGGTTTGACTCGGCGTTGAACCAGTTTCTGGCGTCGCTCGAGAACCGGTCGTTGCTGGCCTGAAGCGCGTCGCTCATGTTCTTGAGCTGGGTCTCGTTTTCCACCGCAAGGTCGGCGACACCGGTGATGCTGCGGGCGATTTCCTGGCTCGCTTCCTTCTGCTGCTGAAGGATGGCCGAGATTTCCTGCATGCGGCTTGAAACGCCGGCGATCCGCGATCCGACCGATTGCATGCGCTCGTTGGCGCTGGTGATGGTTTCCTGACCCCGGTCGACGGCCTTCCGCGAAACGGAGATCGAATCCTGCGTGGTGAGCATGCCCGCCTTCAGCGCGTCGATGCGCTGGGCAATGTCCTCGGTGGCCTTGGCCGCCTGGGTGGCGAGGCTCTTGACCTCGTTGGCGACGACGGCAAATCCCTTTCCGGCCTCGCCGGCCCGCGCCGCCTCGATCGTGGCATTGAGCGCGAGCAGGTTGGTCTGATTGGCGATGCTCTCGATCACCGAGAGGAATTCGCCGATCTGCTCCGATGCCTGATGCAGGTCGGCCAGGTTTTCCGCGCTTTGCTGCGAGGCATCGGCGATATCGCCCATCCGCTGCAGCACATCGGCCATGGCGTCGAGGCCCGCCGTTACCGCCGCATTGGTCGAATTCGCCTCATGCGCCGCGCCGTCGCTGGTCTGGGAGATCTGTTCCACCGAGGCAACCAGCTCCGATGCCGCCGAGGAAATCGCCTGGCCGTTCTTTGCGGCGCGGCGGGTGTTGTGCGACAGCGTCGCCATGCCAAGCGCCACCTCGTTGATGTCGGAGACGGTGTTGGCGAGACCGCGCAGGCTGGCGAGCTCGTTCTCGCGCTGGTGCTCCTCGCCCCGCTTGCGCACGACGCCGTTCTCATAGGCGTCATAGGACATGATCATGTCCAGAAACACGCGCCCGACCAGGGCCTGCAGCGCGCCGGGGAGCTTGCCCGGCGCAAACCGGTAGCGCTTGACCAGGGCGGGCAGCGCCTCGATCAGCAGGCGGCCGTAAGACGCCAGATACCACTGTGCCTCCAGCTCGATGCGCACATGCGCTTCGCCGATCCGCACGGCCCTGGCTTCGAACTCCAGGTCCGGGTCATGGGTGAAGATATAGTCCCAGTGTTTCATCTGGGCGGACTTCAGATGCGGAATGCTCTTGTCGGGGTCGCCGAGCTTGCCCGCGATCTCCGGCGTCGCGCGGACACTCTCGTAAAAGCCGTCCATGATATCCGCCATGGCCGGTTTCAGATTGCCCCAGACCGCGCGGGTGTCCACGGTGTCGCGGCTGTCGCCACACATGAAATCTGCAATGGCGTCCGGCAAGCGGCGGTTCGTGCTGGTGGATCGGGATGTCTTGCGCTGCACAGTCATGAAAAACCCTTGGGTTGTTTTCCCAACTACATTTTTCAAAAACATGAAAATTCACCTAATTGACGATACGTAAGCGCCCGAAAACGGGTCGACTTTCGCTCCAGGCGCTGCCTGTCGGGCCTTTTGCGGCCACCTTCCGCAACGGCGGCGATCCTCCTTTGTGCCGCCCCGCGAATCGCCGATACTGCGTCCATCACACGATCGTCCGGCCGACGCGGCGACGCCCGTCGGTGCTGCCTCAGCTGCGCAGCCGCAATGGCCCGGGCACGGTCTTACCTATGCAATGGGACAAGCAATCCGCATGACTGTCAGCATTGACATGGGCCAGGTAAGTGCCGGGGGCGCGACCTCTTGCTGTTTCGATCTGGAGGAGCTGCTCGCGACCCGACTTCTGGTCCAGGGAAACTCGGGATCTGGAAAGTCGCACCTGTTGCGCCGGCTGCTGGAGCAAAGCGCTGCCTGGGTGCAGCAGGTGGTGGTCGACCCCGAAGGCGACTTCGTGACCCTGTCCGACCGCTTCGGTCATGTGGTCGTGGATGCTGCCGGCAGCGAGCGCGATCTTGCCGTGATTGCGGCCAGGGTGCGCGCGCATCGGGTCTCCGTCGTCCTCAATCTGGAGGGACTGGAGCCCGACCGGCAGATGAAGGCGGCGGCCGTCTTTTTGAACGCGCTGTTCGATGCGGAGCGCGACCACTGGTACCCGGTCCTGGTCGTCGTCGACGAGGCGCAGTTGTTTGCACCCTCCGCGTCCGGCGACACCGGGGAAGAGGCGCGGCGCGTCGCGCTCGGCGCGATGACCAACCTGATGTGTCGCGGCCGCAAGCGCGGGCTTGCCGGCGTGATCGCCACGCAGCGCCTGGCGAAACTCGCCAAGAATGTCGCAGCCGAAGCTTCCAACTTTCTCATGGGCCGCACCTTTCTCGACATCGACATGGCCCGCGCCGCCGACCTGCTGGGCATGGAGAAGCGTCAGGCAGAGGCCTTCCGCAACCTCGAGCGCGGACATTTCGTGGCGCTGGGGCCGGCGGTGTCGCGCCGGCCGATGACGGTGCGCATCGGTCCGGTGGAAACCGTCGGGCGCGGCGGCGGTCCCAAGCTGACGCCCCTGCCCGAAGGGCGCCCGGAGGAGCTTCAGGAGCTTCTGTTCCAGCCGGCCAGCGGATCGGAGCGTCGCGCGGCCGAAAAGCCGGTCGTCGCGCAGCCGGTCCCGGCAGCCGATGTGCTGGAGCGGTTGAACCGGCAGGCCGCGGCGCGGGAAACCGTCGAAGCGGAACCGATGGACCGCGAGGCGTGGGAGCAGGCCGTGGACGCGGTGATCGCCGAGCTGCTCGACGACAGCGAGGCGGCGTTCCAGCCGGTTGCCGCACTCTATCAGGATTTCCAGGTGCGCTGCCGCATCGCGCGGCTTCCGGGCCGTCCGCCCGATCTTGCGGCGTTTCGCCAGCGGGTCGCGCTGGCCCGCGCCGGGGTCAACGGCAGCGAGATCGATCCGCAAGTTTGGTCATCGGCCGAAAACGTCGCGCAAAGCCTGCCGGAGGAGATGCGCGGGGTCTATCTGCTGCTTGCCAAATCCGCGCTGGAAGGCCGGCCCTGTCCCGACGACGCCGAGATCGCCACCGCCTATGGCACCCGCTCCAAGGGGCGTGCACGTTGGCTGCTCACCCATATGGAGGAGCAGGGCTTTATCGTCTGCGTCAACGACCTGCGCGGAAACCGTATCGTCACCCTGACGGATCTCGATTGCCAGACGGCCGCTCAGCCGGCGCGCGCGGCGATCTAGATGTGGTTTCTCAGAAGGTCATTCACCCTTTGGAGGGGCGGCAGGCCGTTGAGAGCGGAGTGTTGTCTTGCCCGGTTGAACCAGTCAAGCCATCTGGGGAGGTCCGCGTTTCGGGCTTGC
>NZ_JAIVMF010000010.1 GCF_020176715.1 Stappia stellulata | reverse complement strand
CGTTCCGCGCTGTCCTGGGCCGAGGCGCTCAGCTCGCGCGCCGTCTGGTCGAGCCCAACGGCGGTTTCGCTGACCGTGCCGATCAGATGCTGCACCGTGCCGCGGAAGCCGGCGATCAGCTCTTCCGTGCGCGCCTGGCGGGCCATGCGCGTCTTTTCGTCCTCGCTCTGGATCTCTTCCAGACGCTGGCGCTCGATGGCGTTCTCGCGGAAGGTCTCGACCGCAATGGCCATGTCGCCGATCTCGTCCTTGCGGTCGTCGATCGCGACCTCGACCGAGGTGTCGCCGTCAGCGAGGCGGCGCATCACCTGGGTCAAACCCGCGACCGGGCGGGCCAGCGCGCCCGCGCCGTACCAGACCAGCCCCATCACCAACAGCAGCAGGACGCCGGAAATCGCCAGCATCGTGTTGCGCGCGGCAATCGCGCCGGCCACCATCGCGGAATAGGGAACGTCGATCGCGACATACCAGACATCCTCCACGCCCTTGAAGCTGACTGGCGCCAGCGCGACGAACCGGTCGCCGATCCGCTGCATGCGGTCGCCGCCTCCCGTCGACGCGATGAGATCCAGCAGTTCAGCCTCCTGCACGGGCTTGCCGAGCTTGGAAGCATCCGCATTGGCGACCCAGAGATTGTCGCCGCCGACGAGCTTGACCTCACCGGCGCCGAACGGCTTGAGCGTCGACATCTTTTCCACGATATCGGTCAGCGACAGGTCGGAGGTGGTGATGCCGATCGCCTTGCCGTTCTCGCGCACGACCCAGCTGATCGTGGTCATCAGCACGTCCTTGCCGTCGATCGGATAGGTGTAGGGCGGCGTGATCAGCGACCGGTTTTCCCGGATCGGCTTGTCGTACCAGCCCTCCGTGCCCGCTTCCTTGGTCATCACCAGTTTCTCGAAAACGACTTTTCCGTCCGAATAGTAGAAATAGGGGACAAAGCGGCCATTGGCGTCGGAATATTTGTGGGTCTTGAAATCGGCATCGCGGCCATCGAGCCCGTTGGGTTCGAAGGCCAGCGTCATGCCGACCAGTTCCGGCGTGTTCTCCACGGTGCGGATCATCATGTCGCCAAGGGCGTCGCGATCGCGCATGCCGTTCCCGAGCAGGCCTTCCACACCGGCGGCGGCGGACTTGGCGACCGTCAGCGACGCGCCGATTTCGCCTGAAACATCAGATGCGTAAGCATCGAGAAGCGTACGGGCTTCCTCAAGCGCCGTTTCCTCAGCCGCCGAGGACATCACGATGGATCCGGTCAGGGTAACCCCGATCAGGGATGTAAAGAACAGCGCGCCCGCGCTGATCAGCAGCTTGTTTCTAATCGACAGATCGGAAAACCGCATTTCCAAACTCCACACTCTGGCCCGGTACAATGGTCTTTTGGGCATAGTGGGAGTCGTGTTACCGACGACTTAATGAGGGCCGTTTAAACTTGTTTTTGTTTCAAAAAAGCGATCCGACAACGCAACCAGAAAGTTCACGCAAGGTAAAATACACAAAAAGCAAGCCGGCATTGCCGCCTATAGGGCCGAAGCCTGGCGCAGCCACTCCGGGTTTTCCAAACAGTAGTAACCGGAAATCCGGCTGACCGTGCCCGCCCGCTTCCAGTCGTTGAGCACGCGGCTGACGTTTTCGCGCGCCGCACCCGCCATATTGGCGATATCGGCCTGGGACAGCTTGTAGTGAATGAGCACGCGGCCGTTGTCGACGGGCTTGCCGAAGGTTTCGGCCAGTTGCAGCAACGTCTGCGCGACGCGTCCCGGCAACGGCAGGAAGGAGCGCGCCGCCAGCACGTCGTTTGCCTGCCTGAGCCGGCTGCCGACAATCGACAGCATGTGGCGGTAGAGCGCGGGGTTTTCGTCGGCGAAACGCTCGAAGCGGTGCTTTTCGATGAAGGCGAGGCGCGTCGGCTTGAGCGCGGTGACGGTGGCGGAGCGCGCGCGCCCGTCGAGAAGCGCCAGTTCGCCGACAATGCTGCCCGGCCCCATAACCGCCAGAAGTTGTTCGTCGCCGTCGACGCTGACGATCGAGACCTTGAGCGAGCCTTCCAGGATCGCATAGCAGCCATTGCCGGGATCGCCCGCCTCGAACAGGATCGCGCCGGGCTTCACCGAGAAGGGGCGCGCCAGCTCGGCCAGCCCGGACGCAAGCTCACAGTCCAGCCCCTCCAGCGAAAAGCTGTTTTCCAGAAACGACTTGAGTTCCAGCATCCGCCCTGCCCCGCTTGGCCGCATCTCATCTGCATCGCAGCGCGCAAACCATCCTGCCCCGGTGCACGCGCCGCTGCCGGCCATCATACCGTGCCTTGCCTTGCGACAAAACGCATTGTGTGATCGCCGTCACTGTTCGCAAAACACGGTTGACGCATGGTTGCAGTCACCAACCGCCGCTTCCCTGACCTCGCGGCGGTCCTCCCCAACGAAAATCCGGCTCCCCAATCCCCGCGGGGGGCCGGATTTCGTTCGAGAAGCTGCCCGCCTGCTCAATACAGAAAAATGTCCTTCTCGACGAGAAGCAGCGGAAACACCGGGCTCTTGAAAAACCCGGTCTGGGTCTCGCGCACGCTCAGCTCGGTCCGCGGCTCCATGCGGCGAAGACGGTCATCCGCCTCGCCAAGCCGGCACAACACCATCGTGCGGTCGTCGAGCCCGTTGAAGCCGCTGCGCAGGTGGGTCTCCTGCGCGTCCAGGGCCGGCACCTGGGGAAACGACGGGCCGCGCTGCAGCACGCGCAGGCGCGCCCGCGCCGCCTGCCGGGCAAAGACGCGCGCGGCGTGGCGGGCCCGCCGCCCCTCGCCCTCCCAGGCCGGCGACAGCAGCGCCGGCGCGTGCTTGCGCAGGGCGACCGTCTTCATCACGATGCGCGCGACGCGCGGCAGCGCCATGAGGTCGTCCGCCACATGCAAAAAGTCGGGCGGGCGCTGATAATATTCCTCGAAACACACGAGCTGGGCGTCGACCTCTTCCGCCAGATCCTCCGCCGGGACAAGCCGCAGCGCATCGCGCCAGCGCCACCAGCGCGGGCGCGGAAAGGCATCGCCGAAGCGGGTGCGCCCGCGCACCGACACCGGCGCATGGGGACGGGTTAGCGCGACCGTCAGCCCGACCAGGGTTCGGTGGCGCTGCGCATCGACGGCATCGCGCAGCGGCAGATATTCGCGCGACCACAGGTCGGAGGCGACCAGGCACCCGACGGCGGACAAGCGGCCTTCCGCGATCAGCTCGCGCAGGGTCCGGTCGATGCCGAAGGCCAGCCCGTAGTCGGGCGCGGTCATGAGAATGCGTTTCATCGCTCTATCCTATGCGCCGATCCGCGGTCCCTGCCAAGAGGGTGAGGCGGCTCAGGGGAGCGGGTAAACCGGGTCGAGCGGAGCGCCGCGCGGCGCCGCGACCCGGTAGACGACGAGATCCTCCAGCGCCACGCCCTTCACCCGGCGGGTCAGCACGGCAACACGGGCCACCTCGCCGAAGCGCTCGCCCAGCACCGCCGCGCCCGGATCGCGCCGCGCCTCCACGACGAAGAGCGCAGGGCGGGCCAGCGTCGCGGCATCGAGGGAGGGCCGCATGACATAGCGGATGCGCTCGGTGAGCTGTTCGACCGGCAGGATGCCTGCGAGATTGACCGCAAGCTGCGCGTTGAGCCCGTAGCCGTAGGTCGCGATCCAGGCCGCGCCCTCGTCTTCGGCAAGCTTTATCACCCCATCGCGGATGTCCGGCCAGCCGCGGGTCTGGAAGGTCGGATCCTTGCGCGCCAGGCTCCCGGTCAGCGGCTGCACCGCATGCACATAGACGACGAGCGACACGGTAACGCCAAGCACCACCGCAGCCCTGGCCAGCAGGCCAAAACCGCGCCGGAATGCCGCCGGCGGATCGGCGGCAACGACGCCGGCCAGAAGGGCAAGGGCTGGAAAGAGCGGCGCCGGCCAGTTGCCCTGGACGCGCGAATGCAGCGAATGCGCCAGCAGGTAGACGAAGAACGGCACGCAGGTCCAGAGCATGAGGCCGAAGGCGGCATCGCCCCGCCGGGCGCCGCGAATGGCTCTGGCAAGGCCGACCGCCGCCAGAACCGCGACCAGCGGATTGAGCAGGCCGATCACCGCGCCGATAAATTCGAAAATATACTTTGTGCTCCAGCCGTCCGGCACGGCGCGGCCGAACTGCTTGATGAAGGACGCCCACTCGTGATCGGCGTTCCACAGCACCACCGGCGCGACGATGACACAGGCGATGAGGCCCCCCGCCCAGAGCTGCCAGCTCGCCCACCAGCGCCGGGCGTCGGGCACCAGCAGAAGCCACAGCACGATGCCGGCCCCCAGAAAGAGAACCGAATATTTCGACGCAAGGCCAAGCCCGGCGAAGACGCCGACGGCCAGCCACCAGTTGGCGTTTCGGCCGGCGTGCAGCTCGGCAAGCGCCCAGATTGTCAGCCCCCAGAAGAACACCGAGGGGGCGTCGGGGGTGGCGAGCAGGCTGCCGATCCCGATCAGAAGCGAGGCGTTGAAGAAGAGCACCGCCCAGCCGGCCGCGCGCGCGCCGAAGAGCAGGAAACCGGTGCGCCAGAGCGCAGCCGAACCGACAAGAGCGGAGAGAACCGGCAGGAGACGAATGCCGAGCGGCGTGTCGCCGGCGATCCACAGGCCGGCCGCCACCCACCAGCCGACCATCGGCGGGTGGTCGTAATAGCCGGCGGCGGGGTTCAGCCCCCAGAGCCGGTAATAGGCTTCATCCTCGGCCAGCCCCGAATTGGCGGCGACGACAAGCTTCACCGCCGTGAGCGCCAGGACGAGGAGCGCCAGCGTGGCCGGGCGCAGCCAGACCGTCAGCTCCGTTCCGGCCTCGCGGGTCGCGGGCGCCATCACCGCCTCAGGCCTTGCGCCAGGTCAGGACCGAGCTTGCGGCATAGTTCCACACCGCGCCCATCACCGCGCCGGCGGCACCGGCCACGCCGATGAGGATGCGGCCGGCGTCTTCCTGATAGATCAGCGAGGCGACGCCGACATTGGCGATCACGCCGAAGCCGCAGACCACATAGAAGGTGAAAAGCCCGCGCAAGGCGGCCCAGCCGTGCAGGCGGCGGTCGCGGTAGGTCAGCCGGTTGTTGAGATAGAAGTTGGTCGTCATGGCAACGAAGGTCGCCGCCGTCTGCGCGACCTGGAAGTTCATCGCGAAGCCTTCGATCAGCGAGAACAGCGCCACCATGTGCACGACGACGCCGGAGGCCCCGACCATCATGAACATCAGGAAGCGCACGGACACGAGATCGCCAACCAGTTTCGACAAGATAAGCCCCAGAAAATCGAGCGCGACCAGCGTGTCGAGCTTGCTTTGACCGTGCAGCCTTTCGCGGAAGACGAAGGGCAGCTCGACGATGCGCAAGGATCCCTTCGCGCTGGCGACAATGTCCAGCAGGATCTTGAAGCCCTGCGAGGAGAGCTGCGGCGCGAGACGTTCAACCTCGGCGCGGCGGATCATGAAGAAGCCGCTCATCGGATCCGAAAGATCAACATGCAGGAAGATGCGCGCCAGACGGTTGGCAAGGCCCGACCCGGATGCGCGCACCGCCGACAGGCCGTCGCCCACAGCCCCGCCTTCGACATGACGGCTGGCGACGGCGAGATCCGCACCCGGATTGCCGGCCGTGCCGTCTCCGGCGAGCCTTGCCAGCATCTTCGGCAGGAGCGTCTCGTCGTGCTGCAGGTCGGCATCCATCACCGCGACGAAGTCGGCGGAAGAGGCCAGCATGCCCTCGATGCAGGCGCCCGACAGGCCGCGCCGGCCGACGCGGCGGATGACGCGGATGCGCGGGTCGCTGTTCGCCAGCCGGCGCGCGACCTCGGTCGTGCCGTCGGGGGAATTGTCGTCGACGACGATGGCTTCCCAGGCGATGCCGGCAAGCGTGGCGTCGAGCCGCTCGATCAGGACGGGCAGGTTGTCGCGTTCGTTGAACGTCGGCAGCACGACCGACAGGCGCGGTGCGCGCACGGCGGGCGCTGCGGCGCCCGGCATGCCGGAGGCGTCGCCGGCGGATGCGTCGGCGCTCGTGGATTGCGGAAGCGATGCGCCGTCGACCGGCATGGGCACGTTGAACCTCAGCGAGAGAGACGCGACGTGACGTGCGCGCAGCTCAAGTGCCGCACGGTCGCGTTTTCGCGCGGGACCATAGTCCGCCCGTCCCCGATTGCAAGCGTTCAGGCGGGCGGGCTTCGATCTCGGTTAAGCCGCAAACCCGCGTTTCGGCTGCGATCCTTGCCCGCGACCGCCGTTTCGTCTAGGAAACCGGCAACCGGCACCGGGGTTTGTCCCCTTTGCCCCTTCCCGATTGAACGGACCTTCAAACGCCAATGGCCAAGACCAAACCGAACAAGCTCAAGGCGCGCCTGCCGCGCGGCTTCGTCGACCGCTCCGCCGCAGACATCCGCGCGACCGACGCGATGCTGGCGAAGATCCGCGGCGTCTACGAGGCCTATGGCTTCGATCCGGTGGAAACGCCGGCGTTCGAATACACCGATTGCCTCGGAAAATTCCTGCCCGACACCGACCGGCCGAATGCCGGCGTCTTTTCCGTGCAGGACGACGACGAACAGTGGATGAGCCTGCGCTACGACCTGACCGCGCCGCTCGCCCGCCATGTGTCGGAAAACATCAACGAGATCCAGCTGCCGTTTCGCAGCTACCGCGCCGGCTGGGTGTTCCGCAATGAAAAGCCCGGCCCCGGTCGCTTCCGTCAGTTCATGCAGTTCGACGCCGATACGGTCGGCGCACCGGGCGTCCAGGCGGACGCGGAAATGTGCATGATGATGGCCGACACGATGGAGGCCCTCGGCATTCCGCGCGGCCAGTACATCATCCGCGTCAACAACCGCAAGGTGCTCGACGGCGTGATGGCGGCGATCGGCCTCGGCGATCCGGAAGACGCCGAGCGGCGGCTGACCGTGCTCAGGGCGATGGACAAATACGACAAGTTCGGCAGCGAAGGCGTGCGCCTGCTGCTTGGCGAGGGCCGCAAGGACGAGAGCGGCGACTTCACCAAGGGCGCGAACCTCTCCGCGACCGCCATCGAGGCGATCATCGAGATCCTGGAAGCCTCGGCCATCGACGACCTGATCGACGACCGCAACGATCTCACCTTCAAGACGGCCGCGCTTTCCAAGCTGGCGATCAACGAGGAATTCGAGGCAGGCTTCAGCGAGCTCAAGCTGATTTCCGATCTGGTGACCTCGGCCGGCTACAAGGCCGACCGGATTTCCGTCGACCCCTCCGTCGTGCGCGGCCTCGAATATTACACCGGGCCCGTCTATGAGGCGGAGCTCCTCTTCGACGTCACCAACGAGAAGGGCGAGGTCGTGCAGTTCGGCTCCGTCGGCGGCGGCGGGCGCTATGACGGGCTGGTCAAGCGCTTCACCGGGCGCGACGTGCCGGCGACCGGCTTTTCCATCGGCGTCTCGCGGCTGATGACGGCGCTGAAGAACCTCGGCAAGCTCAAGGACGACGCGGTGCTCGCGCCCGTGCTGGTCACCGTGATGGACGGCGACACGGCAAACCTCGCGCGCTACCAGAAGATGACCCAGGACCTGCGGTCCGCCGGCATCCGCGCCGAGATGTACCAGGGCAACTGGAAGAAATTCGGCAACCAGCTCAAATACGCCGACCGGCGCGACTGCCCGCTCGCCATCATCCAGGGCGGCGACGAACGCGCCGAGGGCGTCGTCCAGATCAAGGACCTGATCGAGGGCAAGCGGCTGTCCGGCGAGATCGCCGACAATGTGACCTGGCGCGAAAGCCGCCCGGCGCAGATCAGCGTGCCCGAGGCCGAGCTGGTCGAGACGGTGAAGCGCATGCTCGCCGAACAGGCCGACGACCGCGCGAAGAGCGGCACGGAAGGAGCCGGCGCATGACCCTGCCCGACCCTTACGCCAGTCTGCGCGAGCTGTTTCAGGCCGAAGGCTTTCCGGCGATGGAACCTGAGATCCTGCAACCCTCGCGGCTCTTCCTCGACCTGATCGGCGAGGACATTCGCGGGCGCATGTATCTCACCAGCGACCGCGCCGGCGAGGAGCTTTGCCTGCGCCCCGACTACACGATCCCGGTCTGCCGGGCGCATCTCGACGGCGGCGCGCCGGAGACGCCGGCGCGCTATTCCTATTGCGGCAAGGTGTTCCGCCAGCGCCAGGACGGCGCGGGCGAGTTCATGCAGGCGGGCGTGGAATGTCTCGGCCGCGCCGACCTGGAAGCCGCCGACGCCGACACGCTGGCGCTGGCGCTCTCCGCGCTGGAAACGCTCGGCGTCATCGACGCGCGCATCCACATCGGCGACGAGGCGCTGTTTCGCGCCGTGCTCGGCGGGCTGAACCTGCCGGCGGTGTGGGAGCGCCGTCTCGGCGATCTCTTCGGCGAACGCGACCGGCTGGACGCGGCGATCCGCGCCATGCGAAGCGGCGGCGAGGCGGAGCGCGACGACACGTCCTCGGCGGCGACCCTTGCCCGCGCGCTCGAGGGGCTTGCCCAAGACACGGCCCAGTCGGCGGTCGCCGAGCTTCTGCGCCTGACCGGCCTCAAGCCGATTGCCGGACGCAGCGCCAGCGACATCGCCGAGCGGCTTTTGGAACAGGCGGCCCTTGCCCGCCACGACCCCGAGACCGACCGCGCTGCCGACGTTTTGACCCGCTATCTGGCGATTGCCGGCGATCCGCGCGCCTCGGTGAAGACCATCGAGGTCTTTGCGAAGGACGTCGGCCTCGACCTGACGCAGGCGCTGGAGAGTTTCTCCGCCCGCCTCGATGCCATCGCCGCACATGGCATCTCCGACGCGTCCCTGACGTTTGCCGCCGATTTCGGTCGCCGGCTCGACTATTACACCGGCTTCGTTTTCGAGATCCATTCCGCCTCGCGCGAGACGGCAGGCCAGATCGTCGGCGGCGGACGCTACGACAGGCTTCTGGCGCTGCTCGGCGCCACGGCTCACATTCCGGCCACCGGGTTTTCCATCTGGCTGGATCGCATTTGAGGGTGTCATGACGGCATTGACCATCGCCATTCCCTCCAAGGGGCGGCTGCAGGACAACACGCACGATTTCTTCGCCCGCGCCGGCCTGCCCGTGCGCCAGCCCGGCGGCGCGCGCAACTATCGCGGCCGGCTCGGACGCTTCGAGGCCAGCCAGGTGGAAATCGCCTTTCTCTCGGCCTCCGAAATCGCGCGGGAACTCGCCAACGGTCAGGCGCATCTGGGCGTCACCGGGCTCGATCTGGTGCATGAAACCATTGCTGACCCAGAGACCAGCGTGCACACCGTCACCCCGCTCGGCTTCGGCTTCGCAGATGTTGTGGTCGCCGTGCCGGACGCCTGGATCGACGTGTCGACCATGGCCGACCTTGCCGATGTCGCGGCGCATTTTCGCGCCCGCAAGGGTGAGCGGCTGCGGGTCGCGACCAAATATGTGACGCTGACGCGCCGCTTCTTCGCCGAACACGGCATTTCCGACTACCGGATCGTGGAAAGCGCCGGCGCCACCGAAGGCGCGCCGGCGGCCGGAACGGCGGAACTGATCGTCGACATCACCACCACCGGCTCGACGCTTGTCGCCAACAATCTGAAGATCCTCGACGACGGCGTGATCCTGAAGAGCCAGGCCAATCTGGTCGCCTCGCTGAGCGCGGACTGGAGCGCCGAGCAGCTGGGCTTTGCCCGCATCATCCTCGACCGGATCGCGGCCGAAGAGCGCGCCCGGGGCTTCCGGGAAATCCGCGCGCTGGTGGCAGCCCCCGAATTGACGGCCCGCGCGGCCGGCGAGCAGTTCGGCGCGATCGCGCCCTTCGGCACCCAGGTCGGCCAGCCGCTGCTGCTGCATTGCCCGGCTGCAAGTGCCGCCGATTGCGCGACGCTGCTGCGCGACCACGGCGCGCCGCATGTCAGCGTCACCACGCTTGACTATGTGTTCGGCACCAGCAATCCGCTCTACGATCCGCTGGCGGAAAAGGTCGGCTCTTAAGTCCCTGTTTCTTCAAGGCACACGGGACGGGAGGCCCGGACAATGACCGCAGACGAAATCACCGCGCTGTCCGCGCGCGCCCTGTCGGACGCGATCCACGCAAGGCGTGTCTCGGCGCGCGAGGTGATGCAGGCAACGCTTGCCCGCATCGCCACGCTCAATCCGACGCTCAATGCCGTTGTGTCGCTGCGCGACACGGATGCGCTGCTCGCCGAAGCCGACACGCTGGACGCCGAACTTGCCGCCGGGCATTCGCGCGGCTGGATGCACGGCATGCCGCAGGCGATCAAGGATCTCGCCATGACGGCGGGGCTGACGACCACCATGGGATCGCCCGTCTTCGCCCGTCAGGTGCCGGCGGAAGACAGCATCCATGTGGCGCGCATGCGCTCGGCCGGGGCCATTCTAATCGGCAAGACCAACGTCCCGGAATTCGGCCTCGGCTCGCATACCTATAATCCGCTGTTCGGCCCGACGCTGAACCCCTATGACACCACCCGCAGCGCCGGCGGCTCCAGCGGCGGGGCGGCGGCGGCCATCGCGGCCCGGATCTTCGCGGTTGCCGACGGCAGCGACATGATGGGCTCGCTGCGCAATCCGGCCGCCTTCAACAACGTCATCGGCATGCGCCCGAGCTACGGACGGGTGCCGTCCGGCCCCGCGCCCGAACTCTTCATGGACACGATGGCGACCGACGGGCCGATGGCCCGCGACCTCGACGATCTGGCGATGCTCCTGTCCGTGCAGGCCGGCCACGACCCGCGCGCGCCGCAGTCGCTCGACGGTGACGGCAGCCTCTTTGCAGCACCGCTCACGCCGAAGGCCAAGGGCCTGCGCATCGGGTCGCTCGGCGATCTCGACGGCCATCTGCCGTTCGAGGACGGCATTCTCGACCTCGTGGGTGACGGACTGACGCGGCTCGTCGAGCTTGGCGCCCATGTGGAGGAAACCGGACCGGGCTATGCCCCGGAGCGCATCTGGCAATCCTGGACGGATCTGCGCAGTTGGCGCGTGGCCGCGAAACTCGGAGCGATCTACGACGACCCCGCCACCCGCGACAAGCTGAAGCCCGCCGCGATCTGGGAGATCGAACGCGGGCGCGCGCTGTCGATGACGGCCATCGAAGAGGCGAGTTCAATGCGCAGCGCCTGGTATCGCGCCGTGCTGCGGCTTTTCGAGCGCTACGACTATCTGGTCGCCCCGAGCGCACAGGTCTATCCCTTCAACGTCACACTCGACTGGCCGAAGGAGATCGCCGGGCGCACGATGGAAACCTATCACCGCTGGATGGAGACGGTCATCGGCGTCAGCCTCTTGGGCCTTCCGGCCGTGTCCGTGCCGGCCGGCTTCAACGCCGAAGGCCTGCCAACGGGTTTCCAGATCATCGGCCGGCCGCGTGACGATCTCGGTGTCTTGCAGGTCGCCAAGGCCTATGACGAGGCGACGGGCTGGACGGCGAAGGCCCCGGCGATGGCGGTTGGCGGCACCTGAAGCACGCATAAAAAAAGGAGGCCGCTCCGGGGGAGAGCGACCTCCAAAACGGGTGGCCGATCGGGGTGGACCGCCCGAAAAGCCGGATTCGGGTGGGTGACGGCGGATCGGGAACGGCCGTCGTCCTCCGGCTTTCAGCAAACCTTACGCAAGGTGACGAGCGGTGGATCAACGCGGCCGCGTGTTTTTTCGCGGTGCCGCAACGCCTGCCGTCAGTCGCGCCTGTCGGCGTAGCGGCTTTCTTCCTCGTAATAGGCATCAAAGCCGACCGCCTTGCGCAGATCGGCGAAAGGCAGAAGGGCTGCGTCGGGGTGCCGGCCGGCGGCCATTTCGCTCAAAGCGCCCTGCATCGCCTTGATCGCGGCGGAAAGCAGCGTCAGCGGATAGGCGGCAAGGCGATAGCCGATGCGCTCCAGTTCGGCATGCGGCAACAGCGGCGTCGCCCCGCCTTCCACCAGATTGGCCATGTGCCAGCCCGGCACCTCGCGGCAGATCGTTTCCATCTCGCCCACATCATGCGGCGCTTCCACGAAAAGAAGATCGGCACCCGCCTCCTTGAAGGCGCGGGCGCGTTCCAGAGCCTCGTCAAGGCCATGGCCGTGGCGGGCATCGGTGCGCGCCAGGATGAGAATGTCGGAGCCTTCCTCGCGCGCGTCCACCGCCGCCTTGATCCGGTCGACCGCCTCCTCGCGCGAGACCACCAGCTTGCCCTTGGTATGACCACAGCGCTTGGGCGCGACCTGGTCCTCGATCATCACGGCGGCAAAACCCGCCTGCGCGTAGCCCTTGACCGTGCGCTTGACGTTGAGAGCGTTGCCATAGCCCGTGTCGCCGTCGCCGATGATCAGCGCGGAGGTGGCGGCACAAACGTTGCGGCCCTGGTCGACCATCTCGCCATAGGAGATCAGGCCCGTGTCCGGCGCACCGATACGCGCGGCCGACACGGCGAAGCCCGACATGAAGGAGACCGGAAAGCCGGCATCGCCGATCAGCCTCGCGGACAGGCCGTCGAAGCAGCAGGGCATCACGGTCAGCGGGGTCGCGGCCAAATGGGCGCGCAGGCGCGCGGCGGGCGTTGTCATGGTCTTAGCCTTTCTCGGAGGAGGCGCAGGCGGTCCCGCGCCCCCGGCAGGATTACATCTTGAAGGGGATATAGAGCACCAGGTCGGTCCACCAGAAGATCAGCAGCACGCTGAACAGCATGATCAGCAGGAACGGCCAGACACCGGAGGACACCTCGCCCATGGTGGCCTTGCCGACCGCCTGGATGACATAGAGGTTGAGCCCGACCGGCGGGGTGATCAGCGCGCATTCGACCATGACGACGAAGAAGACGCCGAACCAGATCGGATCGAGGCCGAGGGCAAAGAGCGCGCCCGACAGCACCGGCACCATGATCAGCATCATCGACAGGGCCTCGAGGAAGAGACCCATGACCAGCAGCACCAGCGCCACCAGCAGCACGAACATGCCGGCGGAGGAAATATGCTCCGACAGGAACATCGAGATGTCCTGCGGGATCCGGTAGAGCGTGATCGCCTTGCCGAAGACCTTGGCGCCGGCAACGATCAGCAGGATCGCGACCGTCGTCGTCATCGCCTCGGCGACCGCGTCGCGCAGCTTCGGCCAGTCGAGGGTGCGCAGGATGAGGCCGACGACCACCAGAGCGCCGATGAAACCGACGGCCGCCGCCTCCGTCGGCGTGAACAGGCCGGTGTAGATGCCGACGATGACGAGAGCGGCGAGCACGACCGTCGGGAAGGCGCGCAATGCGGTGCGCCGGCGTTCCGCCCAGCTCGACCGCGGGCTCGGCTGGTAGTCGGAGGCAAAGCTTGCATAAAGCACCGACCACCCGATGAAGAGCGCCATCAGCAACAGGCCGGGACCGATGCCGGCCAGGAACAGCGAGATGATCGATTCCTCGGTGATCACGCCATAGACGATCATCGGGATCGAGGGCGGAATGAGAATGCCGAGCGTGCCGCCGGCCGCCAGAAGTCCGAGCACGAAACGACGCGGATAGCCGCGCTGCGTCATCTCGGGGATCGCCACCGTGCCGATGGTGGCAGCCGTTGCGACGGAGGAGCCGGAAATCGCCGCGAAGATGCCGCAGGAGAGGATGGTGGCAACAGCCAGCCCGCCGGGCCAGTGTCCGACCCAGGCCTGGACGGCAGCGAAGAGGTCGCGGCCGACACCGCCCTTCAAGAGCACGTTCGACATCAGCAGGAACAGCGGCACGGCGACCAGTACGAAACTGTCGGCGGAGGACAACAGGCCCTGCGGCACCATCAGCGGCGAGAAGCCGCCGACGGCGAGAAGGCCGAAGCCGAGGCCGGTCAGCGCGAAGGCGACCGGGATGCCGGCGAGAAGAAGCGCAAAGAGCGCCGCGAGAATGAGCAGGGATGTCATGTCGGCGGCCTCAGTGATCGACGCGCTGCGGCGCGGCGCTGTCGATGCCGTTGACGGCGACCCGCAGGGCCTCGGCGAGCGCCTGGATGCCGAGCAGCGCGAAACAGGCGGGAATGGAAGCCTGCGACCACCAGGCGGGAACATCGAGCATGGAGCCGGTGGTGCGTCCGCGCGTGAAGGAATCCATCGCGATGCCGGAGCCGTAATAGACGATGACGGCCGACAGGACGACGATGAAGGCGAGCACGAAAAGCTCCTGCGCGCGGCGTGCGCCCGCAGACAGATTGTCGGTCAGCAGCGTGATCACGATGTGCTGCCGGCGATGCAGCAGCAGCGCGGCGCCGCCGAAGGTCGCCCAGATGAGGACCATGCGCGACAGCTCCTCGGCCCAGATGGTCGGATCGCCGAGATAGCGCATCAGCACCTCGTATCCGAGCATCAGCGCAATCAGGAAGTAACCCCAGCCCGCAATCAGGCCGGCAAAGCGCGAAGCGCCGTCGATGATCCGCAACATGAGAGGGTCCATCACAGAAAAAGGGCCGGAGCGAATGGACCGCTCCGGCGAGGAACTGGCCGGAACGGACCTGCCGCTCCGGCCGGGACAGCGCCTGCGTTATTCGGCGAGCTTGCGCGCCGCGTCGAGCACCTGCTGACCGAGATCGCCGGCATCGGCCGCGAACTGGTCGTAAACCGGCTGGGCCGCCGCCTTCCAGGCCGCGATTTCGTCGTCGCTTAGCTCGTAGACGGTCATGCCGTTCTCCTTGGCCATCGCATAGGCTTCCGCCTCGATGGAGGCCATGCGGTCGCGCACGTCCTGCTCGGCCTCAAGAGCGGCCTGGGTGATCCAGTCGCGGTGCTGCTCCGGCAGGCCCTGCCAGAAGTCCTCGTTGACCACCACGATGAACTCGATGTCGGCGTTGTTGGTGACGGTGATCGTGTCCATCACTTCCCACAGACGCCGGCTCTTGACGCCGGACACGCCGGTCATGCCGATATCCACCGTGCCGCGCTGGTAGGCGATATACTGCTCGGAGCCGGAGATCAGCGTCGGCGCGCCGCCGGCGGCCTTGATCCATTCGCCCAGTGTCTTGCCGAAGACGCGGACCTTCTTGCCCTCGATGTCGGCCGGGGTCTTCAGCGGCGCCTCCTTGGACAGCAGCACGACGCCGCCATAGGCCTGCCACCACAGCACGCGGCTGCCGGTGCCGAGGATCGCCTCGTCGAGCGGCGCGCGCACCGGGCTGCCCGGCGCGACGGCCTTGCGCACCAGTTCCTCGTTGTTCAGCAGGAAGGGCATGTAGAACAGGTCGACGGCCGGAACGTCGCCGACATAGCGGGTGAGCGACGCCACGCCCATCTCGATGGCGCCGGAGCCGACCGCCTGGGGCACTTCGCTGTCCTTGTAGAGCTGGGCGGAATCGTAGATCTCGACCGACACGTCGCCATTCGAGAGCGCTTCGACCTTCTCCTTGAAGAGCGCCACGTTCTGGCCGAGGTGGCTCTTCATCGGCAACTGAAGCGTGATGCGGAGCGTGGTCTCTTCCGCGAGGGCCGGCGACATCACCGATGCCACGCCAAGACCCACGCCAACCGCCAGACCGGCGGCGATGCGCGCAAGTTTCATCCTAAAACCTCCCCTAGGGGCGCCTTGTTGACGGCGCCTGTTGTTCGCTCGCGAGCCCGTCCCCGGCCGCGCATCCTTGCGGAAGCATGCGACAAAGGACCGAATCCCATCGTCAAAATAGCCGAATAAGATTCGGGAACGCAACGTTCGGCGAGATTCATACTACAAAAGTGCGATCACCCGCCGCCCGGCCGCCGGAACGCCTGCCGTTCCGCCTCCACGGTCTGGCGCATGCAGCAGCCTTCGAGGTGGTCGTTGACCAGCCCCATGGCCTGCATGAAGGCATAGACGGTCGTCGGACCGACGAAACTCCAGCCGCGCTTCTTGAGATCCTTCGACAGGGCCTTTGACGTCGGCGTCTGCGCCAGAACCGAGAGACTGGCATGGTCGCACCGCGCCGGACGTTCCTCCGGCCCCGGCTCGTGCCGCCAGAAATAGGCCGCGAGCGAGCCGAACTCGTCGCGCAATTCGCGGGCGCGGGCCGCATTGTTGATGGTCGACACGATCTTGCCGCGATGGCGCACGATGCCGGCATCAGTGAGCAGGCGGGCGATATCCGCCTCGCCGAACTCCGCGACCCGATCGACGTCGAAACCGGCGAAGGCGGCGCGGAAGTTCTCGCGCTTGCGCAGGATGGTCAGCCACGACAGGCCCGACTGAAAGCCCTCCAGGCAGATCTTCTCGAACAGCCGGCGGTCGTCGGCCATCGGCCGCCCCCACTCCGCATCATGATAGACGAGGTAGTCCGGCTTGTTGCCATGCCACCAGCAGCGCAATTGCCCGTCCTCGCCGCGCAACAACCCCTTTTTCACGTCCTCGTCGGCCATCTCGTTTCCGTTCCACTGGCGAGGGACGCGGGAGACCGCACCGCGAACGGCGTCACAGCCTCCCGCCCCGAAAGTTCCTGATTTGTTCACACTAGACTCCAATGCCCGCGCGTTCAAGCAGGGGCATTGGAGCGATGCGTCGTACGGTTGGAGCGGGGAAGCCGATGCCTTGCGCGACGTGTCGGATGAGGAAACGGCCGGTCAGGCGAAAAGGGCGTCGATATCGTCCTGGCTCGCGACGCCGGCGTCGATGTCGAGCGACGGACCGTTGAGCAGGGCCGCGTCGCCCTCGCGCTCGGGCCGGGTTTCCGGCTCGATCGACTTGAAGGTCTCGATGCCGCCCCAGATGTCCATCATGCGGACGATACGGTCCTCGATGAAGCGCAGCGTGTTGATGACCTTGGTGATGCGCTGGCCGGTGAGGTCCTGGAAATTGCAGGATTCGAAGATCTGGACGACCTTCTCCTGAATATCGTTGGCAAGCTCCGCGTCCTGGCCCGACAGCCGCGCACTCAAGGTGTTCGCGGTCTCGTCGATGAACTCGGCGGCGGAGAGAATGCCCTCGGTCGCGCCTTCCGTGCCGGAGACAACCGCGTCGAGTTCGTTGGTGACGCGGGTCATGTCCTGGCTCTCGGACCCTGCGGTGTTGTGCAGGGTCGCGATCTCGCGCTTGGTCTTGGCGATCGCCTCATAGATGGAATCGAGTTCGGCCTTGAGCTTGAACGCTTCGCCAAGCTCGGCCTTGAAGGTCTCGAGCATCGTGTGCCCGACCTCTTCGGAGGGGCGAATCAGCGCCTTGATCGACGCGATCTCCGCCATGATCTCCTGATGCTGCCGACCGCTGGCTCCGTCGCCGGTGCGCGAAGAATCCGACTTGTGCAATAGGCTTTCGGCTCTGAAAGCTCTTCTTGTCGCCGTCATTGTTTTGTCCGTCTCCACATCTCGGGCCGGGCGCCACCGTGCATGGAAAACCTGTATAGACGACGAGGTTTAAGGAAATGTTCCCGCCCCCTGCGTTTGCCCGCCGCCTCACCGGATACGCGCCACAGCCCGCCCAAACAGGCCGATCGACGACAGGCAATTTGCCGTTCCGCTCGGTCGCTCCATTTTGTATGGTCTCCGGCGACGATGGTCGTCGATCATCGCAAGACCCGGAAGCCGGAAGCCGCCCGTGCGCATTGCCAGAACCGTTTTGTCGGTCCTCCTCGCCACCCTGTTTCTGGGGCTTTCGGCGCCGCTCGCGCAAACCAGGGCGGCCCCTTACACGTTCTCGACCGAGGAACTGATCAGCGGCTTCATGAAAACGGTCTTCGGACTGGAGTACCGCTCCTGGAGCTGGCAGCCGTATCTGGTGAAGAAATACGTCGGCCCGGTCCGGTTCTACGTCCACAACCTGGCACGTCGGGACCGCAAGCCGGTGGCCTATCGGTTCATCGGCTCGCTCGGACGCAGCGTGCGCGGCCTGGCAACGACCATCGTGGCCAGGCCCGAGGACGCCAATTTTCACATCTATATCGTCGACCGCAGCCAATACGGAGATGTGGTGCGCGAGAGGATCTACAATGATCCGCGCGCCGATGTGCCGGGCCGCTGCCTGGTGCGGGTGGTGTCGGACAGCAGCGGCATTTCCCAGTCGGCCGCCGTTATCGTGTCGGACGAGGGCGACTTCCTGTTTCGCCGCTGCCTGGTGGAGGAGGTGCTGCAGGGCCTGGGACCGATGAACGACGATCCCTCGCTGTCCCACTCGGTCTTCAACGACCGCTCGCGCCACAGCCGTTTCACCTCCTTCGACAAATACATCCTGAACATGCTCTATCACCGGCGCATCCGGCCGGGCATGCGTCCGGCCCAGGTGGAGCCGCTCCTGCCCTCCATCGTCCGCGAGATCCGGCCGCTGGTGAACTGAGGGCGCCCGAAGGACCGGGAGCGGCGGACCGGCAGGTTAACGCCGGGGCCCGCGCCGCCGATCCTCTTCAGATCTCGTTGACCACGTCTGGAAACGCGGCGCTAACCACGCCGGCAGAAAGACGCATCGAAACCCGCCCAAACGCGCCCGGATTCACCTTTGCTGGTTTCGCCGGCCCTATCCTTGCGGCCATGCGTTCCGTTGCGGGAGCCTTGAGCCGGAAGGGTCAAAGGCGCCTGACGGCGGCGCGCGGCCCATGGTTCCGGCGAAGAGGTTGCGAGTACGTCGATGCACCGATCCCGAATTGTCCTGATGGCGCTGGCGCTTGCCTGCGCCCCGTTCGTCACGTCCGCGCAGGCGGATTTCCGCAGCGGCGCCGGCGCGCCGCCGCTTCTGCTCAGCCCCGATCTCACCGAGCCCTGGGTGTTGCAGCTGCAACCGCAGCGGCGCGCGATGCGCCCCGCGGTGAGCAACCGCCCCCTGCCGCGCCAGCGGCAGCAGGTCCGCCGGGGTACCGTGCGGGCCTCGGCTCCGGCGGTCGCCAGCCCGCGCCGCACCGCCCAGCGCGGCATCGATCCGCGGTTCCTGCCGACCACGGTTGCCTGGGACGGCAAGCAGAAGCCCGGCACGATCGTCATCGATACGGGCGCGCGCTATCTCTATCTCATCGAAAAAGGCGGTTTCGCCCGCCGCTACGGCGTCGGCGTCGGCCGGCCGGGCTTTGAATGGGCCGGAACCCATACGGTGTCGCGCAAGGCCGAGTGGCCGGACTGGCGTCCGCCGGCGGAAATGCGCAAGCGCCAGCCGAATCTTCCGACCTTCATGCCGGGCGGCCCCAACAACCCGCTTGGCGCGCGCGCGCTCTATCTCGGCTCCACGCTCTATCGCATCCACGGATCGAACGAGCCCTGGACAATCGGCCGTGCAGTGTCCTCCGGGTGCATCCGCATGCGCAACGAGGATGTCACGGACCTCTACAACCGTGTTCCGGTCGGCGCGAAGGTCCAGGTCATCTAGACAGGACCCGATCGTCGCCGCACGGACCGGACGTTCAGGCGCGCCCGCCTGCAACCTGCACCGAAATCGCCTGACGCGCCATGCGTCTGGCGGTTTGCGCCATTGTGAAAAATCCCTATAGTTTACCCGTGGCAGACGCGTTTGGCAGGTTTACGCCATTATCGGGGGGCTTATGGCGACGCAGGAGGCAGGTCGTGATCGCATCGCGGTCGCGAAAGACACCGGGGATGTGGAACCGCTGACGGCCGACGAGATACGTGCCGCCCTTCAGCGCCTTCTGTCCGCCCCGGCGCTCGCGCGCGCGCCGAAGATCAGCCGCCTGCTGGCTTACCTCGTCAACGTCCATCTTGACGCGACGCCCGACGCCCTGAGCGAGCCGGTGATCGCGGGTGCGGTTTTCGACCAGCGTGACGGCTTCAATCCCCGCTCCAATCCGATTGTGCGCGTCAATGCCTCCCGGCTGCGCAACGTTCTGCGCAAGCATTTTGCCGGCGATGGCGCCGCCGAGCCCGTCCATATTCATCTCGCCAACGTTGGCTATACGCTCGAGATCCGCCGCAAACCCCCGTCTTCCGACAGCTCCAGCGGGCGCGCGCAGGAACCGGCAGCGGCGCAGGCGAACCAGACCGTCAGTCGCTCCGCCGCATCAGACACGAGCGTGCCGCCCTTGCCGCCGGCGGCGGATGTCGCCAGCCCGCCCTCCGCAGAACAGCCGGCCGCCGCCTTCGTCGCGACGCTCGCATATCTCAAGCAAAAGCTCTGCGCGCCCGTATCGCTCGGCGTTGTGATCGCCCTGTTGATCGCGGTGTCCCTGTTGAACATCGCCTATACGCATTTGGTGCATACGACGATGCTGTTACCCGACCCGCCGTCCCCCGTCGCGTCGGTCGCGGTCTTGCGAAATTGAGCGGCCTCCTGCATCCTGCCGCTGCGTCATCCACGTAAAAACACTCACTTTGCACAGGGAGTCCCGCAGCCGATGCGATTTGCCCCGCTTTCGATGTTCAAGACCGGCCCGGCGCGCGTTGCGGCCTGCGCCCTCGCCTTAACCCTTGGCCTTGCCACCGTGTCGGCGGTCGCGCATCAGGGCGCAACCGGCATCGTCAAGGAGCGCATGGACACCATGTCGGAGATTGCCAGGGACATGAAGGCGCTCGCCGCCATGGTGAAGTCGGACAAGGTCGATGCGGATGCCGCACGGGAGATTGGATCCCGGGTCGCCGAGCATGCCAAGCTGTTTCCCGACCAGTTTCCCGAAGGAAGCCTGTCGGAGTTGAGCGAGGCGCGCGCGGAGATCTGGACGGATTTCGATGACTTCCAGGCCAAGTCGGATGCCCTGGCGACTGCGGCGGTCGACCTTGCCGAGACCGACCCCGACGACCTCGACCGCAGCGCGCTCCGTCAGGCGCTCAAGGCCATGGGCCAGACCTGCAAGTCCTGCCACGAGAGCTACCGCATCAAGAAAAACTGAGGGCTACCCGGCCGCTTCCTGCACGCGCGGCACCGTGCGCCCGGCAAGCGGCGTCTCGGCAATTGTCACAGGGACGGGACCGCCATACACCCAGTCGAGCAGCTCGACCGTGTGCACCACGGGAACCTCCGTGCCACCGCCGATCTGCGTCATGCAGCCGATGTTGCCGGTGGCGATAAGGTCGGGCCGCGTCGCCTCGATGTTGGCGACCTTGCGGTCGCGCAGCCGGCGCGCGAGATCTGGCTGCAGGATGTTGTAGGTGCCAGCAGACCCGCAGCACAGATGCCCTTCCGGCACGTCGCGCACCGCAAAGCCCGCCGCTTTCAGCAGGTCCTTGGGCTGGCGGGTGATCTTCTGCCCGTGCTGCATCGAACAGGCCGAATGATAGGCAACCGTGAGATCGGGCGCCGCGACCGGATCGCCGAGCGACAGCGTCGCCAGATATTCGGTGATGTCCTTGGCCAGCGCCGATACCCGCGCGGCCTTTTCTGCATAGGCCGGATCGCCGCGCAGCATGAAGCCGTAGTCCTTGACCGTGGTGCCGCAGCCCGACGCCGTGATCAGGATCGCGTCCAGGCCCTCCCCCTCGATCTCCGCCGTCCAGGCGTCGACATTGCGCCTGGCATCGGCAAGCGCCCGCTCCTCCTTGCCCATGTGATGCACCAGCGCGCCGCAGCAGCCCTCGCCCTTCGGCAGCACCACGTCAACGCCCTTTCGCGTCAGCAGCCGGATCGTCGCATCGTTGATATGCGGGGCAAGCACCGGCTGGGCGCAGCCGGACAGAAGCGCCACGCGCCCGGCGCGGGCCGGCGTTTCGGCCGCAAATGTCGCCGGACCTTCCATGCGCGAGCGTGCCGGTGCTCTGGCCGGCGCAAGCTCCAGCATCGCCCCCATCTGCTTCAGCGGTCCGCCGGCAGCCTTCAGCGCCCCGGCGAAAGGACGGGCAAAGAAGGCCGCGACCAGCGACAGGCGGAAGCGGTCGGGTTTGGGCAGCACGAAGGCCAGAAGCTCGCGCAACGCCCGGTCCGCCAGCGGTCGGCGATAGGTCTTGTCGATATGCGCGCGCGCATGATCGACAAGATGCATGTAGTGGACGCCGGAGGGACAGGTCGTCATGCAGGACAGGCACGACAGGCAGCGGTCGATGTGTTTCACCGTGCGCGCGTCGGCCGGCCGGTCGTTCTCCAGCATCTCCTTGATCAGGTAGATGCGGCCGCGCGGGCTGTCGAGTTCATCGCCCAGAAGCGCGAAGGTCGGGCAGGTGGCCGTGCAAAAGCCGCAGTGCACGCATTTGCGCAGGATCTTCTCGGATTCCGCGACATGCGGATCGGCCAGCTGGTGAATCGAGAAATTCGTCTGCATCCGACCCTGTTCCTCTTCCATCGACGATTGCGGCGTTTGTCGAACATGAACGCCGGATTGAGATCTGCGTCACAGTGCGTTCAGGCGGCTTGCCCTAAGGCTTGTTTCCAAGGCGAGGCACACACAAACGCCTTGGAGTGTTTTCGATGCACACGACCCGGACAATCCTAATCGCATCCACGCTTGTCGTTTCGCTCGTTTCCGCGGCTTCGGCCAAGGACTGGATCGAGACCGTGAGCCTCACGAAAGACGGCATCGATGCCGTCCCGATCGAAGTCTCGGCCGATGCCGGCGGCTATACGAAGATCAAGAGTTCCGGCCACCGGTTCCTGCTGAAGCTGCATGCCCGCGCCACCAGCGGCGAGCGCATCGTCGCCATGAAGCTCGGCGCCTTCAAGGGCGTCCTCTACTTCGAGGGCGACGGCGGCAAGTGGAGCCGGTCCTTCGCCAACCGCGATGTCGGTTCGGGCACCCGGCGCACCGTGACCCTCAACGTCAGCCCGGTCGTGCCGACCGCCAAGACCGCCTGGCAGGGGCCGTCGCCGAAACAGGCCTGCGAGATCAACCTGACCAACCAGAGGGCCAAGGGCCTGCGGAAGTCCGCCGTTCTTCTCAAGACCTGGACCGTCAGCGCCCGCGCCTATTTCGAGCTCGACGCGGTCGCTGCCCGCAAGAACAAGGCCAAGAACAACACATGGTCGATCAAGACCACGACCAACCAGCGCGACGGCATGACCTATCAGGTGCCGGTCCAATGCAACGCCGGGCTGAAGAAAAAAACCTCCTGAACCGGAGCCGGCACGGGTCCGCGCCGCCCCGGCGCGGACCGTCTCGAACCAGGCATCGCGCAGCGTTGGGGCTGCGCGCCCGCCGGAAGCCGTCGATCCCCTCATCTCCTCACGACCCCATCCGTCCGGGGTTGAGCACGCCGTGCGGATCGAACTGCGCCTTGATCCGCGCGGACAAGGCGGCAAGCGCCTCAGGCTGCGGCTGGAACACCGCAACGGCGGTGCGGAGGGGCGCCGGCGCGCGCACCAGCATCGCATGCCCGCCGCCCACGTCAGCCACGGCCGCGCGCACGGCATCCGCCTGCGGATCCTCTCCCGACACCGCCAGCCAGACCAGACCGCCCGACCAGTCGCAATAGGCCTGGCAGGCAAACGCCGCCTGCACCCGCGCGATGAAATCGGCTCCGGCTGTCGGCGCCACGGAAATCCGCCACACATGCTCGTCCGTTCCCGCAAACGCCCGGCAATCGCGCACGTCCCGCCATAGCGCGCGCGAGGCCTCCGCCTCGAGCCGCGAGACCGTCCCGCCGACCTGCAGCAGCGCCTTGAGCGCGGCAAAGCGATAGTCGACGGAGGAGGCAAAGCCCTCCAGGCGCAGAAGCGTCGCCGCCCCGCTCAGCGCGTGGCCGTGCGCCGACAGCACGGCGGCGATCTCCGGCGGAAGATGCGCCGCGGCCGAAACCTCGGCGGAGGATCCCATCGCCGCGGTCATCGCCTGCGTCGCCTCGCGCGGGTTCAACCCCGAAATGACGAAGGTCGCTTCCATCTCCGCCCTTGGCTGCACCTTCAGCGTGATCCGGGTCGCGACCGCAAGCGTCCCCCAGGAGCCGGTCAGCGTGCGCGGCAGATCGTAGCCGGTCACATTCTTCACGACGCGGCCACCGGACTTGAAGATCTCGCCCCGGCCCGAGACCGCTTCCATGCCGAGGATATGGTCGCGCGCGGCGCCGAATTTCAGCCGCTTGGAGCCGGCGAGATTGGCGCCGATCATTCCGCCCACGGTTCCCGCACCCGGAGCGTGGCCGAGCAGCGCGCCATAGTCGATCGGGTCGAAGGCGAGCTCCTGGTTGTGCGCGTCAAGTGCTGCCTCGATTTCGGCAAGCGGCGTTCCGGCAAGCGCGGAAATCACCAGTTCGGCCGGCTCGTAGAGCATGATGCCGGAGAGCGCGGAGAGATCCAGCGCATGAGCCGCCTGAACCGGTCGCCCGAGCGCACGCTTCGAGCCGGTTCCGAGAACCTCCAGCGGCTGCTCCTCGGCTGCCGCCCATTGCACGGCTTCGCGAACCTCGTCCGCGCTGCGCGGTGACAGTGTATCTGACATCGACTGAGCCTTCAGAACCTGGGAATGTCGGGAAACGGCAACTGCCCCTTGTGCACATGCATGCGGCCGAGCTCGGCGCAGCGGTGCAGCACGGGAAACACCTTCCCGGGATTTAGCAACTGCTTGGGATCGAAGGCGCATTTGACCCGCTGCTGCTGCTTCAGATCGTCCTCGGTGAACATCTCCGGCATCAGGTCGCGCTTTTCGATGCCGACGCCGTGCTCGCCGGTGAGCACACCGTCGAACTCCACGCACAGCTTGAGGATATCGGCCCCGAAGGCCTCGGCCGCCTCAAGCTGCCCCGGCTGGTTGGCATCATAGAGAATAAGCGGATGCAGGTTTCCGTCGCCGGCATGGAAGACGTTGGCACAGCGCAGCCCGTGTGTCTCGCCGAGCGCACGCATGCGCGTCAGCACTTCCGGCAGGGCCTTGCGCGGGATGGTGCCGTCCATGCAAAGATAATCGGGCGAGATCCGCCCGACAGCGGGAAAGGCCGCCTTGCGTCCCGCCCAGAAGGTGTTGCGCTCCTCCTCGCTGGTGGAGACGCGCAGCGAACTGGCCTTGTTGCGCCGGGCGATCGCCTCAATCTCGCCGAGCAGGTAATCGACCTCGGCTTCCGGGCCGTCGAGCTCGACGATCAGCAGCGCGCCGGCGTCGCGCGGATAGCCGGCGTTGACGAAGTCCTCCGCCGCGTTGATCGCCAGTTCGTCCATCATCTCCATGCCGCCGGGGATGATGCCGGCGCCGATGATGTCGGCGACGCATTGGCCGCCGTCCTCGCTGGTGGGAAAGCCGATCAGCGCCGCGCGCGCCGTCTCCGGCTTTTGCAGGATGCGCACGGTGACCTCGGTGACGACGCCCAAAAGCCCTTCCGACCCGGTCATCAGCGCCAGGATGTCATAGCCTTCGGCGTCGAGATGCTTGCCGCCGAGCCGGATCACCTCGCCGGTGACCAGCACCATTTCCAGCCCCAGCACGTTGTTGGTGGTCAGGCCGTATTTGAGGCAATGCACGCCGCCGGAATTTTCCGCGATGTTGCCGCCGATGGAACAGGCGATCTGCGAGGAGGGATCCGGCGCGTAATAAAAGCCCAGATGCTCCACCGCGCGGGTGATGCCGAGGTTGGTAACGCCGGGCTGGACAACGGCCGCCCGGTTCGCCGGGTCGATGTCCAGAACCTGGTTGAACTTCATCATCGACAGCAGCACGCCGTCGCCGACCGGAAGCGCCCCGCCGGACAGCGACGTGCCCGCCCCGCGCGGGACCACTTTGACGCTGTTCTCGTGGCAATAACGCAAGACGGCGGAGACCTGCTCGACCGTCTCGGGCAGCACGACGACCAGCGGAAGCTGCCGGTAGGCCGTCAGCGCGTCGCTTTCGTAGGCGCGCATCTCGACGGCGGCGTCGATGACCCCCTCCCCGGGCACCAGCCGCTTGAGTGCCGCAACGATCTCGCCGCGGCGCGCCAAGACCTCGTCGTCGGGCCGGGGCATGACTATCCCGCTCATCGAGCGATCCTCCCTGATACATTTTTGCTGTGACGAAAACAAATCCGCCCGCTTTTTGTGCGCGTACACACCCAATAGAGACCAGTATGGGCCAATTCCGGACTTCGTCGAGGGTAAGAGCGTTCACGACCTTGGCAGACCCGGCTTTGTCCATAAATCGTTGAAGCCAGAGAAAAACAAATTCCGGTGCGTTGAAAATGAGCAGTTTTCCCGACATGGAAATCTTCGCGCGCGTGGTTGGAGCCGGGAGCATGTCCGCGGCCGGCCGGGAAATGGGTCTTTCGCCCGCGGTCGTCTCGAAACGACTTCGACGGCTCGAAGACCGCTTGGGCACGCGGCTTCTTCAACGCACCACCCGCCAGCTCGCGCTCACGGAAGCCGGACAGGGTTATTACAAACGCGTCGTCGCGATACTCGCCTCGGTCGAAGAGGCGGAAGCCTTCGTGTCCCGCCGGTCGGCGATCGCGCGCGGCACGCTGAAGGTGAGCGCGCCGACCTCTTTCGGTCGCATGCATATCGCGCCGCATCTGGCGGCCTTTCTCGCCGACAATCCCGACTTGTCCGTCAATCTCGACCTGTCCGACGAACTCATCGACATCGTCGGCGAGGGCTACGACCTGGCGATCCGCATCGCCGAGCTGGAAGACAGCAGCCTGGTGGCGCGCCGACTGGCGCCGGTTCACCGCATCCTGTGCGCCGCGCCGGACTATCTGAAGCGCGCCGGCGCTCCCGTTTCGGTGGAAGACCTGCAGGCCAACCACGCCTGCCTCGCGACAACGCAGCAGGACGTCTGGCGCCTGTCGGGTCCTCAGGGCACGGAGATGCTGCGCACCGGCGGTCCGATCCGCACGAACTCCAGCGAGGTCGTGCGCGAGGCGCTTCTGGCCGGGCTCGGCGTGGCGCTTCGCTCCACCTGGGACATCGGCCCGGAGCTGCGGGAAGGCAAGCTGCGCATCGTCCTGCCGCACTATCGCGCCTCGAAGAACGTCGGCCTCCACGCGGTCTATCCGAGCCGGCGTTTTCTGCCCGCCAAGGTGCGGGTGTTCATCGACTTCCTCGCCAAACTCTATGGGCCGGCTCCGTATTGGGACCAGGGGCTGGACGATTGGCTGACCTTGCCGGAGGCTGAGGCGGCTGCCGCGGAATGACCGTTTGCCAGCCGCATTCTGGCAGGAATCCAATGCGACAAAATGCCCGTCAGGGGTGACGTCGCGCAAGATCGTGTTAGTGTTCACCCGTACAGGAGTCAGGAATTCGGGCACGATCGGTCCCACCTGTAGCAAACGAGAATCTCGGGAGAGAAACGTATGAAACGTCTTATGTTGCTTGCTGGCGCCGCCGTCATGGCCATGTCCGCGAACGCCTACGCCCAGGAAGGCGACGCTGCCGCCGGTGAAAAAGTGTTCCGCAAGTGCCAGGCCTGCCATGCCGTTGGCGAAGACGCCCGCAACAAGGTCGGCCCGCAGCTGAACGGCGTTGTCGGCCGCATGGCCGCCGGCGTCGAGGACTACAAGTACTCCAAGGCCGCGGAAGAACATGCCGAAACCACCGGCGAGTGGGACGCAGACGAGCTGTTCGCCTATCTCGAAGATCCGAGCAAGTTCCTCGGCGGCCGGTCGAAGATGGCCTTCAAGCTGCGCAAGGAAGACGATCGGCGCGACGTCATTGCCTATCTGGCGCAGTTCAATGCCGACGGCACCATGAAGTGACGCAGACCGCCTCAGGCGGTCGTGTCCAAGACTTTCGAGGCCGGGCATCAGTCCGGCCTCTTTTCGTATCCGGCTCCGTCCCGCGGCCGGCGCCGCGCCACCACACCGCGAGGCCGGCGCCTGGCCGGACCCGTGATCTGCCAAAGCCTCACTCATCGCCCTCGCGCTCGTCATGATGGCGGCGGATGCGGCGAACGAACACGAAGACCGTGATGAGCACGACGGGAACCGCGATCCCCGTCATCACCCCCTGCGACGGCAGGACCGCGCCGACACGGCTGTCGGCCAGCGCCTTGGCGAGATAGGCGAACAGGCCGACGACATAGTAGCTCACCGCCGCGACCGACAGGCCCTCGACGGTCTGTTGCAGGCGAAGCTGCAGCCGGGCGCGGCGGTTCATCGCCGCCAGCTGGCCACGGTTTTGTTCCTGCAGCTCCACATCGACACGGGTGCGCAACAGCGTCGCCGCGCGCGCCAGCTTGCGCGACAGATTGGCCTGGCGGGTTTCCAGCGTCTCGCAGGTGCGCATGGCCGGCGCCAGCCGCCGGGTGAGAAACTGCGTGAAGGTGAAATGCCCGTCGCGCGGCTGTTCGCCGAGCGCCTCGAGGCGCTGCTTCACGATCAGATAATAGGCGCGGCTGGCGCCGAGGCGATAGGCGCTGGCGGCAGCACCTGCTTCCAGATCCGCCGCCAGCCGCGTCAGCTCGTCGAGCAGCAGCCGGTTCGCCTCCAGCCCCTCGCTGGCGCGCATGCGTTCGGCGATGCCAAGCAGCCCGGTCTCGATGATCGACACTTTCGGCGCCTGGCGGTTGGCCTCGGTCAGGCCCATCATGGCGAAAGTGCGATAGGTCTCCAGTTCCAGGAGGCGCTGGGTTAGCGCGCCCGCCTGCACCTGGTTGAGCGTCCGGTCGCCGATCAGGATGCGGGTCAGCCCGTCCCGGTCCTGGCGGAAGTCGGTGGCGATGATCGCCGCCTTCTGGTCGACATCCGACACCGACAGGCTGGTCTGGTCGAAACGGTCGAACTGGCGCTGGAAGGCGGGGCTGTCGGCCGGCAGGAAGTCGCAGCGCACGGCGACCATCAGCGGTCCCGGCGCGCGAAAGCGCGCCCCGAAGGGATGATCGGGCGGGGGCGCGGCCGGATCGTCCTCCGGGCCGGCCGGCCCGTCCCAGGTGTAGGTGATGAATTCGCCGTGCCGCTCGCGGCGCAACACGCTCTCGCCGATGCGCACCAGATGGTGGCGCGACGCCTTGCCCGGTCCCTGCTCGCCCACCGACTGGCAATAGCGGCCGAACCAGTCCCGGTCCGCCTCAACCGCCGTCTCGTCGGCGATGAAGCCGTAGCGCAGGAACACCCGCGGTCCCGACAGGGGATGGAACGGGCGCGCGTGCACCTCGCCGATGACCAGGGCCCTGGCCGGATGCGCCTCGAAGGCGGGAAGCCCGCTGCCCCGCGCGCCGTTGTCGTCCGTCTCTGACATCGATGCCGCCCATCTTCTTTGACGGCGGCCGGACACCTCCGGCCGCTTCCGGTTTCACGGCATTACGTCACGCGCGCTTACTCAAAGCAATGCGTTGGGAAGCCACAGGACGATCCCCGGGAACAGGATGCAAAGACCAAGCCCGATGAGCTGCAACAGGACGAAGGGAATGATGCCCTTGTAGATCTGCTGGATGTTCACCTCCGGCGGCGCCACGCCCTTCATGTAGAACAGCGCGAAGCCGAACGGCGGCGTCAGGAAGGAGGTCTGCAGATTGGTCGAGACCAGGATGGTGAACCAGATCAGCGCCACCTCGCCCACCCCCTCGAAGCCGGCGAGATGCATGCCGAAGTCGAGCTTGGCGACGATCGGCCCGAACACCGGAAGCACGATCAGCGTGATCTCGACCCAGTCGAAGAAGAAGCCGAGGAAGAAGATCATGCCCATCAGCACGAAGAGGATCCCCCACGGACCGACGCCGGCCCAGGCGATGAACTCGTCGATCAGCACCTCGCCGCCGAGCCAGCGGAACACCAGCGAAAAGCAGGTCGCGCCGAGGAAAATGCCGAAGAGCATCGCCGTGGTCAGGGCCGACCGATGGCAGACATCGCGCAGGACACTGAAGCGGAGCTTGCGATTGAGCAGCGCCAGCAGCGTCGCCCCGACCGCGCCGACGCCCGCGGCTTCCGTCGGCGTCGCGAGGCCGGCAAAGATCGAGCCGAGCACGATGACGATCAGGAACACCGGCGGCACGAAGCTCTTCAGGATCATGATCCAGAATTCCGCCCGCGTCGTCGGACCGATGTCGTCGGGCAACGGCGGCGCGAGCTGCGGCTTGAAGTGGCACAGCACCAGGATATAAAGCGCATAAAGCGCCGCCAGCAGAAGGCCCGGAACGATGGCGGCGACGAACACCGTGCCGACCGGGATCGACATCAGGTCCGACATGATCACCAGCATGATCGACGGCGGAATGAGGATGCCGAGCGTGCCCGACGACGCGATGGTTCCGGTCGCCAGCGGGATGTTGTAGTTGCGCTCCATCATCACCGGAAGCGCCAGCAGCGTCATCATCACCACGGAGGCGCCGATGATACCGGTGGTGGCCGCCATGATGGTGCCCATCAGCGTGACGGAGAGCGCAAGCCCGCCCGGCACCCGGCGCGTCAGCACCTGCAGGCAGTTGAGCAGGTCCTTGGCGACGCCGGATTTCTCCAGCATCGTTCCCATGAAGATGAACATCGGGATCGCGACGAGCACCGGGTTTTCCATCGTCGAACCGAAGATGCGGTTCGGGATGATGACGAGCCGGGCGACGTTGAAGGCGCCAAGTTCCTGCGCGAGAAAGGCGAAGCCGAGGCCGATGCCGCCCAGAATAAAGGCGACCGGAAAGCCGGTGAAGAGCAACAGTCCCAGTGCCAGGAACATGAAGACCGGCAGAAGTTCCACAAATGTCATGGTGTGTTTTCCCCGATCAATCCGTTATCGGGCCCTTGACGGCCACGTCTTCCGGCAGATCCGCGTGATGGGTGCCGGCATAATCGCCGGCGCGTTCGTTGAGATAGGTCGGGCCGAACAGATAGACGACGCAGCGGAATGCGGCCGACAGCCCGGCCGTGAACAGCAACGCGAAGCCGAACGGCAGCATCGCCTTGATGATCCAGCGATGGCTGAGACCGGTCTGGGCGGCTGACACCTCGCCGATCTTGTAGGAGTTGTTGGCGAAGACCCAGCCGAACTCGACGATCAGGTAGCAATAGGTCAGCAGGAAGAAGACGATGCCGACCAGCTCCATCCACACCCGGGAGCGCTGCGCCATGCGGTCGCGCACGAGCTCGATGCGCACATGGGCGTCGTAGCGGTAGGCGAAGCCGAGACACAGGAGGAACAGGACCGAATGCAGGTGCCATTCCAGTTCCTGCAGCTTGGTGCTGTCGAAGTAGAAGGCGGAATCGATGATATTGTTGTCGAAGTCCAGCATCTTGCGCTGGCTGACATCGTAGAAGATGACGAACATCGTCGGAATGAAGAGCCAGGACGCCAGCTTGCCGGCGCCGACGACGACCTTGTCGAAATCATCCGACGCGCCCAGCATCGTCTCGTAGGATTGCGGCGCATGGCGGCGGATCATGACGAGGGTCAGCGCCAGCACGACAAGCGATCCGACGAAGCCCGACATGCCGTCGTAGAACTTGAAGAAGCGCTTCGGATTGACGTCCATCATCTGCAGCACGGCGGTAAACCCGTCGGGCGCGATGGCGAAGGCAAAGATCGTGAACACCATGCCGGCAATCGCCACCGACAGACGCGCGCGGCCCAGACCGCCGATCACGCAGAGCGCGAATCCGGCGACGCACAACAGATAGGCCGGCACGCCGACACCCACCAGCGCTAGCGCCGCAAGCGCGATACCAATCAAACAGAGCAGCGTTGACATGAAAGGCTCTTCTCCCGGACCGAGACACCCGAACCCGCGAGAGCCCGCGGGATCTTCTGGACGAGGGCATTTTAACCGGCTGCCTGCCGGACCAGGGTCCGGAGCTGCAAGAGCCGGGCGTGACGACAAGGAGGTGCGCGCGCCGAACCGATGTCATCCCCGAGGGAATGCCGTGGCGGGAAAGACAGGCGGCCGGACCATGCCACCCGTGCGACGGGCGCACGCCCCGCCCGTCCCGGAAAGGACCGCGGGGCGTGTCTGCTTCTCGCCGAAGCCGGTCTACTGACCGTCGCTTACTTCAGATAGCCGAGCTCCGACCATCCCTCGTACTGGCTGCGGAATTCGGTCAGCGATTCCCAAACCTTGGCGAAGTTCGGGTTGGCTGCCTTCTCTTCCTCGACAACCTCGAGCCAGGCACCGCGCAGCGTATCCAGGATCGCCGGATCCCACTGCTTGATGTTGACGCCCTTTTCCTTCAGCTCCGCGATCGCGGCCGGCTGGATCGCCTCGCCTTCGGCAATGCCGTAGGTGATGTTGGCGTCGCACACGGTCTCGAACACGGCCTTGGTCTGGTCGTCGAGCGCGTCCCACTCGTCCTTGTTGAGCATCAGCTCGAAAATCGTCGACTGCTGGTGCCAGCCCGGGAAGTAGTAGTATTTGGCGACCTGGTAGAAGCCGAGCTTGAGGTCGATCGCCGGCATCGAGAATTCCGTCGCGTCGATCGTTCCGAGCTCGAGGGCCGGGAAGATGTCACCGCCGGCCAGCAGCTGCGTCGACACGCCGATCTTCTGCATGACCTTGGCGCCAAGGCCGAAGAAACGCATCTTCAAGCCCTTGAGATCGTCTACGGAGTTGATCTCGTTGCGGAACCAGCCGGATGCTTCCGGCGCGATCACGCCGCAGGCCAGCGACTTGATGCCATAGGCGCTGTAGACCTCGTCCAGCAGCTCCTGCCCGCCGCCGAATTTCATCCAGGCGATGTATTCGGATGCGCGCGGACCAAAGGGAACCGCCGCGAAAAGCGCAAGCGATGTATCCTTGCCGGTCCAGTAGCCAGGCGTCGACCAGCCGGCCTGCACCGCGCCGGACGCGACCGCGTCGAAGGTCTCAAGCGCCGGGACGATCGCGCCCGGCTCCTGGAATTTCAGATTGATCGACCCGCCGGACACCGCCGTCAGGCGCTCCGACAAGACCTTGCCGAGCGTGCCGAGCTGCGTGAGCGAGCCCGGATAGGTCGACTGCATGTCCCAATTGATCTCGTCCAGCGCCATGGCGGGCGCCACGGTGGCAAGGGACGCCGTTACGGCAATCGCTGATAAAATCTTCTTCACTGCACCTGTCCTCCCATCGAAAAGGCTTGCCGGAAAGAGTCCTCCGGCAGTTCCCCGACGTGATGCCTTTGCATCTCACGCCTGAAGCGGAACGATGTCTTCCCCGCGACTGCCATGGACCCCTGCCGACACACGAATTTGTCGGTGACGCCGTCTGAATGCAACCGCGAGACCCGGCCTCCCAACCGAGACAACCGCTCCGGGTTAATTGGATAACAATATTGACCACTCAACGCAACACGGAATAGATTGCCGGAAAGAAGACTGGCGCGAAGCATTTAATGTTGCGTCGCAATAATTACTTGCACGCACCGCAATATAATCGAACGGGAAAATGGTATTCCAGAAGATCCAGCACAATCGCACGGCGGATGCGGTTGTCGATCAGGTTGAAGAGCTTATCCTTCAGGGAGTCCTTCGGCCGGGCGACCGCCTGCCGTCCGAGCGCGACCTTGCGAAGAAGGTGGATGTCTCGCGCCCGATCCTGCGCGATGCGCTTAAGACGCTGGAGGAACGCGGCCTGCTGGCCACGCGTCACGGCGGCGGCACCTTTGTCGCGGACGTGATCGGGACGGTCTTCTCCGATGCCGTCGTGGAGCTTGTGCGCCGCCACCCGCCGGCGATCGCCGACTATCTGGAGTACCGCCGCGAGATCGAGCGGACGACGGCGCGCTTTGCGGCCATGCGCGCGACCGAGGCCGACCGGGAGATCATCACCCGCATCTTCCGCGCCATGGAAGAAGCGCATGAGAAGGCCGATTTTGCCGAGGAAGCCGAGCTCGACGTCGAGTTTCACTCGGCCATCGGCGAAAGCGCGCACAACATCGTCCTGCTGCACACATTGCGCTCCTGCTACCGGCTGCTGGCCGACGGCGTCTTTTACAATCGGGCGCAACTCTACCGCAATCCCGGCTCGCGCGAGCAGTTGCTGTGCCAGCACCGCGCCATCTACACTGCGGTGATGGACGGCGACCCGGAGGCCGCCACAAAGGCGGCGACGGCGCATATAGACTACGTCGAGCAGGTGGTGCATGAAGTCGCGCGCACCGGCAACTGGAACAATGTGTCGGCCATGCGCCTGGAGCAAAGGCTCGACACCAAGCAGGACGATACGCGGCGGCGGCGTGCCCCCCGCCGCTCCACAGAGGAAGCGACGACCCCATGACATCTTCCGCGCCGCAGGATCCGCCCCTTGCCGATGTCCAGGGCGGCGGCGCGCCGGGCAGGCCGAAGGTCGGCCTGTTCGTCACCTGCCTCGTCGACCTGTTCCGCCCCAGCGTCGGCTTTGCCGCCGTCAAGCTGATGGAGGACGCCGGCTGCACGGTCGAGGTACCGGCGGCACAGACCTGCTGCGGACAGCCGGCCTTCAACTCCGGCGACCGCGATGACACGCGCGCCATCGCCGCCTCGGTGATCCGCGCTTTCGAGGGCTATGATTATGTCGTCGCCCCGTCCGGCTCCTGCGCCGGCATGCTGAAGAAGCACTATGTCGAACTCTTCGAGGACGACCCGGCGATGAAGCAGCGCGCGGAAGCGTTCTCCGCAAGGGTGTTCGAGCTTGTCAGCTTCCTGACCGACGTGCTCGGCGTGTCGTCGGTCGATGCGCGCTTCGAGGGAACCGCGACCTATCACGACAGTTGCTCGGGCCTGCGCGAGCTCGGCATCCAGAGCCAGCCGCGCAAGCTGCTGGCAACGGTCGACGGGCTGGAGCTCAGCGAAATGCGCGACAGCGACGTCTGCTGCGGCTTCGGCGGTACCTTCTGCGTGAAATATCCCGACATTTCCAACAAGATCGTCGGCGAAAAGACCAGGACCATCGCCGAGACCGGGGCGGACGTCCTGCTCGCCGGCGACCTCGGCTGCCTGATGAACATGGCCGGAAAGCTGAAGCGCGAGGGCACCGCCATCGAGGTGCGGCACGTGGCGGAAGTGCTTGCCGGCATGACGGACCAGCCGGCGATCGGCGGCGGCCGGCGCTAGACACCAATTCCCGGCGGACCGGTGAACGCGACCCGCAACGGGCCCCGCGAAGGAGCGAAGCGAAGATGCAGATCACATCGCCCGGGTTCAAGGAGAATGCGCGCACGGCGCTCGACGACGCGCCGTTGCAGCGCGCGCTCGGCAACGTGCGCAAGGGCTTCATCGAAAAGCGCGCCAAGGCCGCCGCTGCCCTGCCGGAGTTCGACGTGCTGCGCGACAATGCGCGCGACATCAAGGACCACGTGCTGGCGCATCTCGACCTCTATCTGGAGGCCTATGCGGAAAAGGTGGAAGCCGCCGGCGGCCATGTGCACTGGGCGGAGACCGCCGAGGACGCAAGGCGCATCATCCTGGAGATCTGCCGCGACAAGAGCGCCCGCACGGTGACCAAGGGAAAGTCGATGATCACCGAGGAGATCGGGCTCAACGACTTTCTGGAGGAACACGCGGTCGCGCCGGTGGAAACCGATCTCGGCGAATACATCATCCAGTTGCGCGGCGAGCACCCCAGCCACATCATCGCGCCGGCGGTCCATGTCAACAAGGACCAGGTGGAGGCGGACTTCCGCCGGGTGCACACCCATCTCGACCCGGCGCGCAATCTGGAAGAGCCGACCACGCTGCTCAGCGAGGCGCGCGGCGTGCTGCGCGAGAAATACTTTGAGGCCGACATCGGCATCACCGGCGCCAACTTCCTGATCGCCGAGACCGGCACCTCGGTGATCGTCACCAACGAGGGCAACGGCGATCTCACCCAGAACCTGCCGAAGACCCATGTCGTCGTCGCCTCGATCGAGAAGATCGTGCCGACGCTGGACGACGTCTCCCAGATCCTGCGGGTGCTGGCGCGCTCGGCGACCGGACAGGACATGTCGGTCTACACGACGTTTTCGACCGGTCCGAAACGCGACATCGACCCCGACGGGCCGGAGGACTATCACGTCGTCCTGCTCGACAACGGCCGCTCGGCGATGCTCGGCAGCGAGTTCCAGGACATGCTGCGCTGCATCCGCTGCGGCGCCTGCATGAACCATTGCCCGGTCTATCACGCGGTCGGCGGCCACGCCTATGGCTGGGTCTATCCTGGTCCGATGGGCGCGGTGCTGACGCCGTCGCTGATGGGCGTCGACAAGTCCGGGCACCTGCCCAACGCCTCGACGTTTTGCGGGCGCTGCGAGAGCGTGTGCCCGATGCGCATCCCGCTGCCGAAGATGATGCGTCACTGGCGCGAGCGCGAGTTCTCGCGAAACCTCACGCCGGCAACCGCCCGCTACGGGCTCGGCGCCTGGGCGTTTTTCGCCAAGCGGCCGGCGCTCTACCAGGCGGCGACGCGCGTGGCGATGGCCGTTCTCGGACGTCTCGGGCGCAGCAAGGGGCGCTTTTCGGCAATGCCGCTTGCCGGCGGCTGGACCAAATACCGCGACCTCCCCGCGCCGGAGGGCGAGACCTTTCAGGCGCAGTGGGCGAAACGGAGGAAGGCGGCATGAGCGACGCCAGAAGCGCGATCCTTGCCAAAATGCGCAGCGCCATGGGCCGCAAGGCCGATGATGTCGAGCGCAAGGCCGCCGTCGCCGACCGGCTGCAAAGAAGCCCGCGCGGCCCGCTGCCGGCACGCGGCCAGCTTCCGGAGAGCGAGCGCACGGCGCTGTTCCAGAAGATGGCGGAGGCGGTCCAGGCGAGCGTCGTGCGGGTTGCCTCGCGCGCGGACGTCCCGGACGCGATCTCGGCCTATCTGAAATCGAAGAACCTTCCGGCGACCGTGCGCATGGGCGAGGACGCGCGGCTGGCCGAGATGCCGTGGTCGGCGCAAAAGCACATGGAAATCCTGAAAGGGCGCGCGGAAAACGCCGATCTCGCCACCGTGTCGCATGCACTCGGCGGCGTGGCGGAAACGGGCACCTTGATGCTCGTCTCCGGTCCCGACAATCCGACGACGCTCAATTTCCTGCCCGAGCACCACATCGTCGTGCTGGAGGAAGCCGATATCGCCGGCGACTATGAAAGCGTGTGGGCGCGCATCCGCGAGCGCTTCGGCAAGGGCATCATGCCACGCACGGTGAACATGATCACCGGCCCGTCGCGCTCCGCCGACATCGAGCAGACGCTGCTGCTTGGCGCGCACGGACCGCGCGCGCTGCACATCGTCATCGTCGACAAGGGCTGACGGAGACCGCCGCCCCGCTTACTGGATGTTGCGCTTCTTCGCCTTGGCCGCATAGGGGTTCTCACCCTTGCGGTAGCTGAGGCGGATCGGCGTGCCCGGCATTTCAAAGCGCTCGCGCAAGCCGTTGACCAGATAGCGGGTATAGCTTTCCGGCAACGCCTCGGGGCGCGAGCAGAACACGATAAAATGCGGCGGCCGCGCCTTGGCCTGGGTGATGTAGCGCAGCTTGACGCGCCGTCCCGCAACGGCGGGGGGCGGATGGTGCACCAGAACGCCGTCGAGCCAGCGGTTGAGGCGCGAGGTGGAAATGCGCCGGTTCCACATGTCGTAGGCCTTGAAGGCCGCCTCGAACAATTTGTCGAGGCCGCGTCCGTGCAGGCCGGACAGGGTGACGATCTGGACGCCGCGGATCTGGTTCAGATAGCGTTCCGCCGCATCGTTCAGCTTCTGCATCGCCTCCGAGCGGTCCTCGATCAGGTCCCACTTGTTGATCGCGATCACGATCGCCCTGCCCTCGCGGGCGCACAGCTCGATGATCTGCAGGTCCTGTTTCTCGAAGGACATGGTCGCGTCCAGCGTGACGATGACCACTTCGGCGAATTTGATCGCCCTGAGCGCGTCGGCGACGGAGAGCTTTTCCAGCTTCTCCTGGACGCGTGCCTTGCGGCGGATGCCCGCGGTGTCGAACAGCTTGACGTGGCGATCGCGCCAGATCCAGTCGACGGAAATGCTGTCGCGGGTGATCCCGGCTTCCGGGCCGGTGAGCAGGCGCTCCTCGCCAAGCAGGCGGTTGATCAGCGTCGACTTGCCCGCGTTGGGCCGTCCGACGACGGCGACGCGCAACGGCTTTTCCTTGGTTCCGGCCGCAGGTCCCTTGTCTTCTTCTTCGGCATCGGGATCGATATCGACATTGACGTCGAGATTGTCGACCGCTTCCAACTCCGAGGCCGCATCGACGGCATCGGCGGCATCGACGATCGGAAGCAGCGCGTCATAGAGATCCGACAGGCCCTCGCCGTGCTCGGCCGACAGCGCGATCGGCTCGCCGAAGCCGAGCCCGAAGGCCTCGTAGAGACCGGGCTCGCCGGCGCGGCCTTCCGCCTTGTTGGCGACCAGGATCACCGGCGTCTCGGTCCGGCGCAGCAGATTGGCGAAATGGCTGTCGCTGGGGGTGATGCCGGCACGCGCGTCGACGACGAAGATCACCGCATCGGCATCCGCGATCGCCTCTTCCGTCTGGGCGCGCATGCGGCCCTCGAGCGTGCGGGCGTCCGCTTCCTCCAGACCGGCGGTATCCAGGATCGTGAACCGGAGATCGCCGAGGCGGGCATCGCCGGCACGCCGGTCGCGGGTCACGCCCGGCGTGTCGTCGACCAGCGCCAGGCGCTTGCCGACGAGGCGGTTGAACAAGGTGGACTTGCCGACGTTCGGCCGTCCGATAATGGCGATCATTGCAGGCACAGGTGCGTCATCCGGTAAGCGGCCGCCCGACCCCCAGGCGGCGCCCTAGGCGGTTGCCGGGAATGGAACGCGGTCCGCGCGTCAGTTGAAGGCGACGACGTCGCCTTTCGATGTGATGGTGATCATGCGTCCGCCCGCGATGATCGGGGTAACATAAATGTCTTCCGACGTCTCGGAGGTTCCAAGGATCCGGCCCGACGCGGCGTCGATGCGCACCAGCCGGCTGTCGCTCGACACGGCGACGAGAACGCCGTTGGCAAGCACCGGTCCGGCCCAGTTGATCCGTGACTTCTTGCGGCCCTCGACATTCGGCAGCACCGTGCGCCACAGCGGATCGCCGGTCTTGCGGTCAAGCGCGACCATGCGGTCCTCAATGTCGATCAGGAACACCGCATTGCCGGACACGACCGGCGTGTGCAGCGATCCGACATCCTGTTCCCAGACGCGCTCGCCGGTCGACAGGCGGCTGGCCACCAGCCGGCCCGACACGCCGGAGGAATAGACCACGCCGTCGGAGACCACCGGGCTTGCGGCGACATCGGAAAAGCCGGAGACGGCGCGCGTGCGATAGGAGCGGGTCACGCCCTCGATCCACTTCGGTTCGCCGCTCTTGATGTCGAGCGCCATCACCTCGCCGGAGGTGAAGGGCACGATCACCATGCCGCCGGCAACCGCCGGATTGGCGAAGGCGAGAAGCCCGCTGTTTTCCGCGATCCCCGTATAGGTCCAGTTTTCCTCGCCGTCGCCCTGCTTCAGGGCGTGAATTTCGCCGTTCTGGGTCACGGCGAAGACATTGCCGCCGGACGCGGCCGGGGCCTGGCGTGCGGGCGCGCCGATGTCCTTCGACCAGAGCACGCGGCCGGAGGCGGCGTCGAGGGCGGCAAGCTGGCCATAGCCGGTGGCGGCGAACACGCGCCCGCCATCGACGGCGACACCGCCGCCTGAGGCCACATCACGCTCGCCCTCGGGCCGCAGCGAGCGGCTCCACAGCCGGCCGCCGTTGGTCGACAGCGCGACCACGTCGCCATTCTGCTTGTAGACGAAGATCCGCCCGTCGGCCGAGACCGGGCGGGCGGTGGTGCGCACGCTGCCGGAGAAGATGCCGCCACCGGCGCTGCCGATGGAGGAGCGCCACGAGCGTCCGCCGGAAATCGACACCGCGACATTGCCCGGATTGTTGGCCGCATTGCCGCCGCCCTGGCTCCAGGTCACGCCCGATGCGCCGCCGATGCTGGCGCTGCGGGCCTGGGTCTGGCCGGACATCGGATCGGCGTTGTCGAACAGCGCCTCGCGTTCGCCGGGAAGGATGTCTTCCTTGGAGAACGGATTAAGGTCAGAAACGGTTTCGCATGCGGAAAGCGCAAGTGCCGCGCCGAGGAGCGCAGCCCATTTGAAGCCGGGCACTGTCATCATGAGTCAGCCTTGTCGTCGGGAGTTCCCTCGGCGGCGTTCAGCAGGTCGAGCAAGGTCCGCGCCCGGGTCGCGACATCGCTCGGCGCGCCTTCCTGGTCGAGAATACCGGCGATCCAGCGACGCGCGTCATCCGTGTTGCCCGCCTTCCAGGCGCCAAGCGCAAGCCCCTCGCGTGCCAGGAACCGCAGGGCGTTGTCGTCACCCGCAAGCGGCTCGAGCCGGTCGGCGGCGCCGGAGAAATCCTGGGTGTCGAGCGCGACATAGCCGGCGCGCAGGCGGGCGATGTCGCGCAGCGCGTCATTCTCGCCGCTGTCGGCGGCAATCGCGTCGAAGCGGGCAAGGGCCGCGGCCGGATCGCCGGCCTGGGCCTGAAGGCTTGCCGCGCGCAGCCGGGCGAGGCTCGGATAGCCGCCGGGCGCGTCGGACAGATCGCCGAGGCGAGCCTCGGCGTCGGCGAACTTGCCCTCTTCCGCAAGCCGTACGGCCTGCACGAAGACATCGCCGGACGCCTGCGCCTCGGTCTCGCGCCAGTAGACCCAGCCGCGATAGGCGGCCGTGCCGACGACGATCAGTAAGGCCCCGGCGATCAGATACGGTCCGAAGCGGTCCCACAGGCGCTTGTAGCGCTCGTGCCTGATTTCCTCGTCGACCTCGCGAAAAATGTCCGACATACGCTGCGTTTTCCCGAAAACAATGCATGGAGCGCGCGATCCGTGCCGCGCGGCGCCACCTTATCCATTTGACCTGAGACTGGCAAACGGCCTTTGACCGCCGTCAACGCCAGCGCACGAACCGTTTCCTGTCCGCATTCGACCGCTTCCCTTGCGCGTCTTGATGGCACAAGTGAGGCGGCCAAACCGCGCGTCCCGCTAGATCACCGGCACGCCGATCAGCCACGTATGCAGATAGACGACAAACACGGCATAAAGGGCGAGACCGACGACCACCGAAATCGCGTCGCCCGCGATCGACTTGCGCAGTGCGCCGGCGCCGCCGATGTCGCCGCGCCGCTTGAGCGAAATGCGATCGACGACCCCCCATGCCAGAAAGCTGCCGAAGAGCACCACCGAGGCCAGGTCGCCGTTCGCCAGGAGATGGGCGAGCGCCCAGATCTTGACGGCGAGAATCATCGGATGCTTGCTGCGGGCCTTGACCGTGCCTGTCGGCGCATAGGCGGCGACCAGCAGCACGAACACCGGAACCATCAACAACATGGTGATGTGGCTCATCCACACCGGTGGCGAATACAGGATCGGCGACCCGGCGGCGCGCGCCATGCCGTACCCATGGATGATGAGCACGAGACCCAGAAGCGAGACAAGGGCGAAAGCGGCCTTGTAGCCGAGGTCGCCCAGACGCTCGCGCATCCGACCGCGCAGCGCGGGACGCATGGGCAGGGCATGTACCCCGAAGAAGATGATCAGTCCGGCTATCAGATACGTCATGTTTGGGCTCCACCCTCGCGATCGAAAGAGACGCAAGTCTCCAAGGGAATGCCTGCCCGGGGGCCTGCGGTCAAGCATTGGCGTGCGCCGCGCCCGGAGCCGGCGGCGCGATCAGCCCCATTGCGCGACGGCGACGGCTGTGGAACCTTGCCATCGTCGAGGGCAGCGGGAACCACACCGATGATCGATCCGGAAGACGCACGCCGGGCATTGCTCGCGCGCAGGCGCGAGCTCGTTGACCTGAGCGCCATGGCGCGCGATGCCCGCAGCGTCGTTTCCCTCGACCAGCAGTCCGTCGGACGGCTGTCGCGCATGGATGCCCTTCAGGGACAGGCAATGGCGCAGGCATCGGAGCGCCAACGCGTCGCCGAGCTTGCCCGGATCGACGCCGCCGTGCACCGTATCGATGCCGGCACCTATGGCGACTGCCTGTCGTGCGGCGAGGAGATCGCGCAGGGGCGGCTTGAGGCCGACCCGGCGGCGTCACTGTGCATTGCCTGCGCCACCTAGGAACAGGGCGCGAAATTGCCCGATTGCGGGCGCAATCAGGCCGAATAGGCATAGGATGATCGGGGATGATGACAATCAACGAGGACGTGGAGCGGGGCCAGCACACGATGAGCGACAAAAACCGGCGGAGCAGCCCCCGTCACCGCACATTGAAGAGCGGCAAGATCGTTCTTGGCAATCACACGATGGTTTTCGACTGCCGCGTCCGCAACCTGTCGGAGGACGGCGCGCTGCTCAAGCTGCCCAGCACCATCGACATTCCCGACCGGTTCGAACTGCGCATCGTCAACGAGGACATCCAGGTGATTGCCCTGGTGCGTTGGCGCACGGGGACGGAACTCGGCGTCCAGTTCGAGAAAAGCACCGAATGACGGTGGAGGCGATCCGCCCGGTCCGAGCCGTTTTCCGGGCGTGGCCGGCGCAGGCCGCCCGGCGTTAACCGCCCTGAAGAATTTATTTTTTTTAGCATCTTATTTTGAACACCGATTGCGGCTATAAGCTCTTCATCGATCTTGCTGGTAGAACTTTGTTACCGTGCTTCGGCGCTACGACGAACTTCCTTCTCAATGTCGATCCTAACCGCTGGTCGCGCGGCTTTCGCGTGGCGGGCATTTCTTTGTGACCGATTGAAAGGAAATCGTCATGAACACTGGTACCGTTAAGTTCTTCAACACCACCAAAGGCTTCGGCTTCATTCAGCCCGACAATGGCGGCCCGGACGTGTTCGTCCACATCTCCGCCGTCGAGCGCGCTGGCCTGCACACGATCGTGGAAGGCCAGAAGCTGTCCTTCGACGTCGTCAAGGACAGCCGTTCGGGCAAGAGCGCTGCGGACAACCTGCAGGAAGCTTGAGTTACCGATTCCGATCCGCGACCGTCATCCGGTGGGCGCGATCGTCGGTATCCAGAAAGGCCGGGCATTGCCCGGCCTTTTTTCGTTCACGCGCGAGCTGTTGCGGCAGGGTCCGTCTTGATCGCGTCGTGCCGGTAGACCACATCAAGGTGGTCATCCGTCTCTTGAGGTTTCCATGCACCCATCCCCTGAAGATCACGCCATGAAGGCTGCCGAGGCCCGTGCCTGGGGCAAGGTCCTGATGCAATACAGGGCGCCGAGCACATTGCGCAGCTGTCTCGAGATCGTGCTCACGGCCGTGCCTTTCGCCGCGCTGTGGGCGCTGAGCGCGCTTGCCGCGATCCACGGCCAGTGGTGGGGGCTTTTGCTGACCATTCCGGCGGCCGGTTTTCTGGTCCGCCTGTTCATTGTCCAGCACGACTGCGGTCACGGTTCGCTGTTTACCAGACGCTCCGCCAATGACTGGGTGGGCCGGGTGATCGGCGTCCTGACGCTAACCCCCTACGACTACTGGCGGCACACCCATGCCGTCCACCATGCCACCGCCGGCAATCTCGACCAGCGCGGCATCGGCGATGTCGACACGCTGACGGTCGCCGAATACCAGGCGCTGTCGCGCTTTGCGAAACTGCGCTACCGCCTCTATCGCCATCCCGTCGTGATGTTCGGCCTTGGCCCCGCCTGGCTGTTCGTATGCCAGTACCGGCTGCCGATCGGCCTGATGCGCGCCGGCGCGCGGCCCTGGATCTCGACGATCTCGACCAACCTCGCCGTGGCGGTTCCTGTCGCCGGGCTGATCTGGCTGATCGGCCTCGGCCCCTTCCTGATGGTGCAGATCCCGATCACGCTGATGGCTGCCACCGGCGGTGTGTGGCTGTTCTACGTCCAGCATCAGTTCGAGGGGACCCACTGGTCGCAGACGGACGACTGGACGTTCCAGCACGCCGCGCTGCATGGCAGCTCGCACTATGACCTGCCGGCAGTGCTGCGCTGGTTCAGCGGCAACATCGGCATCCACCACGTGCATCACCTGTGCTCGAAAGTGCCGTTCTACCGCCTGCCGGAGATCCTGCGCGACCACCCGGAACTTCGCAACATCGGCCGGATCACGCTGCGGGAGAGCTTTTCCTGCGTGAAGCTTGCGCTTTGGGACGAGGCGCAAAACCGGCTCGTGTCCTTCCGCGAGGCGCGCGCCGCAAACGCGGCCCAGGCCGCCGCCGCCTGACGGCAGCCCGACACAACTCAGACGCGGTCCGTGCAGGGCCGCGTCAGTCGATCCACACCATGTCGGGTGTGACCCGCGCGCAATAGTCGGCGACGCAGTGTTTCGCCTGCCGCACGATCTGGCCGATGAACTCCTGACGCAGGCTCGCCTGATAAGAGGCGATGATCGGCATCGGCGGAAAGCGCTTGGTGACGGTGATCGTCTTGAGCAGGCCCATTTCCAGCTCGCGCCAGATCGTCACCGTCGGCACCGCGCCGACGCCAAAGCCGTCAATCAGCAAGTTGATGATCGCGAACAGCGAATTGCAGCTGGTCAGCTTGGAGGCCAGCGCCTGCTCGTCGTGAAAATACGGCGCGACCATCTGGTAGGGCGGAGAGTTCTTCGGAAACGAGATGATCGGCAGGTCAGCAAGGCTCGCCACCGAATAGACCCGGTCGGGATCGATCAGCTTCGGCGAGCCGGCCCAGCTCATCTGGAACACGCAGGCGGTGTAGCTGCGAAAGCCCTCGTCGAGCACCGGGTGCAGGCAGAAGATCAGGTCGAACTCGCCCTTGCGCATGCCCGAGACGAGCGGCTTGGTGCCATCCACCGTCAATTCGATCTTCAGCCCGGGAAACTGCTGGTGCAGCGCCTCGATCAGCTGCGGCATCCAGGTCGAGGACACCGAATCGATCGCGCCGATGCGCAAGGGTTCGTGGCTGTGGTGGTCGGCGCCGGCAAGCGAATCCTTCAGCGCATCGATGTCGTCGAGAACCGTCTCGAAATGCTGCAGCACCCGTTCGCCATCGGCGGTAAGCGCAAAGCGGCCGTCGCCGCGGATGACCAGCTTGCACCCCAGCTCGCGCTCGATGGAGGCCAGCCGGCTGGAGATCGCCGGCTGGGTGGTGTTGAGCTCGTCCGCCGTACGGCCGAAATGACGATTTCGGGCCAGCACGACATAGGTCTTCATGTCCAGCAGGCGCATGCGGTCATTCATATCACGGATCCACCGGCTTGCGCAGACGCCCGACCCTGGCCGTATCCGGTCAGGAGGCGATCATCACATGTCGAACCTGGGTGTAGTCGAGGAGCGACTGCATGGAAAGATCCGAGCCGTAGCCCGAGTTCTTCATGCCGCCATGCGGCATCTCGGTCGCAAAGACGCCATGGGTGTTCACCCAGGTGATGCCGTATTCAAGCGCATTGGCAATCCGCATCGCCGCCTGCCCGTCGCGCGACCACACCGAGGACGCCAGCCCGTATTCCGAGGCATTCGCCCAGGCGAGCGCCTGCTCCGGCGTCTCGAAGGGCGTCAACGTCACCACCGGACCGAACACCTCCTTCTGGACGATTTCCGCCTCGATCGGCGCGCGCACCAGCGTCGGCTCGTGGAAGAAACCCGGCCCCTCGACGATGTTGCCGCCGGCGAGGATCTCCGCCCCGGAGGCGCGGGCGCGTTCGACGAAGCCGGCGACGCGCTGCTGCTGCGCCTGGCTGATCAGCGGGCCGAACTCGACGTCGTCGCGCTCCGGTTCGCCGTAGACGAGGCTGCCGACCATCTCCGCCAGTTTCGCCGCGAGTTCGTCGGCGACCGAGGCGTCGACCAGCACGCGGCAGGCGGCGGTGCAGTCCTGACCGGCGTTGTAGAAGCTCGCCTCGCGCATCGTCGAGACCACCGCATCGAGATCGGCGTCCTTGAGCACGATCACCGGCGCCTTGCCGCCAAGCTCCAGATGGGTGCGCTTGATGGTGTCGCCGGCGGCCGCCTTCAGGATGGCGCGGCCGGTGCGCACGTCGCCGGTGAGCGAGATCATCCGCACCAGATCGTGGGTGATCAGCCGCTGGCCGACGTCCGGACCGTTGCCGCAGATGACGTTGACCACGCCCTTGGGCAGGAACTCGCCGAGAATGCCGGCAAAGGCCAACAAGCTGAGCGGGGTGTTTTCCGACGGCTTGATCACCACCGTGTTGCCGGCGGCAAGTGCTGGCGCCAGCTTCCACGCCGCCATCAGCAGCGGGTAGTTCCACGGCGCGATGGAGGCGATCACGCCGATCGGGTCGCGGCGCAGCATCGAGGTCATCGTGTCGGAGCGATAGCCGTTGGCCGCGACCGCCGGCATGTTGCGGACCGCCGTTGCGAAGAAGCGGAAGACATCTGCGACATTGGCCAGTTCCGCCATCGCGACGAAGCGGCGCGGCTTGCCGGCGTTGAGCGATTCCACTTCCGACAGCGTGTCGGCATTCGCCTCCACCGCATCGGCGATCGCCCACAGCAGGCGGCTGCGCTCCTTCGGCGTCGTGCGCCGCCAGGTCGCGAAGGCCGCATGGGCGGCCTCGACGGCGCGGTCGACCTGCGCCAGACTTGCGGAGGAAACCTCGGCGAGAAGCGTGCCGCGCGCAGGGTCGCGCGCCGGCTCGCAAGCGCCCTCCCCGGCAACAAAGGCACCATCGATGAACAGGCCGGTCTCGAAAGCGATCATGATCGGTTGTCTCCGTCTTGGGGTGGCGCCGTCCCTGACGCAGGCGATCTGCCGCGGCGGGGGCGCTGGAACTTGCGGCGGGGTCGGGCTCAGTCGCGCGGCAGGACGCGAACGCGCGCAGGATCGATCTGCAGGCCGACGCGGGCGCCGCTTTCATACAGGGTTTCCGTCCCCGTCAGCACGCGCACCTCGTGGCCGGCAACCTTGACGACATAGCGGTTGCGCGCGCCCAGATAGATGCGCGCGGCGACGACGCCGGTGAGCTGGCCCTCTCCCTCGGCGCAGAGCGTCGCATCCTCCTGACGCAGGGCGAGCGTGACCTCGCCGCCCTCGCCCGCGCCGGTCTCGATCGGGAACACCTGCCCGTCCTCCAGCTTCGCGGCACGTCCGGCGGCAGTCTCCGTCAGCGTCGCCGGCAGGAGATTTGCAGCCCCCAGGAAATTCGAGGCAAAGCCGGTCGCCGGGTTGGAATAGATCTCGCTCGGCGCGCCTTCCTGCTCGACCTTGCCGCCGTTCAGCAGCACGACGCGGTCGGAAAGGCTCAGCGCCTCCTCCTGGTCGTGGGTGACGAAGATGGAGGTGAGGCCGAGCCGCTTGTGGATCTCGATCAGTTCCACCTGCATGTCCTCGCGCAGCCGGGCGTCGAGGTTCGACAGCGGCTCGTCCAGCAAAAGCACCTGCGGGCGCGAGACGATGGCCCGCGCCAGCGCCACGCGCTGCTGCTGGCCGCCGGAGAGCTGGCGCGGCTTGCGGTCGGCGAGATGGCCGAGCTGCACCGTCTCCAGCGCGTCGCGCACCTTTTCCGCCTGCTCCTCGCGGCTGCCGATCTTGCGCATGCGCAAGGGGAAGCGAACGTTTTCCGATACCGAGAGATGCGGCAGAAGCGCATAGGACTGGAACATCATCGCGATGTCGCGCTTTTCCGGCGGAAGCTCCGTCACGTCGCGGCCGGCGATCTCCACCGTGCCGCTGGTGACGCCTTCCAGGCCGGCGACGATGCGCAGCAAGGTGGTCTTGCCGCAGCCCGAGGCGCCAAGCAGGCTGATGAATTCGCCCGAGGCGATGTCGAGCGTGATCCCGTGGAGAACCTCGACCTGGCCGAAGGACTTCTTGATCTGTGTGAGACGGACATCAGCCATGGGTCAGGCACTCGCGAATTTCTGGACACCGAGCAGGCGGTCGATAACCAGGATCAAGGTGATGGTGAGGGCGATCATGATGGTGGAGACAGCGGCGACCGAGGGGTCGGGGCTGAACTCGAGCTGGCCATAGATCTGCACCGGCAAGGTGGTGAGACCGGGCTTGCGCAGAAAGAGCGCCAGCACCGCCTCGTCGAAGGAGATGTTGAAGGCGAAGAAGGCGCCGGCGATCAGGCCGGGGCGACACTGCGGCACGACCACCAGCCAGAGCCGCTGCAGGCGGCTTGCGCCCATGGTCTGCGCCGCCTCTTCCAGGAAGGGATCGGATTCCGACAGCACGGCCAGCGTGGTGCGCACCACATAGGGGATGGTGATCACCGTGTGGCTCAGCCACAGCGTGACGATGGAGACGGGACCGAAGATCGCGCTCCACAGCATCAGCATGCCGATGGCGTAGATGATCGTCGGCAGCACCAGCGGCGACAGGAAGAAGGTCGCCAGCGCGCCGGAAAACGGCAGCTTGCGCCGGTGCAGGGCAATCGCCGCCGCGCCGCCGACGAAGGTCGCCGTCAGCGTGACCAGGATCGCCACCCGCAGGCTGATCCAGGCGGCCCCGACATAGGCGTCGGATCCCAGCACCTCCTCGTACCAGCGCAGCGAGAAGCCGGACGGCGGGAAGGCGATGAACTGGCTTTCGGAGACCGACACGCCGACAACGACGACCAGCGGCGCCAGCAGGAAGATCGCCGTGAACACCACGAACACCATTGTGGCGAGGCGCAGCGGCGTCGAGATGGATTTAACCATTGGACCGACCTCCGGCGAGACGGGCGTAAGGCACGAGGATGAGCAGGATGCCGACGAAGAGGATCACCGCCTGGGCGGCCGCGAAGGGCCAGTCGAGCGTCTGCGTCACCGAGCGGTAGATGGAGGCCGCCAGCACCTGGATGCGCGACCCGCCGAGCAGGTTAGGCGTCACGAAGGAGCTTGCCGAGAGCGTGAAGACCAGCAGCGAGCCGGCAATGATGCCGGGAACCGCCAGCGGCAGCACCACGGTGCGCAGCGACTGGAGGAAGGAACACCCCATGGTGCGCGCGGCCTCTTCCAGCCGCGGGTCGATGCGGGTGACGATGCCCAGGATCGACAGGGTCATGAAGGGCAGCAGCACCTGCACCATGCCGATGACGATGGCGGTCTCGGTCTGCATGATCGCGAAATTGCGGCCGACGAGGCCCATGTCGCGCAGCATCTCGGGGATCAGCCCGGAGCGCGACAGCAGCACCATCCAGCCGAAGGTGCGCACCACGACGCTGGTCATCAGCGGCAGGATGACGAGCACGATCAGCCACAGCCGCAGCCGGGGCCCGACTCGCGCCATGATGTAGGCAAGCGGAAAGCCGATGGCCGCGCAGATCACGGTGATCAGGATCGACAGGCGCACCGTGCGCCACAGCACGCCGAGATAATAGGGGTCACCCAGGAAGCGGGTGAAATGGGCCAGCGTCGGCCCGTCATCGCCGGACACCGACAGGATCAGCATCTGGGTGATGGGGACGAAGAACGCCAGGGCCAGCAAAGCCAGGCCAGGCAAGACCAGCAGCGTGTTTTCCGCGCGATCGTTCATCGGGATCCCTTGCCTTGCGCCGGCTCGCGCCGGACGGTCGTTGAAAAGGCGACCGCCGCGCGGCGATACTGCCACGCGGCGGTGCGGTGTCGTGTCGGCTTAGCGGGCGATGGTCCGGTTCCAGGCGTCGACCCACTCCGACCGCTTCGCCTCGATCACGGTCGGATCGAAGCGCAGCAGGCCGGCCACGGCGGCCTCGCCATAGGCGACGTCGGCAGCGACCTCATCGGACAGCTCGACCGTCTTGTTGGTCGGCGAGTAGCGCAGCTCGCCGGCGAAGCACTCCTGCGCCTCGCGCGAGATCGACATGTCGATGAACTTCAGCGCCAGGTCCTGGTTGTCGCGACCGGCGACGAGGTTGGCGGTGATGAAGCTCGCCGGCGTGCCTTCCTCGCCCTGCACGAAGGCGGACGGCAGGCCGGCCTTGCGCAGCGTGAAGGCATAGTCGGAGGCATAAGGCGCGACCCAGGCGTCGTTCTGGGCGAATTCCTGCTGGATCTCAGGCGAGGTGTTCACGACGATGGCGCCATTGTCGAGCAGCTCGGTCACGGCGTCGAGACCCGGCTGGATGTCATCCAGCGTGCCGCCGCGCACCTTGTTGAGCATCAGGAAGCCGAGCATGCCGTAGCCGTTGGAGATATCGGTCAGCACGATGTGGTCGGCATAGGCCTTGTCGAAGAGATCGGCCCATTTGGCCGGCTTCTTCGGCGCGGTCTCGGAATTGTAGACGAGGCCGATGGCGGCGATCGAATAGGCCGGGCCCTCGCCTGCGGCAAGATTCGTCTTGGCGATGTCGTAGAGATTTTCCGCGTTCGACAGGCTGGCCGGATCGATCGGCGACAGCAGGCCTTCCTTGGCGCCGACGATCTCCTGGCCGCCGGAGAAGTGGATGACGTCGAACTGCGGCGCGTCCTTCTGGGCGCGGAGCTGGGCGAAGGCATCCGCGGAATAGGCGGTCACGATCTGGACGGTCGCGCCGGTTTCCTTCTCGAACGGATCGATAATGCACTGACGGTGCGCTTTTTCGTAGGCGCCGCCGAAGGAATTGATTGTGATGGTCTCGCCGGCGGCGAGCGCGCTGGTCGCCATCAGCGCCGCGATGCCGGAGGCGGCAAATGTCGTAATCACCTTCATGGCAGAGGTCCTCTCTGGGTTTTTCTTGCAGTCGGGACGGATGCGGCCCGGCACAGTCGGGCCGCATCCGTCGGGTATTACACGAGGCGACCGAGTTCGATCGTCTTCATGCCTTCCTTGCGGATCAGTTTGCACTGCTCGGCGATGGCGTCGAGGCCTTCGGTCATCCGGGCAAAATACGTGCAAGGGATCCAGCCGGTGGGGCCGAACGTGCGACCGCCAACGCCGTAGAACATGCCGATTTCCCAGAACTCGTCGGGATCGATCTTGAAGAAGTTCTTCGGCTGGTAGAACCACAGCATGTCGCCGGGCTCGGGGTAGACGGTCTGGTTTTCCGGCGGAAGGGTCGTCGGGTCGAACGTGCGGGCGCTTTCGGGCAGACCCATCATGATTTCCGGACCCGAGAAAATCGCGTGGCTGGCGGGAACCTGGATCGGGGTTTCAAGCGCCCCCCAGATTGCCTTGCAGGTCTCCGGGGCGTTTTCCCAATAAAGGGAAATGATCCCCTGCACGCCAGACTCGAGGAATTTCAGATAAAGCTTCTTGTCTGTCATAGCACTTTCACCGTTGTCAGATACCAGTATTTCAGGGCATCCGCGGTGATGTGTCCAATTCGAATGCAGAATTCGAGAGATAGATTTTTTTTATCGAGATGGCGGATTGATCAGCGCATTGCCGCGCGCGCCGCCTTGCCGACATGACGCCAGAAGGCCATGTCGTGGGCGCGTCCCTCGGGCTGCCATTCCGGGTGCCACTGTACCGCCAGAACGGGTGGCCGGCCCGGCGCGGAGGACACCGCCTCGACAACGCCGTCGGGCGAACGGGCCTCGACGCGCAATCCGGGCGCGAGACGGTCGACGCGCTGAAAATGCACGCTGTTGATCCTCACCGGCCCGGTTCCCGCGATGGTCTCCATCACCCCGCCCGGCTCGGCGACCGCGTCGTGCCCGTAGGCAAACATCTCCGCGAGGTCGACCCCTTCGGGCGCATGATGCGAGGGACCGTCGAGACCGGCCGCACGCTCGTCGACCAACGTCCCGCCGAGCGCGACATTAATCTCCTGCAAGCCCCGGCAGACGCCGAAAAGCGGCTTTCCCGCCGCCATCGTGGCGGCGATCAGCCCGGCCGAGGTCTCGTCGCGCTCAGGGTCGTAGGGCGGCGATCCGGCCATCTCCGGCGCGTAGCGCGACGGCTCGATGTTGGAATTCGAGCCGGTGAGCAGCACGGCATCGACGCGCGCCACCAAGGCCGCCGCGTCGGCCGCGCAGCCCATCGCCGGGGCGATCACCGGTACGGCGTCGCAAAAACGCGCGACAGCATCGAGATAGCGCCGCTTGACGATGCTTGCCGCCTCGCCCTCGACCTCACGGACGCAGGCGATGACGGCGATCACGGGTTTCGACTGCATCATGGGTTCAAAGCTCCAGGCCACCGATTACCGCATATTTCAGCTCGGTGAACTCCGCAATGCCGTGATGCGACCCTTCCCTCGCGTTTCCGCTCTGCTTGACGCCGCCGAAGGGTGCAAGTTCCGACGACAACACGCCGGTGTTGCATCCGACCATGCCGAATTGCAGCCGCTCCAGCATCCGGTAGCTCCGCGACATGTCGCGGGTGAAGAAATAGGCGGCAAGGCCCGCGTCGCTGTTGTTGGCCGCCGCCAGCACCTCGGCCTCCGTCTCGAAGGCGAAAACCGGCGCCAGCGGACCGAAGGTCTCCGAACAGGCCGCGAGCATGTCGGCACGCATGCCGGTCACGACCGTCGGCTCAAAAAAGGTGCCGCCGAGCCCGTGCCGCTTGCCGCCGGTGACCAGCGTGCCGCCCTTGGCAAGCGCATCCTCGACATGGGCCTCCACCTTTTTGACCGCGGCCATATTGATCAGCGGGCCCTGCTGCACGCCCGGCTCGCGGCCGTCGCCGACCTTGAGCGCACGCACGGCGGCGGCGAGCCGCTCGACAAAGGCGTCGTGGACGCCCTTTTGCACGTAGATCCGGTTGGCGCAGACGCAGGTCTGGCCCATGTTGCGGAACTTGGAGGCGATCACGCCGGCGACCGCCGCATCGAGATCGGCGTCGTCGAAGACGATGAAGGGCGCATTGCCGCCAAGCTCCAGCGCCACCCGCTTCATGCCGTCGGCGGCACCGCGCATCAGGTGCTTGCCGACCGCCGTCGACCCGGTGAAGCCCACCAGACGGACATCCGGATGCGACAGGAACACATCGCCGATGGCAGGTGCATCGCCGGTGATGACATTCAGCACGCCGGCCGGCACCCCGGCGCGCTCGGCAAGCCGGGCGAGCGCAAGCGCGGTCAGCGGCGTCTCGGGCGCCGGCTTCAGCACGATGGTGCAGCCGCAGGCAAGCGCCGGGGCGACCTTGCGGGTGATCATCGCAGCCGGGAAGTTCCAGGGCGTGATCACCGCGACCACGCCGATCGGCTGGCGCAGCACCATGGCGCGCGCATTTCCGGCTGCCGCCGGAATCACCTCACCGAGGATGCGCTTTGCCTCTTCCGCGTAATACTCGATGTAGGAGGCGGCATAGTCGATCTCGCCCAGCGCCTCGGCGAGCGGCTTGCCCTGCTCCGCCGTCAGCAGGGCGGCCAGCGCCTCGCGGTTTTCCATCACCAGATCGTGCCAGGCCCGGAGAATGCGGGCGCGCGCCTTCACCGGCGCCGCACCCCAGGCGGCAAGGGCTGCGGAGGCCGCGTCCACCGCCTGTGTTGCCGCCTCAGATCCGAGATGCGGCACCTTTGCGATCACCTCGCCGCGCGAAGGGTCTGTGACCGGGGTCTCGCCCTCTCCGAGCCAGGCGCCATCGATCAGGCAACGGGTTTCCAGAACGCTTGCATAGGATGTGTCAGCCATTGCGTCAGCTCCGTTTTATTCAGGATTCAAGGGCGTGCTCGAGCAGGCCGAGGCCTTCGTCGAGCACCGCGTCGGACACCGTCAGCGGCACGAGAATGCGCACCGTGTTGCCATGGATGCCGCAGGTCAGAAGCAGCAGGCCGGCCTCCAGCGCGCGGGTCGCAACGGCCTTGGCCGCCGCCGCATCCGGTTTTCCATCCGCGTCCACCAGGTCGAAGGCGATCATCGCGCCCGGGCCGCGCAGCGCGTCGATCCGGGATCCGGCGGGCGTTTTCGCGAAAGCCTCGAGCCGCTCGCGGATGCGCGCGCCCATGACGTCGGCGCGGGCGAGAAGCTTTTCCTCCTCGATCACCTCCAGCACGGCGAGTGCTGCCGCGCAGGCGACCGGATTGCCGGCATAGGTGCCGCCGAGGCTTCCCGGAGCGGCCTTGTCCATGATCTCCGCGCGTCCGACCACGCCCGACAGCGGGAAGCCGCCGGCCAGCGACTTGGCCACCGTGATCAGGTCCGGCGCGACGCCGGAATGCTCGATGGCGAACCACTTGCCCGTGCGCGCGATGCCGGACTGGATCTCGTCGGCGATCAGCACGATGCCGTGGCGGGTCGCGATCTCGCGCAGGGCCGTGAGCAGTTCCTTCGGCGCTTCATGAAAACCGCCCTCGCCCTGAACCGGCTCGATGATGATTGCGGCCACGTCCTTCGGCGCGATGTCGGCGCGAAACAGCCGGTCAAGGGCCGCCAGCGTGTCGGCGACGCTGACACCTTCGGCGGCGCAGGGAAACGGCAGATGATGAATGCCGGCGGGGCCGATGCCCAGTCCCTCGCGATAGGGCGCGACCTTGCCGGTCAGGCCCATCGTCAAATGGGTGCGGCCGTGAAAGCCGCCGGTGAAGGCAATCGCGCCGGGACGTCCGGTGGCCGCGCGCGCGATCTTGATCGCATTCTCGACCGCCTCCGCGCCGGTGGAGAAGAACGCACTGCGCAGCGGGCCCTCAATCGGTGCAATCGCGTTCAGCTTCTCGGCAAGCTGCACATAGGGCTCATAGGGCATGATCTGGAAGGCGGTGTGCGTATAGGCATCCATCTGCGCGCGGGCCGCCGCGATCACGCGCGGATGCAGGTGACCGGTGTTCAGGACGGCGATGCCGCCGGCGAAATCGATGTAACGCCGGCCTTCCACGTCCCAGACCTCGCTGTTCAGCGCCCGTTCGGCGTAGATCGCGGTCGCATTGGCGATGCCGCGCGGAATGGCGGCGGCGCGGCGGGCGGCGAGAGCGGCATTGGTCTTGGCGGTCATGGTGGCTCCATCGATGGTGCGGGAACACGGTCTCTCCCTCCGCCATAGCAGCGCGCGCGCATCGGCGGAGCCGCGATTGCGCCAGCCACCCTGGTGCACTAGAGTTTCCACTCACCGCTTTTCCGGACCAACCGTCATGCCGCTTCCCGCCCTGCCCCCGCTCCATCTCGTGCGCGCGCTTCACGCCGTCGGCCACACCGGCAGCATCCGCAAGGGCGCGGCCGAACTCGGAGTATCGCATACGGTGGTGAGCCGGCACCTGCGGGCGCTGGAGGCCTGGGCGGGCGCGAAACTGCTGGAGCGCGGTCCGCGCGGCGCGCGGCTGACGGTGGAGGGACAACAGGTGTTCGCGGCGAGCGAGACGGCCTTTGCCGCCCTTGCGACCGCCTTCGAGACCGTTGCCCCGCGCGGGGCGCCGACAAGCCTCAGGGTCTGGGCGATGCCGGGGCTTGCCGGGCGCTGGCTCGGCCCCCGGCTGGCGGAGATCGAACGGCTCTTGCCCGGCCTCGACGTCTCGATCCGCGCGACCGAGACGGCACCCGATTTCGCCGCCCATGAGGCGGATCTCTTCATCGGCTACGGCCCCGACGACGAACTGCCGGCGGAGGCGGAACTTCTGGTCACGCCGCGGATGTTTCCGGTCGCAAGCCCACTGTGGCTGGCGCGCAACGGCCGTCCGGCAAGCCTGCAGGCGCTTGCCCGGCAATCGCTGATCCACGAACGCGACCACACCCAGTGGCGACGCTGGCTGAAGGTTGCCGGCATCGAGCCGACGGCACCGCTCTCCGGCCCAAAGCTCTGGACAGCCAGCCTCGGACTGGACGCGGCGGCCGCCCATCAGGGCATCGCACTGGCGACCCAGCTTTCGGTGGCGCGGGAGATCGGGGAAGGACAACTGGTGGAGCTTTTCGACACCGAGATTTCGATCGGCAGCTACTATCTGCTTACCGGCCCGGAGCGGAAGAACAAGTCGCCGGTTCTGGCCTTCAGCGCCTGGCTTCGCAACCAGCTCGCCTGCGATGAAGCTGGCCTCCCGGCCGCAGGTGCGGCCTGACGGCGGCGCGAACCGTCGCCGCGCCGCCATTCATTGTTTTCGAACGCCCGCTCAGGCGTCGACGGTCACATCCACATCGAGCAGCGGCGCATATTGCTGCGCGCCGAAGATGTCCGGATCGCCCGGGCTTCCGCTCGGGCGCGGACGCAGGATCGTGAACTTGATCGCATAGGCCGGATCGTATTCGACGAAATCGGTGATGCGGTTGTCGCCGATGTTGAACAGCGCCGAGACGCTCGCCCGCGTCAGCGCGCCGGAGCGCTTGACCATCTCGTAGACATCGCGCTCGCGGAAGATCACGTCGAAGGTGATCTTGTCCGTGCCCGCATTCTTCGACCGGATGGTCTTGGCCAGTTCCGAGAGCTTCTTCGTCGTCATCATGCAGTCTCCAGAACGTCGGACCCGACGATCTCGCTGTGGGTGGGGAAGAGGGCGAGCGGGTCATTGACCGCCATGGTGTGGTTGAGGGTCCAGCGGCAGCCGGGGCTTGCCTCCATCACCTCGTCGAACACGAAGGAAACGCCGCCGGCGGTGCCCTTCACCTCGGGCAGGCGGGCGTAGAACAGCTGCCGCGTGCCGGTGATCGTCAGTTCCTCGGCCATCTCGCGGGTCGGCGCCACGCCCTGCACAACGATCAGGAGCTCATGGGCGGGCTTGTCCTTCAAGGGTTCCATTTCGCCCATGATGCCGTTGCGGCCGAAGACGTTGTAGTGCAGCTCCCAGCCATCGTCGCCGAAGCGCTCGCGCACCTGGGTCCGCGCCCATTCGATCACCGCGTCGACATTGGCGATCGTATAGGGGTCGCGAATGCCGGCCATGCCGACGAAGCGCGCGCCGAGGCGGCCCGAGCCTTCCAGCTTGACGCGGAACTCCTCCGCCGGGACGAACTTCATGCCGGTCACGCGGGTGGTCTTCTCGCTGACCTGCTCATAGTGGCAGTCGGTCATGTCGAGCAGGCCGCCGGCGACATACTCGTGGAACGGGTTGGAGCGCTCGTACATGGCGTGACCGGCGACCGAGGCGACCGTGCAGCGCTGCCCGGGATGCATCGCGGTCACCTCCACAAACTCCGGCGTGATCTCGCCCATCACGGTCTCCTTCGCGCCATAGGGTTCGGCGCAGAAAGAGGCGCATTCCAGCACCTTGCCGAGGTAGTAGGCCTGGGCGTCGGGAAAGCCCTCGTGCAGGGCGGCGGCGGCGAAGATCGCGCTGTCGGACGAGCGTCCGCCGATGATCACGTCGCAGCCTTCTTCCAGCAGGGCCCGGAACGGATGCACGCCCGCCATGGCGACGATCCGGTCGGTCGCGTCCAGCTCGGCCTCGTCGAGGTCCGGCCGGCCGTCCAGGCCCCGGACCGGCGATCCGCCGCGAATGCTGGCGCGAACCGTCTCCTTGTCGACCTCGGAGTAGAACCAGCCGAGGCGGAAGGGCGCGAGGTCATGCTTGCGGGCGAGATCGCGGATGATCTCGACATACATGTCGACCCGGCTGTTGGTGCCCGTGTCGCCGGCAGAGCCGATGATCATCGGCTTTCCGGTCTTGCGGGCCGCCAGCAGCATGACCTCCAGGTCGTGCTCCTGCCAGGCCCGGGGGCTGGCGCATGTGTCGCTGCCAAGCGGAACCGGACCGATGTCGTCGCTGCCGGAATCGGCGGCGATATAATCGGTGCCGGCCTCGACGGCGATGCGAAAGCTCTCCGTCTTGAGCGGCGCGAAGCCCAGATGCCCGTTCGGGCAAATGACCTTGAGCGATTTCGTCATGTCTGAATTCTCCGGTCTGAATATCCCGACCGCCCCTATGCAGGGAGCATGCCAATCACAAATCGCGAAAAAAGTTCATTATTCGCAATATCTTATTGAAAAAACCCGTCATCCGCTGCGATGCGCGCGCCGTTCGCACGCAGCCATGCGCGGTTCTCACGCATCGATCATCCCGAGCTTGAGCATCTGGTGGCGCAGCGCGTGCCGGCTGATCTTGAGAAGGGCCGCCGCGTCCTTGAGATTGTTCTTCGAGGTGCCGAGCGCCTGTTCGATCAGCTTGCGCTGATAGGCTTCGGTCGCCGCGCGAAACCCCATGGAGAGATCGGCGCGCGCCGAGGCCGGCCCCGCGCCGCTTCCGCCGCGCACCGTGCGCAGGATCCGGTCCGGCAGGTGATGCGGCTCGACAATGTCGTCGTCTTCCAGGATGAAGATGCGCTCGATCAGGTTTTCCAGTTCCCGCACATTGCCCGGCCACTGGTACTGCAGGAAAATCTCGGCGGTCTCCGGCGACAGCCCCTTGATCGCGCGCTTGTAGCGCGCGTTGAAGCGGGAGATGAAATAGTCGGACAGCTTCAGGACATCGTCGCCGCGCTCGGCGAGCGCGGGAATATTGATCGCCACCACCTGCAGGCGGAAATAGAGATCCTCGCGGAAATTGCCGGCCACCACCTCCGACAGCAGCACCTTGTTGGTCGCTGCAATGAAGCGGACGTCGACGGAGGTGGTCTTGACCGCGCCGACCCGGCGAAACTCGTGGGTGTCGAGCAGGCTGAGCAGCTTGGTCTGGAGCATCGGCTCCATCTCGCGGATCTCGTCGAGGAAGATCGTGCCGTGGTTCGCCGCCTCGACCAGCCCGACCTTGCGGTCCACCGCGCCGGTGAAGGCGCCCTTCTCGTGGCCGAAGAGTTCCGATTCCAGCAGGCTTGAGGGGATCGCCGCGCAGTTGATGTCGACGAACTGCTTCGAGGCGCGGGCGGACAGGCGGTGCAGCATGCGCGCGACCATGCCCTTGCCGGTGCCGGTCGGCCCGTAGATCAGCACATTCTGCGCCGGCGAGCGGGCCACCCGCTCGATCAGGGTCCGCAACGCCAGAATGCTCGGATGATCGCCGATCAGGTCGTTCTGGTAACCCGTCATGCCCGCCCCTTGCGCCCCCTTGGGAGCGCCGGCGACGCTCACAGGGCGAACCGCTTCCACGTCCCAAGACATGGGGTTCCCTCGTGGAAATATAGACAAGGATCGTGGGCGGAATAAACCACCGACGACAGCGTCTGCGCCTCCGTGCCCTCGGCATGCTGGCAAACGGGCGCAGGCGCGCCCGCGTCGTCCGTGTGCCGGGCCATCAGCGCCATCACCTCGGCGACCTCGCCGGTCAGCTCGGGCAAATGCTGCGACAGGAAGGCGCGCCGCTGCTCGGAATTCGCGGCAATACGGTCGTCGTCGGGCGGCAGCGTGTCGTCGCGAAGCTCCGCGGACAGGAAGTGATTCGTGCGCAGGACCCGCTCGCCCTCCTCCACCGCGACCGCGTCGGCGCCCAGTTCCACGGCGGCTGCCGCCCCCGCCTCATCGGCGAGGATCAGCGTGCCGCCTCCGGCATGCGGGACGGAGCGGATGAAGGCCAGCGCCTCGGCCACATCGGCGCAGCGCGCGAGCACCCGCGTCATCAGGAAATAGCGCAGCCAGCCGACCCGATGGGTGCGCGCGCCGATCTGGGTATCGGCCAGCATCAGCCCGCGCGCGTTCATGCCGCTGGAATAGGCGCCGGGGCTGCCGAGGCTGCCGACGCAGAGCATCGATCCGGTGGCAATGTCCGGCCCGCTGTGGCGGGCCACGGTCTGGATCCCCAGATGCGTGCCGGAAAAATCCCGGTTCTTGGCAACGAGCGGCCCGTCGCGACCGGCGGCAAGCGCAAAGGCGCTGCAGCCGTCGCCGTCGAGCGGGGCGCCATCAAGCGTCGCGCCCTCTCCGAGATCGCCGATGATACGCATGTGCAAATGGGCGAAGAGGTCGTCGACCTCCAGAGCGAAGCCCTCGGCGATACCGCAGACTTCGGCGAGAGAGCCGGGGTCGTGTTGCTCAGCGAAGCGCCGCTGCGCCGCCAGATAGGCGAGCGCCCTGTCGTCGAAGACACCGGCCCGGCGGGCCTCCTGCACGCGTGCCACCGTCGCGGCGGCGACCCGCGCGGCATCGCTGCCCGATGCCGAGGCCTGAGCCAGACCGCGCTGAAAGGCGTCGCCGCGCAGCTCCAGCGGCTGAAGCTCCTCGATGTGCTCCATCATCGCGCCTGCACTCCCGCTACGGTTTCCCGGACGGAGAGGTCTTCAGACAGCCGGTGACAGGCTGCCTGATGACCGGGCGCAACCTGCTCGGAGATCGGTGCCTCGCGCCGGCAAACGTCGATCGCCAGGGGGCAGCGCGTGTGGAACTTGCAGCCCGTCGGCGGGTCGAGCGGCGAGGGAAGCTCGCCTGCGAGCCGCACCCGCTGGTGCTTGCCCGGCGCATCGACGTCGGGCACGGCCGACATCAGGCTCTGGGTGTAGGGATGGCGCGGCCGGGCGAGGACATCGTCCGTCGGCCCCATCTCGACGATCTCGCCCAGATACATCACCGCCACCCGGTCGCTGAGATAGCCGATCACGGAAATATCGTGAGAGATGAAGAGATAGGTCAGCCCCATCTCGTCCTTCAGCTCCAAGAGCAACTGGATGATCTGCGCCTGGATCGAGACATCGAGCGCGGAGACCGGCTCGTCGCAGACGATGAACTCCGGATGGCTGATCAGCGCCCGCGCGATGCCGATGCGCTGGCGCTGGCCGCCGGAAAACTGGTGCGGATAGCGGTCGAGATGCGCCGCGTTCAGCCCCACCCGCTCCAGAATGCGCGCCACCGTCTCGCGCACTTCCTGGGTGGTCTTCGCCAACCCGTGGAGCCTGAGCGGCAGGCCGACGATATCGGCGACCGTAGAGCGCGGATTGAGCGAGGCGTAAGGATCCTGAAACACGATCTGCATGCGCCGGCGCATGTCCTTCAGCGCCCCGGCGGAGAGCGCGGTGACGTCCTCGCCATCGAATTCGACACGGCCCGCCGTCGGCTCGTGCAGACGCAGAACCGCGCGCCCGAGCGTGGACTTGCCGCATCCGCTCTCGCCGATCAGGCCGAGCACCTCGCCGCGTCGGACCTCGAAGGAGACGTCGTTGACGGCCTTGACCGAGAAGGGCCGCACGCCGGCGAGCCGATTGGCGAGCGTTTGCCGCCCCTGATAGACCTTGGACAGATTTTCGACGCTCAGAAGCGGTTTGGCCGGCGATGTCATGCGACCTCCTCCTGCGTGAGGGCAATGCAGCGCGCGCGACGGTCGGGACCGACGCTGCGCATCTCGACGGACTGCAGGCAGGCATCCGTGCGTTCGGGACAGCGCGAATAGAACCGGCACTGCGGCGGCAGCCCGACCAGATTGGGCACCTGCCCCTGGATCGGCCGGATCGGCTTGCCCCGCAGCGACAGGCGCGGAATGGAGCCGAGAAGCCCGCGCGTGTAGGGATGCTGCGGATTGGAAATCACATCCACCGTCGACCCTTCCTCGACGACCTGTCCGGCATACATCACCATCACGCGGTCGCAATGTTCGGCGACCACGCCCAGATCATGGGTGATCAGCACCACGCTCATGCCGAGCCTTGCGCGGATGTCGGAAATCAGCTCCAGCACCTGCGCCTGAATGGTCACGTCGAGCGCCGTGGTCGGCTCGTCGGCGATCAGGAGCTTGGGGCCGGGGGCAAGCGCAATGGCGATCATGATGCGCTGGCGCATGCCGCCGGAGAACTCGTGCGGATACTGGCCGAGACGGCTGTCGGGCGAGGGAATGCCGACGAGCCGGAGCATCTCCACCGACTTGTCGCGGATCGCGCGCCGCCGGGCAGCGCCGCGCGCCGGCAGGTCGTCGTCGTGGGCATCCAGCATCTCGGAGAGCTGCTCGCCCACGGTCAGCGCCGGATTGAGCGCCGTCAGCGCGTCCTGCATGGTCATCGAGATGTCGCGGCCGCGAATGGCGCGCATCTCGCGGGTGGACAGGCGGGTCAGATCCTGACCCTCGAAGCGGATGGCGCCGCTTTCGATGCGCCCCGGCGAACGCACCAGCCCCATCACCGAGGAAAAGGTGACGCTCTTGCCGGAGCCCGATTCGCCGACGACGCCGAGGCACTCGCCGCGCCGGACCGTGACGTCGACACCGTCGACCGCGCGCACCACCCCCTCGCTCGTGTCGAAGACCGTGCGCAGGCCGTCGACCTCAAGCAGATTTTCGTTGCGAGACATGGTCACTCCTGAAACCGCGGATCGAAGGCGTCGCGCAGGCCCTGGCTCGCCACATTGATGGCAAGCACGAGCACAAGGATCGCGAGACCGGGGAAGGTGCTGACCCACCAGGCACCGAGGATATGGGCCCGCCCGTCGGCGACCATCGAGCCCCAGGAGGCCGTCGGCGGCTGAACCCCGAGACCGAGGAAGCTGAGGCTGGCCTCGAGGATGATCACATGGGCAATGCGGATGGTCGACACGACGATCACCGGCGACAGGATGTTGGGCAGGATCTCCTTGACCATGATGTGCCCGGAAGAGGCGCCCAGCGCCCGCGCGGCCTCGACATATTCCAGCTCGCGCGTCGCCAGCGTCTCGCCGCGCACCACCCGGCAGGGGATCACCCATTCCTTGTAGGCGAGCGCCAGGATGATGTTGACCAGCCCCGGCCCCATCATCGCCATCAGGCCGATGGCGAAGATCAGGTAGGGAAAGCTCAGCAAAATATCGACGAGACGCGAGATTGCCACGTCGACCCAGCCGCGGAAATAACCGGCGGCGAGACCGGCGGCGATGCCGACGGTGGTCGCGACGAAGATCACGGCCGCACCGATGAAGATGGAAATCCGCGAGCCGTAGATGATGCGCGACAGGATATCGCGCCCCAGCGCATCGCAGCCGAGCAGATAAGCCCATTCGCCGCCCGTCTGCCAGGCCGGCGGCTGCAGGCGGCGGAAGAGGTCCGTCTCGTTGGGATCATGCGGCGCGATGAAGGGCGCGAAGATCGCCAGGAGCACGAAGAGGACAACGATGCCGACGCTTGCCATCGCCAGGCGATTGGAGGCGAACTGGCGCAGGTTGCGGCGAAAGATCGTCTGGCCGGCACCGGAGGCGGCGGCGACCGGTGCGGAATTCAGGGCAGCACTCGTCACAGCTTCACCCTCGGATTGAGCGTCGTGTAGAGAATGTCGGCGATGAAGTTCAGCAGCACATAGGTGACCGCGTAGAACAGCACCGCCGCCTGGACGAGCGGGTAGTTGCGCAAAAAGACGCTTTCGACCACCAGCCGCCCGAGACCGGGCCAGCCGAACACCGTCTCGACGATCATGTTGCCGCCAAGCAGCGATCCGGTCTCGATGGCGGCGACCGAAACGGTCGGGATCAGCGCGTTCTTCAGCGCGTGGCGAAACAGGATCCGCCCGCGCTTCAGCCCCTTGGCCTCGGCGAAGACGATATAGTCCTGCCGCATCACCTCAAGCATCGAGGTGCGGGTGACGCGCATCAGGATCGCGGTCATCGGCAGACCCAGGGTGATCGCTGGCAGCAGGATGTGTTTGAACGCGTCCCAGAAGGCATCCGGGCGTCCGCGCAGCAAGGTGTCGATCAAAAGGAAATGGGTGATCGGCTCGATCTCGCTGTCGAACCCGATCCGACCCGACACCGGCAGCAGTTGCAGGTGCACCGCAAACAGCATCAACAGCAGGATGCCGAACCAGAAGCCCGGCAGCGAGACGCCGAGCAGCGATCCGACGGTTGCCATCTTGTCGAGGATGGAGTTGCGCCGGATCGCGGCCAGGACGCCGAGGGGGATCGCCGTCACCAGCGCGATGATCAGGGCGACGAGACTAAGCTCGATGGTCGCGGGCAGACGCTCGACGATCACGTCGAGCACGGGCCGGCGGTGATAGAAGCTGGTGCCGAAATCCCCCTGCACCGCGTTTCCAAGGAACACGAAGAACTGGCGATGGACCGGAAGGTCCAGGCCGAGGTCCTCGCGCATCGCCTGTTCCTGCTCCGGCGTGACGTTCTGATCTCCGATCATGATGTCCACCGGATCGCCCGGGGTCAGCGCCATCATCAGGAAGACGATCACGCTCACACCGAGCAAAACGGGGACGAGATGGAGCAGCCTTTCGGCGAGCTTGCCCAACGACATATGCTTGTCCCGTCCGTTCTGGGGTCAATCGACGCAAGCGTCGTGCAGGTTGATGCGGCTGTCCGCGCTCGGACGCCATCCCTTCAGCCGCTTGGACACGCCGTAGATGTCCTGCGGAACCCACAGGTAGAGATACGGCAGCTCCGCGTTGACGATCTGCTCGGCCTTGCGGTAGAGCGCGGCGCGCTTTTCCGTGTCGAGTTCAACCGCCGCCTCGTCGAGCAGGCGGTCGACCTCCGGATTGGAATAGCCGGCGGAGTTGCCGCGGTCGTTGGTGCGGTGCGTCGGGGTGAAGATGTCGAAGGGATCGAGCGACCCGTTGCCCCAGGAGGTGAAATACATGTCACCGGACTTCGGCCCGCCCTTGGTGCGCCACTTCTGCGTCATCTGCGCGCCCTCGCCCACCGCGACACGGGTGTTGAACCCACCCTTTGTGAGCAGCGAGGCGACCGCCTCGGCAATGTCCTTGTAGGCGCCGACCGTGTCCATGGTCACCTCGACGCCGTCCGGGTACCCGGCCTCGGCAAGCAGGGCGCGCGCCTTTTCCGGGTCGTATTCGTAGACCGGCAGGTCGGTGCTCGCCGCGAAGGCGTCCGGAGACAGAATGCCCTCGATCCGCGCGGCGTTGCCGCCGAGAATGCGGTCGATGATCAGATCCTTGTCGATCGCGTGGGCCGCGGCCTGACGCACCTTGGGATTGCTGAACAGCTCGCCTTCCATGTTCATCGCGACGAAGAAGCTGCGGGTGCCGTTGACGGTCATCACGTCGGTGCCGGGATTGTTCTTCACCTGCTCGACTGAAAAGGGCGGCAGCTCGTTGATAATGTCGACGTCGCCGGACAGAAGCGCGGCCACGCGCGATGCCGATTCGGGAATGATCTTGAAGATCGCCCGTTCGACGCAGGCCTTGCCGACCGGCTCGATGGAGGGCGCGCCGCCGTAATAGCCCTCGAACCGCTCCATGATGATGGCGTCGCCCTTGCGCCAGTCGACCAGCTTGAAGGGGCCGGCGCCGTTCACCTGGGTCGCGAGACCTTCGGTTCCGACCTTCTCGACGAAGGCCTTGGAGACGATCTCCTGGAACGGCAGCATCGCCGGAAGGATCGGCCAGGGTTCGGACAGGGTGATGCGCACGGTGTTGCCATCGCGCACCTCGATGGATTCGACCGGTCCGAGCAGGCTCTTGCGCGGGCTGGTCTGGCCGTCGCCCATCGCGCCTTCGGCCGTCAGCCGCTCCAGCGTGAAACGCACGTCCTCCGCCGTCAGCGGCGAGCCGTCGTGGAAGGTGATGCCGTCGCGGATGCGGAAGTCGTAGACCGTCGGCGACACCAACTCGTAGGATTCGGCGATCTCCGGCACCACCTTCATGTCGCCGTCGCGGGTGACGAGACCGTCGTACATGTTGCGGATGATGGTCTCGGTTTCGCGGTTGCGGTGATTGGCCGGATCCAGCGTCATGGCATCGAGCGTAAAGCCAACCCGAAGCTCCGAAGCCTGCACGGCCGAAAGCGAGACGCCCAAAGCCGCCGCCGTCGCAAACAGAACTCGTCCTAGTCTAACCATCCAAACGTCCTCCCGTTTCTGTCGTATCCGGCCCTGCCTCGGCAGGCCTCACTATGCCGGCTCATTCGGGTTAGCAAGCGTCATGCCAGATACCACCATTCAAGACGGGAAGTTTTTTACCTTTTATATCATATGTTTAGAGATGAGGCGCTCCGAAAGAACCCGACAAGCCGAAAGTAATGCGGGATTCTCACGCATGCGATAAATTTTCACGCGCCGCCGGAAGTCCGCCGCAGCCGGCGTTGCAGGGCGAAAGCGCGACCAGGGGAAGCGCCTGCAAGATCCGAAGATCCGGGAGGCGCGGGGACGGCAGCGGCGCCGCGCAGGCGCGCCCTGTGTCGGGCGTCAAGCTGACCCGACAGGGGACAAATGCGCGTGGACGGGGAACCGGTCAGGCTTGTTCCCGCCGCGCCCCGCCTGGCCGCTTTCTCACGATCAGCTGATAATCGAAGCTCAGGATCTCCAGCCGGTGGCGCTTCATGCGCAGGAAGGCATTTATGGCGCTGGCGGGATTTTCCAGTTCGGCCTCGTAGTAGGTCCAGAAATAGTCGTCGAAAATGAGGACCCCGCCATCCGCCAGCATCTTGAAGCAATTGACGGCATCAACGATCACATCGTCGCTGCGATGGGACCCGTCGACATAGATCAGGTCGTAGCGCTCCCGCCCATCAGATGCCTGGTAGAAAGACAGGGACGTGCCCTTGTATTTTGTGACCCTGCCGGAAAACGCGGACGTGTTCGTGTCGAAAGCCGCTTCCACCGTCTCCAGCACCTGAGGCGTGGCGGCGTCGCCGTTCCTGTGTTCGTCGGAACCTTCCCAGGTATCGACACAGGTCAGACGGGCCTGTCCCAGACTGCGCAGGAAGAAGCACGCCGAAACGCCCTGCCAGCTACCGATCTCCAGACAATTCAGCGCATCACGCTCTTTCAGGCCGGCGATGTCGACCGCCCTCAGGATGGCGGGAATGCCGTCGGTGAACCAGTCGGACGCAATCGTCAGATGCTTGAGGTAGCGCCTGAAATCGTCCCGCGCCTCTTCGTAGTTCGTCCCGTCCGGCGACGAGCGGCCGGACAACCGGCGAAGAGCGTTGCAGCGAAGATACGCGCACAGGCTCCACGCCGGGGCACCGGTGCGAAGCATGAAGCCCAGCTTCCAGAAAGCGTGTCTCACCGCGGCCCGAGAGATCATGTCGGTCTTCCAGCTTCGGCCCGTCGCGCGCTGGCGACACGGGCCCACGATGCCTATTCGGGACGACGGGCCTCGAAGGTGATCGATCGGTCGTCCGTCCGCGGCGCTCTGCCATGCTCGTAAGTGCCACAGACCGTGACATCGGCGAACCCGGTTGCCCGCAACGCCAGCGCAAGCTCCTCGACGCCCCACCAGCGCAGGCTGAAGAACTCCAGTTCGCTCGCCGCCAGTTGCCCGGCGCGCCAGCAATCGTAGCGCAGCTGCGACACGGAGGTCTGGGCGACGAAATCGGTCTCGACCAGCTGCGCGGTCAGGGTCAGCACATCGCCGTCCTGCGTCGACCACCGGCGGATGCCGGTCGAACCGCTCATGACACTGCCGACCGGATCGACATCCACGATCAGGCGTCCGTCGGGCAGCAGATGATCGAAGACGCGCTGCAGCGTGGCCATCGCCGCGCCGTGGTCGGTGATCAGCTGGAACGAGCCGGCGGGGATGATGACGGCCTCGAAGCGCTCGCCGTAGGCGAACTCCTCGAAGGTCTGGCGCGTCACATGCGCCGGGAGAGAGCGGGCCGCGCATTCGCGCCGGCAATGCTCCAGCATCTCCTCGGAGGCATCGAAGCCGACGACCTGCAACCCGGCTTCGAGCAAGGGGATCAGGACGCGGCCGTTTCCAACCGCCGGCTCGAGGATCGGCCCCGTGCTGCCGCGAAGACGCTCACGGTAGTATTCCACATCGCCGAAGGACCGGCCGATGTGCTTGTCCAGATTGTAGACCTGGGAGGCGAGGTTTCCGTATTGGTTGTTCACGTCGAGATTCCCCGGACGATTTCCGGCAAGCGCGGGTGTTGAAAGGCCGCGCGCCGAAATCAACGCGGGGCGAGGGTCACTCCCACTCGATGGTGCCCGGCGGCTTGGAGGTGACGTCGTAGACCACCCGGTTGATGCCGCGCACCTCGTTGATGATGCGCGTTGCCGCGCGGCCGAGGAACTCCATGTCGAAATGGTAGAAATCCGCGGTCATGCCGTCGACCGAGGTCACGGCGCGCAGCGCGCAGACGAACTCGTAGGTGCGCCCGTCGCCCATCACGCCGACGGTCTGCACCGGCAGCAGCACGGCGAAGGCCTGCCAGATCGCGTCATAGAGCCCGGCCTTGGCGATCTCGTCGAGATAGATCGCATCCGCCTGGCGCAGGATGTCCATCTTCTCGCGGGTCACGCCGCCGGGGCAGCGGATCGCGAGCCCCGGACCGGGGAAGGGATGACGGCCGACGAAGACATCGGGCAGCCCGAGTTCCCGGCCGAGCACGCGCACCTCGTCCTTGAACAGCTCGCGCAGCGGTTCGACGAGCTGCATGTTCATGCGCTCGGGCAGGCCGCCGACATTGTGGTGCGACTTGATGGTCACCGAGGGGCCGCCGGTAAAGGAGACGCTCTCGATCACGTCCGGATAGAGCGTGCCCTGGGCGAGGAAATCGGCGCCGCCGATCTTCTTGGCTTCGGCCTCGAACACCTCGATGAAGAGCCGACCGATGGTCTTGCGCTTCTTCTCCGGGTCGGTTTCGCCCTCGAGCGCGTCGAGGAAGGTGTCGGCCGCATCCACGTGGACCAGCGGAATATTGTAGTGCTCGCGGAACAGCGTCACCACCTGCTCGGCCTCGTTCATCCGCATCAAGCCGTGATCGACGAAGATGCAGGTGAGCTGGTCGCCGATGGCCTCGTGGATGAGGACGGCGGCCACAGCGCTGTCGACGCCGCCGGACAGGCCGCAGATCACACGGCCGTCGCCAACCTGGTCGCGGATTCGCGCCTTGGCATCCTCGCGGAAGGCGGCCATGGTCCAGTCGCCGGCAAGACCTGCGATCTTGTGCACGAAATTGGAGAGCAGCTTCGCGCCATCGGGCGTGTGCACGACCTCGGGGTGGAACTGCACCGCGTAGAACTGGCGCGCCTCGTCGGCCACCGCCGCGAAGGGGGCACCGTCGGAGACCGCCACGACCCGGAAGCCGTCGGGCAGGGCCGTCACGCGGTCGCCGTGGCTCATCCACACCTGATGGCGCGTGCCCTTGGCCCAGACGCCGTCGAACAGCGCGCAGTCGTCGACCACATCGACATAGGCCCGCCCGAACTCGCGGTGGTCAGATCCCTCGACACCGCCGCCGAGCTGGGCAACCATCGTCTGTTCGCCGTAGCAGATGCCGAGCACGGGGATGCCGGCATCGAACACCGCCTGCGGCGCGCGCGGCGTCGTGGCGTCGGTGACGCTCGCGGGGCCGCCGGACAGGATCACGGCGCTCGGGCGCATCTCGCGAAAGGCGGCCTCCGCGGACTGGAAGGGGACGATTTCCGAGTAGACGCCGGCCTCGCGCACGCGGCGCGCGATCAGCTGGGTCACCTGGGAGCCGAAGTCGATGATAAGCACTTGGTCGGTCATGCGCCGCTTCTACCCAAAGACTTCGCGGTTTTGAACCGAAATCTGCGTCCGGACCCTCATAGTGCCGCATTGTCGCCCGAAGGCTGCGGATAACCCCGGCGCGGGCGTGTCGTTTTCGCCTTGTCCTTTGACCGGGGCGGCGCACACCCCTACCCTTCGTCCTACGCTTTGCCCATGCGCGGCGGCGCCTGCCCGCGCCGCGTTTTCATAGGCGCAACCTGCGTTTCACCGCGCAGCCCCTGCGTCTCACCGCGCAGCCAAGGAGCCCCGTCGGCCATGTCGTCTTCCCTACCGCCGTCTTCCGACGATCCCGTCACAGCCGGCCTTGCCCGCGCCCTCAACGATGCGATGGCGCGCGAAAGCGCCGGAGATCTCGACGGGGCGCTGCGGATCTATCTCGACATCGTCAACCGGGAGCCGCAGGCGCATGAGGCGCGCTACCGCGCCGGCACCGCGCTGCTCAGGCGCGGCGATCTGGACGAGGCCGTCACGCTGCTGCGCCAGGTCGTGTTCACCTGCCCCGACCATCTGGCCGCACGCGCGAATCTCGGCAATGCCCTGCTGCTGCTCGATCGCCTGGAGCCGGCGCGCGACGCCTTCGTCGCCGTGCTCAAGGCGGAGCCGGACAACCGCAACGCGCTCTATGGCCTGGCGACGATCCTGCTGCGTCTCGACCAGCCGCGCGAGGCGGCGCCGCTGACGCGGCGGCTGTTGCAGGCGCTGCCCAATTCCGCCGCCGCGCTGACGCTGGACGCCGATGCCCAGGGCCCGATCGGCCAGGTTGCCGCCGCGATCGCGCAATACCGGCAGGCGTTGCGGATCGACCCGGGCTATGTGCCGGCGCTCTCCGGCCTTGCCACGATCCTGTTCCGGCAAAGCCGCTTCGACGAGGCGGAGGACTATGCCCGCCAGGCCGCGCGGGTGAATTCGAAGGACCCCGCGCCGCAGTCGCTGCTCGGCACCATCCTGCTGGCGCGCGAGGACTGGCCGGGCGCCATCGAGGCCTTCACCGCGGCCCAGACGCGCGACCCGGCCGACGCGACCTCCTCCATCAACCTGTCCAATGCGCACCGCCGCTCCGGCAATCTCGCAGCCGCGCTGCATCACGCGCGCGCCGCCTGGGATCTTGCGCCCTCCAGCAAGGCCGCCGCCAATGCGCTCGGCACGGCGCTTGCCGCCTGCGGCGCCGGCAAGCAGGCGCGTGCGGTCCTGATGGCGCAGGGCGAGCGCGACCAGCTTGCTTTCAAGGTCTGGCAGGATCTCGACGCGCTGGAACGCCATCTGGAAGAGGTCGCGGCACGGGCGCAGGCGGAGGCGGAGGCAGAGGCCGCCCGTCAGGCCGCCGCGCGAACCGCGCAGCAGGACGAGGCCGCCGAAAGCCCCGCGCAGCCCGCCGCCGACGCGCCGACGCAAGACGACGGAACCGCCGCGCCCCACGAGCCGGAAACCCTGCCGCTGTTTCCCGAGGAGCGGTGATCCTTGCGATGGATGCCAAGGCGCGAACAAGCTGATATATTCACGTCATGGAATGCGTCTGGGAGGACACGATGATCACACGCAGGCAATTCGGGATGGGTGCGCTGACCACCGGCGCGGCGCTGGCACTGGGCGGCGGGCCGCGTCCCGCCGGGGCTGCAACGCTTGGCGACGACGGTCTCTACAATCAGGACTGGTTCGTCGAGAGCTTTCTGGAGCTCAGCGACGATCTGGCGGAGGCCCATGCGGCCGGCAAGCATCTGGTGGTGATGTTCGAGCAGGCCGGCTGTCCCTACTGCCGCAAGACGCATGAGGTGAACCTGGAGCGGCAGGACTATCTCCCGTATCTGAAGGAGAACTTCGCCATCATCCAGCTCGACCTGTTCGGCTCGCGCGAGGTCACCGATTTCGACGGCGAGGCGATGGAGGAACGCGCGCTCGGGCGCAAGTGGCTGGTGAATTTCACGCCGACGCTGGTGTTCTTTCCCAACGACCCGGCGGCGGTTGCCGGAAAATCCGGCCGTGCGGCGGAAGCCACCCGGATCCAGGGCTATCTCTCGCCTTTCTACTTCTATCATTTCTTCGAATGGGTGCGCAGCGGCACCTACAAGCAGGAAGGCTTCCAGCGCTACGCCAACGCCCGGCTCGACGGGATGCGCGCGAAAGGCGAGAGCGTCGAGGACTGGCGTCTTGGATAGGCCCGGCTGCCGGTCGGATCGGCGCTTTCCTTGAGCGCAATGCACGTCCGCCCCTCGCCCCTGCAAAACCGCGTCGCGCCAGACGGAACGCTGCATGCCATTGCTGCCCGCGGCACGCTGATGGGCAATCGCGGCGGGCGGCTGCACGATCGTGCGAGCGGTCGCCTTGGCCGCGCCCGCTGGACGTCGCGACGCTGGATCGCCTGCCTGCTGTGTTTCAACGACCGGCAGCGCAGCGTGATGGGCAGTGGCTATACGGAACTGTTCTTTCTCGACGAGGCGACCGCGCTCACGGCCGGCCACCGGCCCTGCTTCGAGTGCCGGCGCGCGGATGCGCGGGCGTTTCAGGCCGCCTGGCAGAAGGCCGGCGGTCTCGACAGGCCACCGGGCGCCGACGTGATGGACCGTGCACTTCATGCCGAACGCGCCGCCTCCGCAAAGGTCTCCCTGCCCGTCACCGCGCTCGGCAAGATTCCCGAAAGCTACCCGGACGGCACGTTTTTCCGCGCGAACGGCGGCTTTTTCGCCAAGCGGATCGGCGGGCTCGTGTCATGGGGGTTCGACGGCTATCGCCCGGCGCCCGACCTTGACGCGGCGATGCCGGTCGAGGTGCTGACGCCCGCGACCGTTATCGCGGTCCTTTCGGCCGGCTATCCGCTCGGCTGGCACGAGAGTGCCGATTAAGCTCTCTCTCGCCGTTCGGCAGCGGGCGGCTCGCCGCACAAGCATCAACACCGCTCATCAATCGCGCCACATATCCTGATTGGTGGACAGAACGCGGATCGGGCATCATAGACCTCTTCACAAAGTTCTCCCGCCGTTCCTTCGACAGGCCCCTTGCATGACCGACCTTGCCCCCGCCGCGCCGCTTGGCGGCGACCCATCGCTTTCGCCGGCGGACACAGCCCTCTACGCCACCACCGTGCTGGTCTGGGGCCTGTCCTGGTATGCGCTGAAACTCCAGCTCGGCACCGCCGCGCCGGAGGTCTCCGTGTTCTGGCGCTTCGTGCTGGCGGCGGCGATCATGATGGGCTGGGCGGTCATGCGCGGTGCGCCGCTGCGCTTTTCCTGGCGCCAGCACCCGCGTTTCGCCGGGCTCGGCCTCTTCATCTTCTCCACCAATTTCACGCTGTTCTACTACGGCGGACAGCATGTCCCCTCGGGTCTGCTCGCGGTGGTGTTCTCGCTGACCTCGGTGCTCAATCTTCTGCTCGGCTTCCTGATTTTCGGCCAGCGCATCAGCCGGCGCGTGCTTCTCGGCGGGCTTTTAGGCGTCACCGGCGTCGCGCTTTTGTTCTGGCCGCAGATCGCCGGCGGGGCGGGTCAGGCCGGGATCGACGCGGGCGCCGTTGCCGGCCTCGGGCTCTGCCTTGCCGGAACGCTGTCGTTCTGCTTCGGCAGCATGGTGTCGGCCTCCAACCAGAAGGCCGGCATTTCCGTCGTTTCCGCCAGCGCCTGGGGCATGGCCTATGGCGCGCTGTTCCTGGGACTGTTCGCAGCCGTTCGCGGCGTGTCCTTCGCAGTGCCGATGACCGTCGCCTATCTCGGCAGCCTGGTCTATCTCGCGATCTTCGCCTCGGTCGTCGCTTTCGCCTGCTATCTCACGCTGATCGGACGTATCGGATCGGCACGCGCCGGCTATGCCACCGTGCTCTTTCCCGTCGTCGCGCTGATGGTGTCCACGGTGCTCGAAGGCTTCGTCTGGGGAACGGCCGCCCTGCTTGGCCTCGGCTTCGTGCTCGCCGGCAACATCCTGGTGCTCAGAAGCGGGCGCGCCCGCGCCTGAGACGGCGGGCGACCCGCCGGCTGCCTATTCGGCTGCGGCCGCCATTTGCATCGACACATTGCCGATGGCCGCCTGGATATGCGCGCAGAGCGCGTCATGCACGGGATCGATGGCGGCGGCCGCGCGGATCAGCGTGATGTCGCAGGGCGGCAGCGTCGGAAATCCGTCGCTTTCGCCGAGGATCCGCATCCCGGAGCGCACGGCACTTTCCGGCAGGACGGCGATTGCGAGCCCCGCCTGAACCGCGCCGCTGAGCGCGGCGGCACTTGAGGAACTGTAGGCGATGCAATAGCGCCGGTTGATGCGGTCGAGCAGCGAGATCGCCTGCGTCCGCCAGGAGCAGGAGGTCGGGCCGAGCGCGAGACGCACGACGTCCTCGCAATGCAGGCAATGATGCGCCGGCGCGACCCAATGCAGCGGCTCGCGGCGGATCACCTCGCCCGGCATGCGCACGCAATCGCCGGAGGTGACGATGGCGATGTCCAGTTCGCCGCGCTCGATCATCTCGCCGGTCTGCGACGATGCCTGGCATTGCACCACGATCTCGATCGCCGGATTGAGCCGGGCAAAGGCGGCCAGCACCTGCGGCAGCAACCGGTCGGCATAGTCGTCCGGCAACCCGAGCCGCACCCGGCCGACGGTGGTCGAGGCCGTGAAGGAGGCCATCGTCTCGTCGTTCAGCCGGATCATCCGCTGGGCGTATTCAACCAGACGGTGGCCGTCCTCGCTGAGCCGCGACTGGCGCCCGTCCTTGACGAAAATCGCCCGCTCGAGCCGGTCCTCAAGCCGTTTCATCTGCATGGAAACGGCCGACTGCGTCTTGTTCACCGCCTCGGCGGCCTTGGTGAAACTGCCAAGCTCGGCAATGGCGAGAAAGGTGCGCAGCTGGTCGATGTCGAGTGCATGAGGCATGGCGAATTTCCGTTGCGGCAGATGCGTTGATTTTCAATACATCACAAATTGAGATCGTTATCCATTCAAAACATTCGTTTGAGAAATGCATTTGGCACGCATAGGTTTTGTCATACCAAAGGGAACGCGGCCCCTTGTCTTCCTCCCTCAGCGCCGCAACCAGACCCCAGGCATCCGAACCCGGGTGCCGGAAAGGAGAGACGTCGTGTCACATGCCATCGACCCCTGCAGCTCCCCGCCCGCACGGTCCTCCGCCCTCGTCGCGCGTTCGTTTCTGACGGCGCTCTCCTCCGCATTGGGGACGCTGCTTCAGACCGCCTGGCGGCGGCGGAAAAACCGCCGCACCGTCGCCGGTCTGCTGGAGATGGACGATCACATCCTGGCGGATATCGGCGTCACGCGCAGCGATGTCGAGACCGCCTTGTCGCGCCGCGACTTCCGCGATCCGAGCGTGCAGCTCGCACTCTTGCGCAGCGAGGCCCGCATGCCTCGCCCGCGCATGCGCCGCCGCTAGGACCGGCGCGCAAGCGCACCTGTTCCCCTCACCGCAAGACAACGGCCCGACCCTTCCCGTTGTCTTGCCCGAGGCCCTGTCGGCCCCTCGCCGACACACCTGCCCGCCTCCTTCGAGGCGGGCTTTTTTTTGATAGAAGGCGACCCGTCAGCCGCCGGCGCCACGCCCCGGACGGCGCTCGAAGAAGCTTTCGAAGCTGCGGATCTGGCTGTCCTGAAGATCGCGGCCGAGCGCCATCCAGTTGTCTATCAGCGCGGAGCCGTCGCCCGCCGGCGCGTCGCTTCCGGCCGTTTCCGGTTCCGGGGCCGGGTCCGGCTCAGGCTCCGGTGCCTTGGCCGGTTCCGGTGTCTGCGCGGCGCTGTCGAACAGGCCCATATAGCCGTCCCAGAAGGAGCGCATGGCTTGCGCATAGGGTTCCATGACGCGCATCGGGTTGGGCACAGGCTTGGGTCGCCCGCGGGCATAGCCTGCCAGAAACGCATCGAGGAGATCGCGTGCGGGGCCGGCGGTGAAGCGCCGCGCCACCTGGCCGAGCGCCAGCGTCGCCACCACCGGCATCAGCGTTTCCACGCCGGGCCGGTCGAGGCCGGTCTGTTCGGCGATGAAATCGGCAAGCGCCGCCTGGGTCTCGGCCGGGCCGAAGAAAAGCGCCAGCGGTTCGCCGACCAGACTGTCGGGGCGCGGCAGTCCGCTCGCCCGCCCAGGACCGGGCAGCAGCGCCATCAGCGCCTCGAAACCGGAGGGCGAGGAGCCGAAATGGCGCATGCCGGCAAGGGCTGCCGGCATCAGCGCCTCGGCGGCGCGCAGGGTATCGGCATCGCCCCAGCCGAAACGGCTTTGCATGTCCCGGGAGAGCGCGGCGGGGTCGAAGGCGGCGAAGGGATTGAAGCTGTCTGTCATGGCGCGGCCTTCCGGTTCGGGTCGCGCCATCATCAAGCCTCGTGGAGCGCCGGTCAAATCCTGCCGGCGCCCCGCCAAGACAGGTGCCTCAGTAGGCGTAATCCTTGAAGGCGTGCGAAAGATCGCCGCCCCATTCGCCGGCATAGCGGCGCAGCATGACATCGGCGGGCGACAGACCGCTCGCCAGCGTCTCCTCCACCGCCGCCAGATGGACGCGCTCGTCCTGGCCGCCGTCATTGACCCGCGCGCGGCGTTTCAGCCCCTCGCGCGACAGCGCCAGCATCTCCTTGGCGAGATCGAGCACCCGGCCGTTGCGGAAGCGGGTTTCCAGCCCGCCGGCCGGCACGTCGTTGCGCAGGGCTTCCCGCTCCTCTGCGCTCCAGTCCCTGATCATCTCGTGGGCCTGATCGAGCACGCCGTCGTCATACATCAGCCCGACCCAGAGCGCGGGAAGCGCGCAGATCCGCCGCCACGGGCCGCCGTCGGCGCCGCGCATCTCGAGATATTTCTTCAGCCGCACGTCCGGGAAGAGCGTCGAGAGATGATTGTTCCAGTCGCCGATGGTCGGCGTCGGGTCGGGAATCACCCCCTTTAGCGCGCCATTCATGAACTCGCGGAAGGTGGTGCCGGTGACATCGTGATAGGTCGAGCCGCGCTTGACGAAATACATCGACACGTCGATTGCCCACTCGACATAGGTTTCGAAGCCGAAGCTGGCGTCGAAGGCGATCGGCAACCCGCCGGAGCGGTCGTTGTCGGTGTCCTTCCAGATTTCCGCCCGGTAGGAGCGGAAGCCGTTCGGCTTGCCGTCGGTAAACGGCGAATTGGCGAAGATCGCCGTCGCCACCGGCTGCAGCGCCAGACCGACCTGCATCTTCTTGCGCATGTCGGCTTCGCTGGAAAAGTCGAGATTCACCTGGATCGTCGAGGTGCGATACATCATGTCGAGGCCGAGCGTGCCGACCTTGGGCATGTAGCGCGTCATGATCTGGTAGCGCGACTTGGGCATGACGGGGATGTCCTCCCGCCGCCATGTCGGCGTCATGCCAAGGCCGAGGAAGCCGATGCCGAGCGGCTCGGCCACTTCGCGCACCTGCGACAGGTGGCAATTGGTCTCGCGGCAGGTCTGATGCAGGTTTTCCAGCGGCGCGCCGGACAGTTCGAACTGCCCGCCCGGCTCGATGGAAATCGCACCGCCGCCGACAGGATCGGCCAGGCCGATGATCAGCCCGTTGTCCTCGATCCGCTCCCAGCCGAGCAGCCGCTCCATGCCGGTGAGCACGGCCTCGATGCCGCGCGGTCCCTCGTAGGGGATCGGCGACAGATCGGCGAGATTGAAGCCGAACTTCTCGTGTTCGGTGCCGATGCGGAACGCGTCGGCCGGCTTGCATCCGGCCTCAAGGGTCGCGGCGAGTTCCGCCACCCCCGTGATCGGGGTGGAATCGATGGTGTCGCGGGCCATGCACGGTAATCCTTCGAATGGTCGGCGCGCACCATACTCAGCCGCCCCTGTCAAAACAAATGGGTTTTTCGCCGCCCCGCATCGGAGCTGTCCGCGCCCGCTATCGCCAATCGCCGCAAACCGCCTGCACAACCGCCATTGCCGCAACGGCTGCGGTGTCGGCGCGCAACACGCGCGGCCCGAGCGGGATCGCGGTCACAAAGTCGTGCGCCCGCAACAGGGAACGTTCGTCCTCGGAAAACCCGCCTTCCGGGCCGATCAGGATCGCCAGCGGCCCACGCTCAAGCTTTTCAAGCGCGGGAAGCGGGTTCTGCGTCGCCTCGCCCTCGTCGCAAAAGATCATCCGCCGTCCCGGATCGCTTTCGGCGAAACCGCGCACCAGCGCTTCCAGGGCAACGGGCTCGCGAATCTCCGGGACGCTGAGCACGCCGCATTGCTCGCAGGCCTCGATGGCGTTGGCCTGCATGCGCTCCAGATTGACGCGATTTGCCTGCGTGTGCTGCGTCAGCACCGGGCGCAGCGCGCCCGCCCCCATCTCCACCGCCTTTTGCACCATGTAGTCGAGCCGCGCGTGTTTCAGCGGCGCGAAGAGATAATGCAGGTCCGGCGCCGGCGCCTGCGGCCGCGTCTGCGCCACGCAGTGCAAGCTGGCCTGCTTGCGCCCGGTGACCGCGACTTGCGCGCGCCATTCGCCGTCGCGCCCGTTGAACAGCAGCACCTCGGCGCCGTCCTTCAGCCGCAGCACATTGACGAGGTAATTGGCCTGGGCCCGATCGGCCTCAATCACCCGGCCCTCGCCCAGGTCTCCGTCGACATGAAGGCGCTGCATGCGAAACTCGTAACGCGGCATCGAAACTCCTCACAAGACCTCACGGCGGACACGCCGCCCCGGCAGCCATTGCCTGTCGATAGCGCCCTTACGCCCCTTGACGACGGGCGGCGGGTGCGCTCCCCTCGCGGTCTCGCATTCGCACGCAGGACCCGTCTTGGCCGACAGCAGCAACATCGCCGAATACTCGGTGTCAGAGATTTCCGGCGTGATCAAGCGCACGATGGAAGACACCTTCGGCCATGTGCGCGTGCGCGGCGAATTGGGGCGGGTCTCGCGACCGGGGTCCGGCCATCTCTATCTCGACCTGAAGGACGAGCGCGCGGTGCTCTCCGGCGTGATCTGGCGCGGCCAGGCCAGCCGACTGAAGATCCAGCCCGAACAGGGGCTGGAGGTGATCGCCACCGGCAAGCTCACCACCTTCCCGGGCCAGTCGAAATACCAGATGGTGATCGACACGCTGGAGCCCGCCGGCGTCGGCGCGCTGATGGCGCTTTTGGAAGAGCGGCGCAAGAAGCTCGCCGCCGAAGGACTTTTCGCCGCAGAGCGCAAGCGCGCCCTGCCCTTTCTGCCGCGTGTGATCGGCGTCGTCACATCGCCGAGCGGCGCGGTGATCCGCGACATCCTGCACCGGATTTCCGACCGGTTCCCGCTCACTGTCCTCGTCTGGCCCGTGCGGGTTCAGGGCGAGACCAGCGCCCGCGAGGTCGCCAACGGCATCGCCGGCTTCAACAGCCTGCAGCGCGGCGGCGCGATCCCGAGGCCCGATCTGATCATCGTCGCGCGCGGCGGCGGATCGCTGGAGGACCTGTGGGGCTTCAACGACGAGATCGTGGTGCGCGCGGCGGCTGCCTCCGACATTCCGCTGATTTCCGCCGTTGGCCACGAGACCGACTGGACGCTGATCGACCATGCCGCCGACCTGCGCGCACCGACCCCAACGGGGGCCGCGGAATTCGCCGTGCCGGTGCGCGGCGAGCTGATCGCCACGCTCGACGATCTCGCGCGGCGGCAGATTTCCGGACTGTTGCGGCTGGTTGCGGCCCGGCGCACGGAGCTGCGCGCGGCGGCCGCGGCGCTGCCCTCGCCGCGCGATCTCCTGGCACTGCCGCGCCAGCGCCTCGACACCTACAGCGAGCGCCTTGCGCCGGCCCTGAATTCCAGCCTGCGCGACCGTCGCTCGCGACTGACGACCGCAACGGCACGACTGTCGCCGCATACGCTGTCGCGCGCCGTCTCGCTCGCCCGCGAGCGGCTTGACGGGCTTCAGGGCCGCATGGCCCGCGCCCACCGGCAACGTCTCGCCACCGAGCGGGCACGCCTTACCGCGTCGGCAAAACTCCTCGACAGCCTGTCCTATCGCAACGTGCTGGCGCGCGGCTATGCGCTGGTGCGCGACGATGCGGGAGCGCCCGTGCGCTCCGCCGGCCAGATCCAGCCAGGCGCTCGACTGTCCATCGAGTTCGGCGACGACACCCGGCTCGACGCCATGGCCGTGTCCGACAGCGCCGCCGCCCCGGCGGTCAAGAAACCGCGCAAGACGAAGCCGAAAGCCCCGGCCGCGCCAAAGGATCAGGGGTCGTTATTCTAGCGAGCGGCAATGCCGGCGCTATCGGGCGTCACGCCCTCCCCACACACCGCATCACCCCGGACGGAGCGCAAGCGCAGGTCCGGGGTCCATTGGCACCCTCAGCCGCTGCGCGGAGGCACGGTGTCAGCAGCAACCCCATCGCCGTCATTCCAGCGTGTGAGAGCTAAACTGTTTCTCAACTCATATTGCCTCGATGCAAGAACACACAACTAGGTATCGAATCACCGAGAATTTTACCCAGCGTAAGAATGGAGAAAATCCGAATTCCTTCAGGACCCGTGGAACACGGGCACCTCCAACCTCCGGATTACTATAATAAAAACATACCTTTAAAAGAATTTCCTTGACATGATCGAAAATATTTCGGACTCTCTAACCTTGACTCGCCGATACGCCGAAGGCGTGAGGCGAGTTGCTGTCCTCCGCGATTGAATTTAAAATTATGGGGTGCCTGGATAGTCCAGACACCCCGAAGTTGAGTTGCGCTGCACCGAAACGGCGTAACAGCCCACCTCTTTTTGCAAAATTACCATACGGGCGTTTTCGGGCATTATCAATGTCATGAGCGAGGAAGTTGCAATGCAACACTCCAGAAACAAATCCCCGATCGTTACCGCAGAAGTCGCCGCAAAAATTAAGTTCCTATGGAACTCGACGACACTCAATCAAGCACAGATTGCAGCTATACTTGGCGGATTAAATCAAGGTCGGGTTTCTGAGATCGTTCGCGGCCTACGCTTTCGAGAAGTTCCGCCTGCGACAAAGGTGTAAACCTTAAAGAAAGTAAGGGCGCACAATGCGCCCTTACTAGACAACGGCTAAGGCTCTAGTGATCCCTCACATGATCGACGGCAGGAAGGTGACGATTGCCGGGAAGGCGACCAGCCCGCCGATGGTCAGGATGTCGGCGATGAAGAACGGCGTGCAGCCGCGGAAGACTTCCTGGACGGGAATATCGTCGCGCACACCGGCGACCACGAAGCAGTTCAGGCCGATCGGTGGCGTTATCAGACAGAGCTCCGCCATTTTCACCACCAGAATGCCGAACCAGATCGCACACAGCTCGCCCGACATGCCGAAGGCGCTGTCGGCGGCGGAGACGGTGTCGCCTCCGTTGAGCGCCATCACTGCCGGATAGACGACCGGCAGGGTCAGGATCAGCATGCCGATGGCGTCCATGAACATGCCGAGCACCGCATAGGCGCAAAGGATCAGGATCAGCACCAGCCAGGGCGAGAACTCCAGCGACACGATGAAGTCGCGGAAGGCCTCCGGAAGCTGGGCGAAGCCGAGGAAGCGGACATAGACCAGCACGCCCCAGATCAGCGTGAAGATCATCACCGTCAGCTTGGCGGTCTCGTGCAGGGCCTGCCAGAGCTGCTTGCCGCGCATGCCGTTGACGAAGGCGGAGACGAGCACGACGAAGGCGCCGAGCGCCCCGGCTTCCGTCGGCGTTGCGTAGCCGAAGTAGAGCGAGCCGAAGATGATCACCACCACCGCGATGATCGGCAGCGTGCCGGGAACGGAGGCAAACCGCTGTCCCCAAGTGAAGCCGCGCACGGGCGGGGCGTCGCCCTTCCACATCGCCATGCCGACGATGATCGCGACATAGACGAGCGCGGAAAACATGCCCGGCAGGAAGCCGGCGATCAAGAGCTTCGCCACCGACTGTTCCACCAGGATCGCGTAGATCACCAGGATCGCCGAGGGCGGGATCAGCGAGGCCAGCGTGCCGCCGGCGGCGACCACCGCCGAGGACAGGCGCTTGGAATAGCCGACCGCCAGCATCTCGGGGATCGCGACGCGGGCGAAGACCGCAGCCGTTGCGACCGAGGCGCCGGAGACGGCGGCAAAGCCCGCGGTGGCGAAGACCGTGCCGACCGCCATGCCGCCCGGCATCCAGCCGAGCCAGCGTTTCGCCGCCTCGAACAGCTGACGGGTAAAGCCCGCGTAAAAGGCGAGAAAGCCGATCAGGATAAAGGTCGGCAGCACCGACAGCGAATAGGTGACGGACTTGGAGTGCGGGATGGTGCCCGCCATCTTCAGCGCCACCACGACACCGCGTTCGAAGCCGAGCTTCTGGGTGAAGATCGCGATCAGGCCGACGATGCCGACAAGGGCGGCGGCAAAGGCGACGCGCATGCCGAAGACGACCAGCACCAGCAGGATGCCGGTCATGATCAGGCCGATATCGAAGGGGGTCATCGGCGCGGTCCTTTCGTGGAGCCGGCATCGGAGCCGTCGGTCTTCATGTCATCGGAGCCGTCAACGGCACCGTCGAAGGTTTCCTCGATCTCGTGACGGGCCTGGGTCTCGATGTCGGCAAGCACGGGCACCGCGATCGGCTCCGTCTGCGGATCGCGCACCAGCCGCCAGTAGCCGTAGATCTGCAGCGTCAGCCGCAACAGCAGCAGCGAGAGCGCCACCGGAATGACCAGCTTCGACGGCCAGGTCGGCAGGCCGATGTCGATGGAGCTGTCGCCGATGGTCCAGGAGCGGTTGAAGTGGAACCAGGAGCCGTAGATCAGGGCCGCGACGACGATCCAGATCAGCACCACGCCGACGAATTCGGCGATCCACAGCGGCCGCCCGGACAATTTGCCGAGGAAGAGCTCCATGCGGATATGGCCGCCGAGCCGCTGGCAATAGGCCACGCCCATGAAGGCGAAGACCGCCATGGCCTGCTCTGTGATGTCGATGAAGCCGGGCACCGGCAGGTTGAAGCCGTTGCGGCCAATGATCTGCACCACGGCGAGCAGCATCAGGACGAGGATGCTGGCGGCGGCAATCATGTTGAACGCGTTCTCGAGCCGGGCCAGCCATCCGTCGAAGCGGAGGTAGGTCTCGGGCCGTCCACGCGTGGCGGAGGAGGATGTCATGGCGAACTCCAGCCAGCCCGCTCGATGCGGAGCCGGGTCGGGGAAACGAAGGATCCAGACGCTGGTACGAGGGGTCGTGCGCGCTCGCCAGCGCTCAGGCACACGCCTCAGGCGCGGCGAAACGGGCCGGCGCGTGACGCGCCGGCCCTTGCGCTGGACGACAGCGCGTCGATCAGTTCAGCTTGGACTGAACCAGGTCGAGCAGTTCCTGTCCGGGAATGCCCTTGGCATCCATTTCGGCGACCCAGGCATCCCACAACGGCTGGCCGGCCTTCGCCTTGAACGCGTCGAGCTGCTCCTTCGGGAAGGTAATCTGCTCGATGCTCATTTCCTCAAGGGTCGGATACCACTTGTCGTAGACCTTGGCGTAGGTCGCCAGATAATGGTCGATCGATGCCTCGATGGAGGAGTCCAGCGCCTCGCGGAAGTTGTCCGGGAGTGCGGCATAGGCATCCATGTTGACCACGACCGGGCAGTTGACCGTGCCCGGGTTCAGGTTGGTGGTCCACCAGTTGCCGGCCTCCACCGTCTTGAACGACAGATGGGCGTGCGGCGCGAAGGACGCGGCGCGCACCGTGCCGGAATCGATTGCCTGGAAGGTCTCCGAGGCGGTCACGGTGGTGGGCACCGCGCCGATGGTCTCCATCGCCTTGCCGATGCCGCCGAGCGCGCGAACCCGCATGCCCTCGAAGTCCGACACCTTGGTCGGGGCGTCGCCCTTGCCGACGAAATTATACTGCGGCATCGGCGAGGACATGATCAGCTTCGCGTTCCAGCGCGCCAGATCCTTCTCCACCGCCGGGTGGGCATAGAGCGTGCGGTCCAGCTCGACCTGGGTCTCAAGGTCCGGCACGCCCAGGAACGGCAGCTCCAGGACGGTCAGCGTGGGGTTCTTGTCGGCATGGTAGGAGGCGCAGAACTGCGCCATCTCGAAGGCGCCGATGGAGATGCCGTCGAGGTTCTCGCGCGATTTCGACAGGGATTCGCCATAGGCGAGGTTCAGCTTGAATTCGCCGTTGGTCTTCTCGCTGACAAGCTCGGCGAGCTTTTCGACGTGTTCGGTGAAGGCGCGGCGCTTGCCCCAGAGCGAGACGTTCCACTCAAGCGCGATCGTCTCGCTGGCGAAGGTGAAGCCAAGAATGGCAGCCGTGCCCAGCACGGCCAGCTTGCGGCCTGCGGTCATGTCAGTCCTCCCAAGAAGTTCGTTCGGTTTGCACCGACCCTCCCAGGCCGGCATCCGGACTTGTTTACGCAAGCACCATGCCAGCAATCCCGCCGCGCACGCAAGCAATCGCATGAACACGGCGTCAGGCAGGGGTTATCCCCGCGATTGTGCTTGAGCGCGGGGCCGCACGGACGGCTCCCCCTGCGGTGCAATCCGGATCAACTTCGGCAATATTTCGCCAACTCCCGATCAATATCGGCAAAATATTGCCTATTTTGCACGAGAGCCGTCGTCATCGGCGGCCTCGCTTCGGGTCAGGCCGAGGCGGGCCATCTTTTCGTTGAGCGTGCGGCGCGGCAGGTCGAGTTCGGCCAGCACCGGCGCGATCCGGCCGCCATGACGGGCGAGCGCATCGGCGATCACCCGCCGCTCATGCGCCTCCATCATGTCCTTGAGCCGGCCGCGCGGGGCGGCGTCCCGGCCCGCCTCGCCGCTGACCAGCGAGCGCAGCGACGGCGCGCCCATCGCCGCGTTCAAGACGAAGCGCTCGGCCGCGTTGCGCAACTCGCGAACGTTGCCGCGCCAGTCGTGCGTCGTCAGGAACGCGACATCGTCGGCCGATAGTTGCGGGCGTTCGCAGCCGTAGTCGGCGGCAAAGCGGTTGGCGAAACTGTCGAACAGCAGCCGCGCGTCTCCGGCCCGCTCGCGAAGCGGCGGGATGCGGATCTCGACCGCGTTCAGCCGATAGAGCAGATCCTGACGCAGACGCCCCTCCGCGACGCTTGCCTGCGGATCGACGTTGACGGCGCTCACCACCCGCACATCGATGGGAACGGGGCGGGCGCCACCCAGCCGGTCGACCTCGCGCTCCTGCAGGACGCGCAGGAGTTTCGGCTGCAGCGACAGCGGCATGGCCGAGATTTCATCCAGAAAGAGCACGCCGCCGTCGGCCTGCTCCATCCGCCCGACGCGCAGCCGGTCGGCCCCGGTGAAGGCGCCTGCCTCATGGCCGAAAAGCTCCGCCTCCACCATCGTCTCCGGCAAGGCCGCGCAATTCACCGCGACGAAGGGCCCCTTGGCGCGCGCGGAGAGATCGAAGAGCGCGCGGGCGACCACCTCCTTGCCGGTGCCGGTCTCGCCGACGATCATCACCGAGGCGTCGGTGCGTGCGAAATGCGAGATCTGCTGGCGCAGCCGGCGCATGGCAGCGCATTCGCCGATCAGCCGCGCCTCCAGCCCCTGCAGGTCGTCGAGCCGGCGCGTCAACGCACGGTTTTCCAGAACCAGGCGGCGATGCTCCACGGAGCGGCGCACGACGGCGGCAACCACATCGGGATCGAACGGCTTTTCGATGAAATCGGCGGCGCCGTGATGCATCGCCTCGACGGCCATCGACACGTCGCCATGTCCGGTCAGAAGCACCACCGGCAAGTCGGGGTCGATCTCCTTGACCTTGCGCAGCAGGTCGACGCCGCTCGCGCCCGGCAGCAGCACATCGGTGACGAGGCAGCCGGGAAACTCCGGGGTCAACAGCGCAAGCGCCTGTTCCGCATCCACCGCCTCGACCGGCTCGAAGCCGGCAAGCCGCATCCATTGCCTGAGGCCGGCGCGCATCGCCGGATCGTCATCGACGATCAGCACGGGCGGGCGGGCGGCCCCTTCCACGTCCGGATATTCTGCTGTTTCGCTCACGTCGCCTCGATCTCTCGTTCGGCAGGCAGGGTCGCCGTCTTGCGGTTCCCGTCCTTCGGCTGGCCTGCCGCCTGCCGCGCCTGCGGCAGTGACAAAACGAAGGCCGCGCCGCCGCTGTCGCTGTCGTGAATGGCCAGCGTTCCGCCAAGGTCATCGACGATGCGCGCCGAAATCGCAAGCCCGAGCCCGAGCCCGTTGGCCGCCGGCTTGGTGGAAAAGAACGGCTCGAAGATGCGTTCGCGCAGGTCTTCGGGAATACCTGCGCCATTGTCGGCGATCTCGATCCGGACTGTGCCGTCCGTCGCCCAGGCCCGCGCCTCGACACGTGGGTCGGGCGTGGCATGACAGGCGTCGATTGCGTTGCGCAGGAGGTTGACCAGCACCTGCTCGACCCGGAGCGGCGCGGTGGAGGCGAGAAGCGCCTGCTCCGGCAGATGGAGACGCAGCGCCACCCCGGTTTCCTCGATGCGCGGGCGCACCAGCTTGGCGCTGGTCTTGAGGCATTCGCGCATGTCGACCGTCTCGATGCGCGATTCTCCGGGCCGGGCCAGACGCTTGAGCTCCTGGGTCAGGCTTGCCATGCGCAGCCGGAGCGCATCGATCTCGTCGAGGTTTTCCAAGACCGCCGCCGCCTCCCCGCGCGCCTGATAGAGCCTTGCGCCGGACACGAACATGCCAAGCGCTGCCAGCGGCTGGTTGAGCTCGTGGGCGACCGCCGCCGACATTTCGCCGACCGCCGCCAGCCGGCTCGCCCGGGCAAGGCCTGCCTGCGCCTCGCGCAGTTCCGTTTCGACCCGGCGGCGCTCGTCGATCTCCTCGACCAGCCGGCTGTTGAGATCGCGCAGGCCCGCCGCATCGCGCTTCAACCCGGCCGTCAGCCGGCCGAGGCGGCGACCGCGCACCACCAGCATGGCGACGACATACAGGAGGACGAGGGTCAAGGCGCCGGCCCAGACGATCCCCCGGACCGCCTCGATCTCGGCGCGCGGCGTGAAATAGTGGATGGTCCAGTCCAGCAGGCCGACCTTGAGCCGCGCCTGGCGATAGGGGGTTCCGGCGATCTCGATCTCCTGCGCGTCGGCATCGCCGCTCTGGAGGCTCGACAGGCGAACGCCGCCGTACTGCCGGTCTTCGCGGATCGCGGCCACGACCATGTCGGTCAGCGGGGCGATGGAAGCGTAACGCCAGGCGTCCTGCGTGCCGAGGAAGACAACGCCGTGGACGTCGGAGACAATCACCGTCTCGCCGCCGTCACGCCAACTGCGTTCCAGTCCGTTCATGTCCACCTTGACGACGACCACACCGCGGACGGATGCGGCCTCCGGCGTGGCGCGGGCAAAGAAGAAGCCGGGCTTGCCGGTTGTGGCGCCGACGGCGAAGAATTGCCCCTCGCCCCCGGAAATCGCGGTCTGGAAATAGGGACGGAAGGCATAATTGCGCCCCATGAAGGAGCTTGCTGTGTCGAAGTTGCTGGCAGCGACCGTGCGGCCTTTGGCGTTCATGACGAAAAGGGCTTCCGCACCGGTTGCAGCCGCAAGCTCCTTCAGGAAGAGATTGGCCGCATCCGCCTCGCCGGGATCGTCGAGAACGGCGGTGGCGCGCGGATCGCGGGCCACGAGGTAGGGAAGATAGCGGAACTTCTCCAGCTCGCGCAGCAGGGTCTCGCGATAAAGCGTCAGCCGCTCGCGGGCACGCGCATCGCTGCTGGTCTTGGACTGACGCTCGACCCAGTCGGCGGCGAAGACGGCGGCCGCAAGCACCCCCACCACTGGCAGAATCAACAGGGCAAACCGCAGAAACCCCTGCGGCGCATCGCGGTCCGGCGTGGACTTGCGCGGCGCGGGATCATATGTCTTTGCTCTCGTCATGGTGCTTCCAGCGGCACCGCGCCCCAGGGCCGTTTAAGACCGGAAAGGACGCCGATGCAGTTTTCATTGAGCGAAGAAGAGTATCTCATCCAGGACACCGCGCGGAAACTGGCAGAGGACAAAATCGCGCCGCTGGCCGAAACGCTCGACCGGGGCGACGGGCGCGAAGCCTTTCTGGCCAATCTGAAGATGCTCGCCGAAAACGGCTACATGGGTCTCAACGTATCGGCGGACCATGGCGGAACGGAAGCCGGAACCGTGGCCTTCGCGCTGGCGGTGGAGGAAATCGGGCGTGCCTGTGCCGCGACCGGCGTCACCGTCTCGGTCTCCAACATGGTGGCGGAAGTTATCCAGGCGGTCGGCTCAAACGAGCAGCGCGAAGCCTATCTGCCGAAGCTGACCGACGGCACCTATTCCGCCGGCGCCTTCTGCCTGACGGAAGCCGGCGCGGGCTCGGATCCGTCTGCGATGAAGACCCGTGCCGTCCTCGACGGCAATCACTATGTGCTGAACGGCACCAAGCTCTACATCACCTCGGCCGAATATGCCGGCGTCTTCGTCGTCTGGGCCGTCACCGACCCGGACGCGCCCAAGGGCAAGGGCATCACCTGCTTTCTCGTTGAAGCCGGCACGCCGGGGCTGGTCATCGGCAAGGCGGAAAAGAAGATGGGGCAAACCGGATCTGCCACCAACGAGGTGGTGTTCCAGGATTGCCGGGTCCCGACGAGCGCGGTGATGGGCAAGGAGAACGACGGCTTTCGCATCGCCGTCGGCGAGCTCGCCGGCGGACGCATCGGCATCGCGGCGCTTGCGCTCGGCATCGCCCGCGCGGCGATGGAGCGGGCCAAGGCCTATGTGGCGGAGCGCCGGCAGTTCGGCCGCGCCATCGCCGACATGCAGGGCGTGCAATGGATGATCGCGGATCGGGAAACCGAGCTGGAAGCCGCGCGCCTGCTGATCCTGCAGGCGGCGGCGCTCAAGGATGCCGGCAAGCCGTTTGCCCGCGAGGCCTCGATGGCGAAGCTCTTCTCCTCCGAAGCGGCCCAGCGCGCCACCTACAGCGCGCTGCAGCTTCACGGCGGCGCCGGCTACATCCAGGACTATCCGTTGGAGCGCTTCGCCCGCGACGCAAGGATCACCACGATCTACGAGGGAACCTCGGAAATCCAGCGGCTGATCATTGCACGCGAGGCGATGAAGGCCGTCTGAGCGCCGATCCCGCCGCGGGCGCCGTCAAGGCTCCGCAGTGTCGTCATTCCGGTTCGCCGCTCACGCGGCGAACCGGAATCGGCGAGGCACGGACGGCGGTTTTCGGGCTTGAGCAACACAGTCTCTCGGCTCTCCGATCCCGGGTCGCGGCTTCGCCTTGCCCGGGATGACGCAAGTCTGCCTCTCGCGTTTTGTCAGCAACCTGAACCACGGCCGGACCGCCGGCCCCGCGCCCAGCAGGGCGCAGATAAAAATGGCGGGGCCGGAACACCGGCCCCGCGCCCGGCAGGGCGCAGATAAAAATGGCGGGGCCGGAACACCGGCCCCGCGCCCGGCAGGGCGCAGATAAAAATGGCGGGGCCGGAACACCGGCCCCGCCGGGGCAAACATCGGCTGCTTGGGAGGGAGAACCAGACGACGAATACCCGTAGCTTTGTGATCGACTTGTTGTGACTGCGCTCAGACCGCGATGGCCCGCATCGTCGCGATCCGCTTGATCTCCGGCTGCACGTCGCTGCTACGCCGGCGGCGGATGCCCTGATAGGCGAGACGATGGTGGAACTCGCAGTAGGAGCGGCCATTGTCGGCATCGCGGCTGCAGAAGTGGAAATCCGCATCCGACGGATCGCCAATCGGCCACTTGCAGGTCTTGCTGGTCAGCGTCATCAGCGTGACGCGGTCCTCCGACGAGACGATGGAATGTTCCGCCTCGAAGGCAGAGGCCTCGAGATCGAGATCGTAGCGGCTGCGGGGCCGGGCACCGGAAAGGCTTTCACGCACCGCCGGCTTGCCGCCGACGCAAGCCAGCGACGGCTTGCCACGCTGAACGCGCTGCTTTGGACGATGGCTCGTGGCCGGAGACCGTTTCGGAAGCCCCATGCGATGCGCCTTGCCGATCACCGCATTGCGGGTAACACCCGCCATGACATATGCGATCTGGCTGGCGCTCAGGCCCTGAAGCCAAAGTTTCCTCAAAAGATCTTCGCGTTCGGTCGTCCAAGCCATGTGAAGCCCCTGGTCTTTTTGGTCGAAAGATCCCGTTGCGCAGAGACAGCGGGTCCCGTTCCGCCAAGCCGCCTTGCGGCGGCATCGGCGGTTACCGACGTTTCGTTGTGCCCATTTCGCGATTGAGATCGCGGTGATCGACGATGTGCGGACCTCGTCCGCTTCGTTACGCTACCTTCGATGAACTCGCCATCGACTATGGCTAAGTTATAGTTAACAATTCATTAATAGGTCAATCAATATGCATTTTCATTTTGAATTTTACTTTTTTCTTTCCAGTATTATTGCAGAAACCGACTTCGTAACAATATCCATTACTTCATTCTGAAATCTTTTATTAATTTTTTCTTCAATTTGATCCGGATGTGCAAAGTTCATTGATTTCGAAATAGAAAAGAGAAGTTTTTGATTCTCCTTACGCACATCCAGAACGCCTTCCGAACACATTCTTTCGATCTTCCGCCGCGCCGTAGAGTAAGGGATATTGGTTTCTTCAGAAATTGTTTCCAAATCCGGATCGACCTTGTTGGCATTCGCAATCGCTATTGTTGTCAGGATCATGAGTTGCCCAAGGTCATCCACCTCATACTCTTCCATGAAGCGGAACATCAGGCTGAAGAACATCTCGTAGAGCCGCAGGATCCGATGCGCCTGAGTCGGCAATCCGTCGTTCTGAGTCGACACGCCAACTCTCCCCCTCGTTTCTTCGTCAATATGACGAAGGTTGCGTGGTTTTCGGTGTGTTTCAACCTCTTGCAACGCGCAGGCGCACGGATGCCGTTAGGTTACAGGCCATAAAACAGTGGGAAAATATGGTTTTCCACATGTTTCCGGCTGAATACGCTTGCAACACTCAGTCCGTTGCAATGTCGAAAACCGCGGTCATCAGCGCCCGTACCATGCCGATCGTCATGTCGGCATCGGCTTTCGGGTTCACGCCCGCGCCGGTCGTGCTTCGGGGCCTTGCGTTCGTATCGAACAGGTAGACGACGGATTTTCCCCGTCGTCCTTTGCGCACCGTGCCGTGCTCCAGATAGGGTTTCAGGCGGCGCTCGACGGTCGAGCGCGAGCTTTCCAGCTTTTCGGCCAGCAGTTCGGCATCCATCGGCGCCCCGCGCAAGTCGCCGATGGCGACGAGCACGAGCAGCAGGACATCGTTCGCGTCGCCCGCGCCGAGCCGGTCCTGCATCTGCAGGGTCAGATCATAATAGACTTCCAGCAAACGCCTCAGCCGGTAGTCGGTCGGGGCAGCGCCGGTTTCATACGCTTCGTTCATTCCGCCACCGCCTTTCCGCTTCGCCGACACACTGTCCGACGCGCCGGCTTCCAGCATGGCGCGGAGGAGGACCGGGACGCAACCGCCGGGGCGCCGGATCCACGTGCAAAACGGCCGTGCCGCCGGTTGGCGCCACGGCCGTGTGTGTGCGACCTGCCCCGACTGTCCGCAGCGCGTCAGTTCAACAGGGGCCGGATCGCGGATGTGTCCGTGTCCGGAAAGACGGACCTCGGCGAGACATCCTCGCCAATCGACTGCCCGCTCCGGACCGCCGTCGCCGGCCGGTCGACGGTCACAAGATGGGCATCGATCCGGAAGACCACACGCCCGTCGTCCTGAACGTGGGATGCAAGGCACCGTGTCATGTCAGCGGTGATCGCGTCGATCACCTCCTGCTTGAGGACGATGCCGGAGAAGGGAAACCATCCCTTGACGTCGGAATTGACCAATGCCTCGACGGAAGCGAATTCGGCCAGGATATGACGGCCCTCGATGCGGGCGGGCGCCGTTGCGGACCGGTCGAACAGGGAGGCCAGGTCCTGCCGGCGTCCGAGCGAGAAGGCGGCACGCAGGGAGTCCGACAGCGCGGGCCCGATCCACTCCTCGTAGACCCCGGCAATCGCCTCGTAGATCGGATTGCGGTCCAGCTCGTCGAACACCAGCACCGTCAGTTGGCCGCCCGGACGCAGGACGCGCCACATCTCGCCGAGCGCGGCCTCCGGATCGTCAAACAGCATCAGCCCGAACTGGCAGAACACATGATCGAAACTGCCCGCCTTGAAGGGAAGCGCCGTTGCGTCGGCCAGTTGCCAGTCGATGCGCGGGGCAAGCTGGCGGGCCACATCCAGCATGGCCGCATTGGAATCGATACCGGTCACGCGACCGGGATCGCCGGTCCGCGCGGCCAGCTCGCGGGTCAGGACGCCCGTGCCGCAGGCAATGTCGAGCAGCCGCGCGTCGCGGCCCGGACGCACGGTATCCGCCGCGATCGCGGCCCATTTGCGAAAGATCGCGGCGACAAGCAGATCGTCGAACGCCTGCGCGGCGCGCTGCATCTGGTCTGAGTGTCTGGAAAGCATCGGCGGTCTCCATGAGGCCTGTTGCCCGTGCCCGGCGGACACGGTTTGACCGGCTTCATGTAAGAACTTTTTGGTGCAATTAAACGCCTCTGCAATTCTAGATTTATATCGACAAGGTCGCGCGCCCACCGACGCAGCATGCGGGTGGGCGCGCGATGCACTCCAAAGATCAGGCCGGCGCGCCGGTCTCCTCGATTTTCAGGTCCTCGCGCAGGCGCCGGTCCTTGCCCGGCCGCCAGATGTACTGGTCGAGCAGATAGTGGTGCATCTGGAAGCCGGAGGTGAAGATCACGTAGAAGGCGATCCAGGTCGTCGTATCGAGAATGGTCTCCGTGCCCCAGACCGGGCCCGACGCGCAGACGGGAATGCGGTTGATGAGGCAGCCGAGCCCCCAGACGGGCAGCGACACGGCGACGATGGCGAAGCCGAGGTAAAGGAGGAAGTTGCGCGACAGGACCGCCGCAAAGCCGAACGTCCGTTTCGAGGCCTCCGGCGTTTCCTGGCCGTAGCGGTTCTGGTTGTAGAACCAGACGATCGCCAGATACTGGATGTCGTGATAGATCGTGACGATGACCGTGAAGGTCAAAAGGCCGGTCGCCAGCATGTGATCCGAGTAGCACATGTAGAGATGCAGCGGCAGGACCGCGCTCAGGAACAACAGCTTGGGAAGGGCGATCCGCTCGCCGTTGGCAATCCGGTAGACCTGCCGCGCCACGAAGACGGTCAGAAGAACCGCGACGCACACGAGCGTCGCCAGCACCACCATATGCTCCCAGCGCAGGGCCACGAGATAGGACACGACCGACTGCCCCTCGGCAAGGCCCGGCAGCCACGGCACGGCTTCCGGCAGGCCGACGCGACCGCGCGCGCTCGGATGGCGGGCGATCAGCGCCAGGAAGGGAATCAGCAGGCAGCCGTAGAGTACCCAGGCATCGATGCGCGCATCGAGCGTGCCCCATTCGCCATTCTTGCGGTGATAAAGCCGCAGGATGCCATAGTGCTGGCGGGTGATGTGCCAATAGGCCCACAGGCTGACCCCGATGAGAAACAGCGACCAGGGGATCATGTAAAAGCTCGCGCCGACACCGTGCAGGCCATAGGACAGCACCAGGGCCAGCGGACCGACGAGGAAGACGCCGAGCGAGGCGATCAGGAGCGGTCGCATTTCCTGCCGCGCCTGGCGGTCGAGATAGGTGCGGCTGTAGGTGGCGAAGAAATGAGGCGTGTCGAGAACGATAACCCAGATCAGCCAGACCAGGATCATGTTCCAGCCAAGCAGCAGATAGATGCCGAAGACGGCCCAGCCGGCGAGCACAGACCCGATCAGGAAAACAAGATCCCGGGGAGCGCTGAACACCCAGTTGACGGTGAAGAAACGGTCGAGGATCCGACCGGTGCCGTGAACGTTCTCATGCTCGATCGCCGACATGCATTGCTTCCCCCGAAAAATGACAAGGCCGGCAGAATGCAACCGGCTTCCAGCGACTGTCAACACGGCGCGATCTCGCAGCGGCACCGGTTGCAAAAGACGACGGCGGCGTGATCGGTGCAGCAAGCGCCTTTTCTAGTCGGAGCAGGCGGCGCGCTGGTTCGGCAGGTCCGTCAGGATGACCGCAATCGCGTCGGAGGCACACAGGCGGGCAATATCGGCGGGGGCGTTCACCGTGAAGGTAAAGACCCCGCGCCCCTCGAAATGCGGTGTCACCTTGTGCGCCAGGCGGTAGTCGACACTCACGCCCTCGACCCCGGACATCGCATAGTAGAACTTGAGCACAGGCAAAAGCTCGAGTGACCACCCCACCAGCCAGTGGACCGTTCGCAGTCCTTCCCCCGACAGCCGCTGAAGGGCGCGCATATCCGTGCTTTCGATGAAGCTGCGCCCGGACAGTCCCCGGTCTTTCAACACCTGGGCAAAGGCGTTGAGCTCGGTTCCGGTCAACTCGCCGAGGTTCTTGGCGTCAAGCCACACCCGAATGTCGCGCGGAAAGCGAAAGCGCTCAATGGGGATGCCCGGCGCCGCTCCGTCCACGCGCGGATCGTCATGGGCAACGACCAGCCCGCCCCCGTCGGGGAGATAGAAGACATCGAGTTCGATCCCGTCGAACTCTTCACGGACCGCGATGTCCACGGCCTCCGGGCTGTTCTCCGGCGCCCCGCGTCCTCCGTTCGCCCTGTGGCCCCATATCACCGGACGCGGCGCGTCGAGCGTGTCGGCCAGCGGAAGACGAAGCCGCGTTATCGGTGCGTGAAGCACAAGCGCAAGGCTGACTGCGAGGCCGATAGCAGCCGCGCTCCCGAGAAGGCCGCCGCGCAGGACCCTGCGCATGCGTCGGTGCCTTAGCGCGAGCCGATCGCGTGCGGTCCCGGTCATGGCCGCCCCCGCGCGCCGCTCGCGGCCCCGAGGCGCCCTTCTCCCCCGCGCAGGCCGGGCGGCGGGACGTTTTCAACGACACGTGTCTGAAGGGCCTGCAGGGCATGCTTCTCCCCGGCAGCAGCGCCGGAGCGCGTCATCGCCGTTTGCAGCGTCGTGGCGCAGGCGGCCGGGTTTTGACGACAGGCAAAATACCCTTTCTTCATTCCGGCAAAGGTGCAATCGGCAAACCGGCCGGCACAGGCATCCCGCATCCCGAGAAGATAGTCGTAAACGGGAGACGGCCTCAGCCCGGCCGCCTCCAGAAGCGTCGGGGCGAGATACTGGATATCAAGGGTCTCGAATGCCGGCACCGCAGGTGCCGCCGGCACGCCCTCGGTCAGAACCTGGAAGTAGGTGAGATAGGCCGGAGACGCGGGAGACGCGAGCGCCCCGGTCCCATAGCGCTCTTCCCAATGGGTGCGAAGCAGGTTCGGCTGATGGTCGCCATATTCCAGAAGCGCGACGGGACGCGAAGAGGCCCGGCCCTTCAACTGCCTCCAGAAAACGGACAGGTCTTCCCGGCTCTTCGCCACACGCCGGAAATACTCCGCAAGCGAGCCGTCCCCGGCGTAGGGTTCGCCGGGCCACGCCGCATCGGGGTGCAACCGGAAATCCCAGGGTGAGTGGGCCGACATCGTCAAAACGAAAACGAAGAGGGGTCCGTCGCCGTCCGCACGCAAGCGGCGGACCGTCTCAAGCACCTTGTCGTAGTAGAAATCGTCGGTCTGGTGGGCGCTTGCCGCCTGAAGGGCCGTCTGGTCGATCACCATGTCGAACCCGATCGAGCGGCCGAAATCCCCCTCGTTCACGAAGGAGTAAGGCAGCGGCGTGAGATAGACCGTCCGGTAGCCGCACCGCTTGAGGGTCCGGGCAAGTGTGTGTTCCACCCGCCCCTCAAGAACGAAATTCGAATAGTTCTTCAACCACCCGAGATCGGAGATTGGCAGGCTGGTGTTGAAACCGGCCGTCGTCACCCAGGTGTTTCCCGCAAAGGTTTCAACCCGGAGCGCGCGCGTGCGACCATCCGCTCCGCCAAAGCCCCGGGTCAGTTCGGGCGGCGTGTCCTGGCCGAGGATATGGGCCGGCACGACGATGGATTCTGACTGGACCACCACCAGATCCGGGGCCATTCCCGTCGTCTCGCAAGGCCCGGAAGACACGGCCGGCCTTGCCTTTTCCGCATCCAGACGCGCAAGCAACGGAATCTCTTCGCCAAGGTGAGCCAGATGACGGAGAGAGGAAAAGAACGACGTCACATAACGAAAGCGCATCAGGTCTTCCACGCCCTTGAAGTCGCGCGGTTGCGCCACGACCGCCAGGGCGACCGCCAGCGGCAGCAGAACGAGCGCCCGCATCCGGACGCGCCTGGAGCCGGGCTCCCGCCGACGCACGACAACAACCGCGATCAGCGTGCCCAAGGCGAGGCCGCCAAGAACCAGCAGATATGGAAGAAAGGATCCGGACAGGAACTGAAGCGTCCCGGAGTTGAACGCAAGGTAGTAGAGGTCGACAATATTCGGTGCGACCGACATCCATTTCATTTTCGCATAGGAAATAAAGGCGATCATCGCAATCAAGCCGACCGAGGCATAAATCGACGTCACAAGGCGACCGGAAAGCAGTGCCATCACGCACCCGATGGCAAGCGCGATCGAGAGCGCCATCGGAAGGGTGTTTACATAGCGCTCGGCGACGGCAATTCCGGCGAGACCGGCCAGCAAGACGGCTGCGACGACAGGGATCCGGGTCAGGAAGAAGGCAAGCCAGTCTGTCAATTTCCGCATGGCAATGTCCTCGAATTGCTTAATGAGCGCTTAACGCAATAGCAAGGATGCAACCTAAAGTAACTTATTTTTGCTCGTTAATATTAACGGTGGCGCCTGCGCTTCGGAAACAACCCCCTCCCGCACATGACGCAGCGGTTTGAGAACTTTCGCGGCCAGAACGTGGGCGCCTTTCCTCAAACCGGAGAAAGCGCGCAAACGCAGCGACTTGGCTCAATCATGGATTTGAAATTTAATTGGCGACGCGGGCGGTCCCAGGCCTTAGGAAAGACTGAAGCTTACTGACATCGACCCGGAGGAGCCATGCTGCGTCAGATCCTGGCCTTACGAAATTCGCTCGCCGGATTGAGGTTCGGTCTTCTCAAGGAAGCCGCGCTGCGCGAGGAATTGATCCTCCTCGCTCTCTCTGTGCCGGTGGCGCCGATGCTGACGCGCGACCCCTGGACGCTCGTCGCCTTGTGGGGGTCGCTGCTCTTCCTGCTCGGCGTCGAGTTCCTCAACACCGCGATCGAAAAACTGGCCGACCGGGTGACGCGCGAGACCGACCCGCTGATCAAGACCGCCAAGGACTGCGGTTCGGCCGCAGTGCTGATGGCGATCCTGCTGGCGACCATGGTCTGGGGCGTTGCGCTGTGGGAACGGCTCTTCGCCTAAGTTTTCCGGGCCGGGCATGCCGGACGGCGGCGCAAGGCGGCACCGGTGGCGGAAGGCCCCGGCGAGGCGCGCCGTCGCCACGACGGAGCTCAGCCCGCGCCATGCGGCGCCTGCGCGATTCGGTGCGATACGGGAGGCAGGGGAGAGGAATGGTACAGACGGTTGGAGTTGAACCAACGACCTTCGGAGCCACAATCCGACGCTCTAACCAACTGAGCTACGTCTGCACGTCAATTCGGAGGCGGAAGCTAGTTTGAAACCGGCGCGAATGCAAGAGGCCGATTGCGCAAGTTCACGCGCTCTTCCACAGCTTCGCCCGACAGACGGAAAACGGCGCGGCGAAAAGCCCTCGCGCGGCGCGTTCCGACGGCACGCCCGGCTTCGAGCCGGGGGCAGGCACGCTGCCCGGCCGCGGGATCCCGTGCCGGGAATCCTTCTCGGGACGCAAAAACCCGGCGCCAGGGCGCCGGGTTTCCGGGCCCCCGCGAGGGGGCCGTCAGTCCTGACCGGAAGCCGGCCGGATCAAGGCAATCAGGCTGCCTTGAAATCCTTGCTGGCCTTCTCGTAGGCGCCCTTGACCGTTTCGGTCATTTCGCCGGAGAGCTTGGTCGACAGGTCCTGCATGTCCTTGGCCTGGCCGGTGAAGGCCTCGAACTGGCTGCGGGCGAAGGAGCTCTGCAGCTCGATCATCTCGGCCAGCGTCTTCACCTCGAACAGGTCCTTCACGAACTGGAAGGTTGCGTCGGTGTTGGCCTTGGCCGCATCGACGGCCTTGTGGTTGAAGTCGAGAACGCCGCGGCGGGTCGTCTCGAAGCCGTCTTCCAGAAGATCGGTCGCCTCTTCGGCGGCGTTCTTCATCTTGGCGTAGGATTCACGGACCTGCTCGATGCCCTTTTCGGCCATTTCGCGGGTTGCGGTCGGGATTTCGATCTGCGGCATGGAAAAAGCCTCAAAGTTCGGGAACGGGGTCACCGTCGAATCGGTGGACTTGGCGGTTTTCGCGCGGGCGGCCTTGGGGGCCGCTGCTGCGGTCTTGGTGTCGGTCATGTTCATGCTCCTTTGGCCGGGCGGCTTTTGCGGAAAACCCGCTTTCGCCCGGTAGCGATCCTTGCGACCACCAGACCAATGGGGCCAGTGCTCGCCGATTACGAAACTCAATATAGGACGGGTTATTGTGCATTGCAACATAAATATTGCGACGCACAAATGACGCAGCGGATGCAAGGCAATATCCGGCAGCCGGGATCGTCGGGCGCGGGCGGCGCAGGCGCAGTGTCGCCCGCGCCGCCGGCAAGACCGGCCGCTGCCATGAGGGGCGCGGCCGCAGGTCTCTTTATTTCTGCGAGGACACGTCCTTCGCCGTCTTGGACGCCTTGTCGCCGAGATCGCGCACCTGCTCGCCGAGCGCCTCCATCTGCTTGCGCAGATAGTCGCTTTGCAGCTGCACCATTTCCTGGGGCGTGGAGGCCCGCACCATCTTCTGCGCCAGATCGAAGGCGGCGGAGATATGCTCTTCGGTATATTCGAGCGCGGTGCGGCTGAGGTCGTCCGCCCCAGCCTTGACGGTGCTGGCGGTCGTCTCGACGCTTCCGACGGCCTTGCGCGTCGCGTTCATGTATTCGTCGAACGCCTTGCGCGCCTGATCCACGCTCTGGTCTGCCATCTCGCGCATCTGATCGGGGATCTCGAAACCGGTCTTGTCGCTTTTCGTCACATCGTTCTCCTTTGCCTGGCGTTTCCGCCCTGCCTGGTTTGGCTGGCGTTGCCGCTGCGTCTGGCGCGGCGGCGCCGTCAGGATCGCACACCCGCGCCACATCGCAAGAAGGGCTTAGCAATCCTAGATAAAATCGTGATGAAGTACATCTTGCCGTTAACCAGCATGGGAGAGAATGGCCCGGAATCGCCTTGTCGTCGTGGACGAAAGGATCCGAAACCGATATTTACACTTTGTTTACCGCAAACGCGTCTACCGGTCAGGTCTTCCGGCCTTGGCGGACAGGCTTGAGACGGGCTGCAACGGCGGAGAAAGCGTGCCCATGAACAGCCAGTTGAGCACCTTCATGGCGTTGAGCGGTCTTGCGACCGCCAACTCTCATCTCACCGACCCGCGCCCGGCATGGATCTGGGCGGAGGACGGAAAGTCAATCCTGTGGGCGAACCCCGCCGGGGCGGCCTTTTTCGGCGTGCGCTCCCTCAGCGAGCTTGCCGACCTGAGCGGACTGGCGCGCGCGCCGGCACGGCCGCACATCATGCGCATCGCCGCCTCGGGTCCCGATGACCGCGACACCACCGACCGCCTGCGGTTCTACCGCGGGCTGCGGGTCATGCTGCTGACATGCACCTGCCGCCGGTTGGAGCTTGCCGACGGCAGCAGCGCCGCACTGATCGTCGCCAATGACGCGCCCCCGGTGCGGGACACCGCGCTGGCCGGCCTGGTGGCGCTCGTGGCCGATGCCGATGACAGCACCGCCGTGCTCTATGACGGCAAGGGCGCCATCGTCGACATGGCCGGGCCTCTGGACGCCCCCGGTTTCGATACCGTCTCCACCCGCCTGCGCAGCGCAAAGCATGCGCCGGTGCGCGCGCAACTGACATTTGACGACGGCGACCACGCCGCCATGCTGCTGATGCTGGACACCGGCCACACGCTGGCGGTGATCGCGGCAGAGCCCGTGACGGCCGCCGTGGAGGCTCCCCCCTCTCCCGACCCCTCGCCCTCCGCTCCTGCCGAGACCGCACTTGCCGACGCCCGGGCCGACCATGCATCCGGCGAAGACACGCTAGAGGGCTCCGCTCACGGTGCAGGTCCCGTCGAGGATGGCGCGGAAGAATTGCCGGCGGAGATCGCCGACACCGCCAGCGATGCGGACGCCGCGCCGCAACCGCAGCGGCGCAAATGGGGGATCGCCGGCGGCGGTCTCTTCGGATTTGCAAGCGCGACACGCTTCCTGTCGGGCTCCGGCACGCAGGACCGTGCCAATGCCGATGCCCGCATCGATGCCGAGCGTGCGCAGGCAATTGCGGACGCAGCGCCGGGCGAGGCCGCAGACGCGCCGACAGACGAACGAATGGACGCAGAATTGGACGTGCCGGCCGCCGATGCGGATGAGCCGGAAGCGTCCGCAGTGGACGAGGGAGTGGACGAGGGACTGTCGCTCGACCGTTTTGCTCCGGACGAATCTGCCGGGGAGATCCCCGACCAGGCGTCTGACGACACCGGGGAAACACACGCGACCGACGACGCTTCCGCTGATGCGGCGGACCCGGATCTGCATGAGACCGCCGGCGAGACATCGGCGGATCTGGATCTTGATGACGACGCGGGTGCGGACGGCGATACACATGCGGATGCGGATGCGGACGCGACCGCCGGTTTTGCCTTCGAGGCACGCGAGCGTCCGGTGCGCTTTGCCTGGAAGATGGACATCGACCGCCGGTTTACCTTCCTGTCGGCGGAATTCGGCGAAGCGCTCGGCCCGGAAGCGGCAGATGTGGTCGGACTGACCTGGGACGAGGTGTGCGAACGCTTCGGCATCGACGGCGACGGCCGGGTGGCGGCGGCGCTGCAGCGCCGCGACACCTGGAGCGGGCGCACGGTCGACTGGCCGGTCAGCGGTGCGGCCTTGCGCGTGCCGGTCGACATGGCCGCCCTGCCCGCCTTCGACCGTAACCGCATCTTCGAGGGATTTCGCGGGTTCGGCGTCTGCCGCACGGGCGATGCCAAGGACGATCCGGAGGCAACCGGAACGCAGTTGCACCTGCGCCCGTCGCTCGACGCGCTGACCACGGCCGACGAGGCGCCCGGCGAAGAGATCGGCACGCAGGTGACAGACCTGTCCGACGACGCCCTGCCGGAGAGCGGTGCGGCGAAGATCGAAGAGACCGCGATCGACGCGGCCCGGGCTGACGAAATCCGCACCGAGGCGGATGCCCCGGACACGGATGCCCCGGACGATGATCTTTCGGAGACGGCATTTCCCGTCGATCCTCCCGGCGGCGAGACCGACGACGCCGGGGACGAAGCTGACATTGCCGGCGCGGACGGCGAAGCGGACCACGCAGCACTCGCGCCGGGCGACACCGGTGATGCGGACGATGAAGCCGCCGCTGCTGACGACGACGGGGCGGTTGCGCCTGACGGCGACGACGACGCCACAAAGACCGACGACGGTCCGAGCGTGGACGCGCTGGCGGGTGCTGCAGCAGCGGCAACGCTGGCCGCGGCCGGATCCGGCACGCGCGCCGCGTCGCGTGACGACGAGGCGCTTGCCGCCTCGCGCCTGTCGAAGCCCGAGCGCGAGGCCTTCCGCAAGATCGCCGAGGCGCTCGGCGGGCGCAGCGACACCGGCGACACCCGGCCGGTTGCCGAGGCTCTGCCCGCGGGCGAGCATGACGCCAGCGACCTGCTGGCCGCGCTCGATGACGCCGAAGCCGACACGGCCCCTTTCGAGGCACCGGACGAGACGGCGGACGGGACGCCGGACGGGGAAATCGCCGCCGACGCGGATGCCGGCGAAGCCGAAGACGTACGGCTGGACGACACGGATGGAGAGCCGGATGGCATTGACGACGACAATGCTGCCGATGACGGCGAGGCCGCACCCGCCCCTGTGGCGCCGGTCCCGGCCCGCCCCTATCTGACCCTTGCCAGCAACAAGGACGATCCTGCACGGCGCGACGATCACCGGATCGACGGCGAGGACACCGACACGGAGACGGACGAGGCCGCCACGTCGCATGCGCCGCCTTTGCCGCCGACGCGCGCCCAGCGCACCAGTCTGCTCGACCGGCTGCCGGTCGGCGTCGCGATCATCGACGGCACGGATGTCGAATACGCCAATGCGACGCTGCTCAATCTGCTCGGCTACCCGGACACCGAGGCGCTGAGCGCTGCCGGCGGTCTGGAAGCGCTCTTCGCCGAACCGGAGGACTGGCCGGCCACCGTTCCCGGCAAGATGTCGGAGCGCACCATGCGCCTGCAGCTTGCCGACGGCGGCGCGCGCCCGGTCAAGGCACGGCTGCACACGGTGCCCTGGAAGGGCGGCAACGCGCTGATGATGTCGCTGCTCGACCGGCATGATCCGGGACAGGAGGCAGCACTTGACCGGCTGCACGAGGTGCAAAGCGCGCTGGCGCTCGCCGAGGCGCGGGTGTCGGAAATGGACGCGGTGCTGGAAACGGCGACCGACGGCGTGCTGATCCTCGACGAGGACGGGCTGATTGTGAAGGTCAATCGCTCGGCCGAGGCGCTGTTCAACGCCTCGCGCGACGAGATGGTGGGCGTGGCGCTCGTCGACTATCTGGCGCCGGAAAGCCGCCGCGACGCCATGGACTATCTCGACGGCCTCGCCCGCAACGGCGTCGCCAGCGTGCTCAACGACGGGCGCGAAGTGATCGGCCAGATCCGCTCGGGCGGGCTCATCCCGCTGTTCATGACCATCGGCCGCGTCGGCCAGGGCGACAGCGGCCCGCATTTCTGCACCGTGCTGCGCGACATCACCCAGTGGAAGACGGCGGAAGAGGAACTGACCGACGCCAAGCGGCAGGCGGAAAACGCCTCATCGCAGAAGTCGGATTTCCTCGCCAAGATCAGCCACGAGATCCGCACGCCGCTCAACGCGATCATCGGTTTCTCGGAAGTGATGATGGAAGAGCGCTTCGGCCCCGTCGGCAACGACCGCTACAAGGGCTATCTGCGCGACATCCACAATTCCGGCTCGCATATCATGAGCCTGATCAACGACCTGCTCGACCTGTCGAAGATCGAGGCGGGCAAGCTGGAACTGACCTTCGAGGCGGTGTCGGCCAATGACATCATCCGCGAATGCGTCGCGCTGATGCAGCCGCAGGCGAACCGCGAGCGGGTGATCATCCGCGCAAGCCTGCCGGGCTCGGTGCCGAATATCGTCGCCGACGGGCGCTCGGTGCGCCAGGTGATCCTCAACCTCCTGTCGAACGCCATCAAGTTCAACCAGCCCGGCGGTCAGGTGATCGTTTCCTCGGCGCTGGAGGACAGCGGCGAGGTGATCCTGAGGGTTCGCGACACAGGCACCGGCATGAGCCACAAGGACCTGGAAGCGGCGATGGAGCCGTTCCGCCAGCTGCACACCGCCCGCCACGGCGGCGGCACCGGTCTCGGCCTGCCGCTTACAAAGGCGCTGGTGGAAGCCAACCGGGCGAGCTTCCGCATCGATTCGGAGGTCAATCAGGGCACCTTGATCGAGATCACCTTCCCGCCGCAACGCGTTCTCGCCGAATAGGGCACGTCCCGTCCGAGGGGGAGCGCCTGCGGGATTGACCGGGGCCTTGCAGACGCGCGAAACTTTTGCGACCGGGCCGGCCGGCCCGGCACGCCCGCCTCTTTCGCGCAGCCCGCGCCACTTCCGGAGATTGCCATGCTCACCCTCGCCGCCATCGAGGACGCCGCCGAGATCGTCTATCGCGCGATGCGCCCGACGCCGCAATATGCCTGGCCGCTGCTCGGCGAGGCGGTCGGCCGCACGGTCTGGGTGAAGCACGAGAACCACACGCCGACCGGCGCCTTCAAGGTGCGCGGCGGGCTGGTGCTGCTTCAGGGGCTTGCGGAGAAGATGCCGCGCGGCACCGGCATCATTTCCGCCACGCGGGGCAATCACGGCCAGAGCCTGGCCTTTGCCGCCGGCCGGCTCGGCCTCGACTGCCATATCGTCGTGCCGCAGGGCAACTCGACTGAAAAGAACGCGGCGATGCGGGCGTTTGGCGCCAATCTCATCGAACATGGCACCGATTTCGATGCGGCCAAGGCGGAGGCCATGCGCCTTGCCGAGGAACAGGGCCTGACGATGATCCCGAGCTTTCATGCCGATCTGGTGCGCGGGGTCGCCACCTACGGGCTGGAGTTCTTCCGCGCGGTGCCGGAGCTCGACGTGGTCTATGTGCCGATCGGGCTGGGATCGGGCATCTGCGCCCTGATTTCCGCCCGCGACGCGCTCGGGCTGAAGACGAAGATCGTCGGCGTCGTCTCCGACAAGGCGGACGCCTATGCGCGCTCGCTGGAAAGCGGGCACCTGACGGAAACGGCGAGCGCCGCCACCTTCGCCGACGGCATGGCGGTGCGCTGCCCCGACGAGCAGGCGCTGGCGATGATTCGCGCCGGTGCGGAAGACATCGTGCGCGTCAGTGACGACCAGGTGGCCGAGGCGATCCGCCTCTACTATCGCACGACGCATAATGTCGCAGAGGGCGCAGGTGCGGCCCCGCTCGCCGCATTGATGGCCGACACGAACCGCGGCGAAACGCCCGGCGTGATCCTGTGCGGACAGAACATCGACACCCGCTGGATGGCCGAGGTCCTCGCCGGCGGAACGCCAACTCCCTGACCCGGCTTCGCTTTTGCGAACGCCTTGCAGGTGGTTCGGTACGACTCCAGCCGGCGAAACCGGACGTCTCCACTCAGGTTACTTTGGAATAATTCCAAGGTATTGATTTTGCACGCTTTTATTGTTGACACAGAAACTCCTGTTTTTATGATGCCCCCAGTCGCGACGCACCCGCACCGGGGCGACGCGGCGATGACATCCGCCTCTTCGGCAGGGCCTTGCCCCCTGATCGTCTGGAGTTCGATATGACCAAAAAGACCACGGCCGCGCGTGCCTGCACGCTTGCCGCTCTCTTCCTGACCTCCGCCAGCTTCGCCATGCCGGCAGCCGCGGACGGGGAAGTGAACATCTATTCCTACCGCCAGCCGTTTCTGATCGAGCCGCTGCTCGACGCCTTCACCAAGGAAACCGGCATCAAGACCAATGTGATTTTCGCCGACAAGGGACTTGGCGAGCGCATCCAGGCGGAAGGCGCGAATTCGCCCGCCGACGTGCTGCTGACCGTCGACATCGGCCGCCTCGACGGCGCCAAGCAGCTGGGCATCACCCAGCCGGTGACCTCCGATGCGATCGAGGCGAATATTCCCGCCGAGTACCGCGACCCCGAAGGTCACTGGATCGGCCTGACCACCCGCGCGCGCGTGATCTACGCCTCGAAGGATCGGGTCGAGCAGGACACGATCACCTATGAGGAACTGGCCGACGAGAAGTGGCGCGGACGTATCTGCACCCGCTCCGGCCAGCACGTCTATTCCATCGGTCTCTTCGCCTCGATGGTCGCGCACCACGGCGCGGAAAAGACGGAAGAATGGCTTGCCGGCGTGCGCGACAACCTCGCCTCGAAGCCGTCCGGCAACGACCGGGCGCAGGTGAAGTCGATCTACGCCGGTGAATGCGACATCTCGCTGGGCAACACCTATTACATGGGCAAGATGCAGACCAACGAGAAGGAGCCGGAGCAGAAGGAGTGGGCCGACTCGGTCAAGATCCTGTTCCCGAATTCGCAGGACCGCGGCACCCATGTGAACATCGCCGGCGTGGTGATGGCCAAGCACGCACCGCATCCGGATGCCGCGAAGAAGCTGATCGAGTTCCTCACCTCCGAGGACGCCCAGCGCATCTACGCGGACTCCAACTACGAATATCCGGTGAAGCCCGGCGTTCCGGTTTCCGAGCGCGTCGCCTCCTGGGGCGAGTTGACCCCGGACAGCCTGCCGCTTTCCGAGATCGCCGAAAACCGCAAGACGGCCAGCGAGCTGGTCGACAAGGTCGGCTTCAACGACGGGCCCTCCAGCTGATCGAGACAGCTTCGTCCACAACACACGGCGCCCGGCGATTTCGCCCGGGCGCCGTTTCCCGTTTCCGCTTGCCGCCAGCCGCGCCGAGCCTTCAAGACAGCCGGGCATGACCGACGCAACCCATTCCGACGCCCTCGCGGCGGCACGTCCGCCGAAATCGGCGGCAACCGCCGCGGACCGCATCTGGGTCGGCACCGGCTTCATCGCCGCCGCGCTGACCCTGATGCCCGTCATCGCGCTGATCGTTCTGGCCTTCCAGGCGACCGGCGACATCTGGGGGCACCTGTTTGCAACGGTGCTGCCGCGCTCGTTGTGGACCACCGTGCTGCTGATGGCCGGCGTCGGCGCGATCACGCTCGTGATCGGCGTCGGGACCGCCTGGCTCGTCACCATGTGCCGCTTTCCCGGCCGCGCGCTGTTCGACTGGGCGCTGCTGGTGCCGCTGGCCGTGCCGACCTACATCATCGCCTACACCTATGTGGAAATCCTCGACTACACCGGCCCCGTCCAGTCGGCGCTGAGGGCCATCTTCGGGTTCCAGACCTCGCGCGACTACTGGTTTCCCGAAATCCGCTCACTCGGCGGGGCGATCTTCGTGATGAGCTTCGTGCTCTACCCTTACGTCTATCTGACGACGCGGGCGTCCTTCCTGCTGCAATCGGCTTGCGCGCTCGACGTGTCGCGCACCCTTGGCGCGGGGCCGCTGCGCCTGTTCTTCCGCGTCGCGCTGCCGCTGGCGCGCCCGGCGATCGTCGTCGGCCTGTCGCTCGCCCTGATGGAATGCCTGAACGACATCGGCGCCGTCACCTTCTTCGGCGTGCAGACGATGACCTTCTCGATCTACGACACGTGGATCAACCGCTCGAGCCTCGGCGGCGCGGCGCAGCTTGCCGTTGCCATGCTGGCGCTCGTCTTCGCGCTTTTGTGGGTGGAACGCCACGCCCGGCGCAAGCAGCGCTTCCACATCACCACCTCGCGCTATCTGGCGCTGCCGAGCTACCGGCTGACCGGCTGGCGCGCCGGCCTTGCGATCGCCGCCTGCGCCACGCCCGTTGCCCTCGGCTTCGTCTTTCCCGCAAGCCTCTTGGTCGACTACGCCAGCCGCCGGCTCGACGAACTGTCCGACCCCGCCCTTATCTCGGCGGTCGTCAACAGCCTGACGCTCTCCGTCGCCGCGGCGCTGCTCACCGTGGTGCTGGGCGTCGTGCTGACCTATTCGCAGCGGGTGCGGCCGAATGCGGCGACGCAGCTCTTCGGGCGTGTCGCCTCCATCGGCTATGCCATTCCGGGCACGGTGCTTGCCGTTGGCATCCTGATCCCGCTCGCCACCCTCGACAATTTCGTCGATGGCATCGCTCGCTCCACCTTCGGCTTTTCCACCGGGCTGCTGCTCGTCGGCTCGGGCGCGGCACTGGTCTACGCCTATATGGTGCGCTTCCTGGCGGTGGCCTACGGGCAGGTGGAAGGCGGCTTCGGCAAGGTGACGCCGCATCTCGACATGGCCGCGCGCACGCTCGGGCGCAGCTCGGGGCGCATCCTATTCGAGGTGCATCTGCCGATGATCCGGCCGGTGCTGCTGACCGCGCTGCTCTTGGCCTTCGTTGACTGCATGAAGGAGCTTCCGGCGACGATCCTGCTCAGGCCGTTCAACTTCGAAACGCTGGCGACGACGGTCTATAATGCCGCCTCGCGCGAGGCGGTGGGCGAAGGCGCGCTGGCAGCCCTTGCCATCGTGCTCGTCGGCCTGCTGCCGTCGATCCTGCTGGCCCGCACCTCGGCGAAAAGCTTCCGCGACCACAACACCGCGCGCACATGACCACCGGGCAGGACCCGGCGCGCGGCCGCTAAAGCCGGTCGCGCAGCGCGAACCAGCTCATCGCCAGCACGAGGATCGGCCAGCGGAAGGCGCGCCCGCCCGGAAAGCGCGGCGTGGGAAGGCTGGAGAACACGTCGAAGCGCTCAGCATCGCCGATCATCGCCTGGGCGGTGACATGACCGCAAAAGCCCGCCATGGCGACACCATGTCCGGAAAAGCCGGCCGCGACATAGACGCCGGGCTGTGTGCGCCGCAGACACGGCATGCGCGTCTGGGTGACGCCCAGCGTGCCGCCCCAGGCATGGGACACCGGCGCGTCGGCAAGCTGCGGATAGACGTTCTTCAGGTGATGGCGCACGAAGGCCCGCACGTCGGGCGGAAAACCGCGCCGGTAGGTCTCGCCGCCGCCGAACAGCAGCCGCCGGTCCTGGGTCAGGCGCCAGTAATAGACGACGAAGCGGCTGTCGGAGACGGCCTCGCGGCCCGGAATCAGCGCATCGGCCTGCGCCTGCGACAGAGGCTCGGTGGTGAGGATGTAGTTGTTGATCGGCATGATCCGGGCGTCGCTGTCGCGATCCAGCCCCGACACATAGCCATTGCCGGCGAGAACCACGGAGCCCGCATCGACCGAACCATGGGTGGTTTCCACGAACACCCGCCCGCCGCGCGGGGTGACGCGGGTAACCGTCGTCGCCTCATGCACCACACCGCCGGCGGTCTCCACCGCATCGGCGAGGCCCTGCGCCAGTTTCAGCGTGTGCAGGTGTCCGGCACCCGCGTCCCGCACCCCGCCGAAATAGGCCGGCGTGCCGATCGCAGCCGTCAGTTCGTCGCGCGACAGGAGGGACAGCTTGTCGTAGCCGTAATCGCGCGCGAGCTTTTCGGCATAGGCGCGCTCGTCGTCGACGAAGCCCTTCTTGTGCGCCGCCTCGATCAGCCCCGGCATCCACTCGCAATCGATGGCATAGCGTTCGGCACGATCGTGCAGCAGCGCCTTGGCCTCCTCCGCCATCTCCCAGAGACGGCGCGCGGTCGGCAGGCCATAGGCGCTTTCCAGATGCTCCTGGTCGCGCCTCTGGCCGCTGTGCAACTGGCCGCCGTTGCGCCCGCTCGCGCCCCAGCCGACCCGGTTCTGCTCCAGAACCACGACCGAGCGCCCGGCCTCCGCCAGCGTCAGCGCCGCATTGAGACCGGTGAAGCCGGCGCCGATGACCGCGACATCGGCATGAACCGGTTCCGCCAAAGCCGGACGCGCGGAGCGTTCCGGCGCGGTTGCGGCATAATAGGAGGGCGCATGGGCCTCGGTGATGTCGGTCATGGCGCGCGGGTCTTTCAGGCGGCGATGCGGCCGTCGCGCTTCAGCGCGGCATAGGTCTGGTCCAGCGTCTTGTGCGCGCGCGCCACCAGTTCGTCCGCCTCCTCGTGGGTCAGGACCAGCGGCGGCGAGATGATCATGCTGTCGCGCACCGCGCGCATGACGAGCCCGTTGTCGAAGGAGAGGTCACGGCACAGGTTGCCGACGGTTCCCACGTTTTCGAACGTGCGGCTGCGGTCGCCCTTGACGGGGACCAGTTCCAGCGCGCCGACCAGACCGACCATGCGCGCCTCGCCGACCAGCGGATGGTCGCCAAGCGCCTTCCAGCGCGCCTGCAGATAGGGACCGATGTCGTCGGCAACCCGCTCCACCAGCTTCTCGCGCTGCATGATTTCCAGATTGGCAAGGGCTGCCGCACAGCAGGCGGGATGGCCGGAGTAGGTGTAACCGTGGTTGAAGTCGCCGTCCTTGTCGACGAAGGCCGCACCAACCCGGTCGGAGACCAGCACGCCGCCGATCGGCAGATAGCCGGACGACAGGCCCTTGGCGATCGGCATCAGGTCCGGCTCGAAGCCGTAATACTGCGAGCCGAACCAGGTGCCGAGACGCCCGAAGCCGCAGATCACCTCGTCGGCGACGAGCAGGATGTCGCGCTCCTTGCAGATGCGCGCCACCTCCGGCCAGTAGGTGTCCGGCGGGATGATGACCCCGCCCGCGCCCTGGATCGGCTCGGCGATGAAGGCGGCGACCTTGTCGGCGCCGGCGGCATCGATCTCGCGCTCCAGCTCGCGCGCGGCCCAGATGCCGAACTCGTCGGGCGACATGTCGCCGCCCTCGCCGAACCAGTAGGGCTGGGCGATGTGGCGTACGCCCGGCACCGGCAGGTCGCCCTGCTCGTGCATGCCCTTCATGCCGCCGAGGCTGGTGCCGGCAAGCGTCGAGCCGTGATAGCCGTTCCAGCGGCCAATGATGATCTTCCTGTCGGGCTTGCCCATGCGGTCCCAATAGGTCCGCACCATGCGAAACACCGTGTCATTGGCTTCCGACCCGGACGAGGTGAAGAACACGCGGTTGAACTGCGGCGGCGACAGCTCGGCGAGCTTTTCCGACAGGGCGATCACCGGCGGATGGCTGGTCTTGAAGAAGGTGTTGTAATAGTCGAGCTCGCGCATCTGCTGGCTCACCGCATCCGCGATCTCGTCGCGCCCGTGGCCGACCTGGCAGCACCACAGGCCCGCCATGCCGTCAAGGTAGCGGTTGCCGTCGCTGTCCGTCAGCCAGACCCCCTTGGCCCCGGTGATGATGCGCGAGCCTTCCGCGTTCAGCGACTTGGTGTCGGTGAAGGGATGGATGTGATGCGCCGCGTCGCGCGCCTGCAGCTCGCGGGTCGGATAGAGGTTGGAGGCCCCGGTCATGGCGTGATGTCTCCCGGTTGTGGCGCGCCTCTCGCGACGGCGCAGCGATGGGTGTCGGTGCGCCTGCCCATGGCGGGACAGGCGCGTGATTAGGGGTTGCGTGGGGAACGCGCCCTGCCCGCTCAGACGTTGAGCAGCAGGTATTCGCGTTCCCACGGGCTGATCACCGACATGAAGGTCTCGAACTCCTCCTGCTTGACCGCCCGGTAGGTGGCGACGAATTTCTCGCCGAACAGTTCCCGCAATTCCTCGCAGTCCCCGAACATGGCGACCGCTTCCAGCAGGCCGCGCGGCAGCGCGTGCATCTTGTCGCTGGAATCGCCGGTGCGCGGCTCGTCCGGCGTCAGCTTCTGCTTGATGCCGAGATAGCCGCAGGCAAGCGAGGCGGCGATTGCCAGATAGGGGTTGGCGTCCGACGACGGCACACGGTTTTCAAGACGGCGCGCCGCAGGACCGGAATTTGGAACGCGCAAGCCCACCGTTCGGTTGTCGTAACCCCAATAGACATTCACCGGCGCAGTGGAATCGCGCGTGAAGCGGCGGTAGGAATTCACATAGGGCGCCATGATGCAGGTCACTGCCGGCAGATAGGTCTGGTGGCCGGCGATGAAGGAGAGAAACTCCCGGCTCGCCTCGCCGTTTTCCAGCGAGAAGATGTTCTTGCCGGTTTCCGCGTCGACCACCGACTGGTGGATGTGCATCGAGGAACCGGGCTGGTTCGACATCGGCTTGGCCATGAAGGTCGCATACATGTCGTGGCGCAGCGCCGACTCGCGAATGGTGCGCTTGAACAGGAACACCTGGTCGGCCAGCTCCAGCGGATGGCCGTGGCGCAGGTTGATCTCCATCTGCGCGGCCCCCTCCTCGTGGATCAGGGTGTCGATCTCCAGCCCCTGCGCCTCCGACAGGTCGTAGATGTCGTCGATCAGATCGTCGAACTCGTTCAGCGCGGAGATCGAATAGGACTGCCGCCCCACTTCCGGACGCCCAGAGCGGCCTGTTGGCGGCTCCAGCGGATAGTCCGGATCGGTGTTCGGCTTGACCAGATAGAACTCCATCTCCGGCGCGACCATCGGCGCCCAGCCCTCGTCCTCATAGAGCTGCAGCACGCGCTTCAGCACGTTGCGCGGCGCGGTTTCCACCGGAATGCCGTCGCGGGTGTAGGCGTCGTGAATGAGCTGCGCCGTCGGATCGTTCTCCCACGGCACGGTGGTCAGCGTCGAGTAATCGGCGCGGAAGAACAGGTCACCGTCCGTCGGATTGTGCTGGAAGCGCTCGTCGTCCGGCGGATAGTCGCCGGAGATCGTCTGCGCGAAGATCGACGAGGGCATGGTCATCACCGGGCCGGAGAAGAACTTCTCCGTCGGCATCATCTTGCCGCGCGCGACGCCGGCGAGATCGGGCACGATGCATTCGATGTCCTCGATGCCCCGCTCGATGAGCCAGGTGCCCGCCTCCTCCAGCGAGGCAACGCCGCGCCGGCTCTCGATCTTGGGCTGAGACTTCTTCTTCTTGCTCACGCTTGCACCTGCTTTCCTCGCACGGGCGGCCGGACATCCCGCGCCGCACGCCCCGGCGGCCGACTGCGCGGCAAGCCAAGGCCCTTCGATTTGTGATCACATTTGCCCGAATGTGTCAATCCGGGGGTCCCGGCTATTCGTCCCGCAGGCCCTCCTCGGAGCTGCGGTCGAGCAGGTCCATGCCGCAGCGGATGTCGGCGGCGATGGCGTCGCGCAGGCCACCCGCATCCCGGCTGCGCACCGCGGCGATCGCCTCCTTGTGGTGATCGTCGAGCGCCGCCGTGCCGACCCGGCCGTAGACCGTGCGCATGAAGGGGGCAAACTGCAACCACAGACTTTCCACAAGCGGCATCAGCACCTGCGACCCGGCAGCGCGGTAGATATGGAAATGAAAGGCAAAATTCTCCCGCATGTAGGTTTCCGCATCGCCGCCGGAGAGGCTTTCGTCGACCCGGTCGTCGATCTTGCGCAGCGCCGTTGCGTCAGCGGATCCCAGATTTGCGGCCGCAACGAAGGCCAATTCCGGCTCCAGCAGAAGGCGGGCCGTGAGGATTTCCGACAGGCGCTGCGGCGTCATCGTCGGCACCTGGATCCGCCCGTTGCTGCGGATTTCCAGCGCGTTTCCGGCCGAAAGCGCCCGCACCGCCTCGCGTACCGGCATGGGGCTGACACCCAGTTCCTGTGCCAGCCCGCGCAAGGTGACCGAATGGCCAGGCACGAAGCGCCCGGACAGCAGGCCGGCGCGCAGGCTTTGCTCCACCTCGTCGCGAACGGATCGGCGCGGCGCCTGCGTCACCACATCGCTCGACGGAGCGGCATGCTGGGAAGGAGAAACGGGCATCGCGGTCACAGACCTCCGGACGGGCTTGCTTGACAGTGTCGTCGCTACGTGATCACATTTTTACCCAATCGGCAATCGTCGCGGCCGCAATGGCCCGACCTCCTGGAGGATTTCATGCTTCACACGTCCCGTTCCGCCTGGGCACGTCCGGACACTGGCGATGCCTGGCAGGAGGAGCTCGCGCGGTTCGAGGCCGAGCACCCCGATCTGGACACGCTGGAGGTGATCCTGCCGGACAGCAACGGCGTGCTGCGCGGCAAATGGCTGCCGGGCAGTGCGCTGCGCAAGGTGTTCGAAAACGGCGTGGCGCTGCCCTTCTCGCTGTTCGGGCTGGATGTCTGGGGCCGCGAGGTCGAGGAAACCGGCATGCACATCGAGACCGGCGACAAGGACGGCGTGTGCTGGCCCGTGCCCGGCACGCTGCGCTCCGTGCCCTGGGCGGCGCGGCCGACGGCACAGGTTCTGTTGTCGATGCACGACCGCGATGGCGAAGCCTTCCTGTGCGACCCGCGCCATGTGCTGGCCCGCATGACGAATCTGCTCGGCAGCCATGGCCTCACCGCAACCGCCGCCTTCGAGTTGGAGTTCTATCTCTTCGAGGATCAGGACGACGGCGACTGGAGCGGCGCGCCGCAGCCGGTGTTTTCGACCCATCTCGGCCCGGCGCGGCAGAACATGTACGCGCTCTCCGATCTGGAAGCCTTCATGCCGCTGGTCGACGAGATCCGCCGTTCGGCCGACGCGCAGGACATTCCTGCCGACGCGGCCGTGTCGGAAGCCGCGCCCGGCCAGTTCGAGCTCAACCTGCACTACCGTCGCGATCCGCTGCGCGCGGCCGACGACGCGGTGCTGCTGCGCCGGCTGGTCGCCGGCGTGGCGCGCAAGCACGACCTCAAGGCCTCCTTCATGGCCAAGCCCTTCGTGGAATGGCCCGGCAACGGCATGCATGTGCACTGCTCGCTGGAGGACGGCAACGGCAATATCTTCGCCGATCCGGACAACGGCGAGACGCGGCTCGGCTATGCCATCAAGGGCCTGCTCGACACCATGCCGGAGGCGCATCTCCTGTTCGTGTCCACCTTCAACGGCTTCCGCCGCATGCAGCCCGGCTCCTATGCGCCGACGTCGATCTGCTGGGGGCACGACAACCGCTCGGTGGCGCTGCGGGTGCCGGCCGGCACGCCGGAATCGGCGCGTATCGAGCACCGGATCGCCGGCGCCGACGCCAATCCGTATCTGGTGCTGACCGGCGTCCTTTCCGGGATGATGGACGGCGTACTCGGCGAGATCGCGCCGCCGCCGCCGGTCGACGGCAACGCCTATGAAAAGACGGCGCCGCGTCTCACGCCCTGGATGGACGAGGCGATCGACGCCTTCGAGGCATCGGAGCGGATGAAGAAGGCGGTGGGCGAGGAGATGCACAAGGTGCTCACCGACATCAAGCGTCACGAGCTCTTCGCATTCGGGCGCGAAATATCGACGCTGGAGCGCCAGACCTATCTTTGAGAGATCGCACGGTCTCGCGGGGAAGAACGCAATGGGGAAGTTGTTGGCGAAACGGTGAAATTGACGGCATGCCTGCCGCCACCCCTTGAGGCGGCGGGCGAAATGCTTCTAGGCTGCCCGTGGCACATGTCCGCCAGCGGGTGGCCGGTCCGCAGAACAAGCCTGCCGCACAGACCGGCGCGCGGACACGAAACAGAGCGGAACGCCCGCGACCGGAAACCGGCGCACGGGCCAAACGGAGGTGAACAGGATGAAGAAGCTCTTCTTGACGGGGGTGGCGCTCGCGAGCGCCCTGGCGATCGGCGCAGCCCAGGCGCAAGAGCGCACCGTGCGTGTGTTCAACTGGTCGGACTATATCGACGACTCCATCCTGGAGGACTTCACCAAGGAAACCGGGATCAAGGTCGTCTACGACGTGTTCGACAGCAACGAGATGCTGGAAACCAAGCTTCTCGCGGGCGGCACCGGCTATGACGTCGTCGTGCCGACGGGCACCTTCCTCGGCCGCCAGATCCAGGCCGGCGTGTTCCAGAAACTCGACAAGTCCAAACTCGAAAACATCGGCAATCTCTGGCCGCAGATCATGCAGCGCATCGAGAAGTTCGATCCGGGCAACGAATACGCCATCAACTACATGTGGGGCACCACCGGCATCGGCTACAACGTCGAGAAGATCAAGGAGCGCATGCCCGACGCGCCGGTCGATAGCTGGGACATGATCTTCGATCCCGAGGTCGTTTCGAAATTCGCAGACTGCGGCGTGCACATGCTCGACACCGCCGACGAGATCTTCCCGGCCGCGCTCAACTATCTCGGCCTCGACCCCGACAGCAACGATCCGGAAGACTTCAAGAAGGCGACGGAACTGCTGATGAAGGTCCGCCCCTATATCCAGAAGTTCCATTCCTCGGAGTACATCAACGCGCTGGCCAATGGCGACATCTGCCTGGCGATCGGCTGGTCGGGCGACATATTGCAGGCCCGCGACCGGGCGGCGGAGGCCGACAATGGCGTGACCGTCAGCTACGTGATCCCCAAGGAAGGGGCGATGATGTGGTTCGACAACATGGCGATCCCCGCCGATGCGCCGCACACCGAGGAGGCGCATGTCTTCCTCGACTACATTATGCGCCCCGAGGTGATCGCCAAGGCGACCAACTACGTCTTCTACGCCAATGGCAACAAGGCGAGCCAGGAGTTCGTCGACACGGAAGTGCTTGAGGATCCCGCGATTTATCCGAGCGAGGAGACGGTGAACAACCTGTTCTCCACCACCACCAAGTCGCCCCGCGCCATGCGGGCCCGCACCCGCGAGTGGACCACGGTCAAGACCGGTCAGTGAGTGTACGCGGGAGGCCCGGTTCGCGGGCCTCCCGACGACATCCGCTGGTGGTTCGATTCCGACATTTGCCTCCCCTTGGGGCACCCTCGCAGCAAATGTCGGGATCAAGAGAACCACCAGATAGATACATGGTTTTCGTGGAGCCGTTGAATTTGACATTTGAGCGGGAGCCTCGCCACCAACGGGGTTCAAATGTCAAATTCGCTCCACTCGGGAGGGGTTGAGCTTGGCCAAGAAACCGATCGGACCGATCCGCCGCGACTTCGCACCCTGGGACGATCCCCAGGCCCGGCCCTATATCGAATTCCGCAACGTCACCAAGAAATTCGGCGACTTCACCGCCGTCGACAACCTCAGCCTGAAGATCCACGAGCGCGAGTTCTTCGCCCTGCTCGGCGGATCGGGCTGCGGCAAGACCACGATGATGCGCATGCTCGCCGGCTTCGAGACGCCGAACGCGGGCGAGATCTTTCTCGACGGGCAGAACCTGGCCGGCGTTCCGCCGCATCGGCGCCCGGTCAACATGATGTTCCAGTCCTATGCGCTGTTCCCGCATATGAGCGTGGAGGCGAATGTCGCCTTCGGCCTCAAGCAGGAGGGCATGCCGAAGGCGGAGATCGCCGGACGGGTCGAGGAAATGCTCTCGCTCGTCAAGCTGCAGGACTTCGCCAAACGCAAGCCGCACCAGCTCTCCGGCGGCCAGCGCCAGCGCGTCGCGCTCGCCCGCTCGCTCGCCAAGAAGCCGAAGGTGCTGCTCCTCGACGAGCCGCTTGGCGCGCTCGACCGCAAGCTGCGCGAGGAAACGCAGTTCGAGCTGACCGACCTGCAGCAGGACCTCGGCATGACCTTCGTGATCGTCACCCACGATCAGGAAGAGGCCATGACCATGGCCGACCGCATCGCGGTGATGGACAAGGGCCGCATCGTCCAGATCGCGACGCCCTCGGAAATCTACGAGGTGCCAAACTCGCGCTTCGTGGCGGATTTCATCGGCGACATCAACCTGATGGAATGCAAGGTGACGGCGCGCGACGGCGAGATGACGAAGCTGCATGCTCCGCTGTTCGACTGCGCCATCGAAGTCGCGCAACCGGTCGAGGCCGGGATCGGCGACACGGTGTGGTTCGCGATCCGCCCGGAAAAGGTGCGCATTTCCTTCGATGAGCCCGAGGGTCCGGCGAACCGGCTGTCCGGCGAGGTCTGGGACATCGGCTATCTCGGCGACGTGTCGATCTACCATACGCATATCGCCGCGGAGGAAACGGTGCGCGCCACCGTCGCCAACCGCTCGCGCACGGTGGAACGCCCGATGAGCTGGGAGGACAAGGTCTGGCTCTCCTGGGACCGCGACGCCGGCGTCGTGCTGACCCAATGACCCGCTCCAGGGCTGCGTCCGGCACATATTCGAACAGGGGGACCGGCAGATGACGCGCGCGGACAAGACGCCAGCCGCAGCCACCACCGCGGGCCGCGACATTCCGCGCCCGCCCCGCCAGAGGCGCAGCGCCGGCGGGTGGCTGCTGATCGCCATTCCCTACGCCTGGCTGGTCGTCTTCTTCCTCGCGCCCTTCTTCATCGTCTTCAAGATTTCGCTGTCGGAAATCGCCGTCGCCATTCCGCCCTATCTGCCGACCATCGACCTGGCTGAGGGGTGGTCGAGTGTGGTCGCCGCCATTCGCCAATTCTCGCTGGAGAATTATCTCTGGCTGACCCAGGACGATCTCTACTGGAAGTCCTATCTGTCCAGCGTGCAAATCGCCGCGATCTCGACGCTGATCACGCTGATCGTCGGCTACCCCATCGCCTACGGCATGGCGCGCGCGCCCAAGGAGTGGCGGGCGACCCTGCTGATGCTGGTGATCCTGCCGTTCTGGACGAGCTTCCTGATCCGCGTCTACGCCTGGATCGGCATTCTCAAGAACGAGGGCCTGCTGAACCAGGTGCTGCTGTGGATCGGCGTGATCGATGATCCGCTGACGATCCTCAACACCAATATCGCCGTCTATATCGGCATCGTCTATTCCTACCTGCCGTTCCTGGTGCTGCCGCTTTATGCCAACCTGGAAAAGCTGGACGTGAGCCTGCTGGAAGCGGCGAGCGACCTCGGCTGCCCGCCCTGGCGCGCCTTCTGGACCATCACCGTGCCGCTTTCCATGCCCGGCATCATCGCGGGGTGTTTTCTGGTGTTCATTCCCGCCGTCGGCGAATTCGTCATTCCCGACCTTCTCGGCGGCTCCGACACGCTGATGATCGGCAAGACCCTGTGGACGGAGTTCTTCACCAACCGAGACTGGCCGGTCTCTTCCGCCGTCGCCGTGATCCTGCTGCTCATTCTGGTGGTGCCGATCGTGCTGTTCCAGAACCAGCAGCAAAGGGTTGCGGAGAAGAGCCAATGACCGGCGAAGCGACACCTGGAGGGCGGAACTGATGCGCAAGGGGCCAAGCTGGTTCAACGTCACCTCGCTGGTGCTCGGATTCGCCTTCCTGTACCTGCCGATCGTCCTGCTGGTGATCTATTCCTTCAACGAATCGCGTCTGGTCACGGTCTGGGGCGGCTTTTCCACCAAGTGGTACGTGGAGTTGTTCTCCAACCAGCAGCTTCTCGACGCGGCCTGGGTGACGGTGCGCGTCGCCTTCTTCTCCGCAACGCTTGCCACCGTGCTCGGAACGCTGGCCGCCATCGTGCTGGCGCGCTCGGGCCGCTTCGCCGGACGGACGCTGTTTTCGGGCATGGTCTATGCGCCGCTCGTCATGCCGGAGGTGATCCTCGGCCTGTCGCTGCTCCTGCTCTTCGTCGCCGTCGACCAGGCCCGCGGCTTCTGGACCATCATGATCGCGCATACCACGTTTGCCATGTGCTACGTCGCGGTGGTGGTCCAGTCGCGGCTTGCCGGCTTCGACCGGGCGCTTGAGGAAGCCGCGCAGGACCTCGGCTGCCCGCCGCTGCGCACCTTCTTCTCGGTGACGCTGCCGATCATCCTGCCGGGCGTGATCGCCGGCTGGATGCTGGCCTTCACCCTGTCGCTCGACGATCTGGTGATCGCAAGCTTCACCACGGGGCCGGAAGCCACGACGCTGCCGATGAAGATCTATTCCCAGGTGCGCCTCGGCGTGACGCCGGAGATCAACGCGGTCTGTACCATTCTGGTCGGGCTGGTGACGGTGATCGTCATCACCGCCTCCATCGTCACCAAGCGCCAGGAAGTGCTGAAGGAGCGTGACATGCGCCTCGCCGAAGCGCAGGCGTGAGGCGCCGTGCGACCCGGCGGGCCTAACCGCGCGGCGGCCGAAACAGGTAGATCACCAGCCAGACCGGCACGACGATCAGCGAGCCCAGAATGACATTCGGCAGCGCCCACTGGTAGGTCCGCACGGCGAAGTCGGCGATGTCCTGCGGGGTGAGACCGGCCTGGGCCAGAAGATCGTTGGCGGACACGTCGAATTCGGCCAGCACCGCGCCCGTCAGGAGCGAGGCCAGCCCGATTTTCAACAGCGTCGACAGCATTCGCAGCAAGAAATCCGCCCCCGGCCCTTGAGCTTCCAGCTCTTTCATACATCAGGCGGAGGTCCGCGCGAAGTCGCGTGTTTCACGCAAGATCGTTACCGCGCGGGCGGCCCCGTCAGACCGGTCATGTCGGGCAGCAGGCGCGGCGCCAGCAGCGTGCCGCGCACCAGAACCGGCATCGCCTTTGCCGGCGATGCATCGGCTTCCGCCGCATCGGCCCGGCGTTCGCTCAAGGCCCCGCGCATCGCAAGGCCGGCATCGGCGCGCGCGATACTGCCGGCGAGATCGAGCCGGTGGCGCGCCGTCAGCACGTCCAACCGGCTCACCTGAAGACGCTCGGCATCGACCTGCAGACGCGCGGCGACCGTCTCGAACCGCGACCTGCTGCCGGCTTCGGCTCCGGCCTCGCCGGCCAGCAGCCCCCCCATCGCCGCATCGAGGTCGCCCCCGCCGACCTCGACGGCCTCCGCGTCGACGGTCAGGGTTCCGGCATAGCCTTGCGCAAGCTGCAGCAGCGTCGCCCCGCGGGCCGTGACGTCCAGCCGACCGCCGACCCGGCCGGCCGCGACCTGCGGTCCGCCCTCGGGAAGGGGCATGTCCGTCAACGCCAGGTCCTCGCCGATCAGCATCGCGGTCGCCGCATAGCCGTTCTCCGCCTCGGGTCGGGCGCGAACGGTCAAGGCTCCGGTTCCCCCGGCCACCTGCGTCTCGCTGAGGTTGACCGACAGGTCGCCGTCGCGCAGCAGGAGCGACACCGCACTCGGACCGGTTTCCAGCGCGCCGGCAACGAGGCTTGCCGCCGACAGGCGCAGGTCGATATCCGCCCCCGACAACAACTGGAACATCGGCGCGCGCACCCAGTCCGGTCCCGGGGTTCCGGCGCGGGAAAAGCCGCGCAGTTCTTCCAGATAGGGCGAAAAATCAAGCCGCTCGAAAGCCAGCGTTCCCTCAAGGCGGGGCCGCAGGTTGCCGTCGGACAGTGCCAGGCGCCCCTCGCCGGCGTTGCCGTCGAGTTCCACCCGCGCCGCGTCAAGCTCGAGCGCGGAGAACGAGGCGGATCCCGTTCCGGAGATCGCCGCAACCCCGAAGGCCGCGTCGCCGATCAGCGCATAGCCCAAACGCCGCATCAGGCCCCGCAGGTCGCTGGTGGACGCCGCGAAGGTTCCAGCAAGACGCGGCGCGCCGCCCTCTCCGACCATCCCCTCGATGCGCAGCGACGCCAGCGGGGCATTGAGCGTCGCGATCACGCTGCCGGTGCCCTCGCCTGCCAGCACCGAGGTGTTGGCCAGCGACAAAGTGGCCTCCACCCGCTGGTCGTCGAACAGAAACGCCCCGCGGACGCTGGCGCCGTCGCCGCTGGCGGCTAGCCTGAGCGTCATGTCGCGCAGGACCGGCTCTTCCGTCTCGCCGATCGCCACGCTGGCATTCGAGACGGTGAGCGGGTGGAGCAGGATGCGCTGCAGCGCTCGACCGGCGGCATAGGCTGCTTGCGGGCGTTCCTCCAACGGCGCGGCGATGCGGATCGTCGGATTGTCGATTGCAAGCGAGGCAAGGCGTGTGGTTCCGCCAAGAAGCGCGGAGAGATCGAGACGGGCCGTCAACCGGGCGTCGGTCAGGCTCCAGCCGCGACCCTGAAGGCTGACGTCGTCGAGCCCGAGACTGAGCCGCGGCAAGACGGAGAGGCGCGGCGGCGCGCCGACCCGCACCCGGGCGCCGAACCAGGCCGAGAGCTGCGTCTCGATGCGCGCGCGCGCGGCGTCGGTGGAGATCAGCAGCGCCGGCGCGCTGATCAGGAGCGCACCCAGCACAACGATCGCAGCGGCTATCGCGAGAAGACGTTTCATGTGCGGATCCGGTTCTTGCGGGCGGGTACAAGCGTCGGGCGCGCTGCAGGTCCCTTGATGCGGGAATAGGCTCTATCGTGCAACGGTTCAAGGCGAAAGCCGCCCGAATGGCGCCGGCAAGCGACCGGTCTGCGCTTGGCGCTTGAGGTGCGCGGCCTGTGGCGTTATCACAAGCCCCTGACGAGCGGTTCATGTTGGGACGAACGCCCGGCATTCATCCGATGCAAGGAGATCCCTATGAATAAGATCTACCCCGACGCGGCTTCCGCGCTTGAGGGCGTAACTTTCGACGGAATGACGGTCATGGCCGGCGGCTTCGGCCTGTGCGGCATTCCCGAGAATCTGATTGTCGCGCTGCGGGACAATGGCGCAAAGGAGATCACCGCGATCTCCAACAATGCCGGCGTCGACGACTTCGGCCTCGGGCTTCTCCTGCAGACCCGTCAGATCAAGAAGATGATCTCCTCCTACGTGGGCGAGAACGCCACCTTCGAGCGCCAGTATCTGAACGGCGAACTCGAGCTGGAGTTCAATCCGCAGGGCACGCTGGCGGAGCGCTGCCGCGCCGGCGGCGCCGGCATCCCGGGCTTCTACACCAAGACCGGTGTCGGCACGCTTATCGCCGAGGGCAAGGAGCACAAGGACTTCAACGGCGAGACCTACATCCTGGAGACAGGCCTGGTCGCCGACCTCTCGCTGATCAAGGCCTGGAAGGCGGACAAGGAAGGCAACCTCGTCTTCCGCAAGACCGCCCGCAACTTCAATCCCGAGATGGCGACCGCCGGCAAGGTCACGATTGTGGAAGTCGAGGAGATCGTCGAGATCGGCGAGCTCAACCCCGATCACATCGACACGCCGGGCATTTTCGTCGACCGCATCATCGTGGGCACCCACGAGAAGCGCATCGAAAAGCGCACCGTGCGCGCAGCCTGAGAAAACGAAGGAGAACAGACATGGCCTGGACTCGCGATGACATGGCTCGGCGCGCGGCGCAGGAGCTGGAAGACGGCTTCTACGTCAACCTCGGCATCGGCATTCCGACGCTGGTGTCCAACTACATCCCCGAAGGCGTCCATGTGACGCTTCAGTCGGAAAACGGCATGCTCGGCATGGGCCCGTTCCCGACCGAGGACGAGATCGACCCGGACCTGATCAACGCCGGCAAGCAGACCATCACCGAACTGCCGCAGACGAGCTTCTTCTCGTCCGCCGACAGCTTCGCGATGATCCGCGGCGGTCACATCGACATGGCCATCCTCGGCGCCATGGAAGTGTCTGAGACAGGCGATCTCGCCAACTGGATGATCCCGGGCAAGATGGTCAAGGGCATGGGCGGGGCGATGGATCTCGTTGCCGGCGTCAAGCGCGTGGTGGTGATCATGGATCACACCTCCAAGGCGGGCGACCCCAAGCTCCTGCCGGAATGCACCCTGCCGCTGACCGGCGTGAAATGCGTCAACCGCATCATCACCAACCTCGGTGTCTTCGACGTCACCGAAGACGGACTGGATGTGGTGGAACTGGCCCCGGATGTGACAATCGAGGACGTGCTCGCCAACACCAAGGCGAAGGTCAAGGTTCCCGCCTGACGCTGGAACCGCCCATTGCGGACCGATCCACAACGGCCGGGCGCCCTGGGTGCCCGGCCGTTTTCGATTGCCGGCCGGTCGAAAGCGAATCATCCCGTTCCAGGTGAACGTTTCCTTAACCCGCAAGGGACAATTGTTTTCGCTATCACGGGACCGGCACAGGACCGAGAGAGTGCGCCATGGGACAGGTACTTCTTGTTGAGGACACCCCGTTCTTCGAACGGGTGATCAAGCGCCAGCTCACCGTTTCCGCAGGGCTTGACGTCATCTCCGTGCCGACGCGCGCCGATGCCGAACGAGTGCTGGCCGACCCCGGCATCGTGCTGGACGTCGCCCTCGTCGACCTGACGCTTCCCGATGCGCCGGACGGCGAAATCGTCGACGTCACGATGGCGGCCGGTCTGCCGACCATCGTGTTCTCGGGTCGCTTCGACGAGCGGCTGCGCGACACGCTGCTCGCAAAGGGCGTTGTCGACTATATCCTGAAGGACAATGCCTCGAGCCTTGCCTATGTCGGCACACTGGTGCAGCGCGTCTATGCCAACCGGAACATCGACGCCCTGGTGGTGGACGACAGCCGGGTCGATCTGGAGATCGTCGCGCGGCGGCTCAGGCTCTACCAGCTCAACGTCCACACCGCGAGCGATCACGGCACCGCGCTGGCGATGCTCGACACGATCCCGAACCTCCGACTGGTCGTGCTCGACTATTTGATGCCGCGCACCGACGGCTTCGAGCTGCTGCGCAGTCTGCGCGCGCGCCATGGCATGCACGAGATGGCCGTGATCGGCCTGTCGGGACAGGCCGGACCGGAGATCATCGCCCGCTTCCTGAAATCGGGCGCAAACGACTTTCTGCCGAAATCCTGCACGCCGGAAGAATTCATGCTGCGGATCTCGCAGAACCTCGACACGCTCGACCGGATCCAGGCCCTGGCCGACATGGCCCACCGCGACGCGCTTACGGGCCTCTCCAACCGCCGTCACCTGTTTTCCCAGGGTCGCGGGATCTTCGACACGGCGCGCCACAAGGGCGCGGGCGCAAGGGTCGCCTCGATCGACATCGACCGCTTCAAGAGCGTGAACGACACCCATGGCCACGAAGCCGGCGACGCCCTGATCCGGGCCTTCGGGCGGGCGCTCGCCGAGTGCTGTCCGCCGCAGGCCTTTCCCGCCCGGCTGGGGGGAGACGAGTTCTGCGTCGTGCTGCCCGACCTGGACCACGCGGCCTGCACCCGCTTCCTCGACGCCCTGCGCCTCAGCATGAACACCCTCACCGGCCCCGGCGGCACGCTGAGCAGGATCGGCCCCGTCACCTTGAGCATCGGCCTCAACGACGGCACCGCCGATACACTGGAAGACGCGCTCCATGCCGCCGACATCCAGCTCTATGCGGCCAAATCCGCCGGGCGGGACTGCGTCGTCGCCTCGTAAGCGCGGCCGTATCGGCTAGATCCGCGCGCGCTCTTCTGCCATCTCGATAATTTCGCTGTCCTTCACCGTCTCCAGCACGGCGAAGGAATGCGTCTGCATGACGTTCGGCAACTTGCTGATCTTGTCGCCCAGCAACTGGCGGAAATGGGCGATGTCGCGCGTGCGCACCTGAAGCAGGTAGTCGAAGGATCCCGCGATCATCATGCAGGTCTGGATTTCCGGGATGCGCTTGACCGCCTCGTTGAAATCCGACAGCGCCGTGTCGGCGGTCAGCATCATGTTGACCTGAACGATGGTGACGTGATTCCGGTCGACCTCCACCGGATCCAGCCGGGCCGCGTATCCGCTGATCACCCCCGACCGCTCCAGCCGGCGAACCCGCTGCGCGCAGGGGGTCTTGGTCAGGCCGACCCGGTTTGCCAGCTCGACGATGGACAGTCGTCCGTCGCGCTGAAGCGCGTCCAGGATCTTGCGATCAATCGCATCGAGATGCCGCCTCACGCAGTTGCCTCTCCAGTCTAAAAGCCCATAGTTTAGCCGATAAGGCTATTTATCTCTAAAATTTAGGTCATATTCCTCAATATAGACCAAATATAGGCACACAAACCAGTCTTTTTTCCTATAATTAATCGTCGAAGGTGCAAGAAGCGCAAGCCTCAACCGCGCCAGCGCCTTCGACATGAAACGACCATCGGGGAACCCTGATTTCAGGAGGAAGAAATGGGAATGAAATTCTTGATTGGCCTGGACGGCCACGGATCGGGTGAGCGCGCCATGACCCATGCGCAGATGCTGGCAAAGCTGATCGGCGACTGCGAACTCATTGCCGCCTATGTCATCGAGTGGTCGCCCTACTCGTTCCAGACGCAGGAAGAAAACGCCCAGCGCCACAAGCGCCGCGAGGAGGAAATCTCCACCGCCAAGAGCCGGATCATCGACCCGGCCGTGAAGAAGCTGCAGGACGCCGGGTTCACCGCCTCCGGGGTCGTGCGTCACGGCGACGTGGCCGAAACGCTGAACGCCCTCGCGGAGGAACAGGGCGCCGACCAGATCATCGTCGGACGCTCCTCCGAGGGCGGTTTCACCCGGCGCATCTTCGGAAGTGCAACCTCAAACCTCGTGATGAGCGCCAGCGTGCCCGTCACGGTCGTCGTCTGAGGTGGCATCATGAAAACCCTCAGCAAGATCCTGCTCGCGCAGGCCGCCGCATTCGGCCTGTCCGCTCCCGCCCTCGCCCAGGAGGCCATGACCATCGATCAACGGGTCAACGCGACCTTCGCGACCGTCACCGGCCCCTTCGTCAATTTCATCTTCGCGCCCTTTCCCGGAACCGCCTTTCCCTGGATCGTGCTTTGGCTCGTCGTCGCGGCCTCGGTGTTCACCGTCTATTTCGGCCTCGTCCAGTTCCGCTTCTTCGGCCATGCCATCGCGCTGGTGAAGGGTGACTATTCCGACCCCAAGGACGCGGGCGAGGTCAGCCATTTCCAGGCGCTGGCAACCGCCCTGTCGGGAACGGTCGGCCTCGGCAATATCGCCGGTGTCGCGGTTGCCGTCGGCATCGGCGGTCCGGGCGCCACCTTCTGGATGATCCTCGCCGGCCTGATGGGCATGGCCTCGAAATTCACCGAATGCACCCTCGGCGTGAAATACCGCAACGAGTATGACGACGGCACCGTTTCCGGCGGCCCGATGTACTACATGTCGAAGGGCTTCAAGGAACTCGGCCTTCCCGGCGGCAAGATCTTGGCCGTGATGTTCTCCGTCTTCTGCATCCTCGGCGCGCTCGGCGGCGGCAACATGTTTCAGGCCAACCAGGCCCACGCGCAGATCGCCGGGATCGTCGGCGACTACCCGGGCTGGATCACCGGGCTCATCTTCGCGGCGGTCGTCTTCGCCGTGATCGTCGGCGGCATCAAGTCGATCGCCCGCGTGACCGAAAAGGTCGTGCCCTTCATGGGGATCCTCTATGTCGGCGCGGCACTGGTCATCCTGCTGGTCAATTACGACAAGATCGGCTGGGCCTTCGGCCAGATCTTCGCCGGCGCCTTTACCGGGCTGGGTGTCGCCGGCGGCCTTGTCGGCGCGCTGATCCAGGGCTTCAAGCGGGCCGCCTTCTCCAACGAGGCCGGCGTCGGCTCCGCCGCCATCGCCCACTCGGCCGTGCGCACCAACGAGCCGATCACGGAGGGCTTCGTGTCGCTGCTGGAACCGCTGATCGACACGGTTCTGATCTGCACGATGACCGCGCTGGTGATCACCATTTCCGGACAGTTGATCATGAACCCGGAAACGGGCCAGTTCGTGCTCAACGAGGCGGGGAGCGCGATCAAGACCATCGGCGATACGTCGGGCGTCGCCCTGACATCGGCGGCCTTCGGATCGTCGATCTCCTGGTTCCCCTATGTGCTGGCGCTCGCGGTGGTGCTCTTCGCCTTCTCGACGATGATCTCCTGGTCCTACTACGGCCTCAAGGCCTGGACCTATCTGTTCGGCGAAGGCAAGACGACCGAACTGGTGTTCAAGGTGATCTTCTGCATCTTCATCGTGATCGGCGCGGCGGCAAGCCTCGGCCCCGTCATCGACTTCTCCGATGCGGCGATCTTCTCCATGGCGGTGGTGAACATCTTCGCGCTCTATTTCCTGATGAAGCTCGTCAGGAAGGAACTGAAGTCCTACAGCGCGCGGCTTGCAAGCGGCGAGATCCGGAAGTTCAAGACGTAACACCCATGGGGCAAGGCGCGGCTGCGTGCCTTGCCCCTCACCCGGTCCCTAGATGCAGCGCCCGCCGTCGACCTCAAGCGCCACGCCGGTGATGAAGTCGGCCTCGTCGGAGGCGAGCCACAGGGCGGCATTGGCGATGTCGCGCGGCTGCGACAGCCGGCCAAGGGGAATGCTGGCGACGAATTGCGCCCGCTTCTCCGGCGTGTCCTCTCCCATGAACAGCGACAGCATGCCGGTCTCGCCCGCGACCGGGCACAGCGCATTGACGCGGATGTTGTCGGGGGCGAGTTCGACCGCCATCGATTTGGTCGCGGTGATCGCCCAGCCCTTGGAGGCATTGTACCAGGTCAGCCCCGGACGCGGCCTCAGGCCCGCCGTCGAGGCGGTGTTGAGGATCACGCCGCCGCCGCGCGCCTTCATCATCGGCACGGCCGCCTGCGTCGCCAGATAGATCGCCTTGGCGTTGACCTGGAAGATCCGGTCGAACGTGTCCTCGTCGACCTCCATCAGCGAGCCGTTGCGGTGGGTGTAGCCGGCGTTGTTGACGAGAATGTCCAGCCCGCCGAAGCGCTCCCCGGAGGCCCGGCACATCGCCTCCGCGCCCGCGCGCTTGCCCACATCGGCTGTCACGGCATGGGCGCTCGCGCCGATCTCGCCTGCGACACGCAATGCCGCATCGCCATTCACATCGGCGACGATCACCGACGCGCCCTCCCCGGCATAGAGTTTCGCAATGCCTTCGCCAAAGCCCGACCCGGCACCGGTGACGATCGCCACCTTGCCCGCAAGACGTCCGCTCATGTCGTTTCTCCCGATTGCTGCCGCGCTCTTGAGGCGCACTGTCTATCCGTGATTGACGACGACGGTCTTGAGTGCCGAGAACTCGTAGAGTGCCTCGAAGCCCTTTTCCCGCCCGTGACCGGATTTCTTGAAGCCGCCGAAGGGCAGTTCGACACCGCCGCCGGCGCCATAGCCGTTGACGAAGACCTGCCCGGCCCTGACCGCGCGGGCCACACGCATCGCCCGCGCTCCGTCGCGGGTCCACACACCGGCGACAAGGCCGTAGTCGGTGCCATTGGCGATCTCCACCGCCTCGGCCTCGTCGGCAAAGGGAATGACAGCGAGCACGGGGCCGAAGACCTCCTCCTGGGCGAGACGCGCGTCGCGCGGCACCGGGCCGTAGACCCGCGCCGGCTGATAGAAGCCCCCCGCCGGGCTGTCCGGCATGATCGAGCCTTCCGCGATCAGCGGGATCTCTTCCGCCTCCGCCTCCTCGGCAAAGCTCGCGACGCGGCGGGCCTGCGCCTCGTTGATCAAAGGGCCGAGGTCGAGGTCGGCGTCATGCGGACCGCTGACAAGCGCGCGGAACCGGTGACGCAACTCCTCGACCACCGCCTCGAAGGCCGCCGCCTCGACCAAAAGACGACTGCCGGCGGAGCAGGTCTGGCCGCAGTTCTGCACGATGGCGTTCAGGATCACCGGCAGCGCGGCCTCCAGGTCGGCATCGGCGAAGAGGATCTGCGGCGACTTGCCGCCAAGCTCCAGCGTGCAGCCGATGTGGTTCTTGGCCGCCGCCGTCTGGATCAGCGTTCCGACCTCCGGCGAACCGGTGAAGGTGAGGAAGTCGATGCCCGGATGATTGGCAAGCGAGGCGCCGGCCTCCTCGCCGTAGCCGGGCACCACGTTCCATACGCCGGCCGGAAGCCCGGCCTCCAGCGCAAGCTCGGCGATGCGCAGCACGGACAGGCAGGCGTCCTCGGCCGGTTTCATCACCAGCGTGTTGCCCATGGCAAGGGCGGCCCCCGCGACACGGCCCATGATCTGCGCCGGATAGTTCCACGGCACGATCGAGCCGACGACGCCATGCGGCTCGCGCAGGGTCATCGCCATGAAACCGGTCTGGACCGGAAGCGTGTCGCCGGTGACCTTGTCGGCGGCCCCGCCGTAAAACTCGAAATAGCGCGCGGCATTGACGATATCGGCGCGGCCCTGGCGCAAGGGCTTGCCGGTATCGCGCGATTCCAGCTCCGCCAATTCGTCGATATGCCTAAGCACCAGCGCGGACAGCCGGGTCAGGATGCGCCCGCGCTCAACGGCGGGCATAGTGGCCCAGTTGCCGCCCTCGAAGGCGTTGCGCGCGGCAACCACCGCGCGCCCCACGTCGCCCGCGTCGCAGCGCGGAATGCTGGCGAAAACCTCGCCCGTGCTCGGCGCGATCACGTCGATGCGGCGGCCGCCGGTCGCCTCTCCGGCGACGCCATCGATCACGGCCTGGAAACGCCTGATTTCGCTGGACAAAGCCGTCCTCCCGTTTGTCATACGAATACCATGTTGCCGGGACGGTAGCCGATGGCACCAGCCCCCGCAATCCGAATGGGCGCGTCCGTCCGCCGCGTGCCCGGCCATGTCCATCCCGAGGATGTGATACGGCTTTGACTTGATCGCCGGCCCGGTGGCCGCCATTTGCTGGGCGATCAGAAGGAGATTTCCATGACAACGACCTCTACACGGCGCGCCGCCAGCGGCCTGATCGGAACGCTCTTCCTGGCGGCGCTGGCGACCGCCCTGCCCGGCCCCGCGACCGCGGCGGACAAACAGACGGCGATTTTCGCCGGCGGCTGTTTCTGGTGCGTGGAATCGGATTTCGACGCGATCCCGGGCGTTCTGGAAACGGTCTCCGGCTACACCGGCGGCACGCTCGACAATCCGACCTATGCCGCCGTGACCGAGGGCGGAACGGGGCACTACGAGGCCGTCCGCATCACCTTCGACGCCGACACCGTAAGCTATGCGGAGCTGGTGGCCGCCCTGTTCCGCAGCGTCGATCCGACGGATGCGGGCGGACAGTTCTGCGACCGGGGCCCGTCCTATCGCACAGCGATCTTTGTCACCGACGACACCCAGCAACAGGTCGCGGAACAGCAAAAGGCGGAAGCCGCACGCATTCTCGACAGGGAGGTGGTTACCCCGATCCTGCCGGCCGCGACCTTCTATCCGGCGGAGGACTATCACCAGGACTTCTATGAAAAGAGCAGCACCCGCTACTCCTACTATCGCTGGTCGTGCGGGCGCGATCAGACCGTGAAGCGGGTCTGGGGCACGGAGGCCTTCAAGGGCATTCCCGGCAAGGGGTGAGCCGCAGCCGTTCGCTGCGGCCTGCGGCTACCGCCCGCCGAGTTTCTCGTAGATCCTGCGGCCGGGCCGGCCGGTCTGGGGCATGCCGAAACGCGCCTCCGCCTGCTTGATCCCGGCGCGGGTTGCCGGGCCGACGCGCCCGTCCGCCTCGCCGATGTCGTAGCCGGCGCGCAGCAAAAGCTCCTGCAGCCGGACACGTTCGGCGCGCGACAGGCCGGGATCCGAGGTCGGCCAGGGCGTTGCGAAGGGGCCGCCGCCGCGCAGGCGATCGGCAAGATGCGAGATCGCCAGCGCGTAGCTTTCCGCGACATTGTAGGAATAGATCGCGTCGAAATTCTTGAAGACCAAAAAGGCCGGTCCGTCGGCGCCGGCCGGCAGCAGCAGGCCCGCACGCGCCTCGCCGGCGATCTTGCCGCCGTCGAGATGGGTGATGCCGCGCTTGCCCCAGGCGGTGACCGTGGCTCGGTTCTTGCGCCCCGACGGGCCGTTGTAGCCCTTGGGCAGGCGCACCTCGTAGCCCCAGGGCATGCCGGTCACCCAGCCGGCCTTCTTGAGATAATTCGCCGTGGAAGCGAGAGCATCGGGAACGGAATTGACCAGGTCGCGCCGGCCGTCGCCGTCATAGTCGACCGCAAGCCGGCGGTAGGTCGAGGGCATGAACTGGGTCTGGCCGAAGGCGCCCGCCCAGGACCCCTGCAGGTCCTTCAGCTTGACGTCGCCCCGGTCGACGATCTTGAGGATCTCGATCAGTTCGGAGCGGAAGTATTTCGCGCGCCGGCCGTTGCAGGCGACATTGGCAAGCGCATGGGGCACATGAAAATCGCCGCGAAACTGGCCGTAGTCGCTTTCCACGCCCCAGACCGCGAGCACGATGTACCGGTCGACGCCGTAGGATTTTTCGACCCGGGCCAGCGTGCTGGCGTGACGGGCGAGCATCTTCTTGCCGTCGGCGATGCGTTCCTCATCGACCAGGAAGGCAAGGTAGTCCCAGATCGGGGTCTTGTATTCCGGCTGGCTTTGCGAAAATCGCACCGCCTTCTCGTCATAGGCGACGCCCGACAAGGCACGGTCGGCGGTGGCGCGGCTCACGCCGGCCTTGATCGCCTGCGCGCGGATATTGGCAACACAGCTGTCGAGCGAGGCTGCCAGCGCATCGGAGGAGGCAAGCATCGCCCCGGCAGCGAGCGCCGCCGCCACGAGCCCGGCCCGGGCCCCCGTTTTCATCCGCTTCAACCGCATCGCCATCCTCCCAACCGCATCTCGCCACCGTGCGATGATGGCGGGGACATCGTGTCAGGAGAATGGCGACGCGCCATTGGCAATCCGCTCAGACCTTCAGGCTGAGCTTGCCGAAGTTGCCACCGGTGTAGAGCAGGTTCAGCGTCTCCACGAAGGCATCGACCCCGCCCTCGCGCACGTCCTCGCGCAGCTTCAGCTTGCCCTCCTTCACCCAGGCGCCGAGATCGGCGAGCGCAACCGCATTGTCGCGGGCGAAATCGAAGACGATGAGCCCCTGCATCTTCAGCCGCTGGGTGAGCACATAGCGCAGGTTCACCGGTCCCGGCGGCACGGAGGTCGCCGTATAGGCGGAGATCAGCCCGCAGACCGCAATGCGTCCAAAGGTATTCATGCGCGGCAGGATGGTGTCGAGGATCTCGCCGCCGACGTTTTCGAAATCGACGTCGATCCCGTCCGGACAGGCCTTGTCGAGCTGCGCGCCGAGGTCGCCCGCTTTGTAGTCGACCGCCGCGTCGAAGTCGTCTTCCTCGATCAGCGCCCGGCATTTTTCCGGCCCGCCGGCAATGCCGACCGCGCGGCAGCCCTTGAGCTTGGCGATCTGCCCGACCAGCGAGCCGACCGCGCCCGAGGCGGCCGAGACGACCACCGTGTCGCCGGCCTTGGCCTCGCCGACGCGCAACAGGCCGAAATAGGCGGTCAGGCCCGGCATGCCGAGGCCGCCGATCCAGCTTTGCAGCGGCGCGATGGCGGTGTCGACGCGCTGCACGCCGCGTCCGTCGGAGATCGCGTGGGTCTGCACGCCGAAGAGACCGACCACCTTGTCGCCTTCGCGAAACTCGGGGTGATTGGACGCCTCCACCGTGCCGGCGGAAAAGGCGCGCATGACATCGCCGAGCGCGACCGGCGGCACATAGGACTTGCCCTCGTTCACCCAGCCGCGCATGGCCGGATCGAGCGAGACATATTCGGCGCGCACGCGAAACTCGCCCTCGCCAGGCTCAGCGACCGGCTCGTCGCGAATCTCGAAGCAGTCCGGGCTGACTAGCCCGGGCGCGGGACGTTTTACGAGACGCACGGTACGGTTCATCGACATTGCAGGATCCTCGGATTTTCAGGGAAATCGCCGGGAGGCGACCGAAGGGCCGCCCCGGCACGTTGCAACGAAGTTACGCAAAAAGTTCGGTGCGGCGCAACATGAGCGCCTGCACCAGAAGCAGCGTCTTGGCGTCCTGACCGCCGGCGCCTTGCAGGTCGGACACAAGCCGTGAAAGCGGAAGCTCCAGCACCTCGATCTCCTCGCCCTCATGGGCAAGCCCGCCGCCGGCGCTCTGGCGATCGGCGGAGGTGTATTCGCCGAGAAACAGGTCGATCCGTTCGGTCATGGCGCCGGGCGAGGAATAGACCTGGCCGACCGGCTCAAGATGCTTGAGAACAACCCCGACCTCTTCCGCCGCCTCGCGTCGGGCAGCGTCGAGAGGCGTTTCGCCGTCGTCGACATAGCCGGCCGGCGCCTCGATCAGGAAGCCATCGTCGTCGCCGCGCGCAAGCAAAGGCACGCGCAGTTGCCGCGCCACAAGCGCGACCTTTCGCTCCGGATCGAAGGGCAGCACCGCAACGACATCGCGGCGCGTCTGGTATTCACGCGACAGCCGATGCGTCGAGCCATCGGCGCGGCGCTCCTCGACCTCCATTTCCCGGTAGGTTGAAAAGCCCCGGTAAAGCGTGCGCGTGTCGAGAATGCGCAAGCGCGCATCCTTGTCCTCGCCGCCAGCCGTCGTCCTGTCGTCGCTCACACGCCCGCTCCGTCGTTTCCCGCCCCTGCCGCTTTGTCGGGAGCGATGGCACGGGGACGGCGGATCTTCAACCGACGAAGGCGCGCTCGATGACGAATTCGGCCGGGCGATTGTTGGCGCCCTCGGTGAGACCGCGCGCTTCCAGCAGCGCCTTGGTGTCCTTGAGCATGGCCATGGAGCCGCAGATCATGCCGCGATCCGTCGCGGGATCGAGCGGCGGAACGCCAAGCGCCTCGAACAACTCCCCGCTCTCGATCAGCGTGGTGATGCGGCCGACATGCTCCGAAGGCTCGCGCGTCGTGGAGGTGAAGAGACGCAGCCGCTCGGAGGCAAGCTCGCCGATCAGCGGATCTTCCTTGGCCGCCGCCACCGTCTCGATGGAATAGGCAAGCTCCGCCTTGAAGCGGCAGGAATGGGTGACGATGACCTCGTCGAACTTGTCGTAGGTCTCCGGATCGCGAATGAGGCTCGCGAAAGGCGCAAAGCCCGTTCCGGTGGAGAACATGTAGAGCCGCTTGCCGGCGATCAGCGCGTCATTGACCAGCGTTCCCGTCGGCTTCTTCTTCATCAGCACCTTGTCGCCGACCTTGATCCTGGCGAGATGCTCGGTCAGCGGACCGTTGGGGACCTTGATGGAGAAGAATTCCAGCTCCTCGTCCCAGGAGGGCGAGGCGATCGAATAGGCGCGGTAGATCGGCTTTTCGCCGACCATCAGGCCGATCATCACGAATTCGCCGGAGCGGAAGCGGAAGCTTGCCGGCCGCGTCATGCGGAAGCGGAACAGGTCGTCGGTGTAATGCTGGACCTCGGTCACGGTCTCGGCGGTTGCGCCGGCGGGAACGACATCCGCCGTGGTACCGGAAAGATCGACCACATTCATGCCATGCATCCTTACATTCGCAATTCACGACAGGCCGCCGGGGTCCGGTCCGGCCGGTGTGCGCATCGCGGTCCAGGCACCCGATGCACAGCGATGGACAGTCTCAAACAGGCGATGCCGCCGGGCGCCTGGCCCAGGCGCGCGCGCCGGCCGGGCGTTCGCCGGCCCGCTCCGCAGGCTGCAGATATAACGGCACCTCGACATTGTGACCAGCCTCAAGGGCGCGACGCGTTGGCGCGTGCACGATCTCGAAGGCGGTAAAGCCGCAGCGGCGCATCAAGGGGATCTGGTCGAGCAGCACATCGCCGACCGCCCGCAGCTCGCCGTCGAAGCCGTGGCGCCGGCACAGCAGCCGCGCTGTGGAATAGCCGCGCCCGTCGGAGAACTTGGCGAAGTCGACGGCGATCAGCTCTAGCCGCGACAAATGCGGTGCCAGCGCGTCGGGATCGTCCGCCGCGCGCAGGAGCACCGCGAGCTTGAGAGAAGCCGGCGCTGTGGCAACACTCTCCAGAAAGCGCGCGAGCGGCAGGATGACAGCGCCCGCCTCGGGCAGCAGGTCGTCGTCGCCCAGATGGCGCCAGTCATCGGCAACGAAGCCGCCGTCTTTGTAAAGCTGTGCCGCCATGGTCAGATCCCCGCTCCGTTCTCGTTTTCCTGCGGAAGCGGAAAATGGATCCCGCATTCCGTCTTCTCGCCGCCGCGCCAGCGTCCGGCGCGCGGGTCTTCGCCCTCCGCCACCGGGCTGGTGCAGGGCATGCAGCCGATGGAAGGATATCCTTCAGCGACCAGCGGATGGGCCGGCAGGTCGTGCGCCTGCATATAGGCGCGCAGATCGCCAGGGTCCCAGTCGGCGAGCGGATTGACCTTCACGCGCGGACCGTCGGCCTCGAATAGCGGAATATTGGAGCGCGAGCTGGCCTGAAACCGCTTGCGGCCGGAAATCCAGGCATCGAGGCCCGCGACCGCGCGTGCCAGCGGGCGCACCTTGCGGATGTCGCAGCAGGCGTCGGTGTCGCGCATCCACAGCGCGCCGGTCGGATCTTCCGCCTGAAGATCCTCCACTGAGGGCTTCAGAACCCGCACGTCCCTGAGGCCGAAGCGCTCCACCAGCGTGTCCCGGTAGCGCAGCGTTGCCGGAAAGAGCTTGCCGGTGTCGATGAACAGCACCGGAAGTGCCGGATCGACGCGGGCGGCGAGATGCAACAGCACCGCCGATTCCGCGCCGAAGGAGGACACCAGCGCGAGGCCGTCCGCAAACTGCTCCCGTGCCGCGGCGATCACCTCTTCCGCCGGCGCGCCGTCGAAGCGGGCGGCAAGCACGCGCGCGAGATCGCCCGTGTCTTCGACTGCCGCTAGGGCTTCATGCCGTCCCATAGAGCGCCTCCTTGAACGGGGCATCGCCCACCCTGCGGTAGGCGGCCAGGAAATCCTCCTGCGGGGTCTCGCGCAGGCCGATATAGGTGTCGACCAGCGTCTCCACCGCGTCGACGACATCGTCGTAGGAGAACCCCCGGCCGATGATCTCGCCGATCGAGCTGTTCTCGTCGCCGGAACCGCCGAGCGTGATCTGGTAGTATTCCTCGCCCTTCTTCTCCACGCCGAGAATGCCGATGTGGCCGACGTGGTGATGGCCGCAGGCGTTGATGCAGCCGGAGATCTTGATCTTGAGATCGCCGATGTCGCGCTGGCGCTCCGGCGTCCCGAAACGTTCGGAAATGCGTTGCGCGACCGGGATCGACCGCGCGGTGGCAAGCGCACAGAAATCCATGCCCGGGCAGGCGATGATGTCGGTGACGAGGCCGGCGTTGGCCTCCGCCAGACCCGCCGCCTTCAGCCCTTCGAAAATTGCCGGAACATCCGCCTTGCGCACATGCGGCAGCACCAGGTTCTGCTCGTGGCTGACGCGGATCTCGTCGTGGCCGTAGCGTTCCGCAAGGGCCGCCACCGCGTCCATCTGGTCGGCGGTCGCATCGCCCGGCGCCTTGCCGATCGGCTTCAGCGAGATCGTGACGCTGGCGTAGCCCGGCGCCTTGTGGGCATGGAGGTTGCGCTCGACAAAGGCGGCCAGCGCCGGATCGGCGGCGGACGCGCGGTCCAGGCTGCCGTCATCCGCGTCCGCATCGAAGGGAGGGGCTGCGAAATAATCGGTGATGCGGTCGATCTCGTCCTGCGGCAGCCGCAGCACGCCGTGGCGGATTTCCTCGAACTCGCGCTCGATATCGGCCTTCAGCGTCTCCACACCCGTCTCGTGGACGAGGATCTTGATGCGGGCCTTGTATTTGTTGTCGCGCCGGCCGTAGCGGTTGTAGACGCGCAGGATCGCCTCGCAATAGGCCAGCAGATCCTCCTCGGGCAAGAAGTCGCGGACCTTGCGCGCGATCATCGGCGTGCGCCCCAACCCCCCGCCGACGAAGACGGTGAAACCGACATTACCGTCTGCGTCGCGCTTGGCCTGCAGGCCGATGTCGTGCACCTGCACGGCGGCGCGGTCGTGCGGCGCGCCGGTCACCGCGATCTTGAACTTGCGCGGCAGGAAGGAAAACTCCGGGTGCAGCGACGACCACTGCCGCAGGATTTCCGCATAGGGGCGCGGATCGAGGATCTCGTCGGCGGCGGCAGCCGAGAAATGATCGGCGGTCACGTTGCGGATGCAGTTGCCCGAGGTCTGGATCGCATGCATCTCGACCGTGGCGAGTTCTTCCAGAATGGCCGGAATGTCCTTCAGGCGCGGCCAGTTGAACTGGATGTTCTGGCGCGTCGTGAAATGGCCGTAGCCCCGGTCGTAGGTGCGCGCGACATAGGCGAGCTTGCGCATCTGAGCGCCGTTCAGCGTGCCATAGGGGATCGCCACCCGCAGCATATAGGCGTGGAGCTGCAGGTAGACGCCGTTCATCAGCCTGAGCGGCTTGAACTGCTCCTCGTCGAGATCGCCGGCAAGGCGGCGGCGCACTTGGTCGGTGAACTGCTCCACCCGGGCCGACACGAAATCGGTGTCGAATTCGTCATAGCGGTACATGTCATGTCTCCTGAAGGCGCGCGGGCCCGTTGACTGCCGTCACGCGGCGGAGGTTTCGCGTCGTGCCTGCTTGCCGAGATCGGGGCGCGTGGTCGGTCCTTTCGCGCGGATCCGCTCGCGGAAACGCACCGCCTCGATGCCATCCTCCGTGCGGCGCAGATCGATCAGATAGGGGTCGACCAGAAGCCTGTCGGCCACGGCCTGCGCGCCGATGGCCAGCGCTTCGGCTTCCGCTTCCGGGGTTTCCAGTCCCCACGCCGACTGCAACATCTCGACCCATTGGCCGGACCGGCCGAGCCAGACGACCTCGCCGTCGATCAGCCGGTTTGCGGTCAGTGCCTTCATGTGCGGGATCCTTTCAGCAAGATTTCGTCAGGCGGCCGCGATGGCGCGCAGCGGCCCGGCAACCCGGAGCGGTTCGCTGGCAGCGAGATCCGCGTGGGCGACGACCTCCCCGACCACGATCAGGACGGGTCCGTCGATGTCGTCGCGCGTGCCCAGCACGCCGAGGTCGTCGAGCGCGCCGGCAAGAAAACGCTCGTCACGCTGCGCGGCGTTCTCGATCACGGCGACCGGCGTTTGCGCCGGCAGGCCGGCCGCGATCAGCCGCGTCGCGACGCGTGCAGCCACGGTGCGGCCCATGTAGACGGCGACTGTGGCGCCGGAGAGCGCAAGGTCGGCCCAGGCAGGCAGCGTCTCGCCGTCCTTGTCGTGGCCGGTTGCAAAGACAAGCTGCGAGGCAACACCGCGCAGGGTGAGCGGAATGCGCGCGCTCGCCGCAGCCGCAAGGGCCGCCGTGACGCCCGGCACGATGTCGCAGCCGATTCCGGCCGCCTTGAGCGCGGCGAGTTCCTCGCCGGCCCGGCCAAACACCAGCGGATCGCCGCTCTTGAGCCGCACGACCCGGTGCCCGGCAGCGGCCTCGCGCACCAGGATGGCATTGATCTCCTCTTGCGGCACCGAATGGGCGCCCTTGCGCTTGCCGACCGCAATGCGCTCCGCATCGCGCCGGCCCATGGCAACCACCGCATCGGGCACGAGCGCGTCATGCACGATCACGTCGGCCTCCTGGAGCAGGCGCTGGGCGCGCAAGGTCAGCAGATCCTCCGCACCGGGGCCGGCGCCGACCAGCCAGACGAAACCGGGTTCGTCGTTGCGGGTGTTCAGGAGGCGCTGCGCCTCCGCGCGCGCCACGTCGGCACGCCCGGCCTGAAGGTTTGCGGCGACACTTCCGGAAAAGAACCGCGCCCAGAAGCGCCGGCGGTCCGCGCCGGGCGCGATCACCCGTGCGACCGTGTCGCGGAAGCTCTCGGCCAGACGGGCAAGGTCGCCGGTCGTGCCGGGCAGCATGGCCTCGATGCGCGCGCGGATGTGGCGCGCAAGCACCGGCCCGACGCCCGTTGAGGTGATGGCGATGGCGACAGGCGCCCGGTTCACCAGGGCGCCGACGTAGAAATCACAGAGCGCGGGACGGTCAACCGCATTTGCCGGAATGCCGAAGACGCGGGCGGCGTTGACGACGGCGGTATCCGCCGCCTCGTCACCACTTGCCGCAAAGGCAAGAGCGGCCCCGGTCAGCAAGGCAGGGCGAAACGCCGTGCGGTGCCAGATCGCCCCGGTTGTCTCGATGGCCGCGGCAAGCGCGTCATCGACGGTGGGCGAAATCACCTCGAGCACGGCAGAGGTTTCCGACAGGAGCCGGAGCTTGGCGGCCGCCTCCTCGCCGCCGCCGACCACGACCACACGGCGACCCGCGACCTTTTGAAAGGCTGGAAACACATCGAGTTTTCGATCGGACTGGCGCGACATGGACAGCAGACTCCGACTGCGTTGGATACCGCCAACACATAAGGCCTGCGCAGACTTTGCGCCGGGCATGGCATTTCAATCGCAAGGGCAAAGAGAGAAAAAACATTCTCCCGGCGTCGAAGGCCTCCAAAGCGTCACCGAATTGGTGACGAAGATCGGTCGTCGCCGGCTATGAAAACATGGTTTGCTTGGATCCGCGTACTCTTATACGTTTGCGATAAGAAAAAACGCGAAGTGAGAATTGCATATTTTTGTTTGCTGCAACCGAACTATAAAAGATGCCACATCCGCTTTATAGAAATAAAATTAATTCGCATTTACCGGAATCGGTCACCATATGCAATATTCTCATCATCAAAAGTAGTACTTTGTCATGTCGAATCGTTTTTTGTGATGCTAATATTTTACTCTCATACAACACTAAAGGTTGATTAATTGAAGAGAACAACCCCAGACATGCATTCTACCCTGAGACAGCCCATAATTCGACAAGAGTGAATGCCGTGGTCAAAGCTATTTTCTTCGATGTTTTCGGAACGGTGGTGGACTGGAGAAGCGGCATTGCAAATGCCTTCGATCAGGCTTTCGCCAAATCCGGCGCCGATATCAAGCCCTGGGAACTGGCCGATGCCTGGCGCGCGGAGATCGCCTCCCGCCTGGCCGAAGCCACCGGCGACGGGGCAAAAGACGCGCCCTATCTGGGACTGGACGCCATCCATCGTGAGGCATTGGCGAAAGTCCTGGGCGACGCCGACCTGGCCCGTCGTCTCGGCGACAGGGACAGGGCAACCCTGGAGCGAAGCTGGGAGACCCTGCGCCCCTGGCCAGACAGCGTGCCCGGACTGCGCGCGCTCCGGCGCGAATATGTGATTGCGCCCTGCAACCATGGCTCGATTTCCATGATGACCTGGCTGGCAAAGAGCGCGGGATTGCCGTGGGACCTGATCCTCGGGGCCGATCTGGCGCGCTGCCATCCGCCGGCGAGCAAGGTTTACACCCATTGCGCCGCCGCGATCGGGCTGGAGCCCGGCGAGGTCATGCTGGTGTCGGCCCACAACCGGGATCTCGACGCCGCGCGTGCCGCCGGCCTGAAGACAGCCTTCTTCTCAAGACCGAAGGAGTTCGGCAAGGGCCAGACCACCGACCTTGCGCCCGCCGATGCGTGGGACGTGATCGCCTTCGACCTGCTCGATCTGGCGCGGCACATGGAGGCAAGCCTGATCTAGGGTGCCTTTTGAGCTGCGCGGGGCAAACGGAAGAAGGCGTCGCGCGTGACACCTGCCGCCCGCCCCGGCATCGCCGGTCGTGAAAACCGCCTAGCGCAGCGGCTGGAGCACCGACACGTAGTTGGCAACGGCAGCGCCGCCCATATTGAAGATCCCGGCGAGTTCGGCGTCCTTGACCTGAATGTCGCCGGCGCGGCCGGTGAGTTGCATCGCGCTCAGGACGTGCATGGACACGCCGGTCGCGCCGATCGGATGGCCCTTTGCCTTCAGCCCGCCCGACGGATTGACCGGAAGCTTGCCACCCATCTCGGTCCAGCCTTCGAGAATGGCGCGATGGCCCTCGCCCGGCTTCGTCAGGCCCATCGCCTCATATTCGATCAGTTCGGCGATGGTGAAACAGTCATGGGTCTCGACGAAGGAGAGATCCTCGATGCCAAGGCCGGCCGCGCCGAGCGCCCGGCTCCACGCCGCACCGCAGCCCTCGAAGGCGAGAATGTCGCGCTTCGACATCGGCAGGAAGTCCTGCGCATGCGCGAGGGCGCGGAAGGCCACGGCCTTGTCGCGACCGAGCGCGGTCTCGACATTGGTGAGCACGAGAGCCGCCGCACCGTCGGACACCAGCGAACAGTCGGTGCGCTTCAGCGGGCCGGCGACGAAGGGGTTCTTCTCGCTCTCGGTGCGGCAGAAATCGAAGCCCAGATCCTTGCGCATCTGCGCATAGGGGTTATTGACGCCATTGCGGTGATTCTTGGCGGCAATCGCGGCCAGCGCATCGGACTGGTCGCCGTATTTCTGGAAATAGCCCTGCGCGATCTTGCCGAACACGCCGGCGAAACCGGCCGGTGTGTCGCCATCCTCGGGGAGATAGGAGGCCTTGAGCAGATTGCGGCCGATCTCGGGACCCGGCGTCGTTGTCATCTGCTCGACGCCGACGACGAGCACCACCCGCGCCTCGCCGGAGGTCACCGCACGCACGCCCTGATGCACGGCCGCGGACCCGGTCGCGCAGGCGTTTTCGACGCGTGTCGCCTTCTTGAAGCGCAGGGCGGGGTCGGCCTGAAGCACCAGGGAGGCGGTGAAGTCCTGCTCGGAAAAGCCCGCATTGAAATGACCGAGGACGATCTCGTCGACATCGCTGGCCTCGAGACCGGCGTCCGCGATGGCGTCGCGCGCGACCTTGACGATCAGGCTCTCGACGGTTTCCTCGGTGTGCTTTCCAAATGGCGTATGGGCCCAGCCCACGATGGCAGCGGTCATCTGCTTACTCCCTGTTGGTCGCGCATCCCCGCCGCGCCCCGGCTCATGGCCGGCACCGGCAGCAGATCGGACAGAGACGATCGGATCGACGGCGAGAATTCCACCTTGGCGGGAAACGCGCAAGATATTATTTTTACCATTACGTCAATGAGATTTAAAAAAATACATTATATCAATATTTTGCCGTTTTAAAAGCACATCATCCGCCCCTTGGGGAGATCGTCCCGCTATCCGCTTGCGGGTGCGGCCACCGATCCGCGATAGACCAGATCCACCGGCTTCACGTCCGTGAGCTGGTCGATCAGCGTACCGGTGGCAAGACGGATCGCGAAATCAGCGACCTGCTCGCCGCCCTTGCGGATCGGGCTGCGGGTGACCGTCAGCGGCGGATCGAGCGTGTGGGGACGCAAGAACGGAAGATCGTCGTCATGGGCGATCACGGAAACGTCCCGTCCGACCGTGAGGCCAAGATCGCGGATCGCACGATAGGCGCCGAACGCCAGCAGGACGCTGGAACACAACAGGCCCGTCGGCGCCGGCGTTCGCTCCAGAAGCGTGCGTGCGAAGCGATAGCCGTTTTCTTCCGTCATCGCGCCGCAGCAGGACGGGCAGTCCGGATCGTCGGCCAGCCCCGCCTGCGCCAGCGCCTCCTGCCAGCCCGAGCGGCGGTCGCGGGCGAAGGTCTGCCCCTCATCGCCGTTGATCAGCGCGATCCGCCGATGCCCGAGATCGAGCAGAAGCCGGCAGGCCTGGCGGAAGGCGCCGCGGTTGTCGATATCGACATGGGCGTAGGGAAGCGGCGTTTGCGTGCGCCCGTGCACCACGAAAGGCAGACCCAGCCCGTTGAGCAGGGCGATGCGCCGATCCTCAACCGCCGGTCCCGACAGGATCACGGCGTCCGCCGTGCGCGTGCGGGCAAACCGGCGATAGACCTCGTCTTCCGTGCCGGTGGTGGGGCTGACAGTCAGGTCGTAGCCCTTCTCCCCCGCCGTCGCGGCAACGCCGGCGAGAAATTCGATGAAATGCGGATCGAGCAGCAGGTTGCGGTCGACGGGAAAGGCGATGCCGAGCGCCTGGGAGCGCCCGGTCGCCAGCCGCCGGGCGCCGGAATTCGGGCGATAGCCAACCCGCTCCGCGGCCTCCACCACCTTGCGGCGGGTGGCGGGCGCAACGTCGGCATAGCCGTTGAGCGCCCGGCTCACCGTGGTCTGGGACAGGCCCAGATGAGCGGAGAGTTCACGCAGGTTCACCCGACCGATCCTCCCGACAAGAGCCTCTCTCCGTTTTCATCCCGCCCGCGCGTCCCGGCGCTTCGACCACACGGCCGTCGGTTTTGCAAGGCGATCAGCGATACGCCCGCGCCCCGTCGGCCGCGCCAGGCTGCAACGACCGCGCATCCGACAGCCGGCCGCATCCGTTGCCGCACACAAATCGTAACCCAAAGCGCTTTGGAAAAACACTTCGAGATCAGCATTTTTCACAGGCGAATTCTTGCCAGACCGCAGCGGGCCCTTCCCGGAAAATCGGCAGCCCCGGGCGCAAGCTTACCCTCCTCGTTGATCCTAAGGGCTTTGAAAGCGCCAAATCCAGCCATTTTTCTTGTGCGTCGCAAAACCACCTCGCCGCTCTGCACAATGAAAAGTGCCGCGCCGTCGCTTGACTCATCCGGAACGATCCGGCAGGCTCGATATCCAAAGCGCTTTGGGAGGGGCGCTGACCAGGATGACGCAGCTTCGTTCGAGGCGCGCCGGGACAGGGTGACACGCGGGGACCGTTCCGGCGTGCATCTGAAGTCCTCGCCATCCGGGACGTCCCCTCTCCAGACAGTTTTTGCCGGACGAAACCTTTTTCGACGACGCGGTGATGCCTGCCGGTTTGCGGTCGGGCCACGCGAGACGGGATCGGCGGACATCGCCTTGGCGGTGCAAGGGCCGAAGCAATCGGAGGACCATGATGCTGCGCACATCCATTCTGGCCGCGACCGCGCTTGCGGTGCCGCTCTTTGCCCCCCTGGGTGCCGGACACGCCGGCGCACAGGCTGCGGAAATCTCCATTTCCTGCGGCGCTGTCGGCATCGAACTGGAATTGTGCAAGTCCGGCGCCGATGCCTGGGCGGAAAAGACCGGCAACACGGTCAAGATCGTCTCCACGCCGAACTCGACCACGGAACGGCTGGCGCTGTACCAGCAATTGCTCGCCTCCGGCGCGGACGACATCGACGTTTTCCAGATCGACGTAATCTGGCCCGGCATTCTTAGCAATCATTTCATCGACCTCGCCGCCTATTCCGACGGCGCGGAAAAGGCGCATTTCGCCCCCATCGTCGAAAACAACAGGGTCGGCGGCCAGCTTGTCGCCATGCCCTGGTACACGGACGCGGGACTGCTCTACTACCGCAAGGACCTGCTGGAAAAACACGGCAAGCCGGTGCCGACGACCTGGCAGGAGATGACCGAAACGGCCAGGATCATCCAGGCCGCCGAGCGGGCGGAGGGAAAGGACACGCTCTGGGGCTTCGTCTTCCAGGGCAAGGCCTATGAGGGGCTGACCTGCGACGCGCTGGAATGGGTCGACAGCTTCGGCGGCGGCACCATCGTCGACGCCGACGGCGAGATCACCATCAACAATCCCAAGGCGATCGAAGCCTTCGAACTGGCCGGCTCCTGGGTCGGCGACATCACCCCCGGCGGCGTCCTGAACTACGCCGAGGAGGAGGCGCGCGGCGTGTTCCAGTCCGGCAACGCGGTCTTCATGCGCAACTGGCCCTATGCCTGGGGGCTGGGCAATTCCGCCGACAGCCCGGTGAAGGGCAAGATCGGCGTCACGGCCCTTCCCAAGGGCGGACCGGACGGCAAGAACACCGGCACGCTGGGCGGCTGGCAGCTTTCGGTGTCGAAATACTCCGCAAACCCGGAGATCGCCGCCGATCTGGTGATGTATCTGACGAGCGAGGCCGAGCAGAAGCGCCGGGCCATCGAGGGCACCTACAACCCGACGATCGCATCGCTTTACGAGGATGCAGACGTGCTCGCGGCCGCCCCCTTCTTCGGCGACCTCTACGAGACCTTCACCAATGCGGTCGCCCGGCCGTCGCGCGTGACCGGAACGAACTACAACCGCGTCTCGAACGCCTTCTGGAACGCCTCTCATGACGTCCTCTCCGGCAAGACCGACGCGGCGACCGCGATGGCGGATCTCGAACGCGAGCTGAAGCGGATCAAGCGGCGCGGCTGGTAGGCGCGCCGGCACCGCCCCGACCGGGCGAGACGGCGGACGTCGTCCCGCCCGGCGGTCCCGACGACGGTCACCTGCCGCCACGGCCTCCCGCCTCTCCCGCCGACACCAGGCGGAGGGCGCGCGGGCAAACCGGACCCGATCCCATGAGCGACATTGCCCTGACCACAGCCACCGCCGCGCCGGCCCGACGCTCGCGCCTGTCGCAGTCGCGGCTGAGATCCGCATGGCTCTTTCTGACGCCGATGATCGTCGTTCTTGCCGTGGTCGCCGGCTGGCCGCTGCTGCGCACCATCTGGTTCGGCTTTACCGATGCCAACCTGTCGGACCTGTCGGCCACGCAGTTCATCGGGCTTGAAAACTACTACTCGGTCTATGACGGCGAGACCTACGGGCTGATCGTCGATCCGTCCTGGTGGAATGCCGTGTGGAACACGATCTGGTTTTCCGCCGTGTCCGTTTCCATCGAAACCGCGCTTGGGCTGATCGTCGCGCTGGTGCTCAACGCCAACTTCAGGGGCCGCGCCCTGGTGCGCGCCGCCGTTCTCATTCCCTGGGCGATCCCGACCATCGTCTCCGCCAAGATGTGGGGCTGGATGCTGCACGACCAGTTCGGCGTCCTCAACGACATTCTCATGGGCATCGGACTGTTGTCCCAGCCGGTTGCCTGGACGGCGGATCCGCAAACCGCGATGTGGGCGGTGGTCATGGTCGATGTCTGGAAGACGACGCCCTTCATGGCGCTGCTGATCCTCGCCGGCCTGCAGATGCTGCCCGCCGATTGCTACGAAGCTGCAAGGGTCGATGGCATCCATCCGGTAAAGGTGTTCTTCAAGGTCACCCTGCCGCTGATCCGGCCGGCGATCATGGTCGCGGTGATCTTCCGCGCGCTCGACGCGCTGCGCATCTTCGACCTGATCTACGTGCTGACGTCGAATTCCTCCGACACCATGTCGATGTCCGTCTATGCGCGCCAGCAACTCGTCGACTTCCAGGAGGTCGGCTACGGCTCCGCGGCCTCGACCCTTCTGTTCCTGGTCATCGCGGCGCTCACCATCGCCACCATCACGCTCGGCAAGGTCCGGCTCGGCGGGGAGATGAAATGATGCGCCGCTCTCCGCTCAAGACACTCGGCCTTTATGCCCTGGTGGCGGCGATCGTCGTCTTCTCGGTGTTTCCGTTCTATTACGCGATCCTGTCGTCGTTCCGCTCCGGCTCCGAGCTCTTCACCGTCACCTACTGGCCGAGCAGTTTCGATCCGTCCAACTACATCTCGGTCTTCGCCGAACAGCCGTTTGCGCGCAACATCCTGAACTCGGTCGCCGTCGCGAGCGTCGTCGTCGGCCTGTCGCTGTTTCTCGGCGTCACCGCCGCCTATGCGCTGGCGCGGGTCAGTTTTCGCGGACGCGGGGTGCTGCTCTTCACCATCCTGTCGGTCTCCATGTTTCCGCAGGTGGCGGTGCTGTCCGGCATGTTCGAGCTGATCCGGCTGCTCGGCATCTACAATTCGCTGCCGGGGCTGGTGCTGTCGAACCTGATCCTGACGCTGCCCTTCACCGTCTGGGTGCTCACCACCTTCATGCGCGAGTTGCCGAAGGAACTCGAGGAAGCCGCCGTGGTCGACGGCGCCTCGTCGTGGGTGATCGTGCGCCATGTCTTCCTGCCGCTGATGTGGCCGGCGCTGGTCACCACCGGCCTGCTCGCCTTCATCGCGGCATGGAACGAGTTTCTCTTCGCCCTCACCTTCACGCTCTCAAACGACATGCGCACGGTTCCGGTCGCCATCGCGCTGATCACCGGCGCCAGCCAGCATGAATTGCCCTGGGGCAACATCATGGCGGCTTCCGTGATCGTCACCGTGCCGCTCGTCGTTCTCGTGCTGATCTTCCAACGCAAGATCGTCTCCGGCCTCACCGCCGGCGCCGTCAAGGGATAGTCCGTTCATGCTTCCACTGTCCGTCACCGACCCCGCAACCGCCCCCCGGCCCGCCACCGACCCGGACTGGTGGCGCAGCGCGGTCATCTACCAGATCTATCCCCGCTCCTTCTACGACACGGACGGCAACGGCATCGGCGATCTCGCCGGCATCACGGCGAAACTCGACCACGTGGAGAGCCTGGGCGTCGACGCCATCTGGATCTCGCCGTTCTATCCCTCGCCGATGGACGACTTCGGCTACGACGTCTCGAATTTCACCGATGTCGACCCGATCTTCGGCACGCTGGAAGACTTCGACCGGTTGATCGCGGCCGCGCATGATCGCGGTCTCAAGGTGATCATCGATCTCGTGATCTCGCACACTTCCGACCGTCATCCCTGGTTCCAGCAAAGCCGCGCCAGCCGCGACAACGCCCGGGCCGACTGGTTCGTATGGGCCGATCCCAGGGCCGACGGCACACCGCCCAACAACTGGCTTTCGATCTTCGGCGGATCGGCCTGGGCCTGGGATTCCAGGCGGCGGCAGTACTATCTGCACAACTTCCTGGCCAGCCAGCCGGACCTTAACTTCCACAATGTTGAGGTGCAGGACGCGGTGCTCGATGCCGCGCGTTTCTGGCTGGAGCGCGGCGTCGACGGCTTTCGCCTCGACACCGTGAACTTCTATTTCCACGACCCGAAACTGCGGGACAATCCGCCGCTGCCGCCGGGCAAGCCGATCTCCGGCGTCGAGCGCTCCAACCCCTACTCCTATCAGGACCATATCCACGACAAGACGCAGCCGGAGAACCTTGCGTTCCTGGAGCGGCTGCGCGCGCTCACCGACAGCTATCCGCATGCCACGATGGTCGGCGAGATCGGCTCCGATCACGACCCCTTCGGCACCACCGCCGCCTACACCCAGGCCGACAAGCGGCTGCACATGGCCTATGGCTTTGACCTTCTGACGACCGATTCCTCCGCCGCCCATATCCGCCGCACTGTTCGCGCCATGGAAGCCGGGATCGGCAGCGGCTGGCCGAGCTGGGCGGTTTCGAACCACGATGTGCCCCGCGTCGCGACGCGATGGGGCGGCATGCATCCGCCGGAGGCCTTCGCGCCGCTGATCGTCGCCCTTGTCACCTCCCTGCGCGGCACGCCCTGCCTCTATCAGGGCGAGGAACTGGGCCTGAAGGAAGCCGAGGTCGCCTTCGAACACCTGCAGGACCCTTACGGCAAGGAGTTCTGGCCGGAGTTTCGCGGGCGCGACGGATGCCGCACGCCGATGCCCTGGGACGACGAGGCGCCGCACACCGGCTTTTCGCAGGTCTCCGCCTGGCTGCCGATCCCGGACGACCACCGGGCCCGCTCCGTCAAGCGGCAGGAAGCGGATCCCGCATCCCCGCTTCACCGCACCCGGCGCTTTCTGGCCTGGCGCCGCAAACAGCCCGAGTTGCTGGCCGGCGATATCACGCTGCTCGACACCGATGAGCCGGTTCTCGCCTTTCTGCGGGTCTTGGACGGGCGTGAACTGCTGTGCGCTTTCAATCTGGGAGATACCGAAGCCTGTGTCCGGCTTGACGGCATCACACAGGCACACGCGCGAAACGCGCCCGACTTTTCGGGTGAAATCGAGATCGACGGCGAGGCAGCGCTGCTGCGGCTTGCGCCATTCGACGCGCTCTATGCGCAGGTCTGCCGCAGCGCGGACTGACGCTGAAACACGCGATACCCCGCTCGGCCACGGCAGCAGCGGCGGATCAACGGAGGACAAACATGGCGGAGGTCATTCTCAGGCAGGTGCGCAAGTCGTTCGGTCGGGTCGAAACGATCCACGGCGTCGACCTGCACATCCGCGACAGGGAGTTCGTCGTCTTCGTCGGCCCCTCCGGCTGCGGCAAATCCACCTTGCTCCGTCTGATCGCCGGCCTGGAGGACATCACAGTCGGGGCGCTGGAAATCGACGGCGAGGATGTCACCGACAAGACCCCCAAGGAGCGCGGCATCGCGATGGTGTTCCAGTCCTACGCGCTCTACCCGCATATGACCGTCTACGAGAACATGGCCTTTGGCCTGAAACTGTCGAAGACGGACAAGCACGACATCGACGCAAAGGTCCGCGCCGCGGCCGACACGCTGGAGCTGGGCGAGCTTCTCGATCGGCTACCGAAGCAGCTCTCCGGCGGGCAGCGCCAACGGGTCGCCATCGGCCGCGCCATCGTGCGCAATCCCAAGGTGTTTCTCTTCGACGAACCGCTGTCGAACCTCGATGCCTCGCTTCGGGTGCAGATGCGCATCGAGATCGCCAAGCTGCACGAGCGCATGAACGCGACGATGGTCTATGTGACGCACGACCAGGTCGAGGCGATGACGCTCGCCGACAAGATCGTCGTGCTGTCGGCGGGCCGCGTCGAACAGGTCGGCGCGCCGCTCGACCTCTACCACCATCCGCAAAACCTCTTCGTCGCCGGTTTCATCGGGTCGCCGCAGATGAATTTCATATCCTGCGAGGTGCTTGAGACGAGCCCTGAAGGCGCAACGCTCGCCCTGCCCGGCGGCGGCCATGTCCTTGCGGCGGTAAACGTGACCGCCCTCGCTACAGGCGACCGGGTAACGCTGGGCGTCCGCCCGGAGCATCTGTTTCATGCCGGCGCGGACACCGATCAGGCGATCTCCGGCACCGTCGAAGTCGTGGAGGAACTGGGCGAGAGCCATTTTCTCTATGTGCGGCTCGCCGACGGGACCCTGCTCACCGCCCGCGCCGGGGGCGACGCGCCGCAATCGATCGACAGCACGGTGCGCATCGGACTGAAGGGCGGCGATTGCCATGTCTTCGGCGCCGACGGCAAGGCCATGCCGCGCCTCGCCTGAAACGGCGCCGATTGGCCGCCCCCGAAGACATCACAGGTCCAAACGAGATGGGCCGCCCGTCAGCCGGGCGGCCCATCTCGCGTTCAGACGTCCGGTCTTCACGCCGGACAAAAGAAAAAGCCCGGCGGTTTCCCGCCGGGCTTTCATCCAATCCGTGAGGATCAGATTAGAACGTGCGCTGCACGCGGAGGATACCGACCAGCGCGTCGTCGGAAGCTGCACCAGCTGCCGTGAAGTCGCGGTTGCGGTACTCGAGCTCGGCACCGACGTAGAGGCCGGAAACCGGACGCCAGCCGACGTTACCCTGGACGTTGATCTCGTTGAAGTCAGCGCCACCGGCAGCCTGGTCAAGCTGCGAGTAGTTGGCGGTGATCGACGTGGAGATCGCCGGGGTCCAGAAGTGCGTGAAGCCTGCACCGATGCCCCAAGCGCTGGACAGCTTCAGCTGGCCGGCAGCGTTGTAGGAGCCGTCCGAGAAGCCGGTGAAGTTGGCGTTCACGTAGCCGACTGCGCCGTTCGCGTAAGCTGCCTGGATCGAGAAGCTGTCGCCAGCTGCGATCATCGGCAGGTTGAACGTGGCGCCAGCGCCGATTGCGTAGCCGAGCTTGCCCTTACCGGTGATGTTCGGAACTGCGCCCGGGAAGTTGGTAGCCGCCGTGCCGGTACCCATCGTCGCGGCGTTCAAGGAGCGACCATAGACGTGGTGCAGGGCACCCATCAACTGTGCGGAACCCCAGCCCTGATCGACGCGCAGGTTGGCAACGAAGTCCGGCACCTTGTCGCCGCCGTAACCGGTGATCGTTGCAGATGCCGCTCCGGTAAGAGCCACAGCCCGCGTGCCGATCTGAGTGCCGTTGTAGAAGATGTTGGCGCGACGGTCCGAACCAACTTCGACCGAGGCCGAAGCCGAGAAGCCGTTGCCGAACTGGAAGGTGTAAGCGAACAGGTTGACGTCGCCGTTATCCGAGAAGCCCTGGTTCAGGACCGAACCCCAGTTGTCGCCGGTGTAGAAGTCGAAGTACGAACCGGTACGACCAGCGACGAAACCGCCGAGCTGGATGAAGGCTTCGTCAAGCGTCAGGCCAGCGCCGCCCGAGTTGTCGACCGTGATGTACGCAGCCACGTAGGTGCGCAGCAGGCCATACTCGGTGTTGGTGCGGCTGTCGAAGTTCATGTAGCCACGAGCACGCATGCCGGTGCTGTCGTCGGTGCGTGCGTCCCAGTTGGAACCACCGTTGTCGAGCACGTCGAACATGCGGAATTCAGCGCGGACACCGCCACCGATCTTCAGGCAGGTCTCGGTACCCGGGATGTAGAAGAAGCCCGTGCCGAAAGCGTCGCAAACGCGAACGTAGTCGACCGGCTCCGGAGCGACCGGAAGGTCGGCGGCCTGTGCGCCCGTGGCTGCCAGGGCAGCTGCGGAAGCGCCGAGCAGGATGCTCTTGATGTTCATTTCCTGACCTCGTCGTTGTTTCCTGCAAGGCCCTGTCGGCCAAGAGGAGATGAAGAGTTGAGCAAGCTTCCCCGCGAGCTCGAGTTTGTTTTAAGCGACGGGGTGCGCGCCTCGCAACCGGCAAATGCCCTCTAAAGGCACTGGAGGGACACAGTGTGTCTTTGTGGGCACACCCCGTTAAGACCCTGTTAGCACTTGTCGGCCCGAAAGCGCGGATTTCCGCCGATGCCGGTTTTTCGCGTGATTCCGCGCGCGTATCGGACATCGGGCCGTGCAGCCGGCGCATTTGCTTGAACCAAGGCCGGAGAACCCGCTAAGGAACGCCCACAGGCCGGCTGCCGGCTGCCTCGACCGCGACAAGGGCCCTTTTTCATGACCGCCGCCACCCCGATCTCCGTCTTTATAATAGCGCACAATGAGGAAGACCGGATCGGGCGGGCCATTCGCAGCGTCGAATCATTCGCCGACGAGGTGATCGTGGTCGACAGCGGATCAACGGACGAGACGGTTCGCGTGGCCGAATCGTTTGGTGCGCGCGTTCTCGTCAATCCCTGGCCGGGCTACGGACCGCAGAAACGCTTCGCGGAAGACCTCTGCCGGAACGACTGGCTGTTCAACCTGGATGCCGACGAAGCCGCCACTCCGGCGCTCGCCGCCGAGATCAAGGCGCTCGCGGCAAGCGTAGCGCTCGAAAACGCACCATTCTGGCGCGTGCGCATCCGCGATGTCTTCGCGCATGAATCGGAACCGGCCCCTTGGGCTTATGGCTACAACCAGATCCGGCTCTACGATCGCAGCAAGGGGCGGTTCTCCGATTCTCCCGTGCATGACACCGTGCGCCCGCCGGAAGGCGCTCGCATTGCGCAGCTCAAGGCGGCGATGGCGCACCGCTCGATTCGCTCCGTCGCCTTCCACGTAGAGAAGATGAACCGCTACTCCACCATGCAGGCCGACGACATGGCAGCGCGCGGCCGGAGAATCGCGCGCTGGCGGCTCCTCACCGAATTTCCCTTCGCCTTTCTCAAGGCCTATGTGGTGCGCCGCTACGCGCTCTACGGCTGGTGGGGCCTCGTGATCTCGACCAATTTCGCCTACACGCGCTTTCTGCGGCTGGCCAAGGCCTATGAGGCCGAACTGCTGGCGCAGAGCGAGACACGAGGAACGTCGCAATGACCGGGACATCCGCGCATGTCGCGATCATCGGCGGCGGACCGGCCGGGCTGATCGCAGCCGACAGCCTGTCGGCGCAGGGCATCAAGGTGACGGTGTTCGACCGGATGCCCTCCGTGGGGCGCAAGTTCCTGATGGCCGGGCGCGGCGGGCTCAACCTGACCCATAGCGAACCGGCGGACGCTTTTCTCTCGCGCTACCGCAAGGCAGAGCCGCGGCTCAGGGCCGCCTTCGAGGCCTTTCCGCCGGAGGCGCTCAGGGCCTGGTGCGCGGACCTCGGCATCGAGACATTCGTCGGGTCGAGCGGGCGCGTGTTCCCGCGCCAGATGAAGGCCTCGCCGCTTCTGCGTGCCTTGCTGGCGCGGCTTGCCGCAAACAGCGTCTCGATCCGCACCCGCTGGCGCTGGACCGGCTTCGGCACGCAAGGCGAGTTGCTGTTCGACACGCCCGAGGGCGCGCGGAGTTTTCCCGCGCCGGACGCCGTGCTGCTTGCCACCGGCGGCGCGAGCTGGCCGCGGCTTGGCAGCGACGGCCTGTGGACCGGCGCCACCGATGCCATCGGAATCGGCTGCACGCCCTTCGCCCCGTCCAATTGCGGCGTGCGCATCGACTGGTCGGCGCATTTCGCCGCGCGGTTCCAGGGGGTTCCGCTGAAGCGGATCGCGCTGAGCATCGGCGACCGCACGGTGCGCGGCGAAGCCATGATCACCGAAAGCGGACTGGAGGGCGGCGGCATCTATGCCCTCAGCCCGGACATCCGCCGGGCGCTGGAAACGCAACACGCTCCCGTCCTTACCCTCGACCTGCGCCCAGACCTCGATGCCGGGCCCCTTGCGGCAAGGCTTGCCCGACCGCGCGGCAAGAACTCACTCTCCAACCACCTGCGAAAAAGCACCGGTCTTGCGCCCGCGGCCGTGGCGCTGCTTCAGGAAGCCGGCGAACGGCCCGACAATGCGGAAGCGCTCGCCGCGCAGATCAAGGCCCTGCCGCTTCCCGTCGCGGGGCTTGCCGGGCTGGAACGGGCGATCTCCTCCGCCGGTGGCATTTCGTGGGAGAGCATCGACGACAGCTACATGCTCACGGACCGCCCCGGCGTCTTCGTCGCCGGCGAGATGATCGACTGGGACGCGCCGACCGGCGGCTATCTGCTCCAGGCCTGTTTCGCGACAGGCCTTGCAGCCGCGCACGCCATCGATGCGCGACTGGCGGGCGCCAAGACCATCACGTGAACCACCGCATGTCCCTGCCCCTGCGCTCCGGTCTCGCGACAGGGCAAGACCCCACGGCTTGAAACCCCACTTTGTCGCCTGAGAAAAAGACCGCGGCGTTCCTTTGACAGCGGAGCAGAGACCTTTCGTCAAAAAATAGACCTGCAAATTGATCGAACTTTTACCTTCTCGGACTACACTGTTTCCGTAGTGTTATTTTTGAGAATGCTCGGTTGCGTTTATCGGGGTTTGGTCTCTTGATTATTGGCAATCCACCACCCAGGCTCGTGCCTCTGGCAAAGAACGTCTTGGCCGCGTCCAAGCCGATGTCCCGCTCGCAGGGGCCGGACGCGCCATCGCTGGCCCGGTTGTTCCGGCTTCTCGAGCGGCTGCACCCTGTCGAATGCATCTTCATAACCCTGCTGGAGCCGCTGGACGGGCGGAGGTTTTATTCCAATGACCGGTGCGGGAAGCTGCGCGATGCCTCCCGGGACGTGGCAAACGCCATCCTGAAGAGCGCGGCCCCGCTGATCCTGCAAGCGAACGGGCCGTCGGCTGCGGCGAACCGCCAGGCCGTCGATCCGGGCGCCCTCGGCCTTGAGTTTCTCGCCGGTGTCGCGCTTCGCGACGCGACCGGCAAGGCCATCGGCACCCTGTGCCTTGCAAGCCGCACGCCCGTGAGCGCCAGCGAAATCGACCGCCAGGCCCTTGAGGATGCCGCCCATCTGGCCGTCCGCGAGATCCAGCACGACGGTGCCGAGCAAACCGCGCGCGATGCCTGGAAGGTGATGGTGGAAGCGATCGAGACGCTTCCCGACGGCTTCGTGCTTTTCGACAAACACGACCGGTTGACAATCTGCAACGAGCAATATCGCGAGACCTATCCGGAATCGGCCCACGTCATCCAGCCGGGGCGCAGCTTCGAGGAGATCATTCGCGAAGGCGTGCGCTGCAAGCAATATGCGGAAGCGATCGGACGGGAAGATGCCTGGATCGCGGAGCGCCTGGCGGCCCATGCGAATCCGACCGGGCCGGTGGAACAGCTCCTGCCGGACGGACGTTGGGTCCGGGTGCTGGAAAAGCGCTTGCCGAATGGCGGCACGGTGGGGTTCCGGGTCGACATCACCGAACTGAAAATGCGGCAGGCGGAGCTTTACGAACTGGCGCATCGCGACGAGCTGACCGGGACGATGTCGCGGCGCGCGATCCTGTCCGCGGCGCGCGATTGCGGCATTCGGGCACGCGCGCGCGGCGAACCTCTTTGCCTGATGATCCTCGACATCGACAAGTTCAAGAAGGTCAATGACGATCTGGGACATTTCGCCGGCGACGAGGTGTTGAAGGAATTTTGCCGCCGCATTGAATCGCAACTGCGCGACACAGATTACCTTGGGCGTCTCGGCGGCGAGGAATTCCTTGTGATCCTTCCAAATACCTCGTCGAGCGAGAGCGTCGAGCGCGCCGAACGCATGCGGACCCTGCTGAGCGCAACGCCGATCCCCCTTGAGGACAAGGACATCGCGCTGACGATGTCGCTTGGCGTCACCGACTATCGCGACGACGATACCATGGACGAGGCCTTCGCCCGGGCGGATCGCCTGCTGTACCGGTCCAAGGACATGGGCCGCGATCGCACGACCGCCGAGTTTCTAGACGCCCCCTCCCGACCCGCCGGGCGATAACCCGTCGCCTCCGCTCCCGCACGACGCATGCCGGCCCAAACAGATAAAGGGCCGGTGCGCCCGGCCCTTTATCGGCAGTCCTGTCAATTCCGCCGGATCAGCGGCAGAACTTGTAGCGTCCCGAATAGGTCAGGAAATAGCCGGTGTCCGGGTTGAAGCTGCGATATTTCGACGAACAATAGCGATACCACGCGGGCGACCAGGGCGCCGGGCGGCCGTAGTAGACCGGCGCGGGCACATATTCAGGCGCCGGCTGGACGTAACGCGGCTGGGAGAGCGCCGATCCGATCACCGCGCCGGCCACGAAGCCGCCGGCCGCGGCCCAGCCGTTTTGATGGTGCCACTTCTTCGCCTCGGCATCGGTGGAGCCGGTCGCGAGCATGGCGCCGGCGGTCAGGGCAATGGCAAACCCGGTGGTTGCGATCTTCTTCATCATGACTTGATTCCCTCTGTCTGAGCTTCTGTTTGAACATCCCTGCGGCTCTGTCGTCCGCCTATGTCCTGAAGATAGGCCCATCCCCGGCATTCCGATGTGACGGCGATCACGCTTCGCCGTGTTGGGCGACCGGCCGGGATCGGGCGGGATTTGGCGAAATTCGTCGGGATCCGGGAACCGGCAGGCCGGCGGCCGAATTGACATGAAACATGAATCATGCGTCATATATTGCAAGACGCCGCGACACGCACATGCCACGCGCCGACCGGACGTCGAACGGGAGGAAAGACCATGAGACATTTGTATGCCGCCGCGCTCGTCGCGGCCGGGCTTGCGGGTGCGCCGGCCCTGGCCGACGACATCAAGATCGCGCATGTCTACGGCAAGACGGGCGCGCTGGAGGCCTATGCGAAGCAGTCGCACACAGGCTTCATGATGGGGCTGGAATATGCCACCAACGGCACGATGGAGATCGACGGCCGCAAGATCGTCGTGATCGAGAAGGACACGCAGCTCAAGCCGGACATCGCCCGCGCAGCACTCGCCGAGGCCTATGGCGACGACGAGGTGGATATCGCCGTCGGTCCCGTGTCCTCGGGCGTTGCGCTCGCCATGCTTCCGGTCGCTGAGGAATACGGCAAGCTTCTCATCGTCGAGCCGGCGGTCGCCGACAGCATCACCGGCGAGAACTGGAACCGCTACATCTTCCGCACGGCGCGCAACTCCTCGCAGGACGCCATTGCCAATGCGGTGGCGCTCGGCCAGGAGGGCGTGACCATCGCGACGCTGGCGCAGGACTATGCCTTCGGCCGCGACGGCGTCGCCGCCTTCAAGGAAGCGCTTGCCGGCACCGGCGCGACGCTCGCCTTCGAGGAATATGCGCCGACCGACACCCAGGACTTCACCGCGAGCGCCCAGCGCATCTTCGAGGCCATGAAGGATATCGAGGGCCGCAAGTTCCTCTTCATCATCTGGGCGGGCGGCAACAACCCCATCGGCAAGATCAAGGCGATGGAGCCGGAACGCCTCGGCATCGAGATCGCCACCGGCGGCAACATCCTTGCGGCGATGAAGGCCTACAAGGCCCTCCCCGGCATGGAAGGCGCCACCTATTACTATCACGAGATCCCGAAGAACCCGGCGAACGACTGGCTGGTCTCCGAACACGAGAAACGCTTCCAGTCGCCGCCCGACTTCTTCACCGCCGGCGGCATGACGGCGGCGATCGCCGTGGTCGAGGGCATCCGCAAGGCCGGCTCCACGGACACGGAAGAGCTGATCGCGGCGATGGAAGGCATGTCCTTCGAAACGCCGAAGGGCACGATGATCTTCCGCCCCGAGGATCACCAGGCGCTGCAGTCGATGTACCACTTCAAGATCCGGGTCGAACCGGACGTGGAATGGGGCATTCCCGAGCTCGTTCGCGAGCTGAAGATCGAGGACATGTCGATCCCTGTGCGCAACGGACGCTGACAACAGCGCCCCGGAGACGGCGACCGCGCCGTCTCCCCGTCCCTTTTCGCACGCAAGACGCCGGCCACGCCGCCGTTCGTCGCCCCCTTACGGAGATGCCGCCGTGACGCGCGACCATCCTGCCGGCCGGCCGACGGCTGTCGAACCGCCGGTGCTCGAAACCCAGGACCTGACCATCCGTTTCGGCGGCCATGTCGCTGTCGACCGCGTGAGCTGCGCCTTCAGGCGCGGCACGCTGACCGCCATCGTCGGGCCGAACGGCGCCGGCAAGACCACCTATTTCAACCTGATCTCCGGACAGCTGAAGGCAAGCGAGGGGTCTGTCCGCCTCAATGGCGAGACGATCACCCGGCTCGGCGTCGCGGAGCGCTGCCGGCGCGGCATCGGACGCGCCTTTCAGCTCACCAACCTGTTTCCAAGCCTCACCGTGCGCGAGAACGTCCGCCTCGTCGTGCAGGCCCGCGCCAATCGCGGCTTCGACCTCATCTCGCGCGCCGACAGCCACATCGAGCTGACCGAACGCGCCGATCACGTGCTGGCCGAGGTCAACCTCCTGCAGAAACGCGACCTTCCGGTCTCCGCGCTGCCGCATGGCGACCAGCGCAAGCTGGAGGTGGCGCTGATGATCGCGCTCGGACCCCAGGTGCTGATGTTCGACGAGCCGACGGCTGGCATGAGCGTCGACGAGGTGCCGGTCATTCTCGACCTGATCCGCGACCTCAAGCGCGATCATGACCGAACCATCCTGCTGGTGGAGCACAAGATGGACGTGATCCGCTCGCTCGCCGACCGGATCATCGTGCTGCACAACGGCGAACTGGTCGCTGATGGCGAGCCGGGTGAGGTGATGCGCTCGGCCATCGTGCAGGAGGCCTATCTCGGCAAGGCGCCGGAACCGGCGGAGGAAATCGCCCATGACTGAGGCGCTGCTGACGCTCTCGGGCGTCCACACCCACATCGGTCCCTATCACATCCTGCAAGGCGTCGACCTTGTCGTGCCGCGCGGCGGGGTGAGCGTGCTTCTGGGGCGCAACGGTGCGGGCAAGTCCACCACCTTGCGCACCATCATGGGGCTTCTCAAGCCCAGCGCCGGCGAGATCCGCTTCGACGGCAACTCCATCGGCGGAACGCCGACGCCGGCGATCTCGCGTGCCGGCATTGCCTATGTGCCGGAGAACATGGGGATCTTCTCCGACCTCACCGTCGGCGAGAACATGCAGCTTGCGGCAACCCAAGGGCCCTTCGACCCGACCCGGCTTGCCTGGATCAAGGAGCTGTTCCCGCCGATCGCGACCTTCTGGGAGAAACCCGCCGGCACGCTGTCAGGCGGCCAGAAGCAGATGCTCGCGGTCGCGCGCGCCATCATCGAGCCGCGCCGGCTGATCCTGATCGACGAGCCGAGCAAGGGGCTTGCCCCGGCCATCATCTCCGCGATGACCCGCGCGCTCGGCGAACTCAAGGAGACGGACACGACGATCCTGCTCGTTGAACAGAATTTCGCCATGGCCTCCGCGCTCGGCGACACGGTGTCGGTGATGGACGACGGCCGCGTCGTGCATGCCGGCGCGATGGCCGAACTTGCCGGCGACCCCGGAATGCAGGAGCGGCTGATGGGACTGAGCCTGGAGGTGCACCAATGAGCGAGACCGCGATCCGACCCAAGCTGGTGGCCAGTTCCACCGGCGACCGGCTGCGCAAGGCCGCGCCCCTGCTGCTTGCGCCGGTGATGGCGCTGGCGGGGCTGATCGCCATCGCCGACCCCGCGACTTGGCTGACGCTGACGGTGGCCGGCCTCGCCATGGGGCTGATGATCTTCATCATGGCCTCCGGGCTGACGGTGGTCTTCGGGCTGATGGACGTGATCAACTTCGGCCATGGCGCCTTCGTCTCCGTCGGTGCCTTCGTCGGCTTCACGGTGCTCGCCTGGCTGACGGGCTGGACCGAGAACCCGGCGGTGATGATGAACCTCGCCGCGGTCTTTCTCGCGATCCTCGCCGCCATGGCGGTGACCGGTGTGCTCGGACTTGCCTTCGAACGGGTGATCGTCGCCCCGGTCTACGGCCATCACCTGAAACAGATCCTGGTGACCATGGGCGGGCTGATCGTTGCCCAGCAGCTCATTCACGTGGTGTGGGGGCCGGATGCGATTCATGTCGCCCGGCCGCAGACGCTGCGCGGCTCGGTCATCGTCTTCGACGCGGTGATCGAGAAATACCGCCTCTTCGCCGTCGCCATCGGCCTCGTGCTGTTCCTCGGCATGCGCCACATGCTGAAGTCGACCAAGGTCGGCCTGCTGGTGCGCGCCGGCGTGGAGAACGGCGAGATGGTTGAGGCGCTCGGCTACCGCATCCGCCGGCTGTTCCTGGTGGTTTTCATGGTCGGCTCCGCGCTCGCCGGCCTCGGCGGCGTGATGTGGGGCCTCTACAACGAGACGATCACCGCGCATATGGGATCGGAGCTGATGGTGCTGGTCTTCATCGTCGTCATCATCGGCGGGCTCGGCTCCATCGAGGGCTGTTTCATCGGCGCGCTGCTCGTCGGCCTTCTGTCCAACTACATGACCTTCCTCGCTCCCAAGGTTGCGCTCGTCTCCACCATCGCGCTGATGGTCGGTGTGCTGATGTGGCGGCCCGAGGGACTCTATCCCGTCGTCAAGGCGAAGTAGGACGTACCCATGATCGACAGGCTTCTTTCCGGCGACCGCCCGAACTCCCGCCCCCTGGCGCTGGTGCTGATCGCGATTGCCCTCGCGCTCGCCTTCGCGCCCTTCCTGTTTCCCGGCACCAAGTCGCTGGATACGGCCGCGCGCATCTGCATCTTCATCGTGCTGGTGGCAAGCTACGACCTGCTGCTCGGCTATACGGGAATCGTCTCCTTCGCCCATACGATGTTCTTCGGCATCGGCGCCTATGGCGTGGCGCTGTCGCTCTCCGCACTTGGCGCGTCCTTCACGGCGATTGTCGTCGGCGTTCTCGGCGGAACCGCCGTCGCCGCGGCACTCGCGCTTGCCATCGGACTGTTCTCGCTGCGGGTGAAGGCGATCTTCTTCGCCATGGTGACGCTGGCGGTTGCCAGCGCCTTTGCGGTTCTCGTCTCGCAGCTTTCCACCATCACCGGCGGCGAGGACGGGCTGACCTACCGCATCCCGCGGGTGCTGACGCCGGCCTACAAGCTTCTCGACATGCGCATCCTGGATGTGCGCATCGACGGTCGGCTGCTTGCCTACTATCTCGTGTTCGTCTCCGCGCTGGTGCTCTTCCTGGGGCTGCTCAGGGTCGTCAACTCGCCCTTTGGCCGAACCTTGAAGGCCGTGCGCGACAATGCCTTCCGCGCCGAGGCGATCGGCTACCGGGTGATCTGGTACCGCACCGCCGCCACCGTGCTGTCTGCCGCCGTCGCGGGCCTGGCCGGCGCGCTGCTCGCGATCTGGATCCGCTACACCGGACCGGCGACGACGCTGTCGATGGAGATCATGATCGACATCCTGCTGATGGTGGTGATCGGCGGCATGGGAACCATGTATGGCGCGGTGATCGGCGCAACGCTCTTCATCCTGGCGCAGACCTATCTGCAAAGCCTGATGGGGGCCGCCGAACACGCCACCGCCATGCTGCCGCTCATCCCCGACCTTGTGGCACCGGAACGCTGGCTGATGTGGCTCGGCGTGCTCTTCATTGTCTCCGTCTATTTCTTCCCGGATGGAGTGGTGGGCCGGCTGCGGAGCCGCGGATGACCCTGCTTTCCTTTCGCGCGGCCGGCACCCGGACGCCGGACGCGCGCCCGCTCGTGCTGCTGCACGGCTGGTCGTGCCACGGTGGCTTCTTCCGCCCGCAGATGGAGGCGCTCGGCCGCATAACCCGGGTAATCGCCCCCGATCTTCCCGGCCATGGCGACAGCGCGCAGAGCGACGGCCTGACCATCGAGGCGGCAGCCGACGCGCTCGAGCGGCTGCTTGCCGTAGAGGACCTTCGGGATGTCGTGCTGGTCGGCTGGTCGATGGGCGCGCTGGTCGCCTGGTCGATGATCGAGCGCCACGGCACCGGTCGCCTCGCCCATCTCGTGGTCGAGGACATGTCGCCCAAGGTGCTGAACGACGCGGACTGGCCGCATGGCACGCGCTCCGGCCTCGATGCCGTCCGCAGCCGGGACTTCGCCCGCGCGGTCTCCAGCCAGTGGCCGCGGCTGGTCGGCGCCACCGCCCGGCGCAGCTTCGCGGCGGACGCGCCGGAAGAGCTTATCGCCTTTGCGGAAGCCGAGATGCGCAAGGCGCGCGGGCCGGCGCTCGCCGCCATGTGGAGCTCGCTCACCGCACAGGACTTTCGCCCCCTCCTCCCGCGGATCGACGTTGCGGTCACGCTGACGCCCGGCGGCGCGAGCCAGCTCTATGCGGGCGGGGCGGCCGAATGGCAGCTGGACCGCCTGCGACACGGGCGCATCCGTCCCTTTGCGACGGCCGGCCACGCCCCCCATCTGGAGGCGTCCGGGGCCTTCAACGCGCTCCTTGCCGACCTGTGCAAGGCAGAGTAACGGGCGCCCAAAACCCTACGTCAATTTTCATTGCCCTTGCCGGAATGGCCCATTTCGACTACCATGCCGTCGTTGGACTTTGGTCCTTCACAAGCGGGCTTGAAAATTCGAACCCCGGTTAAGAAAGTTTCGGTATGCGGCGCCTACCCGGTCCCAGGGACCGGTCTTGTCGGACAGAACTGCCTTTCCCGTTTCTGAATGCCACGCTCGCGCAAGCAAGTGCGCTTACTTGCGCTCTTTAAACTAAGACTCGGGACAGGAGTTTCCCATGCGCCAGACAGGCACCCTCAAGTTCTTCAACCATGATCGTGGTTTTGGCTTCGTCACCCCGGCCGAAGGCGGCAAGGACGTGTTCGTTCACATCACCGCTTTCGAACGTTCGGGCATGGCCGTTCCGGCTGAAGGCACCACGCTGACCTTCGTGACGGAAGAAGATCGTCGCGGCCGTGGCCTGCAGGCCGCGCAGCTCGCGCTCGACTAAGCCTTAACCGGCCAGTCGAACCTGACGAGAACACCGCCGGCTTGCCGGCGGTGTTTTTGTTTGTGCCTTCCCCGGCTGACCGGTCAGGCGCCGACGTCTTCCACATAGACCAGCGCGCGCCCGGTGCAGATCACCTCCCCGTCCAGCGTCTCGCAGACCGTTTCCAGATCGACGAGATGCTTTTCCGGCCGCAGCCGGGTGATGGCGACCCGCGCCCGCAGGGGCACATCGAAGGCGGCCGGCGCATGGAAGGTCATTTCCTGCTTGAGGTAGTTGGTGCCGGAGCCCGGCAGTTTCACGCCCAGCAGATAGGAGAACATGCCGCCGATCAGCGATTCCGGCACCGTGTCGAGATCCTTGTCCAGACCGGAAAGTGCGGCGAAGTCGCCGGCTTGCGCGCGCGGATAGAGCCGCACCAGTTCCGCACTGCGGCCAACCGCCAGCGCTCCCGGGTCCGGCGCATCTTGGTGTTGCGTTTCGCGGGCGCTTGCGCCGGCACCCGGCGCCTCACCCAGACGGCACCGTCCGCGCAGCACCTCCGCGTCATCCGCCACCCGCCGGATCGTGATTGCCAGATCATCGGGATCCGCCTCGTCCGGCACAATGGCGATCGCCAGCTCCTCTCCCGCATAGGCGGGGTTTGGAAACATCAGTTCCTGCACGGCATGGCGGCGGCCCGGCCAACGGGTCTGGATCAGCGCCCAGAGCCTGGAATAGAGCAGCATGCCGTGCGACACCGTGCGCTTGAAGCGGGTGCGCGCGGAAAACGCCGGATCGACATGGATCGGATTGTCGTCGCCGGACAGCGCGGCAAAGCGGTCAAAGTCCGCCTGGTCCGGCGTCCAGCGCGCGTGATGTTCCATGGCATCGCCGCAGGCGGCGGCATCTGCGAGGGGCGCGGTCATCGGCCCTGCCTTTCCTGTTTGCCGGTCTCGGCGTGTTGCATCTTGAGAATGTGTTTCTGCACCTTGCCGGCAGCGGTGCGCGGCAGATCCTCGACGATCTCGATGTGGCGGGGCACCTTGTAGCCGGCGAGACGCTCGCGACACCAGGTGACCAGGGCGGCCGGGTCGACCGTCATGCCCGGACGCGGGATCAGATAGGCGGCGCCAACCTCGCCCCATTTGTCGTCCGGCACGCCGAGAACCACCGCATCCAGAACCGCCGGATGGGTGACGAGCACCTTCTCCACCTCGGCCGGATAGACGTTCTCGCCACCGGAGATATACATGTCCTTTATGCGGTCGACGATGGCGTAATAGCCGTCCTCATCGCGCCTTGCGACATCGCCCGAGCGCAGCCACCCGCCCTCGGCAAAGGCTTCGGCGGTTGCCTTGGGGTTTTCGAAATAGCCGGGCGTGACGCCCGGTCCGCGGATCTGCAATTCGCCCTCGCCGGCGCCCTCCACCACCGTGCCGTCGGGCGCGACCAGACGCACCTCGGTGAGGATCTGTGCCTTGCCGACGGAGCCGATCTTTTGCGGCGCGCGCGCTGCATCGGCGAGAAACACCGTCGGCCCCGTCTCGGTCATGCCCATGCCGTTGCACACGGTCACGCCGCGCGCCAGATAGGTGCGCAGCAAGGGCGCCGGCATCGGCGCGCCGCCGCAGCCGAGCGAGCGCAGCGGCGCGAAATCCACGGTTTCGAAGCGCGGATCGAGCGCCAGCGCCTGATAGATCGCCGGCACGCCGAAAAAGGCGGTGATCTTTCCGCGCCGCACGAGATCCAGCACGGTTTCGGCCTCGAACTTGCGCAACACGATGGAGTGGCCGCCGGCGAGAAAAAGCGGCAGCGTCATCAGGTTGATGCCGGCGGTGTGGAACAGCGGCAGGAAGTTCACCGCCGTGTCGTCGCCGCTAAGCCCCGTGGCCTGGCTGTAGTTCACCGCATTGGCCCAGGCCATCGTCGGCGTCTGGATCACCAGCTTGGGCGCGCCTGTGGTCCCGGAGGTGGCGAGCAGATACCAGGGCGCGTTGGCGGGCACCCGTCGGGGTGCGAGCGGAGCCGACGCCGGCGCAAGGCCGCTTGCCACATCGTCCAGACTATCGGTGCCGCCTTCTCCGGCCGCGTCGGCAAAGCCGAGACGGCGAACGTCCGTGCCCTGGCAAAGGGCTGCTGCCGTGTCGCGGGTCGCCGCGTCATGCAGCAGGATCCGGGCGCCGGCCTGTGCAAGCACCGGCGCGAGTTCCGGCGCCGGCTGTCGCCAGTTGAGCGGCAGCAGGATCACGCCCGACTTCTGTGCCGCGAACAGCAGCACGAAAAACTCCGGGTGATTGTGGCAAAGCACGGCGATGCGGTCGCCTTCCTCTGCGCCAAGGGCCGCAAACGCGCGCGCCATGCGAATGGCACGCGCATTCACCTCGGCGAAGGTCAGAACCTCACCGCTGGCGTGATCGGTGAAGGCGGGCCGGTCCGGCGTCAGTTCCGCGCGTTTTGCCGCCATGTCGGTCAGCCAGTCCATGTCAGCGTCCTTTTCCCGCGGCCGCCACGGGCGCCAGAAAGGCGGCCATGCGGGCCGCCGTCTCCGGGCGGGCAATCAGATGAAGGAAGGCGGCGCGTTCCCGCTCGAGCGCGACCGCGACGGCCGCCCGGCGTTTCGGCGTCCACACGCCCGCGCGGCTCGCCTTGAGGCTCGCAAGATCCTTGGACACGATCACGTCGATGAGTTCGGCGACATCCGCCTCGAGAGCCTCCGGCGCGCAGATCCGGCTCGCCAGCCCGAGATCCCGGCAGGTGCGGGCATCGAGCCTTGTGTTGAGATATTGCACCTCCAGCGCGCGCGCAGCGCCGATACGCTCCGGCAGCAGCGCGGTCCAGCCGCCGTCCGGCGCAAACCCCATGTCGCAATAATAGGGCTGAAGGAATGCCCGCTCGCTCATCGCCACGATGTCGCTGGCAAGCACCAGCCCGGCGGACCCGCCGGTGACCGCGCCATTGACCGCCGCCACCACGGGTACGGGAAAGGCCAGAAGGTCGAGAATGGCGCGATTGAGGTCTCCGACGATCTCGGCCGAATAGGCCAGCAATCCTTGCGTGTCCGCGCCGTGCCCGGCGAAGGCGGCGACATCGCCGCCGGCGGAAAACGCCCGCCCCCGCGCCTGCAGCAACAGAACATGCACGTCGGCGCGGGCGGCCCGCGCGAGACAATCGCGAAGATCGCGCAGAAGCTCCGGCACCAGCGCGTTGCCGCGACCGGGCCGGTCCAGCGTCACGGTCGCGACGCGGTCGTGGATCTCCAGACCGGCGAAATCAGGCATCGTCGGCGCTCCGGGCGCGTCCGGCGGCCAGCCCGTGGACGATCATCTCATGCGCGGTGTCGACCATCTCGTCGATCGAGGCGTCGCTGCCGAAGACGACGGAATATTCGCCCAGCGAGCGCGCGATCCCCATCAGCGCCCAGGCGCGAATATCGGCGTCACCCGCGCGGATGTCGCCAGTGTCCGCCGCCTGCGCCAGTCCGTCCCGGTAGCCCTCTGCGAAGGTGCGGAAGTAGGCGAGATAGGCCTTGGGATCGACGAATTGCGCTTCCTGGACGATGCGATAGAGCTCCGGATGGGCGGAGACGAAGGTCAGGAAGGCGCGCAGGCCCTCGCGCTCGGCGTCCAGCCGGTTGGCGATGCCGGCGGTTGCCTCGCTGATCGCATGGCGCAACATCCGGCCCATATCGGCCACAAGCTCGGAGAAGACATCGTCCTTGCTGGCGAAATAGATGTAGAATGTGCCCTGTGCGACGCCCGCCTCGCGGGTGATCGAGCCGATGGAGGCCTCGTTGAAGCCCTGCTCGCCGATGACCTTTTCCGCCGCCGACAGGATGGCCCGCCTTGTCGCCTCGCCGCGCGCGGTCTTGGGCTTGGGCGCGGCCGGGCCAGGCCGGAGCCGCTTGAAACCGGCGGCTGCGGCCCAGACGGCGGCGG
>NZ_JAIVMF010000009.1 GCF_020176715.1 Stappia stellulata | reverse complement strand
ACGCCCCAGCGCCAATGGTACTGCGTCTTAAGACGTGGGAGAGTCGGTCGCCGCCAGGCCCGCTAAGCGTAAAACTTAAAACATATCTACGATAAAAAACAGCAGACTTAACGCGGGGTCACGGTCCCGCGGAATGGTCGGACGCCTACAGTTTCTGAAAACGCCCCGGATCAAAGTCCGGGGCGTTTTTGCGTTTGGCGTTTGCAGCAGTCGCAACCGGCCGGTTTTCAAACGATCAACAACGATCCACCACCCGTTTGCTGGGTGGTGCTCTCCCGACTCTAAAAGCAACTGGGCGGGAAAGTTGGGCTTGGCAGACCGCTTCCCATAAAAAATCGGAGCCCTCCTTCCCTTCAGTGTTTTGAAGAATCTGAGGGGGCTGGGCTCCCCTGGGCTGTATTCACAGCCGTAGTCCTGTTCAAACCAGCGTCGCGAGGATGGTTCGGGCTTCGGCCGGTGCCGAGACCAGCATCGATCCGAATCTCCTAAGCTCTCGCGCATACGTCCGCCCGACCGTGCTCGCCGAAGTCTGCAACGTCATGGCGAGCAGACGCAAAACTATTTTCGGTCCGATCCTTCCATCCTGCATCCGCAGAACGGCGCGCCGGCGATAGGACACGCCGATGATCGCCCTTTGGCCTTTCAAGCGATGTCTCCTCCGCCGCCGCGCGGGCGCCTTCGGCGATTGCCAGGCAGACGACAACCTCCGCGGCGGGGAAGAAATCGGGTGCTGCGACCTTGGCGTCGATCGGCGCACTGTTCTCTCAGGTCCCGCAGCCAAAGGGGGCGGTCAGATCCTTTTCGACTTCGCCGCATTAACGGGCAGTAGGGAAATCGACCCGCTTGGCTGATTTGCCGGCGGGTGGTCAGATGCGTCGATGGAGACCCGACAGATGGATACTTTTGGCAGGCGCTGTTCGCGCCGCCGGTAATGGTTGGGTCCTCCGTTTTAAGACCAAAACCCTCGCGGATCCTGGCGTTCGAGCTTGGTCTCCAGCGCGGGAGATGTCGGGTGGTGAATACGTATTCTCAAAAGCCTTGCGGGATCGAGGGATCTGTGGTTTGACTATGTGAATACGTATTCACCGCGGGAGAGCCGTGGGATCTTGAGGAGGAAACCCCGTGAAATTCGCACCGCTTGTCACGCTCGGCGCAAGCCTTGTCCTGGCCGTTCCGGCGCTCGCCGACACCACCATCCGCATCGGTCATGCCACCCCAGAATCCTCGCCGATCCATCAGGCGCTCGCCTATTTCGAAAGTGAGCTGGAAGCCCGGTCAAACGGTGGCATCGAGGTCGAGATCTATCCAGGTGGCCAGCTTGGCAGCGTCAAGGAAATGACCGAGCTGGTGCAGTCCGGGAACATCACCATGACGACCGGCGCGTCGGTGCACCTGAGTGCGGCCGTCGACCAGCTCGCGGTCCTCGATCAGTTTCTTCTGTTTCAGGATGAGGAAGAGGCGCGGTCGCTGCTCGACGGCGACGCCGGGGCGGCGATTTCCGCTGCAATGGAAACGCGCGGTCTAAAGAATATGGGCTTCATGGAACTGGGGTTCCGCAGCTTCACCAACAGCCGTGCGCCGCTCGACAGTTTCGATGCCTTCAAGGGCTTGCGGATGCGTTCGGCGGACAACCCCATCGCCATCAAGGCGTGGCGGTCGGTCGGAGCGGTGCCGGTGCCGCTTGCTTGGGGGGAAATCTATTCCTCGCTGCAGCAGGGGTTGATCGACGGCCAGGAGAGCGCGCTCAGCTCGATGACCATCGAGCGGTTCTTCGAGGTGCAGGACTATGTGTCACTGACCGGGCATATTTATTGGCCGGAACTCTGGATGGCCAATCTCGACTGGTTCGAAAGCCTTGAGGAGGCCGACAAAAACCTTGTCGAGGAGGTCGCACGCGAAACCGTCGCCCGGCAGCGCGACCTGACGGCTGCAGCCAATGCCGCGACGCTGGAAAAGCTGAAAGAGGCCGGCCTCAAGGTCAATGAACTGCCAGCCGCCGACAAGAAGCGGCTCGGCGAGGTCATGAACGCCGCCATCGAGGCGGATATCCGCGCCAAGGTTGGCGATGACTTCTACGACACGTTCATGGCGGCCGTGGCGAAGTAATCGCCTGGGCGAACGGCGGCCACCTGACACAGGCGGCCGCCGTGCAAACATCAGGGCCTGAAGGAGGGAGGGGCGATGCGTGCGCTTGAAAAATGGTTCGAGCCGACGGTGATCGTTGGGATGCTGAGTGCGATCGTCCTGCTTGTCTTTTCGGATGTCGTCGCCCGTTTTGCCTTCTCCACCTCGATCGCTGTGGCGAACGAGCTGGCCCGCTTCTGTTTCGTCTACATGATTTATTTCGGTGTCAGCTACGCCATTCGCGAGCGCCGGCACATGCGTGTCACGGTCTTGCTCGACATGATGCCGGCGACGGCACGGCGGTGGGTCTTCGCGCTCTCCGAGCTGATTTTTCTGATCTATTCCGTGGCGGTGTGCTGGCTCGGCGTGGTCATCACGCAAAAGGCATTCGGCTGGGGCAAGATCCTGTCTTCGACGGAATGGCCGCTTGGTTTTCTCTATATGGCAATCATTTTCTCGGGCGCGCTCAGCAGCCTGCGTCTGCTGCAGTCCCTGTGGCGGACATTGGTTGCTGGTGACACCCGGCTTGGGCCGCAGACGGATATCTGATCATGACCACCGCGATCCTATTCGGTAGCTTCTTTCTGCTCCTGTTGATCGGCGTGCCCATCGGGATCGCGCTTGGAGCGGCCAGCCTGCTTGCCATCGCCTATATCCCGTTTCTGAATTTCGACATGTATGCCCTCGGGCTCGTGTCGGGGATCGACAGCTTCACGCTGATCGCGGTGGTGCTGTTTACCCTCGCCGGCAGTCTGATGGCGCAAGGGGGAATCTCGCGGCGCCTGATCGCCGTTGCAGACCGGGCCTTCGGCCGCGCGCCGGGCGATCTCGGTACGGTGACGATCATGTCTTGCCTGTTCTTCGCCGCGATTTCCGGCACCGGCAGCGCAACGGTGGCGGCCATCGGCCTGGCACTGATCCCGGCGCTGGTGGAGCGTGGCTACGACCGCGCCTATGCGGGGGCGATGGTGGCGAGCGCCGGCGGATTGGGGGTGATGATACCGCCCTCCGTTGTGATGATCGTCTATGCGGTCGCCGCCGGCGTGTCGGTCACCGCGCTGTTCATGGCGGGCGTCGTGCCGGGCATTGTCATCGCGCTGACCCTGATCGGCTACAACATCCTGCAGCGCCGCCGTATCCCGCGCCCGGTGGCGGCGGAGGCGATGCGCGGCGGCAGCCTGCTGGCCGCACTCAACGACGCAAAGCTGGCCCTGGCCATGCCGATCGTCGTGCTCGGAGGTATCTATTCGGGTGTCGTCACGCCCACGGAAAGCTCAGCCGTGGCGGTTGTTTATGCGCTCGTGGTGAGCTGTTTCGTCTATCGGGAGCTGCCGCTCAAGGCGGTCCCGAAAATCATGCTGGAATCCGCCCTTCTGGTCTCGGCGGTGCTGGTCATCATCGGCGCTTCGGTTGCCTTCGGCCGCATCATCGCGCTGGAGAAGATCCCTTCGGAACTGGCGCAATTCGTTCTGTCGCTGACTGACAGCAAATATCTGGTGCTGTTGGCGGCCCTGGTGTTGCTGCTCATCGTCGGAACCTTTCTGGAGACGCTGGCGGCCATCGTGATCCTGACGCCGGTGCTCCTGCCGATCATGCTGCAGCTGGGTGTCGATCCGGTGCATTTCGGCATCGTCATGATCGTGGCGCTCGCCATCGGGTTCGTGACGCCGCCGCTCGGAGCCAATCTCTTTATGGCCGCGCAGGTCGGGGGCATTCCCTTCGACAAGATCGCGCGGCGGATCTTTCCCTGGGTGGCGGCAATGTTCGTGGCCCTTCTCATCATCACCTATGTGCCGTGGCTGTCGCTGGTTCTGCCCGAGACCCTGCTTGGCTACGGGCGTTAACTCCCTGTTTGCAGGCATGAGGCCGGCGCCGATGCGGCATCGGCCGGAGACGAAAGGACATCCCTCATGACGATCGAGTATCTCAAGCGCGGCAAGCCCGAGGCCGACCGGGCGGCGGATGATGCAAAGACCGCCGAGGTCGTGGCGGCGACGCTGAAAGACATCGAGGCGCGCGGCGATACCGCGGTACGCGAGTTGGCCAACAGGTTCGACAATTACGACCGGGAGAGCTACCGGCTCAGCCAGGACGAGATCGACGCGTTGATCGCCAAGGTCAGCCCGCAGGACATGGAAGATATCCGGTTCGCGCAGGAGCAGGTCAAGAAATTCGCCAAGGCGCAGCGTGACTCCATGACCGATATCGAGGTGGAAACGCTGCCGGGGGTCATTCTCGGACACAAGAACATTCCGGTGCAGTCGGTTGGCTGCTACGTGCCGGGCGGCAAGTTCCCGATGGTTGCCAGCGCGCATATGTCGGTGGCGACCGCCGCCGTGGCCGGCGTGCCGCGCATCGTTGCCTGCACCCCGCCGTTCAACGGCGAGCCGAATCCGGCGGTGATCGCTGCGATGCACCTGGGCGGTGCGCATGAAATCTACGTGCTCGGCGGCATCCAGGCGGTCGGCGCCATGGCCATCGGAACGGAAAGCATCGCGCCGGTTCATTTACTGGTCGGCCCGGGCAATGCTTTCGTCGCGGAAGCCAAGCGTCAGCTCTTCGGCCGGGTCGGCATCGATCTGTTCGCCGGTCCGACCGAGACCATGGTGATCGCCGACGAAACCGTGGACGCGGAAATATGCGCGACCGACCTCTTGGGACAGGCCGAGCACGGTTACAATTCGCCGGCGGTCCTGGTCACCAATTCGCGCAAGCTGGCACAGGACACGCTGGCGGAGGTCGAACGTCTCCTCGCCATTCTGCCGACGGCCGACACCGCGCGGGTGAGCTGGGAGGATTACGGCGAGGTCGTCCTGTGCGACACCTATGAGGAAATGCTCCAGGTGGCCGACGAGATTGCCTCCGAGCACGTCCAAGTGATGACCGACCGCGATGACTGGTTCCTGGACAACATGACCTGCTACGGCGCGCTGTTCCTGGGCGCGCGCACCAACGTCGCCAACGGCGACAAGGTGATTGGCACCAACCACACGCTGCCGACCAAGAAGGCCGGCCGCTACACTGGCGGGCTGTGGGTCGGCAAGTTCCTCAAGACGCATTCCTATCAGAAAATCACGAGCGACGCGGCGGCGGCAAAGATTGGCGCCTATGGCTCGCGGTTGTGCCTGTTGGAGGGCTTTGTCGGCCATGCGGAGCAGTGCAACCTGCGTGTCCGGCGCTACGGCGGCGAAAACGTGGCTTACGGAGCGCCAGCGGCGGTGCGTGGATAACGGCGACAGCGAGGACGGGATGGTGGAGAACCGGGTTACCTCCGTGGATGTGGCGCGTGCGGCGGGTGTCAGTCAGCCGACCGTCAGCCGCGCCTTCACGCCGGGCGCCCGGGTTTCGCCGGAACTGCGCGCCCGGGTGGAAGAGGCCGCGCGCAAGCTGGGCTACCGGCCGAACACGCTGGCGCGGGCGATGATCAAGGGGCAGTCCAACGTAATCGGCCTGGTCGTCGCCTATCTCGACAATCCGTTTTATTCCGAGGCCATCGAGCTTCTGTCGAGGACGCTCAAGGAGTTCGGCTACCACATTATCGTTTTCACCGCCTCGAACGACGAGAACAGCGTCGATCTGGCGGTGGAGGATCTGCTCGCGCATCAGGTGGATGGCATCATCCTGGCCTCCGTCAGCACGACGCTGAAGCTGACGCAGGAAATCAGGAACGCCGGCATTCCGCTGGTGCTGTTCAACCGTGGGCAGAACGATCCGGCGATTCCGGCGGTGACGGCGACGAACTACGCAGGTGGGCGCAAGGCTGCGAATTTCCTCGTCGGACTCGGGCATCGGCGAATCGCGCATATCTCGGGCTGGCAGGGATCTCTGACCGGCGTCGACCGGATGCGTGGTTTTCTCGACGGCCTGGCCGACCACGGTCTGGAGCCTGTGGCCTGCGTCGACGGTCGCTACGACCGCGCGACGGCGATGGCGGCAACGCGCGAGATCTTCGCCGGGCCGGAGCGGCCAGAAGCGGTCTTCGTCGGAAATGATCACATGGCTTTCGCTGTTCTGGAGGCGCTTCAGCATGATCTGGGGCTGCGGGTGCCGGAGGATGTTTCGGTCGTCGGCTTCGATGACGTGAAAATGGCGGCATGGCGGGTGTTCGACCTGACGACCCTGCGCCAACCCGCAAACGAGATGGTCGCGGCGGTGGTCGACATGATGATGCAGCTGATCAATGGCAAACCGTTGGAGCGCGCCCGCGTCGAGATCGACAGCGCCCTGATCGAGCGCGGAACGACACGCAAGCGAAACCGGGAATGACCGAGACATGAACACGCGAAATACCTTTGTCCTTCCGCTCACTCCGAGCTTTCGTCTTGATGGCAAACGGGCGCTGGTGGCCGGTGCGTCCTCCGGTATCGGGCTGGCCTGTGCGTCTGCCCTTGCTCGGGCCGGGGCGCAGACGGTGGTCGCCGCTCGGTCGGCGGACAAACTGGCGGCACTTGTGGCAGCGCTTCGGGAGGCCGGGTATTCCGCCGAGGCGATGACCCTCGATGTTGCCGATGTCGCGGCCGCAGAGGAGGCTGTCGCCGATGGCGGACCGTTTGACATCCTGGTCAATTCGGCAGGCCTGGCCCGGCACGGGCCCGCCCTGGAGACCGCCGAGGCCGACTTCGACGCGGTGACGGCCCTGAATTTCAAGGGAGCCTATTTCCTGACACGGGCGGTGGCGCGCGGGCTGATGGCGGCGGGCCGTCCCGGCTCGCTCATCAACGTGTCCAGCCAAATGGCGCAGGTTGGCGGGGTCGACCGTGCGGTCTATGCGGCCACGAAACATGCGGTCGAGGGCTTCACCAAGTCGATGGCGATCGAGTGGGGCAAGGCCGGCATTCGCGTCAACACGATTTGCCCCACCTTCATCAAGACCGCCCTGACCCAATCGACCTTCGAACAGCCGGAGCGTCGGGCCTGGATCGAGGACAAGATCAAGCTGGGCCGTGTCGGCGAGGTCGAGGACATCATGGGGGCCGTGCAGTTTCTGGCCTCCGATGCGTCGGCGCTCGTCACCGGCACGGCGCTGATGATCGATGGCGGCTGGACCGCCGACTGACAATTTTCCTTTCCTGACAGTGAGAGACATCATGTCCGATATTGCTTCGCGCATCGTCCGCTATGGCGAGCTGCGCCCCTGCAAGACTGCCTTCATCGACGCCCATACGCCGGGCAGCGATCAGAAGGAGAATTTCACCATCATCGGTGGCGGCGTTTCGGAAAGTCCGGACCAGCACGTTCATATCCGCGAGACGCCTGGCTTCAACATCGGGGCGGCGGGGCAGCCGCCGAACTGCCGGAACTCGCTGCACAGTCACACCACGGCGGAAGTGTTCTTCGTTCTCAAGGGGCGGTGGCGGTTCTTCTGGGGGCGTCACGGCACCGCCGGCGAGTTCATTGCCGAGGAAGGCGACATCTTCAACATTCCGACCGGGATCTTTCGCGGTTTCGAGAATGTCGGGACCGACTATGGAATGATCATGGCGATCCTGGGGGGAGACGATGCCGGCGGTGGCGTGACCTGGGCGCCGCAGGTGATCGAGGAAGCGCGGGCGCATGGCCTCGTTCTCGGCAGCAATGGCGTGCTCTACGACAGCAAGAAGGGCGAGACCCTGCCGGACGCCGTGGCGCCGATGCCGCTGCTCAGCGAAGATGAGCTGACCGCCTTTCCGGACGTGCCGGTGGAAAAGGTCGTGCGCGATTATGTGGCGCGCTACTGGGACCTGATGGCTCTTGCCGCAGACAAGCCGGCCCGGGTGATCGGCCCCGATGCGCTCCTGAAGGACCGGCCCGGCTTCGAGGTCGAGTTCCTGACGCGCGGCTCGGTCGCCGACGAGATGGCGGCGCGTGACAAGCACACCGTTCTCATGCCCGTGCGGGGACACTGGAAGCTGCGTCATGAGGGCGGCGAGACCGTGCTCAATCCGGGCGACACCTGCCTGCTCAATCCGGGCGAGAGCCATGCCATCGCGCCGTCGATGACGGGCGAGGCGAGCCTTTACCGCGTCACTGCCACGGATGATCCGGCCGGATCGACCTGGGTTGGCTGACGGCCATATGCGCCACGCGGCGTCGGTTTCGCCGCGTGGCCGTTGCAAACCCACTGGAGGTCCGATGACGCCCCTCGTTCTGGTGCCCGGCATGATGTGCGACGCGCGTCTCTTCGCGCCGCAGATCGCCACCTTGTCCGGCCGCATTCCGGTGATGTCCATGCCCGTTGCCGGGCGCGACACGATGGCGGAGCTGGCCGCCGGCATTCTGGCCAGTGCGCCGCCGCGTTTTGCGCTCGCTGGCCTGTCCATGGGCGGCATTCTCGCTATGGAAGTCGTCCGACAGGCTCCGGAGCGGGTTGAGCGGCTGGCGCTTCTTGACACCAATCCGCTGGCGGAGGCGGGAGACGTCAAGGCGCGGCGCGGTCCGCAGATCGCGGCGGTTCAGGCGGGCGGGCTCGACGCCGTCATGCGCGATGTGATGATCCCGAACTATCTGCATGACGCCACTGATCCGAAAGGTATTTCCGCGCTGTGTCTGGAGATGGCGCGCGTCCTCGGACCCGATGTCTTCGTGACCCAGTCGAAGGCGCTGCGTGACCGGCCCGACCAGACAGAGACCTTGCGGGCCTATTGCGGTCCGTCGCTGGTTCTGTGCGGGCGACACGACCGGCTGTGTCCGCTGTCCCGGCACAAGCTGATGCACGAGTTGATGCCGCAAAGCACGTTGGAAATCATCGACGGGGCGGGGCATCTGCCCACCCTCGAACGCCCCGAACAGACGACAGCGGCCCTCGTTCGCTGGCTGGAGGATACAGCATGAGCAATTTGTCTTCTTCGCTTCTGGACGTGCTGCGGCGCGTCGATACGCCCACCGTGTGCAATGCCATCGAGGTGGCTGAAGGACGGCGCGGCTTCAACGATTTCACCCGCGGCACGATGCTGTCTTCCGCGCCAGACGCGCCGCCCATGGTGGGCTTTGCGCGCACCGCCCGCATTGCGGCTCTGGCACCGTCGCAGGAGCCGCCCGAGGTCGTGCGCGCGCGCCGCATGGCGTACTACCGCTATATGGCCGAAGGGGCGATGCCGGCCGTTGCCGTGATCGAGGATATGGATTTCCCCGATTGCATCGGCGCCTATTGGGGCGAGATCAACACCACCGTTCACAAGGGCTTCGGTCTTGCCGGGGCGCTGACCAATGGGGTGATGCGCGATCTGGGCGATCTGCCGGACGGGTTTCCCGTCGTTGCCGGCTCCGTCGGCGTGAGTCATGGATTTGTGCATGTCACGGAGATCGACGTGCCGGTGACCATTCACGGGTTGACGGTCCGGCCGGGCGCGTTGATCCACGCCGACCGCCATGGCGCGGTCGCAATTCCCGAAGCGGTGCTCCCGGAGCTGGAAGCGGCGATCGACAAGCTGCTCGCTACCGAGCACATCGTGCTCGATGCCGCGCGCGCACCCGGGTTCGACTTTACCCGCTTCGAGACAGCCTGGAGCGCCTTCGAGAAGGCCAGAACGTGAACCTTGTCGGGGGTTGGGACCGGATTTTCCTGATCGACGCGCGGACCTTTGGAAATGCCTGGATTTCTTGACCCGGGCTCCTGTTGCCATCGCCTTCCGCGCGGCGGCGTCCGGTCGATCTTCGGCGTCATGCAGCCCCTGTCTGCAATTCGCTTTCAGGGCAAAACCGTAGGGTGAGAACGCGCCCGGGGATGAATGGCGCCTGTTGCGGGCAAGTCCTCCGTCCACGCGCTCAGTTGGCGCATTGCCCGATACGTGACGAAGACGACGCTTCATTCGGACAGCCGGTCTGCATCGGTTTGCCGGGTTGGATGCAATCCCGGACGACGCCGGTGTTGGCTTGCGGCCGTCGGTGGCCGGTCCCTGCGCCTTTCCTGTGCCACCTCGGTTGTGGCCTGCGGTGTCTGCGAGAGCGGCCCGGTCGACCCCTGCCGGGCGGCGGAGAGATCTTGCGTCGCTTGACAAAACAAATAGATTATTTTTACAGTGATGAAACACTTGATCCAAAACGATGGTTTGGACCGATATGCGCATAGGCGTCGCCCGGCTTTGGCACGAGGCAAATTCCTTCTCTGTCTGCGAAACGACGCTGGAGCAGTTCCAGGTCCGGGAATGGTGTCGTGGCGGTGCGGCCGTCGATCTCTATCGCGGCACCGCGACGGAAGCGGGCGGCGCGCTGGCCTGGGCCGAGCGGCGCGGCGATGTCGAGCTGGTCTTTTCCCGATGTGCCTCCGCCGCGCCCGCCGGTCCGGTCGACCAGACGGTGCTCGACCGCATCACCCGCGAGATAGCCGAGGACCCCGCGCTTGAAGGCGTTGACGGTCTCTATCTGTCGCTTCATGGCGCCTGTATCGGAACGATCGATCCGGATCCCGAGACCACGCTTGTGACCGCGCTGCGCGCGCGCTTTCCCGACCTTCCGATCGCGGCGTCCTTCGACATGCACGCCTGCATCGCAGAGGCATTGGCCGACAGGCTCGATGCAGCGACCGTCTATCGCACCTACCCGCATGTCGATATGGTGGAGGCGGCCATCGCCGCGCTCGACATGCTGGCGGCAATCATCGAGGGCAAACGCAAAACCCGTGTGCTGCTGCGGGTGATCGACAAGATCCTGCCGAGCTTCAACATGCGTACCGATTGCCCGGGCCCGATGCGCGACATCGAGACCGAGGCGGTCGCCGCCGCGTCGCGGGACGCGGGCGAGGCGTCGATTCTTGCGGCCTATCCCTTTGCGAGCTTTGCCTATGCCGATGTGCCCCAGGCAAACGCCGGCGTTCTGGTCACATGCGAAGACGCGGCGCGTGGTGCCGCGCTTGCCGACCATGTCGCCGACTACATGCATTTGAACCAGACGCGGTTCCAGCCGGATCTGGCGACGGCTGATGCGGTGCTTGCCGGCCGGCCCTGGGCCGATGGCAGCCGGGTCGCGATCCTCGAGCCGTCCGACAATCCGCTGTCCGGCGGCATCGGCGACACGCCGGGCCTGTTCGCCGCCGCCCTGACGGCCGGCCTGCCGGACGGCAGTGTCTTCGCGTTCTTCTGCGATCCGGAGACGGTGGCGCGGGCCCATGAGGCGGGGGTCGGCGCCACGCTCGATCTCTTCCTTGGCGGGCGGCTCGATGCGCGGTTCGGAGCGCCGCTTCGTGTCCACGCCGAAGTGCTGCGCCTGACCGATGGCCGGTTCCGCAATGAAGACGCAATGGAGCGCGGCATGCCTGTCGATCTCGGCCGCACGGCGCTGCTGCGCGTCGCGCGACTGCGGGTGATCGTCACGACGGGCTGCCAGTCGCCCAATGACGCCGGCTATTTCCGCCTGCACGGCATCGACATCGACGAGGTGCCGGTGTTGCTCGCCAAGGCGAAGAACCATTTCCGCGCTGCCTTCGGCGGCCGGTTCGACGTCATCCGGTCCTGCGAAACGCTGGGCCCAGCCATGGCTGACGTCTCAAGACTGCCCTTCCGAAACGTGCCTCGGGAGCGCTTCAACCTGAAAAACCAGAGGGATTCATGAAAAAAATCGTCAGCGCCGCTCTCATCGGCCTCGCCGCGACCTCCGTCAGCGCCTCGGCGCTCGAGCTCACCGTCAGCTCCTGGGTCGCCCCGTCGCATCCCACGATTTTTGCCGGCTATGAAACCTACTTCCCGGCGGTGACCAAAGCCTCGAACGGCGAAGTGACGTTCAATCTGGTTTCGGGTGGCGCGCTGCTCGGCGGCAAGGAGACGCTGACCGGTCTTGGCGATGGCGTTGTCGACGCCTCGGTTCTGGCGCTCACCTACAATCCCGCCCAGCTGCCCACCAGCCAGCTCGTTGCGGAACTGGCGATGCTGAGCGGCAATTCGCTGGCGGTTGCGGCGGCCGTCACCGAGTTCACGCTTCTCAATTGCGCGCCCTGCATTGCGGAGTTCTCCAAGCAGAACGTCGTTTACACGGGCAGCTACGCAACCGCGCCCTATGCGTTGATCAGCAAGGACGGCATTTCCGAAACGGCGAATGTCGCGGGCAAGCGGATCCGCTCGCCCGGCGGCGCCTGGGATCGCTGGATCACCGAGGCCGGCGGCACCGTGGTGCACACCTCCAGCTCGGAAATGTACGAGGCGCTCGACAAGGGCGTGATCGACATCGCCATGCAGCCGGCCGCAGCCCTCAAGACGCACTCGCTGTGGGATGTCGCCAGTTCGATCACGCTTGGCAGCTTCGGCGTCTACAATTCCGGTCCGCTGCTTGCCTTCAACAAGGATAGCTGGGCTGAGCTGAGCGCGGAGAACCGCCGCGTCATGCTCGACAAGATGGCCGAGGCCATCGTCGCCACCACCGAGGCCTATGTCGCGCAGAACGAGGAGGCCAAGGCCGAAGCCGCCGGTCACGGCATGACGGTCATGGACCGGCCGGAGACGCTGGAAGCGGAGATCGCCGCGTTCAACAGCGACGACGTCTCCGCCATCGTCGACAAGGCCAAAGAGGTCTATGGCGTCACGGATGCGCAGGCGCTGATCGACAGCTATCAGGCCTCGCTTGCCAAGTGGGAAGAGATCACCGCCTCCGGCCTGAGCGGGGATGCGCTGGCCGAACGGATGAAGTCGGAGATCTTCGACAAGCTGTCGGAAACCGAATACGGCCTCTAGACCGGTCGCGGCGGCGCCTGTCGGGCGCCGCCTTCCTCCCCTGAGCCGCCGGAACCTCCATGCAACACATCGATATCTTTCTGGGCAGGCTGGGGCGTCTCCTCGCTCTGGCCGCCAGCCTCTGCCTCGTCGTCATGATGCTCCAGATCTGTCTTGATGTGGGCGGGCGCTACCTGTTCGGTGCGCCGATGCCCTCGACGCTCGAGATCGTGTCCGACTGGTGGATGCCGGCGCTCATCTTCCTGCCGCTGCTGAACGTCGAATGGCGCAACGAAAACATCGCCGTCGACCTTTTCTACCAGAGCCGCGGGGCACGGGCGCAGGCCGTCATGGATGCGGTCGCCTATGTCTGCTTCGGCGTTTTCATGGCGCTGATCGCCTATGCCGGCTTCGAGCAGGCCATGCGCGCCTTCCGCCAGGGCGAATTCATCGTCGGCATGATCCCGGTCATCACCTGGCCGCCCCGGTTCTTCCTGCCGGTGGCCGGTGGGCTGACAGCGCTTCTGTGTTTCGTGCGGGCCCTGGGCGCGCTCGCCCGCGCCGCATCGACCCAAGCACCCACCCGCGACGATCAGGGGCCTTACCGTGGATAGCATTACACTCGTCTATTGGGCGCTGGCTGCGCTCATGGTCCTTCTGGCGTTGCGGGTTCCCGTCGCCGCGGCGCTCGGTCTCGTCGCCATTGTCGGCATGTATCTGCTGGTGGGCGAACGCGCGACCTGGGGTGTCCTGCGCTCGGTGCCGCATGCCTTTGCCGCGCACTGGAGCCTGAGCGCCATCCCCATGTTCCTGTTCATGGGCTATATCTGCTTCGCCGCCGGGCTGACCGACGGGTTGTTCCGCGTCGCGCGCGCCTGGCTCAACTTCCTGCCGGGCGGCCTGGCGATCTCCTCGGTCGGCGGTGCCGCGCTGTTTTCCTCGGTGACCGGATCCTCCGTCGCCTGTGCCGCCGCCATGGGCAAGATCGCCGTGCCGGCCATGCTCGACCGCGGCTATGATCCGAAACTCGCTGTCGGCACCATCGCCGCCGCCGGCACCATGGGCTCGCTGATCCCGCCAAGCACCATCCTTCTGCTCTATGCCGTCTTTGCCGAGGTCCCGGTCAGCCAGCTCTTCATCGGCGCGATCATTCCCGGCCTGCTCACGGCCCTGATGTATGCGCTGATGATCCTGGCACGGGTGAAGTACAACCCGGCGCTTGCCCCGCGCGAGGCCGAGGTCGACTGGCGCGAGCGCTTCTTGTCGCTTGCCGATACCTGGCCGCTGTTTCTTTTGGTGGTGACGGTCTTCGGCGGCATCTTCGCCGGCCTGTTCTCCGCGACGGAGGCCGGTGCCATCGGCGCGCTGGCGTCCATGGCGATCGGCTTCGCCAAGCGGACCCTGTCCTGGGAGGCGCTGCGCGATGCCGGCTTCGAGACGATCCGCTCCACCTCCGCCATCTTCCTGATCGCGGTCGCGGCGGCGTTGCTGACGCGGCTCTTCGCCTTTGCCGGCTTTCCCGACTACGTGCAGGGCCTGATCGGCGAGGACATGTCGCCGCTGCTGATCATCATCGCCGTCTCGCTGATCTATCTCGTGCTCGGCATGTTCCTCGACCCGATCGGGGTGATGCTTCTGACGCTGCCGGTGCTGCTGCCGATCTTCGAGACCGCCGACATCAGCCTCATCTACGCCGGCGTCATGATCACCAAATATCTGGAGATCGGCCTGATCACGCCCCCGGTCGGCCTCAACGTCTTCGTCATCAAGAACGTCGTCGCCGACAAGGTGTCGATCAGCGACGTGTTCCGCGGCGTTGGCTGGTTCCTGCTTGCCGATGTGGTGACGGTCGCCATACTCATAGCCTTCCCGGCGACCGTTCTGTGGTTGCCCGGCCTGATAAGCGGGTGAGACCATGGCGAAGGCCCCGACCCCTGAAGCCCTGACCCAGCTGATGATCGGCAGGATCGACAGCCTGCCGCGCCGGCTGGCGGACGGCGCGCGCTATCTGGTCGATCACCCGGACGACGTGGTGCTTCTGTCGATGCGCGAGATCGCCAACCGCGCCGGGGTGGCGCCGGCGACCCTCGTGCGGCTCGCCCGCACGCTGGGCTATTCGGACTGGTCGGAGCTGCGGGCGCTTTACGCCGACAGTTTCCGCTCCGGTCCGGCGCGCTACGCGGACAAGGCGGTCGCCGCCGTGCAGCAGGACAAGGGGGCGGGGCTCCTTGGCGAGACGTTCCGCGCGCAGGAGGCAAGCCTTGCCTATGCGGTTCAGAGCAATGCGCCGCAGGACATTGCAGCCGCGGCAAGGACCCTCGCGCATGCCGAGCGCATCTATGTCGCTGCCTTCATGAGCTGCCGGGGGCCGGGGCTCACCTTCACCTATCTGTGCAAGATGCTGCGCCCGAATGTGGAACTGCTCGGAACCGAGGGGTCGTCGCTGATCGCCGATCTGGCGATGCTGACGGAGCGCGACGCGGTGCTGTCGATCAACTTCCAGCCCTATGCGCGCGAGATCGACCTGATCGCCGACGCGGTCAGCGCCTCCGGGTCAAAGCTCATCAGTCTCAGCGACAGCCGGGCCACGCCGCTGCAACCGCATGCCGATACAAGCCTGCTCTTTTCCGCCGAAAGCCCGTCGTTCTTTCCCTCCGTCATTTCCGCGGTCGGCGTGGTCGAGGGGCTTGCCGCCGCCATGCTGACGGAGCTGCAGGAAACCGCGATGGAGCGGATCGGCCGCATCGAAGAGCAGCTCTACGCGTCAGGCTCCTATCACGCGCACCGGCGCACCCGCTAACAGAGACCTCCCGAATGACCCACGTGTTTCATCGCTCGCCGAGCAATCCCCTTCCTGTTGCTGTCTCTGGAAGCGGCGCCTATGTCACCGACGACAGCGGCAAGCGCTATATCGACGCCTGCGGCGGCGCGGCCGTCTCCTGCATCGGTCATGGCGACGGCAGGGTTCGGGAGGCCGTCCAGCGCCAGATGGCCGACATCAGCTACGCGCATACGAGCTTCTTCACCTCGCCCGCGGCCGAGGCGCTGGCCGACCACCTGTGCGAGGCGACCCCGGTTCCGCTCGACAAGGTCTATTTCGTCGGAAGCGGCTCCGAGGCCGTCGAGGCGGCGATCAAGATGGCGCGCCAGTATCACCTGGAGCGCGGCGAGCCGTCGCGGAAACTGGTGATCTCCCGGCACCAGAGCTATCATGGCAACACGCTGGGCGCGCTCTCGGTCGGGGGAAATCCGCCCCGCCGCAAGCCCTATGGCCCGTTCCTGCTCGATGAACCCAAGATCGAGCCGTGCTTCGCCTATCGCTACGCGCGCGACGGCGAAAGCGCGCAAGACTATGCGGCGCGCGCCGCCAACGCTCTTGAGGAGAAGATCCTTGAGCTCGGGCCGGAGAGCGTCGTTGCCTTCCTGGCCGAGACCGTGGTCGGCGCCACGGCCGGTGCCGTTCCGGCCGAGGCCGGTTATTTTCGCCGCATCCGCGAGATCTGCGACCGCTATGGCGTTCTTCTCATCCTCGACGAGGTGATGTGCGGCGCGGGCCGGACCGGCAGCTTTCTCGCCTGCGAGCAGGAGGGCGTGGCCCCCGACATTGTCACGCTCGCCAAGGGGCTGGGCGGCGGCTATCAGCCGATCGCCGCCGTCATGTGCAAGGCGGAGGTCTATCGCACCATCGTCGAGGGCAGCGGCGGCTTCGTGCACGGCCACACCTATTCTGCCCATCCGCTCGCCTGTGCCGCCGCGCTGGCGGTGCAGCAGGTCATCCGCGACGACCGTTTGCTCGACAATGTCGTCGCGCGCGGCGCGCAGCTCTGCGACCGGCTCGCGGCCCGCTTCGGCAACCACCCCCATGTCGGCGATGTCCGCGGACGCGGGCTTCTCCAGGCCATCGAGCTGGTCGAGCATCGCGACGACAAGACGCCCTTTTCGCCGGAGCAGCGCATCGGCGCGCGGATCAAGCGGGAAGCCATGGCGCTCGGGCTGATGGTCTATCCGGGCGCCGGCACCATCGACGGCGTGTCCGGCGATCACGTGCTCCTGGCGCCTCCCTACACCGTGGATGCCGAGACAATCGACCTCATCGTCGAGCGTCTCGGCCTTGCGGTTGATGCCGCCGTGGCCGGCTGAGCGCCCGCGATCCAGTCGCGGGACAGGCATCGCCGGAATTCCGCTGAAAATGCTGCGTTCGGCGAAATGGCCGAAAAATATCGTTTTCATTTTCAAATAATCCGCATAATTTGCGGGTATGGATGCGATTGACGCGAAAATAATCGATCTCCTTTCCGCCGACGCCAAGCGGTCGCTGGCCGATATCGGCGCGTCTGTCGGGCTCTCGCCCTCCAGTGTGAACGAGCGTGTGCGGCGTCTGACGGCCTCCGGGGTCATTCGCCGCTTCACCGTCGATCTGGATCCTGTCCAGACCGGCATGCAGACCCTGGTCTTCGTCTGGATCGCGCTTCGCGACGATGCGGATGAAGAGGCGTTTCGCGCCTATGCGGCCGCGCATCCCCTCATTCTCGAGTGTCACCACGTCACCGGTGCCTGGTCCTACCTGATCAAGCTGCGCGTGGGCGACACGACACGGATCGAGCCGTTTCTGGCCGACCTCAAGGCCCGCCGCTTCGTCGGCCGCAGCGAGACGGTCATCGCTCTGTCGTCGCCTGTGCCCGGCGCCCTTGTCAGAAAAGACGGTGCATGATGGATGGGATGCTGTTCTTCAAAAGCCTGTTTCTCGGGCTGGCGATTGCCGCGCCGCTCGGGCCGATCGGCGCGCTTTGCATCAACCGCACGCTGGAAAGGGGCTTTGCCGCGGGCGCGGCCGGGGGGCTGGGAACGGCCCTGGCAGACGGCGTCTATGCCACCCTCGCGGCCGCCGGGTTCGCCGCTTTCGCCTCCGTGCTGGGGGCGATCGACACGCCGCTTCGTCTCCTGGGCGGGGCCTTCATGCTCTGGCTCGGCTGGCACAGTTTCGCGCCGAAAGTGCCCGGGACCGCGGCACGTGTCTCCTCCCGAGACCTGGTCGGGACCACCGCGGCCACCTTCCTCCTGACGATCACGAACCCGATGACGGTGTTGTCCTTTGCGGCACTCTTTGCCGGATTGGGACTTGCATCGACCGCGACGGCGGCCGATGCCGCGCTGGTCGTGGCCGGCGTGTTCTTCGGGTCGATGCTCTGGTGGTGCCTGCTGAGCGGCGGCGTGGCGCTTGCCCGCCATCGCCTTCCGCCCGCCTTTGCGCAGTGGATCTCCCGCCTGTCCGGGATCATGCTGATCGGCTTCGGCCTCTGGGCCGTGTCCTCGCCTTTCGTGTGAGCGCCGCGCTGCCGCGTGACAGCCCTGCGCCGCGTGCAGCAGCAGAGTGTCTTTCATTCAATGCACCGGATCTCTCCCCGACGCGCCCGCAACCGGCGCGGATCGTGCCGTTGCCCATTGCAAATTTGTCTAAGTCAATTGTATAAAGCAGATGACTTTGTCGCCGCGAGGCGCGGTTGACGGCAATGAGGGAGGGGACCATGAAGAAGATCAACAGGCTCGCGGCGATGGCGGGGGCCGTATGGCTCGCCGGCACGGCGATGGCGAACGCGGAAACCCTGCGCTTTGCCTATGGGCATCCGCCGGGATCCTATTTCGACATCGGGGCAAACGTGTTTGCCGAGGCGGTCCGGGAAAACTCCGGCGGCGAGCTGAAGGTGCGCACCTTCCCGCTCTCCCTGCTCAATCTCATGGAGACGTCCGACGGCATTGCATCGGGGCTGGCCGATATCGGCGCGCTGATGACCACGCTGTTTCCCAGGGAGTATCCCCATACCAATCTGGCGATGGAAACCGCGATGATCCTGCTGCAGGAGGAGGGCCTGTCGCAGGACATGCAGGGCGTCCTCTATGGCGCCGCAATGACGGATTTCATCATCAACGACTGTCCCGACTGCAATCGCGAGTTCGCCGCCCGCAACAACGTCTTCACGGTGGGAACGGCCTCCACGCCCTATTCGCTGAACTGCACGGAGCCGCATGTCGAGCTGTCGGACCTCAAGAACGCCCGCATGCGCATTTCCGGGTCCTATTGGGCGCGCTGGTCCGAGGCCATGGAGGCCGCGCCGGTCACCGTGTCCGGCAACGAGATGCTGGAGGCCCTGAGCCAGGGCGTGATCGATTGCGTCATCCTGTCGGTTCCCGATGTCTATAATTTCGGCATGGGCGATCTGGTGACCGACATCACCACCGGCGTTCCGGGCGGCATCTATGTCGCGTCGCTTGCACAGGTCAACCGGGCCACCTGGGCCGGCCTGAGCCTGAAAAAGCGCGAGGCCCTGCTGCGCGGGGCCGCAAGGGCCGCGGCCGAGATCTCGATGAAATATGAAAACGGCCTGCAGGAGCTGAGGGAAAAATCCCGCAAGGGCGAGATCAAGGCCCGGTTCCATGACGCCGCTCCCAGTCTGGTGGAGGCGACGCGGACGTTTGTCGACACCGATATCGACACGCTGGTTGCCTACTACAGGGAAACCTTCGGTGTCGCCAACGGCGAGGAAACCGTCGCGGCGATGCGCGCGCGGGTGTCCGAATGGCGCGGCCATCTGGACGGCGTTTCGACCGCGGACGACCTGGCGCAGCTCTATTTGGACGAGATCCTGTCCGACGTCGATCTGGCGACCTACGGGCAGTAATCGATGTCCGGGGGGGGCGCCTGCGTCACGCCGGTGACCCCCGTTGATGACGGCGAAGCGGACAAGGCGGCGGAGCGGACGATGAAGATTGAACGGCTGGACAGGATCGCGCTCGGCGTGCGCGATCTCGACGAAACGGCGGCGTTTTTCGAGGGGTTGCTGGGCATCCGCTTCGATGCGCCGCTGAGCGACGACAAGCTGGGGATGGAGGCCCGCTACTCGCGCGAGGGCCTGGAACTCGTGGCCGGGCATCCCGGGTCGGTCGTCGATAAATTCACCAGCAGCCGCGGCGAGGGCGTCTTCTGCGTCGTCTTCAAGGTCTCCGACATGGACGCGGCCGTCCGCCACTTTCGCGAAAAAGGCCTTGAGCCGGTGAACGACGTGACGTTCGGGGCCTTGCGGGAGGTCGCGTTTCATCCGGCCAGGGCGCACGGGCTTCAGATCGTTCTGGCCGCCTATCCGGATCCCCATCCCGCGACGGCCGCGGCGCTGGCCGACTAATCTCGCCCTCTCAGCTGGAAACCGAACCGATGACGACAGCCCTGGAAGGACTGCGTGTCCTCGACCTTGGACGGCTTGGTCCGTCCGCCATGGCCTCGATGTATCTGGCCGATTTCGGGGCCGAGGTGACATCGATCTCCGCCGCCCCGGCCGGTCCTGATCCCGGTTCCGACGCGGATATCTGGAGCTTTGACGCCCAGATGCATCTGATCGCGCGCGCGTTGAACCGCAACAAGCACAGCCTGGTGCTCAACCTGCGCGATCCGGGAGACCGCGACATCTTCCTGGCGCTGGCCGCTGAAGCCGATGTCGTGATCGAGGATTTCCGTCCCGGCACCGCGCAGCGGCTCGGGATTGGCTATGAAACCCTTCGCAAGGTCAACGACCGCCTCGTCTATTGCGCGCTGTCTGGCTACGGGCAGAGCAGCCCCATGGGGGACCAGGGCGGCCACGACCTGAACTTCATCGCCAAGGCGGGACTTCTGGACCTGATCGGCACCGGCGAAGACGCCCCGCCGGTCATCCCGTTGTTTTTCCTGTCGGACTTCGGAGGTGCCGCCCTGCATGCGGTCAGCGGGATCCTGTTGGCCCTCCTGGCGCGCGACCGGGTCGGCACGGGCCAGTTCGTCGATATCTCCTTTCTCGATACTGCGCTGGGCCTTGCCAATCCGCTCGCCTTTCATCTGTTGAACGGCGGCGCGGACTTGCGTCGCGGCAAACTGCTCTATTCGGGCTGCTATCCCCATTACGCGCTGTATCGCGCCAGTGACGGTCGCTATGTCGCCGTCGCCAGTTTCGAACCCTGGCTGTGGAAACGGTTCTGCGCGGAAATCGGCCTGCCCGATCACGGCGACGCGGATCTCCTGGACGCCGCCACCACCGAGCGTGTCAAAGCCGATGTCGCCGCCGTGCTGGCCACCCGGACCGCCGATTATTGGGAAGAAACGCTCGGTCCCAAGAGCGTGTGCGTGACCGCCGTGCAGTCGCTGGCCGCCATGCTCGGGAGCGACCATGCCGGCGCGCGCGGCATGGTCGCCGAGACACGCCACGACGTCTACGGGACCGAACGCCATCTGGCCAATCCGATCGCATTGTCGCTCACGCCGACTGCGGTGCGCCGCGCCGCGCCGGTTCCGGGCGAGGACGACCACACGCAATCGCAGGCATTGAGGGAGGACACCGCCACATGATCGCATCCATTCTGGCGCGCCAGGGCGACCGTTTCGCTGACAAGACCGCCATTCGCTGCGGCCCGCTGACCGTCACCTATGGCGAGCTGAACGCCCGGATCGCGGCCACCGCCGACCGCCTGAGCGCAATGGGGATCGCCGAGGGCGGCAAGGTCGCGCATCTGAGCTTCAACGACATTGCGTTCTTCGAGCTGTTGTTCGCCTGCTCCCGTCTGGGCGCGGTCCTGGTGCCGGTCAATTTCCGCCTGGTTGCCGACGAGATCGTCTATCAGCTCGCCAACTCGGAAGCCGAGGTCGTTGTTTACTCCGCTGATTTCCGCGACACGATCGAGGCCGTGAAGGGGCGCGCGGATGCCGTTCGCCACTGGGTGGAAAGCGGCCCGCAGGGATTGGCGCCCGGGGCCGCGCCGCACCCCCGGCAGGGGATCGAACGGCGGGCGCCGGACGCCTGTTTGCTGATGATCCACACCTCGGGCACGACCGGGCGCCCCAAGGCTGCGATGCTCTCGGAGCGCAACCTTCTGGCGACGGCGCAAAACCAGATCGCGGACTTTCCGTTGACGCGGGACGACATCACCCTGACCTGCGCGCCGATCTTCCATGCCGGCGGATCGCTGATCTGCACCTTGCCGCTGTTGCTGATCGGCGGAACCGTCATCCTGCAGAAGCATTTCGATCCGGCCGAGGTCGCCCGCCATCTCGTCGAGGACGGGGTGACCTGCATGTTTGCAGCGCCGGCGATGTGGCAGGCGCTGATCGGCGCGCTGGAGGAGCGGGGCGCCACGGCGCCTGCCCTGCGGCTTTGCCTGTCGGGTGGCGCGGCGGAGACGGAACGGTCGATGCGGCTGTTTCGGAAAATGTTCGGCGTTGCCCTGATGCAGGGGTATGGCCTGTCGGAATGTTCCTCCACGTCGACCGTGCTGCGCGCCGAGGATGCCGAGGCGCGGCTGGGGTCTGTCGGCAAGCCGATGATGACCAACCGGCTGCGCATCGTGCACCCGGATGGCCGCGACATCGCGCCGGGCGAAGTCGGCGAAATCATCCAGAGCGACGACACCGTCATGCTGGGCTACTACAAGGACGAGGCGGCCACGCGGCAGACCATTCGCGACGGCTGGCTCCACACCGGAGATCTCGCGACGGTCGACGAGGACGGCTTCGTCTATATCAAGGGCCGGCTGAAGGAGATGATCATTTCCGGCGGCGAAAATATTTATCCCGCCGAGATCGAGCAGCTCTTGAACACGCACCCGGCGATCGCCGAAAGCGCGGTTGTCGGCCTTCCCGACGAACGGTGGGGCGAAACGCCGATGGCCTTCGTCGTGCCCAGGCCGGGCGAGGAGCTCGATCCCGCGCAGGTCATCGGCTTTTGCAAGGCGCATCTTGCGTCCTACAAGAAGCCCAGGCGGGTTGTCGTCGTCGACGCGCTGCCGCGCAATCCCTCCGGCAAGGTCAAGAAGTTCGAGCTGCGTGCAGGTGTCGCGCCGCAGGACTGAAAAAACGCGTCCCGTTCGGGGCGCGTCAGGCTGCTGACAAAGGTGGAGTTGCTCCAAGCGTCATACCGGGCAAGCGTCAGCGCGACCCGGTATCGGAGAGCTAAAGGCCTATAATTTCAAGCCAAAAGAAGCCGACAGGTAGTGCCTCCCCGATCCCGGCTCTCATTGCATTCGGCCGGGTTGACGATTCTTCAGAATTTGTCATCACTCTCACGCGCCCCGTTCGGGGCGCGTTTTCCAGAGCGTGGGCGGAGCATCGGGATGTCGATTTCAGTTCATGTCGCCGAAATCCACGTTGATCCGGCTGCGCAGGTCTTTCTTCGAGATCTTGCCGGTGGCCGTCATGGGCAGGCTGTCCATGGTGATGACGGCATCGGGCATTTGCCATTTGGCCAGATGCCGTGCCATCTGCGCCAGGAGGTCGGCCTCGTCGATGCCCTTTTCCTTGTCGGCGGGCACGACGGCCAGAACCGGGCGTTCGTCCCATTTGGGATGCGGCACGGCAATCGCCGCCGCCTGGGCGACAGACGGGTGGGCCGTTGCCAGATTTTCCAGATCGAGCGAGGAAATCCATTCGCCGCCGGATTTGATCAGGTCCTTGGTCCGGTCGACGATCTGCAGGCGGCCGGCGCTGTCGATGCGCGCGACGTCGCCGGTGCGGAACCAGCCCTCGGCGTCGAAAGCAGCCTTCGAGGCGTCCGGCGCATTGAAATATCCGTTGACCACGGCCGGCCCTCGCACCAGCAATTCGCCTTGGGCCGTCCCGTCATGCGGCTGCGGCGTGCCGTCTTCGCCGACGATTTTCATCTCCAGGCCGAACAGCCGCTTGCCCTGGGGAATGGCATTGGCGATGCGGTCCTCCCGGCTTGCGCCTGCAATCGGACGGGTGCAGGTGCCGATCGGGCTCATTTCTGTCATGCCCCAGCCATGGATCGTGCGGATGTCGAAGTCTTCCAGCGTGGAAATCATCGCCGGCGGCACGGCGGAGCCGCCGATCAGCAGCATCTCCAGAGCCTTCGGCTTGCGACCGCGCTGCCTGATTTCCTCGATCAGGCCGGCCCAGACGGTGGGAACGCCCCATGCCCCGGTCGTGCTGGTCGTCTCCATCAGGTCGAAGAGGCTTTTTCCGTCGAGATGCGGGCCGGGAAACACCAGGTCGGTGCCCGACAGCGGGCAGGCATAGGGCAGGCCCCAGGCGTTGACGTGAAACAGCGGCACGACGGGCAAGATGCGCTTTCCGCTGCCGAACGCCTGCGGAATCCCCAAAATGGCGGACATCGCGTGCAGCACCGTGGAGCGATGCGAGTAGAGCGCGCCTTTCGGGTCGCCAGTTGTTCCTGACGTGTAGCACAGGCCGGCGGCCGCCGTTTCCGGCAAGTCCGGCCAGTCGATGCTGTCGGGATGTCCTTCGATCAGGCTTTCATAGGCCAGCACGTCCTCTGCGCAGGTCTCCGGCCGGTGCGCCTCATCGGACAGGAAGACCCGCTGCATCCGGCGCGGGAGGTGCTCAGCCAGCCCGTCGACCAGAGGCGCGAACGTCAGGTCGAAGAACAGCGCCCGGTCCTCGGCATGGTTGACGATCCAGGCGATCTGCTCCGGGAACAGGCGCGGGTTGATCGTGTGGCAGACCGCGCCGATGCCGGCGATGGCATAATAAAGCTCGAAGTGGCGGTAGCCGTTCCAGGCGAGGGTCGCGACGCGGTCGCCAGGGCCAATGCCCATCGCCCGCAAGGCATGGGCAAGGCGGGCGATGCGCTTCGATGCATCAAGCAGGCTGTAGTCGTGCAGGCCGCCTTCGACGGTCGCGGAAAGGATCCGCGTGTCGCCGTGGACGTCCGCCGCGTAGTCCATGATCGCCGGGATAGACAATGCGCCTTGCATCATCTGCCCGTCCAGCGGCGGCCTCTCTTGCAACATCGTCATGGTCTGTTTTCCTTTTCGTGTCTGGAAGGGAAGGGCAGGCCCGCGCCGTCAGCCGTCGAACAGCGTCAGGGGAAACAGGACGAGATCGGGAAAGGCGATCAGGAGACCGAGAACGACCAGGTCCATGAGCAGGAACCAGCCGATGCCCCGGAAGATCTGGCTGGTCGTGACGAGGTTGCCGACGACGCTCTTGATGACGAAAACGTTCATTCCGACCGGCGGCGTGACCATCCCGATTTCGAGAAGCTTGGTCAGGATGATGCCGAACCAGATCAGGTCGAAATTGGCTTCCCCGATGATCGGCAGCACCAGGGGAAGCGTGAGCAGCATGGCGCCGACCGGTTCCAGGAACAGGCCGAGAAAGAGGTACAGAACGACCAGCCCCAGCATGATGACCAGCGGGTCGGAGGTCGTCGAGATGACCAGGTCGCTGAGGTAGTCGCCGGCGCCGGAAAATACCAGGAAGCGGGTCAGCACGGTGGCGCCGACGCCGATGATGATCATCGTCGAGGTGGTGAGCACCGTGTCCGAGATCGCCCGCAGGAAGACCCGCGGCGACAGGGTTCCCTTGGCAAGGGCCACCGCCGCAGCCAGAAACGCGCCAACGGCGCCGGCTTCGGTTGCGGTGAAGGCGCCGCCGAACAGCCCGGTGAACACGCCGAGCATGATCAGGACGATCGGCCAGCTGTCGCGTGTCATGATGATCCGCTGGCGCAGCGGCAGGGGGTCGCCGCCGCGCGGGGCGAGCGCCGGATTGAGCGCGACGCGGATCCAGATCACCACGATATAGCCAAGCGCGGTCAGCAGGCCGGCGGTGATGCCCGCGATGAACAGGCTGGTGACGGGAACCTGAGCGATCACGGCGAAGATCAGCATGATCACGGAAGGCGGGATCAGCGCGCCGATCGTGCCGGCGACCGCGACGGTTCCCGTGGCGAGTTCCGGATCGTAGCCGGCCTTGGTCATTTCGGGCACGGCGATGCGCCCCATCGTCGCCGAGCAGGCGATGGAGGATCCGGAGACCGCCGCGAAGCCGGCGGAGCCGAGCACGGAAGCGATGGCGAGGCCGCCGGGCAGGCCCTGCAGCCAGACCCGCGCCGCCCGAAACAGGCCCTCGGTCAGCTTGGCGTGATGACACAGAAACCCGAGCAGCAGGAACATCGGAACCGCGCTCAGCACCCAGCTTGCCGCGAAGTTGAAGGGCAGCAGGCCGAGGCTGCTCCATGCCACGTTCCAGCCCGCCAGCAGATAGAGTCCGCCGAAGGACACGCCGATCATCACAAGCCCGATCGGCAGGCGCATGGCGATCAGCACGAAGAGGAGCGCAAGTCCGCCGAGGCCGATTTGAATGTCGGTCATCTCAAACGCCTCTCGCATCGCGCGCCGCCGCGGAGCGGGGCAGACAGCCTGCCAGGAACTGCAGGAAGCGCAGCGCCACCAGCAGCGTCATCAGGCCGGCTCCCAGCGGAAGCGCGAAATGGGCCGGCCATGTGTCGATCGACGTGGTGCCCTGGACCTGCGACGCGCCGATCCGCATCTGGTTCAGCGCTTCCTCGAAACCGCGCACGGTGAGGGCGCCGGTGACGAGGCCGGTGAACAGGAGGCCCCATCCGCCGATCTGCCGGGACAGGCGCCGCGGCAGCAGGTCGGTGACCAGCTCCATCTGGATATGCGCGCGCTGCAGCTCGGCGAAGGCCAGCGGCACGAAGGCCACGATCACCATGTAGTAGTAGCTGACGATGGTCAGCGTCCCGGGCAGCCCCGTTCCGGTCAGATACCTGAGGGCGACATCGGCCGTGACCTGAAGCATCATCGCGACGATCGACAGGCCCGCGGCGATGGAGACCGCCTTGATCCCCCGGGCGAGAAGCCGCTCCGCCCGCTCCCAGAAACCGGGCGTTGCCTCGGGCGTCCGCGCCCCCGGACCTGGCTCCTTGCGCATGTGTCGTCCTCCTGTGTCGGGTCGCGTCACGGCTGGGGTGCCGCGGCCGAAATGCAGCGATAGGCGGCATCGATGAGCGTCTGTCCGCGCGGATTCAGCAGGAAGCCGGGTCCCATCTGCGTCATGGTGTAGGCCATGGAGAGATCCGCCACGGGATCGCGAAATCCGAAGGACCCGCCCGCGCCGACATGTCCGAAGGCCTGCGGGGGGATGAGGAAACTGTCGCCGCGCGGCGCGCGTCCCGGTCCGCCGCGGTTGTCCATCCGCAGCATGAAGCCCGGTCCGAACCGCGTCGGCTGCAGGAGCATCCCGTCCCGGTGCGTGGCGGATGTGGCCTGCGCGAAGCTTGCGACCGTTTCGACGTCGAGGCCCAGAAGGCCGTCCGGCCGCATCGCCTCGAAGAGTGCGGCAAGGTTGCGGGCATTGGTGACGCCCGAGGCTGCGCCGATCTCGGCCCTGCGGCCGGCGCGTGTGTTGACCCCTTTCGCCATCCAGTCGCCGTGATTGAAGAAGAACCGGCTCTGGGGCGATCCGGGATCGCGCAACGCCTCGCCGAAGGGCGTCGAGCCGCCGCCTTTTTGCGGAACGAAGTGGCGGATGTGCGCGACCCGCGCCTCGAGCGCGTCGGGCAGGCCGATCCAGAAATCGAGCCCGAGCGGCTCCGCGATCTCTTCCGCGAAGAACCGCCCGAGGCTGCGTCCGTCGACGCGTCGCATCACCTCGGCAAGGATGAAGCCACCCGTCACCGGGTGGTAGGCTGTCGTGCGTCCCGGCGCGAAGACCGGCGTCGCGGCCGCCAGCCGCTCGGCCATGTAGGCGTGATCGCACAGGCAGTCCGTCTTCAGCGGCTCGCAGAGAACCGGGATGCCGGCGCTGTGGTCGAGCACCATGCGCAGCGTGATCTGCTCCTTGCCCTGCGCCGCGAACGCCGGCCAGACCGCGCCAACCGGCGCATCCAGATCGACCTGCCCGCGTTGGCTAAGCAAGTGCATGCACAGTGCCGTCGCCGGCTTGGTGGCGGAAAAGATCACGCAAATGGTGTCGTCGCTCCAGAAGCGGGGAGCCGCATCCGCGGGCGAGGCAATGCGTCCGCCGGACAGGCTGACGACCTCGCGGCCGCGATGCTGCGCATGAACCGCGGCCCCGGCTTCCGCCCGGATCGTGAAATTCGCGCAAAACGCCTCGGCGACGGCTTCGAATCCTGGCGCGACCCGGCCCGACACCGAAACGGGCCCGTCCTGTGTTTCAAGCGTGCGCGTCCAGGGCGCGGCGTCTTTCGCCATCGCGTGTCCTCCTCCCGTTTGGCTCCGGCCGACCTGTCTGGCGCTGCGGCCTGATTTGCCGAAAAGCGCGATCAGGCTGTTGCAATGCGTGTTTGTTATCGTTAAGTCGTTTGCTTGAGCCAATTGACTTCATCGCATACCCAATGTGGGCTGCCCCGTCAATCGGGAAGGCAAGGAGAGTTCAATGACAGGTCCGGATCTGACCCAGATGCCCCGGTTGGATGCCGCGCTGCTGCGCGATGGCATCCGGCAGGGCAACATCCCAACCTTGCTGTGCGTGCTGTACCAGATGACGGGCGAAGAGCGCTGGCTGCAGCCGCCCTACACGCCCGGCCGGGCCCGCGGTCTCGACGACAATGACGACGGCGGCCTTCCCGAGGATATTCAGCAGGAAATCCGCGACGCTGCGGAAAAGGCGATCTTCGACTGGATCGACGGCGCGCGGCTTGCGATTCCGCACCCGTCGAACGCGACATTGGCGCGCATGCTCTCGGTCTCGATGAACGAGCCGGTTCCCGAAAGCTACGGCGAGGTCATCGCCTCCGATCTGGGGCTGGCGGCACATAGCAAGACGCCGGAAACTCCCTGGCCGTCGGGCCTGCGGGTTCTCGTCGTCGGCGCGGGCGTCTCCGGCATCTGCGTCGGCGCCAACCTAAAACGGCTGGGCGTCGATTTCGAGATCATCGAGAAAAACGAGGAGTTCGGCGGCACCTGGTGGGAAAACCGCTACCCCGGCGCAGGCGTCGATACGCCCAACCACATCTATTCCTTTTCCTTCGCCCCGAACGACTGGTCGCGGTATTTCGCGCTGCAGGGCGAGCTGCTGAGCTATTTCCGCAGCGTCGCCGACCGCGTCGGCCTGCGGGAAAAAACCCGCTTCTCGACCCGGGTCGAGGAGGCGCGCTGGGACGGCGACAGCCGGAAATGGGTGCTGCGGCTGCGCGACGCCAAGGGCACGCTGACCACCGAACGCTGCGACATCCTGATGAGCGCGGTCGGCGTCCTCAACACGCCGCAGGTTCCCGACATTCCCGGTGCGGACACATTCCCCGGTATCAGAACCCATACGGCGCAATGGCCGGAGGATCTGGACGTGACGGGCAAGCATGTCGCCCTGGTCGGCAATGGCGCCTCGGGGATGCAGGTCGCTCCCGCCATCGCCGACAAGGTCGCCTCGCTGACCATCTTCGCCCGCTCCAAGCAATGGGCGGCGCCATTTCCGCAGTTTCAGAAGAAGGTGCCCGATCCCGTGCGGCACCTGCTGATGGGCGTTCCGCTGTACCAGCAGTGGTACCGGATCCGGCAGTTCTGGACCTTCAACGATCGCATTCACGAATCCCTGCAGAAGGATCCGAACTGGCCCGAGCCGGACAAGGCCCTCAACGCGACAAACGACCGGCATCGCCGGATCTTCACGAAATACGTCAAGTCCGAGCTCGGCGACCGCCAGGACCTGCTCCCGCATGTGTTGCCGGATTTTCCGCCTTACGGAAAGCGCATCCTGCTCGACAACGGCTGGTACAGGACCATCACCAGGCCGAATGTGGAGCTCGTCCCCGACCGTCTGTCACGGATCGACGGGCGTCGGTTGACGGCGGCGAACGGCGAGAGCTACGAGGCCGACGTGCTGATCTATGCGACGGGCTTCAAGGCGGCGGAAATGCAGTCGTCCTACGACATCGTCGGGTGCAACGGCCAGCGTCTGGCCGATGTCTGGGAAACCGACAATCCGCGCGCCTACATCGGGTCGACCGTTCCCGGTTTCCCGAACTTCTTCACCATTCTCGGGCCGAATGTCGGGCTGGGGCACGGCGGCAGCATGATCAAGGCGATCGAGCTGCAGACCTCCTACATCCTCAGCGTCATCACCCGCATGGCCGAGAAGGGCATGTCCACCGTCGAGGTGCGCCCCGAGGTCTACGAGGACTACAATCGCCGGATCGACGAGGCGCATGACCGCATGGTCTGGACCCATCAGGGGACGGAAAACTGGTATCGCAACCGGCTTGGCCGGGTGGTGGCGATTTCCCCCTGGCGCAACGACCAGTTCTGGCTCCTGACGCGCGACGCGGATCCGCAGGATTATGTCTTTGGAAGCTGAGAGGCGGGGGATGTCCCCCGCTTCCGCAACGAAAGCGCGAGGAAATATGGCTGTTCCACACATGCCGCTTTGACCTTTGCCCCGATGGTGCAGTATCGACAACCGGAATGACAAAGGAAACGAGCATGGTGAACCGGAGCGACGAAGACGACACCCGTCAGCGGATCAAGATCGCGGCCATTCAGCTGTTTTCCCGGCACGGCATCGAGGGCGTGTCGGTCCGCGCCATTTTGAACCAGGCGTCCGTCAAGAATTCCGCCGGAATCCACTATTACTTCCGCACCAAGGACGACCTGATCCGCGAGCTGGTTCGCGACGCCCTGATGCGCACGCGCCGGGCGCGAAACGCCGCGCTGGACGCGCTCGAGGCCTCCGGTGCCCCGATCGGGGTGCGCGACATCGTCGAACTGATCGTCAAGGTCGAGACGGTGGGAACGGGTGATCCAGAACAGCGCAGCGACCTGCCGATAGGCTTCGGCCACATGCGGTTCATTTCGGTGATGCAGCTGAACCACCGCGCCATTTTCTCCGCTGCGGTCGAGGCGGAGGGCGATGACAGCTTTCAGCGCTGCATCGACCATATCGCGGCGGCGCTGCCGGATGTCCCGCGCGCCGCGCTGAACCGGAAGCTGGTGTTTTTCTACCAGTTCGCGCAGGCCAGCCTGTCGGCGCGCGAGGCGGCCTTTGTCCTGAACGAGGATGGCGGCCGCCTGTGGGGAGATCCGACCGCGCTGGAGAGCCTGATCGACAGCCTCACGGCCAGCATTGTTGGCGCCCCGCCGCGCTGAGGCGAAAGAGCGCGACGGCAGCAAGGGTTCGCGCCGCTCCCGTGGGAGCGGCGCTCTGCGGTCGGGTCGCGGCCTTGCCTATTTGGCCAGTTCCAGGATCTCCATCACATCCGCAGGCCCGCTAATCGGCCGCGGATTGGTCTTCCCCCAGATGTCGTCCATCGTGTATTCGGCAATTTTCGGCATCTTGTCGGCATGCACGCCGACGGCGGCCAGCGAGCGGGGCATTCCCAGATCCGAGATGAAACGGTCCACCAGTTCGGCGGCCGGCACGTCGGGCTTGCCGAATGCGGCGCGGATCGGCGCCTGGCGCGCGGCGTTCACCGGCTCGTTCCATTGCAGGACGAAAGGCGACATCACGCAGGAGGTGTGACCGTGGGGCACGTCGCACAGCCCGCCCAGCACATGGCCGATCGAGTGGCTTGCGCCCATCGGGACGCCGGCAATGATCGGCAGCATGGACTGCCAGACGCCGATCTGGCACTTCAGCCGCGCCTCGAGATCGCCGGGGTCGGCCTTGACCCGCGGCAGTCCCGCGATCAGCAGATCGAGGGCGCTTTTCGCCAGACCGTCGCAGAAGTCGTTGGACTGGAAGGATTGCAGGGTTTCGATTGCGTGGTCCAGCGCCCGCACGCCGGTCGACAGCCAGAGCCATTCGGGCGTGTGAACGGTCAGTGCCGGATCGAGGATCACCGCAACCGGCGCCATCATCCGCTCCAGATAGGCTTGCTTGTGCTTGCTGAGCGGGTCGGTCGCGCCCGAAAGCGGATTGAAGTCGCCGCCCGACAGGGTCGTGGGAATGCAGATCGTGCGAATGTCCTGGGGGGCGAAGGCCGGCACGACCATGGCACCGGCGTCGTCCACCGTGATGTGGTAGGGGGCCATGCCCTGTGCCGTGCGCACGTCGTGCTTCAGCATCACCGGCACGATCTTGGCGCAATCGGTGACGGATCCGCCGCCGATGGAGACGATCAGGTCGGCGTTTGCCTCCCGGGCCACGGCGGTCGCCGCGATCACGTTGTCGCGCGGCACATGCGGCTCCACGCCGGTGAATGTCTCCGTATGGCGTGTGCCAAGGGCGGCCTCGATCTTCGCGATCTCGTCGGTGTGGTCGGCAAGCGACTTGCTGGCGATCAGGACGACGCGCCTGGCACCGAGCATCTCGACCTCGGCCGCCAGCGCTTTGGCGGCGGGTTCCCCGAAGCGAATGCGCTCGGTCGATGTCATCACCACCATGCCGGCTGCTGGATGTGTCATTGTTTCCTCCCCAGAAAATGACCAAACGGAATTGTGTCCCGCCTCATGGCAGGGGCGGGCGCGCGCCTGACGACCCGGAGGTCAGACAGGCGTGCGAAACCTCTCTCCCTTGATGGAAATGCCTGCGGCGTTGCGGTCGCAGGTGTCCGGCGTCACGCCCTCGCTGCGCAACTGGTGTTTCAGCACCTTCGCGGTCGGCGTCTTGGGAAGGCTGTCCAGGATGCGCACGTAGCGGGGCACCATGAAGTAGGCCATGCGCTCCTGCAGGAACGCGATCAGTTCGGCCGGGTCGATCGTGCGCCCGGCGACCGGCGAGACGCAGATCATCACCTCGTCCTCGCTATGTTCGCTGTCGACGGCCACGGCGGCCGCCTCGAACACGTCGGGGTGGGCCAGAACCTCGGATTCCACCTCGAAGGAGGAAATGTTCTCGCCCCTGCGCCGGATGGCGTCCTTCACCCGGTCGGCGAAGAAGAAGTTGCCGTCCGCGTCCTGCACGAAGGCGTCGCCGGTGTGGAACCAGCCGTTGCGCCAGGCCTTGGCCGTCGCCTCCGGCATCTTGTAGTAGCCGCTGTTCATTGCCCAGGGGCGGTCGGTGCGGACGATCATTTCCCCCATGGTGCCGACCGGGACCTCGCAGTCGTTCTCGTCGACAAGCCGGACCTCCACCCCCGGCCTCGGCTTTCCGCAGGTGCCCCGGACCTTCGGGTTTGGCTCGGACACGATCGGGCTCGACACCTCGGTCATGTTGAAGATCGTGTAGACATCGAGGCCGAAGCGGGTGGCGAAGCTTTCCGCATTCGACGCCAAGGGCACCATCAGCACCAGCCGCAAGGGATTGTCCGCATCGTCGGGCTTCGGCGGCTGCTTTTCCAGGAAGCTCGCCATCACGCCCAGCAGGAAGGCGACCGTGCTCCCGGTGCGGCGCACCTGATCCCAGTAGGTCGCGGTTTCGAAGCGTTCCACAACCGCGATCGAGCCCCCGCGCGCCAGCATGCAGAACATCGGGCCGGAGCCGCCGATATGGAACATCGGCGCATTGATCAGATAGCGGTCGTTTGCGGTGACGAAGGGCCAGGATTCCGGACCCGCGTTCGAGAAGAGGTGCAGATAGGACATCAGCACCCCCTTCGACGGCCCGGTCGTGCCGGAGGTGAAGATGATGGTCATCGGGTTCCAGGGCTCGATGCTGCGCTGGAGCGGGGCCAGCGAGCCGCTCTCGGGCAGCAGCACCTCCTGATAAAGGGTCGCGGGAAGCGGCGCCGCGATCTCTTTCCCGGCCGTGCCGGTGACGATCAGCCGCTCCAGCCGCCCGAGGTCGACGCCCTCCATCCGCTCGACCAGGGCGGCTTCGACGATGGCGAGCGTGGCGTCGGAGATGTCGATGACATGTTCCAGCAGCCGGCCCTTGTAGGCGGTGTTGATGGGAACGTAGATCGCCCCGAGATAGTTGAGCGCGAAGAAGATCCGGATCTGTTCCCGGCAGTTCGGCATCCAGACGAGAACGTGATCGCCCTGCCGCACGCCCTGGGTCTGGAGGCCGATGGCCGTCTGCAGAACCAGGTTGCGAAACGTCGCGTAGGTCCATTCCTCGCCGGTGTCGTCGAACTTGGCAAAGACGGCGTCGGGGCGCTCCCGCGCCTGCCGGTCGATCAGGTAGCGGGTGACCACGTCCTGACGCGCGGGAATCCGCGGATCGGTGGTTTCCCTGGACAGAACGCTGTCTTGTACCTCGTACATGTTTTCCTCCCGCGCGGACCTGATGTGCTGGCTTGATGTTGCTTGTTCTTGCGCTTTTTCCGAATTCCTCCCCGAAAAAAGCGGACGCCAGCGCCTGTTGGCCGAGCATGGCGCGAACCGAATATCTAAGTCAATAGTTTTGAGCAAGTGACTTAGTTGATGGATTCGGGCTGTCGTCTGGGCAGTGCCGGGCTGCGATCGTGCAACGGGCGAGCCAAAGCGCGGCAGGCGAATCCGCGCTTCAGGCGGCGGAAGGGCGGCGAGCCGACAGGCGGGCGTGACCTGTCAAACACCCGCGCGGTTGCGTTCGTTGCTGCCGGTCGGCGCGCGGCGCCAGATCAAGGGAAGCGCTTGGCCAATTCCGCCAAGGCTGCGAAACGGATGCGGCCTTGCGTGTCAGGGCGTGGGCTCTTGCGAAGTGGCCGGTGCCTTGATCTCTTCGGGCGGTTTTGCCTGAAGGGCGGAGAGGTTTTCCAGAAACCGGGTGAGCATCCCGCACAGCGTGGCGATCTCCTCCGGCGAAAACCCGGCAAACAGGTGGCGCTGGCGCTCCAGCGCTTCGGCAAGGATGGTCGCGTGAAGGGCGTGACCCTTCTCTGTCAGGCTCCATCCCCGGCTGCGACCGTTGGCGTGCACGGGCCCCTGGCTGACAAGCCCCTTCTCGTGAAGGCGTTGCAGGCACCGGCTGACGGCGGCCTTGTCGATCCCGATCGTCTCGGACGACAGGGTGACCGTCGCGCCGGGTTCACGCGTCAGCATCACCAGCATCCGCCAGTCCATGACGCCGACGCCGTATCGCTCTTGATAAATCCGCGACGCGGCCCGGCCAAAGCGGTTCGCTGCAAAGGTGAGCAGGACCGTCGGCGACCTCGAAAAGCTCAGCGTGCTCCGCGCCGCCTGGTCGTCGTCCTCCATGGTCACGAGAAACAACTCGTCCGGCAGATCGGTCTCCTGCGACCGGCGAGGCTCAAGGTCTTTTTGATCGGGCATAGCACTGAATATGAGAATTCGGGGAGGGGTTCAAGGCTGTCAGTCCCGGGATAGGTCGATTTGTTGACATGACAATATTGATGTTGACAAGACAACATATCGCATCATAAACCTCGGTCGGAGATCGCGGAGAGGAGCCGTTCGATTTCTTGGGAGGAATATCCGATGTCTGACTTTTCGGTGCCGGGCGGACAGCCTGCGGCTTGTCCGTTTCACGCCGCGGGAGCGAACCACGAGCCGTTTCGGCACGAGGGAATGTACGAATTCTTTGCGAGCGTTCGGGACGATGTGCCGGTCTTCTATTCTCCGCAGATCGGCTATTGGGTTGTGACCCGGCGCGAAGATGTTCTTGCAACGCTGCGCGACCACGAGAGTTTTTCCGCGGAAATTGCCACCCAGCCAATCACGCCCTGGCCGCAGAAGGTGCTGGACTATCTGAAAGAGCGGAACTTCACCAACGAGGCCGTTCAGGTGGCCTGCGACCCGCCACGGCACACGCGCATTCGCATGATCGCGTCGCGCTTCCTCAACGTTCGCCGGTTTTCCTTCTACGAGGACGCGCTGCGCAAACTGGTCAGAGTTTACATCGACCGGATCACAGGGCTGGATGAGGTCGATCTCGTCGATGCGATATTCTACGAGTTCCCGGCCCAGGTCGTGTTCCTGCTGCTTGGCGAGACGGATTTCGATCCGCGCAAGATCAAGAAATGGGGCGATCTCCGCTTGAACATGGTGTGGGGCAAGCCGAGCGAGTCCGAGCTTGAGCTTGCCGTCCACGATCTCGCGGATTTCTGGGATTATGCCTGCGAACTGGTTGAGGCGCGCAAGGTGGCTCCGGGGGACGACTACCCGAGTTTCCTGCTCGCTCGGCGTGACGGCGATGACGCCGTGTTGACGGAAAATGAAATCAAGAGCCTGGTGTTCGGCCTGCTGATTGCGGGGCACGAAACCACCACGAATGCCGCCGGCAACCTGTTTCTCGAACTGATGAAGCGTCCGGAGGAATGGGCGAAAATCGTCCGAAGGCCGGAGCTCGTTGCAAATGCGGTTGAAGAGGGATTGCGATATGCCTCCTCCGTGGTCGCATGGCGGCGCACCGCGAAGGTCGATGTCACCATCGCGGGGCAGGATATCCCCAAGGGCGACAGGATCCTCGTGGCCCTGGCCTCCGCCAATCATGACGGCGCCTGTTTCGATGACCCGGAAACATTCGATGTGGAACGTCGCAATCCGCGCGAGCACCTCGCTTTCGGGAGCGGGATCCACACCTGCCTGGGTGCTCCGCTGGCCCGGCTTGAGCTGAAGGTCCTGCTTGAGGAGCTCTCGGCCCGGTTTCCGGATATGGCGCTTATGCCCGGCCAGGAAATCGACTGGACGAAGACCATTTCGTTTCGCGGCCCGAGCCAGTTGCGAGTGCGCCTGCGCGGCTGAGCGGTGCGCGCCAGATCCGAACAGATCAGACCCTGAAGGACGCGTCGCACGCGTCGCCACGCCGGGAGGAGGACCCCATGACGACCCTTCACTTTGTCTTGCCCGACGGATCGAGCCGCGATGTGCCGGCCACGCCCGGCCATTCCCTCATGGAGACCGCGATAAGCAACGGTGTGCCTGGAATTGTCGCGGAGTGCGCAGGCTCTCTCGCCTGTGCCACATGCCACGTTTTTGTCGACGAGGCGATTGCGAGCCGGCTTGGAGGTCCCGAAGGCGCGGAAGACGAGATGCTGGATTTCGCCGCGGTGGAGCGCCGGCCGCTGAGCCGGCTCGGGTGCCAGGTGAAGATCGAGGACTGGATGGACGGAGCCACGATCACCGTTCCCGAAACACAGGTCTGACAGTCGTTGCTACGGCCATGGCCGTTCATTGAAAGGGAGGAGACAGAATGACATTCAGGAAGGCAGTTTTGTGCGCCTTGTCGTTTGCGGCAATCAGTGCGCTGCCCGTGGAGGCAAAGCAGACCCTCACGATCGCTTCATGGGCTCCGCCCACGCATGTGATCAACTCCGAGGTCTGGCCGGAGTTCATCCGCCGCCTCGAGACCGTCTCGGACGGCGCGTTGACCGCCACGGTGAAACTCGGGCTTGCGCCGCCGCCGGGCATGGCGGACCTGGTCCTCGATGGCGCGGCGGACATCACCTACATTTTCCATGGCTACAATCCGGGGCGTTTCGTTACCAGCGAGCTTGTCGAACTGCCGGGCACCATGGGCGGCGCGGAGGCAACCTCCACCGCCTACTGGCGGGTCTGGAACGAGATGCTCAAGGCGGCCGGCGAACAAGACGAGTTCAAGACGGCCGCGATGTTCATGCACGGGGCCGCTCAGTTTCACCTTGTGCGTCCGGTCGACAGCATCACCGAGATCGAAGGCATGAAGCTGCGTGCGCCGGGAGGGGTCGGCTCGATGGTGATCGAGGGGTTGGGTGCCGTCGGCATCCAGGTCCCGGCCACCAAGGTTTATGAGACGCTGTCATCCGGGGCGGCGGACGGTGTGGTGATGAACCTGGACAGCCGCACCGGATTTCGGATGAACGAAGTGGCGCCGGCCATGTTCGAGGTTCCCGGCGGGCTGTATCGCGGTTCCTTTGCCGTCTTGATGAACCGGGAGGTTTGGGACAGCCTGGATCCGCAGCTTCGGCAAAAGCTGGATGACGAGCTTTTCGGCGAGCCGTTGTCTCGCCTGTTCGGTCGCCATTGGGACGGCGGAGACCGGGCCGCGTTGCAGTCGGCCACCGATCTGGGACATCCAAGGGTGGTCGCATCCCAGGCCGATCTGGAGGTCTTCGATGCGGTCGCACGGGATGTCGAGGAACAGATCCTCGAAAAGGTTGACGGCACGGGCGTCAACGCGGCCAGGGCGCTCGAAATGTTCCGTGCGCAGTCGGAAAGGGTGATGCAAGAGATCGGCGAATGATGGCGTCGATACTCCGTCTCGCGGCCAGCCTGCCTTTGCGGCTGGCCGCGGGTTGCCTGTTCGTGATGATGGTGCTGACGTTCGGCGACGTGATCGGGCGGAGCGTTCTGTCGTCACCGATTCCGGGGGCGGCCGAACTGACGGAGCTGCTGCTTGCCGCCGTGGTGTTTCTCGCCATGCCCGCGACCTGCCTTTTCGAGCGGCATATCTCCGTCGACCTGCTGGACGGGTTTCTGCCGCGCTTTCTGATCCGATGGCGTGATGCGGCGATGAACCTGCTGTTCGGCGTGCTTCTGGTCTGGCCCGTCATGGCGTGCTGGACGAGCGGCCTTCGCACCCTGGGGTATGGCGAGGTCACGCTCTACCTCCGGCTTTCGGTCGGCGGGATCATTCTCTTCATTACGGCCGGTCTGGCGGCTGGCGCGGCGGCGATGGTTCTGCGCGGCGTCTTTCTGATCGTCAATCCGGCCCTGGTCGGATCCATGGAGCCGCGGCGCGGCGACGCATGAGCCTTTCGGGGATCTTCATATGACTGCTGCACTTCTCGGCTTTGCCGCCGTGCTTGGCCTTATCCTGTTGCGCGTGCCCATTGCCCTAGCCATGGGGGCGGTCGGGATCTTCGGCTATGCCATGGAAACGAGCATGCGTGCATCGCTGTCCATGTCGGCGCGCCTGATCACCGATGCGGCCCGGGACTACGGCCTGTCGGTGGTGCCCTTGTTCGTTCTGATGGGGCTCTTCGTCAATCAGTCCGGCATGAGCCGCGATATCTACCGCGCCGCGCATGCCTTTCTCGGGCATTTGCGTGGCGGGCTTGCGATGGCGACAATCTCGGCATGCGGACTGTTTGCGGCCATTTCCGGATCGTCGCTGGCCACGGCCTCGACCATGAGCCGTGTCGCCATGCCCGAGATGCGACGGTTCGGCTATGATGACGCGCTGTCGACCGCTGCGATCGCGGCGGGCGGAACGCTCGGGATCCTGATCCCGCCTTCCGTGGTGCTGGTGATCTACGGACTGTTGACCCAAAGCTCGATCGCAGCGCTGTTTCTGGCCGGGATCGTGCCCGGCGCCCTCGGCGTCTTGTTCTACCTCGGCGCGGTCCTGTTCGTCGTCTGGCGCCGCCCCGCGGCCGGTCCTCCCGGCGACCGCAGCTCCTGGGCGCAACGCCTGCGCTCCCTGTCCGGCATAGGTGCCGTGATCGGCCTGTTCGCTTTCGTCATCGGTGGTCTGTACGGCCTCTTCAACTGGCACCCGATCAACCTGACCTTCTCGCCCACGGAAGCGGCGGGCATGGGCGCCATGGGCACCTTTGCCATCGCGCTCTGGCGCCGGCGCCTGACCTGGCGAAACACCCTGGCGGCACTCACCGAGACGGCAATCACGACGGCCGGGCTTTTCTCGATCCTTATCGGCGCCTGGATCTTTTCGAATTTCGTGAATCTCGTCGGCCTCCCCGAAGCACTGGTCGGCTTCGTGACGGAGAACGATCTCCATCCGATGACGGTCATTCTCGTCATCTTGCTGATCTACATCGCACTTGGCTGTGTCTTCGAGAGCCTGTCGATGATGGTGCTGACGGTGCCGGTGTTTTTCCCGATCGTCGTCGCGCTGGGGTTCGACCCGGTCTGGTTCGGCATTGTCGTGGTGGTGGTGACCGAAATCAGTCTGATCACGCCGCCTGTCGGGCTGAACGTCTTCATCATGAAGTCGGTGGTGCCTGACGTGGCCACAAGCACGATCTTTCGGGGCGTCACGCCTTTCTGGGTTGCCGATATCTTTCGCCTGGCGCTGATCGTTCTGCTCCCCTCGCTCACGCTTTTCCTTCCCAATCTGCTCAACTGAAATCGGAGGCACTTTTCATGCGCACGCGTGCGGCAGTCGCATTGGAAGCGGGCAAACCGCTCGTCGTCATGGATGTCAATCTCCAGAGCCCGAAAGCCGGCGAGGTGCTCGTCGAGATGAAGGCCACCGGGATCTGTCATACCGACGAATTCACCCGTTCGGGGTCTGACCCGGAAGGGCTGTTTCCGTCGATCCTGGGTCACGAGGGCGCGGGCATCGTTCTCGAGATCGGCGAGGGGGTGACAACGCTGGAGCCGGGCGATCATGTGATCCCCTTGTATACCCCCGAATGCGGAGACTGCCATTCCTGCCGGTCTGGCAAGACCAATCTCTGCACGGCGATCCGAAACACCCAGGGGCAGGGGCTGATGCCCGACGGCACCACGCGGTTTTCCATGCTCGATGGCACGCCGATCTATCACTACATGGGCTGCTCGACTTTCGCCAACCACACGGTGATGCCCGAAATCGCTCTCGCCAAAGTGCGCAAGGACGCGCCCTTCGACAAGATCTGCTACATCGGCTGCGGCGTAACCACGGGCATCGGGGCGGTGATCAACACCGCCGGTGTCGAGCCTGGTGCCAGTGCGGCGGTGTTCGGCTTGGGCGGCATCGGCCTGAATGTGATCCAGGGGCTGCGGATGGCCGGTTGCGCGACCATCATCGGTGTCGACGTCAATGACGACAAGGCGGCCATGGCGAAGAGGTTCGGCATGACCCATTTCGTCAATCCCTCGAAGATCGACCGTCCGGTTGTTCAGGAGATCGTGGAGATGACCCGAACCGGAGACGACCGGATTGGCGGTGTCGACTATTCCTTCGATGCGACCGGCAACGTTCAGGTGATGCGCGATGCGCTGGAGTGTTCGCACCGTGGCTGGGGCGTGTCGGTGATCATCGGCGTTGCGCCTGCGGGGGCCGAAATCTCGACCCGTCCGTTCCAATTGGTCACCGGCCGCGTCTGGAAGGGCACGGCGTTTGGCGGGGCGAGGGGGCGGACCGATGTGCCGAAATTCGTCGACTGGTACATGGACGGGACGATCGAGATCGACCCGATGATCACGCATACCTTCCCTCTGGAGCGGATCAACGAGGCTTTCGACTTGATGCACCGGGGCGAAAGCATCCGCTCCGTCGTGGTCTATTGAGGACGCGTTCATGTCCGAGCAACATCAATCAGGTCCCGTGGTTGTCGTCGGCGCGGGGCAGGCGGCGGTCGCGACCGCCGAAACGCTGCGCAAGCTCTCCTTCGAAGGAGACATCCATCTCGTCGGGGCCGAGCCTTATCTGCCGTATCAGCGCCCGCCCCTGTCGAAAGCCTATCTGCTCGGCGATCTGGAGGCCGACCGTCTCAGCCTGAAACCGCAAGCCTGGTACGCGCAGCACCGCATAGGCCTGCATCTGGGGCGTGCGGTTCGCCAGATCGATCACGCCAGCAAGGCGCTGGTGCTGGCGGATGGCGCCCGCATCGGCTACCGGCATCTCGTCCTGGCGACCGGGGCCGCGCCGCGCCGGCTGCCGCCGTCGGTGGACGGGAATCTCGCCGGGGTTCACGTCGTCCGGGGGCTCGACGATATCGATCGTCTGCGCCGGGAGCTGTCCCCCGGCAAGGCGCTCCTGATTGTTGGCGGTGGATATATCGGCCTGGAAATGGCGGCAGTCGCGCGCAAGCTCGGACTGCGGGTAACCGTGGTCGAGGCCGGGCCGCGCGTGCTCGGCCGCGTGGCGTGCAAGGAAACGGCGGAGCATGTCGTCCGTCTTCACCAGGACAAGGGCGTCGACTTCCGCTTTCGCGCTCAGCTTGCCGCGCTCGAGGGGGAAGGCCATGTGCGCGCGGCGGTGCTCGCCAGCGGCGAGCGGTTGGCCGCCGACTGCGTTGTTGTGGGAATTGGCGCAAGGCCGAATGCGGACCTGGCCGCAGCGGCGGGAATTGCGGTCGATGACGGAATTCTCGTTGACGGAGAAGGCCGGACCAATGTGGCCGGGATATGGGCTGCGGGCGATTGCGCGCGCTTCGTGCTGCCGGGCGCTGCGCTGCGGCTGGAAAGCGTCGGCAATGCCTGCGACAGCGGCGCGGTTGTTGCCCGAAGCATTCTCGGGCAAGGCAAGCCCTATCAGCCGCAGCCGTGGTTCTGGTCCGATCAATATGATCTCAAGCTTCAGATCGCGGGCCAGTCGTTGCCCGGCGATGAAGTCGTGGTGCGGCGCTCGGATCGGGAAGGCCTGTCCCATTGGTATTTCCGCAAGGACAGGCTGGTCGCCGTCGATGCGCTGGGGTCACCGCAGGCCTATATGACCGGAAAACGCGCGCTGGCGCAGGGGCGCAGCCCCGACCGCGTGCGGATCGCCGATCCGTCAGTGCCGCTGAGGGACCTGATCGGGTGAACACTCGGTGCCCCATCGGCTCATGGCCGGTTGGTTCCGTCTGGCCGCCTTCCCCGACGCCTTCGGATACGCGGGGAAACGGTGCGCGGGCATTGTTTCTCAGCGTGTCCTTGCAAAAATCGCCACCTGAAATATCCTACCAGTCTAACACCACCGAGACTGGAGGTCCGCCTGTGTCCCTGTCCGCGTCTCTTTCCGGGGTTGGTCCTGCCGTTGCGCCCCTGCCTTGCGCAGACGATGTTCTGGCGGCCGGGCGAGCGCTTCAGGACGTGTTGCGGACGCGGGCGGAGGCAGGTGACGAAACCTGTCGCCTGAGCGCGGAGACCGTGGCGTCCTTTCGCGAGAACGGGTTCTTCCGGGTGCTGCAGCCGCGGGGCTTCGGCGGTCTCGAACGTCCGGCGATCACCCTCTTTCGCTTGCAGGCGGTTCTTGCCGAGGCGGATATGTCGGCCGGCTGGGTGCTGGCCAACATGGGGGTTGTTTCCTTTCATCTGGCGCTGTTTTCCCCCCAGGCGCAGGCGGATGTGTGGGGGGCGGATGCCGACGCCATCCTGTCGTCGAGCAACATGCCGGGCGGCCGCCTGCGGCCGGAGCCGGGCGGCGGCTATCGGCTGTCGGGGCGCTGGCGCTTCTCCAGTGGCGTCGACCACGCCGACTGGCTCATGCTTGGCGCCTTGCGGGAGGGGGATGGCGCGCCTCAGGCCGGCGCCTGCGTCGTGCCGCGCACCGATGTGCAGATTGTGGCCGACTGGGACGTCGCCGGCCTGCGCGGAACCGGCAGCCATGCGGTGGAGGTCGCGGAGGCCTCTGTCCCCGCCCACCGTTTTCTGGCCCATGAAGACCGCTTCCACGGCCGCACGCCGGGAACGCAGGTCAACACCGGACCGCTCTATCGCCTGCCGCTGCCGCAATTGCTGTTCCGCTCGATCTCGACCGCATCGCTCGGCGGGCTGCGCGGCATGCTGTCGGCGTATCTCGCGGCAAACGCCGGCCGCACCTCGATGATGGCGCAGCGCATCGCCGAGGACCCGCATGTGCAGGATCTCTGCGCGACGGTCGATGCCGACGTCGCGGCGATGTGGCGCGTGCTCGAGGGCGATCTGGCCGAGATGACCGAGGCCGCCGAGCGCGGCGAGGCGGTGGCCGTGTCGCGGCGGCGCGTGTTTCGCCTGAACGCGACCCGCGTCGCGGACCGCTGCTTCCAGCACGCGGCCGATCTTCTGCGCGCCGCCGGGGCGTCCGCGCTTTATCGCGGATCGCCCTTGCTTCGGTTTTTCAACGACATGCTCGCGGCGCGCCAGCATGCGGCCAACCAGTACGAACTTCACGCCCGAAACGACGGCGCTGCGCTTTTCGGGCAAGGCCAGGAGGACATGCTGCTATGAGCGAGCCGCAGGCACAGGCTGTGGACACCGGGATCGAACGGCCTGCGCCGTTGCCGTTTTCCATCGCCTTCGATCCGCGCGACGAGGAGGAACTCCTCGGTCTGTGGCGCGATATCCTGCGCTCCAACCGCTGGAGCGACGGCGTGCACACGCGGGCCTTCGAGGCGGCCTGGGCGGATGAAACCGGGCTCGAGGCGGTGGCCTTCAACAATTGGGCCGGCGGCGCGCTGGCGGCCCTCGACTTCATCGGCGTGACCGGCGAGACGGTGCTGTCGCCCTCCAACACCTTTCTGGCCACGCCGCGCTCGGCGCAATGGTCCGGCGCGTCCGTCATCTTCTACGACTGCAACCGGGAGGATCTTTGTGGGTCTTTCGCCGACTTTGTGGAGACGGCCGAGCGCCATCGGCCCAAGGCGGCCTGGATCGTTCATGTCGGCGGGCATATCGCCTTCGACATCGAGAAGATCGCGGCCTATTGCCGGGACAAGGGCATCTGGCTGATCGAGGATTGCGCCCATGCCCATGGCGCCCGCTGGAACGGGCGCGCCGCCGGCAGTTTCGGCGATGCCGGCATCTATTCCTTCTATCCCACCAAGACGATCTCCACGGGCGAAGGCGGCATGCTGGTCACCGCGAACCCGGAGCTTGCCCGCCACGCCCGCTCGTTCCGCGATTACGGTCGCGGGTCCGGCTACCGGATCGAAGGGATGAACCACCGGATCGACGAATTCACCGCTGCCATGGGGGTGGTGCAGACCCGGCGACTGAAGGACATCGTGTCCTGGAAGCGCGCCTATGCGCGCGACACTCTCGATCCCGCCTACCCAAACCGGCTGCGCCTGCCCGACGGCATGGAGAGCGGCTTCTACAAATACATCGTGTTCGATCCGATCGAGGGCGGGGCCGGCAAGGTCTACGAGCTGCCCTGCCACCGCATCATGAAGCACCCGGTGGAGCTGCCGAACACCGATTGGGTGGCCGCCAACCATTGGTGCGTGCCGATCCATTATCCGCGTGCATCGTCTTAATCTGGCCTTATAATGGTCCTTAAAAGGTATTGTCTTGTCGGATATTGTATGATCAACTGATTTTGCCCGGCCAGGGGCGCCCTGGCGGTAGGTGACCAGGGAGCTTGCATGACCGATCACACTCCGCGCGCCGAGAGTTCCGCCATCGACGGATCGCCCGTCTGGCTCTGGCTCGACCCCACCACCCGCTGCAATCTCGCCTGCCGGCTGTGCTACACCAAGCTTAGCCACGGCAAGGACGACATGACGCCGGAGGATCTCCGGCGCATGCTCTGCGACCTGCGCGACAGCGCCTCGGTCGATGTGCAGACCATCCATCTCAACTGGCGCGGCGAGCCCTTGATGAACCCGCGTTTCGCGGAGCTGCTCGCGACCGTCGGCGAGGTCATGCCGACCATTCCGCTTCAGTGGCACACCAACGGCACGATGCTGACCGAGAAGCGGGTCGAGGAGATCGTCTCGGTCGATTTCGACCACAAGATCTTCGTCTCGCTCGATGGCGGCAACCGCCTGTCGCACGACCTCAACCGGGGCGAGGGCAACTTCGAGAAGTCCCTGCGCGGGCTGGAAATCCTGCTCGACCGCGCCAGGGATCGGCCGGGCTTGCGCGTCGGCGTCTACCAGATCGATCTGGACGAGCCGATCGAGGACTATGATCCGCGCTTTCTCAAGCTGCTTGAACGCGTCGACCAGTACGAGAAGGTCAAGCCGCTCCTGCCCGGCGGCGCGGAACAGGCCATCGACAAGATCGAGAGCCTGGAAAGCGACGGCACGCTCGACCGCATGCTGTCGGAGGAGGTGCTGCCGCATCTTCCCGTTCCGCAGCTGCCCTGCTTCTGGGCGGGCCACGTCTTTTGCGTCGCGCCCAACGGCGACGTCTCGATCTGCGTGATCAGCCACGGCCAGGCCGGGATCGTCGGCAATCTCCTGCGCGACGGCGTCGACCGGGTGCTTGCCGGCGCGCTCGCCTTCCGCTGCCGGCTTGCCGACCACGGGCGCGCCGCCGTGTCCCACTGCAAGGACTGCCGCAAGCCGGCGGGCCGCATCTTCCCGCAGCACATCCAGAACAAACGCGCGGCCGCAGCCTGAGGCGGCGCACAAGGAGCATGACGACATGAAGCCTGCCTGGGCAATCGGACTGATGACCGGAACCGTCCTCGACGGATACATCGACATCGCCATGATCAAGACCGACGGCGAGACGATCGATGCCTTCGGGCCGTGGGAGCTCGCGCCCTATCCGGTCGACATCCGCGAGCTTCTCGGACGCACCTTCCAGGCGGCGCTCGCGTGGCAGTTCAAGGGGCCGGAACCGGAGATCTTCCGCGAGGCGGAACAGGCTCTCACCGAGGCGCAATCGCTTGCGGTCAAGGGCTTTCTCGAGAGGCACGGCTATGCGGCTTCCGACATCTCCGCCGTCGGCTTCCACGGGCAGACGGTCCTGCATCAGGCGCCTGAGGGCGGGCGGCGCGGGTACACGCGGCAGCTCGGCGACGGCGCGATGATGGCGGACATCGTCGGCACCGATGTCGTCTACGACTTCCGCTCCGCCGACATGGACGCGGGCGGACACGGCGCGCCGCTGTCGGCGATCTATCACAAGGCGGCGCTGAGGAAGATCAACGCCGGCAGCGACACGGCGGTGCTCAATCTCGGCGGCGTCGCCAATCTCACCTGGTGCGACGGCGATCACATGGTCGCCTTCGACACCGGTCCGGCGAACGCGCCGGTGAACGACTGGATCTTCGCGCACAGTGGCGGCGACATGGACGAGGACGGCGCGATTGCCGCGCGCGGCACCGTCGACGAGGCGAAGCTTCGCACGCTGCTCGAGCACCCCTTCCTCGCCGCGCCCTATCCCAAGTCGCTCGACCGCTTCGATTTCTCCGCCTCCATGGCGGACGGGGAGAGCCTGGAGGACGGGGCGGCCCTTCTCACCGCCTTCACGGCCGGGTCGGTCGGAAAGGCGCTCGACCTGTTGCCGTCGCGCCCGCGGCGCATCGTCGTATGCGGCGGCGGACGCAAGAACCCGGTGATGATGCGCGAGATCGCGAAACGCACCGGCGCGGAGGTGGTGCCGGCCGAAAGCGTCGGCTTCCGCGGCGATGCGGTGGAGGCGGAGTGTTTCGCCTTTCTGGCAATGCGCTCCAAGCGCGGCCTGCCGCTCAGCTTTCCGCTCACCACGGGCGTGAAGGCGCCGCTTGGCGGCGGGGTCCTCGCGCAGGCGCGCGCGACGGCCTGACCGTTCGCCCCGACTGGCACGGCAGATGGACACGCAGGATGACCTCGATCGAGGACTATATGGCAAGCCTTGCAGACCGGCTCCGGCCGGGGAGCGGATCCGGCGGACCGGTGATTGCCCTGATGGAGATGGCCGGCGATCTGCCGGCCATGGACCCGGCGCTCAAGACCGATGATACGCTGTTTCACGGCTGTCAGTCCCGTGTCTGGCTGGACCTGAGGGCCGACCAAGACACCGGGACGGTTCGCGTCGCCGCTGATTCCGACGCCCGCATCATGCGCGGCCTTCTGTCGATCGCCGTCAGTCTCTACGACGGGCGAAGTTTTGGCGAGGTCGCCGCGACCCCGCCGGACCGGCTGCGCGAGGCGGGGCTGATCGAGCTGTTGGCGCCAAGCCGCGCCAACGGCTTTCACCGCCTCCTGAAGCACATACACGGCTATGGCGCGGCGCTCGCCGCGGAGCGGGCGGAGCTGTCATGAGCGCGACCGCCCTGGAAATCGAGGAACAGGCCTACTACCAGCGCCAGATGGTGCTGCCCGAATGGGGGGAGGCCGGCCAGCTTCGCCTCAAGGCGGCGCGCGTGCTCGTTGTCGGCGCCGGCGGCCTCGGCGCGCCGGTCCTGCAGTATCTTGGGGCGGCGGGCGTTGGCCTTATCGGCGTGGCGGACGGCGATTTCGTCGAGGTCTCCAACCTGCACCGCCAGGTCATTCACACCATGGACGATCTCGACATGCCGAAGACCGCGAGTGCGGCAGCACGGCTGCGGCGCGGCAATCCGCATATCGAGGTGGTGGAGCACATGTTTCCCGTCACCGAGGCGAATGCGGCGGATCTTGTCGCCGGCTACGACATCGTCGCCGATTGCACCGACAATTTCGCCACCCGCGATGTCCTGCACGCGGCCTGTTTCGCGCTGGGCCGGACCCTGGTGAGCGGCGCGGCGCAAATGACGGAGGGCACGGTCACCACTTTCGCTGCCTTCCGGGGCGGCGCCAACCCGTGCTTCCGCTGTCTCTACCCCAGCCCGCTCCCGCCGGAGGTGACGCCGACCTGTTCGATGGTGGGTGTGGCCGGTCCGGTGCTTACGGTGATCGGCGGCCTGCAGGCGATGGAGGTGGTGAAGGAGATCCTCGGCGTCGGAGACGGTCTCAGCGGGCGGATCGTCCTCTACGACGGCCTGTCCGCCGGATTCAGCGAAATACCGCTCGCCCGCCGCGCGGGCTGTCCCTGCTGCGGCGGGGCGGCACCCGTGCCGGACGAAGGCGCCATGGCTCAGCCGCCGGTCACCGGCGGATAGATTTCAACGACCTGCGAGGGGGACAGCTCATGGTCCGCATCGACATAGCGCCGGTCGACCACATAGCGCAGCGCCTGCGGCATCGCGAAGAGCGGCGCCGCTTCCCGATGGCGTTCGGAGAGAAACGCGGTCAGGTCCGCGATGGTGCGCACATGCGCGGGCGGGTCGATCTCTTCCTCGGCACAGCCGGTCTTGGTCTTGAGCCACGTATGGAATTTAACCTTCATCGCAAATCCTCCTGAATTTCGGGGAATTGTACTTGAATGTCCGATGAAAGAAAACAGCGATATGCAAAATAAATCTCTGAATAATATAAAAGTACTTGATTTATCCAGGTATATTGCTGGGCCTTTCTGTGGTCAGGTCTTTGGAGATCTTGGTGCGGATGTTGTGAAGGTGGAGCGTGCCGACGGCGGCGAGGAGGGGCGCAGGGTCGGCGAGATGGTCGCCGGCGAGACGTTGTTCTTCATGGGGGCGAATCGCAACAAGCGCAGCCTGACCCTCGACTTCCGCAATCCCGACGGTCAGGCGCTATTGCGCCGGCTTGCGGCCAAGGCCGACATCCTGATCGAGAATTTTCGCCCCGGCACGCTGGAGAAGATGGGCTGCGGCTACGATGTCCTGTCGGCGGAAAATCCGGGGCTCATCCTCGTGCGCATTTCCGGCTTCGGTCAGGACGGGCCGATGGCCTCCCATCCCTGTTTTGATGGGGCCGCCCAAGCGCATAGCGGCATCATGACGCTGACCGGCCCGGCCGACGGCGCGCCGACCATGGCCGGCGTTTTCGTGTCGGATTATTCAACCGCGCTTTACGCGAGCATCGCGGCGCTCGCGGCTCTGCAGGCGCGGCACGAAACCGGCAAGGGGCAGGTGGTCGAGGCGACGCTGATGGACAGTGCCTTGTCGATGCTGACGACGGCCATCGGCGAATCGAAGCTCTTCGGGACCGAGCAGACGCGGCTCGGCAACCGCGACCGCTATCTCTCGCCCTCGCATTGCTTCAAGAGCCGCGACGACAAATGGGTCTATGTCGTCGCCGGCAACGATCATCATTTCGTGCGCTTCTGCGAGGCGATGGGCAGGCCCGAGCTTTCGGGCGACGACCGCTTCTCGACCTTCTTCGCCCGCAACGCCAATGTCGCCGAGCTCGAGGCGATCATCGACGCCTGGGGCCTGGAACATGACGCGCAATCGATCCTCGCCGTGCTGCATGCGGTCGGCGTCCCCTGCGAGCCGGTGGCAAGCATTGCCGATGTCGTGGAAAATCCTCATCTCGCCCACCGCGGACAGATCGTCGATGTGCCCCATCCAGCCGGCGGCACGGTCCCCGTGCCGGCCTCGGCGATCAAGATGTCGGCAACGCCGCCCGGCGTTCATCGCGGCCCGCCGGCGCTGGGCGCGCATACCCGCGAGGTTCTGGGCGACTGGCTCGGCATCGGCGACGAGGAATTTGCCGCCATCCAGGAAACGCATTGTCTGTGACGCGCAGTGCCTCAGTATAGAGAGACTGAGGCCCCCCGCCCAAGCGGGAGGCGCGCCCACTGGAGACCCGCCCTCATGCCGCACTACGCCTTGAAGGCCGCCGTGATGGACGCAGCCCAGCTTGCCGACCGGGCGATTGCGCTGCGGGCGGCCGGACTTCCGGTCGTGCTTGAACTGCACACCTTCGGCCCGCGCGATCTGGAGGACGCGGCGGCGAGGCGGGTGTGCTTGGAAAATCTCGACCGGCTGCGCCAGGTCCACGGCCCGCTCGATCTCACCGTACATGTGCCCTTGCAGAAGGTCGCAAGGGTGACGGAGCAGGACTTCGACGCCGATCAGGTGGAGGATGCCCTGCGGTTTGCCGCCGAGGCGGGGGCGGGCCGCGTCGTGATCCATCGCTACTGGGGGCTTGTCTACGGTGACGCTCCGCAACGGGCGAACCGGCCCGAGGCAACCGCCGGCTTCAACGCGGAAATCGCGCGTCTGGCCCGTCTGGCCCCCGACATCCTGCTTTTGGTGGAAAACGTAGGCCACTATTCGCTGCTGCCGCGCGACGGCCGGTCGTTTCTCGCCGGCCCGCTCGATCATTTCTTCCCCTGGGAGATCGCGGAGTTTCGCGCTTTTGTCACCCGAGAGGGGCTGGCCAATGTCGCGCCCTTCGTCGACACCGCCCATGCGACGCTGTCGTCCAATCTGTTCAACTGGCGCCGGGCGCATCCGGCAGCGACGAAGGACGATCCCCGGTTTTCCGCCGTGCTTGAGGAGGACCTTGAGCGCTGCGAGCGGCTTCATCCCTTCGATTTCGTCGATGGCGAGATGCCGTGGCTGCATGTCAGCGACAGTCTTTTCTATCCCGACGCCGCCGCATGTCCGCCAGAAATCCCGCTCGACGCGCTGGTGACCGAAGGCCTTGAGGTCGGCACCGGCAATTTGCCCTGGGACCGCTTCCCCGATGCGCTGGGCAGCACAGCCGTCACCGGCCTCGTGCTCGAAGTCGAGCCGGGCGCGGGCGAAAGCCATCGCGACAACCGGGCGCAGGCGCGCTCCCTGCAATATCTGCGCAGCTGCTTCGAGGCGGACTGATCGGCGGTCCGCTTACAGGCGGCGCGCCGCGCCCCAATGCGCCGGGATGGCGAAGGGCAGTTCTCCGGAATCTCCCAGCCCGCGTTCGTCCTGGCAACTGCAGGCCTCGTCCACCGGCTGCGGCCGGTCGGTCACGTCGAGACACTCGGCGATGAGGTTCATCTGCATGCGTTCGAACGGCGGCTCGAATCGCCCGGTCAGCCAGCCGATGGCATAGCCCGCCGCCAGCGTGCCGCTCACCGTGGTGATATAGCCGACCGTGTCGATCTGCGGGATCTCATGCGCTTCCGGTGGCGGCGCTTGGTCGCCGGCCGCCTCCAGCAGTGCCTGTCGCTCCTCGGGCGACATCAGCTCCTGGCGCATGCGCATATCATCGACCATGCCCCGGCAGCGCGGGCAGGGGTCGTGGGAACGAAACAGCACCAGCTGGATGATCTGCCCGGTGACGAGGCCGTTCGCCCCTTCGATCAGCCCGCCGCAGTCGATGGCCGGCACCAGATAGCGGCGCGCCATGTCGCTGACCACCAGCCGGCTGGTGTGCTGGTCGGTGCAGCCGAGCAGCACGTCCGCCTGCGCGACTTCCTCCACGATGGCGCGTTGCGGCAGCCGTCCGTCGAAGGCGATCACCTCGATGTCCGGATCGATGCGGCGCACGTGGTCGCGGGCAAGGGCCGCCTTCAACGTCGGCGTTTCGATGTGTTCTGGGAAGCTTGCGTGGGTGCGCTCCAGGTTCGACGGACTGATCAGATCGGAATCGACGATGACGATCTTGCCGACGCCGGCCCGCGCCAGCATCGGGATCGCGACCGATCCGGTGCCGCCGGCGCCGATCACGACAGCGGTGGATCGCCGCAGGCGCTGATAGGCCTCGACGCCGAAGGAACTGGTGAATCGCGCGACCCGCTCGGGGGGCAGGTCGTCCGGCGGCGGTGGCGTGCCATCCTTCCAAAGGCGCGCGCCGGGCTGGCCCTCGAGGAACACGCGGTCGATTGCGCGCCAGCCGTCGGACGTGCGCCAGCGCGCGGCGATTTCCGGCGGCCCCTGCAGCGCGATGCCGATCAGCAGGCGAACCCCGACGCCGCCGTCGTCGGCATCCGCTGCATCGCTCCACGCGTCGAGGGCGGCGCGAAAGGCGTCTTCGCTGTCGATTGCCAGTGTGCGGATTTCGGCTCTGGTCCCCTCTGCCGCGTCGGGCAGTCCAAGATGGAGCGGGCGCAGCGTCCACACGCTTGCGTCCTGCGCGCGCGTCACGGCAAGCGTCGCCGTCCAGTCGTGCGCCGGGGAATCGGGCAGCGCGTCGGCGCTGAGCATGTCGAACTCGGTCTTGCCAAGGCGCAGCAGGGTCCTGGCGGTCTCGTCGCGGGGGTGCATTCGGGCCTCCAGTGCGGATGCGGCGGGCTAGCCGCCCATGACGAACTTGCGGGTCACGAGGAAATGCATGCCCGAGCGCATGGGAAGTGCTGCGCCCCGCTCGAGCGCTTCATAGGTGCGCGGTCCGGTCTCCCGCTCGACGATGGCGTTTTGCGCCGGGATCCCGGCAAGTGCGGCGAGATCGTCGGCGGTCATCGTCGGCTCGACGCCGTCGTCCCGGTCGAAGCGGCGGCGGTTGATGGTGATTTCGCGTCTGTCGTCCATCGCAAGCTCTCCCTGTTCGTCCGGCCCCGGGGCAGGCTCGGGCGTCGGTCAGGATTGGCGCAGCCTCGGGTCGAGATCGTCGCGCAGCGCATCGCCGAAAAGGTTCAGCGCGAAGGCGACGATCAGGATTGCCACGCCGGAAAAAATCGCAGCCCAGGGGGCGAGAAACAGGAAATTGCGGCCTTCCGACAGCATCATGCCGAGCGACGGCGTCGGCGGCTGGGTGCCGAGGCCCAGAAACGACAGCGACGCCTCCACCAGGATCGCCGACGACAACAGCAGGCTGAACTGCACCAGGATGACGCTGACCAGATTGGGCAGGATGTGGTGCAGGATGATGCGCAGGTCCGAGGCGCCGATGGAACGCGCGCTCAGAACGAAATCGCTCTCGGCCACGACAAGCGCCGGACCGCGCAACAGGCGGGCGAAGATCGGCGTGTAGACGATGGCGATGGCAGCCGCCGTGGGCACCGCGCCTGGGCCCATCACCGCGATGACGCCAATGGCGAGCAGCATCACCGGAAAGGCGAAGAGCACGTCCATCAGCCGCATGATGATCCGTTCGGTCCAGCCCCGGTAGTAGGCCGCCAGCAGGCCGAGCACGCTGCCGCCGAGAAAGGCGACGAAGACGGCGCTCGCCGAAATCGAGAGCGAGGAGCGCAAGCCGTAGATGATCCGCGAGAGAACGTCGCGGCCGAGTTGGTCGGTGCCGAGCCAATGGGCGGAAGACGGTCCCTTGAGCCGCTGCAGGATGTCCTGCCCCAGCGGATCGTAGGGCGCGATCAGCGGTGCGGCGAGCGCGACCAGAACGAGGATGACGATCATCGTCAGCGCGACGGAATAGAGCGACAGGAGAGGTCTGCGTTTGCTGCGGGCCTGCGCTTGCGGGGGGCTTGCCGGGGCGCTCATTCCGAAATCCTCGGGTCGATCAGTGCATAGACGACGTCGACGGCGAAGTTGACGAAGACGAAGCTGCAGGTCACCAGCAGGATCGTCGCCTGGATCAGCGGATAGTTGCGCTCCGCGATGGCGCCGAGGATCAGCCGGCCGAGGCCGGGAATGGCGAAGACCTGCTCGATCACGATGGCGCCGCCGAGCAGGTAGCCGGCCATGATGCCGACGCTGGTGATGAAGGGGATCAGCGCATTGCGCAAGGCGTGGCGGTAGAGCACCCGCCGGGCCGGCACGCCCTTGGCCCGCGCGGTGCGGATATAGTCCTGCTGCATTGCCTCCAGCAGGGTGGAGCGCAGCAGGCGGGCAAGGTTCGCCATGATCGGCAGGCTGAGCGCGATGGCCGGCAGGATCAGCCGCGCCAGATTGCCGAGCGGATCCTGCGAGAACGGCACATAGCCGAGCATCTGCACACCCGGCGCGACGGCCGACAGCGTCAGGATCATAATGATGCCGAGCCAGAACGGCGGGACGGTGAGGCCGACCACAGAGCCGGCCTGCACCAGCGCCTCGCCGCGCCGTCCGCGCAGCCGGGCCATCAGGATGCCGAGCGGAATGGCGAGGATCACGGCAGTGGCAAGCGCCAGCAGCGTCAGCTGAAGCGTCGGCCAGACATGGGCGGCGATCTCGTCGATCACCGGCTTGCCGGTCCAGATCGAGACGCCGAAGTCGCCGCGCAGCACGTCCGACAGCCAGGCGACATATTGTTCGTGGATCGGAAGGTCGAGCCCGAGGCGGGTGCGCACCGCCGCGATCCGCTCGGGCGTCACTTCCGCATTGGCGCCCAGCATGATCGCCACGGCGTCGCCCGGGATCATCCGGATGAAGCCGAAGACCAGCACCGAGACGCCCGCGATCACGAAGGCGAGGTCGATGAGGCGTCCGCGAAGCCGTCTGAGAAACACCATGGCCGGGCAATCCGTTCGGCGCGGGAGACCGGCGGCGGCTGCCGCCGCCGGATCCGCGGTTTCAGATCGGTCAGTTGCCGAGCGTGACGGACTTCAGCGATCCGAGCGAGCGATTGGGATAGATCTGGTATCCCTCCACCGCCTCGCGCATCGCGGTGTAGAGCTGCCCGTAGGCGAGGAACAGCACCGGCCCGTCGCAGGCGAGCGTCGCCTGCACCTTCTTGTAGATGTCGCGACGTCCCTCGACGGCGGTTTCCTCGCGTCCCGCGTCGAGCAGCGCGTCGAGCTCGGGGTTGGAATATTTGAACACATTGGTCGAGCCGCCGGTGCGGAAGGTGCGGTAGAAATAGTCGTCCGGCTCGATCGTTCCCGAGTTCAGCGACACGAACATGTCGAACTCGGAATTGCGCCAGTCCTGCACGAACTGGCCGATCTCGGGAATGTCCAGCGTCAGGTTGACGCCGATCGCGGCGAGCTGCTGCTGGATGACCTGTGCCATCGCCTTGGTGTCGTCGCGCGGCAGGACCAGCAGCTCAAGCTCGACCGGGGTGGTCACCCCGGCCTCGGCGAGCAGTGCCTTGGCCTTTTCCGGGTCGGGGGTGAAACAGGCCAGCTCGTTGGTCGGGGTCGCGAAGCCCTTGAGCGCCGGCGACAGCGGTCCGCCGGGCACGCCCGCGCCGAAGAGCGCGGCCTGCACCAGGTCGTCGCGGTTGATCGCGTAGTTCAGCGCCTCGCGCACCTTGGCATTGTCGAGCGGCGGCCGGGTGACATTCAGGCCGGTCAGCGAATAGGCCAGCTCCAGCGTGTCCTGCAGTTTGATGTTCGGCTGCGACTGCATCTGCAGCGCCGTCACCGCGTCGGTGTTGGGCAGCATGTGGTATTGCCCGCTCGTCAGGCCGACCTGGCGGGTCGCCGCTTCCGGCACGATGTTGAAGTTGACGCCCTCGAGCTTCGGCAGGCCGTCCTGCCAGTAGCCGTCGTTCGCCTCCAGGCGGATGGCGACATTCGGCTGCCATTCGACGAATTTGAACGCGCCGGTTCCGTCCGGCGCGCGCTGCAGCGTCTCGGTGTCGCCGGCGTATTTCGCCGGGACGATGGCGATGGTGGTCAGCGAGGACAGAAGCGGTGCCGACGGCGCCGTCAGCTTGACGACGACGGTTTTGTCGTCCGGTGTCTCGATGGTGTCGATCGCGGCAAGGCGGCTTGCGAGCGGCGAGCCGGTTGCTTCATCCATCACGCGTTTGAGGCTGGCGGCCACGTCGGCGGAGGTCATCGCCCCGCCACTGTGGAAGGTCACGCCCTCGCGCAGGGTGAACGTGTAGGTCTTCTTGTCCTCGGAAATCTCCCAGGCGCTGGCAAGGCCGGGCACGATGTTGAGGTCCGGGTCGAGCGCCGTCAGCCCCTCGTAGATCGTTCCATCGATGATCTGGAAGGAGGAGAAGGCGGTCACGATATGCGGATCGAGACCGGACGGCGAGCTGTCGACGGCGACCTCCAGCGGGGCCGCGTGCGCCGCGACGGACAGGCCGAACGCGAGCGCGGTGCTGGATGCGATGAAGGATTTGCGCAGACTGTCCATGAACCCCAAACTCCCCTCTAGATACAATTCTGGAATGCCCGCCTTGCCGGTGTCGAGCTTAGGCTGTTATGCTAGTCCACCTGAATACCATTTACAAGATGTTCGCGGTTTCGAGGGTACCAGTAAAGGACAAGTCCGGCGTGTCGGCAATCGCAGCAAATCGATCCTATCAGACAAAATCGCGGGGCGTGACACTCCGGTTGCGGAGCGCGCCATTGCCTGCGCAGGCTGTGCCGTGTGGTGGGCTGCGGCCCCGGCGTTTCGGGGGGCGCGCGTGCTGAGGATCGAGGACTTGTGTCTGGAGGCGGGGGCCGGCGTTCTGGTCGACGGCATCGACCTTGCCGTCGGCGACGGCGAGATGCTGGGCCTTGTGGGCGAATCCGGCTGCGGCAAGACGATCACCGCGCTTTCGGTCCTGGGTCTCCTGCCGAGCCAGGCCGTGCGCGTCACCCGCGGGCGGATCCTGTTCAACGGCCGCGACATCGCCCGTCTCGGCGATGACGAGATGAACGCGGTGCGTGGCAACGACATCTCGATGATCTTTCAGGAGCCGATGACCTCGCTCAATCCGGTGATGACCATCGGCGACCAGATCGGCGAGGGCCTGTCGCTTCACCGCGGCCTGGACGGCGCGGAGCAGGCCGACGAGGTCGACCGACTGCTTGCGCTCGTGGGTCTGGCGGGCGGCAGGGACCAGCGCCGCAAGTATCCGCACCAGTTGTCGGGCGGGCAGCGCCAGCGGGTGATGATCGCCATGGCGCTCGCCTGCGAGCCGTCGCTTCTGATCGCGGACGAGCCGACCACGGCGCTCGACGTCACCATCCAGGCGCAGATCCTCGACCTGATCGGCGAGATGCGCGCCCGCTTCGGCATGGCCTGCATTCTCGTGACCCACGATCTCGGGGTCGTCGCCGAGACCTGCGACACGGTGGCGGTGATGTATGCCGGACGCATCGTCGAGCAGGGGCCGGTCACGGATGTGTTCCGCACCCCGCGTCACCGCTACACCGAGGCGCTTTTGCGCACGATCCCGGCCGCCAACGCGCCGGGCGCGCTGCTTCCCGCGATCACCGGCACCGTGCCGCCGCCCGGCGAGCGCCCGCCGGGCTGTGCCTTCGCCAAACGCTGTTCGGCCGCGCTGCCCGATTGCGCCGGGGCAAAACCGCCGCGCGCCGGCACGGGAGACCATTTCGCCATGTGCTGGAACCCGGCCTCATGACCCCGCTTCTGTCCGTCGTCGATCTGGTCAAGCATTACCCTGCGGGTGCGGCCGGAAATGTGCTGGCGCTCGACGGCATCAGCTTCGACCTGGCGGAGGGCGAGGTGCTTGGCGTTGTCGGGGAATCGGGCTGCGGCAAGAGCACGCTGGGGCGCACCATCATGCGGCTTGCGCGCCCGACGTCCGGCGAAATCCGCTTTCGCGGCACGGATCTCGCCGGGCTCAAGGGCAAGGCGCTCAAGGCCGCGCGCGCCGAGATCCAGATGGTGTTCCAGGATCCCTTCGGCTCGCTCAACCCGCGCCACAGCGTGGCGACCATCGTCGGCGAGCCGCTGGTCGTGCATGGCCGGCCGGACCGCGCGGCGCGGGTGCGCGAGCTGCTCGATCTCGTCGGCCTGCCGCAGACGGCGGCCTCGCGTCTTCCGCATGAATTCTCCGGCGGGCAGCGGCAGCGCATCGCCATCGCCCGCGCGCTCGCCCTGTCGCCGCGCATTCTCGTCGCCGACGAGGCGGTCTCCGCGCTCGACGTGTCGATCCAGTCGCAGATCATCAATCTCTTCGCGGAGCTGCGCCGCGAGCTCGGCCTGTCGATGATCTTCATCAGCCACGACCTGTCGGTGGTGCGCCATGTCAGCGACCGTATCGCGGTGATGTATTTCGGCAAGTTCGTCGAAACCGCTCCGGCCGAGGATCTCTTCCGCGCGCCGATGCACCCCTATACCCGCGCGCTGATGTCGGCGATCCCGAAACTCCCCGGCAGCGCGGCCGCCGCCCCGGGCTCCGCGCGGCGCATCGTGCTCACGGGCGATGTGCCCAATCTCGCCTTCCGGCCCGAGGGCTGCCTGTTTCATCCGCGTTGCTACGCCGTGCGCGACAAATGCCGCCATGAGGAGCCGCTGCTTGCGCCGGCGCCGGGAACAGGAGGAACGGGCGCGCAAGGCAATGGCCGGCTGTGCGCCTGCCATTTCGCCGGCGAGGACCTTACCGAAGCGTCCGGCGCGGGCTGACCCGCGCCCCCGCCAGGCAAGTCCCCGCAAAAAGCCCGCCAGGCACGCCCGCCTGTCAGCGCTCCTGTCGGTCGCCGGCAATCCACACCGATATCAGGGTTCGCTCCGCGTCGAGCGCGAGGATGTCGGCGCGCGCGCCGGGGCGCAGGTGGCCGCGATCGTGCAGGCCGAGCATCTGGGCGGGACAGCGCGACGCCATGCGCAGCACGTCGTGAAACGGCGCGCCGCAGGCATCGGCCATGATCCGCACGCCGGACATCATATCGAGATCGGAGCCGGCGAGCGTGCCGTCGGCAATGGTGAGGCGACCGTTCTCCCGGACCACGGTGCGCCCGTTCAGCTCGAAGCGGTCGTCCGCGTGGCCGACCGACGACATCGCGTCGGTGACGAGCGTGATCCGGCGGTGCCCGGCCGCGCGCAGGGCGAGATCGAGCATTGCCGGATGCACATGGTGGCCGTCCGGGATCAGTCCGCAATAGACATGCGCGCTGGACAGCGCCGCGCCCGCCAGTCCGGGATCGCGATGATGCAGTCCGCTCATGGCATTGAAGAGATGGGTGACCGACTGGGCGCCCGCCCTGAAAGCGGCGTTCGCCGTGGCAAAATCGGCGTTGCTGTGCCCCAGGCTGACATGCACGCCCGCCCGGGACAGCGTGCGAATGTCCTCGAGCGACGCGTTTTCCGGTGCGACCGTGGCAACCACGGTGCCGAGATCGGCGCGGGCCAGCCGGTCATGATCCTCGCGCGTGAGCGGGCGGATGAAACCTCGGTCGTGAACGCCGCATTTCTCCAGCGAGATATGCGGTCCCTCGAAATGGACCCCGACGACCGCCGGGTCGCCGTCGGCGATCGCCTCGGCGACGGCTTGCGCGGCGGCGGCCGAGACCTCGGGCGCATCCGTGATCACCGTGGGCAGGAGGGTCGTCGTGCCGAAGCGGGCATGGGCGGCGGCGATTGCGCGAATGCCCTCCCGGGTCGGGGTTTCATTGAACAGCACGCCGCCGCCGCCGTTGACCTGCCAGTCGACGAAGCCCGGGCACAGGAGCGCGGCCTGCGTGTCCATGCGCTCCGCGTCGCAGGGGATTTCCGAAACGGGAACGATCGCGCGCACGCGCCCCTCCTCGATCAGCAGGGCGCTGTCGGGGACCAGTCGGTCCCCGTCGAAAATGGCGCGCGCGAGAAGCGCGGTTCCTCCGCTCATGATGCCCCCGTCATAGTGTTTCCGTGACCTTTTTCAGCAGTTGCGGCGCATCCGGGTCGAAGCCGAGCGCGCCGGCAAGATGTTCGACAAAGCGGTAGAACGAGGTGATCTGGCACAGCGGATCGAGCAGGGGATCGGGTGCGGCGACGCAGGGCAGCGGGGCGATCGCCTGGCGCTCGGCTTGCACCTCGCCAAGCGGATCGGCGACGAAGACGCGCGCGCCGGAGGCGGCAAGCCTTGCCACCGCGTCCAGAAGCCCGGCGCGCGCTTCGTCGCGACTTAGAAAGACAAGCGCGACGAGGCCGTTGGCGGCCAGCTGGATCGGTCCGTGCATCACCTCGGCGGAACTGTAGCTTTCCGCATGGATCTGGCAGGTTTCCTTGAACTTCAGCGCTGCCTCCTGGGCAATCGCGAAGCCCGGACCGCGGCCGATCACATAGATCGAGCGGGCATGGCAGGCGGCGGGAACCAGCGCCGACCAGTCGCAGGAAAGCGCCTCGCCGAGCCGGTCCGGCGTGGCGGAAAGGGCCGTTTCCAGCGCCTGGCTTTGCGTCCAGGCGCCGACGAGCCCGGCCATCGCCGACAGCGAACACACGTAGGACTTGGAGGCGGCGACCGCCTGCTCCGGGCCGGCGCCGATGTCGATGGCGAGATCCGCGCCCTGCGAAAGCGGCGAGGGGACGGTGTTCACCAGCGCAAGGGTCAGCGCGCCGGCGTGGCGGGCCATGTCCTGAAACGCGGTGAGATCCGGGCTGCGCCCCGATTGCGAGACGCTGAGGCAGGCCGCGCCGCCGAGGTGCAGGGTCCGTTTGTAGACCGAGGAGATCGACGGGCCGATGGAGGCGACGGGGCGCCCGGCCGTCATCTCGCTGAGATACTTGAAATAGGTTGCGGCATGATCGGAGGAGCCCCGCGCCACGGTGACCAGCATCTGCGGGTCGTGGCGCCTCAAGGCGGCGCCGGCCTGCGCGAAGTCGTCCCGGCGCTGCGCGACCTGTGCTGCGACCCGGTCCGGGATCTCGCCGGTTTCCTGTCTCAGCCGGGTGGTGGCGGTGCCTGTCATCACATGTCCATCTGCGGTCTGGGAAGCGTCAGCTCGACGACGAAGTCGTAGCGGTCGCCCTTGTAGTAGGAGCGGGTGAATTCCACCGTCCGGCCGGAGCCGGTGCGCGACAGGCGCTCGATGTAGAGCGCGGTCTCGCCTTCCTTGCCGCCGAGAAGCTCCGCCTCGAAGGCGGGCAGGCGGCAGGCGTGCATGCGTTGCAAGGCCTTTTCCGGCAGGGCTCCGGCGGCGGCGAGCGCCTCGTAGAGCGAATCGCCGATCCGGTCGATCGAGGGCAGCAGGCTGGCCGGGACGACCGCAAGCTCCACCGCCAGCGGCAGGTCGTCGGCGAGCCTGAGCCGGTGCAGGCGCAGCACCTTCTCGCCCGGGGACAGGCCGAGGGTCATCGCCTCCTGGGTAGAAGGCAGGGCGTAGCTGCGCTGCAGCCAGCGGGCGGAGGGCACATGTCCGAGCGACACCATGTCCTCGCTGAAGCCGGTCAGGACGCCGAGCGACTGTTCGATGCGCCCCGGCTCCTCGCTGACATAAGTGCCCGATCCGTGCCTCTGGTGCAGCAGCCCCTCGCGCACCAGCAGTTCCAGCGCCTTGCGGATGGTGACGCGCGACAGGCTGGTCGCCGTGACGATGGAGCGTTCCGACGGCAGCGCATCGCCCGGTTTCAGCGAGCCGTTGCGGATCATGTCGCGCAGGCGGTTGGCAAGCTGGATGTAGCGCGGCGTCGGGTTGCTGGTGTCGATCGGCTCCTGATCGAGAAACAGGCTTTCAGTGGCGCTCATTTTCTTTTTCCGTGTTTCTTGTGAGGCGTGAACCCCGGTCTTGCGCCGGGCGGTCGGGTTCGGGATGGGAATGAGGAGATCATGGCGACATCCGGCTAGCAGCGCTGCAGATCGAGCGGTCTTCGTCCCGCCAGGATCGCGGCGCCGTCGAGTGCGTCGCCGAGCGGCGGACTGAGCTTTTTTCGAAGATCCGGCGCCAGCCAGCTTTCCATGACGCTGCCCAGGCCGCCGATCAGCGTCAGGCGCGGCGCGCCCCTGTCGCGCAGCGCGCGGCAGATGCCGTCGATCTTGGCCGCGGCATCCTGCATGAGGCGGCGCGCGGCCGTGTCGCCTTCGTCCGCATGGCGCACCACTGCGGGGGCGAAGGTGGCGTAGTCGGTCGCCGTCGCCTTGTCCATCCAGGCGACAACTTCGCGCGGATCGCGGCCGAAATGCACGAGGATCTCGTTGAGAAGTGCCGTCGGTTCGGCGCGTCCGTCATGGGCGAGCATCGCGAGGCGGATCGCCCGGAGGCCGAGATAGGCACCGCTCCCCTCGTCGGAGATCGGAAAGCCGTAGCCGCCGATCTTGATGTCCGCTCCCGCAACCCGCGCGATGCCGCAACTGCCGGTGCCGACGATCACGATGCCGCCGTCGCCGCCATTATGCGCGCCGAGGCAGGCGATCGTCCCGTCGCTGGCAAAGACGATGGAGGCGAAGGGATGCGGCTTCGCCTGAAGCGCCTCCAGCGCACCGGCGCGCGACAGGCCGGCAACGCCGACCCCGGCCCGGATCGGCTGCGCATGCGGATCGGAAATGCCGGCCTCTGCGAGCGCGTTGGAAAAGGCGGTCTCGATGGCGGCCCAGGAGGCGTCAATGCCGAAACGGGTGGCGGCGGGGCCGGCAAGCCCGCGGCCCAGGATGGTGCCGTCGGCCTGCTCCAGCCGGGCGCGGCAGCCCGTGCCGCCGCCGTCGACGGAAAGGTACAGCGCGTCCTGCGTCATTGCCGCACCCGCTCGATATGGGCGCCGCAGCGCGTCAGCTTGCCGTCGATGTCCTCATAGCCGCGGTCGAGGTGATAGACCCGGTGCACCACCGTCTCCCCCTCCGCCACCAGCCCGGCAAGGACCAGCGACATGGAGGCCCTGAGGTCGGTGGCCATCACCTCCGCGCCCTGCAGCCGCGGCACGCCGCGCACCGTGGCGGCGGCGCCGGACAGGGTGATGTCGGCGCCCATGCGCTGCAATTCCGGCACATGCATGAAGCGCTGTTCGAAGATCCGCTCGCGGATGACCGAGACGCCGTCCGCCAGGCACATCAGCGTCATGAATTGCGCCTGCAGGTCGGTCGGAAATCCGGGAAAGGCCTCGGTCGCCATGTCGACGCTGTGCAGCGCGCCGCGCCGCTCGGCGATCAGCCCGCGGTCGCTTGGAAAGATCGACAGGCCCGCGGCTTCAAGCAGGTGGCAGGCCGCGCCCAGATGCTCCAGCCGCCCGCCGATCACCTCGAGGCGCCCGCCGGTCAGGCCGGCGGCGACCAGATAGCTCGCCGCCTCGATGCGGTCGGGCAGGATCGTGTGATGCGCCGCGCGCCAACTCGTCGGCCCCTGTACCAGCATGCGGTGCGTGCCGGCCCCCTCGATGGTCGCGCCCATGGCGGTCAGGAAGGCGGCTGTGTCGGCGATTTCCGGCTCGCGCGCGCAATTGACGATCTCGCTCTCGCCGCTGGCGCTCGCCGCCGCCATCATCGCCGTGTGGGTCGCCCCCACGGAGGGGGCGGGAAAGACGATGCGCTCGCCCCTGAGGCCGCCGTGCGCGGTCACGTCGATGACCCCGCCCTCGGTGCGCACCTCGGCGCCGAGCTGCTGCAATGCCTCCAGATGCAGGTCGACCGGGCGGGTGCCGATGGCGCAGCCGCCGGGCCGCGAGATCCGGGCATGGCCGAACCGCCCGACCAGCGGCGCCAGCACCAGGAAGGAGGCGCGCATGCGCCGCACGATGTCATAGGTGGTCTCGGAGCTGACGACATCTGCCGTGGAGAGCGAAAGCCGGCCGTTGCGCAAGGGGCCGGCCTCCGCGCCAAGACCGCGCAAGAGCTCCAGCATCGACATCACATCGGACACATGGGGCACATTGGCGAGCGACACTTGCGCGCCGCCGAGCAGCGAGGCGGCGAGGATGGGCAGCGCGGCGTTCTTCGCGCCGGCGATCTGCACCGAGCCCGAAAACGGGTGTCCGCCCTGGATAACGAGCTTGTCCATCGGCACGTCCGTCGGTCTGTGTGGCGATCCCGGCTCAATAAAGCCAATTATCGTCCACTTTGCGTCGTCATGGCAAGGTTCGCGCCGCCGCGCAGGCCAAAGCTGTGGCTTTTGAGTGCACGGGCTGGTGGAAAGGCAAAGTTGTTTCGCGCGGGTCCTTGAAAGACGCCTGTGAAGATTGGTAGTATTCTGGTCTGTATAACAGACTGGGAATTCGGGAGTCCACGATCAATGGAAGCCTCTGGGGCGCAGCGCCCGCAAACGGAAGCGCTCGGTGCCGCGTTCCGCAATCTTGAAGACCTCGCGCTCGGCGACCTCGCTGCCGCGCTCGTGGACAGCCAGGCCGGCGCGCTCGTCGCCATGCGCAAGGCGCTGCCCGACCTGGAGCGCGCGATTGCCGCGGCCCTCGCCGTGTTGCGGGCGCCGGACTCCCGCCTGATCTATTGCGGCGCCGGCACCTCGGGCCGCGTCGCCCTGCTCGACGCGGTCGAGCTGCATCCCACCTTCAACTGGCCGAACGAGCGGGTGCATGTCCTCCTGGCCGGCGGCGTGCAGAGCCTGGGCGAGGCGCAGGAAGGCGCGGAGGACGACGCCGCCGCGGCCGCGCGCGAACTCGCCGCTCTCGACGTGAGTGCGCGCGATGTCGTGATCGGGCTGGCCGCGAGCGGAACCACGCCCTTCGTTTTGCAGGCGATGGCCACCGCGCGTGCGGCCGGCGCCACCACCATCGGCATCGCCAACAATCCAGGCGCGCCGCTGCTGGAGGCGGCCGACTGTCCGGTCCTGCTCGACACCGGGCCGGAGGCGCTCGCCGGCTCGACGCGGCTCACCGCCGGCACCAGCCAGAAGATCTGCCTCAACACGTTTTCCACCGCGGTGATGATGCGTCTGGGGCGCGTCTACGGCGGGCATATGGTCGACATGCGTGCGACCAATGCCAAGCTGCGCAAGCGGGCACGCGCGATCGTCGCCGATATCGCCGGCTGCGACGAGGCCGCGGCCCGCGCTGCACTTCAGGCCTGCGACCAGAACGTCAAGCAGGCTATCCTGGTGTTGAAGGGAGCAACGCCGGAGGCGGCGGCGCGGCTGCTGGAAACGGCGTCCGGCGATCTCCGCGCGGCGGTCAAGGCGCTTGAGGCCGGCGCCTCCTCGTGAGGCGCCATGGACGCGGGCGGCAAAGGGTTTTATCAAGGCGGCGTTCAGAACCGAGGATGCCCCATGACCATTCGCCTTCATCGCGGTGACCTGCCCGACCTCGCGTCGCCGGAGCTTTCCGCCTATCAGGCCGCGGACGCGGTTGCGATCGACACCGAAACCCTCGGCCTGAAGCCGCATCGCGACCGGCTGTGCGTGGTCCAGCTGTCGCCCGGCGACGGCACGGCGGATGTGGTGCAGATCGCCGCCGGCCAGCGCAGCGCGCCGAACCTGGAGCGGCTTCTCGCCGATCCGTCCAAGCACAAGCTCTTCCATTTCGCGCGCTTCGACGTGGCCGTTCTGGAAAACGCGCTGGGCATTTCCTGTGCGCCGGTGTGGTGCACCAAGATCGCCTCGCGGCTGGTGCGCACCTACACCGACCGGCACGGCCTGAAGGACCTGCTGCGCGAGATGCTGGGCGTCGAGATCTCCAAGCAGCAGCAAAGCTCCGACTGGGCGGCGGAAACCCTCAGCGAGGCGCAGCTCGCCTATGCCGCCTCCGATGTGCTCTACCTGCATGGCCTGCGCGAGAAGCTCCAGGAGCGGCTCGTGCGCGAGGACCGCACGGCGATTGCCGAGGCCTGTTTCGCCTTCCTGCCGACCCGGGCCCGCCTCGACCTTGCCGGCTGGGACGACACCGACATTTTTGCCCACAGCTAGGAAGCGACGGGCGCGTTTGCGCGCCATGGCTGACGCAACGGGCAGACAAGCGGGACCGAAGCGCCTATATCATGCGCAAGGGCCGCGCTTGACGGGCGTGGCGGTTCCGGATTCGGGCTTGCATGGATCAAGAGGCTTTTGCCCATCGTCATCCGCAGGCCGGGGGGATCCCCGGCGAGGCGGATCAGGTGTCCGGCACGGACCGGGCGGCGGAGGCCGGGCGTACGCCCGGCGTTCGTGCTGCCGCGCGCGCGGCGTCGCGCCGCCATTCGCGCCGGGTGCGCATCATGCGCATCCTGGTGCCGGCAAGCGGGCTTGTGCTGCTTCTGGTGATCGCCGGCATGATCGGGGTAAGCAACTACCTGAGCGGGCTGGGCCTCGGCACGGTGAGTTTCACCGCCGACGGGCTTGTCATGGACAGTCCGGAACTGTCCGGCAACGACGGTGATCGCTCCTACCGCGTGTCGGCCAAGCGCGCGATCCAGCGCATCAGCGATCCGCGCATCATCGACCTCGAGACCATCGTGGCGGACTTGCGGATTTCCGCCGACCAGTCGCTGGAGATCACGGCGACGCGCGGCACCTACAACAGCGCGGAAGAAACGCTGCTCCTGGCCGACGGGATCGATGTGGTGACCAACGACGGCGAGACGGCAACCTTCGGGACGCTCGATATCGCGCTTAAAACCGGCACAATTCGCAGCGATGATCCGGTCGAGCTCACGTCTTCCTTCGGCGCGCTGCGCGCCGGGCGCATGCAGTTCGACCAGGACAACGGCACCTTGACCTTCACGCAGGGAATCCAGATGACCATCCAGCCGCCTCAATCGGAGACGACCCAATGACAGACCTCCGGCCCCTGACCCGCCGCCTTGCGATCGGTTTCGCCGCGCTCATCCTCGGCGCCGCCAGTCCCGCTGCGGCTCAGACCTTTTCCGATGCCTTCGCCGGCTTCGGCTCCAACGACCGCGAACCGATCCAGATCGAGGCCAAGGAGCTCCAGGTCCAGGACAAGAGCCAGAGCGCCGTCTTTAGCGGCGACGTCGTCGTCACCCAGGGCGATGCGGTTCTCAAGACCCAGCGGCTCGTCGTCTATTACGACGGATCGGCCGCCGGCGGCGTCAACCAGCGCATTGCCCGGCTGGAAGCGAGCGGCCGCGTGCTGATCGCCTCCAAGGACCAGAAGGCGACCGGCCAGAACGCCTCCTTCGACATGAACCGGCAGATGATGGTGATGACCGGCAAGGAGGTCGTGCTGTCGCAGGGGCCGAATGTCGTCACCGGCAATCGGCTGACGGTCAATCTCAAGACCGGCCAGGCGGATCTCGAGGCGCCCAAGAACGGCCGCGTGCGGGTGCTGATCCAGCCCAACAGCATCAACAACCAGGCGCCGCGGAACTGATCAACTCTCGACAGCGCCCCTGCCGCTGCGTATTTCTGACGAGCGGGGGCTGTCGGCCGCGCAATCGCGCCTGCGGGCGCAGCGGTTGCGGGACCCGGTGGCGCATGTCGGTCCGTGTCGCCTTTCATCTGCGCGCAATGGGTATGTCGTGAAGCTCTTTTCCTTGTTCAATTCGCCTTCCGCCGCGACGTCCGCTGCAAGCGGGCATGCGCCCGGAGCCGAGGACGGCCTGCTCGTCGTCGATGGCATCGGCAAGAGCTACAAGCGCCGCCAGGTGGTGCGCCACGTCGGCCTCACGGTGCAGCGCGGCGAGGCCGTCGGCCTGCTCGGCCCCAATGGCGCGGGCAAGACGACCTGCTTCTACATGATCACCGGACTGATCCAGCCCGACCACGGCACGATCCGGCTCGACGGCTTCGACATCACCCGCTTGCCGATGTATCGCCGCGCACGGCTCGGCATCGGCTATCTGCCGCAGGAAGCCTCGATCTTCCGCGGCCTGTCGGTGGAGGACAACATCCGCGCCGTGCTGGAGGTGGTCGAGCCCGACCGCCGGCAGCGGGCGGAGGATCTGGAATCGCTTCTCGACGAGTTCGGCGTGACCCATTTGCGCAAGTCTCCGGCGATCGCGCTTTCGGGCGGCGAGCGGCGGCGTGTGGAAATCGCCCGGGCACTGGCCAGCCGGCCCACCTTCATGCTGCTCGACGAACCCTTTGCCGGCATCGATCCGATTGCCGTCGGAGACATCCAGCAGTTGGTCCGGCACCTGACCCAGCGCGGCATCGGCGTGCTGATCACCGACCACAACGTGCGCGAAACGCTGGGTCTGATCGACCGCGCCTATATCATCGCCGCCGGCGAAGTGCTCACCGAAGGCTCGCCCTACGAGATCGTCGCCAACCCGGATGTGCGCCGTCTCTATCTCGGTGAGCAGTTTACGCTTTGATGCGACTCCCTCGATAAGTTACAAAGCAAGAAGCGGACCAACCGGGACGCAGCCCGTCCCGGTGCCGGCCTCGCCCCTGTGCGAGGGTTTTGTTCCTGTAACGGATACCGGGGATCTGAATGGCCCTGTCGCCGAAGCTAGAGATCCGTCAGGGCCAGTCCCTGATCATGACGCCGCAACTGATGCAGGCGATCAAGCTTCTGCAGATGTCGAGCCTCGACCTGACGAGCTACGTCGAGGCGGAAATGGAACGCAATCCCCTGCTGGAGCGCGTCGAGGGCGACGGGCCTGCGTCCGACAGTCCCGGCGGCGACGCGCCGGAGGCCGGAGAGGCCGGAGGCGACCGTGGCGAGTCTGGCGGCGACGACGGCGAGTGGATCCGCTCCGAGCTGTCCGACAGCGCGCAGGAGATCGCCGGGCGTCTCGATACCGATCTCGGCAATGTCTATCCCGACGATCCCGGAACGCGGACCGGTCCCGAAGCTGGCGCTAGCGCCGGCGAGGGACTGCAGCGCGACCCCTTCCAAAGCGGTCTCGGCGCCTCGCGCGGGTCCGGCGGTGGCGGCGAGGACTACAATCTGGAGGCCTTTGTCGCCTCCGACATGACGCTTCAGCAGCATCTGGCGGACCAGATGGTGCTTGTTCTGTCCGACGAGGTCGACCGGCTGGTCGCCCGCACGCTGATCGACAATCTGGACGAGGCCGGCTACCTGCGCCTCGATCTGGACGAGACGGCGGAGCGCATGGGCCTCGACCGGGCCCGTCTGGACAGGGTGTTGCATGCCCTTCAGAAGCTGGAGCCGACCGGGGTGTTCGCCACCTCGCTCGCCGAATGTCTCAAGCTCCAGCTGATCGACAGGAACCGCTACGATCCGGCGATGGCCCGCCTGATCGAGAACATCGACCTCCTGGCGCGGCACGACTATGCCGGCCTGCGCAGCCTGTGCGGCGTGGACGACGAGGATCTCGCGGAGATGATCGCCGAACTGCGGGCGCTCGATCCCAAGCCCGGCAGCGCCTTCGGCGCGACGCTGATCCAGCCGGTGGTGCCGGACGTGCTGGTGCGCCCGGCCCGCGATGGGGGCTGGTCGGTGGAGCTCAACAGCGACACGTTGCCCCGGGTGCTGGTGAACCAGACCTATTATGCCACCGTCAGCCGGCAGGCGCGCGGCGAGGGCGAGAAGAGCTTCCTCAGCGACTGCCTCCAGACCGCCAACTGGCTGGCCAAGAGCCTCGACCAGCGCGCGCGCACCATCCTCAAGGTCTCCAGCGAGATCGTGCGGCAGCAGGATGCGTTCCTGGCCAAGGGGGTGGAGCACTTGCGGCCCTTGAACCTGCGCACCATCGCCGATGCGATCTCCATGCATGAATCGACCGTGAGCCGGGTGACCTCCAACAAATATATGGCGACCCCGCGCGGCATCTTCGAACTGAAGTACTTCTTCTCCGCATCCATTCCCGCCAGCGGCGGCGGCGATGCCCATTCCGCGGAGGCCGTGCGTCACCGGATCAAGGCGCTGATCGACGCGGAAAGCCCCGATGCGGTCCTCTCCGACGACACCATCGTGAAGGTGCTGCAGGACGACGGCATCGATATCGCGCGGCGGACAGTTGCAAAGTACCGGGAATCCCTGCGTATTCCCTCTTCCGTACAACGGCGTCGCGAAAAACGGGCCAGACCGGCCTAGCGCGGCGCGGCGTACAGGGGTGTCCTCGGGCGTTTGGCCTTCGGGTTTTTGCGCGATGGCGTGACCCTTGCGAACCCGCTAGACTGACCGGCAACGAGGATCAGGACAAAGTCGCGACATGTGTCGCACTCAGGTGGGCGATCATGAAGGTGCTGCGCAATCAGGCGCTTCCACGTGTCGACTCCCGCCGGGCACTGCGCCGGTCCCGACGTCATTTGACTTCGCCATGCCGGGCGCTTATAGAGCCGCCCTCAGGACGTGCGGCCGGTGCAAGACTGGCCGCTGCGCGTCCGGCGCATGCGAAGACGGGCCCATGCCGGGACACAGGGTTCCCGGATGCGCGATGCCGGAAACACCGGCATCAGTTCAGAACTGTCCAGAACAAGAAGAGGTTCCCATGACACTGCGGGTATCCGGCAAGAATGTCGACGTCGGCGATGCGCTCAGGACGCATATCGAGGACCGTGTCGATGAGGCCGTGTCGAAGTATTTCGATGGCGGCTACACCGGGCACGTGACCGTCGGTCGCGAAGGCTCCGGCTTCCGCTCGGAGTGTTTGCTGCATCTCGACACCGGCATCGACCTTCAGGTCTCCGCCGACAGCCAGGACCCGCGTCAGAGCTTCGATGCCGCCGCCGAGCGCATCGAAAAGCGCCTGCGCCGCTACAAGCGCAAATTGAAGGACCATCATGCCCACGCGGCCAATGGCCGCGAAAGCCTCGAGGCAACCTCTTACGTGCTTGCCTCCTACGAGGAAGAAGAAGAGGTTCCGGCCGATTTCTCGCCGCTGGTGGTGGCCGAAACCTCGGCCAGGGTGAAGACAATGACGGTCGGAATGGCCGTCATGCAGCTTGACCTGTCGGAGGCACCTGTGGTGGTGTTCCGCAATGCTGGCAACGGTACGGTGAATGTTGTCTATCGCCGGACGGATGGAAACTACGGGTGGGTTGACCCGGAAAACGCCCCGAAATAGCTGGCGTCAGGCGGTTTCGCGCGCGTTCGCGCGCGAAACCCCGTGCCACGTCCCTCTGCTCAAACCCACGGGTCGAATCATGGATCTTAGCGATCTCATTTCGCCGCAAGCGGTTGTTCCCAGTCTCAAGGCCAACAGTAAGAAGCAGGCTCTGCAGGAGCTTGCGGCCAAGGCTGCGGCCGTTACCGGGCTGCCCGAACGCGACATCTTCGATACGCTGTTGCAGCGTGAGCGCCTCGGCTCCACCGGCGTCGGCAACGGCATTGCCATTCCGCACGGCAAGCTGGTTGCGCTCGACCGTCTCGTCGGCCTGTTCGCGCGTCTCGACCGGCCGATCGATTTCGACGCCCTCGACGACCAGCCGGTCGATCTCGTCTTCGTGCTGCTCGCCCCGGAAGGCGCGGGCGCCGATCATCTCAAGGCGCTGGCGCGCATCGCGCGGCGGATGCGCGATCCCGGCACCGTGGCCAAGCTCAGGGCAAGCGACGACGCCTCTGCGCTCTACACGCTCCTGACGCAGCAAATGGCCTCCAACGCGGCCTGATGGCCGCGCGCCACCGACCCACCTCAAAAAAAAGCGCCCGCCGTTGCCGGCAGGCGCTTTTTCAGTTGCGGGGTTCGGAACAGACACTCCGCGGCTTCAGTGAAGCGCGACCGTATAAAGCTCGTGCTCGGCCGCATTGGCCAGCGCCACTTCCTTGCTGTCGCTCAGCATGATGGGCGTTCCGTCGGCGTTGAGAAGAACCCAGAGTTTCAGTCCCGGTTCCATGTCCGGGGCATCCGGAAACAGGGTCGTGAGATCGTCGGAGGTCATGGCCTTGACGTAGGCGATCTGGCCGGCGCCAAGTGCCTTGAACTCTCCAGGCTGCATGTGTTCGGTATGGTCGCTCATCGCGATCCTCCTTCACCAAAGTGGCCGGCCGGTCGGGCCGCCGGTCCCTGGCCGCGGGGGCGCTGTCGGCACCGTGTCGCGGTGCGTCCTGCGTCCGGGCGCGGATGCGTCGTCGTCAGTCTCGGGCGTCGATTTCGATGCGGCGCACGATACGTTCGGGTTCCGGGCGGGCGAGGTCGATCGAGAGCAGGCCATCCTTGAGGTCCGCGCCGAGGATTTCTATTCCCTCGGCCAGCACGAAGGCGCGCTGGAACTGCCGCGCCGCAATTCCCCGGTGGAGGAACTGGCGGGTCTTGTCGTCTTCCTGGCGTCCCCGGATCACGAGCTGGCTTTCCTCGACGCTGACGTCGAGCTGGTCGCGGGTGAAGCCGGCGACCGCAAGCGTGATACGGATGATTTCGCCGTGTTGTCCGCTCTTCGGCAGGCGCTCGATGTTATACGGCGGATAGCCGTCGTTCGCACCCTTGCTGACCCTGTCGAGAACCCGTTCGATGTCCTCGAAGCCGAGCAGCAGCGGACTGGAAAACGCAGACATGCGCGTCATGTTCATAAGCCCTTTTTCAAAGCGGCCTGTCTGGAGCCGACCCGCACGCCACGGTGATGACGCGTCGGGACGTTTATGCAAACCGGACCCGAGAGTGGCATCCGGCCGGGGCGTCATGCCCCTGTCATGCCTATATATGGCGGGTCGCGCCGCGGGTTTCAAGAAACCGCGTGCAGCCGCCTTGCATATCGCCGCAGCCGCTTGATCGCGCGGCTCGCGCAGATAGGATGCGGCCATCTTTCTGGGAGCGGCCGCGCGTCATGGATATCAGTCTTGTCTTCCTGACCTTCGGGCTACTGGTGCTCGCCGGCATCGGGCTTGATGCCCTTGGCCGGATGACCCGGCTGCCGCGCATCACGCTGCTGGTCCTCTTCGGCATTCTGGTCGGCCCGTCGGGGCTCGACATGCTCCCCGGCGCCACCGACGGCTGGCGGGACGCCACCGCCACGCTGACCCTGACGATGATCGCCTTCCTGCTCGGCGGCGAGCTGTCGCGGCCGCGGCTGAAGGCGCATGGCCGGGCGATCCTGTCGGTGTCGCTCGCGGTCACGGCCGCCTCCTTCGCGGTGATGACGCTGGGTCTGACGGCCATCGGCGTTCCCGTTGCCATGGCCATGCTTCTCGGCGGCATAGCACTTGCCACCGACCCGGCCGCGACCCGTGACGTGGTGCGCTCCGTCCATGCCGACGGACCGGTGACGCGGGTGCTGCACGGCGTGGTCGCCATCGACGACGCCTGGGGCGTGATCGCCTTTTCCATCGTGCTCGGGCTTGTCGGCATCGGGTCGCAGGGTGTGCTGGTCGCGCTGGGCGAAGGGGTCGCGGATGTCGGCGGGGCGATCGCCGTCGGCCTTGCAATCGGCCTGCCGGCGTCGGTCCTCACCGGCCGCATCCAGCCGGGCGAACCGACGTTGGCGGAAGCGCTCGGCCTGGTCCTGGTCTGCGCCGGCGTGTCGATGTGGCTCGATGTCTCCGCCCTGCTGGCGGGCATGACCGCCGGCGTCGTCATCGTCAATCTCGCCAGGCATCACGAGCGGCCGTTCCACGAGATCGAATATGTCAGCTGGCCGTTCCTGATCCTGTTCTTCGTGCTGGCGGGCGCGTCGGTGGATCTTGCAGCCGTCATCGTCGCCGGTCCGCTGGGGATCGCCTTCATCCTGCTCAGGGTCGCCGGGCGCGTCGCCGGCGGGTGGCTCGGCGGGCGGCTTGGAGGATTGACGCCGGCGCAGGCGCGGCTCTTCGGGCTGACGCTGCTGCCGCAGGCCGGCGTCGCGCTCGGCATGGCGCTCGTCGGCGCCAGCGCCCTTCCCGAACATGCCGATGCGATCATCACCGTGACGGTGGCGACGACGGTGGTCTTCGAGCTCTTCGGCCCGCTGGTCACGGCCTTTGTCCTTGCCCGCCTCGGCGAGGCCGGTGCGGCGCCGCCGCAGGAAGATGCCGACGCGTCGCGCTAGGAAGCGCCCGTCTCCTCGCCGCTGGCGATCCAGATATCCTCCGGAGCGATGGCGACCGATTTCAGAATGGCGTAGCAGGCAAGGCCCGGCGCGATCTCCAGCGCGCGGGCCGAGCGCCGGGTGATGCGCGCCAGCAGCCGTTCCCCGCCCGCGTCGAGCTGTACCACCATGCCTGGTCCCTCGCCGGCGCGCACCGCCGCGACCGTCACCTTGAGCACGTTCAAGGCGGAGATGCCCGCCGGCGCCTCGCGCGCCAGGATCACGTCATGGGCGTGAATGCGCACGCGCACCCGGGTGCCTTCTGGAGCGGCAATGCGCGGCAACAGCAGCGGGCCGCCGGGACCGTCCAGCTCGCTCAACCCGTCGTCAGCATGACGGCGGATCACGGCGGAGACCATGGCACCGGCATCGCGGATGCCGAGCGTCGGCACCGCGCGCGGATCGGCCAGAACTTCCGCCGGGCTGCCGACGCGGGTGGTGCGCCCGTCGCTGAGCGAGACGACCGTGGTCGCAAGCCGCGCCACCTCGGTGACCGAGTGGCTGACATAAAGGACCGGAATGTCGGTCTCGTCGCGCAGCCGTTCCAGATAGGGCAGGATCTCGGCCTTGCGGGCGTCGTCGAGGGCGGCAAGCGGCTCGTCCATAAGGAGCAGGCGCGGCGCGCTCAAGAGCGCCCGGCCGATGGCGACGCGCTGCTTCTCGCCACCCGACAGCGTCGCCGGGCGGCGGTCCAGCAAGGCGCCGAGCCCGAGCATGGCGACGACGCGCTCCCGCTCGCCGGGCTCCACCGCGCCGCGCGGGGCGAACCAGCCGCCATAGGCGAGGTTCGCCGACACGCTGAGATGGGGAAACAGCCGGCCTTCCTGGAAGACATAGCCGATGCGACGTTTGTGCGGCGCGAGCCACACGCCGGCGGCGCTGTCGTGGAGGACGGTGTCATTGACCGCGATGCGCGCCGTGTCGGGCCGGATCAGGCCGGCGACGGCGTTGACCAGCGTGGTCTTGCCCGAACCCGAGCGGCCGAACAGCGCCGTGACGCCGGGCGGTGCCTCGAAGGCGACATCGAGCGAAAAGCCGGGAAAGCGATGGGTGACGGCGACGGAGAGGCTCATGTGCCGCGGATCCGTCTGGCAACGAGGCGCGCCACGCCCTCCGAGACGATCAGCGCGGTCATGGCGACGGCGACGGAAATAATCACCAGCCGCAGCGCGGAGGCCTCGCCGCCCGGCACCTGCAGGAAGGCGTAGATCGCCGTCGGCAGGGTCTGTGTCTGGCCGGGAATGTTGGAGACGAAGGTGATCGTCGCGCCGAATTCGCCCATCGCCTTGGCGAAGGCGAGGACGGCGCCGGCAATGATCCCGGGCAGGATCAGCGGCAGGGTGACCGTGGCAAAGACCAGCACGCGCGACGCGCCCAATGTGCCGGCGGCCTGTTCAAGCTTCGGGTCGACCGCCTCGATCGCCAGCCGGATCGCCCTCACCATCAGCGGAAACGCCATGATCGCAGCGGCAAGGGCGGCGCCCGTCCAGCGGAAGGCGAGCACGATGCCGAGCTGTTCCTCAAGAAAAGCGCCGACCGGGCCGCGCCGGCCGAAGGTGACGAGCAGGATGTAGCCGGTCACCACCGGCGGCAGGATCAGCGGCAGATGCACCAGCCCGTTGAGGATCTGCTTTCCCGGGAAGTCGCCACGCGCCAGCACCAGCGCGACGAGGATGCCGAACGGCAGGCTCGCGGCCGTCGCCCACAGCGAGACCTGGAGCGACAGCGCAACGGCAGTCCATTCGTCTGCGGACAGGAACGGCATGCGTGCGTCGTCTCCTCAGGGCGCGCGCCTCAATATCAGGACGCGGGCGAAAATCCGTGCCGTTGGAACACCGCCATTGCGGCCGGTCCGCGCAAGAATGCCAGCAAGGCATCGGCCTGCGGATGGGCGCTCTCGGCGGTTCGGGCCGCAGGATAAAGGATCGGCGGATGCGTGTCGGCTGGAAAGCGCGCGGCAACGCTCACCCGGTCCTCCGCCAGCGCGTCGGTCGCATAGACGATGCCGAAGGGCGCCTCGCCGATGGCGACAAGGGCAAGGGCAGCGCGGACATTGTCGGCCTGCGCCACTTTGGCGGCGACCTTATCCCACAGCCCCAGCGTTTCCAGCGCGGCCTTGCCGTAGATCCCGGCCGGCACCGCGTCGACCAGCGCCATGGCGAGCCGTCCGTCGCCGATGAGGCCGGCAAGGTCGAGATCCGGCGACAGCGTCACCGGCGCGACATCGCGGCCGTGGCCGATCAGGACGATGGCGTTGGTGAGAAGGTCGCGCCGGCTTTCCGCGCGCAGCAGTCCGGCCGCCTCCAGCCGGTCCATCCAGCCCGGATTGGCGGAGATGAAGAGATCGGCCGGCGCCCCGGCCTCGACCTGGCGGGCGAGCGCGGAACTCCCGGCATAGGAGACGACGACCTCCACGCCCGTTTCGTTCCGCCAGAGCGCGGCGACCTCATCCAGCGCCGTCTTCAGGCTGGCGGCGGCAAACACGGTGACGGCCTCGGCCTTTTCCGCGCGGGCGGCACCTGCCGGCAGGAGCGTCACCGCAAGCGCAAGCCACAGGCACGTGAGCGCAGGACGCAAGGGCGTGGGCATGGGAAAGAGACTCCGGACGGGCGGCAAGTCGATATGTCTGACGGAACATATCGCCTCTTGCGACGGTCCCTGTCAATCCGCCTGATCGTCTTGCGGGGCAATCCGGACCAGCCGGCTCAGGCTCTCGACGTCCTCTTTCGCGGCGGTGGCGGCCTTTAGCTGGGCGGAGCGATAATGGGCGAGCACCCGCTCGCCCATCTCCGTGAGCGCGGCTCCACCGCCGCGCGCGCCGCCCCGGCTGCGCGCCACCAGCGGTGCGGCGAAAGCGGCGTTGAGGCTTTCCACCAGCGACCAGGCCCGCTTGTAGCTCATGCCCATGCGGCGGCCGGCCGCCGCGATCGAGCCGGTCTCGGCAATGCCTTCCAGCAGGTCGGCCTTGCCCGGCCCCAGCGCGAAATCTGGGCTGAAGACGAGACGCAACCGCACGCGGGCGGGGGAGGGATCCTGGGTCATGCGGCAAGCCTACTGCAGGGTCGGACAAAGCGGAAACGGGGACGCGCGCCCCTCATCCGGACCCGGTCGCGGCACCATCGCCATCGGCCCCCGCCTGCGCGGCGGGCAGGACCGGATCGTCTCCTACCGCCCTCAGCAGCTCCGCGACAAGGGGATTGGGAAAACGGCGGGCCTGCGTCACCGCATAGAAGGTTTCGCCGAGCGCGGGAAGACGGGTCGCCTCGATCAGCCGGCCGCTGGCCAGTTCACCCTCCACGACGATGGGCGGCACCACGGCAAGGCCCATGTCCTCGCGCGCCAGCAGGCGCATCATCGCCATGTCGTCGACTTCCGCGGCGATTTTCGGACGCAGACCCAGCCGGTCGACAAGCGCGTCGAACCCGGTGCGCACGCTGCTCTCCAGCGGCGGCAGGATCAGCGGGTTGGCGTCGATCAGCCGGGCAAGATCGCCGCCGTGCGGTTCGGTTCGATGCGGCGTGCCGACGAGGCTGACGGGCTGTTCGGCCAGACGATGCGTGATCCAGGGGGTCGCCGCGTCGCGCGCCGGCGGCTGGTTGATCAGGATCACGTCGAGCCGCAGGGCTTCGAGAGCCGCGATCAATTCGCCAAGGCCCGCCGAGCGCAGCACCACCTCCACGTCCTGGCGCGACAACAGCGGCTTCAGGAAGGCGACCTGAAAGTTGCGCGAGAGCGTCGACAGCGCCCCGACGCGAATGACCTGACGCGCCGGTGCGCTGCTTCCAGTCAGCGTCGCCATCAGCTCCGAGCCGGTGGCGAAGATCGCATCCGCATGGTCGAGCGCGATCCGTCCGGCTTCCGTCAGATGCAATTGTTTGCCGCGGCGGGCGAACAGCGCGTGGCCGACCTGTGCCTCCAGCTTCTGGATCTGTGTCGACAGCGCCGATTGCGAGACGTTCAGCCGCTCGGCGGTGCGGGTGAGATTGCCCTCATGCGCCACCGCCCAGAAGTAGCGCAGGTGGTTGTAGTTCAGCGTCGCCATTCGTTCGTTCCTTTTTATAGAACGATAACATCCAGACAATGAATTTAATAGATCGTTTTGCCTCTGCTATCCCCTCGCAAACGGATCGTTCTGGAGGCTCACATGACCCCGATGGTTGCTTTTCTGCTCTTTGTCGCGCCTGCCGCCCTGCTGGTTGCCGCCTTCGTCGCGCGTACCGAACCGGGCATGCGCCCGCGCCATGCGATTGCGGCCGCAGGCCTTGCATCCCTTGTCGCGCTTGCCGCGGCTCTTGCCTGTGCGGTTGTGCTTGCCATCTCCGGTCCGCTTACCTCGCCGCTGATCGGTGCGGGCGGCATCGGCCTCTCGCTGCGGCTCGACGCTCTCAGCGTCACCATGCTGGCGCTTGTTGCAACGGTCGGTGTGGTGGTGGTCCGCTTCAGCGCGACTTATCTCGATGGCGATGCCCGGCAGGGCCTCTTCATGGGCCGGCTCTGCCTGACGCTCGCCGCCGTGATGCTGCTGGTGACCAGCGGAAACACTGTCCAGCTCGCCATGGCCTGGATCGCGACCAGCCTCGCGCTGCATGGTCTTCTCGTCTTCTACGCGGACAGGCGGCGGGCGGTGATCGCGGCGCGCAAGAAATTCATCGCCGCCCGGCTCGGTGACATGCTGCTGATCGGCGCGCTGGTGCCGCTGACGCTCGCTTTCGGCACGACCGACATCGCCACAATCCTGGGGGAGGCCGCACGGATGGAGGCCGCGCCCGCCGGTGTCGGCTTCGCAGCGGTGCTGATCGCGCTTGCCGCGCTGGTCAAGTCGGCGGCCTTCCCGACCCACGGCTGGCTGCCGGAGGTGATGGACACGCCGACGCCGGTTTCCGCGCTGCTGCATGCCGGCATCATCAACGCCGGCGGGTTCCTCGCGATCCGCTTCGCCGATGTGCTGATGCTGTTTACGCCGTCGCTGCACCTGCTTGCGATCGTCGGCGGCTTCACCGCGCTCTTCGGCGCCGTGGTGATGCTGACCCAGACGAGCGTGAAGGTGTCGCTCGCCTGGTCGACGGTGGCGCAGATGGGCTTCATGCTGCTGCAATGCGGCCTCGGCCTCTTCGCGCTTGCCACCCTGCATCTGGTCGCCCATTCGCTCTACAAGGCGCATGCCTTCCTTTCCGCCGGCAGCGCCGCCGAGACGGTCGGCGAGACCCGGGCGCTCGCCAGGCTCTCGCCTGCGCCGGGCCGGATCGCCCTTGCCGGCGGGCTTGCGCTCGCCGTCACCGTGGCGCTCTCGTTCGGCTTCTCGGCGCTCTTGGGGGCGATTTTCGCCGACACGGCCGCCGGCACTGCTGCCGCCTCGCCCCAGGCGATTGCGCTGGGCGCGATCCTGGTCTTCGGCCTGGCCCTGATGCTGGTGCACGCCGGCCCGCAGGACGCCGAAGTCGCGGTCGGCGACACGGCCACCGCACCGTCGCTGCCGCTCGGCCGGCTGCTTGCGGTCTCCGCCGCCGTCACGCTCGCCTATCTCGCGCTGCATGCCCTGGCGCAGACGCTCTATGCCGGAGTGCTGCCGCCGCCGCCGGCTGCGGATGCGGCCGGGATCGCCGTCATGCTGCTGGCGGTCGTCTCCTTCGGTGTCGTGACGGTGTTTCAGATGGTCGAGCCGGCGCGCGCTGCCTCGCCCGCCTGGCGCGCCGCGCGCGTTCATCTTGCAAACGGCCTTTACGTCAACACGCTCTTCAACCGTCTCGCCGGCGCCTACACCGCCCCCGGCCACAGCAAAGCATGAGGATCGAACAATGACCGCTCAGACCAAAGCCCTTGTTGCTGCTGACGCCGCTTGCGCCCGTGTCGCGCCCGTGTGGCCGCTGCAAGCCTTTGTCGCCGTCAATCCCTATCTCGGGATGGCCGACCTCTCCCTGCCGCAGGCGGCACAGCGGCTGGCCCGGGTTGCCGGCGCCCGGACCCTGCAGCCGCGCAGCGTCTATCTCGCCGCGCTCGAGGCGGGCGAGATCGCGCCGGAGGATGTTCTCGCCGCCCGTGCCGCGATGCCGGGCGGGGATCTGCCCAAGGACGCGGCGGCGCTGATCGGGTTGGCACGCGACCTGCCCGAGACCGACGTCCAGCCGCTGCCGACGCTGGTCGATCTTGCCGGCGACGCCGACGGGCGCGCCTGGAGCGACCTTGTCGTCGATCGGATCTCCGCGCATGCGGCCAACGTCTTCGATTCCGGACAGGCGGCCTGGGCGCGGCCCGTCGACGGTCTTTACGCCGGCTGGTTGATGGATGCGCGGATCGACCGGACGCCGGATGCTGCTGGCCTCACCGGCCTGCGGGCGCAGTTCGCCGCCCTGCCGGAGACGGCGGCGGCGCTTGTCGAGGAAGCCGCCGCCGAGCTTGGCCTTCAGGGCGATGCGCTGGAGCTCTATTTCCACCGGCTCATGATGAGCGTCGGCGGCTGGGCGGCCTATGCCCGGCATGCCGCCTGGCAGGCGGGGCTTGAGGGCAGGAGCGACGATACCCCCTTGCAGCTTCTTGCCATCCGGCTTGCGTATGACCTCGCGGTGCTGCGGGCGAATGCGGAGAATTCCGCCCTGCTTGAGGCATGGCAGACGGCGGCCGCCGCCTATGCGCAAAGCGACCAGCCGGCGCGCGCGCTGCAGCTCGATTGCCTGTTGCAGACGGCGCTGGAGCGGGGCGACGCGCGTCGGCTGGCGCGGGATCTGGAGGCCGGGTCGGCGGCGAGTGCCGATGCAACGGACATTGCTACTCCAGGCCCGGGTGTTCAGGCCGTCTTTTGCATCGACGTGCGCTCCGAGGTCTACCGGCGGTCGCTGGAAAGCGTTGCGCCGCAGGTCGAAACGCTGGGCTTTGCCGGTTTCTTCGGCTTTGCCATCGCCTACAAGGGGGCGGGCGAGGAGGCGCGCAGCGCGCGCTGCCCGGTGCTTCTGGCGCCGCAGGCTTTCGTCTGCGAGGCGGTTCCCGCAAAGGACGTCGCCGAAAGAGCGGACCTGTCGAAGCGGATGGCCTCCGCCTGGGCGGCGTTCAAGCTTGCGGCCGTGTCCTCCTTCGCCTTCGTCGAGACGGCGGGGCTCGGCTATCTCGGCAAGCTCGCGGCCGATGGCTTTGCGCTTGGCAAGCGGGCGGACGCAAGGCTCGCCGCCGCGCCGCCGGCGCTGGCGCCGTCGACCGCAGCGGGAGAGGCGACCGGCCTGCCGCTGGAGCAGCGCATTGCGGCCGCCGAAGGCGCGCTGCGGGGCATGTCGCTGACGCAAGACTTCGCGCGGATCGTCTTCCTCGTCGGCCATGGCGCGACCAGCCGCAACAATCCGCATGCCCACGGGCTCGACTGCGGTGCCTGCGGCGGCCAGTCGGGCGAGGCCAACGCGCGGGTCGCCGCCGCCGTCCTCAACGACCCTGAGGTGCGTGCAGCGCTCGCCGGGCGCGGCATCGCGATCCCCGAGGACACGCTCTTCGTCGCCGGCCTGCACGACACGACCACCGACGAGGTCGCGATCCTCGATGCCGCGACCTTGCCGGCCTCTCACGCGGAGGATCTCGCGAAGCTCTCTGGTGCCCTGCAGGTCGCGGGCCGGCTGACGCGGGCGGAGCGGGTGCTCCGGATCGCCGGCGCCAGCGAGCAGGACATCGCGGCGCGGGCGGCGGACTGGGCGCAGGTGCGGCCCGAGTGGGGCCTTGCCGGCTGTTCCGCCTTCATCGCCGCGCCGCGCGCGCGCACGGCGAAGGTCGACCTTGGCGGGCGGGCCTTCCTGCACACATACGACTGGAGAGCCGACGAGGGTTTCGGCGTGCTCGAGGTGGTGATGACCGCGCCGATGGTGGTCGCGAGCTGGATCAACCTCCAGTATTACGGCTCCAGCGTCGACCAGCGGGTCTTCGGCTCGGGCAACAAGGTGCTGCACAATGTCGTCGGCGGCATCGGCGTGCTGGAAGGCGGCGGCGGCGATCTCAGGGTCGGCCTGCCCTTCCAGTCCCTGCACGACGGCGAGCGGGAAGCCCATGCCCCGCGGCGGCTGTCGGTGGTGATCGAGGCGCCGCAGGAAGCGATCCGCGATGTGATCGCGCGCCAGGAGGGCGTCCGGCAGCTGCTCGACAGCGGCTGGATCTCGCTCTTCGCGATGGACGACGCGGGTCGGATCTCGGCGCGTTACGCCGGCGATCTCGCCTTCGAGGACTGGGCGGATGTCACCGCCCCGGCTCCGGTACTCCGCACGGACGAGGCGGCGTAGCCCTCACGCCTCCGGATACGAAAACGGGCGCGGGGAGATCCCCCCGCGCCCGTCGTCATGTCCGGCAGGGTAAGTGAATCAACCGGTGTGATGCACCTCCTGCAGCCCGTAGACGGGCGTATCGATCCCTTCCATACGCGCCTTGAGCTGCAGCGCCAGATAGAGCGAATAGTGCCGCGACTGGTGCAGGTTGCCGCCGTGGAACCACAGCGATTGAACCTGTGTCGGCTTCCACATGTTGCGCTGCTCGCCCTCCCAGGGTCCGGGGTCTTTCGGCGTGTCGGAGCCGAGCCCCCAGCACTTGCCGACCTTGTCCGCGACCTCCTGGCTGATGAGATCGGCGGCCCAGCCGTTCATCGAGCCATAGCCGGTGGCATAGACGATGAGATCGGCCGGAAGCTCCGTTCCGTCGTCGAGCTTCACGCCGGTTTCGGTGATTTCGCTCACCTGGCCGTGCGCGAGCTTGATCTCGCCGTCGATGATGAGCTGGCTCGCGCCGACGTCGATATAATAGCCGGAGCCGCGCCTGAGGTACTTCATGAAGAGGCCCGAGCCGTCCGCGCCCCAGTCGAGCTGGAACCCGGCCTTCTCCAGTCCGGCGTAGAAGTCGGCGTCGCGTTCCTTCATCTGCTCGTAGAGCGGGATCTGGAACTCATGCATGATCCGGTAGGGCAGCGAGGCGAAGATCATGTCCGCCTTCTGCGTGGTCACGCCATTGGCCACCGCCTGTTCGGAGTAGAGCCCGCCGAGGCCGATATCCATCAGCGTGTCCGACTTCACGATATGGGTGGACGTTCGCTGCACCATGGTGACGTCGCAGTCGTGCTCCCAAAGGGCGGCGCAAATGTCGTGGGCGGAGTTGTTGGAGCCGATCACCACCGCCTTCTTGCCCTTGTAGGCATCCGGACCGGGGTGCTTGGAGGAATGATGCTGGTCGCCCTTGAAACGGTCCATGCCGGGGAAATTGGGCACATTGGCCTTGCCGGACATGCCGGTCGCCAGCACCAGTTCCTTCGGCCGCAGCACGATCTCCTTGCCGTCGCGCTCCACCGTCACGATCCATTCGCCCGCCTTCTCGTCGTAGCGGGCGGATTTGGCCGTGGTGGAGGACCAGTAGTTCAGCTCCATGATGCGGGTGTACATCTCCAGCCAGTCGCCGATCTTGTCCTTGGGCGCGAACACCGGCCAGTTCGGCGGGAACGGCAGATAGGGCAGGTGGTCGTACCAGACCGGATCGTGCAGGCAGAGCGACTTGTAGCGGTTGCGCCAGCTGTCGCCGGCGCGCGGATTCTTTTCGATGATGATGGTCGGCACGCCGAGCTGGCGCAGCCGCGCGCCGAGCGCGATGCCGCCCTGTCCGCCGCCGATAATCACCGTATGCGGCTGCTTCTCGAAGCCGAGCGTGCGCAACTCCTCCTCGCGCGCCTCCGCCCAGGTCTTGGTGTTCTTCGCCGCGCCGTGGCGGGCGCCGAGCGGACGTTCGAAGCCGAGCGGCTCCTCATGGCCCTTCAGTTCGGTCATCGCGGTCAAAAGCGTCCAGATCAGCCCGTTCTTCAGCCGCATCAGGCCGAAGCCGCGCGCGACATCCGTCTCGAAGGTGATCCAGGCGGTGACCACGCCGTCATCCTCGCTGGCGTCCTCTCCGTCGGCAAGCTGCCAGGACGAGGGTTTCGTCGTCGCGAGCTGCGACGACAGCATCTCCCGGATCTCGTCCTTTCCTTCCATCGTCTTGATGTTCCAGGTGAAGGTGACGAGATCGCGCCAGTAGCAATCGTCCTGAAACAGCGCCACGGCCCGTTCGATGTCGTGGGCAGCCAGCGCCTCGTCCAGCGAAGACAGCGCGCCCTGGGCCTTGGCGTTCGGCGATGTATCGAGCATTCGGTTCCCTCCCATGGGATTTTTCACATGATGCGCGGATGGCGTGGCCTCCTCCGGCCCGCATCCGTCGTTCGCGGGATCGCAAGGCGCGTGCCAGTCGCGCCGGGACCGGTCGCATCCCCGGCGAGGGGATTGAAACATCGGGAGAAAACGCGAAGCGCCGGGTCGGAACCTGTGGCGATGCCGCCGGCCGGGCTGTTGCGTGCAACACTGTTGCACCGTGGCGCGCAACAGGCACGCAACAGGCGCGGTGCAACACTCCGACTGGGCCGGAGTGCGGCCGCGTCAGTGCATCAGGCCCAGCCTCTTCATGCGGCGGTAGACCGTGGTGCGGTCGATGCCGAGCCGGCGGGCGACGGCGCTGATGTTGCCGTTGCAGGCCTCCAGAACCCTGGCGAGCTCCGCGACGTTGGTCGCCGTCTCCGCGACGGGACCTGCGGGCGATCCCGGCAGTGGTGCTTGCCTTCGCGCACGCTGGGCGAGGCCGGCGGTTTGACCGGCCTCCGGCAGGGGCGCGGAGTTGGCCGTCGCGTCGTGCGGCAGGTCCTCGGGCGTGATCGTGGCGTCCTCGCACATTGCCGCCGCCACGTTGAGAACGTTGAGCAACTCGCGGATGTTGCCGGGCCAGTCGCGCCGGATCAGGGCGAGGCGGGCGGCAGGGTCGAGGCGCAGGCGCTGGCCACGCTCGTTGCCGATCGCGCCCAGCAGCCGGTCGAGCAGCCATTCGAAGTCGGTGCGCGCGCGCAACGGCGGCAGCGCCAGCGTCGCGGCGGCGATGCGGTAATAGAGGTCGTGGCGGAACCGGCCGCTTTCCAGTAGCGCGCCGAGGTCCCGATTGGTCGCGGAGACGGTCTTCACCCGCACCGGCCGCGCCCGGGCCTCGCCGAGCCGGGTCACTTCCCCTTCCGAGAGCACGCGCAACAGCCGGCCCTGAAGCGCAAGCGGCATGTCGCCGATCTCGTCGAGAAACAGCACGCCGCCGTCGGCTTCCTCGATCAGGCCGGGGCGGCCTTTCGACAGCGCGCCGGAAAAGGCGCCCGGCGCATGGCCGAACAATTCACCCTCGATCAGCGCTTCGGGGATCGCCGCGCAATTGACCGCGACGAAAGGGCCGGGCTTGCCTCGGCTCTGGTGCAGGGCGCGGGCGAGGCGTTCCTTGCCGCTGCCGGTCTCGCCGGTGATCAGGATCGGCAGCGGTTCGTCGGCGAGCCGGGCCGCCTTGAGTTGCAGGGATTTCATGTCGGCGTCGTCGCCGCCGAGCGCCTTCAGCGGCGCCGGGATCGCCCGCGCGGGCGCCCTGATCGACTGGCGATGGGTGGTCGGTGCGATCGCATGGCAGAAGATGGCCGAGCCGTCCCTCAGTCGTGCCACCCGGTCTTCCGCCGCGCGGCCGCGGGTGAGGGCGGGCAGGTCGTCGATGCCGATGTCGAAGAAACCGGACAAGGGCGCGCCGATATAGGCGGACGGCGCGCGCAACCCCTTGCCGTCGGCCCGTCCCAGGATCGAGGCCGCGTCGTGGGTCAGGCCGATGATGCGCCCGGAGGCGTCGAGCGCGATGGCCGCTTCCGGGTCGACGTCGAGGAATTCCGGCGAATGGGCCAGCCGCAGCACCCAGTCGCGGCGCATGGTCGCCATCAGGTTGGCCAGTTCGATGCGGCGCACGGAGGCCGTGACCAGATGCAGCGCCAGATGCTGGCTCGCCTTGGGTTGCGGCGAGCGCAGCAGCGAGATGTCGAGCACGGCGGAGAGATTCCCGCCTGTGTCGAAGATCGGCGCGGCGGTGCAACTCAGCGGCGTATGGGCGACGTCGAAATGGTCGCTCTGGTGGATCGTCATCGGCTGGCCGGTGGCGATACAGGCACCGACGCCGCAGGTGCCGACGAGATCCTCCGACCAGTCGGCGCCCAGGTAAAGCCCCGCCCGGCGCAAGTCGTCCTCAAAGGCGGGATCGCCGAAAAAGTCGACAGTGATCCCGGCGCGGTCGGCCAGAAGCAGCACGTAATTCTGGCCCGCAACCTGGCGAAACAGGTTCTCGATGCCGCTGCGGGCAATGGAGATCAGTCGTTCGGACTGTTCGCGATGGGCGCGCAACTGGCTGTCGGGAACGATATAGGCCGGTTGCGAGCGCGCCGGATCCAGCCCGTGCTCGCGCACGCAGCGTTTCCAGGATTCCACCACCACGTCGTCGCGGGTCGACATCTGCCCGTTCAGGACGCGCTCGATTTCGGTGATATGCGCCACCTGGGGCGACGAGGATCTCTGTCCCATGATCGACCGTCCGCTCCTCCCGTTCGCGGATTTGATCGCGAAAGTAGAGCACGGCCGTACGGCTCGCGTCCACTCCGCAGGACGCGAATGCCGGATTTCTTTCCGTTACGGAAGGCTTGGAAGGTGGCGGCCCGGCGAGGCGAGCCGCGTTGCCGGGAGAGCGCTCAGGGATAAAGGCGTTCGGTCGTCCAGGTGCCGTCCGGCGTGTCGCGGCGGAAGATGTGCCGGTCGTGCAGGCGGAAGGGCTTGTCCATCCAGAACTCGATATAGACGGGCTTGATCCGGTAGCCGGTCCAGTGCGGCGGACGGGGCACCTCGCCAAGACCGAAGCGCGCGGCCTGCCGAGCCACGGCCTTTTCCAGCGCGAAACGGCTTTCCAGCGGCCGCGACTGCTGGCTCGCCCAGGCGCCGATCCGGCTGTCGCGCGGGCGCGAGGCGAAATAGGCGTCGGCCTCGCCGTCGGAGACCTGCTCGACGGGACCGCGGAAGCGCACCTGCCGGCGCAGCGACTTCCAGTGCAGCACGCCGGCGGCCTGCATGTTCTGGGACAGCTCCACGCCCTTTTGCGATTCCGTGTTGGTGTAGAACACGAAGCCGGCGGTATCGAAGCCCTTCAACAGCACCATGCGCACGTCGGGCAGGCCGTCCGACCCTGCGGTGGCGATCGCCATGGCGTTCGGGTCGTTCGGCTCTTTCTGTTCCGCCAGAGCCAGCCATTCGCCGAACAGCGTGAACGGGTCGCCCTCGGCAACGCGTTTTTCAAGGTCCTTGGCGTCTCGTTCGGCGGTGTCGGCGTCGCGCGTCATGGCGGGTCCTGACCTTCTCTTCTGAAGCGGGCGGATCTGTCTGGCGGGAAGCGGCCGCGCCACGTCGCGACCGCTCGTTGCCTATGTATAGCGCGTGTGCCGGGAACGGCCAGACCGGAACCGGGCCTTCCGGAAAATGGAATGCGGAACCGGGCCTTCCGCAGAGAAGACCTGAAACCGGACCTTCCGCGGCAGGAAGGCCCGGGCCCGCTCAGCGGAACAGCAGCACCGGCACCTTGCAGGAGCGGATCATTTCCGTCGTGGTCGAGCCGATGATCAGCGAGCGGATGCGCGAATGGCCGTAGGCGCCCATCACCAGGAGGTCGATCCCTTCCGAGTCCACGGTCGCTGCGATGGCCGCATCCGCCTGGCCTTGGACGATGCCGGCGCGCACCTCGTAGCCGCCGGCTTCCAGCGTCGCGGTGGCATTGTCGAGCTTGCGCCGGGTTTCCGCGTTGTCGGCCCCCACGGTGAGCAACCGGCATTCCAGTCCGGCGAAGACCTTCGAGCGGGCGATATGGTCGATGGCCTTCATGCTGCTGGTGCCGCCGTCATAGGCGACGAGAAAGCGCTTGATCGGCTTGAAGGCGCGGGCGGCGACGAGAACCGGCTTTTTCGAGGAGCGCACGATGCGCTCCAGGTTCGAGCCAAGGTGCAGCTTGGCGAAATCCGCTGCCTCGCCGCGCTTGCCGATGACGACGAGATCGGCGTCGGCTTCCACATCTGCCAGGGTCTCGACGATGTCGCCGGTGCGCAGCCTCGTGGTGACCGCGCTCACGCCGTCTTCCTCCAGCACGCGCTTTGCGTCGTCGAGGATGGCGCGTCCGCGTTTTTGCGAGAGCTTGGCCATCTGCGCGTCGAGATCGGAGAGTTCGTTGAGCAGCGTCGTGCGGGCACCGAGCGCAATGTTGCCGGAGAGATTGGTGGCCCCGCCCTCCGCCTGCCGGCGTCCGAGCACATGCAGCACCTCGACGGCGGCGCCGTTGCGCTTGGCGATCCAGGCGGCGTGGTCGCACACGCTGTGCGAATAGAGCGAGCCGTCCACCAGGGCGATCAGCTTCGACATGTTTCAGTCCTTTCCGGTGTCATTTCCGGCCTCAGTGGCCCATCAGCCGTTCCAGCGCGCCCGGCTTGTCGTGCAGGGCGAGCTTGTCGACGATGGTCTCGCTCGCTTCGTTGATGCCGATGATCTCGACGTCGGCGCCCTCGCGGCGGAACTTCAACACCACCATGTCGAGCGCGGCAACCGCCGAGATGTCCCAGATATGCGCGCGGCTGACGTCGATGGTCACCCGCTCGAGCACCTCCTTGAAGTCGAAGGCGGCGGTGAAGGCATCCGCCGAGGCGAAGAACACCTGGCCTTCCACGACGTAGGTGCGGGCGCGCCCGTCGTCGGAGAGCGTCGAGGTGACGCGGAAGATCTGCGCGATCTTCCAGGCGAAGAAGATGCCCGACAGGAGCACGCCGATCACCACGCCGATGGCCAGATTGTGGGTCACCACGACACCGGCGACGGTCGCCACCATGACGATCGAGGACGAGCGCGGATGATCGCGCAGGTTCTTGATCGACGACCAGCTAAATGTGCCGATCGACACCATGATCATGATCGCGACCAGCGCGGGCATGGGGATCTGCTTCACCCAGTCGCCGAGCGCGACGATCAGGAACAGGAGGATCACCCCGGCGGCGAAGGTCGACAGCCGGCCGCGACCGCCCGACTTCACGTTGATCATCGACTGGCCGATCATCGCGCAGCCGGCCATGCCGCCGATGAAGCCCGTGGCGGTGTTGGCGACGCCCTGGCCGATGCACTCCTGGTTCTTGTCGCTCTCCGTATCGGTGAGGTCGTCGACGATGGAGGCCGTCATCAGGCTTTCCAGCAGGCCGACCGCCGCGACACCCGCCGAATAGGGCAGGATGATCATCAGCGTTTCGAGCGTCAGCGGAATGTCGGGGATGAGGAACACCGGCAGCGTGTCCGGCAGCTCGCCCATGTCGCCGACGGTGCGCACGTCGAAGCCGAAGAAAATCGCTGCCGCCGTCAGCACCAGGATGCACACCAGCGGCGAGGGCACCGCCGTCGTCAGGCGCGGAAACAGGTAGATGATCGCAAGGCCGGCGGCGACCATCGCATAGGTCAGCCAGGTCACGCCGATCAGCTCCGGCAGCTGCGCCATGAAGATCAGGATGGCGAGCGCGTTGACGAAGCCGGTCATCACCGAGCGCGACACGAAGCGCATCACGTCGCCGAGCCTGAGCAGGCCGGCGACGATCTGCAGCAATCCGGCGAGCACGGTGGCGGCGAGCAGATACTGCAGCCCGTGTTCCTTGACCAGCGTGACCATGAGCACGGCGGTCGCGGCGGTGGCGGCGGAAATCATCCCCGGCCGTCCGCCGACGATCGCGGTGATCACCGCGATGGAAAAGGACGCGTAGAGGCCGACCTTGGGATCGACCCCGGCGATGATGGAAAAGGCGATTGCCTCGGGGATCAGGGCCAGCGCGACCACGAGGCCGGAGAGCAGATCGCGGCGCACGTTGCCGGTCCACTGGTCGCGGTAGGCGAGGAGTGAGAACATGAAATATCCAATTCTGTCGCGCGAAGTCGGCCGCCGGCGCGTCTCGCTGCAGTTCCGTGGGCGCGTCCGCGCCGCCATGGGTCGATGGCCGCTGCGGGCCGTCCCGGACCGTCGGGTCCTGCGGTTGCCTGCGTTTTAGGGCGAAGCCTTTTGCATTGCAACACGGCCGGCCGCCGCGTCATGCGCGCCTTGCGGGGTTTCCGTCTGCGGTGGACGGCGCGCGGCGCCTGCGCGTTTGCAGTCGGTCCGCGCCTGTGCCTTGCGGTGCGCGAAGCAGCCACTTATATAGCGGGCACGTCTTGTCACCGGGGCAGGGTCGCGATGCAGCGGCTTTTCGCGGGGGCAAATCAGATTGCACCAACAAGCTGACCTGAAATCCGTACTGATAAGCGGGACGCACTGACATAGGGACCGGCCCGATGCCGCAATGGGTCCGACCGGTCTGCTGAAAAGGAGAAGTGAAAATGGCAAAGGTCATTGGTATCGACCTCGGCACGACCAACTCGTGCATCGCCGTCATGGACGGCAAGACCCCCAAGGTTATCGAGAATTCCGAAGGCGCGCGCACGACGCCGTCGATGGTGGCATTTTCCGACGATGGCGAGCGCCTCGTCGGCCAGCCGGCCAAGCGCCAGGCAGTCACCAATCCGACCGGCACTCTGTTCGCCGTGAAGCGCCTGATCGGCCGTCGCTATGACGACCCGACGGTCGCCAAGGACAAGGAGCTTGTCCCCTACAACATCGTCAAGGCCGACAATGGCGACGCATGGGTCGAGATCGACGGCGAGAAATATTCGCCCTCGCAGGCCTCCGCCTTCATCCTGCAGAAGATGAAGGAAACCGCCGAGAGCTATCTCGGCGAGACCGTCAGCCAGGCCGTGATCACGGTTCCGGCCTATTTCAACGACGCGCAGCGCCAGGCGACCAAGGACGCCGGCAAGATCGCCGGCCTCGAGGTGCTTCGCATCATCAACGAGCCGACGGCGGCCGCGCTCGCCTATGGTCTCGACAAGAACGACGGCAAGACCATCGCGGTCTATGACCTCGGCGGCGGCACCTTCGACGTGTCGATCCTCGAGATCGGCGACGGCGTCTTCGAGGTCAAGTCGACCAACGGCGACACGTTCCTCGGCGGCGAGGACTTCGACATGCGCCTCGTCGACTACTTCGCGTCGGAGTTCAAGAAGGACCAGGGCATCGACCTGAAGGGCGACAAGCTCGCGCTGCAGCGCCTGAAGGAAGCGGCCGAGAAGGCGAAGATCGAGCTGTCCTCCTCGTCGCAGACCGAGATCAACCTGCCGTTCATCACGGCGGATGCCTCCGGTCCCAAGCACCTGACGATGAAGCTGACGCGCGCCAAGTTCGAATCGCTGGTGGACGATCTGGTCCAGCGCACGATCGAGCCGTGCAAGGCGGCCCTCAAGGATGCCGGCATCGCGGCGGGCCAGATCGACGAGGTCGTTCTCGTCGGCGGCATGACGCGCATGCCCAAGATCCAGGAAGTGGTCTCGACCTTCTTCGGCAAGGAGCCGCACAAGGGCGTGAATCCGGATGAGGTCGTCGCCATGGGTGCGGCCATTCAGGCCGGCGTGCTGCAGGGCGACGTCAAGGACGTGCTGCTTCTCGACGTCACGCCGCTGTCGCTCGGCATCGAGACGCTGGGCGGTGTCTTCACCCGTCTGATCGACCGCAACACGACGATCCCGACGAAGAAGAGCCAGACCTTCTCGACCGCCGAGGACAACCAGACCGCGGTGACGATCCGCGTGTTCCAGGGCGAGCGCGAGATGGCGGCTGACAACAAGATGCTCGGCCAGTTCGATCTCGTCGGCATCCCGCCGGCGCCGCGCGGCGTGCCGCAGGTCGAGGTGACCTTCGACATCGACGCCAACGGCATCGTCAACGTGTCGGCCAAGGACAAGGGCACCGGCAAGGAGCAGCAGATCCGGATCCAGGCATCCGGCGGTCTCTCCGATGCCGACATCGAGAAGATGGTCAAGGACGCCGAGGCCCACGCCGACGAGGACAAGAAGCGCAAGGAGCTCGTCGAGGCCCGCAACCAGGGCGAGGCGCTGGCGCATTCGACCGAAAAGTCGCTGAAGGACTACGGCGACAAGGTTTCGGCCGAGGACAAGGGCGCCATCGAGACCGCCATCGCCGAGCTGAAGACCGCGCTGGAGGGCGAGGACCTGGAGGCGATCCAGGCCAAGACCCAGGCGCTGTCGGAAGTCTCCATGAAGCTGGGCGAGGCCATGTACAAGGCGGCCCAGGCGGAAGAAGAGGCCGGCGCTTCGGCGGAGGGTGCGGAAGACGCGCCCAAGGCCGATGACGACGTCGTCGATGCCGACTTCGAGGAAGTCAGCGACGACGACGACAAGAACGACAAGAAGTCGGCCTGACCCGGCAATCGAACCGGCGCAGTCCCCACGGGGGCTGCGCCGTCTTCGTTTGCGGGCCGCCCGCATTTCGCGACATTTCAGACGGAACTGGGACCGGGGGCATGACGCCGCGTTCGCTTGATCCTCCATTCGGCGCCCATGCCTTTTCGGGGCCGCTGGAGTCCTTGCGCCGGATGGCGGCGCTGATGCCGAAGAACCGCCTCGGCCGGATCTGCGTGTCCGCGATCCGCCGCCTGGTGGTGCGCGGCCGTCCCGGCCCCTTCGACGTCGAGGTGTTCCCGAGCGTTCGTGCGCGGCTCTATCCGGCGTCCAACCGCTGCGAGAAGCGCGCGGTCGCCGGCGTCCAGCTCTTCGACTTCGGCGAGCGCATGGCCTTGCGCGAGGCGTGTCTCTCCTCGTCGTCCGCGCCCTTCGTCTTTGTCGATCTCGGCGCCAACGTCGGTCTCTACAGCCTGTGGATGGTGTCGGTCGCCCGCGAGGCGAACCGTCCGTTCCAGGGGCTTGCGGTCGAGCCCGACCCGGAAACCCGGGCGCGGCTGGAAGACAATCTCGCCGCCTCCGGCGCGTCGGACATCGTTGCGGTTGCTCCCGTTGCGGTCGGCGAGACCGCCGGTCGGGGCGCGATCGTGACGCACGGCCAGAACCGGGGCGAGCATATGGTTCGCGCCGCGGAGGCCTCCGACGCCGACACCGTGGAGATCCTGACCGTGCAGGAGATCTGTGCGCGTCACGGGGTCTCCCGGATCGACGCGATGAAAATCGATCTTGAAGGCCACGACGAGGGCGCGTTGCGCGGACTGTTTTCCGGTGCGCCGGACACGCTCTGGCCGCAGCTCATCGTCGTGGAAGCCGGCAAGGGGGCCGACCTGCCACCGGTGGTGCGCCTTTGCCTCGACAACGGATACCGGCTCGATCGCCGCACGCGGTTGAATGCGCTGCTGACGCGCGCCTCCCGCCCAAGCTGATGGAACGACCGAATGGAAAAGCGTGATTACTACGAGGTCCTGGGGGTCTCCCGCGATGCCGACGGCACGGTGCTGAAGAGCGCCTACCGCAAGCTTGCGATGAAATATCACCCCGACCGCAATCCAGGCGACGCGGAGGCCGAGGGCCGCTTCAAGGAAGTGAGCGAGGCCTATGACACGCTGAAGGACAGCCAGAAGCGGGCGGCCTACGACCGCTTCGGCCATGCCGCCTTCGAAAACGGCGGCTTCGGCGCGCAGGGCGGCGGCCATCCCGGCGATTTCGCCTCCGCCATGTCGGACATCTTCGACGAGTTCTTCGGCATGGGCGGCGGGCGCCGCTCCGGCGGCCGCGACCGGGGCGCGGACCTGCGCTACAATCTCGAGATCTCGCTCGAAGACGCCTACACCGGCAAGTCGGTGGAGATCGAGGTGCCGACGTCGGTCTCCTGCGAGGCCTGTTCCGGCTCGGGTGCCAAGCCCGGCAGCGCGCCCACCACCTGCCGCACCTGCAATGGTGCGGGCCGGGTGCGCGCCTCGCAAGGGTTCTTCACGCTGGAGCGCGCCTGCGCCGCCTGCCAGGGGCGCGGCCAGGTGATCTCCGACCCTTGCGGCGACTGCGGCGGCGCCGGCCGCAAGACCGTCAACCGCAATCTCTCCGTCAGCATCCCCGCCGGCATCGAGGATGGCACCCGCATCCGCCTTGGCGGCGAGGGCGAGGCCGGCCTGCGCGGCGGCCCGTCGGGCGATCTCTACATCTTCCTGTCGATCCGCCCGCATGCCTTCTTCCAGCGCGACGGCGCGGATCTTTATTGCCGGGTGCCGATCTCCATGACCACGGCGGCGCTCGGCGGCCAGTTCGAGGTGCCGACGCTTGCCGGCGACATGACCCGCGTTAAGGTGCCCGAAGGCACCCAGGCCGGAAAGCAGTTCCGCCTGCGCGGCAAGGGCATGCCGGTGATGCGCTCGCAGAGTTTCGGCGACACCTACATTCAGGTGACGGTCGAGACGCCGACCAATCTGACCAAGCGCCAGCGCGAGCTGCTTGCCGAATTCGAGGAGGAATCCTCCGGCGAAACCCATCCGGAATCGCATGGCTTCTTCGCCAAGGTGAAGGATTTCCTCGACAATCTGGGAACGTGATGTCCCGCTGCAGGTATCGGCATGCGGGTATGCCTTGAATTTGCCATGAGACTTGCGCATTGATGGCAAATTCGTTTTCTCAAGGGATTTCAGCATGCTCGAGGTTTCCGCTCGTAAGGTGAAGGGCTTGTCGGCGAAGCTTGCCGACGAGGTCCGCTTCATCCGCAGCTGGGCGGAGAACCCGCTGACCACCGGTGCCGTCAGCCCGTCCGGTCCCGACCTGACACGGCGCATGGCCGCCTTCATCGAGACCGACCGGCCCGGACAGGTGCTGGAGATCGGTCCCGGAACCGGCGTCGTCACCCATGCCATCCTGGAGCGCGGCCTGCTGCCGGCCCGCGTGATCGCGCTCGAATACAACGAGAGCTTCTGCGCCCTGCTGCGCCGCCGCTATCCCGACATGAAGGTGGTCCAGGGCGACGCCTACAAGCTGCGCGAGACGCTGGCCGATGTGCCGGAAGGCTCGCTTGCCAGCATCGTCTCCTCCATGCCGTTGTTCTCGCGGCCGAAAGAGGAACGCCGTTCGCTGCTGATGCAGGCCTTCGAGCTGCTGCCGCCGGGCGCGCCCTTCATCCAGTTTTCCTACGCGCTGGTCCCGCCGATCGCACCCGAGCCGGAGCTGTTCTCCGTCGAGCGCAGCGGTTGGATCCTGAAAAACCTGCCCCCGGCGCGGGTCTGGGTCTACCGCAAGACGGTGTGACGGCCCCTCGCCGGCCTGCTTTCCGCGACCTCTCCGCAAGACCGCGGCGGCGGCGTGTCGTCGCCGCTGTGTCTGCTGTGGCCCGGGATCATGTGTAGGCGCCGGCCGAGTATGTCAGCTCGTAGCTGTGGCTGTAGAGCTCGAAGACAATGCCGAACGGATCCTCGACATAGACCATGCGGTAGGGCTTCTCGTTCGGATAATACTCCCTGATCGGCATGCGCTGCTTTCCGCCGGCAGCAACGATCTTTGCCAGAAGCCCTTCAAGGTCCGGGTCCTGAATGGCGAAGTGAAACGTTCCGTGCTGGCGAAACGCGAGATTGTCGTCAGGGGCCCTGTTGCCTACGAACTCGAACAGCTCGATGCCGACACGGTCCGCTGTGGCGAGATGGGCAATGCGCAGTTTTGTCCAGCCGGGTCCGAAGACGTCCTTGCACATTTGCCCGATATCGCTGTCGTCTTCGACGATCTCGGTCGGCTCCATGATCGTGTAGAAGCCAAGCACCTCGGTGTAGAATTTCACGGCCGCCTCCACGTCGGGCACGGACAGGCCGATATGGGAAAAACTTCTGGGTGTGGGTCGCATGATGAGTGCCTCGTCTTGGATGTGATGGCGCAAATCTACCCTTGACGGCGATACATGAAAAATTATCATTTATTCTGATTTAAATAACAAAAAGAAATCAAAATGATCAACGCGACCTGGCTGGAAACCTTCACGGTTCTTTGTGAAACGGGGCATTTCACCCGCACGGCGGAGCATCTGGGAATGACGCAGCCGGGTGTGTCGCAACATGTCCGCAAGCTTGAAGAACAGCTTGGCCAGGCGCTGATATCCCGGCATGGCAAATCCTTCGCCTTGACGGCGGCGGGTGAGGACATCTGGGCGCTGGGTCGGGCGCGGCGCTTGGAGGAGCGGGATCTTCTCGAGAAAATCCGGGAGGATTCGCCGGATGTCGGAGCGATCTCCGTCGCCTGTTCCGGCAGTTTCGCCATGCTGCTCTATCCGCGGGTGATGGATCTGATGATTGCCTCGCCTTTGTTGCAGATCCGCATGGAGGCAACGCCCCAAAGCGCGATCTTGCAGGGGATTGCAACGCGGCGGTTCGATCTGGGCGTCGTCGATCGCAAGCCGGAGCATCCAAGGCTTCATGCGGAACGCATCGGGGCGGAGGACCTGTGCCTTGTTCTGCCGGCCGACGCGGACGCTGGACAACCGGATTTCGAGGACCTGGAAGCACGGGGGTTCATTGCGCATCCGGACGGGTTCGGGTACGCGGACGAGCTGTTTGCACTCAACTACCCCGAGGCGTTCAGGGGCTCGGACGACCTGCAGGTTCGCGGCTTCGTCAATCAGATCAGTCAGATCCCGGCGCCGGTCTCGCGCGGTATCGGCTATACGCTGCTGCCGCGCAGCGGCGTCGAGGCCTTCCCCCAAAGGGATCGGCTTTGCATCGCGCCGCTGCGCGAGACGCGCCGGCATGAGCTTTGGCTGGCGTCAGAGCGTGGCCGCCCGATGCCGGCCCGCATGTCCCGCGTCTCCGCTCTGATTGCCGAGGTCGCCCGGGATCTGGAGGGGGATCCCCTCAGATCGGGTTCACCAGCCTGACGGGCCGTCCGGGTGCCAGTTCGGAAGCCGCGGCGACGATGGCGTCGGCGTCGATCCCGAAATGGTGATGCAGGTCGGCGATCGTGCCGGTCTGGCCGAAATGCTCCACGCCGAGCGCCGCCGTGCGGTGGCCGCAGACCGAGCCGAGCCAGGCGAGCGTCGCCGGATGGCCGTCGATCACCGTGATCATCGTGCAATGGGCCGGAAGCGGCGAAAGCAGCCGTTCGATGTGGCTCATGGCGCCGCGGCTGCCGCGTTTGCGCATGCGCATCGCCGCGTGCCAGCCGGCGTTGAGCCGGTCGGCGGAGGTCACGGCGAGCACGCCGATGTCACGGCGGTCGGTGCCGATGCGGCCCGCCGCCTCGATCGCTTCCGGCCCGACGACGCCCTGATAGGCGATCACCACCTCGCAGTTGGGTCCGGGCTCGCGCAGCCAGTAGGCGCCGTCGATCACGCCCTGCCGGAAGGCCTCGTCCTCGCGCCGCGCCGGCTGTTCCAGCGCCTGCGTTGAGAGCCTGAGGTAGACCGAGCCGCCGGTCTCGTCGCGCAGCCAGGTGCGCTCGTCGGGGTCGCCCTCGCCGTCGCGCTGCAGGTAGTCGAAGCTCCAGTCCATCAGGATTGACAGCTCGTCGAGCCAGGCCGGCTCGAAGGAGGCCAGCCCGTCCTGGCTCATGCCGATCAGCGGGGTTGCCACCGACTGGTGCGCGCCGCCTTCCGGCGCAAGCGTCACGCCCGACGGCGTGCCCACCACCAGGAAGCGGGCGTCCTGATAGCAGGCGTAGTTGAGCGCATCGAGCCCGCGCGAGATGAACGGGTCGTAGAGGGTTCCGACCGGCAACAACCGCTCGCCGAAGAGCGAATGCGACAGGCCGGCAGCCCCCAGGAGCAGGAACAGGTTCATCTCCGCGATGCCGAGCTCGATGTGCTGGCCCTTCGGCGAGAAGCCCCATTTCTGCGTCGAGGGGATGCGCTGGTCGCGGAAGGTGTCGGCCATGTCCTCGCGCGAGAACAGCCCGCGCCGGTTGACCCAGGGGCCGAGGTTGGTCGAGACGGTCACATCCGGAGAGGTGGTCACCACCCGCTCGGCCAGCGGATGGTCGGACTTTGCCAGCGCATCCAGGATCTTGCCGAAACCGGCCTGGGTCGAAAGCTGCTTGTCGTCGAGGAACTGCGGCCCCGGTGTCGCGACATGCGGCGAGCCATGCCGGCGCACGCCCTTGGCGAAAAACGGCGTCTGGCGGACGAAGGCGTCAAGTTCGGCCGGCGTCATGTCGAGGCCTTCGGCCGGGTCCCATTCGTACCCCTCGCGCACGCCCATTGCCTGGCGGAAGCTCTCCATCTGCGCCGGGGTCATCAGCCCGGCGTGATTGTCCTTGTGCCCGGCGAGCGGCGTGTTCCAGCCCTTGATCGTATAGGCGAGGAAGGCGACCGGCCGGTCGTGTTTCGCCTGCTCGGCGAAGGTCTCGCTGAGTGTTTCGATGCAATGCCCGCCGAGATTGGTCATCAGTTCCAGGAGCTCGGCGTCGGAGCGGCGCTCGATCAGCGCCGTCACCGGACCCTGGTCGCCGATGTCGTCGAGCAGCCGCTTGCGCCACGCCGCCCCGCCCTGGAAGGCGAGCGCGGAATAGAGCTGGTTCGGGCAAGTGTCGATCCAGTTGCGCAGCTTGTCGCCGCCCTTTTCCGCGAAGGCTTGCTGCTGCAGCGCGCCGTATTTCAGGAGCACCACGTCCCAGCCGAAGGCGCCGAAGATTGCCTGAATGCGGCCGGCGAGACCCTCGCGGACGACGCCGTCGAGGCTCTGGCGGTTGTAGTCGATGATCCACCAGGTGTTGCGCAGCCCGTGCTTCCAGCCCTCCTGCAACGCCTCGTAGACGTTGCCCTCGTCAAGCTCGGCGTCGCCAACGAGCGCCACCATGCGCCCCTCGGGGCCGGGCTTTGCCCAGTCCTTGGCGCCCAGATAGTCCTGCACCATCGAGGCAAACGCGGTGATCGCGACGCCGAGGCCGACGGAGCCGGTGGAGAAATCCACATCGTCAACGTCCTTCGTCCGGCTCGGATAGGACTGGGCGCCGCCATAGGCGCGGAAGGCCTCCAGCTTCTCGCGGGTCTGGTTGCCGGCGAGATACTGCATGGCGTGAAACAGCGGCGAGGCATGGGGCTTCACCGCCACCCGGTCCTGGGGCCTCAGGCTGGTGAAATAGAGCGCGGTCATGATCGAGGCCATGGAGGCGCAGGAGGCCTGATGCCCGCCCACCTTCAGCCCGTCCGGGCTTTTCTCGCGCAGGTGGTTGGCGTTGTGGATCGTCCAGCAGGCGAGCCACAGCAGCTTCTGCTCGATCTGTTTCAGCCGGGTCTTGGCGGGCGTCGTCATGATAGGTCCTCTCGTGCGTCGTGACCGGTGGCGCGGTGTCTCGTGCACCGCGCCTCGTTGGTCCTGACGATAGGGCGGGATCTGCGCAATTTCAGGCCAATTTCGACGCGTTTTCGATCAATATCGCCAAATTTTGTTCCAGAATTTGGCGATATTGCAAAGCATTTCCCGAAATTGCCTCGGTCTGGCGGATCAGGCGGCCTGCGCGCGCAGGCTGTCGAGCGCCGCCGAAACATCCGCGAGAATGTCGGCCCGGGTCTCGAGACCCGCGGACAGGCGGATCAGCCCGTCGGAGATGTCATGCGCGGCACGCTCCTCCGGCGTATAGGTCGAATGGGTCATGCTCGCCGGGTGCTGGACCAGCGTTTCGGCATCGCCCAGGCTGACCGCGCGCCGCGCCAGCGAAAGCGCGTTCATGAAGCGGATGCCGGCCGCCGCGCCGCCGGTCAGTTCGAAGGCGACCATGCCGCCGAAGCCCGGCATCTGCCGTGCCGCGAGATCGTGCTGGGGGAAGCCGGCAAGGCCCGGGTAGTGCACGACGGCAACCGCCGGATGATGAACCAACAGCTCGGCGATCGCCATGGCGTTGGCGCAGTGACGCTCCATCCTGAGTTCCAGCGTCTTCAGTCCGCGCAACACCAGATGGGCCGTGAGCGGCGCCATCACCGCGCCGGTCATGTCCTTCAGTCCGACGAGCCGCACCTGCTGCATGTCTTCCGCCGATCCGGCGGCGAGGCCCGCGACCAGATCGCCGTGTCCGCCCAGATACTTGGTGGCGGAATGCACGACGATGTCGGCGCCAAGTTCGAGCGGCCGGGTCAGCACCGGGGTCGCATAGGTGTTGTCGACGACAACGCGCGCGCCGGCGGCATGGGCGACCCTGGAGACCGCCGCGATGTCGACGAGCCGCATGTTCGGATTGGCCGGGCTTTCGAAATAGACGATGCGGGTGCGCTCGGAAATCGCCGCTTCAAGGTTATTCGGATCGCGCAGGTCGACATGGGTGACGGTGATGCCGAATTTCGCCAGCCCGTGGCGGAAGAAGGCGAAGGTGCAGCCATAGAGCGTCCTGTCGACGATGATCTCGTCGCCGGGGGAGAGAAAACTCCACATCACGGCGGTGATCGCGCCCATGCCGGAGCCGAAGGCGACGCCGGCCTCGCCGCCTTCGAGATCGGCGATGCGGTCTTCCAGCAGCGCCAGCGTCGGATTGGAGATGCGGCTGTAGACATGGCCCGCCCGGTCGCCGGCGAAGATTTCGCCGCCCTGTTCGGCCGTGTCGAAGGCGAAGGTCGAGGTGAAATGCACCGGCGGCGTCAGCGCGCCTTCATTGTCCATCGGATCGTAGCCGTGGTGGATGGCGCGCGTCGCGAAACCGAGGGGGGCGTTTGTCAGCATGGGTCAGATCCTCACCGCACAAGAGATGGTCCCGCCGACCGGCGGGCTTTCCTGTCGCTACGGTAGGGCTTGCCGGCTGCGCATTTCTGGCGAATTATGCCACTTGAAGATCATATTTTGGCAGATCCTGCCAATTATTGGGGGTCTCATGGACGAAACCGACCGCAAGATCATCCGCGCCCTGCAGCACAACGGGCGGCTGAGCAATCAGGACCTGTCGGAAAAGGTGAACCTGTCGCCCTCGCCCTGCCTGCGCCGCGTGCGCAATCTGGAACAGGCGGGCGTGATCTCCGGCTATGCCGCGATCGTCGATCAGGAGGCTTACGGCCTGCCGGTCACCGTGTTTTTGCAGGTGCGTCTGGAGCGTCACGCCGAGGACAGCGTCGGGACCTTCGAGGCGGCGGTGGCGCGCATCGACGAGATCATGGACTGCTACCTGATGGCAGGCGACCGGGACTATCTCCTCAAGGTCGTCGTCGCCTCTCTTGCCGACTACGAGGATTTCATCCGCCGGCGCATCCACAAGATCCCCGGCATCGCCTCGCTGGACTCAAGCTTCGCCTTCGGCGTCGTCAAGCGCAGCCAGGTGCTTCCGGGCTAGGTATCTGTGGGCTTCGGATCGGCGCTCTTGGAATCAGGCAGGCCGAGATCCGCCCGCTGCCTGCGCGTGAGTTTCGCCGCGACCAGCTTGTGCGCCTCGATGACATAGGCGCGGATATCGTCGTCGCTCAAGGCGTCATTGCTGCGGACCTGCACCCATTTCGCCCGCGCCAGATAGGGGGCGGGACCCACGCCGTCGCGCTCGCACAGCATCTGGTAGGCGAGGTCGGAGCATTTGAACGCGATGGCGTCCGCGCTTGCGGTGCCCCAGTTCGAGCAGATGGCGAAGATCTTGCCGCCGACCTTCCAGACCGAGGCGTCGCCCCATTGAACGACATGCGTCGTGCCGGGAAGCGCGCTGCAATGCGCGTCGAACTGCGCCCGTGTCATCATGTCTGTTGCCCTCCTGTCGCACCCGCACTGGTCAACACCCGTATCCTGTTTATATCAGGTGACTGGGTTCCGTCTGGCTTCCGCCGGCCCCTCTTTGAATCGACTGTGAGGTATTTCATGAAAGACGTTCGCATTCTCACGTTTTCCGGGTCGACCCGGTCCGGCTCCTACAATACGCGTCTTGCCGAACTGGTGACGCGGACCGCATCCGAAGCCGGCGCCGAGGCGACCCGGATCTCTCTGGCCGACTATCCGATGCCGATCTACAACGGCGATCTGGAAGCGAATGAGGGCGTACCCGAGGCGGCGAAGGCGCTGAAAGAGGTGATGCAGGCCCATCACGGCATTTTCATCGCCAGCCCCGAGTACAATACCTCGGTCTCCCCCTTGTTGAAGAACACGCTCGACTGGGTGTCGCGTCTGTCTGCCGATGGCGAGCCGCCGGCGGCGGCCTTCAAGAGCCGGGTCTTCGCGCTTGGCGCCGCCTCGCCCGGCGCGCTGGGCGGCATTCGCGGCCTGATGGGGCTGCGAACGATCATGGAAATCGGCTATGGCGCCTTGGTCATCCCCGAGATGTCGACGGTCCCCGCCGCTGCCTCCGCCTTTGACGACGATGGTGTATTGTCCAATGAACGCGCCGCCGGATTGCTCGAGGCGATGGTCAAGCGCCTGATCGACGAAGCGGCGCTGAGGGCCTGATCGGCGCAACCTTCACGCATGATCGACACGGATGTCCGGACCGCGCCAGCGGGTTGCTTGCAGGCGCGGTCCGGACCGTCAGTCGTTGGAATTCTATTTAAACGTGCATAAATTCAAAAAGTAACTTTGACGATTTTCGCTCCGCCTTGATACGGTGACCCGGCACGTCAGCGGTCGCGCCCTCATGCGCCAGACCGGGCTGAATGAGCGCGTCTTGCGCGGTACCAGGCTTTTCCGGGGTCTCGAATGTCTATCAATCCTGCTGGCGGGACGATCATTGTCGACAACTACGATTCCTTCACCTTCAACGTGGCGCAGATGGTCGCGGAAGCGGCCGGGGAAGAGCCGGTGGTTCTTCCCAATTCGGTTCCCTGGCGCGAGATCCGCAAGATACCGCATCGCCGGATCATCCTGTCGCCGGGACCGGGCACGCCCCAGCGCGCGGCCGATGTCGGGTCCTCGATGGATGTCCTGCGGTATGCGGAATGTCCCGTGCTTGGCATCTGCCTGGGGCATCAATGCCTTGTCGCGCATTTCGGCGGTGATGTCGGGCGGGCGCCCGAACCCTTTCACGGACGCATCAGCCGCATTCACTGCCGCCCCGATCCCCTGTTCGCAGGCTTGCCGGCCGCCTTCGACGTCACGCGCTATCATTCCTTGATCGCCCGTCCGCCGCTGCCTGCGTGCCTGGAAAGCATTGCCGAAACCCGCGAGGGGCTGATCATGGCGGTGCGCCATCGCAGCCGGCCGCTGCGGGGAGTGCAGTTTCATCCAGAATCGATCTGCTCCGAACATGGCGCCGCGCTTTTGGCGAATTTTGTCGCGCCTGCCGGTGCCCGTCCCGCCGCGCGGATGGGGCGGGTCGCGCCCGCGCGCCTCGAGCCGGAGGGGGTCTGAGGTGGCTGACGTGATCGATCCGCCCGAGACCGCCGACACGCACAGTGGCGCGTTCGAGGTCGTTTGGCGCAGCCAGGCCCTGTCCGTCTCGGCGGAGGCCGTGTTCGTGCATCTCTTCGGCGCGGCGCGCGAGGCCTTCTGGCTCGATAGCAGCCTCCTGGTGCCGGGGCTGTCGCGCTTCTCCTTCATGGGCGATGCCTCCGGTCCGCATGCCCGTTCCGTGATCTTTCGCGACGGCGGCCAGTGCGGCGAGATCCGGACCGGGGGCAACGGCGCGCCCCGGCCGCTCGCGACGTCTGTGTTCGACTACCTGGACGGGGTTCACAGGACGCCCGCCCTTGATCCGCCGCCCGGTCTCGACTGCCCCTTCGTCGGCGGGCATGTCGGCTTTTTCGGTTATGAACTCAAGCGCCTGACCTGCGGCGCGGCCGCGCATGAGGCGCCGACGCCGGACGCCGCCTTCCTGTTCGCCGACCGCCTGCTGGCGTTCGATCACCGGGGCGGCACCGTGCATGCCATCGCCCTGGCCTGTCACGGCGATCCGGCGGATTGCCGCGCCGCGCAGCGATGGGTGGACGAGACGATTGATGCGCTCGGGAAGGTTCGCGAGCCGGCGCCGTCCGCAGCAAGACCGGCGAGACAGGCGCCGCAGTTCCGCCTGCGCCATGATCGTGCCGCCTATCTGGCGCGGATCGAGGAATGCCTTGAGGAAATCGCCGCCGGCGAAAGCTACGAGATCTGCCTCACCAACACCATCGAGGCGGAGGTGGATCTCGATCCGCTCGATCTCTACTGCATCTTGCGCCGCCGCAACCCCGCGCCCTATTCCGCCTTCCTGCGCTTCGGCGATCTCGCGATTGCCAGTTCCTCGCCTGAGCGCTTCCTGCGCATCGATCCGGACGGAACCGTGGAGACCAAGCCGATCAAGGGAACGGAACGGCGCGACCCCGATCCGGCCCGCGACGCGGCGATTGCCGAAAGCCTGCGGCTTGACGAGAAAAGCCGTTCGGAAAACCTGATGATCGTCGATCTGATGCGCAACGATCTCGGCCGGGTGTGCGAGACCGGCTCGGTGCATGTGCCAAGCCTGATGCATGTGGAAAGCTACCAGACGGTGCACCAGCTCGTCTCCGTCGTACGCGGACGGCTTCGCGCCGACGAAAGCCCGGTGAGTTGCATTGCCTCCTGTTTCCCAGGCGGCTCGATGACCGGCGCGCCCAAGGTGCGCACGCTGGAGATCATCGACCGGCTGGAGGGCGCGGCGCGCGGCGTCTATTCCGGCGCCATCGGCTTTCTGTCGCTGACCGGCGCGGTCGACCTCAACATCGTCATCCGCACCGTCGTCTGCACGCCGGGCCATGTGTCCATCGGCTGCGGCGGGGCGATCGTCTATCTCTCCGACCCGCAGGCCGAGTTCGACGAGATCCTGCTGAAGGCGCGCGCGCCGATGGCCGCCGTTGCCGAGGCGGCGGGCGCCTCGACCGAAAGCGCCCCGCAGGTTGCGAATGCCGGTGCCACGCCTCTGGACCAAACCGTCACCGGGGCAAGGGTGCGCCGGCCGCGCAAGGACGAGGCCGGTGCCGTGGCCGCAGCCGTGGAGGCGCTGCTGCGCGAACTTGGCGGGCCGGGGCCGCAGTTCCGCGCCGGGGCGACACGCGCCGTCTGCGAAGGCTTTGCCGAGGACGAGAGCCTCGGCTTCATCCGCATCGCGGAAACGGACGGCGGCGCCATTGCCGGCGTCGCGCTCGTCTCCGTGGTCCGGGCCGCGCGCACCTCGGGGGATTATGCCGTGCTGCAGGAACTCTGGGTCGACGCGGGCGCGCGCAGCGGCGGTGTCGGCGCGGCGCTGCTTGCGGCGGTCGATGCGGAAGCGCGACGGCGGAGCCTGCCGCTGGTGGAAGTGTCCCTGCCGAAGCCCGGCCATCCTCAGGCGGAGCGATTGCAGGCGTTCTATGCCCGCGCCGGATATGCCCCGGCCGGCCAGCGCATGCGGCGGAGCCTTGCATGACGCGGCCCGGCCTCCTGATCTTCGACGTGGCGCATCGCGCCGAACCGCGCGCCGCGATCCGCACAGCACGCGGCACGCTCAGACCGTCCAATGAGGTGGCCGAGCGCACCGCGCGCATTCGTTCCGGGATCCTGCGGGCGGCCGGGGCTCGGGCGCGCGGCGCGGAGATCCCGCAGCGCACGCCGCGCATGCTGCGCAGCCTCTTGCCGCTGGCGCATGACCCGGCCTATCTGGCGTTTCTCGAACATGGACCGCATCCGGCCGCCCCCGCGATCACGCCGCAGGGCCAGGCTTTCGCGGCGCCCGGCGTCGAGCAGGACACGCCGGTGGCAGCCGATTCCGCAGCCCGCGCCCTGACTTCCGCAACGGCGGCCGTTGCCGCTGCCGCCGCGCTCGGACGCGGGGAGGCGGCTCATGTCTATGCGCTGTGCCGTCCGCCCGGGCATCACGCCGGGCGGCGGTTCTTCGGCGGCTATTGTTTTCTCAACAATGCGGCGCTCGCGGCGCTGGCGCTGCGTCGCCAGACGCGGGCGCGGGTCGCGGTGATCGACATCGACTATCACGCGGGAAACGGCACCACGGATTGTCTCGCCGCCCATCCAGACATCGCGGTGTTCAGTTGCCATGCCCCGGGCGAGGTCGCCTTTCCGCATCAGCCGGATCTGGCGCCGGCCCTTCCCGCACATGTGTTTCATGCCTTTGACGCGCCGCCGGATGCGCAAGCCTATCTGGCGGTGGTGTCCCGTCTCGTGGAGCAGGCCGTGGCAACCGGTGCCGGGATGCTGGTGCTGTCGCTCGGCTACGACGTGATCGACGGCGATCCGCATGGCGGCTGGCGCCTGTCGCCGGATGTCTTCGCCGGGGTGGGCGAGATCCTTCGCCAAAGCGGGCTGCCGGTCTGCGTGGTGCAGGAGGGCGGCTACCTGCTCTCCGCGCTGGAGGACTGTGCCGCGCATTTCACCAAGGGTCTGATCGGCCTTGAGGCTGATACAGCGCCTGACACAAGGGAGAGCGGAACGGATGACGGCCGACACGCAAAGCCTGCTGGCGCCCTATCGTGACCAGCTGAACGCGATCGACGAGAAGCTGGTCACGCTGGTGGCCGAACGCCTGACGATATGCGCGCAGGTGGCGCACACCAAGCGCCGCCATGGCATCGCCATGATGCAGCCCGACCGGGTGGAGGAGGTGAAGAGCCGCTGTGCGAAACTGGGCGCGGACCAGGGGCTCGATCCGGAGTTCGTTCGCGCGCTCTACGGGCTGATCATCGGCGAGGCCTGCGCGCTGGAAGACCGGATCATCGAGCGATGATCCGCTTTCACACGCTCGGCCCGGCGGGAAGCTGCCACGAGCACGCGCTGAAGCGGTATCTCGCGTTCCAGGGGGTCGAGGAGGCCGACATCGCGCTGTGCGACGATCTGGTCGCGGCCGCCGCCCGCGCGGTGGAAGAGGGCAATTCCTACGTGCTTCAGTGCAGCGCGCATCTGAACGTGCATCAGGTGACCGAGCGGTTTCTCGGCCGGCTCCATGTGGTCGACACCTTCATCCTGCCGACCCAGGAAATGGCGCTGGTCAAGCGCCGCGACGTCGCCAGGCCGCAAACGCTGGGCGTGCCGGAACCCGCGCTCGGCTATGTGAACGAGGCCGACTGGCGCGAGATCACCTTCGAGACCACCAAACCGGTCGTGGAGCAGGGCCTGCTCGCCGGGCGCTACGAGGCCGGCGTCGCCTACACCCGCTCCGCGCGCGACCATCCAGAGGCGCTCGAGATCATGCGGGTGATCGGCGAGGTGGTCACCACCTGGATCGTCTATGGCCCGAAACCGCGCTATCGCGGGAAGCTGATGGGAAATCCCTATCCAGAGTTGCATGCGGGGTGAGGGTGTGATCGTCTGGCCGGCGATAACGGCGACCCCTGCGACACCCTTGAAGACGGAGCGACATGAGCGGTAGCGGATCGAAGACCCTGCGCGGCGTCTCGCACCAGACGGTGCTGCTGGCGGCGCTGGGCGTGGGCGCGGTGGCCATCGGCATGGACACCTTCGTGGTGATCGGCGTGCTCAACGAGATCGCCGAAAGCCTGGAGATTCCGGCAACGCGCGCCGGGCAGCTCGTGTCGGTCTATGCGCTGTCCTATGCCGTCTTCGCGCCGCTGAGCGCCTGGCTGTTGCGCGGGCTCGACCGGCGCCGGGTGATCCTGCTGGCCATCGGCTTTTTTCTCGCCGGCAATCTGGCCTGCGGTCTGGCGACGGGCTTTTACCAGATCGTCGCGGGCCGGATCGTGTCGGCGCTGGGGGCTGCGATCTTCACGCCGGCGGCAACCGCGCTTGCCTCCGATCTGGTGCCGCCGCATCGTAAGGGCGCCGCCCTTGCGGTGATCTTCGGCGGCATGACCGTCGCCCAGGCGGCCGGCATCCCGCTTGCGACCCTGATCGGCCAGATGTTCGACTGGCGCTATGCGTTTTATTTCGTCGTCGTGCTGGGCCTCGTCGCGCTGGCGATCCTGGCGCCGCTGATGGGGCGTTTGCCCGTCGGCGCGGCTGCCCCGGCGGCTGCGAGCGCCTCGCGCGCGCTGACCCCGGCAACCGCCGGGCTCTTGCTGGTGACCTTCCTGATCGTGCTGTCGGAATTCGTCGTCTACACCTATGTGAGCGTGATCCTCGACGGAACCACCTACGCCGGGGCGCCGATCCTCCCGGCGGTGCTGCTCGCCTATGGCATCGGCGCGCTCGCCGGCAATTTCGCCACCGGGATCCTGACCGACCGGCTCGGGCCGCTGCAGGTGCTCGTCGGCGCGGTGGCGGCGCAGACGGCGCTTCTCGTCGCGCTCGTCGTCTGGCGCGATGCGGCGCTCTTTACGGTCGCCGTCGGCTTCGTCTGGGGCATCGCCAGCTACATGTATCTGGTGCCGATCCAGCACCGCCTGCTCAGCCATGCCGGTGGGGGCGGCACGCTGATCCTGTCGCTGAACAGCTCGCTGATCTATATCGGCATTTCCGCCGGCGCCTGGGCCGGCGGCGCGGTTCTGGACCGCGCCGGGATTGCGCCGCTGGCGCTGGTGGCAGGCTCGCTCGGCGCGGGGGCGCTGGTTGCGGCGGTCGTCTTCATGCGACGGCCGGTTCCGGGCTGAAACAGCCGGCTAAGTTTCCCTGGTCGTCGCCTGCGCCTCGCACAGGCGCGTCATGTCGGCCACCGTCAGCGCCTTGAAGGCATCGGCAGCGGGAACCGAAATTCCGCTGCGCTGCCGGATCAGGTCGATCACGTCGAGCATCATCAGCGATTCCCCGCCAAGCTCGAAGAAATTGTCCTGGGGGCCGACCGTGTCCGCGCCGAGCACGTCCTTGAAGCAGGCGGCAACCATGGCGGCCAGACCGTCGGCGGCCGGCTCCTCCGCCGCAGCCGGGGCGCGCACCGGTGCCGGCGCGCGATCCTGCGGCGCGGCCGCGCCTTGCGGCGAAGGCGGGGCAGGGCGCGACGACGCGGTGTCGGAGAGCCCCGGCCTGTCGGTGAGCGGCACCGTCGAAATCGCGTGCTCGCCGGCGCCGGCAGCGGCTGCAAGCGCAAGCACGGCCGCGCCTTCCGCCGGTTCGATGGCCCAGTCGGCGCCGCCCGCGCCGATGGTCTTCTCGCGCGACGGCACGTGCCATGTGTCGTAGTTGACGACAATCCACGCGGCTTTCGAACGGCCCGCAAGCCTCTCGCGCAGCGCCACGGCATCCATGTGGCGATGGCCGGCGGCATGCGCGCCGTAGCTCAACCCGCCGACGAAACACGACAGGCTGGAACACAGAAGCACCTTGCCGACCGGCGTTTCTGCCACCGCATCGGCGAGCGCGCGCATGCCCGCGACATGCGGAACCAGGAGGTCGGCGGCAAGGGCCGGCGGCGTGTCGCGGATGAACTTCAGGTGATCGGTGTCGACCACGCCGGCGGCATGGATCACCGTAGCGATGGCGCCGCTCTCCGCCTGCGCCTTGCGAAACAGTTCCGCCACCGCGCCGCCATCGGCGAGATCGACGGCGTGCAGCGAGACATGCGCGCCGCTGTTCAAGAGCGCCGACAGCGCCTCTGCCCCGGCGTCGCGGACCCTGCCCGAGCGCGAGGCGAGATAAAGCCGCGCATCGGGTGCGGACCGGGCGATCTCGCCGGCAAGCGCCAGCCCGACATGGCCGGTTCCCCCGAAGATCACATGCGCACCGCCGCCGCCCCACAGGCGCGCGCCGGTCGCGGCGGAGGCGTCCGCGTCTGTTGGCCTTGCCGGCACCAGTTCCGGCACGAAGCGCGCCCGGCCGCGCCAGGCGATCTCGCGCTCGTCACCGGGATCGTGAAGCTCATCGAGGATCCAGCCGATGGCGCGCGCGCCCGTATCCGGCGTTTCATCGAGGGATAGGGGCAGGTCGAGCGCGCGGGCGTCGAGCGTGCGGTGCTCCTGCGCGATCACCCGCGCCAACGCGGCAAGCGGCGCGGCCTCGGCCGCGATGGTCGTGTCGCCCGGCAGATGCTGCGCGCCGCAGGTGACGAACCACAGGCGGCTTTTGTCCCGTCGCCCGCCGAGCGCTCTTGCAAGCGCCAGCGGCCAGAGCACGCTGGCTGAAAGGTTCGCGTCGGGAGTAGCAGTGTCGCACCACAGATAGAGCAGGTCGCGCCACGCCACCCCGTCGCGCTCCAGCGCGTCGAAGAGCAGCTTGTGGGAGGCGGTATCCGAGGGATCGATGGTGAAGCGGTCCTCTCCGTGGCGTTCATAGCCGGTGCCGGGTCGGACCTCGATCACGCGGCCCGCGCCCGTCTGGCGCAGGGCGGCAGTGAGCGCCTGTTGCCATTGCGGGTCGCGGAGGAAGACGATCCGCGCCGGTGACGTGGTGTCTTCGTCCGGACGAGCCGCGTCATGGGGCGCCGGCAGGCGGGTCGCGCGCCAGCGGCGCTGGTGAAACCAGTCGGCGATGTCGGCCTGCTTGCGGGGTCTCGTCCGCGCCTCGACGGAAGCTGCGGGAGACGCGGACGCGACCGGCTTAGATCCGCGACCGGAGGCAAGATCGGCAAGCCCGTAGGTCTTGCGCTCATAGGCATAGCCGGGAAGCGGCACCAGCCGGGCGTCCGACGCCTGCGGAAACGCATCGAGGCGAACCGGCGCGCCCGCCTGCCAAAGGCGTGAGGCCGCGGTGAGCAGATGGGACACTGCGTCCGGTCGATGGGCCGGGCGCGGTCCTGCGGTCGGAAGGCTGGAGACGATCAGCGGCAGGGTCGCCGGGGTGGCCTCGATGCGCAGGAGGTCGGAAAGGAACCCGTCTGGCCCGATCTCGATCACCGGTCGGCCCTGCGACAGACACTGCGCGGCGAAACTCGTGACCGGGGGGCGGTGCTGCGCGCGCTCGGGCTTGGCTTCCGCGCCGGCTGCTGCCGGACGCGGGGAGATTTTCGCGATGCCGCCGGTTTCGCCCGTTGCAAGGCACAGCGCAGCACCCAGCGGGTCCAGGACCTCGCCCCCGGCCGCAGGCGCTTTATCTGCGGGGTCGGCGACGACAGCCGACCAGGTCGTGGCAAAGGGGGGCTCTTCCGCCAGCTCCGCCGCCGCCCGGGCAAGGCGAGCGGCGCGACTGGCGCCGCCTTCCACGCTGGCCGCGAACAGGTGGCGGGCGAACAGCCGTCCCGGCCCGGTGCCGACACAGGCGCCGGGAAGAACCCCAAGATCGCGCCACAGGCTGACAAGCGCATGGGCGAGCACGAAGGCATCGGCCGGTTCCGGGGCGATCCGCGCGGGCAGGGCGGCGCGGGCTTCGGCGCAGGCGTCGCGAAACGCCGGAAACGCGCCGGACAGGGAAAGCTCTTCCGGCGTCTCCTCGCCGGTGCGGCCGGAAAACACGAACAGCGGCGGGACCCAGGAGCCGGAGGGCGTTTGCGCCCCGGCAAGCGCCGCGAGGCGCCGGGCCGCCTCCGCGGCATCGGCTGCAACGACGGCCGCGCGATGGGAATGGGTGCCGCGGCCCTCGCGCAGCGTGCGCGAGGCGTCGCGCATGTCGAGCGCGGGATCGGCGGCGAAGGCCGACCCCAGGGCCTCGACCATCCGTTTCAGCGCGGTCGCGGTCTTGGCGGAGACCGGCAGGACGGCGGGGGCGCTCGCCGGCGGTCGCTCGGGCCGTCGCGGCGCTTCCTCCAGGATGGCATGGGCGTTGGTGCCGCCGAAGCCGAGTGCGCTGACGCCGCCACGGCGGGGAGCGCCGGGGCTCTTCCAGTCTTCAAGCGCAGTTGCAATGCGAAAGGGGGTGTTGGCGAAGTCGATGGCCGGATTGGGCGTTTCGAACCCGGGGGCGGGCGGGATCTTGCGGTGGTGCATCATCAGCGCAAGCTTGATGGTGCTGGCGACGCCGGCGGCATGCACCGTGTGGCCGATGTTGGCCTTCAGGGAGCCGAGTGCCGCGATCCCGGTCGCCTGCGTCTTCAGCCGAAAGGCGCGGGTCAGCGCCTCGACCTCGATCGGGTCGCCGAGAAGCGTGCCGGTGCCATGCGCCTCGATATAGGACAGGGTCTCGGGATGGACGTCGGCGAGCTCCTGCGCCAGCGCGATGGCCTCGGCCTGTCCGTCGATGCCGGGCGCGGTGTAGCTCATCTTCGACGCGCCGTCGTTGTTGATCGCGGAGCCGCGGATCACCGCCCAGATGTGGTCGCCGTCGGCCAGCGCGTCGTCCAGCCGCTTCAACGCGACCACGCCGACCCCGTCGCTGGAGACCATGCCGTCGGCGCGGGCGTCGAAGGGGCGGCAATGACCGGACAGCGAGAAATGCAGTCCCTGCTGGGTGCGGTAGCCGAATTCTTCCGCCGTCGCGACGTTCACCCCGCCGGCAAGCGCCATGTCGCTGCTGCCGGACAGAAGGCTCTGGCACGCCATGTGAATGCCGACGAGCGAGGAGGAGCACGCCGTTTGAACCGCCATGCTCTCGCCGCGCAGGTCAAGGCGGTAGGACACCCGGCTCGGCGCATATTCCGCGTAGTTGGAACTGTAGGCGAGGCTGCGTTCCGCCGGCGAGCGGACGATCCGTAACAGCTGTTCGTGATAGCGGTTCTGGCTGCAGGAGGCATAGACGGAGATCGCGCCGTCGAAGCGTGCCGGGTCGCAGCCCGCGTTCTCCAGCGCCGCATGGCTGGTTTCCAGGAACAGCCGGTGCTGCGGATTGAGATAGCAGGCTTCGCGCGTGGGAATGCCGAAGAAGGCGGCGTCGAACCCTTCCGGCTCGCTGACGAGGCCCCGCACCGGCTGGTAGCCGGGTTCCGCCCGCGCCGGATCGCGGTGCAGCGCGTCGCGCCCCACGCAGAGCATCTCCCAGAAGGACGCAAGGTCGTCGGCACCGGGAAAGCGGCAGGCCATGCCGACAATGGCGACGGAGGTTTCCGGCCAGCCGCCGGCGGTTGCATCATGTGTCACGGCGGCTCTCCGGCAGGCGGACGGGACGGGTGCGGGCGCGCAGGCGGCGGTCAACGCGCCGGCGCAAAGTCGTATCCCCGCCTGCGCCTGCATCCGCGCGGCTCCCCGGAGTCGTTCCATCGCTTAGCCGGCTTTGAAGATGCGTGGCGAGATCCATCAGGCGCGGGTGGTCGAAGAGGGCGGTGACCGGGATCTTCGTCTCAAGCTCGCTTTCCAGCGCCGTTTGCACCCTGGCGAGCAGCAGCGACGTGCCGCCGAGCTCGAAGAATGTCTGCTCCCGGCTGCACTCTGTAAGGCCGAGGCAATCGCACCAGATCCGCGCAATCCGCGCCTCCATGCCGGGGCGGGGCGCATCGCGCGTGCCGCCGGCGGGCAGGCGGGCGGCCGTATCGAGGTCCGGCAGGGCGGCGCGGTCCAGCTTGCCGTTGGGGGTCAGCGGCAGGGCGGGAAGCGCCACAAACAGCGACGGGATCATGTAGTCCGGCAGGCTTTGCGCCAGAAACCGCCGCAGCTCCGCCGTGGTGGGGGTGGATCCCTCCTCGGCGACGAGATAGGCGCACAATCCGTTCTCGCCGGACGGCAGCGGTTTGAGCGCCGCGGCCGCCTGCCGCACCATCGGGTGGCGCTCCAGCGCGGCATTGATTTCCGGCAGCTCGACGCGGTGGCCGCGCACCTTCACCTGGTCGTCGCGGCGGCCGAGGACATCATAAAGGCCCTGCTCCGTGCGTCGCGCCAGGTCGCCGGTCGCATAGACCTGCCGCGCGGGATCATGCGGATGCGGGCGAAACGCCGCCCCGGTCAGCTCCGGGCGGTTGTGATAGCCGGGGGTAAGGCGCGTGCCGGCGATATGCAGCACGCCGGTCTCGCCATCGGCAACGGGCCGACCGTCGTCATCGAGGATGAAGAGCTCGTCGCCGCCGATCGGGTGGCCGACGGGAATGCGCAGCGCGTCCGCTGCGAGATCGCGCGGCACACGGTAGCAGCAGGTGAAGTCGCTGTTTTCGGTCGGGCCGTAGCCGTTGATCACCGTGATGTCGGCAACCGCGTCATAGAGCAGACGCACATGGTGCGGCGACAGCGGTTCCCCGCCCAGCACCAGCTGGCGGACGCCGGCGAAAATGCGGGGGTTCTCGGCGGCGATGCCGTTGAACACCGACGGGGTCAGCCACAGCGTGGTGATGCGGTGATCGGCGATCGCCGCGCCGAGCGTCGCGGCCGTCGGGATGCGCTCGCGGTAGAAGACGAGCTCCGCGCCGTTCGCGAGCGCGCCCCAGATGTCGAAGACCGAGGCGTCAAAGGCAATCGGCGCGGTCTGCAGGAAGCGGTCGCCCGGCCCGGCCGCGTAATAGTCATTGCCGAAAAGCAGCCCGTGCACGCCACGATGCAGGATCGGAACCCCCTTCGGCCGGCCGGTCGAGCCGGAGGTGTAGATCATGTAGACGGGATCATCCGCGCCAATCGTCCGCTCTGGAGCGGATGCCGCCGGTGTGGAGGCCGCGTCGGCGGGCGAAAGGCTCAGCACCGGCAGGCCCGCGACGTCGAGGGGGCGGCTGCCGTCGGTGAGGATCGCGGCGCACTGGCTGTCGTCCAGCATGAAGCGGATGCGCTCGGCCGGATAGGCGAGGTCGACCGGCACATAGACCGCGCCGGCCTTCATTGCCGCCAGCATGGCGCAGACAGCGACGGCGGAGCGTTCCAGCACCAGCGCCACCCGGTCGCCGGGCCGCACGCCGAGATCGACAAGCGCGGTGGCGGTCGCATTGGCCCAGGCGTCGAGCTCGCGGTAGCTCAGGGAAAGCGCACCGTCACGGATCGCCGGGGCATCGGGAGCGATCCGCACATGGTCCTGGACATGCGCATGCAGCGGGCGGGGCCGGGTCGTGTCGCGTTGCAGGCTCTCATGGTGGTCCATCGGATCGTCCTCCGGTTGGGATGCGCTTGCGCCCGGCTTCAGGCGACGCCGGCTGCAAGCGCCCGTGCCGGCGCTGCGCCGGAACGCTCGTGCGGGGCGGCCCGCTCGGCGAGCAGCGTGCTGCACACCAGGCGAAGGTCGCTGGCGAGCCGCTGCAGGAAGGCGTCGCGGGCGGATTCGAGGAAAAAGAAATGCCCGCCGGGAAAGGCGGTAAAGCGGAACGCCGCGCGCGTGTGCGCGCTCCATGCCCGCACCGCCTCGACGGGTTCGGTCTCGTCGGTCTCGCCCGCATAGGCAAAGATCGGGATGTCGAGCGGGGCGCCGTCCTCAAGCGCGTAGGTCTCGCAGAGTTCGAGATCCGCCCGGAGCGGCGGCAGGATCCGCTGCAGCAGGGCCGAGTCGTCGAGCAGGTCCGGCGGGGTTCCGCCCCAGGCGCGCAACTGGCGCACCAGCGCCGTATCGTCGAGGGCATGCAGGCCATTGTGCCGCTTTGCCGCCAGATGCGGCGCGGCGTGACCGCAGACGAAGAGCGCGACCGGCCCGACCCCGCCCTCGCGCGTCAGGCGCCGCGCCAGTTCGAAGGCGATGAGCGCGCCCATGCTGTGGCCGAAGAGCGCCATTGGCCGGGGCGGCCGCGATGCGATGCGGTCGACGAGTTCGTCGAGCAGGCACGACAACCCCTTCGCCGGCGGATCGTCCGCGCGCAGGCCGCGCCCGGGCAGTTCCAGCCCCGTGAGCGCGATGGCCGCTGGAAGGGCGGCGCCCCAAGGGCGGAAGCTCTGCACGCTGCCGCCAGCGAAGGCCAGGCAATGCAGGTCGAGAAGCGTGTCGTCGCCCGCCGCGGCCTGAAACACCGTCGGCGGCAGCGGCGACGCCGGCGTGCGGCGCGCCGTCATGCGGACCTCACGTAGTGGTCGGTCGCCGCGATGAACCGCTCCAGATCCTCCACCGTGTTGTAATAGTGGACGGAACAGCGGGCGACGGCTTCCAGGTTGCGGCGGTCCATGTCGAGGCGCACCAGGTCGCGATCCGAGACGCCGATGTTGATGGTCCGTTCGCGCAGATGAGAGACCAGCGCATAGGGCGAGCCCCGGTCGAGGTCGAAGGTCACGGTCCCGCATTGCCGCGAACCGGTGTCGCACAGGCGCACGCCCGGCAGGTCGGCGAGCATCTCGCGCAGCACCGCCGACAGCGCGCCGATCGACGCCTCGATGGCATCGAGCCCCCAGTCCAGGGCCTCGTCGACGGCCGCGCCGAAGGCAAGCTTCGAGGCAACGCATTTGTCCCAGGTCTCGAACCGTTCGGCCTCGGCATAGATGCGGTATTCGTCGCTGCCGCTCCAGAAGCCGCTGCGCATGTCGAGAATCCGCGGCTCCACTGCCGCTGCCAGGCCCGGTTGCGCGCGTCGCACATAGAGAATGCCGACCCCGCGCGGGCCGCGCAGGAACTTGCGGCTCGTCGCCGTCAGCATGTCGCAGCCGAGCGCATCGACGTTGACGTCCATTTGCCCGACCGTCTGGCAGGCATCCACCGCAACCAGCGCATTGGGGGCGAGCGCGCCGGAGCCGCGCGCCTCGCGCACGATCCGCGACAAGGTCTCGACCGGAGAGATCGCGCCGTTGTTGGTCGCGACATGGGTGAGCGACACCAGCCGGATGCGCCGGCCGTGACGGTCGATCAGCTTGCGCAGCGCGTCGGCGTCCGCCGTGCCGTCCGGGCCCGGCGCGATGACCTCGATCTCGATGCCACAGCGCCGCCGGGCCTGAAGCATCGACATGAAGTTGCTTGCATATTCCCCCTCGGTCGTCACCACGACATCGCCGGGTGCCAGGTCGAGACTGGCAAAGAACAGCGCCCAGGCCCGCGAGGCGTTTTCCATGATCGCGATTTCGTCCGGCGCGCAGCCGAGAAGGGCGGCGGTGGAGCGATAGACGGCGAACATGCGCGCCTGCGCCCGGTCGGCCGCCTCATAGCCGCCGACGACCGCTTCAAGCCGCAGGTGCTCGATCGCGGTGTTCAGCACCCGCTCCGACATCAGGGCGGCGCCGGCGTTGTTGAGATGGGTGATGTTGGCAAGGCCGGGCGTCCTTGCCCGCGCCAGATCCACATCTATCTTCCGTGACGGGCCGAGTGGCGGCGGGGTAACGGGACGCGCGTCGAGCACACGGCCCGCCGGCGTCCTGGTCGATTGAGCGTCCATTTGCAAAAGACAAACCTCGGCGTCCTGGGTGTCACTTGTTAGAGTGTCTCGAAGTCAAAAAACGTATTATTATTAATGATGATAATATTAATTGGTTGTAGGTAAGCATATTTTAAAACCGAAGATTGTCAATGCGGATCGCCTGAATTTTCCGCGCCGCAGCACGGGGCGCCCGGGAGGCTGGCTCCGGCCGCTTGAAGCTGCCAGTCCCGGCCGTGCCGCCGGCCAAAGGCGCCGATCGATCTGGACGGCTCAGTCCTGGCCCGCTAGGGTCCGGCAATGCGCATCAGGGCGTGTGATTTCATTTTTTTCACCTTTAGATTATTCCGTTCCGGAGACCTGAATGAGGCCTGCAACTCCCCTTGTCGGCATTGGCCTGATGGCCGCCGCATCGCTCGCCGTTCCCTTTGTCGACGGGATTGCCAAACACCTGAGCGCCGAGCACTCGCCGTTCCTGGTGGCCTGGTCGCGCTATTTCGGCTCAGCGCTGATCGTCTCCGTGCTGTTTTTCGGCCAGGGCGGAAACCTGCGCGATCTGGGCAAGGGGGCACTCGCCAACACGGTTCGCACCGTGTTCATCGTCGGCGCAATGACGACATTCCTCTTTGCAATCGTTGAGATTCCGCTTGCCACCGGCCTCGGCGGCTATTTCGTCGGGCCGATCATCGCATCGGTGCTTTCGGTGATCTTTCTCCGCGAACGCCTGACGCCGAACCGTCTGATCGGCGGCGGTCTCGGAGTGATCGGCGCGTTGCTGATCATCAAGCCGGGGGTCGAGGTCGAGTTTGGCTCCCTGCTGGCGGTGATCAGCGGGTTGCTCTTCGGCGGCTATCTGATCGCGACGCGGGCGGCGGCGACCACCGCCCCGCCTATGGTCGCGCTCTATTTCCAGGTCTGTGTCGGGACGCTTCTGCTCACACCCTTTGCCATTGCCACGTGGTCCTGGTTCTCCGCATCCGAGTTGCTGCTGGTTGCGGCGATGGGTCTTGTCTCCACTGCCTGCCATTTCATGGTGATTGCCGCTTTCCGCCACGCGGAGGCCTCGGTGATCTCCCCGCTGGCCTATCTGGAACTGATCAGCGCCTTCTTCATCGGATACTTCGCCTTTTCGGAAATTCCCGGAAGCGTCGATGTAATCGGCATTTTCTGCATTCTTGCCTCTGGGCTGGTGATTTCCCTCTATTCGCGAAAACAGTGAAATATCTCTTCGGGAGCGGTTGCAGGCCGGCCGGCAGGGCGGGCCGGTTTGCAAACGCGCGCGCTGGGCTTACATAGGCGGAAACGGTCTTGCCGGTGATCCGTCCCGGCAAGGCAGGACAGGCTGGAAAGGTGAATGATGCACTCGCAGGACGATCCCACGGGCTGGCACGGAACGACGATCGTGAGCGTGCGCAAGGGCGGACGCGTCGTGATCGCCGGCGACGGCCAGGTCTCGCTCGGCCCCACGGTCATCAAGGGCACCGCGCGCAAGGTGCGCCCGCTTGCCAAGGGCGAGGTGATCGCGGGCTTCGCCGGCGCGACGGCGGATGCCTTCACGCTGTTCGAGCGGCTCGAGGCCAAGCTCGAGCAATATCCCGGGCAGCTGATGCGCGCCTGCGTCGAGCTTGCCAAGGACTGGCGCACCGACCGCTACCTGCGCCGGCTCGAGGCGATGATGCTGGTCGCCGACAGTTCCATTTCGCTGGTGCTGACCGGAACCGGCGACGTGCTGGAACCGGAGGGCGGCATCATGGGGATCGGATCTGGCGGCAACTACGCGCTGGCCGCCGCCCGTGCGCTCGCCGACAGCGACCTGGGCGCGGAAGAAATCGCCCGCAAGGCGATGAAGGTCGCCGCCGAGATCTGCGTCTACACCAACGAGAATGTGACGATCGAATCGCTGGAGAGCACCGCGTGACCACCCTGGCGGGCGAGGCCTGGACCGCAGACGAGATGACGGCCCGGCTGCGGCGCGCGGAGGCGGCCGGCATCGTCTCCCCCGATCAGGTGCAGCGCATGCAGGAGCTGTGGCGCTCGGAGGAGGAGGCGCGCACCGGGGTTTCCGTCGCGGATGCGGAGGAAGTCCGTTTCGCACGCGGCTTCCATGACGTTTTCCTGTCCATCGGCATCGTCATGTTGCTGGTCGGGGCCGCCTACGGTTTGGGCGCCTTCCTGCCGGATGCCGTCGTCGCCGGGCTGTTGGCCGCTGTCATCTGGATGCTGTCGGAGATCTTCGCGCGGCGGATGCGCCTCGCGTTGCCCTCCTTCCTGCTGGCGGTGGTGTTTGCGCCCGTGTTCCTCCTCGCGGGCCTCCTGGCGATGGCCTCCGGTCCGCTGTTTTCGGGGTCGCAGGAGCTGTTGGCGACCAACGCCGGCTCGGCGATCCTGCCGGCCCTGATCGGTGTCTGCGGTGCCGGTCTGCATCACTGGCGGTTCGGCGTTCCGGTCGGCGCGGCGGGCATTGCCGGCAGCCTTCTGTTTCTTGTCGCGGTCCTGCTGGAAACGGCAGTGCCGGGCTTCCTGGAGGCGCATCTCGCCTGGTTCACGCTGGCAGCCGGTGGGGCGACCTTCATCGCCGCCATGTGGTTCGACAGCCGCGACGTTATGCGCGTCACCACCGCAAGCGACAAGGCCTTCTGGCTGCATCTTCTCGCCGCGCCCCTGCTGGTGCATTCCATCTTGATGCTGGCGACCGCCGATGCGAACCCGCAGGGCGCGGGCGACGCGCTTGCGGTGATCGGGCTGTTCGTCGTGCTCGCGCTCGTCGCCGTTCTGGTGGACCGCAGGGCGATGCTCGTCTCCGGCCTCGGCTATTTCGGCGTCGCCATCGCCCAGTTGCTGGGGTCGGTCGACCCCTCGGGCGAGGTTACGCTGGCGGCAACGCTCGTTGTGCTCGGCTGCTTCATCCTGCTCCTGGGCTCGGGCTGGCGCCGCGTGCGCCGCGTGGTCGCGATCCCGTTCCGTTCGATGACGGCCTTGCGCTATCTGCCCGCCGTCGATTGACCTTCCTTCAACGAGAGATCCCGTCATGACCACGCTTTCTCCCCGCGAGATCGTTTCCGAACTGGACCGGCACATCATCGGCCAGAAGGATGCCAAGCGCGCCGTTGCCATCGCGCTCAGGAACCGCTGGCGCCGTCAGCAGCTCGAGGAAGGGCTGCGCGAGGAGGTGATGCCGAAGAACATCCTGATGATCGGCCCCACCGGCGTCGGCAAGACCGAGATTTCCAGGCGGCTCGCGCGGCTTGCCAATGCGCCCTTCGTCAAGGTGGAAGCGACCAAGTTCACCGAGGTCGGCTATGTCGGGCGCGACGTCGAGCAGATCGTGCGCGATCTGGTGGAGGCCGGCATTGCGCTGGTGCGCACGGCCAAGCGCAAGTCCGTCGAGGCCAAGGCGCATCTGCAGGCCGAGGAGCGCGTGGTCGAGGCGCTGGTCGGCAAGAATGCCAGCCCGACGACCAAGGACAGCTTCCGCAAGAAGCTCCGCGCCGGCGAGCTGGATGACAAGGAAATCGACATCGAGGTGCGCGCCCAGCCGCAGATGCCCGGCTTCGACATGCCCGGAATGCCCGGCGGCAGCATCGGCGTGATGAACCTCTCCGACATGCTGGGCAAGGCGCTGGGCGGAGCCACCAAGACCCGCCGGGTCAAGGTGAGCGAAAGCTACGACATCCTGCTGGAGCAGGAGGCGGACAATCTGCTAGACGAGGAAAAGGTGATCGAGGAGGCGATCGATCTGGTGGAAAACGCCGGCATCGTGTTCCTGGACGAGGTCGACAAGATCTGCGCCCGCAGCGAGCGCACCGGTGGCGACGTGTCGCGTGAGGGCGTTCAGCGCGACCTGCTGCCGCTGATCGAGGGCACGGTGGTCTCGACGAAGCATGGCCCGGTGAAGACCGACCATGTGCTCTTCATCGCCTCCGGCGCCTTCCATGTCTCCAAGCCCTCGGACCTCTTGCCGGAACTGCAGGGCCGTCTGCCGATCCGCGTGGAGCTGAAGGCGCTGACCAAGGACGACTTCCGCGCCATCCTGACCGACACCGAGGCGAGCCTCATCAAGCAGTATGTCGCGCTTCTGGGAACGGAAGGGCTGACGCTGGAGTTCACCGACGACGCGATCGAGGAAATCGCCTCCATTGCGGTCGATCTCAACTCCACGATCGAGAACATCGGCGCGCGCCGCCTGCAGACGGTGATGGAGCGCGTGCTCGACGAGGTGTCCTTCACCGCGCCCGATGCCGGCGACACGACAATGGTGATCGATGCGGATTATGTGCGCGAAAACATCGGGGAGCTGGCCAAGAATGTCGACCTGTCGCGTTTCATTCTCTAGCCGCTGCCGTCGCGCCGTATCGGGTGGGACAGGATGGTGCTTGCCGCATGACGTGGCCGGTGGCAGCATGCGCCCATGGTAGCGATCCGCAAAAGCTTCGAGGAAGGTCACCGCCGCAAGTTTCTCGTCGTCGTCGACGAGACGTCGGAGGCCGACCGGGCGATTGTCTATGCCGCAAAGCGCGCGGAGCGCACCAACGGCATTGCCACTCTGCTCTATGTCATTGCGCCCGGCGATTTCCAGCACTGGTTGGGCGTGGAGGATATCATGCGCGCCGAGGCCCGCGAAAACGCGGAAAACTGCCTTGAAAAGGCAGCCGACCGCGTGCGGTCCGTGGCCCGGACCGAGCCCGAGCTTGTCGTGCGAGAAGGCAACCGGTCGGACGAGATCCTCGCCCTGATCGAGGAGGACGCCGACATCGCGATCCTCGTTCTTGCCGCCGGCAGCGGCTCGGAAGGGCCGGGGCCGCTCGTTTCGGCGATCGCCGGCAAGGGCGCGGCGAGTTTTCCCATCCCCGTCACCATCGTTCCGGCGACGCTCGACGACGAATCGATTGCGGCCCTCGCCTGAGCGACCCTTGCGGGGCGTCTGAGATCCGCTCGCGGGTCACGTTGCGTATATCCTGCAAGACCGAGACACGAAAACGCGGTGAAAATGCCACTCTGGAACAATTCCAATCTGGAATTCGCGGCCGCGGCCCTCTATACTGTTCAAGACAGTGCGCGGGTCGTCTCGTCGCAAATGGCTGGCAAAATGACGACGAGCGCGCGGCGTTGCCTCTCGACCTCGATACGGTTGGACAGGGGTGGCGCCACCAGCGACAAAGGAAAGAGCATCATGTTCATTCAGACCGAGGCGACGCCGAATCCGGCGACACTCAAGTTCCTGCCCGGCCGTGTCGTGTTGCCGCAAGGCACGATGGATTTCCGCAAGTCCGAGGATGCGGGCGCATCTCCGCTGGCGGAAAAGCTGTTCGAGGTCGAGGGCGTCGAGGGCATCTTCTTCGGCCATGACTTCATTTCGGTGACCAAGGGCGATGCCGAATGGCAGCACATCAAGCCGGCGGTGCTGGGTGCGATCATGGAGCATTTCATGTCCGGCGCGCCTGTCACCCGCGACGAGATGGCCGAGGAAAGCGCCGAGGAGTTCTTCGAGGCGGGCGACGAGACGACCGTCGGCACCATCAAGGAGCTGATCGAGACGCGCGTGCGTCCGGCGGTTGCCCAGGATGGCGGCGACATCACGTTCCGCGGGTTCCGCGACGGGGTCGTCTATCTGTCGATGCGCGGCGCCTGCTCCGGCTGCCCGTCCTCCACGGCCACGCTCAAGCACGGCATCCAGAACCTGCTGCGTCACTTCGTTCCGGAAGTCGAGGAAGTGCGCGCGATGTAATCGTGCCGCTGAAAAGCGTTTCGGCGGCCCGGCGCTTGCGCCGGGCCGTTTTGCGTCGGCGGGCGGTTTTTCGTTGATGGACCGGATCTAGGCCCGTGCGGGGCTCGCGATTTCGGCAAAGACCAGCTAGCAAATGGTCGGGTCGACGGATCCTGCCTCTATGGGTTTACTCGCTGCATGCGCCTCCTTGCGATCGATACCGCGCTCGACGCCTGTTCCGTCGCCGTCCTTGACGGCGAAGGGGCTTCCGCGCGCCTGACGGAGGCGAGCGAGGTGCTCAGGCGTGGCCACGCCGAACGGCTGATGGGCATGATCGGCGAGGTGACGGCGGAAGCAAGCATCGCCTTCAGCGAACTCGACCGGGTCGTCGTCACCGTCGGACCGGGCAGTTTCACCGGCTTGCGCGTCGGACTGTCCGCGGCCCGCGGGATCGCACTGGTGGTGCATGTGCCCGCTGTTGGCGTTTCCACGCTCGCGGCCCTTGCCGCCCGGGCCCGGCGCGAGAACGCCCCGGAGCGCAGTGGAGCCGCGATCTGGGCAACCATCGCCGGGCGCGGGGCCGACGTCTACATCCAGGGATTTTCTTCAGATGGCACGCCGTGCGATGCCGCGCGCGCGGTTGCGGCCGCAGCGCTCGGCGATGAGCTGCCCGAAGGGGCGTGCCTGGCCGGAAGCGGGGCGGAGAAGATCGTCGCGGCCACGCAACGCGGCGACCTGGCCGTGCTTCACGCCCATGGCTGGCCGGCGATCGCGGATGTCGCCCGCCTCGGGGCGCTGGCGGATCCCGGGACGTCGCGGCCCGAGCCGCTTTATCTGCGTGCGCCCGATGCCGCGCCGGCGCGCCGCGACGCGAGGCTTTTGGCATGACCTTCTGGTGGTTCTGGGCGCCGCCGCCGGTGATCGAGGAGGCGCGTCGCGAGGATCTCGACGCCCTTGCCGATCTGCACGACCGGTCGTTTCCCGTCGGCTGGGGCGCGGACGAGCTGGTTGCGCTGGCGCGCCAGCCGGGCGTCTTCATCCTGCAGGCGCGCCGCGCGAATGTGATGGGCAGCCGGGCGGCGCTGGGCTTTGTCATCGTGCGCGAGGCGGCCGACGAGGCGGAAATCCTGACGATTGCCGTCGATCCGCGCCAGCGGCGGCGGGGCGTCGGCGCGCAATTGATGCGCGCCGCGATCTCCAGGCTCTATGCGGACAGGATCAAGGCGCTGTTCCTGGAGGTCGACGCCGCCAATGCGGCCGCGGTCACGCTCTACAAGTCGCTGGGCTTTCACACCGTCGGCACCCGAAAGGGCTATTATCAGGACAGCGACGGCGACGGCGGTGCGCTTGTCATGCGCGTCGATCTGGCGTAATCGGCTGGGCATGGTGGCGCCCGCTCCAGGCGGGTCGCTTCGACCGGAGCACGGCCGGGTCCGCCGGCCCTCGGGCCGGAACCGGCGACCAGAAAGAGGCAGGCGAGATGTCCGATCTCGGAAGTTCGCAGTCGTTGGAGGACGTGTGCGTCGCCAAGGGCATGCGCATGACCGAACAGCGCCGGATCATTGCCCGCGTGATCGAGGATGCCAGCGACCATCCCGATGTCGAGGAGCTCTACCGTCGCGCCGTGCTGAACGATCCGCGCATCTCGATCTCCACCGTCTATCGCACGGTGAAACTCTTCGAGGACGCCGGCATTATCGAGCGCCACGACTTCCGCGACGGGCGGGCGCGCTACGAGACCGTGCCGGATGAGCATCACGACCATCTGATCGACCTGAAGAGCGGTCGCGTGATCGAGTTCCGCAACGAGGAAATCGAGCGCCTGCAGGAGGCGATCGCCGTGCGCCTCGGCTATCGTCTCGTCGATCACCGGCTCGAGCTTTACGGCATTCCGCTCGGCTCTTCGCCCGGGTCCGGCGAACGGGACTGACGCGATGTCGAGGCTGCGCGCCTTTGCCGTCCTCTCCGCCCTCACGGCGATCACCTTGCCGATGATCCCGGTGCAATGGGTGGCCCTGCGCATCCCCGGCGAGCTGAAGCGCCGGCTGCCGGTTGTCTGGCACCGCATGGCCTGCGCGCTCGTCGGCATTCGCGTCAGGGAGATCGGCCGGGCGGCGCGCGACCGGCCCCTGCTGATCACCGCCAACCATGTCTCCTGGCTCGACATCACCGTGCTCGGCAGCCGCATGCCGCTCAGTTTTGTCGCCAAGTCGGAAGTGGCCTCCTGGCCGGTGTTCGGGCTGTTCGCCAAGCTGCAGCGCTCGGTCTTCGTCGACCGGGAGCGGCGCAGCGCCACGGCGCGCACCGCAAGCGAGCTGGGCGCGCGCCTGGCTGAGGGCGATGCCATGGTGCTGTTTGCGGAAGGAACCTCGAACAGCGGCAACGAGGTGCTGCCGTTTCGCTCCGCCCTGATCGGCGCCGCGCGCCATGCGGTGGCGGGCGAGGGCGAGGACGTGTGGATCCAGCCGCTGGCGCTGGCCTATACGGACTTGCAGGGCGTGCCGATGGGGCGGCAGTTCCGCGCCCATGTCGCCTGGTATGGCGACATGGAGATGATCCCGCATTTCATGAATGTGGTGCGCAAGGGGGCCGTGGACGTGACCGTCGTCTGGGGCGGGCCGCTGCGCGTGTCGCCGGGCAACGACCGCAAGATGCTGACGCGCAGGCTCGAGCGCAGCGTCCGGGAGATGGCGGCCGAGGCACGCGCCGGCCGTGCGCTGCCGGCCGCGGGTGTGGAATCGGATTCCGAGGCGGAAGCTGCTATTCTCAAAGCGGCAAAAAACGGGTAAAGCAGGCCCGGTTTCATGATCGAGGATCCCTGATCCGAGATCCGCGACACACCACACGGCACCGGCCGAAAGGCCTGCCCGGGGATATGATGAGCGACGAACACACCAGCGTCACAAAGCCTGCCGACACGCCCGCCGACGCCGCCGTATCCGGCGCGCCGGGCGGCCGCCGCGTCTTCGTCAAGACCTATGGCTGCCAGATGAACGTCTATGACAGCGAGCGGATGACCGACGCGCTGGTGCCGGACGGCTTTACGCCGACCGAGACGCTCGACGAGGCGGATCTGATCATCCTCAACACCTGCCACATCCGCGAGAAGGCGGCGGAAAAGGTCTATTCCGAGCTCGGCCGGCTGCGCAAGCTGAAGCAGGAGCGCGCCGCGCGCGGCATCGACACGATGATCGGCGTCGCCGGCTGCGTGGCGCAGGCGGAAGGCGAGGAGATCGCCCGCCGCGCCCCCGTCGTCGACCTCGTCTTCGGGCCGCAGACCTATCACCGCCTGCCGGATCTGGTGAAGCGCGCCGCCAGCGGCGAAAGCGTGGTCGAGACGGACTTCGAGATCGAGGACAAGTTCCGCCACCTGGCCGAACCATCCGCTGCGCAGGCTTCCAAGCGCACGGTCTCCGCGTTTCTCACCGTTCAGGAAGGCTGCGACAAGTTCTGCACCTTCTGCGTCGTGCCCTATACCCGTGGCGCGGAAGTGTCGCGCCCGGTCGAGCAGATCGTCGGCGAGGCGGAGCGTCTGGCCGCGCGCGGCGTGCGCGAAGTCACGCTTCTGGGGCAGAACGTCAACGCCTGGCACGGCGCAGGCAGCGACGGCCGCAGCTGGGGGCTGGGCGAACTCTTGTTCCGTCTGGCGGAGATCCCCGGTCTCGACCGGCTGCGCTACACGACGAGCCACCCGCGCGACATGGACGACGCGCTGATCGCCGCCCACCGCGACCTGCCGCAGCTGATGCCCTATCTGCACCTGCCGGTGCAGTCCGGCTCCGACCGCATTCTCAAGGCGATGAACCGCCGCCACACGCGCGACGATTATTTCCGCCTGATCGACCGCATCCGCGAGGCGCGGCCCGATCTGGCGCTGTCGGGCGATTTCATCGTCGGCTTTCCGGGCGAGAGCGACGCCGATTTCCGCGACACGATGGATCTGGTCGAGCGGGTCGGCTACGCCTCGGCGTTCTCGTTCAAATACAGCCCGCGCCCCGGCACGCCGGGAGCCTCGCTGGACGAACAGGTGCCCGACGCCGTGATGGGCGAAAGGCTTGCCGAGCTTCAGGCGCTGATCGCGGACCAGCAGCGTGCGTTCAACCTGGCGATGGTCGGTCGCAGCTGCGACGTGCTGCTGGAGAAGCGCGGCCGCAATCCCGGACAGCTGACGGGGCGCTCGCCCTGGCTGCAACCGGTGCAGCTCGATCTGCCGGAAACGCGCATCGGCGAGATCGTTGCGGTGGAAATCACGGACACGGGCACAAATTCCCTGTTCGCGCGCCCGGTGAACGGGCAGGATGTTCAGGTCGCATGACCCGACAGGGACAGTCCGCGCAAGGCCACCAGGAGGCAGAATGCCAGGAGTAGCCGTTTGACCGGCGAGAGCCGGACCCAGAGCCGGGGCAGCAGCCGCGCTGCGGTCTCCGCCTCGGACATGACGCATGTCGTGCTCGCCTTCGACGACAATCGCCTTGTCGGCGACCTGTTCGGCCAGTTCGACCAGAATCTTGCCCTCATCGAACAGCGTCTGGGCGTCGATGCCGTCGCGCGCGGCAATCAGGTGATCATCAAGGGCCGCCACGCGGCCTGCGAGCAGGCGCGGCGCGCGCTCGAGGCACTCTATGCCCGGCTTCAGCAGGGGCAGGAGCTGCATCCGGGCGACGTGGATGGCGCGTTGCGCATGGCCATTGCCGAGGAGGCGCAACTGGACCTTCCGACCATCGAGCCGCGCTCGCATCTGTCGTTCGCGCAGATTTCCACCCGCCGCAAGACCGTGCTGGCGCGCACGCCGGCGCAGGATGCCTATATCCGGGCGATGGACCGGGCGGACCTGATCTTCGGCGTCGGCCCCGCCGGCACCGGCAAGACCTTCCTGGCGGTCGCCTATGCGGCAGCACTTCTGGAGCGCGGCGACGTGGCCCGGCTGATCCTCTCCCGTCCGGCGGTGGAGGCGGGCGAGCGTCTCGGCTTCCTGCCCGGCGACATGAAGGAGAAGGTCGACCCCTATCTGCGCCCGCTTTATGACGCGCTCTTCGAGATGATGCCGGCGGAAAAGGTCGATCGCGGGCTTCAGTCCGGCATGATAGAGGTTGCGCCGCTGGCCTTCATGCGCGGCCGCACGCTGTCGAATGCGATTGTCATCCTGGATGAATCGCAGAATACGACCGCCATGCAGATGAAGATGTTCCTCACCCGGCTCGGCGAGAATTCGCGCATGATCGTGACCGGCGATCCGACCCAGGTCGACCTTCCGCCGGGCCAGAAGTCAGGCCTGCGCGACGCGCTGTCGCTGCTGACCGGCATCGAGGGCGTGGCCCGCGTCGATTTCACCGAGGTCGACGTGGTGCGTCACGAACTGGTCGCCCGCATCGTGCGGGCCTATGACGCGGCCGGCCGGGAAGCCTCGCTTGCGGCCGAGGAAGCGGCGAAATCCGCGCCGGGGCCGCGCAAATGAGCGATGCCGCCGTGCCGTCGATCGATCTCGCCGTCGAGGCTGACGGATGGGGAAACGGGGACGATCTGGAGGCGCTTGTCGCGCGCGTGGTCTCCACCACCTGCCGGATGGCGCGGCTCGAGCTGGTGCCGGGCTCGGAATTGTCCGTGCTTTTGAGCGACGATGCCCGGGTGCGGGTGCTGAACCGGGAGTGGCGCGGAAAGGACACGCCGACCAATGTCCTGTCCTTCCCGGGCGGCGACGAGGACGAGCCGCCCTTCGGGCCGCTGCTGGGCGATCTGGCGCTTGCGCGCGAGACGGTGGCGCGCGAAGCCGACGAGATGGGTATTCCCTTTTGCGATCACCTTACCCATCTTGTGACGCACGGATTTCTTCATCTTTTCGGCTATGATCACATCGATGATCGCGAAGCTGCGGAGATGGAAACCCTGGAACGGCAGATACTGGCCGAACTGGGAATTGCCGACCCCTATGGGGATGACCTGGCGATACCCGCCGATATGGAGAGCGAGACGTCCCGTTGATCGGGGCGCATAAACCACATGAATGATGCAGAGGCCCGAAGTACCGACAAGCCGGCGCCGTCCGGAGACGAAGCCAGCTCCAAACGGAGCGATGACACCGCCGAGCAACGGTGGTCGCCGTTCGCCTGGGCTGCCGAGCAACTGAAGCGGCTTGCCGCGCTCAGGACCAACGGGTCCGTGTCGCTCCGGCAGAACCTTCAGGATGAGCTTGCCCGCGAAGCCGATTCCGGAACCAATTTCACCCCCGAGGAACGCATCCTCCTGTCGAACATCCTGCGCCTGCGCGAGGTCAGGGTCGATGACGTGATGATCCCGCGGGCCGATATCGATTCCGTCGAGGACAGCGTTCCGCTGGCGCGGCTGATGGAAATCTTCCGTGAATCCGGCCATTCCCGCATGCCCGTCTACCATGACGGTCTGGATGACCCGCGCGGCATGGTGCACATCAAGGACCTGATGGCCTATTTCGCCGCCCGCGCCACCGAGGCGGCGGACAGCCGGGCCTGCGATGCCGCGGATGCGGCCGCGGCTGCGGCCGGGCAAACCACTGCGCAAGCCGCGCCGCCGGCAAAGACCGCCGACGCAACCGGCGGCGAAAACGACGCGCAGGATTCCGGCGATCCCGTGGTGGCGGACACGCCGTCGGGCGACGCGGAGGCGACGGACGGCCGGTCGAACCGCTCGGTCGGCTTCGACCTGTCGTCGGTGGATCTCTCCCTGCCGTTGAGCGACACCGGGCTCATTCGCCCGGTTCTCTTCGTGCCGCCGTCGATGCCGGCGACCGACCTGATGGCCAAGATGCAGGCGGATCGCGTGCAGATGGCGCTGGTGATCGACGAATATGGCGGCACCGACGGCCTCGTGTCGCTGGAAGACGTCGTCGAAACCGTCGTCGGAGACATCGAGGACGAGCACGACGAGGACGAGGACGCGATGATCGAGAAGGTCGCCGAAGGCGTCTGGGTCGCCGATCCGCGCGTTCCGGTCGAGGAGATGGAAGAGGCGATCGGCGCCGATTTCGAGCTGGGCGACCTCGGCGAGGAAATCGATACGCTGGGCGGGCTGGTGTTCACACTGGTCGGCCGCGTGCCGGTGCGCGGCGAGCTGATCACCTCCCGCGATCTCCCGCGTCTGGAGTTCGAGGTTCTCGACGCCGATCCGCGACGGATCAAGCGCCTGCGCATCCGCACGAAACGGCCCGACGCACGCCTCGTGGAGGCCCGGCGCCGGATGCGCCGTCCCGACACCGCGGCGTGATGCGCCGACCCCACCCGATCCGATAGACGATGGGACGACCTGCACGGCCGGGCGCCGCGCGGGCGCGCCCTTGACCGCGCGCTCGCCTGCGCGGATCGTCAAACGAAATCCGTGTGATTCGCCGGAAAATCCGGCGCCGGGGCGCAGGCTGCGCCGCGCGGTCAGGCAGGAGCGGTTGCGGTGCTGCGCTTAGCGCAAGTTTTTCTTCTCGCATTCGGCTGGCGTCGTTTGCTTCTGGCCACCGGTTGCGGTGCGCTTGCCGCACTCGCCATGCCGCCCTTCGGCGTGTTTCCCGTCCTTGCGATCAGCTTTCCTGGCCTTGTGTGGTTGCTGGACGGCGCGATCGGCGAAGGCCGGGGCGCGGTTGCGCGCTTCCGCGCCGCCGTCCTGCCCGGCTGGCTCTTCGGCTTCGGCTTCTTTCTCGCCGGGCTTTGGTGGATCGGGCGCGCCTTTCTGGTGGAAGCGGACGTCTACGCCTGGATGATCCCCTTCGCCGTGCTGCTGCTGCCGGCCGGGCTTGCCCTTTTCACCGCCTTGGGCGTCGGGGTGGCGGGAGTGTTCTGGAGCGATCGCTGGCAGCGCGCCGGCTTTCTCGCCCTCGGTCTTGCCGGCGCCGATGCTGTGCGCGGGCATGTGCTGACGGGGTTTCCCTGGAACACCTGGGCCTATGCCTTCGCCGCCCTCCCCGAACTGTCCCAGGCGGCCGCGCTGGTCGGCATCTACGGTCTGGGGCTTCTGGTCGCGCTGATCTTTTGCGGACTGGCCGGCTTTGTCGACCAGACCGCCGGAGGCCGCCGCCTGACGGTGATGTCCGTCGTACTCTTCGCCGGGCTTGCGGTCTTCGGCATCGCGCGGCTGTCGCTGGCCGGCGATGCGAAGTTTGAAGCCGTCGCGCTCAGGGTCGTGCAGCCCTCCATCGCGCAGGAGGACAAATGGAAGCCGGAGAACCGCTCGCGCGTCTTTGCCTCCTATCTGGAAATGAGCAAACGCCCCTGGACGGGCAACGACCCGTCCGCGGCGAGCGACGCAGAGGCGACCAGCGACAATCTGCCGCGGATCGTGATCTGGCCGGAATCGGCCGTTCCCTTCCTGCTCACGGATGCGCCGGAGGCGCTGTCGGCGATTGCCGCGCTGCTCGGCCCCGCCGACACGCTGGTCACCGGCGCGGTGCGCGCCGATGCAGAAGGCGCGGAGCGGGTCTTCTATAACTCTGTCTATGTGATCGATGGCGACGGGGCGGTGCGGGACGCCTACGACAAGGTGCGCCTTGTCCCCTTCGGAGAGTATCTGCCGTTCAAGCCGCTGCTGGAGCGCATCGGCCTGACAAAGCTCGTGACCCTGCCCGGCGTGTTTCGCGCCGGCTTCCGCCACCGCACGCTTGAGCCGCTCTCCGGGCCCGCGTTCCTGCCGCTGATCTGCTACGAGGCGATCTTTCCAGGCGCCGCCACGACCCGTGACGCCCGCCCCGGGTGGATCCTCAACGTCACCAACGACGCATGGTTCGGAGATACGCCCGGACCCCGGCAGCACTTCGCGCAAGCACGGATGCGGGCGATCGAGCAGGGACTGCCGCTGGTGCGCGCGGCCAACACCGGGATCTCGGGCGTGGTCGATCCCTACGGCCGCACGCTTGCCCGCAGCGACCTTGCGGCCGCGGTCGTAATCGACACCCGTCTTCCCGCCGCGATCCTGCCACCGCTCTATGCCCGTCTGGGTACTTTCGCGCCGGTTACGCTCTTTTTGGTAAGTTTTGGCGTCCTTTTTGTAACGGGGTACTTGCGGAATGCGCGTAATGATTGACGACAGCCACCTTCGCGCTGCATCATAACAACCGTTCCCGTTGTCCTCGCCAAACGGGTTGTAATTGGTAATAATGACGAGGCGACGACCCCGGCGCCGGAGGTGTCTGACGCGAAATGCGGGGCCCGATGGCACTGCCGGACAAAAAGTGAAAAACAAAGAAAAGCGGTCACAGCAACCGAACGAGCCAGAAAGAAGACCAAAAATGAACAGCAAGAAAGCACCGAATCCCATCGACGTGCATGTTGGCAGCCGGGTCCGCTTGCGGCGGATGATGCTTGGCATGAGCCAGGAGAAGCTGGGCGAGGCCCTCGGGATCACGTTTCAGCAGATTCAGAAATATGAAAAGGGCACGAACCGCATCGGCGCCAGCCGCTTGCAGCATATCGCGACCGTTCTCAAGGTTCCGGTTGCCTTTTTCTTCGAGGATGCGCCGGGTACGCCGGACGAGGCCAACGGTTTCGGCGAGGCGAAACCCGCATCCTATGTCGTCGACTTCCTGTCGTCTTCGGAGGGCCTGTCCCTGAACAAGGCCTTCGTCCGCATTGAGGATGCCAAGGTGCGCCGTCGCGTCGTGGATCTCGTGCGCGCGCTTGCCGGCGACGAAGTGTGACGCAGCTGCCGCGTTCGGCTTGACGAACGCTTGCGTCCGCTGGCATGTGTCTTCGGCGGCGGCGAGGCTCCTCGCCGCCGCTTGTTGTACTCTTCCCAGAAGGACGGTTGATCGTGGCGCGTCAAGAATATCTCTTTACCTCCGAATCCGTTTCCGAAGGTCACCCCGACAAGGTGTGTGACCGCATTTCCGATACGGTCGTCGATGCTTTTCTCGGCGAGATGCCGGAAGCACGCGTTGCCTGCGAAACGCTGGCAACGACGAACAAGGTCGTGATCGCGGGCGAGACCCGTGGCCCGGCCACAATCACCAACGAATATATTGCCCACCTTGCGCGCATGGCGATCAAGGACATCGGCTATGAGCAGGACGGTTTCCATTGGGAGACCTGCGACATCGACGTGCACCTGCACGCCCAGTCCCCGCATATCGCGCAAGGCGTTGACGCCTCGGACAACAAGGACGAGGGCGCGGGCGACCAGGGCATCATGTTCGGCTACGCCTGCCGCGAAACCCCGGCCCTGATGCCGGCGCCGATCTTTTATGCGCACAAGATCCTTGAACTCCTGGCCGAAGCGCGCAAGTCCGGCAAGGAGCCGGCGCTCGGCCCCGACGCCAAGAGCCAGGTCACCGTGCGCTACGAGAACGGCGTGCCGGTCGGCATCACCTCGGTGGTGCTGTCGACGCAGCATCTCGATGAAAAGCTCAGCTCCGACGACATCCGCTCCATCGTCGAGCCCTATATCGTCACCGCGGTTCCCGGCGGCTGGATCTCCAAGGACACCGTCTGGCACGTCAATCCGACCGGCGCCTTCGTGGTCGGCGGTCCCGACGGCGACTGCGGCCTGACCGGGCGCAAGATCATTGTCGACACCTATGGCGGTGCAGCCCCGCACGGCGGCGGCGCCTTCTCCGGCAAGGATCCGACCAAGGTCGACCGCTCGGCCGCCTACGCCGCGCGCTACCTCGCAAAGAATGTGGTCGCGGCCAATCTCGCCGACCGCTGCTCCATCCAGCTCTCCTACGCCATCGGCGTCGCCGAGCCGCTGTCGGTCTATGTCGACCTCTATGACACCGGCAAGGTGGACGAGGCCAAGCTGGAAACGGCGATCCGCCAGGTCATGAACCTGACGCCGCGCGGCATCCGCCAGCACCTGGGCCTCAACCGTCCGATCTACGCGCGCACCGCGGCCTACGGCCATTTCGGCCGCGATCCGGAAGACGACGGCGGCTTCTCCTGGGAGAAGATCGATCTGGTCCATGCGCTGCGTGATGCGGCGGGCTGACCCTTCGTCGTCGCTTTACAAATGAAAGACGAGGCGCGCGCCCGGTTGTAACCGCGGCGCGCGCCTCGCGGACAGTCATGATAGATCACACCAAGGGTTCCTTTTTCGGCCGCCGTGTCGGCAAGCCGCTGCGCCCGGCCCGGCGCGAGATCTTCGAGGCCGGCCTCGCCCGCCTGCAGCCGGATCTGTCGCAGGCCCCGCCCGAAGACCTGCGCGCCCTGTTTCCCCACACGGTGTCCGATGTCTGGCTCGAGGTCGGCTTCGGCGGCGGCGAGCACCTGCTGCATGAGGCCCGCCGCCTGCCGCAGACGGGCTTCATCGGCGTCGAGCCCTTCGTCAGCAGCCTGGCGAAGGCGGTGGCCGACATCGAGGAAGAGGGGCTGGAAAACCTGCGCGTCTACGGCGACGATGCGATCAAGCTGCTCGACTGGTTGCCGGAGGCCTCGCTCGACGGTGCCTATCAGCTTTATCCCGACCCCTGGCCGAAACGGCGCCACTGGAAACGGCGGTTCATCAATCCGGTCAACCTCGACCGCTACGCCCGCGTGCTGAAGCCCGGCGCGACCTTGCGCTTCGCCAGCGACATCGAGACCTATGTCGAGTGGACGCTGGCGCATCTGCGCGACCATCCGGCCTTCGAATGGACGGCCCGAACGGCGGACGACTGGCGCAGGCCCTGGCAGCCCTGGTCGGGGACCCGCTACGAGCAAAAGGCCTTCCGGGAAGGCCGTCGCGGGTGCTACCTGGAATTCCGCCGCCTGTGAATTTGCTTGCTTTCGGCGCCGCCAGGCGTATTATGCAGGCACTAAATTCTCTAGCGGCTCGCATGAGCAGTCTGAGAGTGGGCCCCGCCAGGGACCCGCTCTTTTTGTTTTGGCCAAGGCCCATCGGGTGCCGGGGATCAGCGGACGAACCGGTCCGCGAACCGCGCGATCGTTGATGTCGGATGCCGCTGATGGAATACCGTCGTCGCGCCGGGCGCGGACGGAACGAGACGAGGCCTCTTTGCAGGATCAAATCCAGGTGCAGGATCAGGACCAGGTGCAGGACCAGAACAAGGTGCAGGATCTACATGAGCCGCGGTTCGTCCGTGAGAACGGACTGGAAGCGCGGATTTCCGCGATGGTCGAGCCGGCGATCCTGGACCTCGGCTTTCGTCTCGTGCGGGTCAAGCTGTCGGGTCTGAACGGGCTGACGCTGCAGATCATGGCCGAGCGTCCCGACGGCACCATGTCGGTCGAGGATTGCGAGAAGGTCAGCCGGGCGATCGCGCCCGTGCTCGACGTCGAGGATCCGATCAACCAGGAGTACAATCTGGAGATCTCCTCGCCGGGCGTGGACCGTCCGCTGGTGCGGGCGAGCGATTTCGCCAGGTGGGCCGGCCATCTGGTCAAGCTGGAACTGGCCGAGCCGCTCGACGGTCGGCGCCGGTTCCGCGGCGAGATCCGCGGCGTCGATGGTGGCGATCTCATCCTTCGGCTTGAAGATCTTCCCGACGACGGTGTGCCGGATATTCCGCTGCCTCTGGCCAATATGGGCGAGGCGCGGCTGGTCATGACGGATGCGCTGGTCGAGGCCGCGCTGAAGGCTGAAAAGGCCGCGCGCCGCAAGGCGGCGAAGGCGGCTGCGAAATCCGATTGAGGTGTGGGCGGCTCCGGTGAGCGGGGCGGCCTGAACAATGCGACGTGTCTGCAGGCGGCAGGCGTGGTGAGTGGAGACAGCGCCGGAGTGAACCGGCGCGAGAGGAGTGGACTGAGATGGCAATCAGTGCGAACCGGCTTGAGCTGTTGCAGATCGCGGATGCGGTCGCGCGGGAAAAGTCGATCGACCGCGGCATCGTGATCGCCGCGATGGAAGATGCGATCCAGAAGGCGGCCCGGTCCCGCTATGGCTCCGAAACCGAAGTGCGCGCCGAGATCAACGGCCGCACGGGCGAGATCAAGCTTCAGCGCCTGCTGCTGGTGGTCGAGGAGCTCGACAATCCCGCCACCGAGATCGCCCTTGAGGACGCGCTTCGCCGCAATCCGGCAGCCCAGGTCGGCGACTATATCGCCGAGCCGCTGCCGCCGCTCGACTTCGGCCGCATCGCCGCCCAGTCGGCCAAGCAGGTGATCGTCCAGAAGGTCCGCGAAGCCGAGCGCGATCATCAGTACGACGAATTCAAGGACCGCATCGGCGAGGTCGTCAACGGCGTGGTCAAGCGGGTCGAATACGGCAATGTCGTCGTCGATCTCGGCCGCGGCGAAGCCGTGGTGCGCCGCGACGAGCTGATCCCGCGCGAGTTGTTCCGCACCGGCGATCGCATTCGCGCCTACATCTATGACGTGCGCCGCGAGCAGCGCGGGCCCCAGGTCTTCCTGTCGCGCACCCACCCGCAGTTCATGGCGAAGCTCTTCGCCCAAGAGGTGCCGGAAATCTACGACGGCGTCATCGAGATCAAGTCGGTCGCCCGCGACCCCGGATCGCGCGCCAAGATCGCCGTGATCTCCAAGGACAGCTCGATCGATCCGGTCGGCGCCTGCGTCGGCATGCGCGGCAGCCGCGTTCAGGCGGTCGTCGGCGAATTGCAGGGCGAGAAGATCGACATCATTCCGTGGAACCCGGATGCGGCGACCTTCATCGTCAACGCGCTCCAGCCGGCGGAAGTCTCCAAGGTCGTGCTCGACGAGGACGCGCAGCGCATCGAGGTCGTCGTGCCGGACGAGCAGCTGTCGCTCGCCATCGGCCGCCGCGGCCAGAACGTGCGCCTCGCCTCGCAGCTGACGGGCTGGGCCATCGACATCATGACCGAGCATGACGAGTCCGAGCGGCGCCAGAAGGAGTTCGCCGATCGTACCCAGCTCTTCATGGACGCGCTCAACGTCGACGAGGTCGTCGGCCAGTTGCTGGCGTCGGAAGGGTTTGCCTCGGTTGAGGAAGTGGCGTATGTCGAGCGCGACGAGATCGCGACGATCGAGGGTTTCGACGAAGAGACCGCCGACGAGATCCAGGCCCGCGCTCGCGAGTATCTGGACGAGGTCGAGGCGAAACTCGACGAGGAGCGCAAGGCGCTCGGTGTTTCCGACGACCTGCGCGCGATCAACGGGCTGACGACCGCGATGATGGTCGCGCTCGGCAAGGACGAGGTTCGCAGCGTCGAGGATCTTGCCGGCTGCGCGACTGACGATCTGGTCGGCTGGACCGAACGCGCCAATGGCGAGACGGTTCGCCACGACGGCGCGCTGAGCGGGTTCGAGGTGTCTCGTGCCGAGGCCGAGGAGATGATCATGGCGGCCCGACTGGCGGCCGGATGGATCACCGAAGACGATCTTCGCGCCGATGACGAGGTGTCCGCGGATGCCGAAGACGAGGACGAAGCCGAAGAGAACGCGGTCAGCGGCGTGGTCGCGACCGGGGTCGTTCACGAGGCTTGAGAACGAGCGCATCCTTCGCGGATGCGCGGCTGGGAGACGGGAGTGCCGAGACAGAACGAACCCTTGGAGCGATGCTGTGCGTTGACCCGTGAGGTTCGTCCTGTCTCGCAACTGATCCGTTTCGTGGCGGGACCCGACGGACGTGTCGTCGCCGATCTGCGGCGCCGGCTTCCCGGTCGGGGCGTCTGGGTGACGGCGACACGCGACTGTGTGGCCGAGGCCCAGAAGAGAAAGGTTTTCGCGCGCGGCTTCAAGGATGCGGCCGTGCGCGTGGAAGGCGATCTCGCCGCCGAGGTCGATGCGCTGCTGGAACGTGCGGCTCTCAATGCCGTTTCGCTAGCGCGCAAGGCCGGCGAGGTCGTATCCGGCTTTGCCAAGGTGGAAGCGGCCCTGCGGGGCGGCGATCCGGTCATTGGGCTGATCCAGGCCAGCGACGGCGGAGACGATGGAACAGGAAAGCTCGCGGCGATCGCGCGGGCGCGATTTGCCGACGCCGGTGGATGCCGGATTGTTCGGACTTTCGAGTCGACTCAATTGGATTTGGCATTGGGTCGGTCAAATGTGATACATGCTGCACTGCTTGCAGGCCGCGCAGCCAAAAACGCCCTGGACCGGATCGCGGATCTGGAGCGTTTTCGGGCCGGCTTTAATGAGGCTTCACATGGCGGTGTAAGCGATGCGGTGATCCAGGACTGAAGGCGATATGAGCGAAACGAAGAATCCCGGCGACAAGACGATTAGCGTGGAACGCAAGACCCTGGGCCTGAAGCGCTCCGGCGTGGAACAGGGAACGGTGCGTCAGAGCTTTTCCCATGGCCGCACGAAGGCGGTCGTGGTCGAGAAGAAGAAGCGTCGTGTCGTCCTGCCGGGGCAGGAGGGCAAGCCCGAGGCCGAGCAGGACGCTCCGGACGCCGGTGCCGCGCGCGCCGCTGCGCCGCGTGCCGAGGTCGAGCGTCGTCCCGACATCGAGCGCGGATCCGACAAGGCCGACGTTGCGGCTGCCCGCCGCTCCGCGTCCGGCCAGCGTCCGCGTGGCGGCAACATCCTGCGCACCCTGACCAACGACGAGGCTGCTGCCCGACAGGCCGCCCTGCGCGAGGCGCAGGAGCGTGAGGTCGAGGACCGCAAGCGCCGCGAAGAGGAAGAGCGCCGTCGCGCCGAAGAGGATGCCCGCCGCAAGGCCGAGGCAGCCGAACGCGCCAAGCGTGAAGCCGAGGAAGAAAAGCTGCGCGCCGAAGAAGCGGCAAAGCGTGCCGCCGAGGCACCGGCCGACGAAGGCAAGGAAAAGGTCAGCGCCGCCGATGCCGCCGCCGCGATCGGCGCGGTTGCACCGGCCGCCGATCTCTCGGCTCCGGCCGTGGACGAGCCGGCCCGTGCCGCCCGCAAGGCGCCTGCCGCCGCGCGTGGCGACGACGATGCCGAGGCCCGCAAGACCGTGAAGGCGGTGAAGCGCGCGAAGCCCGCTCCGGTGCGCACGCCGAGCCGGACCGGCGACGATCGCCGCAAGTCCAAGCTGACGATCACCTCCGCGACCGGCGACGGCGAAGGCCGCAACCGTTCGCTCGCCTCGCTGCGCCGTCGCCGCGAGAAGGAAAAGCGCGCCGGCCAGCAGGTCGTGCGCGAGAAGATCTCGCGCGAGGTCGTGCTGCCCGAGGCGATCACCATCCAGGATCTTGCGAACCGCATGGCGGAACGCGCCGTGGATGTGATCAAGCTGCTGATGAAGCAGGGGCAGATGCTCAAGATCAACGACGTCATCGACGCCGACACGGCCGAGCTGATCGCCGAGGAAATGGGCCACACCGTCAAGCGCGTGTCGGAATCCGATGTCGAGGACGGCCTGTTCTCCGAGGCGGATGCCGAAGACACGCTGCAGCCCCGTCCGCCGGTGGTGACCATCATGGGTCACGTCGACCACGGCAAGACGTCGCTGCTCGACGCGCTGCGCCGTTCCAAGGTCGTGCAGGGCGAGGCCGGTGGCATCACCCAGCACATCGGTGCCTATCAGGTCGATCTCAACGGCAACAAGATCACCTTCATCGATACGCCGGGCCACGCGGCGTTCACGCAGATGCGTGCCCGTGGCGCCAAGGCGACGGATATTGTGATCCTGGTGGTGGCGGCCGACGACGGCGTCATGCCGCAGACCAAGGAAGCCATTGCCCACGCGAAGGCGGCCGGCGTGCCGATCATCGTGGCGATCAACAAGATGGACAAGCCGTCGGCGGATCCGACCCGGGTGCGCACCGAGCTACTCCAGGACGAGATCGTCGTGGAATCGATGGGCGGCGACGTCATCGAGGTCGAGGTCTCGGCGCTCAAGGGCACCAATCTCGACAAGCTGCTGGAAATGATCCTGCTGCAGTCGGAAGTCCTTGAGCTCAAGGCCAATCCCGACCGCACCGCGGAAGGCACTGTCATCGAGGCGCAGCTCGACAAGGGCCGCGGTCCGGTGGCGACGGTTCTCGTCCAGAAGGGCACCCTCAAGGTCGGCGACATTCTCGTTGCCGGTGCCGAGTGGGGCCGCGTGCGCGCCATGCTCGACGAGGACAGCCAGCAGGTGAAGGAAGCCGGGCCGTCCAAGCCGGTCGAGGTCCTGGGCTTCCAGGGCACGCCGGAGGCCGGCGACATGGTCGCGGTCGTCGAGAACGAGGCCCGCGCCCGCGAGATCGTCGAATACCGCCAGCGCCAGAAGCGCGAGAAGGCCTCCGTCGTGGCGACCGGATCGCGCGGCTCGCTCGAGCAGATGATGAACCGTCTGCAGGAATCCGGCCACCAGGAGTTTCCGCTGCTGGTCAAGGGCGACGTGCAGGGCTCCGTCGAGGCGATCGCCGGCGCGCTGGACAAGCTCGGCACGGACGAGGTCAAGGCCCGCATTCTGCATGCCGGCGTCGGCGGCATCACCGAAAGCGACGTCACCCTCGCGGCGGCGTCCGGCGCCCCGATCATCGGCTTCAACGTGCGTGCCAACAAGCAGGCCCGCGACGCGGCCGAGCGCGAAGGCATCGAGATCCGCTACTACAACATCATCTACAACCTGGTGGATGACGTGAAGGCGGCCATGTCGGGCCTGCTTTCGCCGGAACGCCGTGAGACGTTCCTCGGCAACGCCGAGATCCTGGAGATCTTCAACATCACCAAGGTCGGCAAGGTGGCCGGTTGCCGCGTGACCGAAGGCACCGTCGAGCGGGGCGCGGAAGTGCGCCTCATCCGCGACGACGTCGTCATTCACGAGGGCAAGCTCGGCACGCTGAAGCGCTTCAAGGACGAGGTGAAGGTGGTTCAGTCGGGCCAGGAGTGCGGCATGAACTTCGAGAACTACCAGGACATGCGCGCCGGCGACGTCATCGAATGTTACCGGGTCGAAGAGGTCGCCCGTACGCTGTAAGGCCAGGCGAAGACACATGCGATCGCCGGCGGGTCCGCTCGCCGGCGCTTCGCGTTTCCGTTTCGGCCACGCGCACCCACGTTTGGACAAGATCATGGCATCATCAAACAGGACACCCGCCGGGATGCCGTCGCAGCGCCAGCTGCGCGTCGGCGAGCTCGTGCGCAAGGAGGTCTCCGACATCCTGACGCGCGGGACCATGGCCGATCCCGACCTCGACGGAACGATCATTTCCGTCCCGGAGGTGCGCATGACCCCGGACCTGCGCCTCGCAAGCTGTCTCGTCATGCCGCTGGGCGGCCGCGACGCCGACAAGGTGGTGGAGGCGCTGAACCGCGCCGCCAAGACCATCCGCCGCGATCTCGCCCGGCGCATGACCATGAAGTATCTGCCGGACCTGCGCTTCGTGCTCGACACCCGCTTCGATGACGACGACCGGATCACCAACCTGCTGAACAGCCGGGACGTGCGCCGCGACCTCGACGCCGAGGATGCCGGTCCCGAGGACGACAGATAACCCTTATGTCGCGCCGCAAGAAAACCAACCGCAACCGCATCGACGGCTGGCTCGTGCTCGACAAGCCGGTCGGCCTGAGCTCGAACGATGCCCTGACCCGCCTGAAGCGGCTCCTGCATCCGCAAAAGGTCGGCCACGCCGGCACGCTCGATCCGCTGGCCTCCGGCTGCCTGCCGATTGCCTTCGGCGAGGCGACGAAAACGGTCTCCTTCGCCATGGACGGGCGCAAGGTCTATCGCTTCTCCGTGCGCTGGGGCGTGGCGACGGAGACGGACGACACCGAAGGCGCGGTCTGCGAGACCAGCGACATGCGCCCGACGGCCGAGGAGATCCTCGCGGTTCTGCCGGAGTTCACCGGCACGATCTCGCAGGTTCCGCCGGTCTATTCGGCGATCAAGGTCGATGGCGCGCGCGCCTATGACCTTGCCCGCGACGGCGCCGAGGTGGAGCTTGCCGCCCGCGACATCACGGTCCACCGGCTCGACCTGGTGGAGTGTCCGGATGCCGATCACGCCGTCTTTGAGGCCGAATGCGGCAAGGGCACCTATGTGCGCGCCCTGGCGCGCGATCTCGGTCATCGCCTCGGCAGCTGCGGCCATGTGACCGCGCTGCGCCGTCTTCTCGTCGGCCCCTTCGGCGAGGACGACATGATTCCGCTGGAAACTCTCGAGGACTTGGGGCAGTGTGCGCCCGGCGAAGGCCTCGACGAGGACCATGCGTCTCTTATTCTGCCTGTAGCGACCGCGCTGGACGACATCCCGGCGCTGGCCGTCTCCCGACAGGATGCCGCCCGCCTCAGACGAGGGCAGGGCGTTTTGCTGCGCGGGCGTGACGCGCCGCTGTTCAAGGGCCTCGTGTCCGTCACTTCTCTTGGAGAACTGGTGGCGATCGGGGAGGTCGAACGGGGCGAGTTGCTGCCGAAGCGCGTTTTCAATCTCGCGGCGGAGGAACCCGCCGCGATCAGTCTCGAAAGGACCTGACCGATGTCGATTACCGCCGAACGCAAAGCGGAACTCATCAAGGAATACGCGATCAAGGAAGGGGACACCGGATCTGCCGACGTGCAGATTGCCGTCCTGACCGAGCGGATCGTCAACCTGACCGACCACTTCAAGACCCACGGCAAGGACAACCATTCCCGCCGCGGCCTCCTGAAGATGGTCAGCACGCGCCGGTCGCTTCTGGATTACCTGAAGAAGACCGACGAGCCGCGTTACCAGGCGCTGATCAAGCGTCTCGGCCTGCGCCGCTAAGGATACGGATGACGCGGTGCCCCCAAGGGGTGCCGCGTTTTCGTTGACGCAAGATGCGACGGTCATGGGGCAGGATAGCAAGGGGTTCGAAGATGCGTGTCATCGCTCGAACCTCTTGCTGTCTTGCCCATGACGCGTCCTGACGCAGACGCGGGGCAAAAGGCTTCCGCGTCCCACTGAAGACAGAACGTACCGTGTGCCGTCATGTGGGCGGTTCACGCGGGTGACCGAAAGCTAGGATAAATCATGTTTGATATTCATCGTGTGGAAGTCGAATGGGGCGGACGCCCGCTGACGCTGGAAACGGGCAAGATCGCCCGCCAGGCAGACGGGGCCGTGCTCGCCACCTACGGCGAGACCAAGGTGCTCGCGACCGTCGTCGCCGCCAAGGAACCCCGTCCGGGCCAGGACTTCTTCCCGCTCACCGTGAACTACCAGGAAAAGACCTTCGCCGCGGGCAAGATCCCCGGTGGCTTCTTCAAGCGCGAAGGCCGCCCGTCGGAGCACGAGACGCTGACCTCGCGCCTGATCGACCGTCCGATCCGCCCGCTCTTCGTCGACGGCTTCAAGTGCGACACGCAGGTCGTCCTGACGGTCCTGTCGCATGACATGGAAAACGCGCCCGACATTCTCGCCATGGTCGCGGCCTCCGCCGCCCTGACGATTTCCGGCATTCCCTTCATGGGGCCGATCGGCGGCGCGCGCATTGGCTACATCAACGGCGAATACGTCCTCAACCCCTATATCGACGACATGCCGGAGTCCGAGCTCGACCTGATCGTCGCCGGTACGGGCGATGCGGTGCTGATGGTTGAATCGGAAGCCAAGGAGCTGTCCGAGGACCTGATGCTCGGTGCCGTGATGTTCGGTCACCGCAACCTCCAGCCGGTGATCGACGCGATCATCAAGCTGGCGGAAACGGCTGCCCGCCCGCCGCGCGAGCTGAACCTGCCCGACCACAGCGAGCTGGCTGCGCGGATCAAGGCGATGGCCTCCGACGATCTGGTCGCGGCCTATGCGATCCGCGAGAAGACCGCGCGCAAGAACGCCATCGACGCCGTCAAGGCGAAGGTGATGGAGACGCTGAGCGCAGAAGCTGGCGAAGACGGCATCGACAAGGTCGTTGTCGGCGCCCAGTTCAAGGGCCTGGAAGCCTCCATCGTGCGTGGCGCGATCCTCGAGAACGGCGAGCGCATCGACGGCCGCGACCTGAAGACGGTCCGTCCGATCGTCTCCGAGGCCGGCATCCTGCCGCGTACCCACGGCTCGGCGCTGTTCACCCGCGGCGAGACCCAGGCGCTGGTCGTTGCCACCCTCGGCACCAACGACGACGAGCAGTTCATCGACGCGCTGGAAGGCACCTACAAGGCGACCTTCATGCTGCACTACAACTTCCCGCCCTATTCGGTCGGCGAAACGGGCCGCATGGGCTCGCCCGGCCGTCGCGAGATCGGTCACGGCAAGCTGGCATGGCGCGCGGTGCACCCGCTGCTTCCGCCGCACCATGAGTTCCCCTACACGCTTCGCGTCGTGTCGGAAGTGACGGAATCCAACGGCTCCTCGTCGATGGCGACCGTTTGCGGCACCTCGCTGGCGCTGATGGATGCCGGCGTGCCGCTGAAGGCACCGGTGGCCGGTATCGCCATGGGTCTGATCAAGGAAGGCGACAAGTTTGCCGTCCTGTCCGACATTCTCGGCGACGAGGATCACCTCGGCGACATGGACTTCAAGGTGGCCGGTACCGAGCAGGGCGTCACGTCGCTGCAGATGGACATCAAGATCGACGGCATCACCGAAGAGATCATGAAGGTGGCGCTGGATCAGGCCCGTGACGGCCGCGTCCACATTCTCGGCGAGATGAGCAGCGCGCTGTCCGAGGCACGTGCAGAGCTTGGCGAACACGCGCCGCGCATCGAGGTCATGAAGATCCCGGTGGACAAGATCCGTGAAGTGATCGGCTCCGGCGGCAAGGTGATCCGCGAGATCGTCGAGAAGACCGGCGCCAAGGTCAACATCGAGGACGACGGCACCGTCAAGATCGCATCTGCCGACGGCAAGGCGATCAAGGCGGCCGTCAACTGGATCAACTCCATTGCGGCCGAACCGGAAGTGGGCGTGATCTACGAGGGCCGCGTCGTCAAGACCGTGGACTTCGGTGCTTTCGTCAATTTCTTCGGTGCCAAGGACGGTCTCGTCCATATCTCGCAGCTTGCCCCGCAGAAGGTCGCCAAGACCACCGATGTGGTCAAGGAAGGCGACAAGGTCTGGGTCAAGCTCATGGGCTTCGACGAGCGTGGCAAGGTTCGCCTGTCGATGAAGGTCGTCGATCAGGACACCGGCAAGGAAATCGAAGCCGACGCATAAGTCGGCTGAGCCCGTCGCGCTGCGCGCGCCGGGCCGGCAACTGGAAGAAGCCGGGCATCATGCTCGGCTTTTTTCGTGTCTATTGATGGTGGTTGCCGGCGTTGGAGTTCCGCGCCCCACGGCGTCTCTCGCCCCGACCCTTTGGGGTCGGGCGGCCCGGACGAGTTGGGAAGCCTGGGATCGTCAGGCCGTGCCGCCGACGTGCGCCTTGACGGCCGATCCGCGGCGCAGGAAGTCCGCGAAATCCGCCTCGGGCATCGGCCGGCCAAGATGATAGCCCTGGATCCGCGGGCAGCCGAGCGACAGCAGAAGGCGACACTGGCCGTCTGTTTCCGCCCCTTCGGCGATAACCTCGATGTCGAGACGGGCCGCCATGACCACAATCGCCTCGATCAGCGCCCTGTCGTCGCTGTTGGTCTCCAGATCGCGCACGAAGCTGCGGTCGATCTTGAGGGTGTCGATGGGAAAGCGCTTGAGGTTGCTGAGCGACGAGTAGCCGGTTCCGAAATCGTCAAGCGACAGGCGCACGCCGAGATTTTTCATCGCATGCAGCGTCTCGATCGGGTCGGAGGCGGTCTCGTCGAACATCACGCTTTCCGTGATCTCCAGATGCAGGCGGTCCGCCGGCATTCCGGTGCGCGAAAGCGTGTCGCGCACCAGGTCGACGAAATTGTCGTCACGGCACTGGCGCGGAGACACATTGACGCTGATCATCGGCAGCGTCAGCCCGCGCGCGGCGCACTCCTGGTGGAAGCGGCAGGCTTCCTCCAGCACCCAGGCGCCGAGCGGAACGATCAGACCGGTGTCTTCGGCAATGGGGATGAACTCGGCCGGCGAGTAGCTGCCGGTCTCGGGGTCGCTCCAGCGCACCAGCGCCTCGCAGCCCAGGATCCGGTTCTGCGAAACGTCGACCACGGGCTGGTAGTGAAGGCTAAGGCCGTTCTTCTCCAGCGTCCGGCGCAGGGCGCTTTCGATCTTCATGTTGCGCGCGATATGAGCGTTCATCTGACCGGAGAAGAAGCGCAGCTTGTTCCCGCCATCTGCCTTGGCATGATACATCGCGGTATCCGCCTGCCGGAGCAGCGTTTCATCGTTGTCGCCGTCATTCGGCGATACGGTCACGCCGATGCTGGCGGTTGTGAACACTTCCAGGCCATTTCCCACAAGCACCGGCTTGGCGACGGCCTTCAGGATGCGCGCCGTGCGCAGCTCCGCGTCCCACACGCTGCGCACCTCGGTCAGGATGATGCCGAATTCGTCGCCGCCGAGCCGGGCGACGGTGTCATTGTCGTCGAGGACAGCGGTGATGCGCGTGGCGGTTGCCTTGATCAACTCGTCGCCGGCGTTGTGCCCGAGACTGTCGTTGACGTTCTTGAAGCGGTCGAGGTCGAGGAAGAGCAGGGCCACAAGACCGCCGCCCCACTGGGCGCGGGCAACGGCCTGCACCAGCCGGTCGCGGAACAGGTTGCGGTTCGCAAGGCCGGTCAGACTGTCGAAATTGGCCTGGCGGATGATCAGTTCTTCCTGGCGTTTGCGTTCGGATATGTCGGCGATGGTGACATAGAATGCGGCTTCGCCGTTCCAGCGGATCGGACGCACATGCAATTCGACCCAGATCCGCTCGCCATTCTTGCAAAGCCCGCGCGCCTCGTAGACGGAGGGCACCGAGACGCCGGAGAGCCGCGCCTTGTAATAGGCGAGAAGGCGTTCGTGTTCTTCCGGCGCGAAAAGACAGATTGCTGGCGAGCCGATCAGCTCGCGCCGGGCGTCCGTGCTTTCGTATCCGAGGATGTCGAGCAAGGCGTCGTTGACGTAGAGGATCTTGCGGTTCGCATGGATGCTGACCCCATGCAAAGAACCGTCGATCAGGCCGCGGAATTGTGCATCCGTCTCCTTCAACTCGTGGAAGGCCTCTTGCAGGGCCACTCCGAGTTTGTTGAATTCCTTCACCTTTCCGGGATGATAGGTCATGTCCGAGGCGCCATGCCGGACCTGGTTTGCATAGGAGACGAGGCGATGCAGCGCGGGACTGGTGACGCGGTGCAGCGCATAGGCAGCAAACAGGGACCCTGCGATCACATAGAGCAGGAAGGGGGCGAAGAGGTCCTTGTAGGTGGACTGGATGTTTTCGATCGTCTCGCCCCGGCGACCCGTGACAACATAGACCGGAACGCCCGAGACGTCGGCGGACAGGGCGCTGCGGATGTAAAGCCGGTCGCCGACCAGGGTATGGCTCTGGTCGGCCAGGTCCTTCTCGAGCTGCGTCAGATCGACCGCCTGGCGGATGTCGCCGACCGCGGCGATGATTTGGTCGCGGGAGACCAGCGCGAGGCTTTCCGCATCCACAGCGCGCGACAGCTCGCCAAGCAGCGAGATGCTGTCATTGAGGACGAACCCGCCGACAAGGCGCCCGAGCACCCGTCCGTCGCGGTCATCCACAATTGGTATGGATTGGGCCGCAAGCAATGTGAGCTGGCCATTCAGGTCGCCGGAATAGAGTTGCCAGATCCCGCTCGGCATCATCGCCCTTTGCTTGGCAGACAGGATCGTCGACACGTCGAAAAGCGAAAAGCCGGCGTCGATCCAATCGGCGCTTCCGTCGCGGTCGAGGAACAGGATTTCAAGTCGCACGCCGATCGGGTGGCGGGTGGTTTCCTCCAGAAACTGTCCGAGGGTCTCGTCGTCCGCGCTGAGCACGGCCGCTTGCAGGGCCGGGTTCTCGGACAGCGAGCGCATGAAGGTGTCGAGCCTGCTCAGAGCCTGTCCGTAAACGAGATTTGCGAGCGCACTCTCCTTTTCGGAGAAGCGCTGCAACTCGCGATCCGCAATCGACAGGCTGCCGACGTAGCTGATGGAAAACAGCGCTGCGGACGTCGTCAGGAGCGCCACCGCAAACAGGCCAAGCACGAAGCGGTTGAAGCTGAAAGCCCGTCCCCTGGTCATTGCGAGTAGCGGAACGCGCGGGTTTTCAGGGCTTCGATCTTCGCCCCGTCATGGGCCTGTGTGACGAGCGCGAATTCTCCGGAATAGACCAGGGGTACGTCGTCCGACCGGCCAAGCTGATCGAGCGCGATGGCCTCTGCCATGGCAACGCCGTTGTCATCGTTCATCCGCATCACCGTGACGGCGAGACGACCCTTGGCAATCTCCGCGAGCTCCTGACTGCCTCCGCCCCAGCCGTTGGTCTGAACCTGCCCCTGCAATCCGAGGGTTTCGATCGCGTCAATAACGCCGAGCGCGATGTCGGTGGAACAGGAGTAGATGAAGTCCACCTCGGGATTGCGCTGAAGCAGCGTGAGCGCTGCCGCGCGCGCCTTCTCGCGGTCGAAGCCGACGTAATAGGACGCAACGAGGGTCTTGTCCGGCTGTTCGGCGAGTGCCGTGCGAAAACTGTCGCCGCGCGCGCTGCTGACGTAGCCCGGCGGGCCGTAGAGAATCGCGAAGTCGGTGACACCAGCCATGTCGTCGGCCAGAATGTGTTCAATCAGCAGCCGGGTTCCCTCGGTGTGGTCGAAACCGACATAGAAGAACGGCTGCGCCTTGCCCCAACTGCGCAGCGGCGTGGTGATGTTCTGCAGGATGACCTTGGGGCGCCCGCCGGAAATCAACTGTTCAACGATGACGCGGTGGCGGAAGGCATCAAGCGTGAAGACGAGATAGTCCGGGTCCTGGGTCAGGGCTTGCGAGATCAGCCGCGCCTGCTCCCGGATTTCGCTTCCCGGGCGGGTGAAATGCGACTCGATCTCATGCGGCACGCCGATTTCGCGCAGCCGGGACTGCAGCGACAGAACGCTCCGACGCCAGTAGTCGGAGGCTTGCAGTCCGGGATAGATTACGGCGATGCGCACGGGCTTGGCGAATGCGGACGGCGGCGATTCGGCCGAACTGCCGACACGGTCTGCGAAGCGCTCCGCAACCGTGGCCTCTTGCGGATTGAGCGCATGGAACTGCCTGAGCGTCCAGTAGTCGCCCAACGTCCCGTCATCCGCGGCCGCAACTCCAAAAAGCGCAACCGGCAGGATAAGCAGAATCAGTAATATATGCTTTGGATCGCAAATATTTTTTATTCTCACGTTGCAATTCCAAGCTTTGACTTCTGTCATCAAGACTCTGAATGATCCCCTGCGCCGTTTCAAGTATCATTCTCCGATTGAGGAATTATAAACGGAGAAATACTCTCAAGGGTTGTGCCTCCAAAGTTTCTCGATCCACTACATATTGTAAAAATTGCGGGTTATTTGACCGGTTTTCTGCTTTTGCCTTTTTTGCGGAAAGTGGTCGCCTTGCGCGGCGGGTTCCCGTTGCGCCGACCGGTCAAGCTGTTATACCGCGAGCGAACACTGACGGGAGTGACGGACCATGTCGAAAATGCAGCTTGCGGTGGTCGGCGCGGCAGGCCGGATGGGCGGGGCACTGATCCGCGCGGTCACGGAGCTGGAGACGGTCGAACTGTGCGGTGCGGTCGAGCGTCCCGGTGCGGCGGCGCTTGGCGAGGACGCCGGTGTGCTTGCCGGTCTCCAGCCGCTGGGCATTCCCGTGACCGACGATGCCCTTTCGGTCTTTTCCGCCGCCGACGGCGTTCTCGATTTCACCGCGCCGGCGGCGACGCGCGCCTTTGCCGAGCTCGCGGCGCAGGCGCGCTGCGTGCATGTCATCGGCACCACCGGCATGAGCGAGGAGGATGTCGCCGCGATCCGTCCGGCTGCCCGTCACGCGCGGATCGTCAAGTCGGGCAACATGAGCCTCGGCGTCAATCTTCTGGCCGCGCTGGTGCGCCGTGCCGCTGCCGCGCTCGACGAGGATTTCGACATCGAGATCCTGGAGATGCACCACCGCCACAAGGTGGACGCCCCGTCCGGCACCGCTCTGCTTCTCGCTGAGGCGGCGGCAGAGGGACGCGGCGTCGATCTCGGCCAGCGCTCGGTGCGGGTCCGCGACGGGATCACCGGCGAACGGGCCCGCGGCGATATCGGATTTGCGACCCTGCGCGGCGGGTCGGTGATCGGCGATCACAGCGTGCTTCTGGCCGGCCCGCTGGAAACCGTGACGCTATCGCATCATGCCCAGGACCGGCAGATCTTCGCGCGCGGCGCCATCAAGGCAGCCCTTTGGGCCCGGGACAAGGCGCCCGGGCTCTACTCGATGGATGACGTGCTCGGCCTGACCGACTGATTGCAACCCACCTGACCTGTTTCCCGGAGACCTGACCTATGGATCATCTTCTCGTGCTTGTCCGTCACGGCCAAAGCGACTGGAACCTCAAGAACCTCTTCACCGGCTGGAAGGATCCTGACCTGACCGAGCAGGGCGTCGAGGAGGCACGTGCGGCCGGGCGCAAGCTCAAGGACATGAAGCTCGACTTCGACATCGCCTTCACCTCCGACCTGTCGCGCGCGCAGCGCACACTCAGGCTGATCCTGGAAGAACTCGGTCATGAAGACCTGGAGACGATCCGCAATCAGGCGCTGAACGAACGCGACTACGGCGATATCACGGGAATGAACAAGGACGAGGCCCGCCAGAAGTTCGGCGAGGAGCAGGTGCACATCTGGCGCCGCTCCTTCGATGTCCCCCCTCCAGGCGGCGAAAGCCTGAAGATGACGGCCGAGCGCGTTCTTCCCTATTACCACAGCGAGATCCTGCCGCAGGTGCTCGCTGGCAAGCGCGTGATCGTCGCCGCCCACGGCAACTCGCTGCGCGCGCTGGTGATGGAGCTTGAGGGCCTGACGCCGGACCAGATCCTTCAGCGCGAACTGGCAACGGGCGCGCCGATCGTCTACCGGCTGACGGACGAGGGCACGGTCGCCTCCGTCCAGGATCTCGCCGACTGAGCCAGTCGCGCGATTGCACGAAAAAACCCCGGTGAAGCGTGATCCGCCGCACCGGGGTTTTTTCATTTCGCAGCCGGCAAGGCGCGCCGGCGGGCCGGATCAGATCGCGAAGCCCTGCTGCTCTGCGACCTGGCGCAGCGAGCGCTCGGGACGTGCGCCGACGTGACGGATCACCTCGGCAGCGCACAGGCAGCCGAGTTCGGCCGACATGCGGTGATCGTAGTCGCGCGACAGACCGAGCAGGAAGCCGGCGGCGAAGAGGTCGCCGGCGCCCGTCAGGTCCACCACGTCGTCGATCTTTTCCGCGCCGACCTGAACGGTCTTCTCCCGGGTGATCGCCATGGCGCCCTTTTCGCCGAGGGTGAGCGCGGTCAGCGCACAGTCCTGGCGCACGCTGGTGATCGCGGTGTCGAGGTCGGCGGTCTCGTAGAGCGCCTTGAGCTCATGCTCGTTGGCGAAAAGCACATCGATGGTGCCGTCGCGCAGCATCTGCAGGAACTCGTCGCGGTAGCGGTCGACGCAGAAGCTGTCGGACAGCGTCAGGCTGACCTTGCGATGGTTGGCATGGGCAATTTCGGCCGCCTTGAGGAAGGCCTTCTTCGCCGCGGGCGGATCCCACAGGTAGCCTTCCATGTAGGTGATCGCCGAGGCGGCGACCGTCTCGGGCTCGATGTCGGCCTCCGACAGTTCCACGCAGGCGCCGAGAAAGGTGTTCATCGTGCGCTCGCCATCCGGCGTGATCAGGATCATCGAGCGCGCCGTGGGCGGCCCCTCGACGAGCGCGGGCGTGTCGAAATGAACGCCGGTGCCGCGCATGTCGTGCCGGTAGGCGGTTCCGAGCTCGTCGTCATGCACCTTGCCGAAATAGGCCGTTGCGCCGCCGAGCGCGGCGATGCCGGCGGCCGTGTTGCCGGCGCTTCCGCCGGAAATCCGGGTGGTCTGTCCCATCTTGTCGTAGAGCCGCACCGCCTCGTCGGTATCGATCAGGCGCATCGATCCCTTGACCAGGCTTTCCCGGACGAGGAAATCCTCCTCGACGTGTGAAAACACGTCGCAAATGGCATTGCCGATGCACAGGGCGTCAAAGCTTCTGCGTGTCATGTGATGGCGTGTCCTTGCTGTTCGTTCAGATTCCAGGTGTCGGGCGGAGCGCCCTGTTGGCTTCCGGCTCGCGGATCTTGTCGCGGAACGGATCGGCCCGGTAGACGCCGAGCAGCTTCAGCTCCGCGCAGAAGAACTCCAGTTCTTCCAGCGCCAGAGACACGGAGCGGTCGTCCGGGTGGCCTTCCACGTCGGCATAGAACATCGAGGCGAAGAACTGCCCTTCGAGCTGATAGGATTCCAGCTTCGTCATGTTGACGCCGTTGGTGGCGAAGCCGCCGAGTGCCTTGTAGAGCGCGGCCGGCACGTTGCGTACGCGGAAGACGAAGGTGGTGATCACCGTCGGTCCGTTGTTGGCAGCGCGCAGCGGCTCGCGCGACAGGATCAGGAAGCGCGTCGTGTTGTGCGCCGCGTCTTCCACGTCCCGGCGCAGGATTTCAAGACCATAGGCCTCCGCCGCCATTTCGGGTGCAAGCGCGGAGGCCGTCGGGTCTGTGCCCTGGGCGACGATGCGCGCGGAGCCGGCCGTGTCCGCGGCGACGATGGCCTGTAGGCCGAGCTCGCGGATGATGTTGCGGCACTGGCCGAGCGCCATCACATGGCTCTGGACGCTCTTCAGCTCCTCGATCTTCGTGCCGGGCTTTGCCATCAGCTGGAAGCGGATCGGCAGGAAATACTCCCCGATGATCTGGAGCGAGGAGCGCGGCAGCAGGTGGTGGATGTCGGCAACCCGACCGGCGACCGAATTTTCCACCGGGATCATGCCGAGCTCGGCTTCCCCGCTTTCGATGGCGGTGAAACAGTCCTCGAAGGTGGCGCAGGGGACCGGCTCGAAGTCCGGATAGACATTGCGGCAGGCCGTATGCGAGTTGGCGCCGTATTCGCCCTGAAAGACGATCTTCTTGTTTGCGGTCATGGGCGAAAAACCAGGGTCATGAGGAAGGGGAGCGCCGGTGGCGGACCGCCTGACGGACGGCCTCCAGGTCTTCCGGCGTGTTGACATCCATCGGTGCGCTGTCGATCAGGCTGACGTCGATGCGCATGCCGGCCTCGAGCGCGCGAAGCTGCTCCAGCGTCTCGCGCTGTTCCAGATACGACGGCGGCATGGAGACGAAGCGGGCAAGCGCCGGGCGGCGATAGGCATAGATGCCGATATGCTGGTAGAGGGGCCCCGGCCCGGAGGGCGCGGTCGCGCGGGTGAAATAGAGCGCGCGCAGCCGGCGCTCGCCGACCGGGGTTCCGACCGTCTTGACGTAGCCCGGATCGTCGCGCTTGGCCGCGTTGCGGATCTCGGTGGCGATCGTTCCGATGTCGACGGCTTCGTCCTGGAGCGGGTCGAAGGCGGCGCGGATCGCCTCCGGCTCGATCATCGGGACGTCGCCCTGAAGATTGAGAACGACCTCGAAGGCGCCTTCCGGGTCGGCCGCCGCCGCCGCCGCGTGCACCCGGTCCGATCCGCTGGCCAGCTCCGGGTCGGTGAGGATTGCCCGACCGCCGGCCGCTTCCACCGCGGACGCGATGCGCGTGTCGTCGCAGGCGACGACGATGGGGCCGATATCGGCGGCGCGCGCCTGCTCGAGCACGCGCACGATCATCGGCTGGCCGTCAATGTCGGCAAGCGGCTTGCCGGGCAGGCGGCTGGAGGCCATCCGCGCCGGAATGACGACAAGCGCGCGGGCCGGCGCATCCCTGCTCATGGGCGCCTCGCGTGCCCGGCTCGGCACGTCGTTTTGGGGAGAAGCGAAGATGCGATGTTTTGTATCATGGATTGCCCTTTTAAACCTATGGACACGAGCGTCAAAAACTTTGTAGTTTCCGGCGACTTTTTCACCACGCGCGGGGTTGCGCGGGGGGAGGCGCATGCGCGCCCCCTGGCAACCGATGGAGTTGGAGCCAGCGGGAATGAATTCTGCCAAGCTAAACACGATTGCCGGCGCCGTCCTGTTCGTCCTTCTCGTGACGATGGGTCTCGGCATGCTGTCCGATATCATTTTCGCACCGTCCGAGCCGGAGAAGCCCGGTTACGAGATTGTCGTCGCCGAAGCCGGCGGCGAGGGCGAAGCCGAGGCGGCAGCCGAAGAACCGCAGGTCGAGCCGATCGGCGTTCGCCTCGCCAGCGCCTCTGCCGAGGACGGCGAGAAGCTGCTGCGCGCCTGCGCCTCCTGTCATGCCTTCGAGCAGGGCGGCCCCAACAAGGTCGGCCCGGTGCTCTGGGACATCGTCGGGCGTCATCCCGGTTCGGTCGAAGGCTTCCGCTATTCCGGTGCCATGCAGGAATACGGCGAAAGCACGGAAGCCTGGGCCTACGAGAACCTCGATGCTTTCCTCGCGGCGCCCAAGCAGGTCGTTTCGGGCACCTCGATGGGCTACGCCGGCATGCGCAAGCCCGAGGACCGCGCCAACCTGATCGCCTATCTCCGGACCCTGTCGGACGATCCGGTTCCGCTGCCGGACGCTGCCCAGTAGCACAGGCGGGAGAGCGCCGGAACGTGAGTCTATAAGGCCGGATCCCTTCCGGCTCGAGGTTGATGGCAGAGCCTTTGAAAACCCGGCATCCCGGACGCAGCGCGAGCTGCGATCCGGGATCGGCGAGGCGCGATGCGGCTGCTGGCAACTCATTAAAAGAGATAGGTTTTTGGCTCTCCGATACCGGGCCACGCTTCTGCTTGGCTGGTAGGGCGCGGGAGAGCACTCGCACCTTTCGTCAGCAGTTTGAGGCCGGGTCTTTCCCGGCCTTTTCCTATTGGCGGGGCCGTCACCAGATTCGATCTTGCTGTGAGGGTAACGCCGTATGAGGCGGTATGTCGTAGGGTTATCTTGAGAAATTTCAGGTGACTATGTTCGAGTCGTGCGATGTTTCCTCTTTTGTTTACATGGGGTCTTGGCAGTCGCCGCGAGAGCAGACTGTGTTTCTTGAGAGCGTTCGTCTATAAAGCTTGCTGTGGCAGGGTCGAATTTAGGGGAGCGGGAACTATTCCGGCTGGTGTATCGGACTTCCCTTTGACGCGGATGGCATGGGGGCATCATGCACCGCGGTCGCGAGGATCGCGTCGGCACGCGACCCATGCGCGCGTGCGCGCGCCACGGGCGGTTGCGCGCGGCCGGTCGCTTGCGTGTTTTTCGTCGGACCCTGCGGCCAGGCTCATCGGATGGACGGTTGGAGCATGCCTGTGACCCGGGAGATCGATATCCCCCACAATCGGGCCCGCGACCGGCTGATCGTGGTCGGCGTGATCCTGATCGTCTGCCTGTTGGGCCTGGGTCTTACCCGATATGTTTCCGATCTGCTGCAGCAGCGCGCGGAAGAGCAGCAAAGGTCCGAGACCCTGGCTCGCCTCTCTGAAGTCCGTGCCCGGCTGGAGGGCGAGGTCAGCGCCACAATCTACATCACCCAGGGGCTGGTTAGCTATGCGGCGATCAATCAGGCGGTAACGCAATCGGAATTCGATCGCTTCGCCCGCGAGGTCGCGGCCTCCAATCCGGCGATCGGCATTCTGGCGCTCGCACCCGGAAATGTGGTGCGCTACATCTACCCCCTTGCCGGCAACGAACGCGCGATCGGTCTGGATTACGCCAAGAACGAGGCCCAGTGGCCCGCCGTCAAACGGGTCATGGAAGAACGTCGCACGATCGTTGCGGGTCCGGTGAACCTCGTTCAGGGCGGTCGCGGATTGATCGCGCGCTCGCCGATCCTATTGCCCGGGGAAGACAACCAGACCAGCGACAACCGGCGCTACTGGGGCGTTGCCTCGGTCGTGGTCGACACCGACATGCTGTTCGACCGGGCGGGCATCCGGCCCGAGGTTGGCGGCTACAGGTTCGCCTTGCGCGGCGTCGACGGTCTCGGTGCCGCGGGCGATATCATCATGGGCGACCCGGAACTCTTCGAGGGCGAGGCGGTCACGCTTCCCGTCAACCTGCCGAGCGGCGAGTGGCAGATCTCCGGACGACCAGTCGATGGATGGGTGCACACGTCGTCGGAAAGCCGGTTCGCCGGACTGGCGGGCGCCGGAACCACGGCGCTGCTGGCGATCCTGTCCGCCCTCCTGGTCTATGCGCAGCAACGCGCGCGCGCCATGGCACTGCATGACGACCTGACCGGACTGCCCAATCGCCGGCTGCTGGTCGATCGGCTGGAGCAACTCGCCTCGCTGAGCGAGCGCACCGGGATCGGCTTTCAGGTGTTCTTCATCGACCTGAACGGCTTCAAGCCGATCAACGACACCTTCGGTCATGCGGTGGGCGACATGGTGTTGCGGGTGATCGGCGATCGGCTGCGCGAGGAAACGCGTGAATCCGACACGATCGCGCGCATTGGCGGTGACGAGTTCGTGGTCCTGGTGCCCGGGCTGATCCAGCAGCGCAGCAGCGCCAACATCGCCGACAGGCTCCGGCAGACCTTTCAGGAGCCGCTCCGGGTGGGCGAACACGTGATTGCCATCCAGGTCAGCGTCGGCTGGGCCACCTATCCCGACGATGCGACAAATATTTCCGAAATTCTGGCCCTTGCAGATCAACGCATGTATCGCGACAAGGCGGCTGTCGCCCAGGCTGTGGGTTCCTGAGTCGGCCGGAAACGGCCCGACGCGTATCGGAAGCCTGCAAGCGTGCGATCCGATTAAACTTTGGTCATGAAGCGTTTCGCCGCTGTCGGGATGGCATTCGGTTCCCTAATATAGTCATCATGGACAAAAGACCGTTGCGCGCCGGGCGGTCCTTTTAAAGGAACAGGCGCGCCAGCAAGGGACCCAAGCGATCATCATGCAGAATCCTTTCGTGCGACCGATCCTGCCCGCGAAGATCCTTCCTCTGGTTTTGGGCATTCTCGCCCTTGTGCTTGTGGACACCGGCGGGAGCGCCGCACGGGCGCAGGCCGAACCCGCCTGGCGCCATGCCGGAGCGCTGACGGGCGAGCCGGGCTACCCGGAAGGCTTCACCCATTTCGACTACGTCAATCCGGATGCGCCGAAAGGCGGAACCGTGCGGTTGTCGGACCCGTCCGGGTTCGACACGCTCAATCCGGTGCTGTCGCGCGGCAATCCGGCGCCCGGTCTCGGGCTGATGTATGATTCGCTGCTGGAGCCCGCGCTCGACGAGATTAACATCAATGCCGAATACGGCCTGATCGCCGAGGCCTTTCGCTATCCCGCCGACTATGCCTGGGTGGAATACCGGCTCAACCCGGAGGCCCGCTGGCACGACGGCACCCCGATTTCCGTGGAGGACTTGGTGTGGACCTTCGAGAAGCTGATCGAGGTCAATCCCAGCCAGGCGTTCTACTACCGCCATGTGGTCAAGGCAGAGGCCGTGGGCGAGCGGACGGTGCGCTTCACCTTCGATGCGCCCGGCAACCGCGAACTGCCGAAGATCGTCGGCCAGATGATCATTCTGCCCAAGCACTGGTGGACGGGCACGGGGGCGAACGGCGAGCCGCGCGACATTGCGTCGAGCACGCTGGAGCTTCCGCTCGGCTCCGGCCCCTATCGCCTCAAGGCGATCGAACCCGGCCGTTTCGTCGTCTACGAGCGGGTGAAGGACTATTGGGCCAAGGATCACCCGACGCGGGTCGGCACCAACAATTTCGACGAGGTGCGCTACGACAGCTACCGCGACCAGACGGTGCTGCTGCAGGCGTTCAAGGCGGACCAGTATGATTTCCGCGCGGAAAACAGCGCCAAGAACTGGGCGACCGGATATGATTTCCCGGCGGTGAAGCAGGGGCGGGTCGTGCTCGAGACCTTCCCGGACAAGGCCCGCGGCATCATGCAGGCCTTCGTCATGAACCTGAGGCGCGAGCCATTTGCCGACCGGCGGGTCCGGGAGGCGCTCAATCTCGTGTTCGATTTCGAAACGGCCAACAAGACGGTCTTCTTCGGCCAGTACAAGCGCATCCCCTCCTTCTTCGCCGGCACGGAGCTCGCCTCCAGCGGATTGCCGCAAGGACGGGAACTGGAGATCCTGGAAAGCGTGCGCGACCTGGTGCCCGAGCGCGTCTTCACCGAGCCCTATGAGAATCCGGTCAACGGCGATCCGGCCCGCTTGCGCGACAACATGCGCCAGGCCGTCGCCCTCCTGAAGGAAGCCGGCTACGAATTGCGCGGTCGGCAGATGATCAACGTGGCGACGGGGGAGCCGCTCGAGATCGAATTTGTCGACAATGATCCGAATTCGGAGCGGTACGTGTTGCCCTTCGCGCGCAATCTCGAGCGGATCGGCATCAAGATGACCCTGCGGGTCGTCGACACGCCCCAATATGTCAACCGCATTCGTGAGCGCGACTTCGACGTGACGACGCTTGGCTGGGCCCAGTCGCTGTCGCCCGGCAACGAGCAGCGCGACTTCTGGGGCAGCGAGGCCGCCGACCGGCCGCAGTCGCGCAATTATGCCGGCATCAAGGACCCCGGCGTCGATGCCCTGATCGAGAAGGTCATCTTCGCCGCCGACCGCGCGGAACTGGTCGCGGCCACGCGCGCGCTCGACCGGGTGCTGATGGCCCATTCCTACGTGGTGCCGCAGTGGTATATCGACGTCGACCGCACCGCGCGCTGGAACCGGTTCTCGCATCCCGAGAACCTGCCGGAGTACAGCCACGGGTTCCCGTCAATCTGGTGGTGGGATGAGGAAAAGGCCGCCAAGGCCGGGAGGCAGGGATGAGCGCCGGTTTCGCAACGCCGACGCGGCGCGGGGTGCTCGTCGGGGCGGCCGCGCTCGCCGCGGCATCGACCTTTCCCTTCGCGACCGCGCGTGCCCAGGCGCCCGGCGGACCGCGCCACGGACTGTCCGTGTTCGGCGACCTGAAATACGGCCCGTCGTTCCAGCACTTCGACTATGTCGACCCAGCCGCTCCGGCGGGCGGGCGGATGGCCTTCACCGCGCCCTCCTGGGCCTTCAACCAGAACCCGCAGACCTTCAACACGTTCAACACCTTCATCCTCACCGGCGACGCTCCGCCCAGGATGGAAATGTGTTTCGACACGCTGATGGTGCGCGCGCTCGACGAACCGGACGCGGTCTACGGGCTCGTTGCCGAGACGGTGGAGGTGTCGGGCGACGGCAACGCCTATATCTTCAACCTGCGCGCGGAGGCGCGGTTTCACGACGGGTCGCCGCTGAGCGCGGAGGATGTGGCCTTCTCGCTGACCACGCTGAAGGACAAGGGACATCCGGCGATCCGCCAGGTCCTGACGGAAATGGCGGAAGTGCAGGTGCTGTCGCCGCATCGCGTGGGCATCCGCTTCACCGGGCGCCAGTCGCGCAAGACGCCGCTTGCAGTGACCGGCATGCCGATCCTGTCGAAGGCCTATTACGCGCGCTACGATTTTGAAGGAACGACGCTGACCCCGCCGCTGTCGTCGGGGCCCTACAAGGTGGGGCGCTACGAGATCGGTCGCTTTATCGAATACCAGCAGGTGGCCGACTGGTGGGCGAAGGACCTTCCCGTCTCGCGCGGGCATTTCAACTTCAAGACCCTGCGGATCGAGTTCTACCGCAACCGCACCGCCGGCTTCGAGGCCTTCAAGAAGGGGGCCACCACCTTTCGCGAGGAGTTTACCGCCAAGACCTGGGCGACGGAATACAATTTCCCGGCGGTCGACGACGGCCGGGTGATCCGCAAGGACATTCCCGACGGGCGTCCCTCCGGCGGCCAGGGCTGGTTCCTCAACACCCGGCGGCCGGTCTTCGCCGACGCGCGGGTGCGCCAGGCGCTGGGCCTGGTGTTCGATTTCGAATGGACCAACAAGTCGCTGTTCTTCGGCGCCTATCAGCGCACGCAGTCCTTTTTCCAGAATTCGCCGATGTTTGCCGAGGGCGAGCCGTCGGCGGAGGAACTGGCTTTGCTGGAGCCGTTTCGCGACGAACTGCCGGAGGCGGTCTTCGGGCCGGCGGTGATGGCGCCGGTCTCCGACGGGTCCGGCAACGACCGCAGCATGCTGCGCGAGGCCGACCAGCTGTTGCGCGCAGCCGGCTGCCGCCGGGATGGCACAACGCTGCTCGCGCCGGACGGGTCGCCCTTCCGGTTCGAGATCCTGTCGAACTCGCCGACATTCGAGCGCGTGGTTCTTCCCTATGCCAAGGGGCTTGCGCGACTCGGCATTGAGGCGAGCTTTCGTGTCGTGGATCCGGCGCAGTATCAGTCGCGGGTCAACACATACGACTTTGACGTGGTGTCGCGTCGTTTTCCGCTTTCGGCGACCCTTGGCGAGGAAATCCGTCAGCTCTGGGGATCGCGGTCGGCGGAAACCCCGGGCAGCACCAATCTCTCGGGCATCCGCAGCCCGGCGGTCGATGCGCTGATCGACAGCGCGCTGTCGGCGCCGACGCGCGAGCGCATGGTGGTCGCCGCGCGCGCGCTCGACCGGGTTCTGCGCGCTGGCTACTACTGGGTGCCGCATTGGTACAAGCCGGTGCACACCGTGGCCATGTGGGATCTCTTCGGCAGTCCCGGCGATCCGCCCGCCTACGACTTTCGACCGGAACTGCACTGGTGGGTGGATCCGCAGAAGGCCGAGCGGCTGGGCATGGGCGGTTGACCGCAGCGCATGAGATGTCACGCTGGCGCGGCTGAGCGCATCGTCACGAGACACATCGTTACGAACAACAAGGACAGCTGAAACGATGGGCGCCTATATCCTGCGGCGGCTTTTGCTGATCGTGCCGACGATCGTCGGCATCATGGCGATCAATTTCGTCATCATCCAGTTCGCGCCGGGCGGGCCGGTGGAGCGGGTGATCGCGCAATTGCAGGGCACGGATGTGTCCGCGACCGCGCGGATTTCCGGCGGCGGCAGCGATTTCGCCGGCAGCGGCGCGGAAAGCTCCGGCGGCGATGCGGCGGTCGGCTCCAAATATCGCGGCGCGCAGGGGCTCGATCCGGAGTTCATCAAGGACCTGGAGCGCCAGTTCGGCTTCGACAAGCCGCCGCTCGAGCGATTCGCCACCATGTTGTGGGACTATGCCCGCTTCGATTTCGGCGAAAGCTACTTCCGCGACATCGCGGTCATCGACCTGATCCTTGAAAAAATGCCGGTGTCGATCTCGCTCGGCCTGTGGATGACGCTGATCTCCTACTCGATCTCCATTCCGCTCGGCATCCGCAAGGCGGTGCAGGACGGGTCGCGGTTCGACGTGTGGACCTCGGCGGTCATCGTCGTCGGCTATGCGATCCCGGGGTTTCTCTTTGCCGTGCTGCTGATCGTGCTCTTTGCCGGCGGATCGTTCCTCGACTGGTTCCCGCTGCGCGGACTGACCTCGGAGAACTGGGATCAGCTCTCCTGGCCGGCGCGGATCGTCGACTATTTCTGGCATCTCGCGCTGCCGCTGACCGCTATGGTGCTCTCCGCCTTTGCCACGGTGACGCTCCTGACCAAGAATTCCTTCCTCGACGAAATCCGCAAGCAATACGTCCAGACCGCGCGCGCCAAGGGCCTGTCGGAGCGCGAGGTGCTCTACGGCCATGTGTTCCGCAATGCCATGCTGATCGTCATCGCCGGCTTTCCGGGCGCCTTCATCTCGTCCTTCTTTGCCGGATCGCTGCTGATCGAGACGATCTTCTCGCTCGACGGGCTGGGGCTGCTCGGCTTCGAGGCGGTGATCAACCGCGATTATGCGGTGGTCTTCGCGACGCTCTTCATTTTCTCGCTGATGGGTCTGCTGGTGAACCTGATTTCCGACCTGACCTACACCTGGATCGATCCGCGGATCGACTTCGAGAGCCGGGAGGTCTGAGGCGATGGACCACGCTTCCTTGCAGCAGCCGGCGGCCGCGAACGCCGGCCACATCGACCGTCCGCGCGGCTTTCTCTCGCCGATCAACAAGCGCCGGCTGACCAACTTCAAGGCGAACCGCCGGGGCTACTGGTCGCTGTGGATCTTTCTCCTGCTCTTCGGCCTGTCGCTGATCGCGGAATTCCTCGTCAACGACCGCCCGATCGTCGTGGTCTACAAGGACGAGCTGCTGGCGCCGATCTTCGTGGATTATCCGGAGGAGAAATTCGGCGGCTTCCTCGCCGTGACCGACTACCGCGATCCCTTCATCCAGGAGGAGATCAACGCCAACGGCTGGATGCTGTGGCCGCTGATCCGCTACTCCTACCGCACGGTCAACAATGAAATTCCCGTGCCGGCGCCGGCACCGCCCTCCTGGATGCTGGAGAAGGAGGAGCGCTGCAGTCGCTATCCGCTGGGCGCGGAGGATCCCAATTGCGTGGTCGGCAACTGGAACTGGCTCGGCACCGACGACCAGGGCCGCGACGTGGTGGCGCGCCTCGTCTACGGCTTCCGCATTTCCGTGCTCTTCGGTCTGGCGCTGACGCTGGCCTCCTCGGTGATCGGCGTCGCGGCCGGCGCCGTTCAGGGCTACTACGGCGGCTGGCTGGACCTGCTGTTCCAGCGCTTCATCGAGGTGTGGACCGCGATCCCGACGCTCTATCTGATCCTCATCGTCTCGTCGGTGCTGATCCCGGGCTTCTGGACCCTTTTCACCATCCTGCTCGCCTTTTCCTGGGTGGCGCTCGTCGGCGTGGTCAGGGCGGAATTCCTGCGCGCGCGCAATTTCGAATATGTGACGGCGGCGCGCGCGCTCGGCGTCGGCAACGCCAAGATCATGTGGCGGCACCTCCTGCCGAACGCCATGGTGGCGACGCTGACCTTCATGCCCTTCATCCTGAACGGCTCGATCTCGACGCTGACGGCACTCGACTTCCTCGGCTTCGGCCTGCCGCCCGGCTCGGCGTCGCTGGGCGAACTGCTGGCCCAGGGCAAGAACAACCTTCAGGCGCCCTGGCTCGGGATCACCGGCTTTATCGTGATCTCGCTGATGCTGAGCCTGTTGATCTTCATCGGCGAGGCGGTTCGCGACGCCTTCGACCCCCGCAAGAGCTTTGCGTGAGGGGGGGACTTTTCGTGATAGACTGCCACGCTTCCGGTTCAAAGGATCTGGGGATGAACAAGATCGTCAAGCGGCATTATCCGGTTGCCAACCTACCCGAGGAGCTTCGCAAGGGCTTGCCGGACGAGGCACTCGTTTCCGTCACCGTGGAGACGGAAGCGCCGAAGCGCGAGCCGAAATCGGAGCTTCTTCTGGAACTGGAGCGGGTCCGCAAGACCCTGCCTAAATTCGTGACGGTAGAAGACGCGGTCGACAGGATTCGCGGTCTTCGAAGCGAATGGGACGATTGAGAATTGGTCCCCGGCAGAGTCTATCTTGATGCCAATATCTTCATTGTGCTGGCCGAGGGACAAATGGATGCGCGCCGCGCGCCGCTAACGCATTTCGTGGCTGGCTGCGCCGCTGCCGATCACCTCCGCCCCTGTACCTGCGAAATCACCCTCGCCGAGCTCTTGGTCCGGCCGTTTCGGGATGGCAACGACAGATTGGTCGATATGTATTCAGACTGGATTTCCGCGCAAAGCAGTTGGCTCGATGTCGGTCCGGTGTCGCGCGAGGCGCTTTACGATGCGGCCGTGCTTCGGCAACTCCACCCCTCCTTGAAGCTCCCGGATGCAATCCACCTGTCCGCGGCACTCGGATTGGAGTGCCGGTATTTTCTTACATTCGACAGTCGCCTGCCGTCGAACGTCTCCCTGACCGCGTCCCGTCACAGGCGCGGCGGCAAACCGGTTGAACTCAGGGTCGAAGCCCCAACCCAATCCGTGGTCGATTTTCTTTTGGATACCCCGCAATGACCGGCACCCCGCTCCTCTCCGTGCGCGACCTCTCAGTCGCCTTTACCCAGAACGGCGCGACGAACCTCGCCGTCGACCGGATCTCCTTCGACATCGACAAGGGGGAGACGGTCGCGCTTGTCGGCGAAAGCGGCTCGGGCAAGTCCGTCTCCGCGCTCTCCACCGTGCGGCTCCTGCCCTATCCGGCGGCCTCGCATCCGACCGGCGAGGTGCTCTTCAACGGCGAGGACGTGCTCAAGGCCGATGACGCCGCGCTCAGGCGCATTCGCGGCAACGAGATCTCGATGATCTTCCAGGAGCCGATGACCTCGCTCAATCCGCTGCATCCGGTGGAAAAGCAGATCGCGGAAGTTCTCAAGATCCACCGGGGCATGAGCGATCAGGCGGCCCGCGCCCGCGTGCTGGAGCTTTTGAACCAGGTCGGTATCCGCGACCCGGAATCCCGGCTGACCAGCTATCCGCACCAGCTTTCCGGCGGCCAGCGCCAGCGCGTGATGATCGCCATGGCGCTTGCCAACGAACCGGACCTGCTGATCGCCGACGAACCGACGACCGCGCTTGATGTCACCGTGCAGGCACAGATCCTCCAGCTCCTGAAGGATATCCAGCGCGACACCGGCATGGCGATGCTGTTCATCACCCATGATCTCGGCATCGTGCGAAAAGTGGCCGACCGGGTCTGCGTGATGACCAAGGGCAAGATCGTGGAAAGCGGCCCGGTGGAGCGGATCTTCACCGCGCCCGAACACACCTACACCCAGCATCTGCTCGCCGCCGAACCCAAGGGCGATCCGCCGGTCACCGACGACCGCAAACCCATCGTGGTGGAGGCGGAAGATCTCAAGGTCTGGTTCCCGGTCCGGCGCGGGTTGTTGCGCCGCACGGTCGACCACATCAAGGCAGTGGACGGGATCGATGTGACCGTGCGCGAGGGCCAGACGCTCGGCATCGTCGGCGAGAGCGGTTCGGGCAAGACCACGCTCGGCCTCGCCCTGATGCGGATGATCTCCTCCACCGGCAAGATCCGCTTCGGGTCGCGCGAGATCGACGGGCTGAACTCCAAGGAAATGCGCCCCTTGAGGCGCGACATGCAGGTGGTCTTCCAGGACCCCTTCGGCTCGCTCAGCCCGCGCATGTCGGTCGCCGATATCGTCGGCGAGGGGCTGGAGGTGCATTTCCCGTCGATCTCGGCGGATGAGCGCGACGCCAAGGTCTCCGCCGCGCTTGTCGAGGTCGGTCTCGACGCCAACACGCGTTTCCGCTATCCGCACGAATTTTCCGGCGGCCAGCGCCAGCGCATTTCGATCGCCCGCGCCATGGTGCTGGAACCGAAATTCGTCATGCTCGACGAGCCGACTTCGGCGCTCGACATGAGCGTGCAGGCGCAGGTCGTCGACCTGTTGCGCGACCTGCAGAAGCGGCACAATCTGGCCTATCTTTTCATATCACATGATCTGAAAGTCGTTCGCGCGCTCGCCAACGAGGTGGTCGTCATGCGCGCCGGCAAGGTGGTGGAGGCCGGCCCCGCAGCCAGCGTCTTCGACGCCCCGGAAACGGACTACACCAAGGCGCTGATGGCCGCCGCCTTCCGCCTGGAAACGGCCGGAGCGGGGATTGTGAGCGAATAAGCCGATTGTCGGTGGGCGATCGACCCGGTACCTATGAGACAGTTCTTTCTTGTGCGGGTTCGCACGCGGACGGTCCGGGAGACACGATATGACCGCCAAGCAAGCCCTGCTTTTCTGCTCCCTTTCATCGATATCGGTTATCGGTATTTGGGGGGTGGTCGATGCCGAAAGCCTGGTCTCTATCGCCTCGTCTATCGTCGATCAGTATTTCCGCAGCCGCGGATGGTTCCTGATGCTGACCGTTTCGGGAATGCTGCTCTTCTGTTTCGCCCTGGCCTTTTCCCGCTACGGCGAAATCCGGCTGGGCACGGATGACGACCGTCCCGAGTTCTCGACCCCGTCGTGGATCGCGATGCTGTTTGCCGCCGGTATGGGTGTCGGTCTGCTGTTTTGGGCAGTTGCCGAACCGCTCATTCACTTCGAATTCGCGCGAAACTTTGTCATAGAGCCTGCCGCTGCCGAAAGGGCGCTGGTCACCACGATCTTTCATTGGGGGATCCACGCCTGGGCGATTTACGGAACGACGGCGCTGGTGATCGCCTATTTCGCGTTCCGGCGCGGTACGCCCATGCTGGTCAGTGCACCGATAACCTATCTGTTTCCCCGGGAACGCTGGGCACGCGGGCTTGGGTGGATGTCGGACTTCATGGCGATTGTGGCCATTGCCATCGGTGTCGGTGGATCGATCGCCATGGGCGTGTTCCAGGTGGCCGACGGCATCGATGTCCTGGTCGGCGGCACCGGGCCGGGCGCAATGCTCGTCGGTGCCGTATTCGTTGCCATGGTGGCGTTTTATCTTCCGGCGCTGATGATCGATCTGGGCAGCGGCATGTCGAAACTGTCCAACCTGGCGATGCTGATCGCCATCGCGCTGGTTGTCTTCGTGGTGATTTTCGGGCCGACGCAATTTCTCCTGAATTCGGTTCTCGGCAGTTTCGGTCAGTATCTGACAGATGTGGTTCCCCGCGGGTTGCAAACCTTCACCTTCTTCGGCGACGAGGTTGCGCAATCCTTCGCCGACTGGACACTGACCTATATGGTCTGGTGGATCGCCTGGGGGCCGTTTGTCGGGGTGTTTGTCGCGCGTATCTCCAGGGGGCGCACGATCCGCGAGTTCGTGTTCGGTGTGCTGATCGGTCCGACACTGTTTTCGGTGATCTGGTTCGGCGTGTTTGGCGGCATTGGCCTGTATGAAACGATCCAAGGCGCAGGAGAGCTGGCAGCAATGGCAGCGACAAACGCGGAACGTGCCACCTTCGCGCTCTTGGAGCGCATGCCGTTCTCGACCGTGACGACGCTTGCCACGATTGTTGCCGCCTTCCTCTTTATCGTCACCAGCGTGGTGAGTGCGGCCTTTGTGCTCGGCACGTTTTCGACTGGCGGCGATCCCGACCCCAAGCCGCGGATCCGGCTTGTCTGGGGCGTGCTCCTGGGTGTCTTGGGCTATGCGATGATCCTGTCTGGATCGATGGATGCGATCAAGAAGCTGATCGCGCTCGGAGCCTTGCCCTTCGTCTTCATCACCGTTTTGCTGATGGTGTGTTTCGTCCGCGCGCTTGGAGAGGAGACGTCTGAATGATCACGGGCGACCTGATCGATACCCTCCTCAATATCGGCACCTTTGCGTTTATCGGCTTTGCCGGATGGTTGCTGGTCCGCAAGCTCCCGAAACGCGACGACACCGGGAAAGACTGACAGTCCCTCACTCCAGCCAACACGTCGCCTTTCGCCCCGCCTTTTCCTGAGCAGCACCCAGTGAGCGGCGGGTCTTGAAGCCGATCAGGCCGTCGGCGCCGCCGACGTCGTGGCCCTTTGCTTCCAATTCGAGCTGGATCTTGCGCACCGCGCCGCGCGAGCGCGTTTTGATCGGCGTCCAGTCCTGCACGAAGCCTGTGTTGTTGCCGTAGCGGTCGGCGAGATGGCCGACGAAGAGCGCGTAGACGTCGGACTCATTGTAGGACTTCAGCACGTAGAAATTGTCGGTGGCGATGAAGGCCGGGCCGTATCGTCCGGCCGGCATCAGCAGGAAGCCCGGTTGCGGCACCTCATGCGCGGGGAAGGGGCGGTCCTTCACCCGTTTCACCCCGGCGGCGACCCACTCGGAGATCGGACGCCCGCGATCCGGCCCCTCGTTGGTGCAGGAGACGGATCGCGGGATCACCGCCTCATAGCCCCAGTCGCGATTGGCGACCCAGCCGTGCCACTGGAGATAGCGCGCGATGGAGGCGAGCGTGTCGGGAACCGAGGTCCAGATGTCGCGCCGCCCGTCGCCGTCGTAGTCGACCGCATGGCGCAGGAAGCTTGAGGGCAGGAACTGCGGCTGGCCCATGGCCCCGCCCCAGGAGCTTTTCATCCGCGCGCGGGAGATATGCCCTTCGGCGAGAATCTGAAGCGCCGCGATGGTTTCTTGGCGGAAGAGATCGCGCCGCTGGCCCATGAAGGCGCGGGTCGCGAGCGTGCGCAGCGCGTCCTTGGGGATTTTTGCCGCCCCGTATCCCGATTCCCGCGCCCAGATCGCCAGCACGATGCGGCCCGGGACGCCGGTCTCGCGCTCGATCCGGGCAAGCGTCGTCGCGTGCTGTTTCGCGAGGCGACGGCCTTGCGCAACGAGCGCGTTGAACTGGCTGTCGCGGAAATAGCCGGCCGGTGCGCGGAACTCAGACTGATAGTTGACGCTTGGCGGCGCCTCCGGTGCATCGGGGCGTCCGAGACCGGGAAGCGAGGTATCCGGCGTCAGGCCGGACAGTTCGCGGGTGACGACGGATTGCGGAACGCCGGCGGAGATCGCGGCCGGGGCGATCTCGCGGTCGAGGAACTGGCGGAACTGCGTGTCATAGGGGCCGGCGATCGAGAGCGCGGGCGCAATCGACAGGACGAGGAAAGCGAGCAGACAGGGCAGGGCGAGGCGCGGCATCGGGATCTCCGGCGGGTGGGGCGCCCGGCGATCCTAGCAATGAATGGCGTTGCTGCGAAAGGCGTGGCGCGGGGATCTCAGAAGGAGGTCCGTGCCTTGAGCGCCTGGGTCAGCGTGCCCTCGTCGAGATAGTCGAGCTCGCCGCCGACCGGAACGCCATGGGCGAGGCGTGTGACGCGCACGTCCATGCCGCGCAGACGGTCGGTGATGTAATGGGCGGTGGTCTGCCCCTCGACCGTGGCGTTGACCGCAAGCACGATTTCGGAGACCTCGCCGCCGGCGACCCGCTCGATCAGCCGGGCGATGGTGAGGTCGTCGGGGCCGATGCCGTCGAGCGGCGACAGCGTTCCGCCGAGCACGTGATAGCCGCAGTTGAGCGCTGCCGCGCGCTCCAGCGCCCACAGGTCGGCGACATCTTCCACCACGATGATGGTCGAGGAGTCGCGGCGCGGGTCGGAGCAGATGGTGCAGGGGTCGCGGGTGTCGACGGTGCCGCAGGTGGAACACACGGTGACGCGGTCCACGGCCACGCCCATTGCCTGGGCGAGCGGCACCAGGAGCTGGTCCTTCTTCTTGATCAGGTGGAGTGCTGCACGCCGCGCCGAGCGCGGCCCCAGCCCCGGCAGTTTGGCCAGGAGCTGGATCAGCTTCTCCACTTCCGGTCCCGCGACCGCCTTGTTGCTCATGTTCGGATCAGAACGGCAGCTTGAACCCGGGGGGCAGGCCGAGGCCGCCCATCAGTTCCTGGGTCTTTTCCTGGAGCAGGGCTTCCGACTTGGCCTTGGCGTCCTGATGGGCGGCGAGGATCAGGTCCTCGAGGATCTCGACGTCCTCTTCCTTGACGAGCGACGGGTCGATCTTCAGCGCGGTCAGTTCGCCCTTGCCGGTCATGGTGACTCTGACCATGCCGCCGCCGGCGGTGCCCTCGACGCTCACAGAGGCGATTTCCTCCTGCAGGGAGCCCATCTGCTCCTGCATCTGCTTCGCCTGCTTCATCATCTTCAAAAAGTCCATGACGGATCTCCTCGCGCGCAGTCCCTGCGGCCGGCGGGGCCTGGCCCCGGGTCTCAGATATCGGGTTCGGTTTCGTCGTCGTCTGGCGCCATGTCAAGAGGCGGGGTCATGTCCTCCGTCTCCTGGATGCGCACATCCACCACCTTGGCGCCGGGAAAGACGGAGAGGAGGGCTGCGACCGTCGGCTCGGACCTGGCATCGGACAGGAGCTGATGCCGGTTCGCCGTGCGCTCCTCATGCAGCGTCGGGCGTCCCTGCGTGCGCGACACGCTGACGATCCAGCGCATGCCGGTCCATTCGCTCAGCATGCGGCCGAGCTTTCCGGCAAGGTCGGGATCGGCCTTCTCGGTCGGCTGAAACTCGATCCGGCCCGGCTCGAAGTTCACGAGCCGCATCTGGTGCTCGATCATGAACAGAAGATGGAGATCGCTTTTCTTCCGGGCAAGCTCGGCGCAATCGGCGAGCGAGCGAAGCGCCACGGTCGGTTCCGGCTGAGGGAGCAGGCGCGGGGCCGGATAGGGGGCCGTCGCGGAGGCGCTGCCGCTTCCGGCGCCGCCGCCGGCCAGCGCCTGAAACCGGCGCGGGTTGGGATCCGCCGCGATGGCGGGCGCCGGAGCCGTCGGCTGCGGTGAGGCGGCCTCGACGGAGGCCGGTGCGCCCGGCGCCGGGGTCGGAGCCTGTGCGTGCGCCTGAGGCGAGGAGCGTCCAGGAGGCGCGTTCTGGGTGGCGGGCAGCGAGGCGGCAAGAACCGAGGCCTTGCCGTCGCGCAGAAGCTTGAGCGCCTCTTCCGGGTCGGGAAGATCGGCGGCATAGGCAAGGCGTACCAGTACCATGTCGGCGGCGAGGTTGGGCTTCGGTGCTGCCTGCACCTCGGCGATGCCCTTCAACAGGATCTGCCAGCTGCGCGACAGAAGCCGGAGCGACAGCTTGTCGGCAAGCTCCCGGCCGCGCAGGCGTTCCGTCTCGGTGACGGAGGCTTCCTCGCCGGCTTCCGGAACGATCTTGAGCCGGGTGACGAGATGGGTGAATTCGGCGAGGTCGGAGAGCACGACGACCGGATCCGCGCCGACGGCATATTGCGCCTTGAACTCGGCCATCGCGGCCGCCGCGTCGCCCTTCATCAAATGGGTGAAGAGGTCGATGACGCGGGCGCGGTCGGCGAGGCCCAGCATGGCGCGGACCGTCTCGGCGCCGATCTCCGTCTCGCCGTGGGTGCCGGCGCCATGGGCCATGGCCTGGTCGAGCAGCGAGAGCGAATCGCGCGCCGATCCCTCGCCGGCGCGTGCGATCAGCGCCAGCGCCTCGTCGGAAACGGCCATGGCCTCCGACTGCGCGATCCGTCTGAGCAGCCCGACGATGTCGTCGGCGTCGATCCGGCGCAGGTCGAAGCGCTGGCAGCGCGACAGCACCGTGACGGGAACCTTGCGGATCTCGGTGGTGGCGAAGATGAATTTCACATGCTCTGGCGGCTCTTCCAGCGTCTTCAGCAGGCCGTTGAAGGCCGACTTCGACAGCATGTGCACTTCGTCGATGATGTAGACCTTGTAGCGCGCCGACGCGGGCCGGTAGCGCGCGGCTTCGGTGATCTCGCGAATGTCGTCGATGCCGGTGTGCGAGGCGGCGTCCATCTCGATCACATCGACATGGCGACCGTTCATGATCGCTTCGCAATGCACGCCGGGCTTGTCGAGATTGACGGTCGGCCGGTCGACCTCGCCGGGGATCTCATAGTTGAGGCCGCGGGCGAGAATGCGCGCCGTCGTGGTCTTGCCCACGCCGCGCACGCCGGTCAGCATCCAGGCCTGGGCGATGCGCCCGGTCTCGAAGGCGTTGCGCAGGGTCTGGACCATCGGCTCCTGGCCGACGAGATCCTCGAAGGTCGCGGGCCGGTACTTGCGCGCAAGCACGCGGTATCCGGCGTCCGGGGCGTCGCTGCTGGGTGTCGGTGCGAGGTCATCCATGGCGGGCAGCTTAAACCTGCGGGGGCCGCGTGTTGAGGGCTATTCCGTCGCTTTGCGCGTTTTCTTGTGCGTGTGCGAAGGGGGAACGGCATACGCCCGCCTGCCGGCGCGAAAGCGCGGCACGGACGAACGTTTCGGAAGCTGAAGAGGAAGGGTGGGAGGCTGGCACGGTGACCCGTGCCCGACTCGTTGGGGCTGCTTCCTTCCGGACCTGACCCGGTTGGCGAGTGGCTCGTCCACCACCAACCTCCCGCGCCCTATATGTCGATTCCACGCCCCCGTTGCAAGGGAAAATCCGGCAAGCGATCAGCCCGCGTCCGTCTCTTCCGCCGCACGCTGCCTCAGGTCCTTGCGGATGATCTTGCCCGTCGTCGTCATCGGCAGCGTGTCGACGAAGGCGATCTCGCGCGGGTATTCATGGGCGGCAAGGCGGTGTTTGACGAACTCCTGCAGCTCGCGCGCCAGCTCCGCACCGGGCGCAAAGCCCTCGGCGAGCACCACATAGGCCTTGACGATCTCCGTTCTCTGCGGGTCGGGCTTGCCGACGACGCCGGCCATGCTCACCGCCGGATGGCCGATCAGACAGTCCTCGATCTCTCCGGGGCCGATCCGGTAGCCGGACGAGGTGATGACGTCGTCGTCGCGTCCGACGAAGCGGATCCAGCCGTCGGCGTCGCGCACGCCCCTGTCGCCGGTCAGCAGGAAGTCGCCGGCGAATTTCGCTGCCGTTGCTTGGCGGTTGTTCCAGTAGTGCAGGAACATCACCGGATCGCCGCGTCTGACGCCGATGTTGCCCTCCTGGCCGTCGGCGACGGGCGCGCCAGACCCGTCGACCACGCGCACCTCATGACCCGGCACCGCGCGACCCATGATGCCGGGACGCGGCGGCATGATCGCGGCGCAGGACGAGACGATCATGTTGCACTCGGTCTGGCCGTAGAACTCGTTGATCGTCACGCCGAACACCCGCCGTCCCCAGTCGAGCAGTTCCGCGCCCAGCGTTTCGCCGCCGCTGGCGATGGTGCGCATCTCTAGGGGAAGGGCAGGGTCCGGATCGCCGTGCGCGCGCATCATCTTCAGCGCCGTCGGCGGCAGGAAGGCGTTGCGCACCTTCTCTTGCGCCATCAGCTCGAAGGCGGCCTCGGCGGTGAATTTCGCGAAGCGGCAGGCGACGACGCAGACGCCGTGATGCAGGGCGGGCATCAGCACGTCGAGCAACCCGCCGATCCAGGCCCAGTCGGCCGGCGTCCAGATCCGGTCGCCCACCTGCGGGAACAGGTCGTGGCTCATCTCGACGCCCGGAAGATGCCCCAGAAGCACGCGGTGGCCATGCAGCGCGCCTTTCGGCTGGCCGGTGGTGCCGGAGGTGTAGATCAGGATCGCGGGGTCGTCGGCATGCGTGTCGACGGGCGTGAACGTCTCAAGCTGGCCTTCCAGCGCTGCGTGAAGGTCGGTCGTGCCGGAGTGCGCGCCATCGATCGTGTAGACCTGCTCAAGGGCCGGCAGATGGTCGCGGATCGCGGCGAGTTTTCTCGCGCCCGTCTTGTTGGTGACGACGGCTTTCGCGCCGGAATCGCCAAGGCGGAAGGCGAGCGCTTCGTCGCCGAAGAGCATGAACAGCGGGATGGAGATCGCGCCCAGCTTGTGGGCGGCAATATGGGCAGCGGCCGTCTCCTTGGCCTGCGGCAGCAAAATGGCGACCCGGTCGCCGCGCGTCACGCCGTCGGCGGCGAGACGGTTCGCGATCCGGTTCGACAGGCGCATCAGCGCGCCGTAGCTGACCTCCTCGCGTCCGCCGTCCTCCGAAATGCAGACCAGCGCCGGGCGGTCGGGCTCGCGCGTCGCCCACTTGTCGCAAATGTCGACGCCGATGTTGTAATGCTCCGGCACCTGCCAGCGGAAGGTGGCGACGAGATCTTCATAGGTTCGTGCTGCGGTCAGCATTGGCGCGGTCCCTCCCCGGTGGCTGTGATGCCCCTTGGGAATTTGGATGCAACGGCAGCACGGAGGCGTCAACGGCTATCGTCGTTCGGGCCGCGTCGCGCTCTCCGGCAGCGTGGCCGGATGACGCGGGGCTGGTGCCCCTGCGCCGCGCTTGTATAGTGCCGCCATCATCAAACGCCGTCCGGCCGGGGAACCACACATGTCCGACTTCACCCTCGACGACCGCCTTGCCGGCGACAGCCTGGCTGTCCTCGATCTCGACCTGTGCACCGTCCGGCTGATGAACGACGCGCGCTACCCCTGGCTGCTGCTCGTTCCCATGCGCGCCGATGTCACCGAGCTTGTCGATCTCGGTGCCGACGACCGGCTGCGTCTGATCGAGGAAATCGCCGGCGCGAGCAAGGCCCTGAAAGCGGTCAGCGGCTGCGACAAGCTGAACGTCGGGGCGCTGGGCAACATGGTGCCGCAGCTGCATGTGCATATCGTTGCCAGGTTCGTCGGCGACGCCGCCTGGCCGGGGCCGGTGTGGGGCGTGGGCGCGGCCGAGCCTTATCCGGACGGAGCCGGGCGTGAACTGTCAGAGCGGCTTTCCCAGGCGGTGGCGCGGGAACTCCAGTGAGCCCGCAGCACCGCATGGCGTGACACGAGGACGATGACCGCATGAACGACCTGCCGCAGATCGGTTTCGATTTCGCCTTCAAGGGCAATCCGCTCGAGCGCCAGTCCGAGCATCGCGGCGACGCCGCCTGGTTCGAGGCGCACCGCGGCTCCGACGTCGCCCGCTTTTTGCTCATGTGCGAAGGACGCCCGGTGATCGACGTCGCGGACGGGCGGCTCGACATCCTGCACGCCCGCCCGCTTGGCGATGACCTTGCCATGATCGTCGACGACAGCGTTCTGCTCGGCTTCCGCGAGCCGGATGCGTCTCCCGTCTTCGCCGTTCCGCTGGCGCGCTCGGTGGAGGACATCGAGGCCGCATATGCCAATCTGAAATGTATCGACACGCGCTCGCTCGCCGTGCAGGGCGTTTTGCCGCCCGGCTACCTCGGACTTCTGGCGCAGGCCAGCGCGCTTTTGCACTGGCACGCGACCCATCGCTTCTGTTCGCGTTGCGGCGCGCCCAGCACCATGACCCAGGGCGGCTATCGCCGCGACTGCCCGTCCTGCGGCGGCCTGCATTTCCCGCGCACCGATCCGGTGGCAATCATGCTCGTCACCGATGGCGACCGCTGCCTGATGGGGCGCCCGCCGCGCCTGCCGGAAGGGGTGTTCTCGACGCTCGCCGGTTTCATCGAGCCGGGCGAGACCATCGAGGAAGCCGTGCGGCGCGAGGTGATGGAGGAAGCGGGCGTTCATGTCGGCGCCGTCAGTTACCGTGCGAGCCAGCCCTGGCCGTTCCCCGCCTCGCTGATGATCGGCTGCGAGGGCCGCGCCGAGAGCACCGAGATCCGCATGGACGAGACCGAGCTTGAGGCCTGCCGCTGGTTCAGCCGCGACGAGACGCTTGCCATGCTGGAGGAGCGTCACCCCGAGGGGCTGAAGATCCCGCCGCCGCTGTCCATCGCCCATTGGCTGATTCGCTCCTGGGTGGAGGCGGACTGACCGGCGCGGCTTGTGCCGAGCGGTCCCGTTACCTACCTGAAGCGGACCGACATGCCCCCGAATCAGGACGTCCGACGAAAATGATTTCCTCCGCGCTGCGCGCACTCACCCAGATTTTCGAACAGCCGCTGCGCGCGATCTTCTGGAAGACGCTTGGCTATACGCTGCTGTTGCTCCTGCTGGTCTGGGTGGCATTGAACGCGGCCGTCGCGACGCTGGTGACCCTTCCCTATCCCTGGCTGGAAACGGTGCTCTCGCTGCTCACGGGGATCGGCGCGATCTTCGTGCTCGGCTATCTTGTCGCACCCGTGACGGCGGTGATCGCCGGCATCCTGCAGGATGATATCGCCGAGGTCGTCGAACGGGGAAGCTATCCGCAGGACCCGCCGGGACGGCCGATGCCGCTTGCAGAGGCTATCCCCCAGGCGATCAAGTTCACCGGCGTGGTGATCCTCGGCAATATCTTTGCGCTGTTCCTGCTGTTGGTGCCCGGCGTCAACCTGATCGCCTTCTTTGTCGTCAACGGCTATCTGCTCGGCCGTGAGTTCTTCGAGTTTGCCGCGATGCGGCACAGGCCGCCGGCGGAGGCGCGCGCCTTTCGCCAGGCCCACTCCGGAACGGTTTTTCTGTCCGGGCTGGCGATCGCGGGTTTTCTGGCGGTTCCCTTCCTCAACCTGCTGACGCCGATTTTCGCGACCGTGATGATGGTGCATCTGAACAAGCGCCTTACCTATACGTCATCGCAATTGCGTCCCGATTGACGGCTTTCCCGCGACGCCGCGGACGTCCCTCGCTGTGCTGTTGCCAATCCCGATCCGCCTTGGCCGATAGGATATTTTGACGTGCCGCCGCGATGGGGGTAGAAGGCTGCAATACAAGCCCCTGTTATAGCTAACGTTTACGTAAGCGGTAGATGCTGAGGGGAGACGGGAGAACAACCCATGCCGGATGTCGGGATGAAAAACAGCAGGCCACTGTCGCCGCATATCCAGATCTACAAGCCCATCATGACCATGGTCATGTCGATCCTGCACCGCATCACGGGCGCTGCATTGTATTTCGGCACGATCCTGGTCGCCTGGTGGCTGGTGTCCGCGGCAGCGGGGCCGGCCTATTTCGAATTCGTGAACGGGATTTTCGGATCCTTCCTCGGACGGCTGGTGCTGTTCGGCTTCACCTGGGCGCTGATCCACCACATGCTCGGCGGCCTGCGCCATTTCATCTGGGACATGGGCTACGGCTTCGGCACGGAGGCGCGCGAATGGCTCGCCCGCGCCACGATCATCGGCTCCGTCGCGGTCACGATCCTGCTGTGGGTCATCGGCTACGCGGTTCGCTGAGGGAGATGAGACGATGAATGACATGCGCACGCCTCTCGGCAGGGTCCGCGGGCTTGGCTCGGCCAAGGACGGGACCTCGCATTTCTGGCGCCAGCGGGTCACCGCCGTGGCCAATGTGGTGCTGATTTCCTTTTTCGTGGTTCTGGTCGTGGCCCTTCAGGGCGGCGATTACGCGAGCGTTTCCGCGGCTTTGGCCAATCCGCTCGTCGCGATCGTCCTGCTCCTCGTGATCCTGTCCGCCGTCTATCACATGAAGCTCGGCATGCAGGTGATCATCGAGGACTACATCCACGGCGAAGGCCTGAAATTCCTCGCCCTGATGGGCAACATCTTCTTCTCGACGTTCATCGGCCTCGCGTCGGTGTTCGCCGTTCTCAAGATCAGCTTCGGAGGCTGAATACATGGCAGGACAAGCCTATACCTTCGTCGATCACAGCTATGACGTTGTGGTGGTCGGGGCCGGTGGCGCGGGCCTCAGGGCAACGCTCGGCATGGCCGAACGGGGTCTGCGGACGGCCTGCATTTCCAAGGTGTTCCCCACCCGCTCGCATACGGTCGCGGCGCAGGGCGGCATTGCCGCCAGCCTGCAGAACATGACGCCCGACAGCTGGCAGTGGCACATGTACGACACCGTGAAGGGCTCCGACTGGCTCGGCGACACGGATGCGATGGAGTATCTGGCCCGCGAGGCGCCCAAGGCGGTCTACGAGCTGGAGCACTACGGCGTGCCCTTCTCGCGCACCGAGGACGGGCGCATCTACCAGCGCCCCTTCGGCGGTCACATGCAGAACTTCGGCGAAGGCCCTCCCGTGCAGCGCACCTGCGCGGCCGCCGACCGCACCGGCCACGCCATCCTGCACACGCTCTACGGCCAGTCGCTGAAGAACAACGCCGAATTCTACATCGAGTATTTCGCGCTCGACCTGATCATGTCGGAAGACGGCGTGTGTCAGGGCGTGATCGCCTGGAATCTTGATGACGGTACCATTCATCGCTTCTCCGCCAAGATGGTGGTTCTGGCGACCGGCGGTTACGGCCGCGCCTATTTCTCCGCCACTTCCGCGCATACCTGCACGGGCGACGGCGGCGGCATGGTGGCCCGTGCGGGTCTGCCGCTCCAGGACATGGAGTTCGTGCAGTTCCACCCGACCGGCATCTATGGCGCCGGCTGCCTGATCACCGAGGGCGCGCGCGGCGAGGGCGGCTATCTGGTCAACTCCGAGGGCGAGCGCTTCATGGAGCGCTATGCGCCGTCGGCCAAGGATCTTGCCTCGCGCGATGTCGTGTCGCGCTGCATGACCATGGAAATCCGCGAAGGTCGCGGCGTGGGCAAGAACAAGGACCACATCTTCCTGCATCTCGACCATCTGGACCCGGACATCCTGGCCGAGCGCCTGCCGGGCATCTCGGAATCGGCGAAGATCTTCGCCGGCGTCGATGTGACCAAGGAGCCGATCCCGGTGCTTCCGACCGTCCACTACAACATGGGCGGCATCCCGACGAACTATTGGGGCGAGGTGCTCAACCCGACCAAGGACGATCCGAACGCGATCCAGCCGGGCCTGATGGCGGTTGGCGAAGCGGGCTGCGCCTCGGTCCATGGAGCCAATCGTCTCGGCTCCAACTCGCTGATCGATCTGGTCGTCTTCGGCCGGGCCGCGGCCATTCGCGCGGCGGAAATCGTCGATCCGAAGACCGCCGTTCCGACGCCGAACGAGGCCTCCTGCGACAAGATCATGGCCCGCTTCGACAAGCTGCGCCATGCCGACGGCAAGACGCCGACGGCTCAGCTGCGCGAGAAGATGCAGCGCGCCATGCAGGAAGACGCCGCCGTGTTCCGCACCCAGGAAAGCCTGGAGCAGGGCTGCCAGCGCATTTCCTCGATCTGGGGGGAATTGTCCGACCTCAAGGTCACCGACCGCTCGATGATCTGGAACTCCGATCTGGTGGAAACGCTGGAGCTGGAGAACCTGATGGCCAATGCGATCACCACGGTCTATGGCGCCGAGGCGCGCAAGGAAAGCCGTGGCGCGCATGCCCGCGAGGACTTCAAGGACGGTCCCCTCGGCGGTCGCAACGACGACGACTGGCGCAAGCATACGCTTGCCTGGGTCGCCGAGGACGGCAAGGTCAGGCTCGACTATCGCGCCGTCGTGACCGAGCCGCTGACGACCCTGGCCGAGGGCGGCATCGATCCCAAGAAGATCGCGCCCAAGGCACGCGTCTACTGAGCACGCGCCCGCCGGGCAGCGAAAGGCGAAACTCCATGTCGATTGCGGCAAGGTATACGGATGTGAACTCTCCCTTCGGCACCTATCGTGCCGGGGGGCGGGCGCGCTTCGCCTGGGCGCTGGCCGACCGGCACGAACTGTCGCCGCGCTGGCGCAAGCGCCTGCGGGCCTTCGTCGCCCGTCACTATCGCGGACCGTTCGACCGGGAGGCCGATGGCCTGCGCTTTCGTCTCTATCCAGAGGCCAACTACGACGATCGCAAGATCATGGCCCGGGGCCGGCTTCCCGAACGCGCCGAGCACGGGCTGTTGTCGCAGGTTCTGGGGCCGGGCGTCGTCTTCGTGGATATCGGCGCCAATGTCGGCAGCTACAGCCTCGATGCCGCCCGTCGCGGCGCCAGGGTGCTGGCGATCGAGGCGGACAGCGATACGGCCGCCAAGCTCGCCTTCAACCTGGCCGCCAACCGGCTGGGCGATGTCGAGGTGGAAAATGTCGCGGTCGGCGCCCGCGACGAGGTGCTCGAGTTGTGGAGCGAACCGTCGAACTGCGGTTTCGCGACGCTGGTCAGCGACCTGACGACCGGGGAATGGGCCGGCGACTGGCGGTCCCGTCCCGTGCAGGTCCGCCCGCTTGCGGATATTCTGGCGGACCACCGCATCGAGCGTGTCGACGTGTTGAAGATCGACGTGGAGGGCTTTGAGGACCGGGCCTTGCTGCCCTATCTGCAGGGGCTCGACGACAGCGACCTTCCGGGCGCCATCCTGCTGGAGACGAACTGCCGGGAGCACTGGCAGGACGATTGCATTTCACGGCTTCAGGCGCGCGGCTACCGCGCGGCCGGGGCGACCAAGGACAACACGATCTTCAGGCGGTCCGCCTGAAGATCAAGATGACGAGGCCGCCGACGACGGCGGGCCAAACGCGGAGCGAAACGAGATGGTACAGCTGACGCTTCCCAAGAACTCCCAGGTGACGGAGGGCAAGGTCTGGGACAAGCCGACCGGCGCCAACCACCTGCACGAGTTCCGGATCTACCGCTGGAACCCGGACGACGGGCGCAACCCGCGCGTCGATACCTATTTCATCGACAAGGATGACTGCGGCCCGATGGTCCTCGACGGTCTGATCTACATCAAGGACAAGATCGACCCGACGCTGACCTTCCGCCGCTCCTGCCGCGAGGGCATCTGCGGGTCCTGCGCGATGAACATCGACGGCACCAACACGCTGGCCTGCACCAAGGGCATGGAAGAGATCGGCGCCGGTCCGGTGAAGATCTATCCGCTGCCGCACATGCCGGTGGTCAAGGACCTGGTGCCGGACCTGACGCGCTTTTACGCCCAGCACCGCTCCATCGAGCCCTGGCTGAAGACGACGACGCCGGCTCCGGAAAAGGAGTGGCGCCAGTCCCACGAGGACCGCGCCAAGCTCGACGGGCTCTATGAGTGCATTCTCTGTGCCTGCTGCTCGACCTCCTGCCCGAGCTACTGGTGGAACGGCGACCGCTACCTCGGCCCGGCCGTGCTGCTGCAGGCCTACCGCTGGCTGATCGACAGCCGCGACGAGGCGACCGGCGAGCGTCTGGACGATCTGGAAGACCCCTTCCGCCTCTACCGCTGCCACACGATCATGAACTGCTCGCAGGCCTGCCCCAAGGGACTGAACCCGGCCAAGGCCATCGCCGAGATCAAGAAGATGATGGTCGAACGCCGCGTCTGACGCGCTCGGGTTTCATCATCGAAAGTCGGAAAAGCCGCCCCTCGGGGCGGCTCAGACTGCTGACAAACCCGTCGATTTCGGCGGGTTTGTTTTTTTGCAGTTTTGGTTCTGAGGTTTTGAGCGGTTTTGGTTCAGGGTTAGGTTGGTCCAGCCACCTCAGGCTGGGGCTTGTTTTGGGGGCTTTGTGAGGGCCATTGCGATCTTCTTGATGTTTTGGGCTGCGGCGGCGAGCAGGCACTGCGTTTGCA
>NZ_JAIVMF010000008.1 GCF_020176715.1 Stappia stellulata | reverse complement strand
AAGCCCCAGCCTGAGGTGGCTGGACCAACCTAACCCTGAACAAAAACCGCTCAAAACCTCAGAACCAAAACTGAAAAAAACAAACCCGCCGAAATCGACGGGTTTGTCAGCAGTCTGAGCCGGCGCGAAAACGCCGGCTCTTTAACGCGTCAAAGCGGTCCGCTTCGATCAGGCGTCGTTCTTCGGCGCCAGGATCTGACGTCCCCGGTACATGCCGGTCTTGAGATCGACGTGATGCGGGCGGCGCAATTCGCCCGAATCCTTGTCCTCGACATAGGTCGGCTGCGCCAGGGCGTCCGCGGAGCGCCGTGCGCCGCGCTTCATGCGCGATGTTTTTCTCTTCGGAACGGCCATTCTTGTTCTCTCCGTCGTGCAATATCCAGCGAACCCGGACCGGGTCAGCCCGGGGCGTGGGTCCACACGGTGTGCAGGAATGGCGGGCTTATACAGAACCTTTGGCCGCTTTGCCAGCCCGAAACGGGAATTTTTTGACGAATTCGCATCCTCACGGCGCTCAAAATCCGGGCAGGCAGCCGAGATGCGGGCCGATATCGGCGGCCCGCGCCCGGTTCACCCGCGCCAGGCGCGCGTGTCCGGGACCGGGGCTCGCCGGATTGCGGGCAAGCGGCGCCGGCAAGGCCGTCGCAAGCCGGGACGCTTCCCGGCGCCCGAGCGCAAGCGCCGTCTTGCCGAACCAGGCCTGGGCGGCGGCCTCCGCGCCGAAGATCCCCTCACCCCATTCCGCGACATTGAGATAGATTTCGAGTATCCGCTTCTTGCTCAGCATCGCGTCGATGAGCAGCGCGAGCGGCAACTCCAGCGCCTTGCGCACATAGCTGCGGTCGGTCCACAGGAACAGGTTCTTGGCGACCTGCATCGTGATCGTCGAGGCGCCGCGCACGTCCTCGCCCTCGCCGAGCGCCTCGATCTGGCTGCCGAGCGCCTCCCAGTCGATGCCGTCGTGTTCGCAGAACTTCGCATCCTCCGAGGCGACGACGGAGCGGATCAGATGCGGCGAGATCGCCTCCAGCGGCACATAGCTGCGCTCGACCCACAGGAACCGCACGTAGCGATCAAGCATCAAGGTGCTCACCGGCGGCACCACCGCATAGATGACGATCAGCACCGGCGGCAGCAGGAGCACGACGGCAAGTCCCCAGAGCAGCCAGCGCCGGATCCGGCGCCAGAGCGAGCGCCGCTTGCCGCGCGCCGCGTCGCCACCCCCGGACCCGCGATCCCGCGTCATGCCGCAGCCTCTGCCGCATTGTCGCGACAGGCGAGCAGATAGCGGCGCAGGAAGGCCGCAAGCGCCCTGGCATCGGCGGCATGCACGGACCGCCGGCGCCAGACCACGCCGAGCTGACGCGTCGCGTCGGTGCCGGCAAGCGGCAGGATGGCGAGGCGCGTGCCGCGGGCAATGCCGGCGTCGGCCGCGATCTGGGGCACGAGCGTGATCCCGAGACCATTGTCGACCATCTGCACCAGGGTCGTCATCGACGAGGCGCGAATATCATCGGCTTCCGGCGGCGCCGCGCCGGCAAAGGCCTGCAGCACATGCTCGCGCAGGCAATGGCCGTCCTCAAGCAACAGCAAGGGCTCGTTGCGCAGGCGCAGCAGCTCGACCGGCTGCGTGCCCGCGGCAAGGGCGTGATCGCCCGGCAGGGCCAGCAGCAGCCGGTCGTCGCCGATCACCTCGCTGTCGCAGTCGCCGACGTTCTGGGGAAAGGCGATCAGCGCCGCATCGAGGCGCCCCTCGCGCAGGGAGGCCATCAGCGACGCCGTGAGATCCTCGCGCAGGTGCAGGCGCAGCTCCGGATGCGCCTTGCGCAGGCCCGGCAGGGCGCGCGGCAACAGAAACGGTGCGATGGAGGGAATGACCCCGAGCCGCAGGCGGCCGGACAGCGGCTGATGCGCGACCCGCGCATGGCCGACGAGATCCTCGGCATCGCGCAGGATCGAGATCGCACGGTCGAGCACGCTCTGCCCCGCCTCCGTCAGCGCCAGCCTGCGGCCGGAACGATCGATCAGATCCGCACCGAGACAGGCTTCGAACTGCCGGATGCCCGCCGACAGGGTCGATTGCGTGACATGGCAGGCCGCCGCCGCCCGGACAAAGCTGCGCTGCTCCGCGAGGGCGACGAAATACTGCATCTGACGAAGCGTCGGGAGCATCGGTCCATCCGGTTGGATACCCGCCGGCGGCATCCTGGCCGGACGGGAAGGCGACTTCGAAATTGACGTAAGGTCATGGACCGAAAACGGAAATTCCGATTGGAGAGATCGTTTTTATCGGTTTGACCGAACGGCGGTTGTTTGCATAACCGGTCTCATTGCACCGCACAACACGCGGTGTCTCCCCTCCTTCCCACCTGTCCGCGCCGTCGATCGCGACCGCGCGGCATTTCCCATCAGGAGACCCAGATGATCGGCATTGGCGACACCCTTCCCGAGTTCGAGATCGTCGGCGTGAAGCCCGGCTTCAACCATCATGAGGAAAACGGCGAAAGCGCATTCGAAACGCTGACCGAGAACAGCTTCGAAGGCAAGTGGAAGGTCATCTTCTTCTATCCCAAGGACTTCACCTTCGTCTGCCCGACCGAGATCGCGGAATTCGCCCGCCTTGCAGGCGATTTCGAGGACCGTGACTGCGTCGTGCTCGGCGGCTCCAGCGACAATGAGTTCTGCAAGCTCGCATGGCGTCGCGACCACCCGGATCTCGACAAGCTCGCGATCTGGTCCTTTGCCGACACCAACGGCTCGCTCATCGACGGTCTCGGCGTGCGCTCGCCGGACGGCGTCGCCTATCGCTACACCTTCATCGTCGACAACGAGAACACCATCCAGCACATCTATGCGACCAATCTCAACGTCGGCCGTAACCCGAAGGACACGCTGCGCGTTCTCGATGCCCTGCAGACGGACGAGCTGTGCCCGTGCAACCGCGAAGTCGGCGGCGACACGCTGGCCGCCTGAGCCGCGACACACATCCACCGGAGCGGCACTTGGTGCCGCTCCGGCCTTTCCTACGCTAGGGAGCGAACCTGATGTCGATTGATGCCCTCAAGGCTGCCGTGCCGGACTTCGCCAAGGACACGCGCCTGAACCTGTCGTCGCTGGCCAGCGACGAGACCTTCACCGACCAGCAGAAATACGGCCTGATGGTCGCCTGCGGCATTGCCAGCCGCAATCCGACGGTGCGCAAGGAACTGCTCGACGAGGCAGCAAAGCATCTCGCGCCGGAAGCCCTTGCCGCGGCCAAGGCGGCAGCAACGATCATGGCGCAGAACAATATCTACTATCGCTTCGTGCATCTCGCCTCCAACGCCCAGTACAAGACGATGCCGGCGAAACTTCGCATGAACGTCATCGGCAAGCCCGGCGTCGACAAGGCCGACTTCGAGCTGTGGTCGCTCGCCGTCTCCGCGATCAACGGCTGCGGCATGTGCATCGATGCCCATGAGGACGTGCTGCGCAAGGCCGGGATGTCGAGCGAGCAGATCCAGACCGCGATCCGCTATGCCGCGATCATCCAGTCGGCCGCGGTGGCGCTCGAGGCCGACCTCGCGGCGTGATGCCTCACCGGGACGCCGCCCCGGTTGACCTTTTCGCGGTTTCGCGACACTGAGGACCGGCGACACGAACGCGGGCGGCGCACCGATGCGCCGTCCGCGCCCCGACACGCGGAGGCTCTCTTGACCGTCGATCCCGCAGGCCGTCTGGCCGACAGCGCCACGCGCGTCGAAGCCGCCCTTGAGCAGGCGCTGGGCACCGCCCCCCTTGACGGCGAGACCGCCCGCCCGGAGCGGCTGACGGCCGCCATGCGCCATGCCTGCCTCGGTGGCGGCAAGCGGCTGCGTCCCGGCCTGCTGATCGCCGCCGGCCGCCTGTTCGGCCGCGACGACGAGGGACTTGTGCTGGCCGGCGCCGCGCTCGAATGCATCCACTGCTATTCGCTCGTTCACGACGACCTGCCCGCCATGGACGACGACGACATGCGCCGGGGCCGGCCGACGGTGCACAAGGCCTACGACGAGGCCACCGCCATTCTTGCCGGCGATGCGCTGCTGACGCTCGCATTCGATCTTGTCGCCGATCCTGCGGTGCATGCCTCCGCCGAGGTCCGCCTGACCGCCAGCCGGGAACTTGCCCGGGCCTCCGGTCTCGGCGGCATGGCCGGCGGCCAGATGCTGGATCTCGCCGCCGAACACCGCCCCACGTCCGAAAGCGACATTCGCCAGTTGCAGGCGATGAAGACCGGCGCGCTGATTCGCTATGCGGCGCGCACCGGCGCGCGGCTGGCCGGTGCCGACCCGGACGGGATCGCGGCGCTCACCCGCTTCGGCGAGATCGTCGGACTTGCGTTCCAGCTCGCCGACGACCTGCTGGATGTGGAAGGCGACAGTGCGGCGCTTGGCAAGGCGGCCGGCAAGGACGCGGACGCGGGAAAGGCGACGCTGGTCGCGCTGAAGGGCGTGGACTGGACCCGCGCCGAACTCGACCGCCAGATCGCCGAGGCGGAAAGCCTGCTGGCGCCCTACGGTACAGGTGCCGCAGACCTGTCGGCGCTTGCCCGCTTCGTCGCCAACCGCGACCGCTGAGCCGCACCGGGAGCCGGAATGTCGCCCCTCCTCGATGTCTGGCACCACACCGTCGCGCGGCCCTGCCGCGACCTCGTGCTCCCCGATGGCTGCCGCGACCTGATCATGGTCGAGGCTCCAGGCGCAAAGCCCTCCGGTTTCGTCAGCGAATTGCACAGCAGCCCCGTGCTGTCCACCGGCTTTGCCCCCGGCACAAGGCTGACCGGCTACCGCCTCGCGCCGGGCACGCGGATCGACGCGGCACGGCTGCTCGCACGCATCGCGGAAGCGGCGGAGGACCTCCTTTCCCCCGAACGCCTGATCGAGGAGCATTGCGCCCGCGCGCCCGCCACCGTGGAGGTTTTCGCCGCCATCGAGGCGCGACCGGACGCAACGACGGCGGAACTGGCACGCCGTCTGGCGGTGACGCCGCGCACCCTGCAAAGGCAGTTTCGCGACAATGCACTGCCCGCACCCGGCTTCTGGCTCGGCCTTGCGCGGGCACGGCGGGCCGCCCTGCGGCTTGGCGAGGCGGCGCCCCTGGCCGAAATCGCCGCTGATGCCGGCTATAGCGACCAGGCGCATATGACCCGCGCGTTCCGCCAGTGGTTCGGAACGACGCCGGCACGGCTCAAGCGCGATGCACCGCGCCTCGCCCTGCTCGCTCAGTCGGGACTGGCGGTGCCAGCGACCGGAGAGCAGATCTCCACGAGATAACCGTCGGGATCCGACACATAGGCCGTCGTCTGGCCCCAGTCCTCCTCGCGCAATTCCTGCAAGACCGACGCCCCGGCCGCGCGCGCCTGCTCAAGCGTGCCCGCGACGTCGTCGGTCTCCAGGGCAATCTCGAAGACCGGGCTCTTCGGCTCGGCGCGCGCCGGCGCCTTGCCAAGCTGCGTCATCAGGGCACGCGAGGAAAAGGCGAGCTTCGTCTCGCCGGTGACAAGCTCGCCGTAATCCCCGCTCTCGTGCAGGAAGCCGGTCTTCAGCCCGAAGGCGCGCTCGTAGAACGCCAGCGTGCGGGCGACATCCTCGACATAGAGGATCGTGTAGCGAAATTTCATGGTCAGTCTCCCGATGGTCGATGGTGCGTTCCTGTACCCGGCCCGGGCAGCGCCGGTCTTGAAGATTTGCGACAGGCGCGCCTCAAAAGGCACCCTTGAAAAAGGCCCGCATATGAAACGCCCCTTCCATCGCCCCTTGCGCATGGGCGCGCCCCACGGGGCAAGCCCGACGGGCAAGGCATCCGGTGTGACACGGAGCTTCGGGATTTTCCGAAAGATAGGCGAGACAGCGCGGCACGTCATAGCCACCGGGCCCGAGCGCCCCGGCAGGACAGGCCGACATGCACGGTCTGTCGGCACAGGATGGACAAGGCCCCTCACCTGGGAAGGGCGCAACCGCCTCCAGCCGCTCAGGCGACAGGAAGGCGGCCCTGAGAGCGAGCCACGGCCCGAAGCGCTCATGGGCCAGCAGGCCCATCGGCGAGGGCGAAACCCCGCCGACGCGCAAAGCCCAGCGCTGGAAGGGATGATAGGGCGGCCCGTCGAAGACGAAGACGGGGACCATGCCCGCGGCCTCGGCAATCGGCGTCAGCACCCGGCGCGTGTAGCGGTCGAGCGGATCGGGTGCGCCGTCACATGCCTCAGGGCTTTTGTCAAAGAGGGGAAAGAGTTCGTTCGACAGACTGCCGACCAGCCTCAGGCCGGCGGTCGGACCGCCCGGAGCGATATCGGGCACGGCGTCTTCGGCCTCCGGCGCGAAACCACCGAGGAGCCGGAACCCGGCGCGGTCGAGGGCGGCGCCGATACCGGCCGTCCGCTCCCCCTCCCGCGCCGGGGCCATCGTTACTTCGACCGGTCGCGCTTGGCGAGCGTGCGCAGGCGCAGGGCGTTCAGCCGGATGAAGCCGGCGGCGTCCTTCTGGTCGTAGGCGCCGTGGTCGTCCTCGAAGGTGACGAGTTCCTCGGAGTAGAGCGAATAGGGCGACTGGCGGCCGACGACGATTACATTGCCCTTGTAGAGCTTGAGGCGAACCTCCCCGGCGACCTTTTCCTGGCTCTTGTCGATGGCCGCCTGCAGCATGTCGCGCTCGGGCGAGAACCAGAAGCCGTTGTAGATCAGCTCCGCATAGCGCGGCATCAGCTCGTCCTTAAGGTGCGCGGCACCCCGGTCGAGCGTGATCGATTCCATCGCGCGGTGGGCGGCAAGCAGGATGGTGCCGCCCGGGGTCTCATAGACGCCGCGCGACTTCATGCCGACGAAGCGGTTCTCGACGAGGTCGATCCGGCCGATGCCGTTGTCGCGGCCATAGTCGTTGAGCTTGGCGAAAAGCGTCGCAGGCGACATCGCCTTGCCGTTCAGCGAGACCGCGTCGCCCTTTTCGAAGCCGATGGTAATCTCGGTGGCGACATCGGGCGCATCCATCGGCGAGACGGTGCGCTGATGCACGTATTCCGGCGCCTCTTCCCACGGATCCTCGAGCACTTTGCCCTCGGAGGAGGAGTGCAGCATGTTGGCATCGACCGAGAAGGGCGCCTCGCCGCGCTTGTCCTTCGGCACCGGAATCTGGTGCTTCTCGGCGAAGTCGATCAGGTCGGTGCGCGACTTGAAGGTCCAGTCGCGCCAGGGCGCGATCACCTTGATGTCGGGATCGAGCGCATAGGCGGCCAGCTCGAAGCGGACCTGGTCGTTGCCCTTGCCGGTGGCGCCATGGGCAATCGCATCGGCGCCGGTCTCATGGGCGATCTCGATCAGCCGCTTGGAGATCAGCGGACGCGCGATCGAGGTGCCGAGCAGATAGACGCCTTCGTAAACCGCATTGGCGCGGAACATCGGGAAGACGAAATCGCGGATGAACTCCTCGCGCAGGTCGTCGATGTGGATCTCCTTGATCCCCATCATCTCGGCCTTCTTGCGCGCCGGCTCCAGCTCCTCGCCCTGGCCGAGATCGGCGGTGAAGGTCACCACCTCGCAGCCGTATTCGGTCTGAAGCCATTTCAGGATGATCGAGGTGTCGAGACCGCCCGAATAGGCGAGCACCACCTTCTTGATATCTTTGTGTGCCATGAGATCCATTGTCCAGTCGCAGGAGTGCCGGACGCATCACGCATCCGGCGGAAAGCCGCCGCGCACTGTAACGGCCCGCGTGCGCAACGCAAGACGGGAAACCCCGTGCAAAAGGCCACACCCGGCATCGGCGGCGCCGCGTCAGCCGCGCGGCACCGGCCGCCAGTCCTTCGGTGCCATCTCGAAGCCGGAGAACTCGAAGCCGGGCGCCACGGTGCACCCCACCAGCGTCCAGCGGCCGAGGCTTTCCGCCGTCTGCCAGGCCCCGGCCGGCACCACGCCCTGCGGCCGCTGGTTCGCGGCGAGATCGACGCCGAGGTGGAGCGCACGCGCGTCATGGCCATTTTCGGAGATGGTCAGGGCCAGCGGACCGCCCGCGTACCAGTGCCACACCTCCACCGCATCCACCCGGTGCCACGCCGAAACGTCGCCGGCCTCAAGCAGATAATAGATCGCCGTCGACCGCGCCCGACCGGAGGCATCCGTCGCGGGATCCCGATAGGTCTCCCGGTAGTAACCGCCCTCGGGATGGGGCGCGAGGTCGAGGATGCGGATGACATCCCGGGCGGAGAGCGAAGGATCGAGCATCGAAAGTCCTTTGGCTGAAACCAGTGTCGACGGCGTGCGCCTGCCGGGTCAGAAACTGTCCTTGCGCCGGCGGATCTCGGCAAAGACCTCCGCGTCGCTCGCATCCATCATGCCGAGCGTCTTGCGGATGCCGGGATCGCCCGCGCGCAGGAAGGGGTTGGTGGCAAGCTCGTCTTCCATGGTGGTCGGCAGCGTCGGCTGGTTGCGCTCGCGCAGGCCCTCCACGGTCTTCGCCCGTTTCGCCAGCGCCGCATTGTCCGGGTCGACCGTCACCGCGAAACGCGCGTTCGCCAATGTGTACTCATGACCGCAGTAGATCCGCGTGTCACCCGGCAGCAGCCGCGCGAGCTTGTCCATCGAGGCCCACATCATCGCCATGTCGCCCTCGAACACCCGGCCGCAGCCGAGCGCGAACAGCGTGTCGCCGGTATGGGCGAAATGCGCCTCCGGCGCCCACCAGGAAATCTGGTCGAGCGTGTGCCCCGGTGTTCCCAGAGCCTGAAACGCAAGCCCGCCGGCGGTGATCGTGTCGCCGTCGGCGACGACGGCATCCATTTCCGCGATTTTGTCGCGCGACAGCGCCGGGCCGGTGACGCGCGCGCCGGTCGCGGCCTTCAGCGCGCCCAGTCCCTGGACATGGTCCCAGTGATGGTGGGTGATCAGTATATCGGTGAGCGTCCAGCCCGCGCGCTCCAGTTCCGCCAGATACGGCTCGGCGTCGGGCACGTCGAAGGCGATGGTGCCGCCCGTCGCGGGCACGTGGACCAGCACGCCGAAATTGTCGTCGAGGCAGGGAAACTGCCGGATCTCGACCTGTTTCGTCGCTTCGCTCATCGCCATCGTCTCCTGTCGTTTCGCTTCGCCCCGGCCACAACGCAGCCCGGTTTCCGGCACCCGCCATCGACCCGGGGCGCCGGCGCGCCCACCCTGCCCCGACCCGGCGCCGGGGACAAGGGGCGGGCGCGGGCAAGGTGCGACACGCGAGACGGTTGCATCGCGGCGCGGGGAAGGGTTCAATCGGCCTCCCAGCCCGCCACCGGGCCGTCGCTGCAGGTCTTCATGTATCTCGACGTCGTCCATCAGCGCACCTTTTACGACCTACCTCTGGGTCGGATGATGCGGGTGCTTGTCGGGGCGCGGATCCGCAGCTTCTGGCCGGAGCTGCGCGACCGACGCCTGATCGGCATCGGCTACGCCGGCCCCTATATGCGCCCCTATCTGGACGAGGCGGAACGCTGCGTCGCAGCCATGCCGGCGGCCCAGGGCGTCGTCGCCTGGCCGCGCGGCGGACGAAATTCGGCAACGCTGGTCGACGAGACCGAGCTGCCGTTCTTCGACAACAGTTTCGACAATGCGCTGGTCGTCCACGGTGTCGACCACAGCGGCGATCCCGACGCCATGCTGCGCGAGGTCTGGCGCGTGCTGGCGCCCGGCGGCCGCATGATCGTCGTGCTGCCGAACCGGCGCGGCCTGTGGGCACGTTCGGAAATCTCGCCCTTCGGCTACGGACGCCCGTTCTCGCGCAGCCAGATCGAGGCGCTGCTGCGCTCCTGCCAGTTCAACACGCTGGGCACGGGAGAGGCGCTGTTCCTGCCACCGACGAAATCGCGCATGCTCCTGCGAAGCGCGCGCGCCTGGGAGCGCGTCGGACAGCGCCTGTGGCCGGCCTTCGCGGGGCTCCTGCTCGTGGAGGCGGAAAAGCAGATCTACCGCGGCACGCCGGTCGGCAAGACCCGGCTGATCCGCTCGTTCCGGCCGACCTTCATTCCCGACGGCGCGGCGACGGGCCTGTCGCCCCCGCCCGCAGCCGCCGGTATCACCGCTTCAGCAGGAACAATGCCTGTTCGCCGATCAGGTTCCACACCCACCAGGGCGCCGTGAAGCCGACCGGCTCGCCACGGGCGTTGAGCGCCATCGCCTTGACCATATGCGCGTCCGTCTCCTCGCACATGGAGACGAAGTCGCGGATGGTGCAGAAGTGGATGTTGGGCGTGTCGTACCAGGAATAGGGCAGATAGTCGGTCACCGGCATGCGCCCGAGGAACATCAGCTGCAGCCGGTTGCGCCAGACCCCGAAGTTGGGGAAGGACACGATCACATTCGATCCGATGCGCAGCAACTGGTCCAGCACGACGCGCGGTGCACGCGTCGCCTGCAGGGTCTGGCTGAGGATGACGAAATCGAAGGCGTCGTCGGGATAATCCGCAAGATCGCTGTCGGCATCGCCCTGGACCACGGACAGCCCGCGCGCGACGCAGGCGTTGACGCCGGCCTGGGAGATCTCGATGCCGCGCCCGTCGACCTGTTTCTCGCGCACCAGAAGATCGAGCAACTCGCCGTCGCCGCAACCGATGTCGAGCACGCGGGAGCCAGGTTCCACCAGATCGGCGACCAGCCGGTGATCGCCGCGAACGCTGGTTTTTCCGCTCATGCCGCCCCCCCGTTCGGAGCCGCGATGCCGCGTGCGTGGGCCGCGCCGGTCAAGAAGCCAACCACGGTGCGGAACATTTCCGGCTCGTCCAGCAGGAAGGCATCATGGCCGCGGTCGCTCTCCACCTCGACGAAGGAGACATTGGCGGCAGCCGCATTGAGCGCGCGCACGATCGCCTTGCTCTCGGATGTCGGAAACAGCCAGTCGGAGGTGAAGGACATGACACAGAACCGGGTCGCGGAATGCAGGAAGGCGCGGGCCAGCGTGCCGCCGAAGTCGGCGCCGAGATCGAAATAGTCCATGGCGCGCGTGAGATAGAGATAGGCGTTCGGGTCGAACCGGTCGACAAAGGTCATCCCCTGGTGGCGCAGATAGCTCTCGATCTGGAAATCCGCGTCGAAGCCGAAGGTGACGGCGTCGCGGTCCTGCAGGTTGCGGCCGAACTTGCGGTGCAGCGCCGGATCCGAGAGATAGGTGATATGGGCGGCCATGCGCGCCACGGCGAGCCCCTTGGACGGACGCACGCCCTTTTCGAAATAGCGCCCGCCGCACCAGTTGGGATCGGCCATCACCGCCTGGCGCCCCACCTCGTGGAAGGCGATGTTCTGCGAGGAATGGCGCGCGGCGGTGGCGATCGGCAGCGCTGCGAACACGCGCTCGGGATAGCTCGACGCCCATTGCAGCACCTGCATGCCGCCCATGGACCCGCCGATGACCGCAAACAGCGTCTCGATCCCCAGATGGTCGAGCAGGATCGCCTGCGCGTGCACCATGTCCTTGATGGTAACGAGTGGCAGGTCGAGACCCCAGCGCTTGCCCGTGGCGGGATTGGTCGAGGCCGGCCCCGTGGTGCCGAGGCAGCCGCCCAGCACATTGGCGCAGATCACATAATAGAGATTGGTGTCCACCGGTCGGCCGGGGCCGACGAGCATCGACCACCAGCCGGGCTTGGAGGTGATCGGATTGCTGGAGGCGACATATTGGTCGCCCGTCAGCGCATGGCAGATCAGCACCGCATTGCTGCGCTCGGCGTTCAGCGTGCCATAGGTTTCATAGGCAATCTGCCAGGGATCGAGCAGCGCACCGGAATCGAGCCTGAGCGCGGTGTCGCCGCCAAAGGCGCGAACCTGGCTCGACGGCGCGTCCATCTCGCTCAAGGGGGCCGGCGACGCGCTGGCCTGCGTCCCGCCCGTCTCGCCCTTCGCCGCGCTGTTCGGCGCCGCCTCCGGTGAAGTCTCCTGCGTCATGGCAGACCGACCGTCCTTTTCATCGTCTGTGTGCAGGCATGCCGACCGCGCACCGCGTCGAGAGTGCCGCCGCGAGAGGCAGTTTCCGCCCCAATTCAGGGCTTCGAGACGTAGGAGCGCGCCTGCCCGAGGTCAATGATTTCTTTTGCCATCCCAAGGCACTCTGCCTATGACTATGCGCGCAAACGCGCCTTGTCGTCACCGTCGCGCCGTCCGTGCGCGCAGGATCCGACGGATGTGAGGCCGCAATATACACTTAATGCGTGAATCGGCGAAAAAAATGCAACCAGTCATCTCGCACCCGCAGCCCCGTCCCGGCATTCTGGACATTGCGCCCTATGTTCCCGGCCGCACGAAGTCGACCGGCGGCAGCAAGCTGCACAAGCTTTCGTCCAACGAGACGCCGCTTGGCGCCAGCCCCGAGGCCATCGAGGCCTTCAAGGCCCAGGCCGCGCATCTGGAGCTTTATCCCGACGGCGGCTCTTCGGCGCTGCGCGACGCGATCGCGGAGGTCTACGGGCTGAACGCCCAGCGCATCATCTGCGGCAACGGCTCCGACGAGATCCTGGAACTGGTCGCGCGCGCCTACATCGGGCCGGGCGACGAGGGCATTTTCACCGAGCATGGCTTCCTAGTCTACAAGATCGCCATTCTCGCCGCCGGCGGAACGCCGGTCATCGCGCCGGAAAAGGATCTCGCGACCGATGTGGACGCGATCCTGGCGCGCGTCACCGACCGCACCAAGGTGGTCTTCCTCGCCAATCCGAACAATCCGACCGGCACCTATATTCCCTTCGAGGAGATCCGGCGCCTGCATGCCGGTCTGCCGCCGCATGTGCTTCTGGTGCTCGATGCCGCCTATGCGGAATATGTGCGCCGCAACGACTACGAGGCCGGCATGGAGCTGGCCGCAACGGCCGAGAACGTGCTGATGACCCGCACCTTCTCCAAGATCTACGGCCTTGCCGCCCTGCGGCTCGGCTGGGCCTACGGCCCGGCGCATCTGATCGACGTGCTGAACCGCATCCGCGGTCCCTTCAACGTCTCCGCCGCCGCCCAGGCCGCCGGCATCGCCTCGGTGCGCGACCGCGCCTTCGTCGAGACGGCGGTTGCCCACAACGAGACCTGGCTTCCCTGGGTGACCTCGGAGCTGGAAGCGCTCGGCCTGACGGTGACACCCAGCGTCGGCAATTTCGTGCTGATCCACTTCCCCGACACGCCGGGCAAGACGGCGGCGGAGGCCGACGCCTATCTCAGCGACCGGGGATGCGTTCTCCGGTCAGTCGCAGCCTACGGCCTTCCCGATGCGCTGCGCATGTCGATTGGCACGGAAGAGGCGAACCGCGCGGTCATCGCGGAGCTCAAGGCCTTCCTCGCCGCCTGATCACGGCACGGGCGCCGCCGAGACGCGGCGCCCCCAAACCACAAGCAGTCTCATGTCCTTCACACCCTTTTCCCGCGTCGCCCTGATCGGCATCGGCCTGATCGGGTCCTCGCTCGCCCACGTCATCCGGCGCAACGGCCTTGCCTCGGAAATCGTCGTTTCCACCCGCTCGGAGCATACGCTTCGCCGCGCGGAGGAACTGGGCCTTGGCGACCGATATTGCCTCGACGCGGGCGAGGCGGTGACGGATGCGGATCTGGTGATCCTCTGCGTGCCCGTCGGCGCGAGCGAGGCTGTGGCAAAATGGATCGCGCCCGCGCTTGCGCCGGGCGCCATCGTCACCGACGTGGGATCGACCAAGGCGTCGGTTATCCGCCAGATGGCCCCGCATCTGCCCGGGACCGTGCATTTCATTCCCGGCCATCCGATCGCGGGAACCGAGGAATCCGGCCCGGATGCGGGGTTTGCGGAGCTCTTCCGCGACCGCTGGTGCATCCTGACGCCCCCGGACGACGCCGATGCGGATGCCGTCGCCCGGCTGACGGCCTTCTGGGAGGCCTGCGGCTCGACCGTCGAGACCATGGATGCCGACCACCACGACCTGGTGCTGGCCATCGTCTCGCATCTTCCGCATATCATCGCCTACAACATCGTCGGCACGGCGGACGATCTGGAAGCCGTGACAAAGTCGGAAGTGATCAAATACTCCGCCTCGGGCTTTCGCGACTTCACCCGGCTGGCGGCCTCCGATCCGACCATGTGGCGCGACGTGTGCCTGCACAACAAGGACGCGATCCTGGAGATGCTGGCGCGGTTTTCGGAGGATCTCGCGGCCCTGCAGCGCGCGGTGCGCTGGGGCGACGGCGATGCGCTGTTCGACCTCTTCACCCGCACGCGCAGCATCCGCCGCTCCATCGTCGAAGCGGGTCAGGACACCGACATTCCGAACTTCGGCCGCGATGCCGTGACCAAGAGCGCGCCCGGAAACGACTGACCGCCGGTCGCCGGCGCGCCGCCTCAGGCGTCGTCGAGCCGGCGGATCTCGTCCTGTCCCGGACAGCTCGCAAGCGCTTCGGCGGCCGTGCGGCCGTCGCCGATCGGCGCGTCGGGCCAGATCTCGGCCAGCGGCACCAGCACGAAGGCGCGTTCCGCCATGCGCGGATGCGGGATCGACAGCCCGTCTTCCTCGACCTTTTCCTCGCCGTAGACGAGCACGTCGATATCGATCAGCCGCGGCCCCCAGCGCACGTCGCGCACGCGCCCCAGCGCCCGCTCCACCGACAGGCAGAGGTCGAGCAGCGCCCGCGGAGACAGCGTCGTTTCCACCAGCGCGCAGGCATTGCGATAATCGTCCTGCGGCACCGGTCCCCAGGGGGGCGTGCGATAGTCGCTGGACCGCGCGACGACCCGCACCCGGCCGCTGTCGCTCAAGCCGGCGAGCGCCGCATCGAGATTGGCGCGCGTATCGCCGATGTTGGAGCCGAGCCCCAGCGCGGCACGCACCGGCTTCGACGTGGATGCGTCGCTCACGCCACGCCCTCTGCTGCAATTGCCCTGACGATGCGCGCGGCATCCGCATGGGGCTGGACATTGTGCACGCGGATCATGGCCGCTCCCTTCATCATGGCGACGGTGTGAATGGCCAGCGATCCATAGAGCCGGTCATCGGTATCGACGCTGAGCACCGCACCGATCAGGCGCTTGCGCGACGCGCCGACCATCAGCGGCCGACCGTGTTTGGCGAGCGTCTCGAGCCGGTTGAGGACGAGGTAATTCTGGTCAAGCGTCTTGCCGAAGCCGATGCCCGGATCGAGCATCTGCTTTTCCGGCGCGATCCCGGCCCGTTCGGCGATGTCCAGCGAGCGCTCGAAGAACCGGTCGATATCGTCGAGAATGTCGATCTCGGCATCGGCGGCGGTGCGGTTGTGCATCATGATCACCGCGGCGCCGGCCTCGGCGACGACATCGGCCATGCCGGGATCCTTCTGCAGGCCCCACACGTCGTTGACGATTACGGCTCCGGCGCGGCAGGCATCGCGCGCGATCGGCGCCTTGTAGGTGTCGATGGAGACAGGCGTGCCCATTGCCACGACCTCGGACAGCACCGGCGACAGCCGCCGCCACTCCTCTTCCGGCGGCACCGGCACGGCGCCGGGGCGAGTGCTCTCCGCGCCGATGTCGATCACGTCGGCACCGTGAGCGATCATCTTGCGGGCGTTGGCAAGCGCGTCCTCGCGGGCCAGAAAGCGCCCGCCGTCAGAAAAGGAATCCGGCGTGACATTGAGGATGCCCATCACCCGGGGCCGGTCGAGGGCAAGCCCACCGCCGGGAAAGGCGAGATGCGCGGGATCTTTCAGGGGTGTCATTTCTCGTCTTCCGCTCTCGGCATCCTCGTCGACACGATAGCGACGCCGCCTCCGCGCGCCGGACCGTTTTTCCTACCGCGACTGTGGGTCTTGCGCCGTGCGGGCTTGCGCGTCAAGGCCGCTTTGCGGGCAGCATCGTCACCAAACCGTATGCTGTTTGTCATCGGCATGAGAACGTAGTGTCAAGAAGCGATGCCATGGTGCCGGAAGGCCGGGCGGGCTTGGCGAACAATCAGCGGGAGAGGCCGCTCCTTCGCACAGGCCCGCATGCCGGCCTTCACCCTCCTGCGGCCATCCAGGGAGGTCCGGATCCGGATCTCGGTGGAACACGGCCGGTTTTCCTCGCTTCAGGTGCGTTTGACCACGCACTTACCCGGAGTTTGCGCTTATGACGTCCACCTTGTCACGCCGCCGTTTTCTCAAGTCGACCGCTGTCGGCGGAATGGCGGTCACCGCATCGCTCGCCATACCCGGATTGTCACGTGCGTCGTCGCGGCCGATCATCACCCACGGCCTGCAATCGGGCGATGTCGACACGCAGTCCGCGATGATCTGGGCCCGCACCGACCGGCCGTCGCGAATGCTGGTGGAGGTCGACACGACCGACAGCTTCGCCAATCCGCGCCGCCTGGCCGCCATCGACGCCCTTCCCGAAAGCGATTTCGCCGTCAAGCGGCTGCTCGAGGGCCTGCCGTCGGATCAGGAGATCTTCTACCGCGTCGCCTTCCAGGACCTCAATGACGTGAAGGCCGTGTCCGTACCCATGGTCGGACGCCTGCGCACGGCACCGGCCTCGCGCCGCGACATCCGCTTCGCCTGGTCGGGCGACACCGCCGGACAGGGCTGGGGCATCGACGAGGCCCGTGGCGGCATGAAGATCTATGCGACCATGCTGAAGCACCGCCCCGACTTCTTCCTGCATTCCGGCGACACGGTCTATTCCGACGGCCCGCTGAAGGAGAGCGTGGAACTGGCCGACGGCACGACGTGGAAGAACATCGTCACGCCGGAAAAATCCAAGGTCGCCGAGACGCTTAACGAATACCGCGGCCAGTGGAAGTACAACCTGCTCGACGCCAACCTGCGCGCCATGAACGCGGAAGTCCCGACCTTCTTCCAGTGGGACGACCACGAAGTCGTCAACAACTGGTCGGCGTCGAAGGACCTCACCGCCGACGACCGCTACACCGAGAAGAACGTCGCGCTGCTTGCCGCCCGCGCGGGCCGTGCCTTCCACGAAATGACGCCGATCCGCTACCAGCCGGCGGAACCCGGCCGCGTCTATCGCAAGATCGCCTATGGCCCGCTGCTCGACGTCTTCTTCCTCGATCTGCGCAGCTACCGCGGGCCGAATGGCGCGTCCATGGAAACCGAAATGAGCGATGCCTCGCGCGTCCTCGGCGCGGAACAGCTCGCCTGGCTGAAGCGCGAACTTGCCACCTCGCGCGCGACCTGGAAGGTGATTGCCTGCGACATGCCGATCGGCGTGATCGTCTGGGACGACTGGAAGGCGCAGGCGGGCGCGGAAGCGGTCGCGAACGGCGACGACGGCGCGCCGAAGGGCCGCGAGCTCGAATTCGCCGACCTTCTGCGGTTCATCCGCGCCGCCGACATCGACAACATCGTCTGGCTGACGGCGGACGTGCATTACACCGCCGCGCACCACTACAGCCCCGACCGCGCGCAGATCCAGGACTTCAAGCCGTTCTGGGAGTTCGTCTCCGGTCCGCTGCATGCCGGCACCTTCGGTCCGAACGCGCTCGACAAGACCTTCGGCCCGGACGTGAAATACGTGAAGGCCCCGGACGAAAGCCAGGGCGCGAACCTGCCGCCCTCCATGGGGCTTCAGTTCTTCGGTCTCGTCGACATTGATGGCGCCAGCGAACAGATGACCGTCCGCCTGATGGACGTCGCCGACCAGGAGCTCTATTCGGTGACGCTCGATCCCGTGCGCAAGGGATAATCAACCCCGCCGACCAAAGGCTCTCGCGCGACGCCGCGCGGGAGCCTATCCGGCGACCGCCCGCCGGCGGCGATTGTAGCGGCCAAGCCCGACGTAGGAGCCGACCGCAAGAAACAGCATCGTCGGCGGCACCACGGTCAAGCCGACAAGCGGATCGCCGAGACCGGCCGCGACCAGACTGCCCGCAAGGCCTGCACCGAACTGCATGAACCCCATCATGGACGAGGCCGATCCCGCAAGACGCGGGAAGCCCTGCAGCGCGGCGGTGGAGGCCGACGGCAGCGACATCGCCAGACTGAAAGCGAAAGCGCCTACCGGCAGCATCACCGTCAGGAACCGCGGCTCGGCAAGCGAAAGCAGCAGGATCATCGCGAGACCCGACAGCACCATGCAGCTCAGGCTGAAGGGCAACAACGCCTCCGCATCCATCCGCTTCAGCAACCGCGACGTGACGATGGCGCCGGTGATGAAGGAGCCGGACTGGATCATCATGCCGAAGCCGAATTGCGTCGGCGTCAGCCCGACCTGCTCGATCAGCACGAAGGGAAGGATGGTCGCAAGCGTGTAGATCGTGCCGATTCCGAGGCCGACGAGAAGGCTCGGCTGCAGGAAGCGCGGGTCGATCAGAAGCATGAGGTAGTTGCGCAGGAGCACGCCGGGCTTGAGGTTCGACGGATCGATATAGGCGTTGGTCTCGCGCAGGAAGACCAGGATGCCGAACACCAGCACCACGCCATAGATCAGCATCGCCCAGAAGATCTCGCGCCATCCGAACAGTTCGAGCGTGACGCCGCCGATGGAGGGCGCAAGCGCCGGGCCGATGGCGAGCATCATCGCAATGGCGTTCATGATGCGGGCCGAGGTCTGCCCGGTGAACTGGTCGCGCACGATCGCCCGCGACACCGCCACGCCGACAGAAGCGCCAATGCCCTGCATGGTACGCGCCACCAGCATCCACTCGATTGTCGGGGCGAAGGCCGCCATCATCGTCGAGGCGAGATAGAGCATCAGGAAGACAAGCGTCACGGACTTGCGGCCGAAGGCGTCCGTCAGCGGGCCGCAGACAAGCTGCGTCAGCGCGAAGCCGGTGAAATAGGCCGTGAGCGTCAGCTTCACCATCGACGAGGATGTGGAAAACACCTCGGCAAGCACCGGCATCGCCGGCGTGTAAAGCGCCATGGTGATGGGGCCGATGGCGACAAGAGCCGCGCCCAGGATGGCGGTGCGTCGCTCGCTCATTGGCGGAAGCGGCGTCTGCGTGGCGTGGTGGTCCGGCTTCAGGGTGCCGGCATCTGTCGTTGTCATCACGTCTCCGGGGGGCCGCAGTCGGCCAGATTTTCATGCATGCGTTCCAGCAGGTCGTAGACGGCATCGACATCGGCGGGCGAAAACCCCTCCACCGCCTCCATCCGCAGCCGGATCGCGACATCGTGGATGCGCTCCAGCACCGGCGTGGCGTTCGGATCAATTTCGATCAGCTTGGCCCGCCGGTCCTGAGGATCCGGCAAGCGGCGCAAAAGGCCGGCGGCCTCCAGCCGGTCGAGAAGCGCGCTGAGCGTCATCGGCTCCACGCCAAGGCGCTCGGCAAGCGCCGCCTGCCGCTGACCCGGATAGTGCTCGACATAGGCCAGCACCCGGGCCTCGGCCGCGGTGACGCCGGTATCGGCGGCGGCGAGCGCGCGCACGAAGCGCCGGCGCATCAGCCGCGCGATATCGGCGACCAGATAGCCGATCGGGCGAGGTGGGACGACCGAAGTCATAAGCACTCCATATTATATGCTTACCTTAGTAATTGGTCCGGTCCGAAGAAACTGTCAAGGCGACGTTGCGGTTTGCTGCATTGCAAGAAACCGCCCCCCGGTTTATAGAGGGGCGCGAAAATCCGCGGGTCCGAGGGGCCCGCGGTATCTTTTTTGGAGCACGACACCACATGAACCTGCGTAACATCGCCATCATTGCGCACGTCGATCATGGCAAGACGACGCTGATTGACGTGCTCTTGAAGCAATCCGGCTCCTTCCGCGACAACCAGAAGACGGAAGAGCGGATGATGGATTCCAACGATCTCGAGCGCGAGCGTGGCATCACCATTCTGGCCAAGGTCACCTCGCTGACCCATGGCGACACGCGCATCAACATCGTCGATACGCCGGGCCACGCCGACTTCGGCGGCGAGGTCGAGCGCATCCTGCACATGGTCGACGGCGTCGTCCTGCTGGTGGATGCGGCGGAAGGCCCCATGCCGCAGACCAAATTCGTGCTCGGCAAGGCGCTGAAGCTCGGCCTGCGCCCGATCGTTGCGATCAACAAGATCGACAAGCCGGACCAGCGCGCCGAAGAAGTGCTCGACGAGGTGTTCGACCTTTTCGCCGCCCTCGACGCCGACGAGAACCAGCTCGACTTCCCGGTGCTCTATGGCTCCGCCAAGCAGGGCTGGATGGCAACGGACCCTTCCGGTCCGATGGATTCCATGGATCCCCTGTTCGAACTCGTCGAACAGCACATTCCCGCTCCGAGCGCCGAAGAGGGCGCCTTCCGCATGCTGGCGACCACCGTGCAGCCGAACCCCTTCCTCGGGCGCATTCTGACCGGGCGCATCATCTCGGGCGAGGTCGTTCCGAACATGGCCGTCAAGGCGCTGTCGCGCGACGGCAAGACGGTCGAAACCGGCCGCATCTCGAAGGTTCTGGCGTTTCGCGGGCTTGAGCGCCAGCCGATCGACAAGGCGGTTGCCGGCGACATCATCTCCATCGCCGGCCTGTCCGAGGCAACCGTTTCCGACACGATCTGCGCGCCTGAGGTTTCCGAACCCGTTCCCGCGCAGCCGATCGATCCGCCGACCCTGTCGATGACCTTCTTCGTCAACGACGGCCCGCTTGCCGGCACCGAAGGCGACAAGGTGCAGTCGCGCGTCATCCGCAAGCGGCTGATGGACGAGGCGGAAGGCAACGTTGCGCTGCAGATCGAGGATTCGCCCGAGGCGGACGCCTTCATCGTCTCCGGGCGCGGCGAACTGCAGCTGGCGATCCTGATCGAGAACATGCGCCGCGAGGGCTTCGAGCTCTGCGTCGGCCGCCCGCGCGTCGTGTTCCAGACCGGCGAGAACGGCGAGCGCCTGGAGCCGATCGAGGAAGTGATCATCGACGTCGACGAGGAACACTCCGGCATCGTCGTGCAGAAGCTCTCCGAGCGCAAAGCCGACCTTCTGGAAATGCGCCCCTCCGGCAGCGGCCGCAGCCGGCTCGTCTTCCACGCCCCGACGCGCGGCCTGATCGGCTATCAGTCGGAGCTCCTGTCGGATACGCGCGGCACCGCGATCTTCAACCGCGTGTTCCACGCCTATGCCCCGTTCAAGGGCGAGATCCCGGGCCGTCACACCGGCGTCCTGATCTCCAACGGCGACGGCGAGGCGGTCGCCTATGCGCTGTTCAACCTGGAAGATCGCGGCCCGATGCTGATCGATCCGGGCGTCAAGGTCTATCGCGGCATGCTGGTCGGCGAGCACACCCGCGGCAACGACCTCGAGGTCAATGTTCTGAAGGGCAAACAGCTCTCCAACGTGCGTTCGTCGGGCAAGGACGAGGCGGTCCGCCTCACCACCCCGATCCGCCTGTCGCTGGAAGCCGCGCTCTCCTACATCACCGACGACGAACTGGTCGAGGTGACGCCGCAGAATATCCGTCTGCGCAAGGCGCTGCTCGATCCGCACGACCGCAAGCGCGCGGAACGCGCAGCCGTCAAGGCCGTCGGCTGATCCCGATCCCCCGCGCGGTCCGCTTCGTCTATTGAGCGGACCGCGGATCGCGGACCTTCAAAAGCAACCACAGTCCGAGCGAGAAGAACGCCAGGATCACCGCCATGCCGGCGGCCTGGCTCGCCGTTGCCGCCGTCACCAGGCCGACGGAGAGCGGCGCGAGGAAACTCGTCACCTTGCCCGAAAGCGCGAACAAGCCGAAATACTGGGTCACTCTTTCACGCGGCGCGAGATGGACGAGCAGCGTGCGCGATGCGGCCTGAAGCGGCCCGGCGACGGCGCCGAGCACGCCCCCCAGAACCAGAAACACCTGCTCCGGCAGTGTCGCGAACAGCCCGCCGCCAACGGCCGCCGGCGCGACGTCGATGACGAAGAACACCGTGTCCCGATCGACGGAGACAAGCCCCAGCCCGCACAGGATGAGCACCACGAGCGCGCCCGCGATCACCGGTCGCGGCCCGAGCCGGTCGTCGAGCCGCCCTCCGATCACCGCACCGAACGTGCCTGTGATGGTCAGCAGAATGCCGAATGTGCCGATCTCGACGCTCGACCAGTCGAGCACGCCGGCCGCATAAATGCCGCCGAAGGCGAAGAGCGCGACGAGCCCGTCCTTGTAGATCATGTTGGCCAGAAGGAACGTGAACACCTGACGATTGGCGCGGGCCATGCGCAGGGTACGTGCAAGGTCGGTCAGCCCCTCTCCGACGGCGGCGCCAAGCCCCACGGCACGGCGCGGCACATCCGGCACCAGCAGGAACAGCGGCAGTACGAAGACGAGATACCAGATCGCTGAGAAGGGGCCCGATGCCCGATCGCCTTCGCGAAGGACCGGATCGAGACCGAGGATCGGCTCGAACCCGAGAAGGGTCCGCCCGGTCTCCGGGTTGGCGGCCATCAGCCCCAGCGCAATGACGAGCGAGACGAGGCCGCCGGCATAGCCGGTCGCCCAGCCGCTTCCCGACAGGCGCCCGAGACGCTGGCGCGGCACGAGATCCGGCATCATCGCATTGGTGAAGACGGTGGCGAATTCGACGCCGAGCGTCGCGATGGCAAAGCCCACCAAAGCGATGGCGATGCCGCCCGGAGCCCCCGGCACCGCGAAATAGAGCAGACCGCAGCCGAAAACGAAGGGCACCGAGAAGGCCGCAATCCACGGCTTTCTCGCGCCCGTGCGATCGGCGATCGCGCCGAGCACCGGCGCAAGCACCGCGATCGCCAGTCCCGCCGCCGCCGTCGCATAACCCCACAACGCCTGACCTTCCGCCGGCGTTGCAGCCACTGCAGAGGCGAAATAGGGCGCAAAGACGAAGGTCGTCACCAGGGTGAAAAACGGCTGTGCCGCCCAGTCGAACAGGAGCCAAGCGGGCACCGCGCCGCGCCGGAGCGCAGGCAACGACCCGGAGCGGGGCTCCGGGTCGCCGGAAACGACAGGCGGCGGTGCGCCCGCGTCGCTCATTGCGCCAGTTCGGCGAGCAGGCTGGCTGCGACCGAGAACTTCGACACGGTGAGATCGCCTTCCATGATCTCGTTGGCGGCCCTTGCGGTGCGCACCACCCGTGCCTCGTTTTCCTCAAGCCAGGTTTCGAACCCGCCGGCGGCCAGCGCGTTGCGCGTCACGTCGCGATGGGCGCCGGCAAGCGTGGCGCGCGCCCGGTCAAGCGCGAGCCCGTCGTAATAGTCGAGGATCCGCAGCGCGCGCGCCTTGGCCTCCATTGCGCCCAGGCGGAAGTGTCCGGCCACCTTGAAGAAGACCTCCGCCACCTCCGGCAACGCCCGTGCGCTCTGTTCGGCGACCAGCACGATGTCCGGCACTTCCGCTTCCAGCGGCAGGCGCGCGATCCGCTGTGCGAGTTCCTCCGGCACACCGGCCTCGCCGAGGCGGGCCGCCTCTGCGGAGACTTCCGCACGCATCGCGTCCTGCACCACCTCCGCAAGCGACGGCGCCAGCGCCTCGATCCCGGAGCGGAACCGGACGACCTGCGCCTCCAGTCCGTTTGCGAAATCGACGTTGCGCAGGAACCAGACCGACTGCTCCAGAACCAGGTTCTGGACGGCCGCATAGAGCCGAAGCTGCAGGCCGCCATCCACCTGCGTGTCGAGGGCATCGATCTCGGTATTGAGCGCGGTCAGCCCGTAGGCGTCGCGCACGACCGCGAAGGCCTGTGCGATATGGGCCGGCTCCGCGCCGGTCTGGTCGGCGATGCGGGTCAGATAGGTCGGACCGCCCCGGTTGATCATCGAGTTGGCGAGCATTGTGGCGATGATCTCGCGCCGCAGCCGATGGCCCTCGACCTCCTGCGCATACCGCTCCTGCATCTGGACCGGGAAGTAGCGGAACAGCTCCCTGGCCAGATAGGCATCGTCGGGAACGGTGCTGTCGAGGAGCTTGTCGTAGAGCGTGAGCTTGGCATAGGCGAGCAGCACGCCGGTCTCCGCGCGGGTCAGCCCGGTTTCCGTCGCCTCCAGCTCGTCGAGCGCGACCTCGTCGGGCAGTTCCTCGACAGACCGGTCGAGCAGGCCGGCCTGTTCGAGCTGCCGCATCATCCGGCGCTGGTAGCCGAATTCCTCCATGCCCCGTGTTTCCGACAGGCTGATGGCGAGCGTCTGGAGATAGTTGTTGCGCAGCACGAGGGCCGCGACCTCCTCCGTCATCTCGGCAAGCAACACATTGCGGTCGGCGACCGTCAGCGTGTTGGCCCGCACGGCCGCGCCCAGCGCGATCTTGATGTTCACCTCCATGTCGGAGGAGTTCACCCCGGCGGAATTGTCGATCGCATCGGAGTTGCACCGCCCGCCGCGCCGGTTGAAGGCGATACGCGCGCGCTGGGTCATGCCGAGATTGGCGCCCTCGCCGATCACCTTGGCCCCGACGTCTCCGGCCGTGACGCGGATCGCGTCATTGGCGCGGTCGCCGACATCCGCATCGCTCTCGCCGGCGGCACGGATATAGGTGCCGATGCCGCCGAACCAGAGCAGGTCGACGTTCATCTTGAGGATCGCGTTGATCACTTCCTGCGGCGTCGCCTTGGATTTCGTGACGCCGAGAAGCTCCTGGATTTCCGGCGACAGCGCGATCGACTTCGACTGGCGCGAGAACACCCCGCCGCCCTTTGAAATCAGCGACGTGTCATAGTCCTGCCAGGACGAGCGGCCGAGATCGAAGACCCGCTTGCGCTCCTCCCAGGTGGTCGCCGGGTCGGGATCCGGGTCCAGGAAGATGTCGCGATGGTCGAAGGCCGCGACCAGGCGGATTGCCTTCGACAGCAGCATGCCGTTGCCGAAGACGTCGCCCGACATGTCGCCGACGCCGGCGACCGTGAAAGGCTCCGTCTGGATGTCCCGGTTCATTTCCCGGAAATGGCGCTTGACCGCCTCCCAGGCACCGCGCGCGGTGATCGCCATCTTCTTGTGGTCGTAGCCGGCCGAGCCTCCGGAAGCAAAGGCGTCGCCGAGCCAGAAGTTCCGGCTTTCGGAGATCGCATTGGCCGTATCGGAGAAGGTCGCCGTGCCCTTGTCTGCGGCAACCACGAGATAGGGGTCGTCATCGTCGTGGCGCACCACGCGTTCCGGCGGCCAGATGGTGTCGCCGCTCAGGTTGTCGGTGACGTCGAGCAGCGAGGAAATGAAGATCTTGTAGGCCTTGGTGCCTTCCGCGAAGACCTCGTCGCGGCTGCCGCCGACCGGCAGATGCTTCGGCACGAAGCCGCCCTTGGCGCCGACCGGCACGATCACCGCGTTCTTCACCTGCTGGGCCTTGACCAGGCCGAGCACCTCGGTGCGGAAGTCCTGGGCCCGGTCCGACCAGCGCAAGCCGCCGCGCGCCACCTTGCCGAACCGCAGATGCACGCCCTCCACCCGCGGGCTGTAGACGAAGATCTCGCGGAACGGCCGCGGCAGCGGCAGGTCCTCGATGCGCTGCGGATCGAGCTTGAAGGCGAAGGTCTGCTTCGGCAGACCATGGGCATCGATCTGGAAGAAGTTGGTGCGCAGCATCGCGTTGATGACATTGTCGAAGCGGCGCAGGATCCGGTCGTCGTCGAGACTGTCGACCTGTTCGAGGCTGTCGAGGAGATCGCGCTCCACGCGTTCCGCGCCCAGCGAGCGGTCCTCGCCGTTGGGATCGGGATCGAAGCGCAGATGGAACATTTCGACGAGCTTGCGCGCCACGTCCGAATAGCGGTTGAGCGTGCGCCACATGTAGTCTTCGGAATAGCGGATGCCGGCCTGGCGCAGATAGCGCGACAGGGCGCGCAGCATGGCGATGTCGCGCCAGCCGAGCCCGGCCGAAAGCACCAGCGCATTGTAGCCGTCGGATTCCGTGTCGCCGCGCCAGATCGCCATGAACAGTGCCTCGAGCCGGAGCTTGAGGTCGTCGGTCAGGTCGATCTCGCCGCCGCCGACAGGTTCGAGCGACAATTCGTGCAGATAGGCGAGCGGGCGCTCGTCCGGGGTCAGGCGATAGGTGCGCTCGTTGATGACCCGAAAGCCCATGTTCTCCAGGATCGGCACGCGCGCCGACAGCGGAATCGGGACGAGGTGGTGATAGACCTTCAACACCACCCGGTTCCGCGCATCCTGCGCCCGCCGGGTGAAGGTGAGCGCGGTATCGGCCTCGTCGCTCAGCTTCTCGATGATGCGGATGTCCTCAAGCGCCGTTTCGGCCGAATAGACCTCGCGGTAGCCCGCCTGGAAGGCGTCGGCGTACCGCTGCGCATGCTCCAGCGCCTTGTGACCGCCATAGGCGGCGCGCAAGGCGTCGCGCAGGTCGTCGGTCCAGGTCCGCACGATGCCGGCAACCGCCTGCTCCAGCGTCTCCTGACCCGGATCCGGGGTCTCGCCCTGGTCGCGGCCGACGATGAAATGCACCCGCGCCAGCGGGCCTTCCGGATAGGCGACGTACCAGGCCGACAGACGCCCGTCGAACACCTTGGCGAGATAGGCGCCGATCCGCAGGCGCACCTCGGTGGTGTAGCGGTCGCGCGGGACGTAGCACAGAATCGACACGAAGCGGTCGAAGCGGTCGCGACGCGCCAGCACGCGAATGCGCGGTCGTTCGTCGAGCTGCAGGATCGCGGTCGCGAATTCATACAGGAGCTGCGGGTCGATCTGAAACAGCTCGTCGCGCGGGTAGCTTTCCAGCACGTTGAGCAGCGCGCGGCCGGAATGGCTGTCGGGATCGTAGCCGGCGCGGCTCAGCACGCTGTCGATCTTGCGCCGGAGGAAGGGAATGTTCTTGGTGGAGAGCGTATAGGCGGTCGCGGTCAGGAGGCCGACCACGCGCAGTTCGCCGACGAGTTCACCGCCCTCGTCGAAGAGCTTCACCCCGACGTAATCCATATGCACCCGGCGGTGCACCCGGCTCTTTACATTCGCCTTGGAGATGATCAGCGGCTCCGGCTTCATCAGGAAGTCGCGGATTTCCGGCGTGATCACGACGAATTCGGAGCCGCGACGCAGCACGCGCACCTCCGGATCGGCCAGAAGCCCGAGCCCCGAGCCCTTCTTGTGCGACAGATCGCCCTTGGAGACGCCACCCTCGAAGTAATATTCGCGCATGCCGAGCAGCGTGAAATTGTCGGCCGCGATCCACTCCAGGAACTGGATCGCTTCCGCCAGTTCGTCGACCGGCACGGGCGGGGGGTTTTCCTTGTAGGTCGCAATCGCCGCCGCCAGGCGGTCGCGCATGGCGGACCAGTCGCGCACGGCGGCGCGCACGTCGGTCATCACCGCTTCGAGGCGCTCCGCCAGTTGCGTGCGCTCCTGCGCGGTATCGATCCGCGCGACGTGAATATGGATGAGGCTTTCACGGCGGCAGCCCTCGCCCCCGGCCTTTCCGGCGCCGGCATAGCGGACCAGCTCGCCGCTGTCGCTGCGTTCCACCGACAGGATCGGGTGCAGCACGAGGCGCACCTCGAAGCCGCTTGCCTGAAGCTCGCCCATGACCGAATCGACGAGGAACGGCATGTTGTCATTGAGGATTTCGACGATGGTCACATCGGCGGCCCGACTTTTGTCGCCGGACGACTCGGGATTGTAGATGTGAATCCGATGGGTTCCGAGCGGATGGGTCGCCATCTCTTCCCAGGCGACGCGCGCCACGGCGACAAGATCCGTGGCCGTATAGGCAACGACATCTTCCGCCGCGCCGCGCGCGAAGAGGTCCCGCGCAAACGCACCGACTTGCGGCTCGAGTTCCGCCACCACGGCGTCAATCAACGTGGCCTTCGCCTGATCTCGTACTTCGGGCATTGTTCCCCACCATCCGGCGCCGTCATCTGCATCGCCGGTGTTTCATGAATGTCATCGCAGACCGGGTTAAAGACCACGCAAGTGATTCGCCCCGCTGGCGCCCCCGGTCCAGCGCATGCTAGGCCGAGACTGCCGACGATGGAATGACTTCTCCAAAAGTCGAACGTAAAGTCGTGGACCGACCGCAGCCGGGCGCACGCAGCAGGGAGAAAAAGGCAAAACCATGAGCAATCACAAAAAGCCCGTCGCACTCGACTTGCCGCAGGAGACGCCGCTGTCCGGAGAAACCGAGGCCTATTTCGCGAAGTGCCAGGAAAAGCTCGGCCTCGTCCCCAATGTCCTGACCGCCTATTCCTTCAATCAGGACAAGTTCGACGCTTTCACCGCGATGTACAACGACCTGATGCTGGCAAACAGCGGGCTGAGCAAACTCGAACGCGAGATGATCGCCGTCGCCGTCTCTGCGGTAAACCGCTGCTTCTATTGCCTGACCGCCCATGGCGCGGCGGTGCGCCAGCTCTCCGGCGATCCGGAGCTCGGCGAATTGATGGTGATGAACTATCGCGTCGCCGATCTGAGCCCGCGCCAGCGCGCCATGCTCGATTTCGCCGTCAAGCTCACCAAACACCCGGCCGAGATCCTGGAAGCCGACCGCCAGGCACTGCGTGATGCGGGCTTCAGCGACCGCGACATCTGGGACATCGCCTCGGTGACCGCCTTCTTCAACATGTCGAACCGCGTCGCGGCGGCAACCGACATGCGCCCGAACCCGGAGTATCATGGCATGGCGCGCTGACGGACGGGCAGCACCGACGCAGCGGCGGGAAAGCCGGCGCGAATGCATGACAAACCGGCCGGCCGTGGTGTAGAACACGCTCCGCACGCAGGCGCACTCCGCGCCGCGGCAGAATTTTATTGGAGAAGGGCAATGGTCGCGAAAGTGTTCATCGACGGTGAAGCCGGCACGACGGGTCTGCAGATCCGCGAGCGGCTGTCGCGTCGCCGCGACCTGGAGCTGATCTCGATCCCGGCCGACAAGCGCAAGGACCTCTCCGCCCGCGCCGACTGCCTGAACGGCGCCGATATCGCGATCCTGTGCCTGCCGGACGACGCCGCGCGCGAGAGCGTGTCGCTGATCGACAACGACACCACGCGGGTGATCGACGCCTCGACGGCGTATCGCACCGCGGACGGCTGGGACTACGGCTTTGCGGAAATGACGAAGACGCAAGGTGCGGCGATTGCCGCGTCGAAGCGGGTGTCCAATCCCGGCTGCTATCCGCAGGGCGTGATCGCCTGCCTGCGGCCGCTGATCGAGGCCGGCCTGCTGCCGGCCGACTATCCCGTCACGATCAATGCGATCTCCGGCTATTCCGGCGGCGGACGCCAGATGATCGAGACCTATGAGGCGCCGGGGGCGAACAAGCCGCCGTATCTGCCCTACGGCCTCGGCTTTCGCCACAAGCACCTGCCGGAGCTGACGCATTATGCGACGCTCGCCTCGACGCCGATTTTCATTCCCTCGGTCGGGAATTACGCGCAAGGCATGGTCACGGCGGTGCCGCTCAGGCTCGAAGCCCTGACGAAGGTGCCGACCGGCGCCGAGCTGCACGCAGCGCTCGAGGCGCATTTTGCAAGCCTTGACGGCAGCTTCGTCGATGTCGCGCCGCTTGCCGACGTCGATCGCACGCCGGAACTCGACCCGGAAACCTTCAACGGCACCAATCGCATGCGCCTGCATGTCTTTGCCGACGACAGCCGCGCGCAAGCCGTGCTGATGGCCGTTTACGACAACCTGGGCAAGGGTGCCTCCGGCGCCGCCGTCCAGAACCTCAACCTGATGCTCGGTGTCGACGCGGCCACAAGCCTCGCAGCCTGATCATCGCCTGCACGCAGGTTCCCTTCTTTCGATCCCGAGGAGATCCCGGAAAAATGGAAAAATTCGACAAGCTGACGGGCGTCGCCGCGCCGCTGCCGATCATCAACATCGACACGGACATGATCATCCCCAAGCAGTTCCTCAAGACGATCAAGCGCACCGGGCTCGGCAGCGCGCTGTTTCACGAGATGCGCACCAATGACGACGGTTCGGAAAACCCGGATTTCGTGCTCAACCAGCCGGCCTACAAGGGCGCCAAGATCCTGGTCGCGGGCGACAATTTCGGCTGCGGATCGAGCCGCGAGCATGCTCCCTGGGCACTGCTCGACTACGGCATTCGGTGCGTGATCTCGACGAGCTTTGCCGACATTTTCTACAACAACTGCTTCAAGAACGGGATCCTGCCGATCGTCGTCACCGAGGACGAGCTGGAAAAGCTGATGGACGACGCCAAGCGCGGCGCCAATGCGACGCTGTCCATCGATCTGGAAGCCCAGGAAATCCGCGGCCCGGACGGCGGTGTCATCACCTTCGAGATCGACCCGTTCCGCAAGCATTGCATGATGAACGGCCTCGACGACATCGGCCTGACCATGGAAAAGGCGCCGGCGATCGACCGCTACGAGCAGGCCACCGCGGAAACGCGCCCCTGGGCCTGAGCCCGTCGCGCCCGGGGCAACCCGGCCCGCGGAGGCGGCAACCGCCTCCAACGTCAGATCCTCAAACGCCCGGCCCGGTGCCGGGCGTTTTTGCATCCGCCGGCGGATGCGCGGTCTCCGGCGCCCCGCCAAGGGCTGCGCGCAGCGCCTCGAGATCCGCCTTCAGCGCCTGAAGGTCGAGGCCCGACGCCTTGCAGACCTCGGCAATTTGCAGCGGCACATCGCGGGCCGGCTGCTTGAGCGCGGTGCCGGCCTGCGTCAACGTCACAAGCACCCGGCGCTCGTCATCGGGATCGCGCCGCCGCGCCACGAGACCGGCCGCCTCCATCCGCTTCAACAGCGGCGTCAGCGTGCCGGAATCCAGCAACAGACGCTCGCCAAGCCGCTTCACCGAGATCTCGCCCGTCTCCCACAGAACCATCAGGGCGAGGTATTGCGTATAGGTGAGGCCGAGCGGCGCCAGCACCCGGGCATAGACACGCCCGAGCGCGAGCGTGGTGGAATGCAGCGCGAAACACAGCTGTCGCGACAGCAGGAGATTGGCGTCCGGGTCTGGGTCAGCGGGGCTCAGGGGCATGACAAGTTGCTCTTCTTCGGAGTCTGTGGCTGTTCAATCGGGCAGGTCGCCCCATCTGTCAAGATTTGCAAAATTAAATTGCACACAATTTTATTGTCCGCTATTAAATCCCATTCGCGACATATCGCAAGGGAGTTTCAACAATGAGCGTTCTCTACACAGCACATGCGCAGGCCTCCGGCGGCCGCACCGGCACCGCGCACAGCGACGATGGCCGGCTCGAGGTCACCCTGTCCACGCCGAAGGAACTCGGCGGCGACGGCGGCAAGGGCACCAATCCCGAACAGCTCTTTGCCGCCGGCTATTCGGCCTGCTTTCTGGGCGCGATGAAATTCGTGGCGGGTCAGGAAAAGGTAAAGCTGCCCGAGGACCTCTCTGTTGCCGCCGACGTCGGCATCGGCCCGCGCGAGGATGGCGGCGGCTTCGGGATCGAGGTCGCGCTGACGATCACCGCACCGGGCATGGACAAGGCTCAGGCACAGACGATCGTCGACAAGGCACATGTGGTGTGCCCCTATTCGCACGCAACGCGGGGCAACATTCCGGTGACGCTTACCGTCGCCTGAGCGAAGACCTACTGCTGATCGTCGTCGCGCGCCTGGGCCGCGCGGCGGCGCTCGGCGCGAAACTCGGTGTTTTCGCGCTCGATCTGCTCCAGCACCGCACCGACCCGGGACAAGGCGCCGGACGTTGCCACGAAGGCGTTCGCCCGCGCCTCGAACAGACGGCGCGCGATGTCGGGAAATTCCTGCAGCATGCGCTTGAACAGCGCGCGGCGAATGCGGATCACCTCGGTCGCCCCATTCGCCACCGCCCGTGCCGGACGCCGCGTTTCCACGAGAAGCGCCGTTTCACCAAGCAGGCTTCCGGGACCGAAGGTGTCGAGCACGTCGTCGGAGCCGCCCTCGCCTTCGAGCGAGACAGACCCCGTAGCAATGACCAGACCGCCGTCGGCCCGCTCTCCGGAAATGAACAGCACCTCGCCATCGCGGTAATTCACGTTTTCCGCCGAAAACGCGAGCAGACGCAACTGCTCGTCCGGAAATTCGGAGAGCAGCGGCACCTGACGCAAAAGGTCCATATCCCGGGCGAGACTCATGCCAAGAGAATTACGCTGAAGGCTGCGGCCTGCACAAGGGCCGAATGTCGCTCGCCTGCCGCGCGCAGCCCGTCCTCACCGTCGAAACCGCGAAGGGCCTCTTACGGCACCAGCTTGTAGCCGCCCGCTTCGGTCACCAGAAGTTCCGCATTGGAAGGATCACGCTCGACCTTCTGGCGCAGCCGGTAGATATGGGTTTCCAGCGTATGGGTGGTGACGCCCGAATTGTATCCCCAGACCTGGGTCAGCAGCACATCGCGGGTGACCGGCTTCTCGCCGGCACGGTAGAGAAACTTCAGGATCGAGGTTTCCTTCTCCGTCAGCCGGATCTTGCCGCCGGATTCGTCGGTCATCAGCTTTTGCGCCGGGCGGAAGGAAAAGCGGCCGATCGCGAAAACCGCGTCTTCGCTCTGCTCGTGCTGGCGCAGATGGGCGCGCACCCGCGCGAGCAGCACCGCGAACTTGAACGGCTTGGCGACATAATCGTTGGCACCGGCTTCAAGCCCCAGGATCGTGTCGGAATCGGTGTCATGGCCGGTCAGCATGATGATCGGCGCCTTGAACCCCTTCTTGCGCAGGAGTTTCACCGCCTCGCGCCCGTCAATATCGGGCAGGCCGACATCCATCAGCAGCAGGTCGACATGCGCCCCTTCCGCGGCCGCAATCCCCTTGGCCGCCGTTTCCGCCTCGAGCGTTTCGAACTCTTCATAAAGCGAGAGCTGTTCGACCAGGGCCTCGCGCAGATCATTGTCGTCGTCGACAATCAGGATCTTGCGTGCGCTCATGGGCTGTCCTTCCGTCACAGGGTCTTGCGAAATCAAACCAATCTTCATTCACTTAAGCAAGTCCGCGCGATTTCGCGAGCCGCGATCGATCAAAAAGGGCGGCGTGGCCAACACATTTGGATCACGCCGGTTTGACCGGCAGGTGATGACGGGTCCACAAAGAGCGTCGAGACAACCAGCAAGCGGGCCCCGAACGTGTCGTCTTCCCCTCCTCCCCGCCGCCGCGACCTGACCGTGCAACGCCTGTCCGCCGAAGCGACGCGCGGACGCCTCGTCTCGGGATCGCTCGACGTGCCATGTGCCCTTGGGCGCGGCGGCATCACCCGCGACAAGCGCGAGGGCGACGGCGCCACGCCGGCCGGCCGGTTCGAGCTGCTGAGCGTCTACTACCGGCCGGACCGGGTGCAGCGCCCCCGCACCCGGCTCCCGGTCACGCCGCTTCGCCCGTGGATGGGCTGGTGCGACGACCCCGGTCATCCGCGCTACAACCGCCTCGTCCGGCGGCCTTTCGCCGCCTCGCATGAGGCGATGTGGCGCGACGACCCGCTCTACAACATCGTCGTGGTGCTCGACTGCAACCTCCGCCCAGCCGTTCCCGGACGCGGCAGCGCGATCTTCTTCCACCTGGCGCGCCCCGGCTACACGCCGACGGAAGGCTGCGTCGCCGTCAAGGAACGGGACATGCGCCTCTTGCTCGCAGGCTGTGGACCGGGATCGGCGATTTGCATCGATTGATGCGGCAGGCATGAACGGTGCGTCCAAAGGTTGGCCACTGGTTCCCCCGCCGTGAACGCCTATGTCTCGGTGAGGAAAAGACGTGCCGCGCTCCCGCTTCGCGCGCCCGCGGCCGAAGGAAAGGGACACCCATGTCGGTCAGACCCGTCACCCATGTTTCCGCCGCCCAGCCGACGCTGGAAGGCGCCGGCGTCAAGCTGCACCGGGCCTTCGGTTTCGGCGAGCCCACGGCGCATGACCCCTTCCTGCTGTTCGACGACTTCCGCAACGAACGCCCGCAGGACTATCAGGCCGGCTTTCCCTGGCACCCGCACCGCGGGATCGAGACGATCACCTATGTGCTTGCCGGAACCGTCGATCACGGCGACAGCCTCGGCAACCGGGGAACGCTGGGTGCCGGCGACATCCAGTGGATGACCGCCGGCAGCGGCATCATGCATCAGGAGATGCCGCATGGCGACGCGCGCGGACGCATGCACGGCTTCCAGCTCTGGGCGAACCTGCCCTCGGCGCTGAAGATGACCTCGCCGCGCTATCAGGACGTGCCCTCCAGCGAGATCGCCGAAATCATCGACGACGACGGCACAATCGTTCGGGTGATCTGCGGCGAGTTCTGGGGCAAGCGCGGCCCGGTCGACGGCATCGCCGCCGATCCCTGCTATCTCGACATCTCGGTTCCCGCCGGACGCACGAAACGCTTTCCGGTCGACACCTACCGCCAGGCCTTCGCCTATATCTTCGAAGGCTCGGGCACGTTCCGCGACGCCTCCGCGCCCTCTGGCATCCTGCTGGAGAAGGAAGTCGACGGCCGCGAGATCCATGTGCGCGACGAAAGCGGCGACCGCACGCTGGTGCGCTTCGGCACGGGCGACGAGGTGACCGTGACGGCCGGTGAACAGGGCATCCGCTTCCTGCTCGTCTCGGGCGCGCCGATCCGCGAGCCGGTCGCCTGGCACGGGCCGATCGTCATGAACACCCGGCAGGAACTGATCGAGGCGGTCAACGATCTGAAACGCGGCACCTTCATCCGCGAGGAAGCCCGGCGCTGAGCTGACCGGGTCGACCTGCAACACGGCGAGAGCGCGCGCGGCACTGGAACCGCGCGCGCTTTTCCGCCATATAGGCGCTGTATACGGTTTCGCGGACACATTCGGCGCGTGAGGCGCGCCACGACAGGCATCTTCGACGATGAACGCGCGCAGCATACCCTTTTTGAAGATGAACGGGCTCGGCAATGATTTTGTTGTCTGGGACGCCCGCGACGAACCCCTGCGCCTGCCGGTCGAGACGATCCGGACAATCGGCGACCGCGCGACCGGCATCGGCTTCGACCAGATGATCACCGTCGAGACGAGCCCCGCCGGGGCGGACGCCTTCATGCGCATCCACAATCGCGACGGCAGCGAGGTCGACGCCTGCGGCAACGCCACGCGCTGCGTCGGACGGCTGCTGATGGAAGAAAGCGGCCGCGACAGCGCGACCATCGAGACCAATGCCGGCCTTCTGATCGCCACCGCGACCGACGATCCGACACGGGTCAGCGTCGACATGGGCGTTCCGAGGTTTGCCTGGAACGAGATCCCTCTGGCGGAGGAATTCCACGACACCCGCGCCATCGAGCTTCAGGTCGGACCGATCGACGCGCCCGTGCTGCACACGCCGAGCGTGGTCAACGTCGGCAATCCGCATGCCGTGTTCTGGGTCGCGGACCTCGATGCATACGATCTGGAAGGCGTCGGGCCGCTGCTGGAAAACCACCCGATCTTTCCCGAGCGCGCCAATATTTCGCTCGCCCATGTGCTGTCGGACGACGCAATCGAGATCCGCGTCTGGGAACGCGGCGTCGGACTGACCCAGGCTTGCGGCACGGCGGCCTGCGCTGTCGCGGTTGCCGCCGCACGCGACCGGCGCACCGGCCGCAGCGTCACGGTGCATCTGCCGGGCGGGCCGCTTCATATCGAATGGCGGGCAAGCGACGACCACATCATCATGACCGGCGCGACCGAAATCGAATATGAAGGCGCCCTCGACATGTCCGACCTGAGCCACCGCAGGACCGCGCCCGGCGACCGCCCGCACCTGGAGGTGGTGTCGTGAGCGTCGATGTCGTGACTTTCGGCTGCCGGCTCAATTCCTACGAGTCGGAGGTGATGAAGCGCGAGGCGGAGGCCGCCGGCCTCTCCGACGCGATCCTGATCAACACCTGCGCGGTGACGGCGGAAGCCGTGCGCCAGGCACGCCAGTCGATCCGCAAGGCCAGGCGGGAAAACCCCAACGCGCGGATCATCGTCACCGGCTGCGCCGCGCAGACGGAAACCGAGACCTTCTCCACCATGGAGGAGGTCGATCTTGTGCTTGGCAATTCCGAAAAGCTGGAGCGCGCCTCCTACGGGCGCGTCGCGCAATTCGGCATCGACGACAGCGAGAAGGTCCGCGTCAACGAAATCATGAGCGTGCGCGAGACCGCCTCGCATCTGATCGACGGGCTGGAAGGGCGCGCCCGCGCCTTCGTCCAGGTCCAGAACGGCTGCGACCACCGCTGCACCTTCTGCATCATCCCCTTCGGGCGCGGCAACTCGCGCTCCGTGCCGATGGGCGCGGTGGTCGACCAGATCGCCCGCCTCGTCGACAACGGCCATCGCGAGATCGTGCTGACCGGCGTCGACATCACCAGCTACGGCGGCGATCTTCCCGGCACGCCGACGCTGGGGGACTTGTCGCAGAAGATCCTGAAGCATGTCCCCGGCCTCGACCGGCTGCGGCTTTCCTCCATCGATTCCATCGAGGCCGACCCGGCGCTGATGGAGCTGATCGCGCACGAGCCGCGGCTGATGCCGCATCTGCACCTGTCGCTGCAGTCCGGCGACGACATGATCCTCAAGCGCATGAAGCGGCGGCACCTGCGCGCCGACACCATCCGCTTCTGCCAGGAGGTGCGCGCGGCCCGTCCCGACGTCGTCTTCGGCGCCGACATCATCGCCGGCTTTCCGACCGAAACCGAGGCGATGTTTGAAAACACGCTCGCCATCGTCGACGACTGCGGGCTGACGCATCTGCATGTGTTTCCCTTTTCCGCCCGCCCGGGCACCCCGGCGGCGCGCATGCCACAGCTCGAACGCGCCGTCGTCAAGGAGCGCGCCGCCAGGCTGCGCCAGAAGGGCGAGATTGCACTCACCGCCCATCTTGAGGACGAGGTCGGCAAGACCCGCGAAATCCTCGTCGAACGAGAGGGGCTTGGCCGCAGCGCGCAGTTCACCCAGGTCGAGTTCCAGCAGACGGACGTGCCGGACGTGCAGGCCGGCGACCTTGTAACCTTGCGCATCAGCGGGCATACCGGGCGTCACCTTCTTGCGACCCCACTCGACACACAGGCAGCCTGATCGCATGAGCGAAGCAAAACGCGGCCTCTTCGGACGCCTGTTCGGCGCCAAAACCACGGATTCGCCACCGACCGAACCAGACGACGCCACGGCAGCGCCCGAGGCGACGCCTGCGGACACCCCGCTCGAAGAGGCCCCTGCGCCGGCAACGACGCCGGAGCCCGGGCCAGGGCCGGAAACGGCCGAGGCCGAAGCCCCGGCAGACGACACCGCTGCGACACCGGTCCCCGACATCGCACCGCCCGCGATGGCGCCGGCCGAAGCCGCCCCGGCGGAAAAGCCGAAGTCCTGGCTGGCGCGGCTGAAGGCCGGCCTGTCGCGCTCCTCCTCCTCGCTGACCGGCGGCATCACCGCGCTTTTCACCAAGCGCAAGCTCGACGCCGCCACCCTGGAGGAGCTGGAAGACCTGCTGATCCAGGCCGACCTCGGCGTCGACACGGCGATGGCCATCACCGAGCGGATCGGCGACGGGCGTTTCGACAAGGAGGTCAGCGCCGAGGAGGTCCGCCGGATCCTTGCCGAGGAAGTCGCCAAGGTTCTGGACCCGGTCGCAACGCCGCTGACGATTGACGCCAGCCAAGCGCCGCATGTCATCCTGGTGGTCGGCGTCAACGGCACCGGCAAGACGACGACCATCGGCAAGCTTGCCGCGAAGCTCCGGGCCGAGGGCAAATCCGTGATGCTCGCCGCCGGCGACACCTTCCGCGCCGCCGCCGTCGAGCAGCTCAAGATCTGGGGCGAGCGCACCGGCGCGCCGGTCGTCGCCCGCGATACGGGGGCGGATGCCGCCGGTCTGGTCTTCGACGCGATGCGCGAAGCCCGCGCGGCCGCCTGCGACGTGCTGCTGATCGACACGGCCGGACGCCTGCAGAACCGCGCGGAACTGATGGCGGAGCTGGAAAAGGTCGTCCGCGTCATCCGCAAGCACGATCCGTCGGCGCCGCACAGCGTGCTTTTGACGCTGGATGCGACAACCGGCCAGAATGCCATGAGCCAGGTCGAGATCTTCGGCCGGACGGCCGGGGTGACCGGACTGGTGATGACCAAGCTCGACGGCACCGCGCGCGGCGGCATCCTTGTCGCCATCGCCGCCAAGCACAAGCTGCCGGTGCATTTCATCGGCGTTGGCGAGGGCGTCGACGATCTGGAAGCCTTCCGCGCACAGGATTTCGCCGCAGCAATCGCCGGACAGGAGATCTGACAAGGCATGGAATTCGAACATCAGCCCAATGCTTCAGACCGCAAGGAACTGGCCCCCCTGCTCAAGCTTGCTCTCGAGCTCGGCCCGCTGGTGCTGTTCTTTTTCGCCAACGCGCGTGGCGAGGCGATTATCGAAGCGTTCCCGGTGCTGGCGTCGCTCGGCGATCCGATTTTCCTGGCAACCGCCGTCTTCATGGTGGCGATCACGATTTCCCTTGCCGTGTCCTACGCGCTGACGCGCCGTCTTCCGGTGATGCCGGTCGTCTCGGGGGTGGTGGTTCTGGTCTTCGGCGCCCTGACGCTGTGGCTGCACGACGAGCTCTTCATCAAGCTCAAGCCGACCATCGTCAACGCGCTGTTCGGCACCATCCTGCTCGGCGGCCTCGTCTTCGGCCGCTCGCTGCTCGGCTATGTCTTCGACAGCGTGTTCAAGATGGACGACGCGGGCTGGCGCAAGCTCACGTTCCGCTGGGGCGTGTTCTTCTTTTTCCTGGCAGCGCTCAACGAAGTCGTCTGGCGCAGCTTCTCGACCGATTTCTGGGTGTCGTTCAAGGTCTTCGGCGTCATGCCGATCACCATCGCCTTCACCCTGGCGCAGCTGCCGATGATCAACCGGCACACGCTGGAAGACGACGCCGACGCGTGAGCCGCGCCGGCCGTCTCAGGTCCGCGAACCGTCAGTAGTCCGACAGCTTCATATCGGGCGAATAGGTCATGCCGCCGACATCCTTGGTCACCGCCTGCCCGCAGACCACGATGCCCTTGCCCGCGTCATAGGTCATGCTCGGCGGACCGTGCAGGTCCCATCCGCTGTTGAGCGCGGCGGTCACCCGGTGGCAGAAGGCGCTTTCGTCGGGGCCGGTGAGGTAGCGATAGAGTTTCATGTCAAAATCCCGTTTTGGTTGAAGCTGTTACGACGTGCGGGCGGAAATCGCATCGAAGATCGCGACGAGGCGGGCGCCCATCTCCGCATGCAGGCGTTCGACCATGCGCCCCTCCACCTGGATCGCGCCCTTGTCGGCATTCTCTTCCTTTTCGAATTCCGCGATGATGCGGCGCGCCCAGTCGACCTCCGCCGGCGCGGGCGAGAAGGCCGTGTTGCAGGGATCGATCTGCTTGGGGTGGATCAGCGTCTTGCCGGTCATGCCCATCTCCGCGCCTTGCGCGCATTCGGCCTCAAAGCCTGCGGCATCATCGAGACCGTTAAAAACGCCGTCGACGATATCAATGCCATAGGCCCTGGCCGCCGCGACACAGGTCATCAGCCAAGGCAACATCGGCGCGCGACCAGGCACCAGACGGGCGCCGGTTTCCTTGGCAAGATCATTGGTGCCCATGACGAAACAGCCGAGCCGGGTCTCGGGGTTCGAAGCGGCCGAGGCGATCTCGCGCGCATTGAGCATGGCAAGCGGGGTTTCCATCATCGCCCAGATCTCGACGCGCGCGGGAACGCGCGCCCCGTTCAGGCGATGCGCGACCCGCTCCAGATCCGCCGAGGTGGAGACCTTGGGAACCAGAATGGCGTCGGGAGCGGCCGCAACCGCCATGGCAAGGTCATCCGCGCCCCAGGGCGTGCCGAGGCCGTTGATGCGGATCACCACCTCGCGATGCCCGTATCCGCCGGCGGCGACCGCATCGCGCACCTGGGCGCGTGCCGTCTCCTTGGCGTCGGGCGCAACCGCATCCTCCAGATCGAGGATCAACGCATCCACATCGAGCGTCTTCGCCTTTTCCAGCGCCCGGGCATTGGAGCCCGGCATGTAGAGAACACTGCGGCGGGGACGAATGGCGGTTTGCGTCATCATGGGTCGTGGCATCCTCTGTCGACATCGGTCCAGTCTTTCAGCCTCTGCGCCCGAACCGGTCGGGCGGCTGAAGCCTTCATTCCTCTACGCGCTCGCCTGCGGCCACGCCAGCCGTCTTTTCGGTGAAGCGCCCCAACAAAATGTCCTTGGCCGCGACGAAGGCTCCGACCGTAACCAGCACGCAGGCCACCGCCACCGTTGGCGTGAAACTGCCAAACCCGAAGGCGATCAGCAGCAGCGTGGACGAGACCGGCGCCGTATAGGCAAAAGCGCCGAGCACCTGGATATCGCCGCGCTTGACGCCAATGTCCCAGACGAAGAACGCAAGCCCGACCGGAAAGGCGGCAAGCCCGAGCACCGCGCCCCACTCGCCCGCGCCCTGCGGCCAGACGGTCGTCTCGAACCCCAGATGCGCGAAAACGGCCAGCAGGGATGTGCCGAGGCAAAACCCCGCGACCGCCTCCGTCGGAACACGCCCGAGCCGGCGCGACAGCACCGAATAGCCCGACCAGAACAGCGCGGAGGCCACCGCGGCGAGATAGCCAGGCGTGGCATCGCCGTCGAGCGCAAGCCCGTCGCCGCGCAGGATCAGGAGTGCTGCCCCGCCGAGGCCGAGCAACGTGCCGACGACATGCTGAAGCTTCAAGCGCTCGCCCGGCAGAAGCGCCGAGAACACCACGATCAACAGCGGCCAGGTGTAGTTGATCAGGTTGGCATCGACCGGCGGCGCGTTGCGGATCGCCGTGAAATAGAAGAAGTGGAACCCGAACAGCCCGAGGATCCCGAAGGCATAGACCCTCACCGGCTGACGCATCAGCACGAGACGACCGCGCAGCGCCAGCCAGGCCGTGGCGACAAGGCCGGCGAGGCCGAAACACAGGGCGTTGAGCAGGAACGGCGGCACCGACCCCGACGCCGCGCCGAATAGCCCGAGCGTCGACCACATCAAGACGGCAGTTCCGCCGATCATCGTGGCGCGCAGGCGCGTTTTAGGGCCGGGGGCTTCATCTGGCATGGTGGACGCGGGTCCGGTTTGGGGCGCGGAAGGAACGCGGGGCAGGCGCCACGATGCTAGCGCCTTGCGCGGCACCGTCAACCGGCGCCGATCGCGAGCGCCTCCGGTGAGACGACTTCTTAAGGGCTCGGCCGGTAAATTTGCCGAAAAGCCGGGATTTCATCAGGCCAGAGGAAGGGATGGCATGGTCCGCAGCCACTATGAGGACAGTCGGGCGCATGCGCCTTCGGCGAGCCTGAACCCCGCCGAACTGCTCGGCTCGCTCAGTTACGCGCTCGACATGACCGAGGGCCAGCCGGAAGGCCATTGCATCCGCTGCTGCTTCATCGGCACGGCCGTCGGCACCGAACTCGGGCTTGGCGAGGCGGAGCTGGCGGACCTCTACTACACGCTTCTGCTCAAGGACCTCGGCTGCAGCAGCAACGCCGCGCGGATACGCGATCTCTATCTGACCGACGACATCGCCTTCAAACATGATTTCAAGACCATCGACGGCTCGCTGAGCGCTGCCCTGCGCTTCGTGTTCAAGAAGACCGGCCTGAAATCCGGCCTGAGCGAGCGCATCCGCGCCCTGGTCCATGTGGTGCAGAACGGCGGCGAGATCGCCCGCGAACTGATCGAGACGCGCTGCCATCGCGGCGCCGACATTGCCGCCAAGATGCGCTTTTCCGAGGAGGTCCAGGCGGGCATCCGGGCCCTTGACGAACATTGGGACGGATCGGGGAAGCCGGAAGGGCTGACCGGCTCGGCCATTCCCGTTTCCGCCAATATCGCCCTGCTGGCGCAGGTCGCCGATGTCTTCTTTCAGGAGCACGGCGCCAAGGAAGCGGAAACGGAAATCGCAAACCGCGCCAGAAGCTGGTTCGCGCCCCGGCTGGTCGAGGCCTTCCTGGCGGTCTCGCGCCGTCCGGGCTTCTGGCACCGTCTGGCCGCCGGCGACCTGGCACGGGAGGTCTTTGCCAGGGCCCCGCAAGCGGCCCATGCGGTCGACGAGGACTACCTCGACGCGGTCGCGGAGGCCTTTTCCGACGTGGTCGACGCCAAGAGCCCCTATACCGCCGATCACTCCGACCGGGTCACCCTCTACACCGACCTGATCGCGGAGGAACTCGGGCTCTTGCAAGCGCACCGCCGCTGGCTACGCCGCGCCGCCCTGCTGCACGACCTTGGCAAACTCGGCGTCAGCAACCAGGTGCTCGACAAGCCGGGCAAGCTCGACGAGACCGAATGGGCCTCCATCCGCAGCCACTCCCGGCACAGCGAACGCATTCTCGAGCGCGTCTCCGCCTTCGCCGACATCGCGCCGGTCGCCGGCGCCCACCACGAGCGGCTGGACGGCAAGGGCTATCCCAACGGGCTGAAGGGTGCGGAAATCTGCCTGGAAGCGCGGATCCTCACCGTCGCCGATGTCTTCGACGCCCTGTCGGCGGAACGGCCCTATCGGGCCGCGATGCCGATCCCCCAGGCGCTGGCCATTCTCGACAAGGACACCGGCAGCGCCTTCGACGCCTCCTGCGTCGCGGCGCTCAAGGCCGGTCTCGCCCGCCTCGATGCGTCAATTGCCGCATGATCAGACAGTTGAAATAGCCGCGTTTTTAAGGGCAAGGTGGCCTCCCGGTCGATTTGTCCGGCGGACTGTCCTTTTTGCGGAGTTTTCATGAGCAAGATTACCATCAAATCGCTCGGCCCGGACGATGCGCACGCCCTCGCACCGCTGATCGCGGAATATGCGCAGGCGCTGAAGCGCGGCGCGCCCCGCCGGCCCGACCAGTTCTATGCCGAACGCATTCTCGGCGACCGCGCCGCCGAGGTGATCGGCGCGGAGGTCGATGGAAAGCTTGTCGGCTTCGCGATCTTCTTCGACCTCCCCGAGATCATCACCGGCCTTCGCTCCGGACAGCTCGACGAGATCTACGTGCACCCGGACGCGCGCAACAAGGGCGTTGCCCGGCGCATGATCGAGACGCTGGTCAGCGAAGGCGCCAAGCGGTCCTGGACCGAGCTGCGCTGGATCGTGCCGGGCAAGAACGCGCCGGCCGTCGCGCTCTACGACCGCATTGCCGAACCCGCCAACTGGAAGGGCTACGTGCTGCCGATCGACCGGACCGCGTCCGAATAGGCGCACGCCGACGGCGCGGCCGGCGCTTCACTTCAGGCCGGCGCGCTTGTCAAAACATCGGCGGAAGCGACGCGATCGGGATCAGCCCGACGCGGGCCACCCCCGCCTCGAACCGCAACGGCACCGTGACCGCCGGCGCTCCGTCGAGCGTCGTCGGCGCACCGAAGCCGATGACGGCACCCGCAAGCGATGTCGGGACGGACGACCCTTCCGGAAAGAAGGGGGCGAGCAGCGCGGGCAGCTTGTCGGCCCCCGACACCGTGAGCGGCAGCGTTCCGGCCAGCCGGCCCTTGGCATCGAGGAACAGCGTTCCCGTGGCGCGCAGGTTCACGCCGGAGGCACTGGCCCTCAGCTCGCTGACCCGCACGGCCTCGTCCTGGCGGAGCAGGGACATCCAGTCGCCGCGGCCGGCCAGCGCCGCCGCGCCGCCGGCAAGAGTGGCATCGGCCGAAATCTCGGCCGCCCCCTCCAGCGCCGGGACCGCAAGCCCGGCAAGGCGCAGCGCGAAATCGGCATCCTCCGGGACGGACGGGCTGCGGCGCGCATGGACGGTGGCACGCGACGCGGTGAGCGACACGGCGGCGTCCGCCGAAATCCCGGAAATCTTCGGTTCCTCGACAAAGAGATCGGCATCGCGCAAACCGGCCTCGACGAGCCGAGCGCTGGCACGGGCCGACGTCCAGTCGGCCGAGAGACGGTCGAACGGGTGCGGATCATCGAACCGCAGGGTTGCGGGTCCGTCCGCCTCCACGATCACATGGCGGGGATTATAGGCGAGCGCGATGACCCGCAGGCCGGCGAGGGCGCCGGCGCGCCCCTGTGCGTCACCGGCCTCGAAGGGCTGGCACTCGAGCTCGAAACGGAAGGGATAGCCGCCAAGCCGCTGCGCCCCGCAGACCAGCGCCCCTCCTTCGGTCTCCGCCACCTCATAGGTGTTGCGCAGAATGTCCACCGCCATGCCGCGCGCCACCGTCCAATAGGCGGACCACAGACCGATCACCAGCACGACAAGCGAGATCAGGATCCAGAAGCGGCGACGCGACCGCGGAGGCGAGGTTGGGGAAGGCGACGGGGCCGGCGTTTCGGTCATGGGATCCTCATTGGGGAAACAATGCCGCCTGAAAGCACGCTCTCATGTCCGTTTCAAGGCCCATGACGCCGCAGCCGCGCCCGATCATCCGCCGCACTGCGGATTTCCGGTGCGGCAACGGTTGCCAGCCGCGCCGGCCATTGCTACCTCCAGCCGGCAACAAGGAAAGCGCGATGGACGATCTTTGGGTGTTCGGCTACGGCTCGCTGATGTGGCGGCCGGGCTTTGTCTTTGAGGAAGCGGTTCCGGGCGTGCTGCACGGCGCGCACCGCTCGCTTTGCATCTACTCCTGGGTCCATCGCGGCACGCAGGACCGGCCCGGCCTCGTTCTCGGTCTCGACCGGGGCGGCGCCTGCCGCGGCATCGCCTTCCGCGTGGCCGCGCATCGGCGCGAGGAGGTGATCACCTATCTGCGCGCCCGCGAGCAGGCAACGCTGGTCTATCTGGAGGCCGAGCGCCGGGTGAGGCTCGCCGACGAGGCCCGGCGTCTGGTCCCGGCCGTGACCTATCTGGTCGACCGCACCCACGAGCAATACGCCGGCGTGCTGCCGCTCGAGCGCCAGGTCGACATCGTCAGGGGCGCCGTCGGGCAATCGGGCGCCAATCCCGACTACGTGCTGAACACGGTATCGCATCTCAGGGAGCTGAGCATTCACGACGCGGGTCTCGAAGCCTTGTGCGCGCGTCTTGAACAGACAGCGGCAACGACCGGCTGACCTCTCGCGGCGACAGACGCCGGTCAGCCTTCGCATTCCGGCTCGAACAGGCCGTCCAGATCGTCGAGCACGGTGCGGCGCTGCGCCGCGTCGCCGGCCAGAAGATGCACCAACGCCATGCGGCCGGAAAGGTCGCGACTGGCAAGGCGTGCGCCGCGCCGCTTGCCGTCGCGGTCGATTTCCCCGATCCAGGCCTTCTTCGGCCGTCCGCCGCGTCCGATGGTCGGCTCCAGAACGACAATCGCGCAAGGGTATTCGCCAAGGCGCTCAACCGGCACGGTCGAAAACAGGTAGCGCTTGCCGGATCGACCCAGCAGGTAGCGATACCGGTCCGTCAGCCCAAGCTCCGTCGCCGCTCGCGGGGCGTCCGCGCGCGATTTATCCAGAAACGATGGACTGGGACGCCTGATCATTCCTGATAAATAGAACGGAGCAAGAACGAATTCCAGACCCCGACGGCGAGAAAACGCGTTTTTGCGAGTGTCGGTCAGTCGAGGGACTTGCCCCGGGCCGCCCAGCGCGCCCGCACGCGGTCCAGAACGGGAAGCGCGCGCCCGCTGTGCGCGGCCTCAAGGATCAGCCGGTCGGAAGCGGTTTCGATCTCGTCCACCAGCTTCTTGTGGGCCGTTTCGAGCGGCTGTCCGGGCGCGATCACCGGCAGGAATTCGGCCACGACCGTGCCGGGATAGATCTTCCAGCCACGGCGCGGCCAGTAGACGCCCGAATTCAGCGCGACCGGCAACAGCGGGCAGGCCAGCGACTTGTAGAGATGGGAAACGCCGAATTTGTAGCGCGGCTCCTCGCCGGCGCCGCGCCGGGTTCCTTCCGGGAAGATCAGGATCTGGCGGCCTTCCGCGATCGCGGTTCGCGCGCTGTCGGTCAGCTTGGCGAGCGCGACGGAGCGCTTGCCGCGATCGACCGGAATCTGACGGAACTTCGCCGTATACCAGCCGAACAGCGGAATGTAGCGCAGCTCCCGCTTGAGCACATAGGTCGGCGAGCTGAACAGCGGCAGCAGGGCGAAGGTTTCCCAGGCCGACTGATGCTTGGCGGCGACGATGCAGCCGCCTTGCGGAATGTTCTCCAGTCCCCGGAACTCGACCTTGACGCCCGCGACCCAGCGCAGCAGCCAGAGACTGACCCGCGCCCACAACGGCACCACCGGCCAGCCCCACCGCGCCGGCAGCACAAAGACCGGCAGCGACAGGACCATCAGGAGCAGGGTCGACGTGTAAAACAGCGCCTGGAACACGAGGGAGCGGATAAGGATCATGACACGGATACCGTCTGGCAATGCGAAGTGCGCAAGGACAGCGTCCAGCGCCGCCTGACATGGAGAGCCCCGGCTCGGGCATCGTCCGGCGGGGTCATGGCGCGGGACTGCCCATGGCCGAGATCCGGACCCAGGCGAACATGTACTTCATGTATTCGCGCAAGAGAAGCAGCGACACCCCGGCATGGCGGAACCAGCTGTTGAGCTCCAGATCGGTCCCCTGCACCGCAACGGCGACGAGGGTCGTCTCCGGCATGACCGACCTCAGCTCCAGCAACGCCCGGGGCATGTGATAGGCGCTCGTTACCACGATCACGCTCGAAAACCCGTTGGAGCGGACCCATTTCGCCGTTTCGGCCGCGTTCTCCAGCGTGTTGTTGGCGTTGCGGTCGAGGTCGATGCAGCAGGCGAACAGCGCCAGATCGCTTTCCGTGCGGCGCACGATCTGCTTCGGTGTCGTCTCGGGATGCACGCCGGAAATCAACAGCCGCCCGGCCCGGCCCTCGTCGAGCAGGCTCAGCGCCTTCTTCACCCGTTCGCTCCCGCCGGTAAGCACGACGATGGCATCCGCGCTGGGCGATGCCGCCTCGGTGTATTGCGTCACCGCGCTGGCGAACCGCAGGAAACCTCCGGCCAGAAACCCGAAGCAGACAACGGCGAGGATCCCCGCGACGACGAGCGCGACCCGACGCCTTTTGCGCGCCGGCGACGAGGGCGCCGCCGCCAAAGCGGCATCGCCTTGTGCATCCTGCGGAGCGGCGGGGTCGGGCTGATCCATCGTACCAGGTCGTTTCATAGTCGCATTACAGTATCAGACTTTCCCGCCGCGTCCGGCCGTCGAAGCCCGAGACCGCCCCAAGGAGTATCCCGACGCGACGGTTTTCCACCACCAAGTTTCCACCCGCGCGCCGGAACCCGCCCGCCAGACCCCGCCCCAGCGATCCCTAGCGAAACATTGCGGCAAAGCGCCGACCGGCGATCAGGCTTCGTTGCCATGCGCCGGCACACGCACGGCGCAGGGCGACGGCGACAGCGGAAAACCCGCGCCGCAGCGCCGCTTCCGTGAGAAAGCCCGGCGGCGAGCGGTAGAACAGCTGATAAAGCCCCAGGATCACAAGCAGGGTAATGCCCCAGGACAGCAGCGTGTCGGAGAGAAAATGGCCTCCGAAGGCCACCCGATTGGCCGACAGCGCCAGGCAGAGCGGCAAAACGACGCAGAGGATGCCCATGCGCCAGCGCGGCGGGGCAAGAAACGCCAGCGTCACCAGCCACAGGCCCGAGGATGCCTCGCCGGAGACGAACGAACAGTTGCGCTCGCAGTAATCGGAGATGCGCCAGACCTCGACATAGGGCGCGTCGCCGCCGAAGAGATCGACCGCGTTCGGGCGCGGACGCCCCCAGTTGTTCTTGAAGACCGCGTTGACCACGACGCCGGGACCGAGCGCGAGCGTCGACAGCAGGAACAGCGGCGCGCGCAGGGACAGCCAGTCTGGCAGGCGCGGAACGGCCGCCGCCACGACCAGCACGCCGAGCGCGGCCACGGCCACCAGCTTGACGAGAAAGGGACCAAGTTCCCTGAGCCGCATGAACAGCGGATCCGACGCCGCCCAAAATCCCGCACCCGCGTCATAGAAGAGGCCGCTCGCGGCCTGGTCGACCTGCGGAAAGGCAAGAAAAAAAGCCGAGACCACGGCGATATAGACAATCGCGCCAATCACCAGCCGGCGAAACACGGCGGGCGAGACGAGGGGGAGGCTTGTGTCGGTCGGCGACGAGGCGGACATTGACGTTTCCGATTTCCCTGGCAAGGTTTCGCCCGGTTATACCTGTCGACTGGAGACTGTCCACCGGGCGTATTCCCGATCATCGGCCGATAGGGTTGCCCCGCGCGCGGTCCCGCACCCGGAAAGGTGAGCATGACCCGGCCCCGCCTCGATTTCTGGTACGAATTCGCCTCGACCTACAGCTATCTCACGGCCATGCGCATCGATGAAGCCGCCGCGCACCGCGGCGTCGCCGTGCGCTGGCGTCCCTTCCTTCTCGGTCCGCTCTTCGCGAAGGCCGGCTGGCCGACCTCGCCCTTCAATATCTATCCGGCCAAAGGGGCCTACATGTGGCGCGAGATGGAACGGCTGACGCGCGCCATGGAGCTGCCGCTGACCCGTCCGGACCCCTTCCCGGCAAACGGCCTGCTCGCCGCACGCGTGGCGCTGGCGATCGAGCGCGAGGAAGACCGGGCACGTTTTTCCCGCGCAGTCTATCTGGCGCAATTCGGCAGGGGCGAGCGGATCGACGCGCCCGAGACGCTGGCGGCCTGCCTGTCCGCCCTCGCCCTGCCGGCCGGCCCGCTTCTGGACAAGGCGAGGGCGGCCGACATCAAGGCAGCCCTTCGCGCCAATACGGAGACGGCGGAGCGGGCAGGGATCTTCGGCGCGCCGAGTTTCCTCTGCGCGGACGGGGAACTGTTCTGGGGCAACGACCGCCTTGAAAGCGCCATCGACCACGCCGCAAGCTGCGTGATAGTCTGAGCGCCGACGCGCATGAAACCGGCGCGTCCAGGAGTTTGAGATGGCTTTCTTGCCCGATCCCGCCACGATGGTCACCTTCACGCTGGCCTGTCTCGTTCTCGTGCTCACGCCGGGGCCGGACATGACGCTGTTTGTCGGCCGGTCGCTGTCGGAAGGTCGCGCGTCCGGCATGGCCTCGATGCTGGGCGCCCTCACCGGCAACGTGATCCACACGCTGCTGATCGCCTTCGGCCTCTCGGCGCTGATCGCCGCCTCGGCGCAGGCCTTCTTCGTCGTCAAGATCGCCGGTGCGGTCTATCTGTTGTGGCTTGCTGTCCAGAGCATCCGCCACGGATCGGCCCTGTCAGTCACCCCCGACAAGGCCGCCCGGCGCCGGCCGCTGTCGCGCGTCTTTGCAACCGGGGTTCTGGTCAACCTGCTCAATCCGAAGATCATCCTGTTCTTCCTGACGTTCCTGCCGCAATTCGTCGCCGCAAGCGATCCGGACGCGGCAGCCAAGATGCTGTTCCTCGGCCTCTATATGGTTCTCTTCTCCCTGCCGTTTTGCGCCGGCATGGTGCTGATGGCCGAGGGCTTTTCCAAATCCCTGCGCCGCTCGCCGCGCATCATGCGCGCCATCGACTGGCTTTTCGCCGGCATCATCGGCGGTTTCGCCATGAAGATCCTGCTGACCAGCCGGACCTGACGGCGCCTCCGTTCCAGCCCTTTCCCGCAACCAGAAAATCCTGCGAAATCAAAGCATCATGACCCATATCTTTCCGCGCCACACCGCCATGCGTCCGCCCCGCGCCGTTGCCGGCGACGGCTGCTACATCATCGACAGCACCGGAAAACGCTATCTCGACGCCTCCGGCGGCGCGGCCGTGTCCTGTCTCGGCCATTCCGACAGGACGGTGACGGAAGCGGTGAAGCGCCAGCTCGACACGCTCGCCTTCGCCCACACCGGCTTCTTCACCACCGATATTGCGGAAGATCTCGCGGATCTTCTGATCGAAAACGCACCGGAGGGACTGGACCGTGTCTATCTGGTCTCCGGTGGATCGGAGGCGACGGAGGCGGCGATCAAGCTTGCCCGCCAATACCACCTGGAACGCGGCGACGCGTCGCGCGCGCGCATCATCGCGCGGCGCCAGAGCTATCACGGCAACACGTTGGGCGCACTGTCGGCCGGCGGCAACATGTGGCGGCGCGAGCCCTTCAAGCCGCTTCTGGTCGACATGTCGCATATTGCGCCCTGCTACGCCTATCGCGGCCAGGCCGATGGCGAGAGCGAGGCCGACTACGGCCGCCGCGTCGCCGACGAGCTGGAAGCCGAGATCCTGCGGCTCGGCCCGGAAACGGTCGCCGCCTTCATTGCCGAGCCGGTCGTCGGCGCAACGCTTGGCGCGGTGCCCGCCGTCGAAGGCTATTTCAAGCGCATCCGCGAGATCTGCGACCGCCACGGCGTCCTGCTGATCCTCGACGAGGTCATGTGCGGCATGGGGCGGACCGGCCATCTCTTCGCCTGCGAGGCGGACGGCGTGTCGCCGGACATCCTGTGCATCGCCAAGGGCCTCGGCGCCGGCTACCAGCCGATCGGCGCGATGCTGTGCAGCGGCGAAATCTACCGCGCCATCGAGGAGGGCTCCGGCTTCTTCCAGCACGGCCATACCTATATCGGGCACCCGGCGGCGGCTGCGGCCGGTCATGCCGTCGTCTCGTCGCTGCTCGAGCGCGATCTCGTCACCCGCGCCCGCACGATGGGCGAGACGGTGAAATCCGCGCTGGTCGAGCGCTTCGGCCAGCACCCCCACGTCGGCGATATCCGGGGGCGCGGCATGTTCCTCGGGCTGGAGCTGGTCGAGGACCGCGAGACCAAGGCCCCCTTCGACCCGGCCCGCAAGCTTCATGCGGCGATCAAGAAGGCCGCCTTCGCGCGCGGTCTCGTCTGCTATCCGATGGGCGGCACGCTCGACGGGCGCTCCGGCGATCACGTGCTGCTGGCGCCGCCCTTCATCCTGGAAGACGCGCAGGTCGAGGAGCTCGTCGACAAGCTGTCCGGCGCCATATCGGACGCCCTTGCCCATTGAGCCGGCGACACCACATGGTGCAGCGCCGCAGTCCCGCCAAGATTTTGGCAAGACTGAAGGCGGCGTGCTGTGCCGCACCGTTCCTGGTCTCGGTTGCGCTGGCGGACCAGCCCCGGCCCACCTTGCCCGACGGCTGCCTGCCGGAGGCCGGCGCGGTCGGTCAGGCGCTTGAAGGAACGCTCCGGGCGGCGGAGCTGCGTACAAGGGACGGTGTCGTGTATCGCCAGATCGATCTTCATATGCCGGAGGAGGCGGCGCTGCCCGGGGACGGCGTGCGGCAAATGCGCTTCTGGGCGGTCAGCGAGAAGCCCGACCGCTGGCAGCGCCGGCGCGGGCATCTTGTCGATGCCGCGACCGGGGCCTGGACCGCGCGAGATCTCGTCGGCACGGGCATGGCAATCGTCGCCCCGGCGCTTGCGCGACCGGCCTGCTTTCCGGCACTCATGCAGGCGGAACGCGACGCCCGCGGCCGAGAGCTCGGCATCTGGAAAACGGAGCGGGTGCGGTCCGCCCATCGCCCGCGCGCCCTTGCAAGCCGGATCGGGCGGTACACGCTGGTCGCCGGTCGGGTGCTTTCGCTGGGCGAGACCCGCTCGACGCTCTATCTCAATTTCGGGCGCCGCTGGAGCCGCGACTTTACCGCAACCATCGCGATAAAAGAATTGGATGCATTCACGGCCGCCGGGGTTGACGCGAGGTCCCTTGAAGGGGCAGCTATTCGGGTGCGCGGAGTGCTCTTGCAGTCCGGCGGACCCCTCGTGGAGATCTCTCACCCCGCACAGATCGAGCGGCTCGAAACGGATGGCACGCGCCGGTGAACCTCTTTCCGTCCCTTGACGCCCTGAGCGGGCAGATGCGCCGCTGGCTCGCCGCCGGCGCGGCACTGCTGTTGCTGTCCGGCTGCCAGATCTCCGGATCCTCCCCGATCGAGATCGGAACACCGGCGCCGGGATCGCTGCGTCCGGGCCTCTCGGCCGACCTCGGCGCGCGCGAGCACCCGCGCGTGGTCGCCACCTATGGCGGCGTCTACGAGAACCGGGGCGCGGAACGGGCCGTCGCCCAGGTCGTGGGCCGGCTGGTGGAAGCCTCCGACGACCCGTCGCAGACCTATCGCATCACCATCCTGAACTCTCCGGCGGTCAATGCCTTCGCCCTTCCCGGCGGCTATCTCTATGTCACCCGCGGCCTGCTGGCGCTTGCCACCGACACCTCGGAAGTCGCCGCCGTGCTTGCCCATGAAATGGCCCATGTGACCGCCAGCCACGCGATCAAGCGCCAGGAGCGCGCCGAGGCAACCGAACTGGCCGGCCGCGTGCTCGGCAATGTGGTGCGCGACCCCGACCAGGCGCGCGCCGCGATCATGTCGTCGCAGCTTTCCTTCGCGCGCTTCTCGCAGATCCAGGAACTGGAGGCCGATGCGGTCGGCGTGCGCACCCTAGCGCGGGCGCGCTACGACCCCTTCGCCTCAGCGCGTTTCCTGACGTCGATGGGCAAATTCGCCGCCTATCAAAGCGCCCAGGGCGACCAGAGCAGCGCGCCGGATTTCCTGTCCTCGCATCCGACGACGCCGGAGCGGGTGCAGACGGCCGTGCGCGCGGCGCGCCAGGTCGGCGCCCCCGGTCTCGGCGAGCGCGACCGCGACGCCTATCTGACCAAGATCGACGGGATGCTCTATGGCGACGATCCGCTCGAGGGCTTCATTCGCGGGCGCTCGTTCCTGCACAAGTCGCTCGGCATCAGCTTCACCGTGCCCCAGGGCTTCGTGCTGGAAAACTCGCCGGAAGCGGTGCTTGCCAGCAATTCCGCCGGCACGGCACTGCGCTTCGACGGCGCGGACCTGACCGACTTCGCCTCGCTTTCCGCCTATATGACCAGCGGATGGATCAACGGTCTGGTGCGCGACAGCGTGCGCGAGGACACGATCAACGGACTTCCCGCCGTCACCGCCTCCGCCGTGACGGACGGCTGGTCGTTCCGCATTGCGGTCGTACGCATCGGGCGCACCGGATACCGCTTCATCTTTGCCTCGCGCTCCGGCGGCTCCGACTTCACCCGCGACTATCAGCAGACGGTGGAAAGCTTCCGCCAGCTTACGCCAACGGAACGCGCCCGGCTGCGCCCCTTGCGCATCAAGGTGATCCGCGCCGATGCCGGCGACACCCCGGAACGGCTCGCCGTCGGCATGAGTGGTGTGGAAGCCTCGCGCCGGCTGACGCTGTTCTCGATCCTCAACCAGACCCCGCCGGGCGAGGCCATCCCGGCGGGAACGCCGCTGAAGCTGGTGGTGGACTGAACGGCTCCGGAAGACGGCTCAGCCGCCATCGACCTTGCGATAGGGCTGCGCCTGATAGCCGGTGAGATAGGCCAGCGATCCGAGACCGGAAGCGATCTGCTTGGCCGCGTGAAACGCCTGGCGGCGTCCGCGCTCGGGCGAGACCACGAACACGAGACTGGCCGGAAGCTGGACGAAGATCCCGTTGAAGAGCCGGCCGAGGCCCTTGAAGAAGCTGCGCGACAGCGCCGCTCCGCGCCCCGAGCGCTTCTCGTGAAGACGCGAGATGTTTCCCGCCACCCGGAAGGTGCGGTGCAACTGCCAGCCGAGCCGCACCCGGTTGACCGGAACGAGCTCCTCCACCAGCGCCTCGGGCACCCAGACGATCTTTCCGCCGGCGTCATGCACCCGCGAGAAAAAATCCGTGTCGCTGCCGCCGGTAAAGCGCATCGAGCCATCGAAATGCAAACCGTATCCGTCGTCGCGGAACACCCTTGTATCGACCAGTGTGTTGTGGCCCTCCGCCTTTTTCAGGACGGTCCCGGTCGGGCGCTTGTTCACCTGCGGCGCGATCATCCAGGACGGCGTTTCGGGCGGATAGGTGTAGAGCACGCGGCCGTAGTGCACCTCCGCCGGATAGCGGCTCACCGCCTCGACCATGGTGGCCAGCCAGTCGGGATGCGCGACCTCGTCGTCGTCGATATAGAGCACGCGGTCATAGCCGTTTTCGGCGGCAAACACGCCGCAGCGGTCGCGGGCGAAGGGAATGCCCAGCTCCGGCTCGAGCACATAGTGGATGGTCCAGCCGGTTTGCGCGGCGACCTCGACGGTGATCGGTCGCGAGACCTCAATGTCGTGGTTCTCGACGACGACGATCTCGACCGCGACGCCATCCGGCACGCGTTGCTCGCAGACCGACATCAGGCAGCTGCGCAGCAGCTTCGGCCGTTCCCGTGTGCAGATCGCAACGCAAAGCTTCATCGTCATCTCCGGTCCCGCACCTCGGAAGCGTTAGAAAGGGCGCTTCCGCAGTAGCCGGTTCTCATAGCAGAATCCAGCCGCGCGGGAACATCTCGTCGACATAGGTGCGCCTGAGTTCCGCGCGCGCAAACCACTGGCGCGGCACGATCACCTGCCGCTCGGGATTGCGCCCGAGCCAGGCGCCCCACCAGCTGAAGCTGCTGTTTGCCGTGATGTGATGCGCGCACAGGCTCATCAGGCGCAGGTCCTGTTCGCGCGACTGGCCCTCGACCAGCGTGCGGTTCGGCCAGGCGGCGGTCAACTCCGCGGCCGCCGCGATATCGTCGGAAAACACCAGCCAGCGGGCATCGGGAACGATCCGCGCCATGAGCGCGGCGGCGGCCTCGTAATAGTCCGCTCCCAGCAACCCGTGGGTCGCCGCCGTCCGGGCATTGGCGGCATAATCACCGCGGCGCACATGCACCGACACGCTCGCCGGATGCCGCGCCGCCTCCAGCAGCTTGGGCGTCATCGTCGCGTCGACGCTCTGAAGCGCAAAGAGCGCCCGGATCTCGTCCGCGCAATCGGCGAAAAACTGCTCGGATTGGAAATAGCCGGCGACATAGGTGCCGGGCTCGACCGACCAGAAATCGTCGGCATGGCACATCGCCTGCTGGAAGAAGCTGTTGCCGGGCCAGAGCTTGTAGCGCTTCTTGCCCCGTGTCGCGCCGCGATCGCGCAGGCCGGCGAAGCGGGCCCGCAAGCCGGACATATCCGGACGCCAGATTTCCGGCGCGAGACCGAACAGGCCAAGGCCCAGCTCGGCATGGTCGAAATCCATCTCGAGCGGGTCGATCAGAAGCCGCGTGTCGAGCCGGCGCGCCAGCGCATGTCCAGCGGCATATTGGAACATCTGGTTGCCCAATCCGCCCCAGATGCGCATGCACACCGGCATCCGCCCCGCCGTGTCCTTCGTGGAACTCTCGTGTGTGTCCGTCGCCGTCACCGTGCCGGGCCCCTCGATCTGCGTCGCCTCGTCCCGCTCCTTGTTAGTCGCCCGCGCCGCGCGCGACAAGCACGAGGGCGCGCCGCCCGCTTGAGCGAGATCAAGGCGGTCCATGCGGTTTTGTCATTCATTGTTTCGAATATGCGGAGAGGCGAATTCTAGAGAGGGCTGGGCGCGCCATGGACCTGACCGGATTGTTCGATGTCTTCGGGGAGCCGGGAACCTCCGCGCTCGGGGGACTGGCGATCGGCATCGCCTTCGGCATTTTCGCACAGCGCAGCCGGTTCTGCCTGCGGGCCGCTGTCATCGAGTTCGCCCGCGGCAGCATCGGGATCAAGGTCGCCGTCTGGCTTGTCGCCTTCACCTCCGCCGTCCTCATCACCCAGGCAATGCTGCAGCTTGACCTGATCGACGTTTCCGAGGCCCGGCAGTTCGCCGCGCGCGGCTCGCTTTCCGGCGCGCTGATCGGCGGCGCGCTCTTCGGCATCGGCATGGTGCTCGCACGCGGCTGCGCAAGCCGCCTCCTCGTGCTCTCGGCCACCGGCAATCTGCGCGCTCTTCTCTCCGGGCTGATTTTCGCCGTCGCCGCCGAGGCCTCGATCCATGGCATCCTCTCGCCCTTGCGCGAGAAACTCGCCGGCCTGTGGACGGTGGGAGGACGCGACAATCTGGATCTGCTGCAGACGCTGGGCCTCGGAGCTGAGGCGGGGCTGGTGATCGGGCTCCTCTTCGTCTGCGGCGCGGTTTTCTTCGCGGTGCGCGCCGGTCTCGGCCCCTGGGGCTGGCTCGGCGCCGCCGGCGTCGGCGCCACCGTCGCCGCCGGCTGGTGGTTCACCTACCAGATGTCCATCCAGGCCTTCGAGCCGATGACCGTCAAAAGCATGACCTTCACCGGCCCCTCCGCCGATACGCTGATGAGCGTGCTCACTCTTCCCGGAACCAACATCGACTTCGACATCGGTCTGGTTCCCGGCGTCTTCATCGGCGCCGCCCTTGCCGCGCTTGTCGCGCGGGAGTGGACGTTGCAGGGGTTCGAGGGCGGCCGCTCGATGCGCCGCTACATGGCCGGCGCGGTGCTGATGGGCTTCGGCGGCATGCTCGCCGGCGGCTGCGCCGTCGGGGCCGGCGTCACCGGCGGCTCGATCTTCGCCCTGACGGCCTGGCTGACCCTTGCGGCGATGTGGGCGGCAGCCGGCCTCACCGACCTTGTCGTCGACCGCCTGCCGAACGCGCGGGCAACCCAGATGCAGGCGCCGCAGGCGTTTTGACGCGCACGCGCACGCTCACCACGGGTGATCCTCGCCCCGATAGGTGAGGAAGCGTCCGCTGTCGGCAAGCGTGAGATCCCGCGTCAGCCGGTAGATGCCCGCGGCACTCTCCTCGACCGAAATATCCGCCGCCCCGCCGCCCATGTCGGTGCGCACCCAGCCCGGATGCACCACGACAACACAGATGCCCTCGTCGGCAAGATCGAGGGCGAGCCCCTGCATCGCCTTGTTCACCGCCGCCTTGGACGAGCGATAGGCATAGCTGCCGCCGCGTGGGCGCGCCATCGAGCCCATCTGGCTGGAGATCGTCACGATGCGCGGATTTTTCGACAGGGCGAGATTGGACCGCAGGGCAAGCGCAAGCCGCATCGGACCCAGCGTATTGACGTTGACCTCGGCAAGCCAGCCGTCGAAATCGAGATCCTCAAGCGACTGATGCGCGCCCATGACGCCGGCGTTGTTGAGAAGCACATCGACCGGCCGCCCCGCCAGCACCTCCGCGAGCCGGGCGACCGCATCGCCGTCGCCGACATCGAGCGCATGAAGCTCAAGCCGCGTGCCATGGCGCGCCTGCAGCGCACGCAGGTCGCTCGCCGCGCCCGGGTCCCGGCAGGTGGCGATCACCTGCCAGTCGGGATCGTCGAGAAACCGGCGAACGGTCTCAAGCCCGATGCCGCGACTTGCGCCGGTGATCAAAAGGGTCGGCTGGCTCATCTGGACTTGTCTCCGCACGCTTCGAAGGCCCCATTCGCATCGCTGCGTCCGACCTTGTCAAGCCGGCGGAGCGGCGGCGCGTCAGTAGCCCGACTGGCGACGGCGCAGGGCGACCTGCCGATTGGAGACCTCTATCGCCTGCGCCAAAGTCTCAACGCCAAGCGGCACGAGCAGCTTTAAAAGCCGGCTTAAGACTTCGGCGGTGGCAAGCGCATCTCCCAGCGCCGTATGCCGGGTTTCAGGCGGAAGCGACACCTGAAAGCGCTCCGCAAGCGCATCCAGCGTGAGGCTTTCCTGCGTGCCGAAAACATGGGCAGCGAGAAGAACGGTGTCCAGCACCGGCTGATCGAAGCGCACGCCGGTCCGGTCGCCGTATTTCGCCAGGAAGGTCATGTCGAAGGCCGCGTTGTGGGCAACGAGCACACTGCCTTGCGCAAAGTCATGGAACGCGGGCAGGACGGTTTCGACGCCCGGCGCCTCCGCGACCATCTCGGCGGTGATCCCATGCACCCGGGTGGACGCGGCCGGGATCGACCGTCCCGGATTCACGAAAGAATTGAAGGTTTCCCCGCGCAGAACGCGGCCGTTGACGATACGCACGCCGGCCACCGACAGCATCTCGTCGCCGCGCGAGGGCTCCAGGCCCGTCGTCTCCGTATCGAAGACGACATAGGAGAGCGAGGCCAGCGGGGCGTCCTCGATGGCAATCGGCAGGGTCCGCGCGAAGAGATCGAAATCGTAGAATTCCGGGCGCTCCGAAACGGGAGAAAGCGCCGCGCCGGGACGGCGAAGCGCCTCCGGGGGCTTGGCGAGCGGCAGGCGGATCCGGGCGCGGCCGCCCGTGCTCGGGTCGCTCCACATCTCGGTCTTGTGCCGGCTAAGGACATCGCGTCCCGTGAGGGCCGTCGCCCCGCCGCCCTCCTCCAGCGGCTCGTCGAGCCAGCTGTCCAGCACCGATGCCGGCACCGGCGCGCCGGCGAAGACGATGTCGAGGCAGGCGCGCGCGCCCTCGTCCCTCAGCGACAGCGTCAGGCTGTCGAGCCTCGCATGCACGGCGATCCGGTTCACCATCCGGTCGGCCAGTTCGACGATCGACGCGCTGTCGCACAGGACCCAGCAGGCATCCCCCGCCGTCGCGACCTCAAGGTCGCGGCCTTCCGAGCGCCTCGCGGCGATACAATCCGTGAGCGTCGGCGAATAGACCTCCGCCATCGGCCAGGCGCCGGCAAGCAGATCGCCGGCCACCTGGTCGAGCCGGTCGAGCCGGCCGGCAAGCTCGCGGGTCTCGCCGCAGACGATCCCGTCGAAGCGAGCGCGGTCCTCCGGCGCCAGATCGACCCGCCGCAAGAGCACCTCGCAGGCGGCGGCGAGGGCTGCGATCCGCTGGCGCATGTCCCGGGTGACATCATGCAGCAACCGGTCGCGCCAGATCCCGGCGGCAAGTTCGTCGGTCACAGCGTCGAAGCTCGCGACATATCCGATCGGCGATGCGCCATCCGCATCGAGGATCAGCGTCATGCGCCCGCGCAGGCTGTCGCGCCCGTCGAGGGTCGCGGTAAGAAACGGCGTCGACAGGCCATCGGGATGCGCGACGTGGCGTCCGGAGCGGACCCGCCGCATCAGCCGTTCAAGCGTGTGGTGCAGCGGCTGGGCGCGAACCAGACCCGTCAGCTTGCGCTCCAGGCCGAGCCCTTTTCCCTGAACATCGTGATCGAGCAACGCCTGGGCATGGCGGTTGTAAAGCAGCACATTGTGATCCGGCGTGCAGATCACCACGCCCTGCCGCAGGTCCCGGAGCACGGCTTCCAGACGGCTTTTCTCCCGCTCCGCATCCGCGACCGCGCGCGACACCGATGCATCGGTGTCCCGCCGCGCCTCGGCAAGCGCCTGCGCCGCCTCCTGCATCGCCGGTGCGAGCAGCCCGAGATAGCGACCCGTCCCGGTCGCGACCACGGGCGCGGCATCGGCATGAACGCTGGCCCGCAACTGCGCCCCCAGGCGCATTAGCGGACGCGCGACATGATCGTCGAACTTGAGCCAGACCCAGAGCGCCAGGCCGCTGATCGCGAACGTCGAGACGAGGCCGGCGAGCACGATCCGGTCGAGCGCGATGCCGCCGGGTTCCGCCGAAAGGAACAGGAACGCCAGCGCTGCGCCGACCGTGGCCGAGCCGCCGAGCGCGATCAGCGCGAAAAAAAGAAAAACGCGCAGCCTGAGGCTCCAGTTTTCCACGCCCCGCCTAGCCATCGGCTCAGCCCCCTCCCGTGCGCAAAGGTGCAATCATGCCCTGGATCGCATCCAGCAGGTCGCCGCAGCAAAACGGCTTGCCGAGATAGGCGTCGGCGCCGAGCGCCAGCCCCTTTTCGGCATCGATATCGCGGCCGCAGTCGCTGGTCATCACCAGCGGCGTCGCGCGGGTCTGTGCGCGCGCGCGGATTTCCTGGCACAGGGCATGGCCGGTCGCATCGGGCAGGGCCGTGTCGAGCACGATCAGATCGGGCGTTTCGCGCGCCAGATGCGCCCGCGCGGCTCGCGCATCCGGCGCAAGCGCCACCTGAAACCCCGCGCCCGCGATCAGCTCGGCCCAAAGGCCGGCGAGCGTCGTCTCGTCCTCGATGATCAGCACCCGCGGTGTCACTGGCCTCTCCTCCCCGGCGCCATAGTGCCTGCTGGTTGCATGACGTTCCAGAACGCCGTTCGTCTATACGTGGCAGCCCGCAGGCGCACGACACGTCTTGCAGGCCATGACAAGGACGGCGCGGTCCTCTATGACGGCGCGAGACGACAAAGGCACAAGGACGATTTTCCCCATGATCGACCAGATCGCGCCGTTCCTCGGGACCTGGATCCTGGATCTCGACGAAAGCGAGTTCGACCAGAGCGACCTGCCGAAGGCAGGGCGCTGCACGATCGAGGAGGAATTCGGCCTGGTGTGCATTCGCATGACGCTGATCACGGCGGACGGCGAAACGCTGGAAGGCGAGATCACCGGGGTTCCGGGCGGCGCCGGGCAGCGCCTCACCGAAAGCGGCCTGGCCGACAGGCTATACCTGTTCTTCGAGGACGACCGGACCCTCACCTCCCAGGCCAAGCGGGGCGAGCAGGTGCTGATGACGGCACGGCGCCTGCTTTCCGAAGACGGCCGCAGCATGGAGATCGAACAGACGGTGGAAGTGCCGGGCGAAGGTCCGGTGGTGAACACCGGCATCTATCGCCGCGCCCACTAACGCGGGCTCAAAAGAGACCCGGCCAGCGCGCCAGCGCCAGCACGCCGAACCAGCAGACCAGCGAAATGAGACCGGCGGTTCGAAAGCGGGAAATCGTTCCGCGCGAATCGACCTGGTCGAGCAGGCGCCAGGCCGGCACGAGACGCAGGGCGAGCGCATTCACGCCGGCAAGCGCGATCAGCGCCATCTTGGCCTGAAACGCCGGGACGGCGACTATGGCGAAGGGCCGCTGCGACAAAAGCGCAAGCCCGCTGAGCACGGCGATGATGAGGCCCGCAAAGGCAACCGGCGACAACACCCGCCGGACGTCGCCGAGGGCCGCCGCCTTCCAGAAACCGAGCAGCCGGAGGTTCATCGGCACGAGCGCGCCGACCAGCAGCATCGCGCCGAACAGATGCAGCGTCACCGCCGCGCCTTGCGCGAAGGGCGAGGCGGCCAGCATCCGTGCCGCCGGCAGGGCGCTCAGCCATTCCAGAAAAGGCGCGATGATGTCTGTCGGCATGAAAGCTCCCGCGAGCACACGTCTGACCTCTCATAGACTGATTCCCGCGCCCGTGGCGAGGCGACCGCCACTCGCGTGCAAGGATTTCGCTTGCAACCTGCGGCAGGATGATTACCTCAGTATGGTTCAACAATCCCGCCCGCTTTCCTCCGTGACAGAAAGGACCGCAGCCCCGATGGACATCCTTCCCTTCGTGCCGGCCCGCCACGCGCGCGACGCGGTCGGGATCTATGTGCAGGCGCTGTTTCAGAAACTTCGGCCCTTTTTCGGCACGGCGGAACAAGCCATCGACTTTCTGGCGCCGCATCTGCGCTCCGACCGGGCGATCGTTGCGGTGGACGGGGGACGACTGCTCGGCGTCGCCGGCTTCAGGATGGACGGCACGGGTCTGTTCGAGCCCGGATGGTCCGACTTTCGCAGGTCCTACGGCTTCTTCGGCGCCGCAGTGCGCGTGGCGGGTCTCTCCCTTCTGGAGAAGCCGGAGGATGACAGGACGCTGGCGATGGATGGCATCGCCGTCACAGGCGCGGCACGTGGCCGGGGCGCCGGAACGGCGCTGCTGGCGGAGATCTGCCGGATCGCCCGGACCAGCGGACGGCACGCGGTGCGGCTCGACGTGATCGACACCAACCCCCGGGCGCGCGCGCTCTATGAGCGAAACGGCTTCGTGGCCGGAAAGGTCACGCAGCTTGGCCCGTTCTCGCGGCTGTTCGGATTTTCCACCGCAACCGCAATGGTGAAGCGACTGGCCCCGTGCGACCCCGGCCCCGTCGCGGCCAGTGAGATCCGGCACGAGGGGCAGAATGGCGCGGATTGAATCGGGCATCTCGGAAAATCTCGACCGTGGCGCGCTTGCCGTCGTCTTTCTCATGGTGGCGGTCTTCGGTCTGGCGCAGGGGCTCACCTACCCCTTGCTGTCGTTCATCCTGGAACGCCAGGGCACGCCGGCCTGGCTGATCGGCGCCAACGCAGCGACAATGGCCGTCGGCCTGATCGTCTCCGCCCCGCTGATCCCGGGCCTTGCCATTCGCTTCGGCGCGGCGCGTCTCGCCCTTGCCTGCGCGCTTGCGCTTGCGGTGCTCTTCGCGGTGATCGCGACCTGGCAGTCGCTCTCGGTCTGGTTTCCGGCCCGCTTCCTGCTCGGCGTGGCGATCAACGGCCTTTATATCTCGAGCGAGACCTGGGTGAACCAGATGGCGCCGGACCGCATTCGCGGACGGCTGCTCGGCTTCTATGCCACCTCGCTTGCCGGCGGTTTCGCGCTCGGCCCCGCGATCCTCGCGATAACGGGTACGCAGACCCTCACGCCCTTCCTGCTGTGCATCGGCGTGGCCTTCGTCTGCGCCGGCCTGATCTGGTCGATCCGCGAGCGCCTGCCGCGCTTTGCCTCAGGCGACAGCGGCTCGATCCGCCAGGTGGCGCCGCTGATCCCCTTCCTGCTCGCCGTGACCGGCATCGCGGCCGCCTTCGATCAGGCGATCCTGACGATGTTTCCCGTCTACGGCCTCAGCAACGGGTTGGACGAGCCGGCGATTGCAACGGCTCTGGCCGTGCTGATCGTCGGCAACATCCTGTTTCAGGTGCCCATCGGCACGCTGGCAGACCGCTGGGGCACCGGGCGCATGATGGCGCTTCTCTGCCTGCTCACCATCGCCGGCGCGGCCCTGCTGCCGCTCCTGATCACGCAGCCTGTCGCGCTGTGGGCGATGCTCTTCGTCTGGGGATCGGCCGCCTACGGCATTTATACCATCGCGCTGATGGAACTCGGCCGCCGCTTCACCGGCGCGATGCTGATCTCGGGCAACGCCGGTTTCGCGGTAATGTGGGGCGTCGGCGGCTTCGCCGGCCCGATGGCCTCGGGCATGGCGATCGACATCGCCGGGCCGCATGGCCTGCCGCTTCTTCTCGGCGCCGCCTATGTGGCGTTGCTCGTCGTGACCTTGTTGCGGCGGACACCGGCCCGCGCCGGAGCCCGCCTGACGTCGTGACCCCGGACGATCAGTGACCGGCGGCAAGCGCGCCCTGGCGCCGGGGATCAGCCGCGCCGGCAAGCCCGCCCTCGACCGCCATGATCGACTGCGTCGACCCCATCACAGGCTTCAGCGCGATGCTGTGGCCCTTTTCCGCCAGAAGCTTCAGCGTATCGGGCGAAAACCCCTCCTCGACCCGCAACTCATCGGGGAGCCACTGGTGATGCATGCGCGGCGCAGCACTCGCCTCAGCGATATTCATCCCGTGATCGACCACATTGAGGATGATCTGCAGGACCGTGGTGATGATCCGGCTGCCCCCCGGCGACCCCGTGGCCAGCACGAACTTTCCGTCGCGAAACACCAGCGTCGGGCTCATCGACGACAACGGCCGCTTGCGCGGAGCAACCGCATTGGCCTCTCCGCCGATCAGCCCGTAGGCGTTCGGCACGCCGGGTTTTGCCGAGAAATCGTCGAGCTCGTTGTTAAGCAGGATGCCCGTCCCTGTCGCCATCATGCCGACGCCATAGGAAAAGTTCAGCGTATAGGTGTTGGACACGGCATTGCCGGCGGCATCGACCACGGAAAAATGCGTCGTCTCGTTGCTCTCGTAGGACTGGGGACCACCGGGCGCGATCTCCGATGCAAGCGCCGCACGCTCGGGGTCGAAATCGGCCATGCGCTCCAGGGCATAGGCCTTCGATGTCAGCCCCTTGACCGGTACGTCGACGAAATCCGGATCGCCGAGAAATTTCGAACGGTCGGCATAGGCGCGCTTCATCGCTTCCGCCATGACATGCAGTGTCGCCGCCGAGCCCGCGCCCGAGTCCGACACCGCATGCGGCTCCAGCATGTTGAGGATTTCCACGATATGCACCCCGCCGGAGGAGGGCGGCGGCATCGAGGCGATCTCATATCCGCGATAGGTGCCGGTGACGGGCTCCCGCCAGATTGACCGATAGGCCTTCAGGTCCGCAACCGTCATCGACCCCCCGGCCTCCTGGACCCGCGCGGCAATCGCCTCGGCGACCGCCCCCTCGTAAAAGCCGGAAGGACCGGTCTCGGCGATCGCTTCCAGCGAGACGGCAAGCGCGGGCTGGCGCAGGAGGTCGCCCGGCTCAAAAAACCCGCCATCGGCCTTGTAGAAGACCGCCCTTGCATCCGGGTCCTTGGACAGGCGCGGGAACGAGCGCTTCAACGACTGCGAGAGGTCGTCGGAAACCGGAAAGCCGTTGCGGGCAAGCGCGATTGCCGGTGCCACCAGCTGCGCGAAGGAAAAGGTCCCGCTGCCGAAGCGCTCATGCGCCGCCGCAAGGCCCGCGACCGTGCCGGGCACGCCGACGGCAAGGCCGGAAAAGCGCGACTTCTTGCTGTCGGCATTGCCGTCGGCGTCGAGGAACATGTCCTGGAAGGCGCCGGCCGGCGCGGTCTCGCGGTAGTCGAGCGCCAAGGTCTCGCCGCTTTCGGCCATGTGAACCATCATGAAGCCGCCGCCGCCGAGGTTGCCGGCGCGCGGCAGGGTGACGGCAAGCGCAAAGCCCGTGGCGACCGCCGCATCGACCGCATTGCCGCCGGCCGCGAGGATGTCGCGCCCGACACCCGTGGCGATCGCCTCCTGGCTGGACACCATGCCCGAGCGCGCGATCACCGGATGAAACCGGTCGTCGCCCGAGAGGATGGGCGTCGCCGCCGGTTCGGCCGTCTGCGTCCATCCTGTTCCGGCGCCTGCGATCTGGCCGGCAATGGCCAGACCGAGGACCGCCAATGTCTTCACCATCCGAAAGGTCATCTCGAAACATCCTTCAACAAACCGAAATTGCACGTCACAGTCTGTTCCCGATCGCCGCCTGCCGCTACCCTTGTTTCTCGTCACCCGAACAGAAAGGCCCGTCATGACACTGCAGCGACGTTCACAGCGAGCCACCCTCCGGCGCCGTGCGATCATGGGGAGTGCCCTGATGGCGCTGTCGGCAGCGCTCCCGGCGTCGCCGGTCCGGGCCGGCGACGCGGCGGCCGGGCTGGAGATCGCCCGCACCTGGTGCGCCGCCTGCCATATCGTGGACGAGACCCAGCAAAGCGGGAGCGCGGCGGTGCCGACCTTCGCCGAAATCGCCGGCCGGCCGGATTTCGACGAAAAGACGCTCGGCGAATTCCTCGCCGACCCGCATCCCAAGATGCCGGACATGGCGCTGACGCGCGGCGAGATCGACAACCTCGGCGCCTATATCGCGCAGCTTGCGCCCTGACGCGTCACAAACGAAAACGGCCGGGCACAGGGCCCGGCCGTTGATCCTTGATGCCCGCGGGACGACCCGCAGCGATGAGACCGATCAGGCAGCCGCCTTCTTGGGCTGGATCAGGCCGCGATTGACCAAGAGCTCGGCGATCTGGACGGTGTTCAGCGCGGCGCCCTTGCGCAGGTTGTCGGCGACGACCCAAAGGTTCAGGCCGTTTTCCACCGTCGCGTCCTCGCGGATGCGGCTGACATAGGTCGCATCCTCGCCGGCGCTCTCATACGGGGTCATGTAGCCGCCGTCCTCGGTCTTGTCGATGACCAGCACGCCCGGCGCCTCGCGCAGGATATCGCGCGCCTCGTCGGCGCCAAGCGGCTTCTCGAACTCGATGTTGACGGATTCCGCGTGGCCGATGAACACCGGAACGCGCACCGCCGTGCAGGTGACCTTGATCGACGGATCGATCATCTTCTTGGTCTCGGCCAGCACCTTCCATTCTTCCTTGGTGTAGCCGTCTTCCATGAAGACATCGATATGCGGAATGACGTTGAAGGCGATCCGCTTGGTGAATTTTTCCGGCGTGATCGGGTCGTTCACGAAGACGGCGCGGGTCTGGTTGAACAGCTCGTCCATCGCGTCCTTGCCGCCGCCGGAGACCGACTGATAGGTCGAGACGACGATGCGCTTGATCCTGGCGGCGTCATGCAGCGGCTTCAGCGCCACGACCAGCTGTGCCGTCGAACAGTTCGGGTTGGCAATGATGTTCTTCTTGCGAAAGCCCTCGACCGCGTCGGCATTCACTTCCGGCACGATCAGCGGAACGTCGGAATCGTAGCGCCAGGCCGAGGAGTTATCGATGACGACGCAGCCCTGCGCCGCGATCTTCGGCGACCATTCCTTGGACACGGTGCCGCCGGCGGACATCAGGCAGATGTCGACGTCGGAGAAATCGAAATGATCGATCGCCTGGCACTTCAGGGTCTTGTCGCCGAAGGACACATCGACACCCTGCGAGCGACGCGACGCGACCGCGACGACTTCGCTGGCGGGAAAGCCGCGCTCCTCGAGAATGTCGAGCATTTCACGGCCCACGTTGCCGGTGGCTCCTACGACGGCGATCTTGTAAGACATTTTCTTCATGTTCCTTTGTTGCGGCTCCCCGGTCCGGGAATGCGCGCGACATGCGCGCATCCTCTCGGTCTCACGTCCCCCGGAGACCCCGGGAAGCGCGGGTCACGAGGGCCGTTAGACGGTCGTTTTGCGGGATGTCGTCGTGCGCGTGTCGCGCGGCATGCGAACCGTGAGCGTTCGAGCGGCATCCGCGCGCAACATCGCGGCCGCGACAGGTGTCGCGGAGCGGAGCGAGGCGGACATTGAGCAGCGGTCGAACATCGGATCCCGGCATTGAGCGGTTGCGCGAAGTGGCTTTTACATGACGTTCCCGCCCCGAAATGTCAAGCTGACGCGCAAATCCCGGAGGCCGCGGCGCCTCAGTCGAGACGAAACCGCAGCAGCAATGTGCGCTGAAGGATGGAGCGGTTGTCGTCCGATATCACGGTCAGGATCGTCGCGCCGTCGACCGCCTCATGCACCGCCAGACCTTCCATATTGTCGATCTGGTCCGTGTATCCGGCCTCAAGCAGCACCTCTCCGACCGCGCGCCGGCCGGGCCGGAGCTCGTCCGCGGAAAACAGCCGCAGCCGCATGCCGAGACCGTGGCGCAGCGTGAAGCGGCGTTCCAGCAGCAGCAGGTTGCCATCGGGAAGAAAGGCGGCGTCGGTCGCGTCATAGGCGTCCTGACGCGCGACGGTGAACTCGCCCGGCGTCGGACCGCCAATCAGAAAGCCCGGAAGATCGTCGGCAAAGGTCGCCCCGCGTTCGCCGACAACCACGAGGGTTCCGGCGAGCGGTCCCGAATTCGCCGCCGCGATCGCTTCCATCCCCTTGTTGTGCCGCAGCTTGCGGATACCGGCAGGCAAGGGAATATCGCGCCCGGAGGTACCAAGGTCTGGGGGAAAGGGATAGGCATAGATATGCGGGGTGCGTTCCGTCGAAACGAGCAGCTCCGCGCCGTCCGCGGTCCGGCGCAGGGTCAGCCCCTCGCTGTCGCCGCGCCCCGTATCGGCGAGCGGGCGGCCGTCCGGCCCGCGCATCGGCGCGACCCGCGCCTCCTCGACCGCAATCGGACGCCCCGACGGATCGCTGACGATGCGCGCCTGGAACCACAGGCCGTTGTCGGCCACCGCGAGAAGATCCCCGCCGTCGCCCGTCACGACAAGACCGGACAGCCCACCCATGTCGCGATTGCCCGACAGGAGCTCCAGTCCGCCGAGAAAGGTCAGCCGGTCCCCGGCGGTTTCATCGCCAGCACCGATGCGGAACCGCTCGATCCGCTTGCTTTGAACCGTGACCGGCGTGACGCCGGCCTGCGGGCGGGCGGAAGCCGCATCCGCATCAGGCAGCGCCAGGCCGGAGGCGAGCAGAAAGAACAGCGGAGCAAGGCACCGCAGCAGGCAGCGTCCCGCCGGCGCCATCGCCTAACGCACCCTGCGGCGGCGGCGGTCGCGACGCGAGCGCACCGCTTGCGTCTGATCGTCGAAGAGGTCGGCGAGCTGGTCGGTCATCGCGCCGGCAAGTTCCTCGGCATCGACGATGGTGACCGCGCGGCTGTAGTAGCGGGTGACATCGTGGCCAATGCCGATGGCGATCAGTTCGACCGGAGACCGGTTCTCGATCTCCGCGATGACATGGCGCAGGTGGCGCTCCAGATAATTGCCCGGATTGACCGACAGCGTGCAGTCGTCGACCGGCGCGCCATCGGAAATCATCATCAGGATCTTGCGCTGTTCGGGACGCCCGAGCAGGCGCTTGTGCGCCCAGTCGAGCGCCTCGCCGTCGATGTTTTCCTTCAAGAGGCCTTCGCGCATCATCAGGCCGAGATTGCGGCGCGCGCGCCGCCAGGGGGCATCGGCCGACTTGTAGATGATGTGGCGCAGGTCATTGAGCCGGCCGGGCTGGGCCGGCTTTCCGGCGGCGAGCCAGGCTTCGCGCGACTGCCCGCCCTTCCAGGCGCGCGTCGTGAAGCCGAGGATCTCGACCTTGACGCCGCAGCGCTCCAGCGTGCGCGCCAGAATATCGGCGCAGGTCGCCGCGACCGTGATCGGGCGGCCGCGCATGGAACCGGAATTGTCGAGCAGCAGCGTGACGACCGTGTCGCGGAAATTGGTGTCGCTTTCCTGCTTGAACGCGAGCGGCTGCATCGGATCGATGACGACGCGCATCAGCCGCGCGGTGTCGAGCAGCCCCTCCTCCAGATCGAAGCTCCACGACCGGTTCTGCTGGGCGAGCAGCTTGCGCTGCAGCCGGTTGGCGAGCCGGGCAACCGCGCCCTGCAGGTTGACGAGCTGCTTGTCGAGGTGACCGCGCAGCCGGTCGAGCTCCGCCGTGTCGCAGAGTTCCTCGGCCGGGATCGTCTCGTCGAACTTCTCGGTGAACACCTTGTAGTCGGAGGCCGGCGGCTGGTTGGAAAACGGCTGCTCGCGCCGCGGGCTTTCGCCGGGCTCTTCCGCCTGATCCGCGCCGTCTTCCTCGATCATGTCGTCGAGTTCGCCGTCGAGGCCCTCGGTCTCGCCGGTTTCGGTTTCCTCGCCGGAGAGCTCCATCTCCTGGGGGGCGCCCTCTTCCTCGCCGGCGTTTTCCTCGCCATCGGAGGAGGTCTCGCCGCGCTCGTCGCGTCCCTGGGCGTCGTCTTCCTCGCCGCCGTCGTCGTCATCGCCCTCCTGGCCGAGGTCTTCCTCCATCTCCAGCGAGGACAGCAGCTTGCGGACGTGTTTGGCGAAATCCTGCTGGCTCTCCAGCCGCTCTGCAAGCTCGTCGAGCGCCGCGCCCGCCTTGTCCTCGACCCAGTCCCGCCACTGCGAGATCATCGGCTCGGCGCTCTTCGGCGCCGCCCGTCCCGTCAGCCGTTCGCGCACCATATAGGCGATCGCCTCTTCCAGCGGCGCGTCGTCGCGGCTGCCGACATCGGCATAGGACGCCTTGCGGCACTTGTCCTCCAGCATCGCCTCCAGGTTGTCGGCGACGCCGGGCATCCGGTTGGCGCCCACCGCCTCGCAGCGGGCCTGCTCGACCGCGTCGTAGATCGCGCGCGCGGTCTCGCTTTGCGGCCCGAACTTGCGATGCAGCGCCGGATCGTGACAGGCGAGCTTGAGCGCCATCGCATCGCCGATGCCGCGCGCAATCGCGATTTCCGCCTCGCTCGGCCGGCGCGACGGCTCGGGAAGACGCGCCGTATGGCCGGAGAGCGACGGGCGGTCGGAGGAAAACAGCACCTCAAGCTCCGGATCGGCGGCGATCGCGCGCATGGTGTCGCCGATCGCGCGCTTCAGCGGTCCGGTGTCCGGCTGTTTCTGTTCTGACGGCGGATTGCGCATGAAACGACCCGGGTTAGCTCATCACCACATTGGCGGCGGATTCGGACAATTCCTCGCCGAAACAGCGCTGATAGAACTCGGCGACGAGCGTCTGTTCCATCTCGTCGCACTTGTTCAGGAAGGTGACGCGGAAGGCAAAGCCGACATCGTCGAAGATCTGCGCGTTTTCCGCCCAGGTGATCACCGTACGCGGGCTCATCACCGTGGAAAGATCGCCGTTGATGAAGGCGTTGCGCGTCATGTCGGCGAGCCGCACCATCCGCGAGACGATCTTGCGCCCCTCCTCGGTCTGGTAGTGCTTCGCCTTGGCGAGCACGATTTCCACCTCGTTGTCGTGCGGCAGATAGTTCAGCGTCGTGACGATCGACCAGCGGTCCATCTGGCCCTGGTTGATCTGCTGCGTGCCGTGATAGAGGCCGGAGGTGTCGCCGAGGCCGACGGTGTTGGCCGTGGCGAACAGGCGGAAGGCGGGGTGCGGGCGAATGACGCGGTTCTGGTCGAGCAGCGTCAGGCGGCCGGAGACCTCGAGCACGCGCTGGATGACGAACATCACGTCCGGACGCCCGGCGTCATATTCGTCGAACACCAGCGCGACATTGTTCTGCAGCGCCCAGGGCAGGATACCGTCCCGAAACTCGGTGATCTGCTGGCCGTCGCGCAGGACGATGGCGTCCTTGCCGACCAGATCGATGCGCGAGATGTGGCTGTCGAGGTTGACGCGCACGCAGGGCCAGTTGAGGCGGGCGGCGACCTGCTCGATATGGGTCGACTTGCCAGTGCCGTGGTAGCCCGTCACCATCACACGACGGTTGTGGGCGAAACCGGCGAGGATCGCCAACGTCGTCGGGCGGTCGAACAGATAGTCCGGATCGAGATCCGGCGTGTATTCATTCGGCTTGCTGTAGGCGGGAACCGTCAGGTCGCTGTCGATGCCGAACACGTCGCGCACGGAAACGGTCGTGTCGGGCAGGTTTTCGACGGGCTGCGTCATGTCAGTCATATATCCTCCGCTGGCCCGCGCAATCACGGGTGAGGGCATGTCGATGCGGATCCGCGAGGGTGCGGACGAAAGGCGGTCTGGACCCTAGAACAAAGTCCAACCGAGTGAAATCGGTTTGTCGCCCTGGCGGGCGACGTGCCCCGCGACCCGATGTCCCGCAAGACGGTACGGGCGGGACAGAGCGTCGCGAGCGGCCCAAAGCTTGCGGCAAGGGCCGGAGGCGAAGTCCTCACGGTCATAGCGCACTGGCGCGATCCTGCAAGGGAGCGACCCGGGCCGATTTGCTCCCCCGCCAACGTGCCGGGATGCCTGTCTAGCAGAAACCTGCCTTCTTGAGCAGGGAATAGGCGTTGATGATCTCGCGCAACCGCTCCTCCGACGAGCGGTCTCCGCCATTGGCGTCGGGATGGTGGCGCTTGACCAGGTTCTTGTAGCGGGTCTTGACCTCTGCTCCACGGGCGCTGTGCGGAAGCCCCAGCGTGTCGAAGGCGCGCGCCTCGAGCTGCTTCAGCTTCGGCGCGCGCGCACGCGCTTCCCCGCCGCGACCACGTCCGCGCATCCGGGCTTCGGCGCGTGCGCGCGCCGCCTGCCGTGGGTCAATATCCGACCAGGCGGTTCCCTCCGGCGCCGCCTTGGCATTGACGCCCATCTTCCAGGTCGGCCGGTGACCGGTCAGCGCGTCGCGCTGATAGGCGCGGGTCTCGTTGTCGTCCATCCCGGAAAAATAATTGTAGGACTTGTTGTAGAGCCGCACGTGGTCGAGGCAGAAATGATGATACTGCCCGTCGTTGTTGCGGCCCTTCGGCGCACGGTGGGTGCCGGCCTGATCGCATCCCTCCCACTCGCAGGCGCGATCGGCCACGAACTCCTCGGCCCTTGCGCGAGCGCGCGGGCGGTTCGGACTGATGCGTATGCGGTCGAAGATATCCGAGGTCACGGGTTGCTTGTCCATTCTCCGTCGAGATCACAGTCGAGCGACCGCAGCATGGTCACAGCAGGCGGCGCAACGGCGCGACAGCACGGTATCGCATCCGTCGAAACGACGTGTCGCAGATACCGGCGACGCGGCGATCTGCATAAATAGGGGGAGCCGCACCTGTTCGGCAAGATCTTGACGCGGGCGAAAATCCTGTCACATGAGTCGCATGACCATCAAATCCCATATCGAACAGCGTTTGAGCGACAACTTCGCCCCCGAGATCCTCGAGGTGATCGACGAATCCGAGAAGCACCGCGGCCACGGCGGCTGGCGGGAAGGCGGGGAAACCCACTTCCGCGTCCGGATCGTATCCGCCACATTCGAGGGTATGAACCGGGTCGCGCGGCACCGCGCGGTCAACGGCTGCCTGAAGGATGCGCTTGAGCAGGGCGTGCATGCGCTCGCCATCGAGGCGCGCGCCCCCGGCGAGGCGGACCCGCGCGGCGGCGGCCGGGCCACCGCGCCCGCCTGACGCGCGACGCATTCAACGCCGGACCGAGCCTGTCGTGCCGCCTTATCCCGGCTGCACGGTCGGCGCATGCGGAACCGGCCCGACCGCGGCGGTCTTCACCGTTCCAGCCGCCACCTTCGAAAGCGGCGTCATGCGCAGGCGGGTGATCCGGTTCTTCTCCCGTCGCAGCACGGTGAACCGGTAGTCGTGGAACGTGAAGGCCTGGCGCTCCTCCGGGATCATCCGCGCCTCGTGGATGACCAGACCCGCGATCGTCGTCGCCTCGTCGTCCGGCAGGCGCCAGTCGAACGCCCGATTGAGATCGCGGATCGGCACGCCGCCGTCGACGATGATCGAGCCGTCCGGCTGCGGACGCACGCCGGGCAGTTCGATATCGTGCTCGTCGGAAATCTCGCCGACGATCTCCTCCAGAATATCCTCCAGCGTCACCAGCCCCATGACCTCGCCGTATTCGTCGATGACGAGCGCGAAATGCGCCTTGCGCTTGAGGAAGGCGTTGAGCTGGTCCTGCAGGCTGGTCGTGTCAGGCACGAACCAGGGCGGCGACACCAGTTGCTCGACGTCGATCTGACCCACATCGCCCCCGGCCTTCGCCAGCGCGCGAAGCAGATCCTTGGCATGCAGCACGCCGATGTAATTGTCGGTCTCGCCGCGCCACAGCGGCAGGCGCGTGTGGGGGCTGTCGAGCGCGGCGGTAATCAGGGTCTGCGGATCGTCATCGGCGTTCAGCGCATTCATCTTGGTGCGATGAACCATCACGTCGGAGACTTCCAGGTCGGCCAGATCGAGCAGACCGCCAATGCGGTCGCGCTCGGCCTTTACAAGCCCACCTTCCAGGTGCTGCAGGTCGACGGTGCCGCGCAACTCCTCATGCGCCGACAGCACGTTGCGGTTTTCGGAGACATCGACGCCGAAGGTCTTGAGTATCGCCCGCACGATCACCTCGACGCCCATCACCACCGGCGCGAACAGGATGACCACCGGCCGCACGACCGGCGACACGGCAACGGCGAAGCGGTCCGGGTTGGAGATCGCCCATGTCTTTGGCAGGACCTCGGAGAAGATCAGCACCAGCATGGTCATCACCAGGGTCGCATAGACGACACCGGCATCGCCGAAGAAGCCGAGCAGCACGTTGGTGGCAAGCGCGGAGGCAAGAATGTTGACGAGATTGTTGCCCAGAAGCAGCGCGCCGATCAGGCGCTCGCGCGCGGAGATCAGCCGGCTGACCACGGCCGCGCGTTTCTCGCCGTTGCGCTCCATCTGCAGCATGCGCGCGCGCGACGCCGCCGTCAGCGCCGTCTCCGAGCCGGAGAAGAACCCGGACAGGGCAAGCAGCACAACGATTGCGATCACAGACAGCCAGAGACTTGCGTCACCCATGCATAACCTCGTCCGTGTTGAGTTCGGCTTCCAGAAACGCGCGCAGGACAGCCGGATCGACGCCGCGCTCGACGAAGGCCCGACCGATGCCGCGCGTCAGGATGAAGGTCAGCGCACCACGGCTCACCTTCTTGTCCTGCGCCATGATATCGAGAAATGTCCCGGCCGGCGGCATCTGACCGGGCACCTGCCGGATATGGGTGGGCAGGCCGACATCGGCAAGATGGCGCGCCGCACGCCTGGCGTCCTCGGGCGGGCACAGGCCAAGCCGGACGGAGAAATCGAAGGCGAGCCGCATGCCGATGGCAACGCCCTCGCCATGCACCAGCCGGGTGCCGTCATAGGCCACAACCGCCTCCAGCGCATGGCCGAAGGTATGGCCGAGGTTGAGGAGCGCGCGCGCGCCGCCCTCGCGTTCGTCCGCGGCAACGATCGCGGCCTTGGCCCGGCAGGACGCGGCAATCGCCTCAGCCCGTTCCGGCCCGCCGGCGAAGATCGCGGCGTGATTGGCCTCCAGCCAGTCGAAGAAGGCCGCATCGCCCAGAAGGCCGTATTTGACGACTTCGGCATAGCCTGCGCGAAACTCGCGCGCCGGCAGCGTGTCGAGCACATCCGTATCGGCGAGGACGAGTGCAGGCTGATGAAAGGCGCCGATCAGGTTCTTGCCCTGGCGCACGTTGATGCCGGTCTTGCCGCCGACGGAGCTGTCCACCTGGGCCAGCAGGCTTGTCGGGACCTGCACGAAGGGCATGCCCCGGCGCACGCTGGCCGCGACGTAGCCGGCAAGGTCCCCGACGACGCCGCCGCCCAGCGCGACAATGGCGTCGCCGCGCTCGAGCCGTGCTTCCAGCACCCGGTCGCAGACGGTCTCGAACACGTCGAACCGCTTGCTCGCCTCGCCGGGCGGCAGCAGGATCGCGGAATGTCCGATGCCGGCCGCATCCAGCGAGGCCTGCAAGGCCGACAGATGCAGCTCCGCCACGTTTTCGTCGCTGACGATGGCGACCCGTGCGCCTGGAAGAACCGCACCGATGTGCCGGCCGGCATCGGCGATCAATCCGCCGCCGATCAGGATGTCGTAGCTGCGGGATCCGAGATCGACGCCGACACGGGCGTTCTGCCGCTCGCTGGGCGGGTCGGACCGCTCGGGCGATGGCGCTCTTGGCGAATCGGACATTCCTGTCAGGCTCCTTGTTCGGACGGGCGAACGGTCGTTTCCGGCGCCGCTTCCAGTCCCAGATAGGTCTCGAGCGCCGATACCACATCGAGCACGACAGTCTCATGCGAGACGTCGCGAGACCACACCGTTACATCGGATTGTGCATAGACCGGATACCGCTCGTCCATGAGCCGGCGCATCACGCCTTCCGGATCGGGATCGTTGAGAAGCGGTCGCGTCGGCTTGCGGCGAACCCGGCTCATCACGACGGGCAGATCCGCCTTCAGCCAGACCGACAGGCCCGAGGCCGCGATCTCCGAGCGCGTCTCGGCATTCATGAAGGCACCGCCGCCGGTCGCCAGCACCTGGGCGCCGTTCTTGAGAAGCCGCGAGATCACCCGTTGCTCGCCGGCACGAAAATACGGCTCGCCATGCTGGGCGAAGATCTCGGCGATCGTCAGATTGGCCGCCGCCTCGATTTCGGTGTCGGCATCCACGAAGGGCAACCCCAGCGCATGGGCCAGCCGGCGTCCGACGCTGGACTTGCCGCATCCCATGATGCCGACCAGCACCAGGGGCCGTCCGTCGAGGGCGGCCACCAGACGGCGGGCTCGATCCGCTTCGACAAGCTTTTGCATCGCGGACATGTTAAGACCCACCCTCCCTCGCGTTTCCTTCGCTTTGCCCTTCCCGCCCCCGGGTCGTCAAGCCTTCCCGCGAAGAGGCTTGCCCTTTCCCGGCGCGGGCGATGCGCAAAACCCGCCGTTTTTCTTGCAAGCAGGCACCGGATTGGTCAAAACAGGAAAGATCTCTCCGTCGTTTTGACGAGTTCGCGGAGTTGGAATGCCCACTTTGACCCGTCTTCTGGTCGCGCTCGTGGTCCTTGCCGGGCTGGGCGCGGCGGCTGTCTATTCGCTCGGCACCTTCGTGGAGCCGTCGCCGCGCGAGATCACGGTCCGCCTCAGGGTCGACGGATTCGGACGCTAGACCACGAGACCGGAAAGACGAAAAAGGCGGACCCGTGATGGCCTCCGACGGCATCCTGATCGAGGGCTTTCTCGAGATGCTCTCCGCGGAACGCGGCGCAGCGCTCAACACGCTTGAAAACTACCGCCGCGACCTGGAAGGCTTCAGCGACTTCGTCGCCGCCATGGGCGGAACCCTGCAGACGGCGGACAAGGACGCCGTGACCGGCTATCTCCGCGACCTCGCCACCCGCGGCTTCGCGGCGAGCACCCAGGCCCGCCACCTGTCGGCATTGCGCCAGTTCTACCGGCACCTGTTTTCCGACGGCCTGCGCGGCGACGATCCGACCCGCAGCGTGTCCTCCCCCAAGACCCGCCCGTCCCTGCCCCGGGTCCTCAGCATCGAGGACGTCGACCGGCTGCTTGGCACAGCGCGCGACGAAGCGCTTGTCGGCGAGACAAGCCAGGCGGCGAGATTGCGCGCCTTGCGCCTGCATGCGTTGCTGGAGGTGCTCTACGCCACCGGCCTGCGCGTGTCGGAACTGGTGTCGCTTCCGCTCACCGCCGCACTGCGCGACGAGCGGCTGATCTCGGTGCGCGGCAAGGGCAACAAGGAGCGCGCCGTCCCGTTGAACGATGCCGCCCGCGACGCCATGCGCCGCCATGTGGAGGCGCGAAAGGCTGCCGGAGCGGACGCCGGATCCAGATGGCTATTCCCCTCCCACGGCGAAAGCGGCCATCTGACCCGCCAGGCCTTCGCTCGCGACCTCAAGGCGCTGGCCGTGCGGGCCGGGCTGGACACGCAGGCGCTTTCGCCGCACGTCCTGCGCCATGCCTTCGCCTCGCACCTGCTGCAGAACGGCGCGGACCTGCGCGTGGTCCAGCAGCTGCTCGGCCATGCCGACATTTCGACGACGCAGATCTACACCCATGTGCTCGACGCCCGCCTGAAGGCGCTTGTCGAGGCGCATCATCCGCTCGCCGGATCCTGAGTCATGAGGTCTAACGCGGAATCAGCACCCAGCAATCGAAGTCGAGAATGACGGACGGGTCGTATCGCCCCTCGGCATCGACCAGCGGGAAATCGGCGCAGGCCCGGTCCTTGGTCGCGATCATGCGAAGCCGCAGCGCGCCGACATCCTCGCGTCCCTCCAGCGTCGCCTTTTCGATCACCTCCGACCAGGCATGGACCGTGTCGCCCGCAAACAGCGGCGCCACGTGCCGGCCGGCATTGATGCCGGCGATATGGAAGGCGTTGCCCAGCCCGTTGAACGACAGCGAGCGGGCGAGCGAAATCACGTGCCCGCCATAGATCAGCCGCCGGCCGAACCTACCCTGGCCTTCCGAATGCTGGTTGAAATGCACCTTGGCGGTGTTCTGGTAAAGTCGGGTGGCGATCTGGTGCTCCGCTTCCTCCACCGTCATGCCGTCGACATGGTCGATGCGCTCGCCGACCGCATAGTCGTCGAAGCGGAACGGCGCGCCGGAGAGATCGAAATCCCAGGCGCCGACGTTGATCATCGGACAGGCATCGCCCAGCCCTTCCGGCGCGATCGCCTCGGGAAGCTCGGGCACCACCGGCTCCGGCGCGGGCGAGGCGGCGTCGCGCTTGCGCACCATTACCCAGCGCACATAGTCGAGCACTTCCGTGCCGTCCTGCTTGTAGCCGGTGGAACGGACATAGACGACGCCGGTCTTGCCGTTGGAGTTTTCCTTGACGCCAATGACTTCGGACACCGCCGACAACGTGTCGCCCGGATAGACCGGCGCCAGAAAGCGCCCGCCCGCATAGCCGAGGTTCGCCACCGCGTTGAGGGAAATATCCGGAACCGTCTTGCCGAAGACGATGTGAAACACGAGCAAATCGTCGACCGGCGCATGGGGATAGTGGATCGCGCGTGCGAAGGCGTCGGAGGACTGCACGGCGAAGCGCGATCCGTAAAGGGCGGTATAGAGCGCCACGTCACCGCTGGTGACCGTGCGCGGCGTTGCATGGCGCATCACCTGACCGACGCGAAAATCCTCGAAAAAATTGCCCGGATTGGTCTTGCTCACGGTTCATCCCTTCTGCATGTCGCACGTGTTCGGCCGGCCGGGGCATATGACAGCGCGGGCGGGCCGCTTGCAAGTCGGACCTATGACGGAGCGCCCGCCGCAGCGACCTCATACGCAATTTCGCGTACTGGCCCTGTCGCGGGGCAATGCCCTAGGGTTATTTGCTGCGCGCGGGCCGTTTCGCGCGAGCGCGAGGATCTGCCATGCCCTGGAGACGCACTGCTTCCGACCCCAAGCCGTTCTCGGATCTGCGTCCGAAAGGCGACGACACGGCGGCTTTCCCGCCGAGCCTCCTCGACGGCTACCGGAAATACCGCGAACGCTCCCACACACCGCATCGCCCCGATTACGAGCGGCTTGCCGTCTACGGCCAGGAGCCGCAGGTGATGGTGATCTCCTGCTGCGACAGCCGGGTCACGCCGGAAGGAATCTTCGGCGCCGGGCCGGGCGAGCTGTTCGTGGTGCGCAATGTCGCCAATCTCGTGCCGCCGCACGGCCCCGACGGCGACTACCATTCGACCAGCGCGGCGCTTGAATTCGCCGTTCAGGCGCTCAAGGTGCGCCACATCGTGGTGCTCGGCCATTGCCGCTGCGGCGGCGTGAAAGCCTTTCTCAACGGCGATGCAGGCCCGCTTTCGCCGGGCGATTTCATCGGCAAGTGGATGAGCCTGCTGGAACCGGCAGCCGAGTTCCGCTGCCTGCCCGCGGAACGGGCCGAGGACCCCCAGCTCGCGCTCGAATACGCCGGCGTGCGCCAGTCGCTCGCCAATCTGCGGACCTTCCCCTGCGTGCGCCTGCTCGAGGAGCGCGGCCGCCTGTCGCTTCACGGCGCCTGGTTCGATATCGGCTCCGGCGAGTTGCGGGTGCTGGACGCCGCCACCGGCCGGTTCGAGTTGTGCACCCACCGCCCGGGCATCCCGGCCAATCCGTGAAGGTCGCCTCCCGGACGCAATAATGTTGCGCAAGGCGCGTCACTCGACTAAACCGCCTGCCGATACGTAGGAATGCGGGCATTTTCGTTCGCGGACGCTCGGGGGCGCTTATGGGCGACACGCTGGCCATTGCCTTGACCAATCTGACGTCGCCGATGGTGCTGTTCTTCGCACTGGGGCTTGCCGCCGCACTCGCGCGTTCCGACCTGGCCCTGCCCGAGGCGGTCGCCAAGGCGCTGGCGCTCTATCTCATGCTTGCGATCGGCTTCAAGGGCGGCGTCGGCGTGGCGGCACATGGCGTCGACGCCAAGCTGATCGCCGCGCTTGCCGCCGGTGCGGTGCTCTCCGCGCTGATCCCGCTCGTAGCCTTCGGCATTCTTTCGCTCGTCTCGGATCTGCCGCGCGCCGACCGGGCGGCGGTCGCGGGCCACTATGGCTCCATCTCCATCGTCACGCTGGTCGCTGCCACCGAGACCATGAAATCGCTCGGCCTCGACTACGAAGGCTATCTGGTGGCGGTTGCCGCGGTGATGGAAACGCCGGCGATCCTGACCGCGCTGTGGCTGGCCGCGCGCGGGCGAAAGCGCGATGCCGCCCAGGAGGAAGAAAACGGCTCGCTGTTTCGCGAAATCGCCCTCAACGGCTCGATCGTCGTTCTGGTCGGCGCCTTCGCCATCGGCCTGATCACCGGCGAGAAGGGGCTTGCCGACATCGCCCCCTTCATCGTCGATCCGTTCAAGGGCATCCTCTGCCTGTTCCTGCTCGACATGGGCGTGATCGCCGGCCGCGGCTTGCGCGCCGGATACCGCAGCCTGACGCCTGCGGTGATCGTCTTCGGGCTGACCATGCCGCTGATCGGCGCGGTAATCGCCGCTCCTGCCGCCTGGGCCATCGGCCTGTCGGCTGGCGGCGCGGCACTGCTGTTGACGCTGGCGGCCTCCGCCTCCTACATCGCCGTACCGGCGGCGATGCGTGTCGCCCTGCCGGAGGCGCGCCCGGCGATCTATCTGACCCTGTCGCTCGGCGTGACCTTTCCGTTTAACCTGACCGTCGGCATTCCGCTTTACGCGGCGATCGGACAGTATCTGACCGGCTGAGGAGGGCGGCGCGATGCAGACCTATGCGAAGAAACGGCTCGAGATCATCGTCGAGGCGCCGATCCAAGAGCGCCTGACGGCCCTGCTCGACCGCCTCGCGGTCACCGGCTACACGGTGCTGCCGGCATTGGCCGGACGCGGACACAGCGGCGAATGGAGCCGGGAGGGTCTCGTCGGCGGTGCGGGGCGCATGATCGTCATCGTCTGCCTGCTCGATGCCGAGCGCGTCGACAGCGTTCTGGAAGCCGTGTTTTCGATGGTCTCGCGCCGCACCGGCATCGTCTCCATCTGCGACGTGCAGGTGGTGCGCCCGGAACACTTCTGAGGCGCAGCCCTCGATCCCTCCGTCGCGGTTCAGTGAAAATTCCGCCCCCTGGGCATCGCGGCCCTGACCTTGTCTCCGGCCCGATCCTGACGCGAGCGCGTGTGCACGTCGCGGGTCCGGGACAGTTCCGGCACCTCGCGCACAAGCTCGGCAAGCCCGCTGCCCGGCTGCAGCTTGTGCCGCTGGTCCGGCACCGGCCGCCTGACCTCGTCGGCACGGGCAAGGCCGGCATCCGCGATACTGTCGTCGGAGAGATCGGCCAGCATCGGCGTCGCATCCTCCAGCGTGTCGGCGATCAGATGCACCACGCCCTGGTCCGACTGCACCTTGCCGCGCACCCGCAAAAGCCGCGCGCCGAGAACGATGGCGCGATGGCGCTCGAACACCTTGGGCCAGACCACGATGTTGGCAACACCCGTCTCGTCTTCCAGCGTCATGAAGATCACCCCGCTTGCCGTGCCGGGCCGCTGCCGCACCAGAACGAGGCCGGCCACCTCGCGGCGCACCCCGTTGCGCGTGCGTGACAGCGCATCGCAGGGCACGATCGACAGCCGGTCGAGGCGCTTGCGCAGGAAGACGACCGGATGCGCCTTGAGGGACAGCGACAGGGCGCGGTAGTCCGCCACGACATGAGCGCCCGGCGGCATCGGCGGCAGATCCGCATCCGGTTCAAGGCGCAACTCGCCAAGGGCCGCCGTGTCGAACAGCGGCAACCGCGTCGGCTCGCCGCCCGCGTCCAGCCCCTGCGCCACCCAGAGCGCCGCCCGCCGGTCGAGCCCGATGGAGCGAAAGGCGTCGGCCTCCGCAAGCCGGGCGATGGCGCGTTTCGACAGGCCGGAGCGCAGCCAGAGATCGCGCACGGAATCGTAGCCCTCCCCCCGCCGCGCGATCAGCGTCTTCATGTCCTCCTCCCGCAAACCCTTGGCACTGCGCAGCCCGAGCCGCACCGCCCGCCGGCTCAGGACCGTGCCGCGCATCTCGGCGTGGCGCGGATGCAGCCGACCAGCCGCCGGCGCTCCCGCCTCCAGCGTCGCGTCCCAGTCGGAGAGGTTGATGTCGACATCGCGCACCTCCACGCCGTGTTCGCGCGCGTCGCGCACCAACTGCGCCGGCGCGTAGAAGCCGAGCGGCTGCGCATTTAGCATGCCGGCCAGGAACACGTCCGGATAGCGCGCCTTGAGCCAGGCGGAGGCATAGACAAGAAGCGCGAAACTCGCCGCATGGCTTTCGGGAAAGCCGTATTCGCCAAAACCCTCGATCTGGCGGAAACAGCGTTCGGCGAACTCCGCCTCATAGCCGCGCGCCACCATGCCGTCGATCATCTTGCGCTGGAAGGTGCCGATGGTGCCGACCCGGCGAAAGGTCGCCATCGCCCGCCGCAGCCGGTCGGCCTCGCCCGGCGAGAACCCGGCAGCGACGATGGCGATCCGCATCGCCTGTTCCTGGAACAGCGGCACGCCGAGCGTCTTGCCGAGCACCTCCTCCAGTTCCTTTTTCGGATAGACCACCTTCTCCAGCCGCTGCCGGCGGCGCAGATAGGGATGCACCATGTCGCCCTGGATCGGCCCGGGGCGCACGATCGCCACCTCGATCACCAGGTCGTAGAAATTGCGCGGCTTCAAACGCGGCAGCATCGTCATCTGCGCCCGGCTTTCCACCTGGAACACCCCGAGCGAATCCGCCCGGCAGAGCATGTCGTAGACCTCCGGTTCCTCGGGGGGAATGGAGGCCAGCGTTTCCGACCGGCCGTAGTCCTCGCGCAGCAGGTCGAGGCTCTTGCGGATCGCCGTCAGCATGCCGAGCGCCAGGATGTCGATCTTCAGCATGCCGAGCGATTCCAGATCGTCCTTGTCCCATTCGATGACGGTGCGCCCCTCCATGGCGGCGTTCTGGATCGGCACCACCGAATCGAGCCGCCCCCGGGTGATGACGAACCCGCCGACATGCTGGGAGAGATGACGCGGAAAGCCGATGATCTCGCGCGACAGCCGCGCCACCAGCGCGAGACGCGGGTCGGCGGGATCGAGCCCCGCCTCGCGCAGCATGCGCTGGTCGATCCCCTTGGACGACCAGCCCCAGATGGTGCCGGCAAGACGGTTGAGCGTGTCCTGCGACAGCCCGAAAACCTTGCCCACCTCGCGCACGGCCGAGCGGGTGCGATAGGTGATCACGGTGGCGGCCAGCCCCGCGCGCTCACGGCCGTATTTCTCGTAGATATACTGGATCACCTCCTCGCGCCGCTCGTGCTCGAAGTCGACGTCGATATCCGGCGGTTCGCGCCGCTCGGGCGAGATGAACCGCTCGAACAGCAAATCCCCGCGCGCCGGATCCACCTCGGTGATGCCGAGGCAGAAACACACGGCCGAATTGGCTGCCGAGCCGCGCCCCTGCGCCAGGATCCCGCGCGCACGCGCGAAGCGGACGATGTCCTGCACGGTGAGAAAATAGGGCGCATAGGCGAGCTCCTCGATCAGCGCGAGCTCGCCCCGGATCGTCGTCTCGACCCTGGGCGGAACGCCCTGCGGATAGCGGCGCTCCGCTCCCAGCCAGGTCAGCCGCTCCAGCTCCTGCTGCGGCGTGGCGCTCAGGCCGGTCGCCTCCTCCGGATACTCATAGGCGAGATCGTCGAGCGAAAACGTCAGGCTCTCCAGCACGGCGACGGTCTCGGCCAGCGCCTCGGGGGCCGCGCGAAAGACATGCGCCATCGCTTCCGCGCCTTTCAGGTGGCGCTCCGCATTGGCTTGCAGCCGGCGCCCCGCACTCTCCAGCGTCTCATGCAGGCGAATGCAGCTCAAAACGTCCTGCAAGGGCCGGCGTTCGGCGACGTGATAGAGCACGTCGTTGGTGGCAAGCAGCAAAACGCCGGCCTTGCGCGCGATCTCGGCGAGTCGCTCCAGCCGGCGACGGTCGTCCGCGCCATAGCCCAGCGCCACCGCCAGGCGGGGGCGGTCCGCAAAGACCTCGCGCAAACGGACAAGCAGCGCTTTCAGGCCGGCCTCTTCCTCGGGAGCCGGGATCGGGGCAAGCACCAGCCCCTCGCCCCAGGCGACGAGATCCTCCACGGTGAGGTGGCACTCTCCCTTCGGCGCGCGCCGGTTGCCGATGGTCAAAAGCCGCGTCAGCCGGCCGTAGGCCTGCCGGTCGCGCGGCCAGGCCAGGATATCCGGCGTGCCGTCGCAAAACGCCAGCCGGCAGCCGACCGCGAGCCGCAGGCCGACCTCCTTCGCCGCCATATGAGCGCGCACCACGCCGGCGAGCGAGTTGCGGTCGCAGATCCCCAGAGCCGCCAGCCCCAGTTCGCCGGCACGGCGCACCAGTTCCTCCGGATGCGACGCGCCGCGCAGGAAGGAGAAATTCGTCGCCGCGCAGAGTTCGGCATATGTCGGAGCAGGTCCGCTCATGCATATAGCCCCTGCAGGAACCAGCGCGGCGCGCGCAGTTCAACACCCGCATCCGCCTCATAAAAACCTTCCCGATAGAGCCAGAAACGCCGTCCCTCGCCATCCTCCACCCGGTAATAGTCGCGCGCCTGCGGCGGTTGCGGGCTCTGCCACCAGGGCGGCACCAGCCGTTCCGGCCCCTCGCAGGCGCGCACCTCATAAAGCGCCCGCCGCCAGCGGAAGCGAAGCGGCGGCCCCTCGGGCACCATCGCCACCGCCTCGACCGGTTCGGGCGGATCGATCAGCCGCAAGGGACGTAGCTGCGGCGTGTCGGGCGCAACCGGCGTCTCGGAGCACCAGACAAGCGCGGTCGTGTCGACGAGTGCTGCCGGCACCAGTTTCTGGCGCGCCTCCGGCAGATGGCTGTCGCACGGCAGGAACCGCGCGACGCGGGCGATGCCGAGGCGTGCGCCGAGACGGTCGATCAACGCATCAAGCGCTTCCGTCTGCTCGCCCGCTTGCGTGAAATCGGACTGAACCGCCTCGAAACGCTGCGCTTCCAGCACGCACAGGCGCACCAGATCGAAGCCGAAGCCCGCGTCGAAATCGTCGCCAAGGGCGGCGAGCCTTTCCGCGAACAGGCCGAGCACCCTTGCCGGCTCGCGCAAGGCACGGCTGGTCCCCACCGTCACGCGGTTGACCACGCCGTCGACCCGGAACAGCGCCAGTTCGAAGGCCCGCCCGCCCTCGCCGCGTCGCTCCAGATCGCGCGACAACCGCTCGGCCAACGCCAGGATCACGCCGCGCACATCCTCCTCGCGGGAGATCGGCTCGAAGAACCGCCGGTCCGCGGCCAAAAGCGGCACGGCCAGACGCGGCGAGATCGGCTCCGCCTCGTCGCCCCGCAGCCGGTCGATGCGGCGCACCAGCTCCCGTCCGAACCGGGAGGCGAGCGGTCCCCGCGGCCGGTCGACCACATCGGCGATCCGCGTCAGCCCGACACGGGCAAGCGCATCGACCGTGGCCTCCTCCAGCCGCAGGGCGGCGATCGGCAGGGCGACAAGCGCGTCACGCCAGGCGCCGGGTGCAATGCCTGCGCCCGCCGCCGCGCCGGCCAGGCCGTCCGGCTCGGGCGCATGCCGCGCCAGTGCCCAGGCCGCCGCTGGCGTATCGGCAACGGCCGCGCGCGCCGCAAAACCCTGATCGCCCAGCCGGCGCAGGCAATCGTCCATCAGCGCGCGCTCGCCGGCCGGAAGCCCGTCGTCCTGGGTCGCGCCGGCGCCGTCGCGGGCGAAGAGATGGGCACAGCCGGTGATGTCGAGCAACAGGCCGTCGTCGCTATCCAGCGCAACCAGCGGCGTATAGCGGTCGCACCAGTCGGCAAGCGCGGCCAGCAAGGCCGCTTCCTCGGCGGGCGCCTGCGCATCGCTCGCCAGACCCGGATGCCGGGCGCGGGCATCGGCCAGCGGTTCGCCCGCCAGGATCCCGAGCGCGCGGGCCGCCGCGTTCAGCGCCACGATGCGCTCCGTTCCCTTGCGGGTGGCGATCACCGCGCGCGGGAGGGCCTCAGCGCCGCGCGAACGCCACGACGCGCCCCGTTCCAGGCGCTCCAGCCGGTCCGTCGCCAGTTCGGGGAACCACAGGCTCACGATCCGCTGGCGCGGCGAAACTTCGCATCGCATGATCCCACTCCAGCTCCACGGTGCCGGGACGCCCGTCCCGATTGCGTTGCAGCTCCACCCGCCAGCCGGGCCGGCCAAGGGGGGCAAGTCGACGGTCCTCCCGTCCTCCACTCGGTCGCGCGGCGATGCGAAACCGCGTGACCGCGGCCGTCGGCGCCGCGCCGCCGGCATGCCGCAGCAAAAAGGCAGTCGCGCCGCCCGCTTCCGCGCGCAGCAAAAGCCGCCGCGATGCGGTAAGATCGAGCGCCCGGGGCGCGCCCCGCATCTCCGCGACGACCGCGCAGACCCCCTTCGCCTGAACCCCCTCCTCCACCGCCCACAGCATCTCCGCGACACAGCGCGCGCGCACTAGAACAACCCGCGCGGGATCGAGCCCGAAGCGCGCCAGCCCTTCCGCATTGGGAGACCCGGTCTCCCGTCCGCCATCGGGTTCCATGACCCAGAGCACCGCCCCAGTGCGCCGGGCTGCGAGACAGGACAGCAGCGCGGCGGCAAACCCGGTCAACGCGCCGCCGGACCGGCTTTCCGCGCTTGTCGCCTCATGCAGCGTGCCGCAAGGCATGCCGGCGGCGGCGAACAGCCCGTCGAAACCGGCAACGCCGGTGAGAAGGCGGGCCGGACCCTGCCCGTTTGCGGCGGAGGCAGGGTCCGGCTGGAGCTGCGCCTCGCTGGAGAGGCGTCCCTCGAGTGCCGCAATGCGGCTGCGCAGCTCGACGAGGCGCGTTCGGTCCGGATCGGGTCGGGGCACGGCAACCACTTTTGTTCCTGTTATGTTCTGATAGATTCCGAAACACGCGGTCAGAGTCAAGCGCCTCGTCATCGGCATACGGCCGAAGACGCCATGACCTCGCAGCAATCACATTCGCGTGATCGCCGGGCAATGCCGCCACAAGTTGTCGCGTGTAAGGAAAATTAAGCCTCAAGGTCCTATGCTGGCGCCAACCGATCGCGAAGGAGCCTGTTTCGTTGCGCCTCTCCCCATCCAAATGGGCCGAACGCATTCTGCCGACTTCCGCCTTCCTGCGCGTTGAACCTGCGCTGGTGCGGCTGGATGCGTTTTTCAACGGCGAACCGGACACCTCCCAGGCACAACGCATGGCGATGGTCGTGTTTCTCGTGCGCGTTCTCGGCGCAGCCCTTGCCTATGTCTCCCAGGTGATTCTCGCCCGCATGATGGGAAGCCACGAATACGGCATCTATGTCGTGGTGTGGACGCTCGTCGTGGTGCTTGGCATTTTCGCCCCCCTCGGCTTCTCGTCCTCCGTTCTGAGGCTCATTCCGGAATACCGGACCCTCGCCCGGCCGGACCGGCTGAACGCCTTGCTGCTGGGCAGCCGACTGGCCGGCGGGCTCTCGGCCACAGCAATCGCGCTCATCGGCATTCTTGCGGTGTGGCTGTTTCAGGACTGGATTACCTCCTACTACATCCTCCCGCTGTTCCTGGCCGCCGTCTGTCTGCCGCTCTACACGATCGGCAGCATCCAGGACGGGATCGCCCGCGCCTACGACTGGCCGTTGCTGGCGATGCTTCCGCCCTTCATCTGGCGCCCGATCGTGCTTCTCGGCGGGCTCGTGCTTGCCATTCGCCTTGGCGCGCCGGCAACCGCGGCAACCGCCTGTACCGTCGCCATTGTCGCAACCTGGTCGGTCACGCTCGCACAGATGCTGGTGCTTTCGCGTTCGCTGAAGGCCGACCCCCCGCGCCTGCCGCCGCGCGAAAACTGGACCTTCTCGATCTGGCTCAAAATCTCGCTGCCGATCCTGCTGGTCGAGGGCTTCTTCCAGCTCATCACCAGCGCCGACGTCATCCTCGTCAGCTTCTGGCGCCCGCCCGACGAGGTCGCGATCTATTTCGCCGCCTCCAAGACCCCGGCGCTGGCCCATTTCGTCTATTTCGCCGTGCGCTCCGCCACCGCGCACCGCTATTCGCGGCTGTTCCACAGCGGTGCCCATGCCGAACTGGCGGCCCTCGTCGGCGACACCGCGCGCTGGACCTTCTGGCCCACCCTGGCGCTGTCGCTGGTCCTCGTGCTGGTCGGCCCATTCCTGCTTTCCCTGTTCGGCCCCGGGTTCGAAAGCGGCTATCCGGTGATGCTGATCCTGCTGTTCGGCGTACTTGCCAGGGCCTCCGTCGGTCCCGTCGACGCGCTTCTCACGATGGCCGACCAGCAAAACCGCTGCGCCCTCGTCTATGCCCTGACATTCGCGCTGAACATCGCCTTGAACGTCACGCTGATCCCGATCTTCGGCATTCTGGGCGCCGCGATCGCAACCGCCATCGCGATGATGTTCGAGGCCACCGCCCTGTGTCACCAGGCCCGCACCCGACTGGGCCTCAATCCGTTCGTTCTGGCCAAGACATGAGGCTTGGGCACGCCCGAATCATAGAATGCACGACCCGAAATTAACCACCGCTTAAGGAAGTTCCCCGCTCAAACGCAGGTTGTGGCAAATTTTACAGGGATGATGTCGCGCGAGCGGATCCGCAGGAACCGGAGCCCGTGCCCGCGCGCTGGAAAGAGACCCTGCAATGGCGCTTGCGAGAGAACAGTTACCCCCTGCATTGTCGGTCCCGGCATCACGGGAGCCGCATCGCACAAACGGCGCAGGCAAACAGCGAACGGCTCCCGATCACGGGAGACCATGTGTGAGCGGCATGACGGCAGTCACCTTCAGCGCAGAGCAGGCCGGCGAGCACCGGGCAGCCTGGGAGGCGCTGGCGGATGCGGCGGTCGAGCCGAACCCGTTCTTCCGCCCCGATTTCCTGTTGCCCTATCTGCAGCACATGGAACGCCGCAAGGTCGCGATCTGCGCCGTCAGGAACAATCGGGACGGCACCTTCGTGGCCCTCGCGCCCGTGGCGCGCCGGCGGCTCGGCCTGCTGGTGCCCGGCGCGACCGTGCACGCCGGCGAATACGGCCCGCTCGGAACCCCGCTGATCGCCCCGGGCGCCGATTCACACACGCTCGCGCTCCTGCTCGACACAGCGGTTGCACACGCCGGCACCGGTCTTGTCGCCCTGCCCTATCAGCGCACCGACGGACCGGTCTACGACATGCTGCTCGATATCGGCGCGACCGGGTCCTGGCGGGTGGCCCGCGAAACGATCAGCCTGCGCGCCGGCCATGCGACCGGGCAGACGGGACAGGAGCAATACGGGCTTTTGGGCACCCGTCGGCGAAAAGAAATCGGCCGGCAACTGCGCCGGCTTTCCGAAACCGGCACCACGGCATTCGATAGCCTGAACGCAGCGGACGACGTCTGTGCGGCCTTCGAGAGCTTTCTGACGCTGGAGGCGCAGGGCTGGAAGGGACGACGCGGCACCGCGCTTACCTGCGATCCAGGGCGTCAGGCCTTCGCCCGCGCCTTTATCCGGGACATGGCGGAGACCGGACGCGTCAGGATCGACCAGCTCACCGTCGACGAGATCCCGGTCGCCATGATGATCATGCTGCGCGACGGCCACCGCGCTTGGTCCTGGAAGATCGCCTATGACGAAAAACTGTCCCGTTTCTCGCCGGGCGCCCAGGTCACGCGCTACACAATGCGTCAGGACTTGGAGGAACCCGAGCTTGCGGAGGCCGATTCCCTGGCCGTTCCCGATCATCCGATGATCACGCCGCTGTGGCGCGGCCAGGTGCCCTATACCACCGTCGTGCTGACGCGCGGAGGTTTCGCCGGCGCGCGGCTGTCATTGGCACAGGCCGATCACGCGGTGACACGCGGGCTTCGCATGCTCGCGAAATCCGCCTTGCGTCGGGCACGCGCCAACCGGGAAGACCCGGCCTGAAGCGGCGCCAGACATTTTCAACGCGATCGTCTTCAACGCGACCGTCCGTCCCTGCCGCCGCCTATTCCTCAAGCACGACGGCCGCTCCGGCATCGGCACGCAACAGCCGGCGCACGACCTTGCCCGTCGTCGTCATCGGCAAGGCATCGACAAAGGCGATTTCCCGCGGATATTCATGCGCGGACAACCGGGTGCGGACATGGGCGCGGATACTCTCTTCCAGCTCCGCGCTCGGTTTCACGTTGGGGCTCAACACCACGAAGGCCTTGACGATTTCCGTGCGCACCGGGTCGGGCTTTCCAACCGCCGCCGCCAGCGCCACCGCCGGATGCGACAGCAGGCAGTCCTCGATCTCGCCCGGACCGATCCGGTACCCCGAGGAGGTGATGATATCGTCCGTCCGCCCGACGAAATGCACATAGCCGTCAGCGTCGCGCTCGCCACGGTCGCCCGTCAGCATCCAGTCGCCGACGAATTTGGCCTCCGTCGCGGCGTCCTCGCCCCAGTAGCGCAGGAACATCACCGGATCCGGCCTGCGGATCGCGATCTGCCCCTGCGTGCCGAGTGCGCAGACCTCGCCATCGTCGTCGACCACCGCAACGTCATGGCCCGGCACCGGCTTGCCAATGGCGCCGGCGCGCGACACGCCGAGCGCACCGCAGGAGGCGAGCACGGCGTTGCATTCGGTCTGTCCGTAGAACTCGTTGACGGTGAGACGGAGGTCCTGGCGGGCCCAGTCGTAGGTCTCGCGCCCGAGCGCCTCGCCGGCCGATCCGATGCTGCGCAGCGCCAGGTCGTAGCGCGCACGCGGGCGGGAAACGGTGCGCAGCATCTTCAAAGCCGTCGGCGGAATGAAGGCGTTGCGCACGCGCTGATCGGCCAGAAGCTGGAACGCCCGTTCGGGATCGAATTTCTCGAAACGATGCGACACCACCGGAACGCCCAGCGCGAGCGCGGGCAGCAGCGCGTTCAGCAGGCCACCCGCCCAGGCCCAGTCCGCCGGCGTCCAGAACAGGTCGCCCGGCTGCGGCAGAAACTCATGCGCCATCTGGATGCCCGGCAGATGCCCGGCCAGCACCCTGTGGCCATGCAACGCCCCCTTGGGCGGGCCGGTGGTGCCGGAAGTGTAGATCATCATCGCCGGATCGTCGGGGCCGGTTGCCACAGGCACGAAGACGTCGCGCCCGCCGGCCAGCAGCGCCTCGAAGGACAGCACGTCGCCGGGCGTATCCTGGGTGGAGACCACAAGCCTCAGATCCGGAAGGGCCTCGCGGATCTCGGAGAGCTTTGCGATGCCGGACGCATCGGTGATTGCCGCCGAGGCACCGGAGTTCGCCAGCCGGTACTGAAGCGCATCGACACCGAAGAGATTGGCAAGCGGCACGACGATGGCGCCAAGCTTGTAGAGGGCGAGATGGGAGACCAGCGTCTGCGGCGACTGCGGCAGCAGCAGCGCAACGCGGGCGCCGCGTGAGACCCCTTTTTCCGCAAGCGCATTCGCCAGCCGGTTGGACAGGGCCGCGAGCCGGCCGTAGCTCCAGCGCGTTTCGGCACCGTCCTCGTCGAGATGGATGAGGGCCAGCCGGTCGGCTGCGCGCACCGCCCAGGCATCGCAGGTTTCCACCGCGATGTTGTAGCGGTCCGGGATCCGCCAGCGGAACCGCCGCAGCAGATCGTCATAGGAAGATGCGGGTTGCAGCATCGAAGCGACCTTCGTCGGTCAGGGAAGCGGGACACTAGTCCTCATTGCGCTGCAGCGCAACAATCCGCCGCCCTCGCGCGCATCACTGCGGCGGCGCGGCCAGCACCAGAGACCAGAACACCCGGTACTTGGAGCCGGGCGAATACGCCGTGGCGATGCCCATGCGCGTCGCGCGACCGTCCAGCATGACCGCATTGTGCTTCGGCGAATCGCGCCAGCCCGAAAACGCCTCCGCCAGCGTGCGATAACCGGCGCTCGCGTTTTCCACCGCATAGGTCTGGGTCTCGCCGGCAGCCGACAGGCGCGCCGCCAGCCTGTTTTGCGGATCGAGGGAGGCACGCACGTTGTTGGCCTGCGCCATGGCGTCCGCCTGCTGGCGCGCCGCGCGCATCAACTCCGGATCGATTGTGAGCCCGCCAAGCCCGTTGTTCTGGCGGTAGCTGGAGATCATCTGCTGCGCCGAGGCGGCGTCGACGACCGCATCGACCCGGGCCAGATCCTTGTAATAGGGCGGCACGGACTCACCTGCCGGCAGGCAGCCGGCAACAATGAGGGACGCAACGAAAACGACGAGGAGCCGGCTGAATGTCATCATGTCGCCCTCATACCGCGCCGGCACGACCGAGGCGAGCGAATTCGCCGGTGGCGCCACGCGGGGCGCCACCGGCAATCGTTTTTTGCGCAGGCTCAGTCCGAGCCGGCAGCCAGCACGTCATCCAGAGTGCGCAGGCCCGTCGTCGGCGCGTTGACCAGAACCGCCATATTGCCGGGCGCATGCTGGTTCTTCCACATCTTGGTGTGGGCGTTCGGGATCTCCTCCCAGGGGAAGACCTCGCTCATGCACGGATCGATGCGGCGATCCATCACCGCCTTGTTGGCTTCCGACGCCTGCTTGAGATGCGCGAAATGCGATCCCTGGATGCGCTTCTGACGCATCCAGACATAGCGCGCGTCGAAGGTCAGGTTGAAGCCGGTCGTACCGGCACAGAAAACCACCATGCCGCCGCGCTTGGCCACCAGACAGGAGACCGGAAACGTCGATTCGCCCGGATGCTCGAACACCATGTCGACATCGTTGCCCTTGCCGGTGATCTCCCAGATCGCCTTGCCGAAGCGCCGCGCTTCCTTGAGCCAGGTGTTGTACTCGGGCGAGTTGACGGTCGGCATCTGGCCCCAGCAATCGAAATCCTTGCGGTTGATCACGCCCTTGGCGCCAAGCGACAGCACGTAGTCGCGCTTGTCTTCATCCGAGATGATGCCGATCGCATTTGCGCCGGCGGCGGCCGCGAGCTGGATGCCGAAGACGCCGAGACCGCCCGACGCGCCCCACACGAGAACGTTCTGGCCCGGACGCAACTGGTGCGGCGCATGGCCGAACAGCATGCGGTAGGCGGTGGCGAGCGTCAGCGTGTAGCAGGCGCTTTCCTCCCAGGTCAGATGCTTCGGCCGCGGCATCAGCTGCTGCGACTGCACCCGGCAGAACTGCGAGAACGACCCGTCCGGGGTCTCATAGCCCCAGATCCGCTGCGTCGGCGAGAACATCGGGTCGCCGCCGTTGCACTCCTCGTCGTCGCCGTCGTCCTGATTGCAATGGATGACGACCTCGTCGCCGACCTTCCAGCGCTTCACCTTCGATCCGACCGCCCAGACAATGCCGGAGGCGTCGGAGCCCGCGATATGGAAGGGTTCGTCATGCACCTTGAACACCGAGATCGGCTCGCCGAGGGCGGCCCAGATCCCGTTGTAGTTGACGCCGGCCGCCATCACGAGAACGAGAACCTCGTTGCTGTCCAGTTCCCAGGTCGGCACGACCTCGAGCTTCATCGCCTCTTCCGGGGGACCGTGCCGTTCGGCGCGGATCGTCCAGGCGTACATGTTCTTGGGAACATGCCCGAGCGGCGGGATCTCGCCAATCTCGTAAAGGTCCTTCACCGGCCGGCTCTCCTCAGCCTCGAGGTTGTCGTTTGCTTGCGCAACGGTGCTCATGGTTGTCGTGTCCTCCCGTATTATGCATTTTTGCCGAAGCACGGCCACCGCCGCGCCACCGCGTGTCCCGACACACTTCCGGCGACCCCGGAGAGCCCCCGCCAAAGGCGCCTTTTGCTGCGGCGCGTCATTCAAAAACCCGTCCCGCGTGCCCTATCACGAAACTATCGTGCGAAAAAGGGGCGTCACGCTATTGGACTATTGCTTAATTTACCCGTTTGCCCAAGACTGTTTTTGCATTGCACATAGAATTTCTGCGCGCGCGCAGTGTTCCACGCGCGTGAGGCAGGCCATACGGACGCATTGCGACGGACGTATCGGAGATAAAACAGGAAGATGCCGGGCCGGTGCGAGCGGCCACCGGCGCGATTGCGAGGAGATGTCCATGAGCGAGCCGACACAGAGCCAGCCGACCACCAGCAACGCGGAGCGCAGGCAAGCCGTCCGGGACCGGCCATGGATCTTTCGCACCTACGCCGGGCATTCCACGGCGCGGGAGTCCAACAGGCTCTATCGCAGCAACCTCGCCAAGGGGCAGACCGGCCTGTCGGTCGCCTTCGATCTTCCCACGCAGACCGGCTACGACCCGGACCACGCGCTGTCGCGCGGCGAGGTCGGCAAGGTCGGCGTGCCGGTCGCCCATCTCGGCGACATGCGGGCGCTCTTCGACGAGATCCCGCTGGAGAAGATGAACACCTCCATGACGATCAACGCGACGGCGCCCTGGCTTCTGGCGCTTTATGTCGCCGCCGCCGATGAGCAGGGCGCCGACCGCGCGCTTCTGACCGGCACGACGCAGAACGACATCGTCAAGGAGTATCTGTCGCGCGGAACCTATGTGTTTCCGCCCGCGCCCTCGCTGCGGCTGACCCGCGACGTCATTGCCTGGACCTATGAGGCGATGCCGAAGTGGAACCCGATGAACGTCTGCTCCTATCACCTGCAGGAAGCCGGCGCGACGCCGGTGCAGGAGCTCTCCTTCGCACTCGCCACCGCCATCGCCATCCTCGACGAGGTCAGGGACAGCGGCGCGATCCCGCCGGCGGATTTTCCCAAGGCGGTCGGGCGCATTTCCTTCTTCGTCAACGCCGGCATGCGCTTCATCACCGAGATCTGCAAGATGCGCGCCTTCGCCGAACTGTGGGACGAGATCTGCCGCAGCCGCTACGGCGTGGAGGACGAGCGCTACCGCCGCTTCCGCTACGGCGTGCAGGTCAACTCGCTCGGTCTGACCGAGCAGCAGCCGGAGAACAACGTCTACCGCATCCTGATCGAGGCACTCGCCGTGGTGCTGTCGAAGAACGCCCGCGCCCGCGCCGTGCAGCTTCCCGCCTGGAACGAGGCGCTCGGCCTGCCGCGCCCCTTCGACCAGCAGTGGTCGCTCAGGATCCAGCAGATCCTCGCCTATGAAACCGACCTCCTGGAACATGCCGACATCTTCGACGGCTCGGAGGTGATCACCGAGAAGGTCGAGGCGCTCAAACAGGAGGCCCGCGCGGAGCTTGCCCGGATCGACGAGATGGGCGGCGCCATCGCGGCGGTGGAATCGAGCTACATGAAACAGGCGCTCGTCGCCTCCAACGCGGAGCGGCTCGCGGCGATTGAATCCGGCGATCAGGTCGTCGTCGGCGTCAACAAGTTCACCGAAAGCGAGCCCTCGCCGCTGGCGAGCGGGGAGGACGGCGGCATTCTCACCGTGCCGGAACATGTGGAAGCCGAAGCCATCGAGGCGCTGACGGCGTGGCGCGAGGCGCGCGACGATGCCGCCGTCGCACAGGCCATCGCAGCCCTGAAACAGGCCGCAAGCGAGGGCGGCAACATCATGGAACCGTCGATTGCCGCGGCCAAGGCCGGCGTCACCACCGGCGAATGGGGGGCGGCGCTGCGCGAGGTCTTCGGCGAGTACCGCGCGCCCACCGGCGTCGGCAAGGCGGCGCGGGCCGATGCCGACGATCTCGCCGACGTGCGCTCCGCCGTCGACACGGTGTCCGCGAAACTCGGGCGCCGGCTCAAGTTCCTGGTCGGCAAACCCGGTCTCGACGGACATTCCAACGGTGCGGAACAGATCGCCGTGCGCGCCCGTGACTGCGGCATGGAGGTCGTCTACGAGGGCATTCGCCTGACGCCGGCCCAGATCGTCAACGCCGCCCTGGAAGAAGACGTCCACGTCATCGGTCTGTCGATCCTCTCCGGCTCGCATCTGGCGCTGGTGCGCGACGTGATGGAGCGGCTGCGCAGCGAAGGCATCGACGACATTCCGCTCATCGTCGGCGGCATCATTCCGGACGAGGACGCGGCCCAGCTGAAAGCCATGGGCGTCGCCGCCGTCTACACGCCGAAAAACTTCCAGCTCACCGACATCATGCGGGAACTGGTGGAGATCGTCGGAACGCGGGCGGAGGCGGCCGCGTAATCCGGCCCGTCAGTCGGCGGTGCCGAGAAGCCGCGCCGAAGTGTCCTCGGCCGGCGCATTCGCGGAAATCTTCGCGAATGCCTGGCGCCAGCCGTCCGCGAGTTCCGGCAGGGCCGACAATTGCGCCGCCCGTGCCGGATCGATCCGCCTGGTGAGCCGCGCGCGCGTAACCTCAAGCACCGTCCATTGCGGGCAAGGCCGCTCGAGCAACTCGAACGGATCCCCAAGCGAGACAAGACCGGGCTCGAGCACCCGGTAATACCAGCCGGTGCGCCCCGTCTTCTGGAACGCCGCCGCCATGTCGTCGCGCCCGCGATGGGCATTCAGCTTCCAGCAGGGCTGGCGCCCCTGGGACACCTGCACCCGAGCGGTCCCGAGGCGAAACACGTCGCCGATGCAGATCTGCTCCTCCGTGACGCGCAGGGTCGAGAGGTTCTCGCCAAAGGCGGCAGGACGCGTTCCGCCGGGCAGATACCCCTCCGCAATCCAGGCCGCATAGTGATCGGCCGCATAGTGGTGCAGCGCCTTCTCCGCCCCGCCATGCACCGTGCGGTCGGCCTGCGCATCCACGAGAAGCCCCTCGAAGCCAATCTCGACAGGCCCCGCGACCGGCGTCTTGGCGATGGCCGACGCGGGACGCCCTTCCCAGCGGTCGGCAACGGCGCCGGCGAACAGGCCATCGACTGTTGTTTTGAAAGTGTCGGTGCTCATGCGGGCTCCTGCTCGTGACAGATGCGATGGGTTTCGTCTGGTTCCAGCGCCACGGACAGCAGCGCACAAAAGCCCCCCTCCTCCCTGGGCCGGAAGTGCAGGCAATTGCGGCAGATGCCGAACGGCTTGTTGCCGCCGGCCCGCACCGCGCGGCGAAGCAGGCCTTCAAGGTCGTTGGCGAGCGCCAGAAGATCCGGCTCGCCGATCCCGGCCAAGGCCTCGGCAAGCGGGCCGGTCCGGGCGGCCTCGCGCAGGCCCGCCTCGGTGACACGATAGGAAATCGACCGCTTGTCGGCGCTTGAGCGTTCTTCGACGAGATAGCCCTTGCGGGCCAGGCTCTTGAGCGTCTGGGAGACCGTTCCTCTCGTGCTGCCGAGGTAGTCCGCCACGACGGAGGGCGAGCGCGAGAAGCGGTTCGCCCGAACGAGATAGTCGAGGGCCGCGCGTTGGGCCGGATTGAGGTCGGCCTCCCAGTCGGCACCGGCATCGAGGCGCGACAGGCGGTTGATGAGGCTGCGGATCCGGTCGGTGGTCATAGGGCTTTTATATCGAGTCGAAATTATATTTGCAATAATATCGACTCGATACTATTCACGGAGGGTCGAAACACTCTCCGAGGACAGACCCATGATCAGACCTGCATTCATCGCGGCACTCGCGGCCCTGCTTCCCGCCACCCCGTCGCTGGCCGACACACTGCATGCGGCCGACAGGAAGGACGCTATCCAGGCGCGCGAAGGTGCGACCCCGGTCGCGGCCTTCGACATTCTGGCAGCACATGCGCATCGCAGCGGCCGCATCGTCACCTTCCACATGACCACGGCCGGAGCCGCCGGCTCGGTCACGCCCGAGCCGGCGGGCGCGCTTGGCGGTGCGCCGGTGCTGAGCTATGTCTGGCCGACATCGCTCGATCCGGCCGTCGTCGGCTTCGAGGCGAAAAGCGGCATTCTGGCGCTGGCGGCGACCAGCCATCCGGACTTCGACGACACGCCGCTGTTCGATGAAAACCGCGATGGCGATCCCGCCAACGACGGCGGCGACTGGCACAGTCACTGGGTCGTCCTGACGGCCGATGAAGGCTGCCCGGAAGGCGCGCTCGGCGTGCGCAACATTCCCGAGGGCGCAACGCCCAGGTTGCCGGCGACCTGGCCCGGCCTGCCGCTCTATATCGACAGCCCCGGCTTCACGCCGTTGTTCGACGGGCCGGAAATCTCGGTGAGCGTCGGCTTTGCCGATGAAACCGGCCTGCCGGAAACCGCTTACGACGGCGTCACCGCGGCCCTCAGGGTCAATGCCAGCGTGCATGCGCCGCTGTTGTGCGTGGAGGATGTCTTCGACGTCGCCTCCGGCGATCTCAGCCTGCCGGGACGGCTGAAGTAGAGACCGGTTCGGCCCCGAAAACAAAAACGGCGGACCCTCGGGCCCGCCGCCTTCATGCCGGGGCAGTCCAACGCCGGCGAAGCGGATCGCGCCTCAGTCTTCCAACTCGCCCTTCAGCCACTTGCGCCACTGCGAGCGCGTTCCGAAGAAGACGTTGCGGTCGACATTGCCCTCGACGCCGTCGACCCTGCCGGTCGCCGTATACTGCCAGAACACCCAGTCCTCGCGGTTCTCGTATTTGCGGTCGGGATGGCTTGCGACCGAGCGCAGCCAGAAATCGTATTTGTGCTTGGCGTCGACCAGGCGGTCGCGATGGAAGTCGACGGAGGAATAGATCACCGGGCGCTTGCCGTAATGCGCCTCGACCGCTTCCAGGAACTTGCGCATGTCGCGAATGACGACATCGCGCGGCGGACGGTCGCGACAGGTCTTGGAGTAGGCGTTCCACTCCATGTCGAGCACGGGCGGAAGTGCGTCCGGCTCGTTCGGCACATTCTCGATGAACCAGGCGATCTGGTCCTCGACCGGGCGGCAAAAGTAATAGAAGTGGTAAGCGCCGCGCGGCACGCCGGCGGCCTTGGCCGCATACCAGTTTTCCAAGAACTTCGGGTCGAGATAATCGCCGCCCTCGGTCGCCTTGATGAAGGCGAATTCGGTGCCGGCCCGCTTGACCCGGTTCCAGTCGATATCGCCCTGATAGCGGGCGACATCGATGCCGTGGATCGCGAAATCCTCCGGCGTCGGGTCCGGAAAATCGAACGCCGCGCAGGCGGCGAGGGACAGGGCACAAATCAGGGAAATCACGCGCGCAAGCATCGCTCTCTCTTCGGTCCACGAGAGCCGGGCATACGGGCACCGGCTCTTCCCCTCCAACCAGGGGCGACCGTATGGTGAAACCGTTAAGGAACGGCTTACCAGCCGGCAGGAGCGAAATTGCGGAGGACCGCGCTTTCGCGCGTGTCCTCACGCGATTGTGATTGCGAAACCCTCGCGACGGACCGCCTTATCCCTTCGCCGGAATGCGCAGCACCTGGCCGGGATAGATCTTGTCCGGGTCGGACAGCATCGGCTTGTTGGCCTCGAAGATCGCCATGTACTTCGAGCCGTCGCCATAGGCCTTGCTTGCCACCGCCCAGAGCGTGTCGCCCTTGGCGACCGTGTGGAACGTCGCCGGAGCGGCATCGTCCGCCACCGAGATTTCCTCTTCCACCTTGGCCACGCCGAGCACGTTTCCGGCCGCCAGAATGAGCTTCTCGCGCGCTTCCTGGGTGGGGGCAGCGCCGGCAATCTTCACCGTGTCGCCCGACACCTCGACCTTGACGTCGCCGTCGAGACCAAGGGCCGCCACTTCCTTCTCGATCGCCTCGGCGGCCGTTGCCTCCGGCTCGTCGCTGCCGAACAGCGACTTTCCAGCGTCCTTCACAAAATCGAAAAAGCCCATTTCAGTTCCCCTTCCGCAGCCGGCGGGTCATCCGCCGGACTATCCTCGCGTCGCGCCGCGCACGACAGACACGCAAGCAGTCCTTTATCGCGGCACGCGCCGGTGCCGGCAAGTCAATAGCACCGCCGCGATACGGCCACGCCGCCGCCCGCTTCGCGCTTGCATAGCCGCGCCCGGACTGGCATGTCGGCGGGGAACCCTTCGTCTCCACGACCCGCGCGCGAGCGTCTTCCTCATGACCGATCACCTGACCGTCGCCACCTGGAACATCAACTCGGTGCGCCTGCGCATGCCGATCGTGGAGAAGCTGATCCTGGACCACGGGCCGGACATCATCTGCCTGCAGGAAACCAAGTGTCCGGACGGCAATTTTCCCTTCGCCCCGCTGCGCAAGCTCGGCTACGAGCACATCGCCATCAACGGGCAGAAGGGCTACCACGGCGTCGCCACGATCTCGCGCCGGCCGTTCCTTGCGGAAGAAAAGATCGACTATTGCGCCAAGGGCGACAGCCGCCATGTCCGCGTCGATGTCGAGTTTGCCGGCTCGCGGGTCTCGCTGCACAATTTCTACGTCCCCGCCGGCGGCGACGAGCCGGATCCGGAGATCAACGACAAATTCGCGCACAAACTCGCCTTCCTCGACGAGATGGGCGAACGCTTCGCGTCGCTCCAGGGCGCGCAGATGGTCGTCGGCGATCTCAACATCGCGCCCTATGAGCACGATGTCTGGTCGCACAAGAAGCTCTTGAAGGTGGTCAGCCACACCCCGCAGGAATGCGATCTGCTGGAAGCGGTGCGCGCAGCTGGCGGCCTCACCGACGTCATGCGCAATTTCGTGCCGATGGAGGAAAAGCTCTACACCTGGTGGAGCTACCGCGCGAAGGACTGGTCGGCCGCCGACAAGGGCCGCCGTCTCGACCACGTGTGGACGTCGCCCGACGTCGCCGGCACGGCGACGCACATGGAGGTGCTGCGCGACGCACGCGGCTGGGACAAACCCTCCGATCACGCCCCCGTGCTGACCCGGCTTCAGGCCTGAGCCGCATCCGCTCTCACGGGCGGATGATCACCTTGCCCTGAACCTTGCGATCGGCCAGTTGCCGGAGCGCGGAGACCGTCTCGGCAAGCGGAAACACCCCGTGAATATGCGGGCGGATGCGGCCCTCGCCGATCCAGGCGAGCAATTGCGCCATATTGTCGCGATGCGCGTCGGGTTCGCGCACGATCGCCTCGCCCCAGAACACGCCGAGCACGTCGCAGCCCTTGAGAAGCACGAGATTGAGCGGCAGTTTCGGGATCTCGCCGGCGGCAAAGCCGATCACCAGATAGCGCCCGCGCCAGCCCGTCGCGCGCAGTGCGGCTTCCGTATAGGCGCCGCCGACCGGATCGTAGACCACGTCGACGCCGCAACCGTCGGTCAGCGCCTTCAGCCGCGTCTTGAGGTCTTCCTCAGCATAATTGATGAATTCGTCGGCACCATGGGCGCGGGCGAGCTCCAGCTTGTCCGCGCTCGAGGCGCAGGCGATCACCCGCGCGCCCATCGCCTTGGCGATCTCGACGGCAGCGAGCCCGACACCGCCCGACGCACCCAGAACGGCCACCGTCTCGCCCGCCTGCAGGTTCGCGCGATCGCGAAAGGCATGCAGCGTCGTGCCATAGGTGACGGTCAGGCCGGCCGCATCCTCTTCGCCAACCGCGTCGGGCAGCGCCACGAGATCGTCCTCGGTCGCAATGACCGCCTCGCGCACGGCGCCCCATTTGACGTAACCCATCACCCGGTCGCCCGGTTCGAACAGCTCGACGCCCTCGCCGACCGCCTTGACAGTTCCCGCGAACTCCGCGCCCGGCGAAAACGGGGGTTCGGGGCGAAACTGGTATTTGCCCTCGATGATCAGCGTGTCGAAGAAATTGAGCGCGGCGGCGGCAACCTGCACCAGAACCTCGCCCGGTCCGGGCACCGGTTCCGCGATCTCCGCGAGCACCAGATCCTCAGGCGGTCCGAGCCGCTCGCACACAACAGCCTTCATGTTCTCTCCCCACTTCTGCGCAAAGGATGCGTCTCGCGCATCTGCAGTCCCCGAAAGTCGCCTAGCATGGGCGCACTCTCGTTAAAAGATACAAGACCCCGGATGCTTGCCTTCGCGGGTTCCGGCAGGTATGCCCGGGCACCGGTTTCAATCCACAGGCAGGTCACATGCGCGGTTACTTCGCCGTCGGCGCGGAAGGCATTTCCAAGCCGATGAACCTTGGCAATCTCATGCGCTCGGCGCATGCCTTCGGCGCGAATTTCTTCTTCACCGTCGACGCAGACAAGAAGATTCGCAAGGCACCTCCCTCCGACACGTCAAAGAGCACGGGCCACCTGCCGCTGTTTCACTGGGACAGCATGGACGATATCGACCTGCCGCAGGGGTGTCAGCTTGTCGGCGTCGAGCTCACCGACGAGTCCATCGACCTGCCAAGCTTCATGCATCCGCTCCAGGCCGCCTACATCCTGGGCCCGGAACGCGGCTCGCTATCGCCCGAGATGCAGGCGCGCTGTTCGCACCTGATCAAGATCCCGACGAAATTCTGCCTGAACATCGCGGTCGCCGGTGCCATCGTTCTCTACGACCGCCACCGCGTCCACGGCCACTATGCCGACCGGCCGCTGACCGCCGGCGGCCCGAAGACGCCCCGCGCCGCCCACAAGCATGGCGGCCCGATCATGCGCACCGACCGGAAGGTTCCGGGCTGGGAGTAAGGGCGCCGTTCAGCGCCGCGCCCGGACCCTTGCAACGCGCGCCAGGGTCAGCAGGACGTCGCTGACGAGGGCGGTCGCGAGCGTTTGCGACTTGCGCGCATCCGCCACGGCGCGGGCGAGCCGTTCGCCCGCCTTGCCGAGATCCGCCTGCGACCAGATCGAAATCTGCCGCTGGACAGCGGACTTGCGCTTGAAAAAGACGGGCGGCCGGATCTGGTCCACCGCGCGCGCCGCCGGCAACCCGCGGTCGACATCGGCACGCGCGCGCGACAGGGTCTGGAAATGGCGGAGCGCCATCCCGGCGATCACATCGGCGCGCTGGCCGGTCGCCTCCAGACGCTCCAGACCATGGTCGAGCGTGGCGAGATCGCCGAGCGCTGCCGCGTCGATCAGCACGTCGACGGCAAAGGCCGAGGCATCGCCGATCACCGCCTCCACGTCGGCGGTCTCCACCCGGCCGCGTCCATGGGCATAGAGGCACAATTTGCGTACCTCGCCGCGGCTTGCCAGACGATCGGCGCCAAGCAAGCTCATCAATGCCTGACGGGCCTCGCGGGAGATCGTCAGCGCCGCCTCGCGCAGTTCCGTATCGATCACCCGTTCGAGATCGCGTTCCGCATCCGCATAGCAGGCGATGGCGACGGCGGTCTTGTCGCTTTCGATCTTGCGCCGGAGACCGACGCCCTTTTTCAGATCACCCGCCTCGATCACCACGAAGGCGTTGGCCGGGTCGATCTGCCCGAGCAACGGTTCGACGGCGGCGGCAATGTTCTTGCCCGCCCCGTCGCGCACCCAGACGACGCGGCGTCCGCCGAACATGGAAATCGTCATCGCCTCGTCGATCAGGCGCGCGGGATCGGAGACAATATCGGCGGCATCGAGCTTGACGAGGGAAAAGGGATCGTCGACGCCGCCGGAGGCATGCGTGACCAGCGCCTGCGCGCGTTCCGACACCAGCCCGACATCCGGGCCGAAGACCAGAACCAGCGGCACGGTGTCCGGCGGCCTTGCGATGAAGCGGTCGATGTCGCCGGCCTTGAGCGCGACCATCGCCGGTCAGCCGCGCGTTGCGAAGAAGCTGGCAAGCCGCGTCTGGATATCCCGCGCAACGGTCTTTGCCGCACGGTCTTCCGCGTCGCGCTCGGCGCGCAGGTTGGCGAACCGCTGGCTGGAGAAGTCGAAGGACGCCGTGCCGAAGGCACGCCCGGTCTCGAGCGTGCGGCCGGTCGCAATGTCGCTGAGCACATAGGTCGCATTCACCGTCACCGTATAGGCGGACGGAACGTCGGCGAGCCGCTCGACACCGACCTCGTTGAGCGGCCGGTCGATCAGGATCTTCAGCCGATAGCTCGATTCAGGAGCCTCGCGGCCGCGGCGGAAGCCGAAGATCAACTCGTTGCGCAGCACCTGGCCGACCCGGTCGAGATCGCGGCTCGACGCCGTCTGCACGGGATCGATATCGATGCGGGCCAGCTCCTCGCTGAGGGCGGGAGACCCGCCCGGCATACCCACCGTGCCGTAGAGCGGACGCACCTGGCACCCGGCCGCGAACAGGGTGGCGCCAAGGGCCAGCGCAAGCGCGGCGCGGCGGGTCGGGCTTGCGCCCCTCAAGCGATCAGACGACGACATTCACGATCCTCTGCGGCACGACGATGATCTTGCGCGCCGGCTTGCCGTCAAGCGCCTTCAGCACCGCCTCGAGCTGCAGCGTAGCCGCTTCGACCTCCTCTTTGGAAGCCTCTCTTGAGATCGTGAGATCCGCACGCTTCTTGCCGTTGACCTGCACGGGAAGCGTCACCGTCGCCTCGACGAGCAGCTCTTCCTCGATGTCCGGCCACGGCGTGGTTGCCAGCAGTTCGGCGTGGCCGAAGACGCTCCAGCATTCCTCCGCCAGATGCGGCGCCATCGGCGCCATCATCTGCACCAGATAGCTGGCCGCCTCGCGGATCGCGAAGCGCATGTCATTGGTCTCATAGCCCGCCTGATAGGCCTTGCTCAGCGTGTTGACGAGCTCGTAGAGCCGGGCGACGGCCCGGTTGAAGGACAGCGCCTCGATGTCGGCGGACACCGCCGCGCAGGTCTTGTGCGTGGCGCGGCGCAGCGCGGTCGCCGCCTCGCCGACCTCGGCCGGACGCACCCGGGCGGGCACATTCTCGACGATGTCGTTCACCAGACGCCAGACGCGCTGCATGAAGCGCCAGGAGCCTTGCACGCCGGCTTCCGTCCACTGGACGTCGCGCTCGGGCGGGCTGTCCGACAGCATGAACCAGCGCGCGGTATCCGCGCCGTAGGTCTCGATGATGTCGGTCGGGTCGACGGTGTTCTTCTTCGACTTCGACATCTTCTCAATCGAGCCGATGGTGACCGCGCCGCCGCCGTCGATCAGGACGGCGCGCCGCGCGTCGCCTTCGCCCTCGATGCGCACGTCGCCAGGCGCAACCCAGGCGCCGTCGGCGGTGCGATAGGTCTCATGCGTGACCATGCCCTGCGTGAAGAGGCCCTTGAACGGCTCCTTGACGTTCAGGTGGCCGGTCTCGCACATCGCCCGGGCAAAGAAGCGCGAATAGAGAAGATGCAGGATCGCATGCTCGATGCCGCCGATATACTGGTCGACCGGCAGCCAGGCGTTGGCCGCGTCCGGGTCCGTCGGCGTCTCCGCCTTCGGATCGGCGAAACGGGCGAAATACCAGGACGAGTCCACGAAGGTGTCCATCGTGTCGGTCTCGCGCCGCGCCGGCCCCGCGCAGGACGGGCACTCCACATGCCGCCAGGTCGGGTGGCGGTCGAGCGGATTGCCCGGCTTGTCGAAGTCGATGTCCTCGGGCAGCTCGACCGGCAGGTCCTTGACCGGAACCGGCACCACGCCGCAATCGTCGCAATGGATGACCGGGATCGGGCAGCCCCAGTAGCGCTGGCGCGAGATGCCCCAGTCGCGCAGGCGATAGTTCACCTGACGTTCGGCCTGCGAAATGCCGCCGACGGTCTGCAGTTCCAGCTTCACCGAAACCGCGTGCTTGGCCTCGTCGATGCCCAGACCGTTGAGGAAATCGGAATTGTAGATCGTGCCCTCGTCGGTGAAGGCTTCCGTGGTGATCTCGAAGGTCTCCGGGTCGGCACCGAACGGCAACACCACCGGCTTGACCGGAAGGCGGTACTTGCGCGCGAAATCGAGGTCGCGCTGGTCGTGCGCGGGACAGGCGAAGATCGCCCCCGTGCCGTAGTCCATCAGGATGAAGTTGGCGATATAGACCGGCAGCGTCACATCCGGATCGAGCGGATGCTTCACGCTGAGGCCCGTGTCGATGCCGATCTTTTCCGCCGTCTCGATCGCTTCCGCCGAGGTGCCGATGTGATGGCACTCGTCGATGAATTCCGCGATCTTGGGATTGTCAGCGGCCAGCGTCTGCGAAATCGGATGATCGGGCGACAGGCCCATGAACGATGCGCCGTAAAGCGTATCGGGACGGGTGGTGAAGATCTCCAGCGTCGTATCGCCCGTCGGCGCCGGCTCGGTGAATTCGAAGCGCACGCGCAGGCCTTCCGAGCGGCCGATCCAGTTCTTCTGCATCAGCCGGACCTTTTCCGGCCAGCGGTCGAGCGTCTCGATCGACGTCAGCAGGTCTTCCGACCAGTCGGAGATCTTGAAGAACCACTGGGTCAGCTCGCGCTGTTCGACCAGCGCACCGGAGCGCCAGCCGCGTCCGTCGATCACCTGCTCGTTGGCGAGCACGGTCATGTCGACCGGATCCCAGTTGACCTTGGAATTCTTGCGGTAGGCGAGGCCCGCCTTCAGGAAATCCAGGAATAGGCGCTGCTGCTGGGTGTAATACTCCACATCGCAGGTTGCGAACTCGCGCGCCCAGTCGAGCGACAGACCCATGATCTGGAGCTGGCCCCGCATCGTCTCGATGTTCTGGTAGGTCCAGTCGCGCGGATGCACCTTGTTCTGCATCGCCGCGTTTTCGGCAGGCATGCCGAAGGCGTCCCAGCCCATCGGATGCAGGACGTTGAACCCCTTCGCCCGCTTGTAGCGCGCCACAACGTCGCCCATGGCGTAGTTGCGCACATGGCCCATGTGGATGCGGCCTGACGGATAGGGGAACATCTCAAGGACATAATACTTGGGACGCGGGTCGTCGTTCACCGTCGCGAACACCTGCGTCTCGTCCCAGACCCTTTGCCAGCGGCTTTCCGCATCGCGGGCGTTATAGCGCTCGGTCGCCATGATCTTGAATGTGTATCCCGTGGCTGTGATGAAATCGCTTGGCGCGACAGTCACCAGAAATCGGGCGTGGGGTCAACCTGCATCGCACCGCCCGCCGCCCTTGCAATCGCCGCCGCAAGACGGCATGTCCCTCCGGCGGGACGGCGCTCTGCTGCGCCTGCCGCAGCGAAACCATGACCGGATCAACCAACGACGGGAGCGATCATGTCCGCCTCTTCCAACAAGGATGCAACCGCGCGGCTGGCAGAGGTGCGGGCCGCGATCGCCACCGCCGAGCGCGAGGCCGGACGCACCGACAACGGCTGCCGCCTCATCGCTGTGTCCAAGACCTTCGACGCCGATGCGATCCGCCCTGTCCTGGAAAGCGGCCAGCGCATCTTCGGCGAAAACCGCGTCCAGGAAGCCCAGGGCAAATGGCCGGAGCTGCGCGCCGACTATGATGACGTCGAGCTGCATCTGATCGGCCCGCTGCAGTCAAACAAGGCGCGCGATGCGGTCGCGCTCTTCGACGTCATCCACACGGTGGACCGCGAGAAGATCGCCCGTGCCCTGAAGGCGGAATGCGAGGCCCAGGGGCGGGCCTTGCGCTTCTTCATTCAGGTCAACACCGGCGAGGAACCGCAAAAGGCCGGGATCGCGCCGCAGGAGGCCGATGCCTTCATCGCGTTGTGCCGCGACGACCTCAAGCTCGATGTCGCCGGCCTGATGTGCATTCCCCCGGTGGAGGACATGCCCGGACCGCATTTCGCGCTGCTGCAGAAGATCGCCGCCCGCAACGGCCTGTCGGAGCTTTCGATGGGCATGTCGGCGGATTTCGAGACGGCCATCCGCTTCGGCGCGACCTATGTGCGGGTCGGCTCGGCGATTTTCGGCACCCGCGACACCCACTGACGCCGCGACGGAGCGCTGGCGCAGTCAGCGCTCCTGCCAGAAGTCCGGGGTCAGGATGATGATGCCGGACACGATCTCCAGCCGACCGAGGATCATCTGGAAGGCGAGCAGCCATTTCACCACATCCGGCAGAGACTGGAATGTGCCCGACGGGCCGATGGTCGATCCGACGCCCGGCCCCACATTCGCCAGCGCCGTGATCGAGGCGCTGAGCGCGGTTTCCACATCGAGACCGGCCGCGGCATAAAAAAGCGCGAAGAGCGCGAAGGTCACCACATAGAGCAGGGCGAAGATCAGCACGCCCTCGATCACGTTCGGGCTGAGGCGCTTGCCGGCGAAATAGGGCTCGGCGATCCGGTGCGGACGGCACATGCCGCTCACCAGCGAGCGGATCAGATGGATCAGAACCAGCATGCGGAATGCCTTGAACCCGCCGGAGGTCGAGCCGCTGCAGCCGCCCAGAAACGTCACCAGGAAGAACAGCGCCGTGGCGAAGGCGCCCCATTGCAGATAGTCGCTGGCCGCATATCCGGTCGTGGTGATGATCGACACCACGTGGAAGACGGAGAGGGTCAACTCGCGAAACGGCGTGTCGGTCGCGCCCAGATGCAGGACGACAAAGGCGGCCAGGCTCGCCGCCGCCGCCAGTCCGACGAAAAACACCACCTGCTCGTGGTCGCGGAAATCGCGCCACTCCACCACCCGGATCATGAACAGGAAGGGAAAGCCGGACAAAAGCATGAAGACGATCGCGATCCAGAAGATCGCCAGGTTGTCGAATTGCCCCATCGACTGGTCGGAGGTGGAAAATCCGCCGGATGAAACCGTGGTCAGCGCGTGGTTGAGCGCCTGGAACCCGGTCATTCCGGCGATGCGGTAGAGCACCATGCAGGTGACCGTCAGCCCACCGTAAAGCAGCAGCAGGCGGATCAGGAACGGCTCGATGCGGCCATAGGGCTTGGAGGAGGTTTCCGACGATTCGATCGCGAACAGCTGCGAGCCACCGACCCGCAGGCCCGGCAACAGCCAGATCCCGAGCACGACGATGCCGATCCCGCCGACCCATTGCAGCAGAGAGCGCCAGAGCAGGATCCCGGGCGGCAGGTGATCGAGACCGGTGAGCACGGTGGCGCCCGTCGTGGTCAGCCCGGAGGCGGCCTCGAACACGGCATCGGTGAGCGAGAGGTCGAGGCCGCTGAGGTAGAGCGGGAGCGCCCCGGCAAGGCTGAAGGCCAGCCATGCGCCATTGACCAGCACCAGCGTTTCGCGAATGCCGAGCCGGTGATCCTTCTCAAGGAAGGCGAGGGTCGCGACACTGCCAAAACAGCCGACGATCAGGGCCGACACGGCGAACCCGACCCAGTCCGGATTGCCGACCATGAGATCGGCGGCGGCCGGCACCAGCATGAAAAGCGAGAGGAGAACCATCAGCCGCCCGACAGGCAGCGCAACCGCACGGTAATCCATACAAGAGGACCCTCGACATTTCGGATGCGCGCCACGAGGCGTTCTGGCCCGGTTCGCACGGCCGCGTCGCGAGACCCCTACTCCCATTCGACCGGGTCCCGCAATCGAAAGATTGCGCAAGACGAGCGGGTCGCGGAGCGCAAAATGAACCCTTTTTCTTGACTCTTCGGGCGTTATCGGGCACCAGCTTGCCAACTCCGCAAGAGTGACGAAATTTCAGGCAACCGACCGGGACCCGCGAAGGTCTAAAGAGATCCCGGAGGTCAACACCCGACAGCGCGATGCGCCCTCGGGTGGCGCGACGCTTTGCATGGCGCGCATCGGCCTTTGAGTTTGTCGCCTTGTGGATCTCGACGCCGGCATCCGGGACACCGACAGGTCCCGCATCCGGCGAAAACGGCAACCCCGGAAGGGCCGAAGCATGTTCGAAAGTCTGTCCGATCGCCTGAGTGGCATCCTCGACAAGCTGACGCGACGCGGCGCGCTGTCGGAGGCTGACGTCGGCGAGGCGCTGCGCGAGGTCCGCCGCGCGCTGATCGAGGCCGACGTGGCGCTTCCGGTGGTGAAGTCCTTCACCGACAAGGTGCGCAACCGCGCCGTCGGCCAGGAAGTCCTCAAGTCGGTGACGCCCGGCCAGCAGGTCGTCAAGATCGTCCATGACCAGCTCGTCGAGATGCTGGGCTCCCAGGCCGAGCCGATCGACCTCAACGCGCCGGCGCCGGTCGCGATCATGATGGTCGGCCTGCAGGGCTCGGGCAAGACGACCTCCACCGCCAAGATCGCCCTGCGCCTGACCCGCGACGACAAGCGCAAGGTCCTGATGGCCTCGCTCGACACCCGCCGTCCGGCCGCGCAGGAACAGCTCAAGGTTCTCGGCGAACAGAACGGCATCGACACGCTGCCGATCATCGCCGGCCAGTCGCCGGTGCAGATCGCCTCGCGCGCCGCAACCGCGGCAAAGCTCGGCGGCTACGACGTGGTGCTGCTCGACACCGCCGGCCGCACCCATATCGACGAACCGCTGATGGCGGAGATGGCCGAGATCAAGGCGGCGACCGATCCGCACGAGATCCTGCTTGTCGCCGACTCGCTGACCGGTCAGGACGCGGTCAACCTCGGCCAGTCCTTCAACGAACGCGTCGGCATCACCGGCATCGTGCTGACCCGCATGGACGGCGACGGCCGCGGCGGCGCGGCGCTTTCCATGCGCGCGGTGACGGGCAAGCCGGTCAAGCTGATCGGCACGGGCGAGAAGGCCGACGCGCTGGAGGAGTTCCACCCCTCGCGCATCGCCGACCGGATCCTCGGCATGGGCGACATCGTCTCGCTCGTCGAGAAGGCCTCGCGCGAACTCGACCAGGAACAGACGGCCAAGATGGCCGCGAAGATGCAAAAGGGCACCTTCGACCTGGAAGACCTCGGCGAACAGCTCAAGCAGATGGAAAAGCTCGGCGGCATGTCCGGCATCATGGGCATGATGCCCGGTGTCGGAAAGCTGAAGAAGCAGATCGGCGAAGCCAATCTCGACGACAAGGTGATCAAGCGCCAGGTCGCCATCATCCAGTCGATGACGCCGCAGGAACGGCGCAAGCCCGACCTGCTCAAGGCCAGCCGCAAGAAGCGCATTGCCGCCGGTTCGGGTGTCGATGTCGCCGCCGTCAACAAGCTTTTGAAGATGCACCGCCAGATGGCGGACATGATGAAGCAGATGGGCAAGGGCAAGGGCGGCCTGTTCTCCAAGATGATGGGCGGCATGGGGCTGCCCGGCGGCGGCATGCCGTCGATGGACCCCAAGGAGCTGGAAAAGCTCGCCAAGTCCGGCCAGATGCCGGGACAGATGCCCGGTGGCGGCCTTCCGCCCGGCATGCCGGGTCTTCCCGGCGGCATGGGCGGTCTCGGGGGCCTGGGCGGACCGAAGCTGCCGGGTCTCGGCGGCATGCCCGGCATGGGGCGGGGAAAGAAGAAATGACGAACAGCGCAGAAGACATTCTGGGCCCGTCCTCGGAGACGATGGAAGAGCTGGCGCGGCTGCGCGGCTCCATCGACAACATCGACGCGGCACTGATCCACATGCTCGCGGAACGCTTCAAATGCACCCAGAAGGTCGGCGTTTTGAAAGCGACACACAATCTTCCGCCCGCCGATCCGGCGCGCGAGGACCGGCAGATCGCGCGGCTGCGATCCCTTGCCAGGGACGCCAATCTCGATCCCGATTTCGCGGAAACCTTCCTGAACTTCATCGTCAAGGAAGTCATCCGCCACCACGAAGCCATTCGCGGCTGATGCCGCGAACACCAATCAAACAGGAGATACCCCGATGGCTTTGAAAATTCGTCTCGCCCGTGGCGGCGCCAAGAAGCGTCCGTTCTACCGCATCGTGATCGCCGACGTGCGTTCGCCGCGCGACGGCCGCTTCCTGGAGAAGGTCGGCAGCTACGATCCGATGCTGCCGAAGGACAATGAGAACCGCGTCACCCTCGACGCCGAGCGCATCCAGCATTGGCTGAGCCACGGCGCGAAGCCGACCGACCGCGTGCACCGCTTCCTGGATGCCGCCGGCCTGCTGAAGCGCGATGCGCGCAACAACCCGAAGAAGGCCGAGCCGGGCCAGAAGGCCAAGGAGCGCGTCGAGGCGCGCAAGCAGGCCGCCGAGGATGCAGCCGCTGCGGCTGCCGCCGAGACCGAAGAAGCCGCCGCCGAGTAATCGACGGGACGTCGAAGGCCCGCGCCGCGCCCGGCGGCGCCGCGCGGGCCTTTTTGTTTGCCCCAGCCGTTTGAAGGAGCCGCACGGTCTTGGCCGAGGAACGTATCTTGATGGCCCGCATCGGTGCCGCCCATGGCATTCGCGGCGAGGTCCGGGTCAAGCCCTTCGGCGACGACCCGCTGTCCTTCACCGACTACGGACCGCTGGAGACGGCGGACGGAAAACGCCGGCTGACGGTCTCCGCCGCGCGCGTGCAAAAGAACATGGTGATCACCCGCTTCGAGGGGATCGACGACCGCAACGCCGCCGAAGCCCTCAACGGGCTCGACCTCTACATCCCGAGAGATGCCCTGCCGGAGTTGGACGAGGACGACGACTTCTATCACGCCGACCTTCTCGGCCTGCGCGCCCTGTCTGCGGATGGCGAAGCGCTTGGAAAAGTGGTCGCCGTGCCGGATTTCGGCGCCGGCACATTGCTTGAAATCCGCCCGGACATCGGGGCGTCCTTCTTCGTTCCCTTCACCCGCGATGCCGTCCCGGAGGTCGACCTGGCCGAAGGGCGGGTAACGATCGTGCGTCCGCCCGATTACGAGGACGAGGACGGAGACCGGGGCGAGGACGGCGAAGACGCCTGAACCGGCAACGCCGCCGTCTCGGGCAGATCGACCTCCAGGACGGGGTCCCTTGTCCGGTCCGCGAGAGCCGCCCTGGTTTCGGAGCGGATCAGGACAACAATCGCGACAACGAGCGCGACGCCGACGCTGTTGGCGGCAATATCGAGCAGCGAGGCATGATGATGCGGGGTCATGGCCTGAACGCCCTCGCCGGCGATCCCCATCAGCATCGCCGCGCCGGCCGAAAGCCGCAGCCGGCAGCAGAAAAATGCGTGGATCGACAGCGTGAGCAGGGCGAAGAAGACGAGATGCTGGACCTTGTCCCAGGGATGGTCGAGACCGGTGTTGAACACCAGGCCGACGATCACGCCATAGGCGATCAACACGCACAGGGGCAGCACCCGTCCGAGCGAAAGGTCGATATAGTCGCGCTCGGCATGACGCCGGACCCAGCGCGGCAGGAGAATGCTGATACTTGGCATGCAGACCTCGCGAGAATTGACGCGAGTCTAGACCGCCAATCTTTAACCAAGCGTTCCCGCCCGAAAGGGCAGGGGAACGCAAACCCGGAGCCGGCGAGCGGATGAGCTTCAACGCAACCGTCCTGACACTCTATCCGGAGATGTTTCCCGGCCCGCTCGGCGCCTCGCTCGCCGGCAAGGCGCTGTCGCGCGGCGACTGGAGCCTGAACGCCCGCCAGATCCGCGACCATGCGACCGACAAGCATCGCTCCGTCGACGACACGCCGGCCGGCGGCGGCGCGGGAATGGTGTTGCGGCCCGACATTCTGGCGCAGGCCATCGATGCCGCCTCCCCGGCGGACGACCCGCGCCCGCGCCTGCTGATGAGCCCGCGCGGTCGCCCGCTCGACCAGGCCCGGGTGCGCGACCTTGCCGCCGGACCGGGTGCGGTCATCGTCTGCGGCCGCTTCGAGGGCGTCGACCAGCGCGTGATCGACAGCCGCGGCCTTCAGGAGGTCTCCATCGGCGACTACATCCTGTCCGGCGGCGAAATTGCCGCCATGGTCCTGCTCGACGCCGTGGTGCGCCTCCTTCCCGGCGTCATGGGAAACGCGGAAAGCGGCGCGACGGAGAGTTTCGAGACCGGCCTGCTGGAACACCCGCATTACACGCGACCGCGCGAGTTCGAGGGCCTGCCGATCCCCGAGGTCCTCACTTCCGGCGACCACGCCCGCATCGAGGCCTGGCGTCAGGCCGAGGCGGAGCGGCTGACCCGCGACCGCCGGCCCGATCTCTGGGAGGCCCATTGCGCCGCAAACAGCGCGAATGCGGCAAAAAACACATGACAAACCGGCCCTCATGCGCTAGGAACCGGCCCACTCGGGTGTCGTTTCGGTGCCGCGTGCGGATTTTGGCGTGCATGATTGCCATCTCTGCGCATCGGTGACCGGGCAACGATCAACCCAAATCCATTCCATCGCCGGACACAGCGTCCGGTTTGGCCAAAACGCGGTGAATTCGCCCCGGCGTCTGGAACGCTTGAGGACGCTCTGACCGAGCAAGACCCAAAAGGCAGTGCCATGAACATCATCGAGGAAATCAACGCCGAGGAAATGACAAGGATCGAAGCCGTCCGCACGCTTCCGACCTTCTCCGCAGGCGACACCATCCGCGTCAACGTGCGCGTGACGGAAGGAACCCGCACCCGTACCCAGGCCTATGAAGGCGTGTGCATCGCCCGCTCCGGCGGCGGCATCAACGAGAACTTCACGGTGCGCAAGATTTCCTACGGTGAAGGCGTGGAGCGTGTGTTCCCGGTGTTCTCGCCGATGCTCGAGGGTGTCGAAGTCATCCGTCGCGGCAAGGTGCGTCGCGCCAAGCTCTATTACCTGCGCGGCCTGCGCGGCAAGTCGGCCCGTATCGTCGAGGCGACCAACACCCGTGCCCGTCGCCTGAACGACGAGACCAAGGCAGAGCTGGCCGCCGTGAAGTCGGCGAAGGAAGCCGAGCGCGCCGCGGCCCAGGCAGCCGCAGCCGCAGCAGCCGCCGAGACCGCCTCGGAATAAGGCGCTGGCGCCCCGGCGCAAGACACCCTGCTAAAACACGAAAAGCGGCCCCCGGGCCGCTTCAGACCGCTGACAAAGGGTGTGACTGCTCTCCAACGTCATACCGGGCAAGCGGAAGCGCGACCCGGTATCGGAGAGCCAAAAACCTGTCCGTTTTATGGAGTTGCCAGCCGCAAGGCCCTGCCTCTCCGATCCCGGATCGCAGCGAACGCCGCGTCCGGGAGGACGCCTACTCGAGGCTTTGTCATCATCCTCAAGCGGCCCCCGGGCCGCTTTTTTTGTAGCCGGATCTGGATGTCCGGTTCGAAAACCCGTTTCGCCAGCTCCACGGTCGCGCCGACGGTCAGTCGATGCGGCGCAGATGCGCCCGCACCGCCACCCGCGAGGTCGCCGCCGTCAGGATCGTCACCAGGAAGATGATGGCCAGCACGCCGAGATAGCCGGCCGCACCCACCGACACGCCGCCGAAGAGAACCATCGCCTGTTCCATCGCGGCAAAGCCCGTGTTCCCGTCCGCAAACAAACCGAGCACGACAAACACCGCCGACGCGCTCAGGCCCCCGGCCAGTCCGCCCTTGAGCCCGAGCAGGAGAAAATGCCGCTGGAACTCGCGGGCGACGAAACTGTCCTCCGCGCCGACGAAATGCAGCACTTCGACCACATCCTTGTTGCCCGCCATGGCCGCGCGCGTGGCAAAGACCACCGACAGCACCATGGAGGCGAGCACCAGCGCGAGGATCGCCAGTCCGGCGAGCACGACGGCATTGGCCATGGAGGCGAGACGCCCGGTCCACAGCGAATGATCGTCGACGCTCGCGCCGTTCACCCCGTCGGAGATGCCGACCCGCAGGCCGGTCAGGTCGAAGCGCGTGCCGTCCTCGATTTCCACCTGGATGAGCCGGGGAACGGGCAGCGTGTCCAGATCGAGCCCGGTTCCGAGCCACGGCTGCAGCAACTCGCGCGTCTGCGCGTCGGAAAGCGCCCGCACCGCGCCAACGCCCGGCCGTGCCTCGGCGATGGAAATCGCCTTTTCGATCTCGCGCAGCATGTCCACCCCCTGGGCCGGGCGGATCTGGATCGTCACCTCGCGCAAGAGGTCGTTCGACCAGGCATTGGCCGCATCGTGAATGACCGTGACCATGCCGATCGTCAGGCAGGCGAGAAAGCTCATGATGGCGACGACCAGCGTCAGCGCCCGCCCGGCAACCGCCTGCGGCGGCACGATGGGCGCGGAGGGGCGCAACTGCGCGTCCGGATCCGCCCGGCGCGGCTTGGGGGGTTTCTTGGCGGGACGCTTGAGGCGCGGCAGCCGCGGCGCCATCGATTTTCCGGCGGACGCAGGACGTTGACCGGGACGCGGAGCCGCACCCGGGCGTCGCTCTGCCTGTCCCGCGGACGGCGTGTCGGGCGTGTTCGGATCGTCAGTCATGGATTTGCAACCGTCCGTCGGCCAGTTCCATCCGCCGCGCATGCACCTGATCCATCAGCGCGAGATCGTGGGTGGCGATCACCACGGAGGTGCCCAGCCGGTTCAGCTCGATGAACAGCCGCAGCAAACGCCGTGCAAGTGGCGGGTCGACGTTGCCCGTCGGCTCGTCGGCCAGGAGCAGTTCCGGACGGGTGATCAGCGCGCGTGCAATCGCCGCGCGCTGCTTTTCCCCGCCCGACAGCACCGGCGGCAGCACATGCATGCGCTCGCCAAGGCCCACCCATTTCAGCAGCTCGACCACATCCGAACGATACTGGCCCTCCTCCTGCCCGGCCACCCGCAACGGCAACGCGACATTCTCGTAGGTGGTCAGATGCTGCAGCAGGCGAAAGTCCTGGAACACGATGCCGATGCGCCGGCGCAGGGCCGGGATCTGGCTTTTCTGCAGCGCGGATGTGTCCTTTCCGAACGCGCGAACCAGGCCGCGCGTCGGGGTGAGCGACAGGAACAGCAGGCGCATCAAAGAAGTCTTGCCCGCCCCCGACGGGCCGGTCAGGAACTGGAAGGACTGCGGCTTTATCTCAAAGGTCAGGTCACGCAGCACCTCCGGCCCCATGCCGTAGCGCAGCCCAACATTTTCGAATCGGATCACGGCATCCTCATTTTCGCTCGATTGCGGCGACCCTACGCCTCGCTCATTAACGCTTCATTAACGATATGGGGGCGTGATGGGCTTTCGGCGAGCCGTTCATCGGTCGCAATGCGTCCGGCGTTTGCCCGGTGTTTACGCTCCGCAGGTGAGACTGCGTCGGACAGGCCGTGAATGAACGCGGCGCCACCCGATCGGTCAAGACGAGGCCTCTTCCGGAAATGAAGATCACCTGCCCGGACTGTTCGACATCTTATGAGGTCAGCGCCGCAGCGCTCGGGCCAGGCGGACGCAGCGTGAAATGCGCGCGCTGCGGCACCCGCTGGCATGCTGATGGCGCGGACCCCGACACGGTGTCCGTGGAAACGGATCTTCCCGCCGATGCCGATGCGCAGGCCGATGCCGACACGGCTGCCGGCAAAATGGACGACGACACGAACGCGGATCCCGCCGACGACTGGGCCGCGGCCCTTTCCGGCGCGGACGAAACGTCTGGCGACGACGACATCTCCGGCAACGACGACGCCACCGGAGAGCCGGACGGCGACGGGTCGGCGGACGAGTCCGACAACGCCTTCACGGACACATTCGACGACGACGAGCTGGATGAGGCGGACACATTCGCCGAGCCGGTGCCCGTCGCCTCTGCCGACGGCGAGCTCCCGCCCCCGGCCCAGCCGGTCGACATCGAGACCCTGGCGAAAAAACCGAAGATCCAGGTCAAGATGAAGCCGCCCGAACCGGTGGTGCGGCGCGTTGCCGGCGCCGTCCTCAAGCGCGCCCGGCGGGTGAAGCCGAGACGGGTGGTCGGCGCCATGGTTTTCCTGGCTGCAATCGCGGTCTGCGGCCTGGCGGTCGGTCTGCGCAACCCGATCGTGGCGCGCATGCCCGACCTTGCCGGGCTTTTCTCGCTCGCCGGCTTTGATGTCAATCTGCGCGGGCTGGAGTTCCGGGACCTCAGAACCTTTCGCGAGCTGGAAAACGGGACGATCGTGCTCGTCATCGAGGGCACGATCGAGAATGTGGACCGCAAGCCCACGTTTGTCCCGGCCGTTCGTTTCGCATTGCGAAGCGAGGATGCGCAGGAGATATATGCCTGGGTGATGGAGCCCCGTCTGCGCCGCCTCGACGCGGGGAACGCCACCCGATTTCGCACCCGCCTGTCCTCTCCCCCGGAGTTGGCCGCGGATATCCAGGTACGCTTCGTCGAGCGCGGACAGCAACAGGCCAGACTTCAATGACCGACACTCCCGACATCCGCACGCTTTACGACGCCGACGAGATTGCCGCGCGGGTCGATGCGATCGCGGGCGAAATCGCCGCCTCGCGCCCGACCCACCTGCTGGTTGTGGCCGTTCTCAAGGGCAGCTTCATGTTCGCCGCCGACCTTGTGCGCGCGATGCACAAGGCCGGACTGCAGCCGGAAATGGAGTTCATTCATCTGTCGAGTTACGGCGCCGGAACCGAGTCAAGGGAAATCCGCGTTTTGCGCGATGTGGAGAGCGATGTGGCCGGTCGGGATGTGATTCTCGTGGATGACATACTGGAAAGTGGCCGAACCCTCTCCTTCGCCCGGGACCGACTCACCGAGCGGGGAGCAAGATCGGTTCACATCGCCGCGCTGCTCGACAAACCGATGCGCCGCAAATCCGCCATTTCTGCGGATTATGTCGGATTCGAGTGTCCGGACCGATTCGTTGTCGGCTACGGGATGGATATGGGCCACAAATGGCGCCAGCTCCCGTACATCGGATATGTGGTTCAGGATGGTGCGGCAACCGCGGGTGGTTGAGAACGGGAGAGGGACATGGCCCATATTCTAGTTGCCGAGGACGACGAGGCGGTTCGCAGCTTCGTCAAGCGGGCACTCGAGCTGGACGGCCATAGCGTGGTCGCCGAGGAAGATGGCGCGGCCGCAGCCGAGACGCTCGCCCGCGAAAAGGGCGGGTTCGACCTGATCCTGTCGGACATCAAGATGCCGGTCATGGACGGCATCGCCTTCGCGCTGGTCGCCGCGCGCGATCACCCGGAAATCCCGATCCTGCTCATGACAGGCTTCGCCGATCAGCGCGAACGCGCCAACGGATTGGACGCCCTGATCCACGATGTGGTGACCAAGCCGTTCTCGCTTGCGGATATCCGCAGGGCCGTGGTCGACGCGCTGAATGGCATCTCCCGCGAAGACACCAGCCTGCGTCGCTACGCCTAAGGCTTCTTTCGCAGTAGCAGACCAGACGACAGCAGACCGGAACGCCGCACCCGCTCGCGGGCTGTGCGGCCGGCCGCGGAGCTCGCCTCCATGGCAAGGCCTGCCCGCTTCCGCGCCGGTCTCAACAGCGTCGGTCTCGACGGGGACAGTCTCCATGGTGGGGATGCGAAGCGCGGCGCGTGCGTCGCACCGCCGCGCGCCAGAGGGATCGGGGCCGGTCGATAGCGCCGCCGATCAATACCGCCGCAGCAGACGCTCCAGATAATCGAGCTCGATCATCGGCCGGCCCGGCTCGGAAAAGCGCTTGCGCAGCTCTTCCAGAATGCGCCGGGCGCGCTGCACGTCGATCTCGTCGGGGACGCGAACGCGCTCGCCGAAATCCGGGCCTTCGCTGCGGCGCGGACGCCCGAGCGGGTCCTCGTCCTGCGGATTGCCCTGCCGCCCCGCCATGCCGGGTCCCTGACCCTGGCCGAGCATCTGTTCCGCCAGCCCCTGCGCACCCTGGCGCAGCGCATCCAGCGCATTGCCCTGCTGGCCGAGCGCCTGTCCCGATTCGCCCTCGCCCAAACTGTCGCGGGCATTGCCCATTTCCTCGCCCGCCCGGCCCAGTTCGCCGTTCTGCGGCATGCCGTTCTCGGCCATCTGGTCGAGAAGCTGCTGCAACCGCTCCCCCAGTTCGCCCTGCCCCTGCTGCAGCTGCCGCAGCGCTTCGGCAAGCTGTTCGGGCGTCATCTGCCCCTGCTGGCCCTGTTGCCCTTGCTGGCCGGGGCGTTGCTCACCGGCGCCATTTTGCTGCTGCTGGTCGAACCGGTGGGTCTGATCCATCAGTTCCTGCTGGCGCTGGATCATCTGGCCGAGCTCGTTCAGCGCCTCCATCATTTCCTGCGTCATGCCGTCCTGCATCATTTGCGGACGCCCGGCCTGCATGTTCTCCATCATGCGCTGCATTTCGGCGAGTAGCTCGCGCGCGGCATCTCGGGAACCGGTCCTGGCCAGTTCCTCGATGCGCGACAGCATCTCGTCGAGATCCTGCGGACGCATCGACTGCATGTTCGGATCCATCGGCTGCATCGCCTGCGGATTCTGCCGCATCTGTTCGGCGAGCGCCTGGAAATACTCGTTCATCGCCTCGCGCAATTCCTGGGTCAGGCGCGCGATCTCCTCATCGGAGGCGCCTTCTTCCAGCGCGCGGCGCAAGGCTTCCTGTGCATCGCGCAGGGCCCGCTCCGCCAGCGACAGGTCGCCGTCCTCGATGGTCAGCGCCAGATCCCAGAGCAGGTCGACCACCTCGCGGAGCTCCTCGTCCGTCGTGGCGGCGATCAGCCGCGTGCGGGCGAAATCCATGCCGAGATAGGTCTTGGCATCGTCGATGAATTTCTCCGGCGCGAGCATCAGCGCATCGAAGGCATCGACGACACGCAATTGTGCATTCGCGTCAAGCGCCAGATCGCGGCGCTGTTCGACGATTGCCCGCGCCAGCGGCTTGGAAAACCGGCGTTGCGGCAGCGTGAAGCGATGCGGCGTCGAATAGCCGGCCTGTCCGGCGTGGTCGCGGGCAGAGAGGACAAGGTCCACCTCCGAACCGGCCCAGGGATGGCTGGTCAGGTCGCGGATCGTCTCGGCCGCGCCGCTCTTGCGCTCGCCGCCGGCCAGCGACAGCGGAAACTCCGGTGCTGCCACCAGCGGCCGGGTCTCCCGCCCGCTGTCGAGGCCGCGCACGCGCACCGGCCGGATTTCGGCGGCGGCCGAGACAAGGCCATGATCGTCGTCGGCGAGATAGCTGAGCTTCAGCGCGCCGCTGAACTGTTCCTGCGGATCGTCGAGAAGGCGGATCGTCGGCGCGGCATCCGGCTCGATGGCGATCCGCCAGGCAGTCACCAGCTCGCCGCCATTGCGGATCTCCAGATCGGCGGAGGCCTCCAGCACCTGACGCAGGTTCACCGCGCTCGCGGCCCCACCCGCGGCCCCGGTCTCGGGCGCCGGCTCGAGCGGCGCGGGCCCCTCCGCGCCGACCAGCCGCACGTCGAGATCGGAGACGCCTTGCGCCCGCACGATCAGCTCACTGCCCTCCGGCACGCTGATCGGCTGGTCCGCATCGCGCAGATCGGCGGAGGCACCGGTGAGAAACACCGGCGCGCGTCCCGTATAGACCGGCGGCGTCACCCAGGCATCGATGCGCAGCGGTTCCGCCGGCGCGGCACCGGCCTGCGGCGCCATCGGCACCAGCCGCTGCCAATGCGCTCCGTTCGCCGTGAAGAAGCCGACCACCAGCAGCATCGCCGCCAGCGCGCGCAGCGCGTAAGGGTCCCGGCGAAAGGCTTCCGGACGGGGCGCGCCGGCCTTCAGCGCCGCAAGGGCCGCCCGCGCCCGGCGCTGGTGCAGCGCCCACATCGCGCGGGTTTGCGGCGTTTCGCCGCCGTCAAACAGCCGGTCGTCAAGAGCGGTGAGGGGGCGGTGGGAAAAGCCGGAAACGCGCTCGACGCGCGCCAGCGCCTCCGCCCGCCCGGGCCACCTGACGGCAACCAGCGGCCGCGCGACCCAAAGGACGACCGCCAGAAAACCGAGGGCTGCGAGAACGGAAAGCCAACCGGGAAGAAGCGTCCATACCCCGAGCCAGGACAGGCCCACATAAAGCGCCAAGACGATGAGGACGCCCTGCAGCGTCGGCCAGACGCGCTCCCACCACAGCGCGGCGGAGGCCTGCAGCAGCGCACGCTCCAGCCGCCCGGATGTCTCCGGCAGGCCCGCGCGGGGGGCGACGTCGTCGTTCAAGTCCGGCGGTAAAGCTTCGCTCAAGTGCCCTGCCTCCACGGCCCGATCAACCCGGCCAGAAATCCCCCGAACTCAGCCCGACACCTAAGGGTGGGGCGTTTTGCTCCGCTTGGCAAGGGACCGACGCGAGCGCGGGGCGAGATCAGGGCTTTGCCAGCCACTCCGGCAGCACGTCGAGCGCCAGCATGTCCTCATAGGTCGGACGCGGCCGCACCACGGCAAAGCGGTCGCCGTCGACCAGAACCTCGGGGATCAGCAGCCGGCTGTTGTAGGTGCAGGCCTGCACCGCGCCATAGGCGCCGGCCGACAGGACGGCGAGGAGATCCCCGGCCGCGACCTGCTCCATCTCCCGGTCGTGGGCGAGATAGTCGCCGGTTTCGCACACCGGCCCGACGATATCGGCGCGCATGCGCGGGTGTTCGGGATCATGACGCACCACCGGCTTGATGGCGTGATAGGCGTCATAGAGCGTCGGCCGGATCAGGTCGTTCATCGCCGCATCGACGATCACGAAGGCCTTGTTGGCCCCCTCCTTGACGTAGATCACCTCGGTGACAAGGATGCCGGCATTGCCGGCGATCATCCGGCCGGGTTCGAAAATCACCTTGCAATCAAGATGTTCCACATGCTTGCGCACCACCTGCGCATAGGCATCGGGATGCGGCGGCGGTTCGTTGTTGTCGTGATAGGGAATGCCAAGCCCGCCGCCCAGGTCGACATGGTCGATGACATGACCGGCTCCGCGAAGATCCGCGATCAGCCCGCCGAGGCGCGAGAAGGCGGCATCGAACGGTTCCAGTTCGGTGATCTGCGAGCCGATGTGCATGTCGATGCCCGACACCTGGATGCCGGGAAGCTCGGCCGCCTGCGCATAGACCGCGCCGGCCCGCCCCCAGGGAATGCCGAACTTGTTTTCCGCCTTGCCGGTCGCAATCTTGGCATGGGTGCGCGCATCGACATCCGGATTGATCCGCATCGACACGCGAGCGGTCTTGCCCTTCTCGCTTGCGACCCGCGAAAGCTGCACAAGTTCCGGCTCGCTTTCAACGTTGAAGCACAGGATGTCCTCGTCCAGCGCCAGCGCCTGTTCCCGCTCGGTCTTGCCGACGCCGGAGAACATGATGCGGTCGGCCGGAACGCCGGCGGCGCGCGCGCGGCGCAATTCGCCCTCCGAGACCACGTCCATGCCGGCCCCCAGCCGTGCCAGCGTGGTCAGCACCGCCTGGTTGGAATTGGCCTTCATCGCGTAGCACACAAGCGTCGGAATGCCGGCGAAGGCATCCCGGAAAACCTGATAGTGGCGGGTCAGCGTCGCCGTCGAATAGCAATAGAACGGTGTTCCCACCCGGGCCGCGATCTCCTCCAGCGGCACGTCTTCGGCATGCAGCCGGTCATTCACATAGTCGAAGTGATGCACGGGTCGTTGTCCTGCCTGTGATCTGCGCGCCGTGGCCGGTTTGTTGGCCGGCTCTGCGGGTCAGCTTGTTGGGAATGCCGGTCCTGAGGCACTGCGCGGCGCGCGCCGGCCCGGTGCCCCGTCAGATGATGGAGTCGAGTATAAAGCGTCGGTCGTCGCGGTCGGACGGCTGGACGGCTTGCGGTTGACCGATGACGCCGCCCGGCATCGCCGGGTCGGCGCTTGCCGGCGTATCGAGCGCGCCGCGTCGGCCGCAGCCGGCCAATGTCAGCGCCAGAACGGCCACGATCAGCACGCCGCCCTTCACCGAGCCGAAGACCCTACCCCTGCCCATGATCCGCTGCACTCCCGTCTCGCCGCGCGGCGTTCGCGCGCTGTCCTGCCTGCGTTTCCTCGCATGCGGCGCGGCGCCCCGCAACCCTTTCGCGTTGCCGGATGCCGCACCGATGAAGAAACGCATGGGCCCGTTCGTCAGGCGCGCGTGCGCGCCTCGCGTTCCAGTGTCTTCAGCCAGCGCCGCGCCTGCTTGCGCACGTTGGCCGGCGCCGTTCCGCCGTAGCTGGTGCGCGAGCGCACCGACTTGTCGACGGTCAGCACGGAGAAGAGATCGGCGGTGATGCGCGGTTCGATGGCCTGCAGGTCGGCGAGCGGGATCTTGTGCAGCGCCACGCCGCGCTCCACGCCAAGCGCCACGATCCGCCCCGTGACATGATGGGCGTCGCGGAACGGCATGCCGAGGACGCGCACGAGCCAGTCGGCAAGATCCGTCGCGGTCGAATAGCCGGAGCCGGCCGCCTGTTTCATCGCCTTGGTGTTGGGCTGCAGGTCGGCGACCATGCCGGTCATCGCGGCAAGCGCCAGCGACAGGCTGGGCAGACCGTCGAAAGCCTGTTCCTTGTCTTCCTGCATGTCCTTGGAATAGGCGAGCGGCAGGCCCTTCATCATCACGAGAAGGGCGGTGAGCGACCCGTAGATCCGGCCCGTCTTGGCGCGTACCAGCTCGGCCGCGTCCGGGTTCTTCTTCTGCGGCATGATCGAGGACCCGGTCGAGAACTTGTCCGACAGGGTGACGAAACCGAACTGCGCGGAACACCAGATCACGATCTCTTCGGCGAGGCGCGACAGGTGCATCGAGCAGATCGAGGCCGCACCGAGCGCCTCGATGATGAAATCGCGGTCGGACACCGCATCGAGCGAATTCGCCGTCGGACGGTCGAAGCCGAGGCTCTTCGCCGTCATCTCCCGGTCGATCGGAAAGGAGGTTCCGGCAAGGGCGGCGGAGCCGAGCGGGCATTCGTTCATGCGCGCGCGCGCATCGCGCATTCGGCTGCGGTCACGGGAAAACATCTCGACATAGGCCAGAAGATGATGGCCGAAGGTCACCGGCTGGGCCGACTGCAAATGCGTGAAACCCGGCATAACGTCGCCGGCGTGCTCCAGCGCGCGCTCCGCCAGCCCCTGGATCAGGGCGGTCAGCTGGGCGTCGAGCGTGTCCAGCGTGTCGCGGACCCACATGCGGAAATCGGTCGCGACCTGGTCGTTGCGCGAGCGCGCCGTGTGCAGGCGTCCGGCCGTCGGCCCGATCAGCTCTGCGAGCCGCGCCTCGATGTTCATGTGAATGTCTTCCAGCGAGCGCTGGAAGGTGAAGGCGCCGGACTCGATTTCTGACCGGATCGTGTCTAGACCGTGAGCGATCTTCTCAGCATCGTCGGCGGCGACAATTTCGCGCGCCGCCAGCATGCGGACATGAGCCTTCGAACCCTCTATATCCTGGGAGTAGAGCTTGCGATCGTAATCGATGGAGGCGTTGATCTCCTCCATGATGGCGTCCGGGCCTTCCGCGAACCGGCCTCCCCACATGCGATTGCTCATGAACTTGCCCTTCTGGCGCCCTTGACGGACGGATAATGGATAGATGACCAACGGACCTAAGACCCGACGACCCCGCCCGATCGTCTTCGCTGCTGTCGCAGCTCTCGTTCTTCTGGCGGGACTGGCGGCGGTATACGTGATCGGCGGGCCAGATGGCAACCGACAGCAGGCCGGGACCTGCACCGGCGCCCTGCAACTGGCCGAGGCCGTTGCCCCGAAGGCAACCGGCGAGGTCGCCGCGTTCCTGCCGGCCAGCAAGCCGCTGTCGCTCGCCGACCTCGCCTTCAAGGACGACACGGGCGCCGATCTGACGATCGGCGATTTCGCCGGCCGCACGGTGCTTTTGAACCTATGGGCGACATGGTGCGCGCCCTGCCGCAAGGAAATGCCGGCGCTCGACGAACTGCAGGCCGAGCTCGGCAGCGAGGCTTTCGAGGTGGTGACGGTGAGCGTGGATCGCGGGTCGGATGAAAAGCCGAAGGCCTTCCTGAAGGACATCGGCGTGTCGCGACTCGCGTTTTATGCCGATCCGACGATGCAGATCTTCCAGACCGCGCGCTCGCGCGGGCGGGCCCCCGGCCTGCCGTCCACCATGCTGATCGACAGGAACGGATGCGAGATCGGCACGCTGATGGGTCCGGCGGAATGGGCAAGCGAAGACGCCAAGGCGCTCATCCGGGCAGCCCTTGGCGAAAGCGGAACCTGAGGGAAGATCAGACGGAGACGTCGAGCCGCGCGCCCATGCCGCCCGCAGGCGGGGCCTTGGCGGCGGCGGCGGCCATTTCGGCGTTTTGTTCCAGCACGGCGACAAGCCCGGCTTCCGCGCTCGCGTTCTGCTTGAGGAACGTGGCGGCAAGCGTGGTCTGCATCTGGGCCTGTGAGGCGGCAACCATGGCGCCGGCAACGCTGGACATGAAACACTCCTGAGGCGTGATCCCCATGCCTAGCCCGGCAGGCGTTAAGCTTGGGTTAAGCCTGTCGCATTCTCGCACCTACCCGCGCGAAGGCGTGCCGGACTTCAGGTCCTTGCGCCGGAGCTTCCCCGACGGCGTCCGCGGCAGGCTCTCGACGAAGCGATAAGCCTTCGGTCGCTTGTATTCCGCCAGATGCCGCGCGGCATGACCGGCGAGGGCCGTTTCGTCGGCCCGCGCGCCCTCGCTCAGGATGACGAAGGCAGTGATCAGGCTGACGCCCGAGGAGGCTTCCACATCGGTCACAGCGACATCCTGGACATCGGGATGGGTGAGCAGGGCGTGTTCCACTTCCTGCGGCGCCACCCGGTAGCCGAAGGCATTCATCACGTCGTCGGTCCGCCCGCCGTACCAGACGTAGCCCTCCTCATCGATGGAGGCGCGGTCGCCGGTCAGGAACCAGTCCCCGCGAAACGCCGCTGCCGTGTCTTCCGGCCGCTCCCAGTAGCGCAGCATCAGCCCCGAATCGCCGCGATGAACGCCCAAAAGCCCGGTTTCCCCGGCCGGCAACGGGGTCGTGTCCGCGCTGTCGGGATCGAGGATCGCGATCCGCCGCCCGGGCTGCGCCCGCCCCGGACTGCCCGGCCGCGTCGGCGTCTCCGGGCCGCTGGAGACATAGGTGGAGATCTCGCTCATGCCGAGCGCCTCATAGAGCGGCCGCCCGGTCGCCGCGCACCACTCGGCATGCAGATCCGGGGCGAGCGCCTCGCCCGCCGTCAGCCCGTGGCGCAGCGCCGGAAAGCTGTCCGGCCGGACCTCGCCATATTTCAGGATGCGCCGATAGAGGCTCGGCACGGCGGCGAACAACGTCGCTCCGCTCGCCTCGATCAGTTCCGGCCAGACCTGCGGATCGCGCGGACCGTCATAGACCAGACTGGTCGCGCCGTTGGCCCAGGGGTCCATCAGCCCGACCCCGAGCGTATAGGTCCAGTTGAAGGCACCCGCATGCAGCAGCCGGTCGTGCGGGCCGAGGCCGGTCCAGCCGCGGGCCATCGGCGCGCGTCCGCGCGCGGAGCGCTGCGCGTGCAAAACGCCCTTTGCCCGTCCGCTGGTGCCGGAGGTATAGACCAAAAAAGCCGGCGCATCCTCGTCGAGATCGACAAACGGAGCCGGCACGGCCTGCTTCAGCGCCCGGAGAACGTCCGGTCCCAGCAACCGTGCTGGCCCCGGATCGGACGGCAGCGTCGTGTGGCCGTCATGCAGGACAAGCGCCGCCCCGCTATCGGCGAGAAGCGCGTCGCACTCGCCGGCGGTCAGCATCGCCGAGGTCGGCACCGGCACGAGGCCGGCGCCGATCGCACCGAAGAACATCAAGGGAAAATCACTGGAATGGCCGAGCCGCAGCAGAACGCGCGCACCGGGCTCAAGACCGAGTGCGCCAAGACCGCCGGCCACCGCGTGAACGGCGGCGCTCAGATCGCCATAGGTCCAGCGCTCCTGCACGACGGCCCCGGGGCCGAGAACCAGAAGCGCCTCGCGCGCGGGATCCGGATCCGCCTGCGTGAGGCAATACTGCGCGAGATTGGCCATGACGGACGCGGGCTCCGTCCCGTCCGCGTCAGCGCGTCGGGACCGGGGTCTCGCCGCGGTAGTCGTAGAAGCCGCGCTGGGTCTTGCGCCCGAGCCATCCGGCCTCGACGTATTTCACCAGCAGCGGGCAGGGACGATACTTGCTGTCGGCCAGCCCCTCGTAGAGCACCTGCATGATCGACAGGCAGGTGTCGAGACCGATGAAATCGGCGAGCTGCAGCGGCCCCATCGGATGGTTCGCGCCAAGCTTCATCGCCGTATCGATCGCCTCGACGGACCCGACGCCCTCATAGAGCGTGTAGATCGCCTCGTTGATCATCGGCAGCAGGATGCGGTTGACCATGAAGGCCGGGAAGTCTTCGGCGACCGCGATGGTCTTGCCGAGCTTCCGGGTGAACACCTTGGACGCTTCGAAGGTCTCGTCTTCGGTCGCGATGCCACGCACCAGCTCGACCAGCTCCATCAGCGGGACCGGATTCATGAAGTGAATGCCGATGAAGCGCTCGGGGCGGTCGGTCGTTGCGGCCAGCCGGGTAATGGAGATCGACGAGGTGTTGGTGGCGAGGATCGCCTCGGGCTTCAAGAGCGGACAGAGCTGCGCGAAGATCTTGCGCTTGATCTGCTCGTTCTCGACGGCCGATTCAATCACCAGATCGACATCGGCGAGTTCGTCCATGCTTTCGGCCGGTTTCAGCCGGTCAAGCGCCGCCGTGCGTTCGTCCTCGGTGATCAGGCCCTTGGCGACCTGGCGCGCCATGTTGCCGTTGATCGATGCAAGGCCCGACTGGACCCGGTCGACGGAAATATCGTTGAGCCACACATCGAACCCGGCCACGGCGCAGACATGCGCGATGCCGTTGCCCATCTGGCCCGCGCCGATCACACCGACCTTCTTGATCTCGACCACCATTTTTCGTTCCGATTTGGGTTCAGCGCGACTGTTCGCGCTCTTGGAAAACTGAGGGGCTATTCATCGCAACTTCCCGCCCCGACCGCAAGAACCCCCCTCCGTTTTTCGCACATGGTGCGGGCGGTCATCGGGCCTTGCAACACCCGTCCGTCCGGCGGCTCAACGAAAAGAGCCCGCCGGACGGGCGGGCTCTTGCGTGTCTCACTGCCGTCCGACGCCGTTGGCCGAACGGGAAGCTCACTTCTTGGCGGCTTCCACGGCGGCCTTGAACTCCGGCAGCACCTCGAACAGGTCGGCGACCAGACCGTAGTCTGCAACCTGGAAGATCGGCGCTTCCTCGTCCTTGTTGATCGCCACGATCACCTTGGAATCCTTCATGCCGGCCAGATGCTGGATGGCGCCGGAAATGCCGCAGGCGATGTAGAGATCAGGCGCAACGACCTTGCCGGTCTGCCCGACCTGCCAGTCGTTCGGCGCATAGCCGGCATCGACGGCGGCACGCGAGGCGCCGACAGCCGCGCCCAGCGCGTCGGCGACCGGGAGCATGACCTCCTCGAACTTCTCCTTGGAGCCGAGCGCGCGGCCGCCGGAGATGATCACCTTTGCAGAGGCAAGTTCCGGACGGTCGGACTTCGACAGCTCCTGGCCGACGAAGCTGGACAGCTCCGAGCTCGTCGCGGCCACGTCCTCGATCGGCGCCGATCCGCCTTCCTCGGCGGCCGCGAAGCTCGCGGTGCGCACCGTGACGACCTTCTTGGCATCGTTCGACTTCACGGTCTGAAGCGCGTTGCCGGCATAGATCGGGCGCTCGAAGGTCGAGGCGTCGATCACGTCGGTCACGTCGGAGAGCTGCATCACGTCGAGCAGCGCTGCGACGCGCGGCAGGATGTTCTTGCCGTTCGCGGTCGCCGGCGCGACGATCGCGTCGTAATCCCCGGCGAGCGACATGACCAGGTCGGCCATCGGCTCGGCAAGCTGTTCGGCCAGGCCGTCGCCGTCGGCGACAAGCACCTTGGCGGCACCGGAAATCTTCGCGGCCGCTTCCGCGGCGGCGCGGCAATCCTTGCCCGCCACCAGCACATGGACGTCGCCGCCCAGGGCAAGGGCCGCGGTCATCGCCTTATGCGTGGCTTCGTTGAGAGCGCTGTTGCTGTGCTCGGCAACAAGAAGTGTGGTCATGGTCCTGTTCTCCCTGTCGTGAGCGCTCAGATGACGCCGGCTTCGGATTTGAGCTTCTCGACCAGTTCGGCGACGCTGCCGACCTTGACGCCTGCCTCGCGGGCGGGCGGCTCCGTGGTCTTGAGAACCTCGAGGCGCGGCGCGATATCGACGCCGCAGTCTTCCGGGGTCTTCTCCGCGATCGGCTTCTTCTTCGCCTTCATGATGTTGGGAAGCGAGGCGTAGCGCGGCTCGTTGAGGCGCAGGTCCGTGGTCACCACGGCCGGCATCGTCAGCTTGATCGTCTGCAGGCCGCCATCGACCTCGCGGGTCACATCGACCGTGCCCTCGCCGAGATCGACGTTGGAGGCGAAGGTACCCTGCGACCAGCCAAGCAGGGCCGCCAGCATCTGACCCGTCTGATTGCAGTCGTCGTCGATCGCCTGCTTGCCGAGGATGACGAGGCCGGGTGCCTCCTCATCGACGATGGCCTTGAGGATCTTGGCGACAGCGAGCGGCTCGGTCGTCTGGTCGGTCTTGACCAGGATGCCGCGATCTGCGCCCATGGCCAGTCCCGTGCGCAGGGTTTCCTGCGCCTGCTGCGGACCGACCGACACGACGATGATCTCCTCCGCCTTGCCGGCCTCGCGCAGGCGAATCGCCTCTTCGACGGCGATCTCGTCGAAGGGGTTCATCGACATCTTGACGTTGGCCAGGTCGACGCCCGACCCGTCCGCCTTCACCCGCACTTTGACGTTGTAGTCAATCACCCGCTTGACGGGGACAAGGATCTTCATGGGGTTTTCAACCTCCCGCTAGCGCGGCTGCCTGCAAGCCGCCGGTCTTGTGCCGAAGTCAGATGCCGTTAGGGCAGCTTCATCGGCTGAATTCTGCCATTTGGACTGTCGGGCGGCGACCGTACTGACGCGCCACCGCACTGTCAACGCTGCGCAGGCCGCCCGGCTGTCGCGAAACCCGCGGCTCGGCGCGGCGCCGCAGAATCCTGCCTACAGTCCGCGGTCGAAAAGCACGACGCCGGGACGCCGCATGACCACGATCAGCGCGGCACCCGCAGCCGCCCCGGCGACATGCGCCCACCAGGCGACCTGCTCGTCGCCGCCGCCGAAAGCCATCATCAGCTGAAATCCGATCCAGGCCAGCAGGACCCATGCGGCGGGCAGGCGCAGCGGCACCCGCCCGAAGGCCAGCACCCAGACATTGACCTTCGGATGCAGCACCAGATAGGCGCCGATCACCCCGGCGACGGCCCCGGACGCACCGATCAGCGGCGCGACCGAGTTCGGGTCGATCACCGCATGGGCCAAACCGGCTGCGGCCGCGCACAGGAGATAGAAAACGAAATAGCGGAAATGCCCCAGCGCATCCTCGACGTTGTCGCCGAACACCCAGAGGAACAGCATGTTGCCGCCGAGATGCATCCAGTCGCCGTGCAGGAAGGCATAGGTGACCAGCGAAGCGCCCTCGGGCAGCACGGCCAGTTCGGGCGCGAGATCGCGAATGTCGAAGAGCACCGCCGGCACCAGCCCGTAGGAGAGGCTTGCCGCTTGCGCCATCGGACCGGAAAGCCCGCCACCCTGCACGATCACGAAGACCGCCACATTCGCCAGGATCAGGCCCCATGTGACATATTGCCGCTGCACGTGCCGCAGGGGGTTGGTGTCATGCAGCGGAATGAACATCGCGTCTCTCCCTGCCCGCGCCGGGGGCTAGCGGTTCTTGCCGGGCACCCACAACACGTCCTGCGCGCCCTTGTCGTTCGCCCAGCGCGAGGCCACGAAAAAGAAATCCGACAGGCGATTCATATACACCATCGCGTTCCGGTTGACCGTTTCCGCTTCGGCAAGCGCCGTCATCAGCCGTTCCGCGCGCCGCGACACCGTGCGCGCCATGTGCAGATGCGCCGCCGCCGCCGATCCGCCTGGCAGCACGAAGGAGCGCAAGGGCTCGAGATCGGCGTTCAGCCGGTCAATCTCCGTCTCGATGGCGGTGACCTGCGCTTCGGTGATCCTGAGCGGCGGATAGGCCGGCGGCTCCTCCGTCTCCGGGGTTGCAAGGTCGGCGCCGAGGTCGAAGAGGTCGTTCTGGATCCGTCCGAGCACGGCATCGAGCTGCGGATGGGCGTCTGCCGTCACCTGGCGCACGAGCCCGAGCACAGCATTGGTCTCGTCGACGGTTCCATAGGCCTCCACCCTGAGATCGTGCTTGGGCCGACGCTCGCCGGACGCCAGCGCCGTCGTCCCGGCGTCGCCGGTCTTCGTGTAGATCTTGTTGAGGACAACCATGGCCGCTCCCTTGCAGGTTGGATGTTGGCCACCCCGTGGGGATCACGGCGTGGATGTTGTCAGATAGAGCAGGGCCATGACGATGACCACGGCCAGGAACTGCAGCCCGACCCGCCAGCGCATCAAGGTCTGCGAGCGCGACGACGAGCCGCCGCGCATCATGTTCCACAAGCCCATCATCAGGACCACGGCAACCGCTCCCACAGCCACCGGGATGAGCATCCGCAGCACGTCCGTCATCTTGAAATCCTTCTGTCCCGGCGGGTTTTGCCCGGCCGGTCTGTCATTCTTCTGAGCGCGCCGCGCGGGTCAGCACCCGGTCGAGCGCGCGTGTCGGCAGGAGCCGTTTCGCCACCGCCATTGCGACCGTGGGCACGGTGATCCAGTATCTCGCCTTCGGTCGCGGCGCCTCCACCGCATGGACCACCTGTTTCACGACGGCGCGCGCCGGAAGCTTGAACAGCGACTTTTCGCCTGCCTGCATGCGCGCGACCCGCTTTTCATAGGCCTCGCGATGCACCGAGGCGGCGATGCCGTCCTGTCCGATGATCCTGAGGAAGTTCTCCAGCGCGTTTTCGGTGAAGCGCGTGGCGATCGGCCCCGGCTCGATCAGCGATACATGGATCCCGCTGCCTCCAAGTTCCAGCCGCAATGTGTCGCTGTAGCCCTCGAGCGCGAATTTCGACGCATTATAGGCCCCGCGATAGGGCATGCCGATGAAGCCCAGAATGGAGGAACACTGCACGATGCGGCCCGCGCCTTGGCGGCGCATGGCCGGCAGCACCGCCCGCGTGAGCGTGTGCCAGCCGAGGAAATTCGCCTCGAACAACTGGCGCAACGCCGCCGTCGGCATGTCCTCCAGCGCGCCGGGGATCGCATAGGCGCCATTGTTGAACAGCGCGTCGAGCCGCCCGCCCGTGCGCTCCAGCACGGCGGCCGCCGCCTCTTCGATGCTTGCCGCATCCTCATAGTCCAGCAGAAGGCTCTCGAAACCGGCGGCCCGCAGCCGCTCGACGTCCTCGGCGCGCCGCGCCGTGGCAAACACCCGCCAGTCGCGCCCGCGCAGGGTGCGCGCCGCGGCCGCGCCGATCCCCGACGAGCAGCCCGTGATCAGGATAATGCGCTGCGGCCGGTCCTGTTCGGCTGCCTTTTGCCCGGGCATCGATACGGTGTTCCTCTCCGTCGCGCCTCAGATCGGTTCCCCGGCCAGCAGGCGTGGGGCCGACCCTTCCAGCCCTGCCGCCTGACGGATGAAGAACCGTTTCAGCGAAGGCAGCCGGTCGACCAGTCCCAGCCCGATATCCCGTACCGCGCGCACTCCATCCATATCGTTGGAAAACAGGCGGTTCAAGACATCGGTCGCCACGCCCATCTGGAACGTGTCGAACCGGCGCCAGCGTTCGTAGCGCTCCAGCACGTCGAGCGCCCCGATATCCTGACCGAGCCGGCGCGCCTCGACGAGCACCTCCGCAAGGGCCGCGACATCCTTGAAGCCGAGGTTGAGACCCTGTCCGGCGATCGGATGAATGCCGTGCGCCGCATCCCCGGCAAGCGCGAAGCGCGGCTTGACGAAGCCGCGCGCCAGCGTCAGTCCCAGCGGATAGGCGTTGCGCGGACCGTCGAGATCGATCTTGCCGAGGTGATGGCCGAACCGCCGTTCCAGCTCCAGTTCGAAGGTGAAATCGTCACCCTTCACCAGCCGGTCCGCTTCCGCCCGCCGCTCCGACCACACCAGCGAGGAGCGGTTGCCGGTCAGCGGCAGGATGGCGAAAGGCCCGGAGGGCAGGAAATGCTCTTCCGCCCGCCCGTTGTGCGGCCGCTCGTGGCGAATGGTGGTGACAATGCCCGACTGGTCGTAGTCCCATTTCACCGTCTGGATGCCCGCCAGATCGCGAAGCCGCGAGCGCACGCCGTCGGCGGCGACCAAGAGCCGCGCGCGACGCGTCTTCCCTGATCCCAGGGCAATCGCTACATCCGCTTCACCGACGGAAAAATCGCTCACGCTTTCCGGCGCAATCAGCTCGACGCCCAGCGCCTCGGCCCGGTTTGCCAGGGCCGCGACCATCTTTCCGTTCGGTACCATATGGGCGAAGGGCTCGCCGGGTTCGACCTCGCCGTCGAAGGTCAGGAACACCGGCCGCACGGCATCGCGAAGCTTGCTGTCGGTGACGATCATCTCCGTCATCGGCTGCGCATGCGGCGCGATGTCCTGCCAGACACCGAGTTGGTCGAGCATCCGGCTCGCCGCAGCCGCGATCGCGGACGCGCGCGGGTCGCCGGCCATCGCTTCGCGCGGCCGCATGTCGACAACGGCGACAGACAGCGCCGGGTCGGCCTGTTTCAGCGCAACGCCGAGCGAGAGGCCGACATATCCGCCGCCGCCGACCAGAACGTCGAGCACGGGATCGGCATCGGGCTTGCGGGTCATGATGATCGGTCCTCTTCCTGCGGCGCGGCGCGGCCGCACCCGTTCCATTTATCGGCGACGACGCGCCGCAACGCCAGTCTTGCGCCCCGGTCGGGCCCGGAACCGGCACACCGGGGGTGCCCTTGGGACAGCCTTGACTTTTGCCCCCTGCAAATCACACGGTCACGGAAACAACTCCCCGGACCGGTGTCCCAAACGCCTGCCACAGATCCTGCGAAAAGGTAATTCCCGCATGCGCTCAGCCGTCGACGACCTTCTCTCGATACTCGATTTGGAGCCGCTGGAACACAATCTCTTCCGCGGCATGAGCCCGCAGGTCGGATGGCAGCGGGTTTTCGGCGGCCAGGTCATCGGCCAGTCGCTGGTTGCCGCCTCGCGCACGGTACCGGAGGAGCGCGGCGTCCATTCGCTGCACGCCTATTTCCTGCGTCCCGGCGACCCGGCGGTGCCGATCATCTACGAGGTCGACAGGATCCGCGACGGCGGCAGCTTCACCACCCGCCGCGTCGTGGCGATCCAGCACGGTCACGCGATCTTTTCCATGTCCGCCTCCTTCCAGAAGCACGAGGAGGGACTGGAACACCAGATGACCATGCCCGAGGTCACCGCGCCGGAGGAGCTGCCGAGCGAGGCGGAGCTGAAGGAGAAATTCCTGGCGCATGCGCCGGAGCCGGTGCGCCGCTACTGGGAGCGCGACCGGCCGATCGAGCTTCGCCCCGTCGACTTGACCCATTATTTCAGCCGCAAGAAGCTGACGCCGGCGCAAAACGTCTGGGTCCGGGCGAGCGCCTCGCTCCCCGACGATCCACGCATCCACTCCTGCGTGCTGGCCTATGCCTCCGACATGACGCTGCTCGACACCGCGCTCTTCGCCCATGGCACCAGCGTGTTCGATCCCAAGCTCCAGATCGCGAGCCTCGACCACGCGATGTGGTTTCACCGCCCCTTCCGCGCCGACGAGTGGCTGCTTTACTCGGAAGACAGTCCGTCCGCCTCCGGCGGGCGCGGCTTCACGCGCGGCGCGCTTTACGACCGGGCCGGCCACCTGGTGGCGTCGGTCGCGCAGGAAGGACTGATCCGCATGCGCAAGGCGCCCTGACGCCGGCTCAGGAGAACCGGCCGCTGAAGCCGGTGATCGCCAGCGGATTGTCGGACATGGCGACCTTGTCCGGCGTATCAGCCGAAACGCCGCCGGTAAAGGCGTCGAACATGCGCTGGACGAAGCCCTCCGGCAGGTCGCGAGTGATGAAGACCAGCCGCGTGCGGTGGTCCTCGTCCGGCCATTTCGGCAGGGTCGCCGGCGGGTGAAACACATGCTGCACCCCGTGCAGCACCACCGGCCGGTCCGGATCCTCGGCAAGCTTCACGATGCCCTTCATGCGCAAGAGCTTCGGCCCGTGGGCGGAGCGCAAAAGGTCGAGGAACATGTCCAGCGCACCGGCGGAAATCGCCTTGTCGCTGGTCAGCGAAAACGCCCGGATCCCGTCGCCATGCCGGTTCACGTCATGCGCATGCCCATGGTGGTCATGCCCATGGTCGTGGTCGTGGTCGTGGTCGTGATTGTGCCCGTGGTCATGGTGATGGTCGTGGTCGTGGTCGTGATGCGCGTGATCGCCGCCATAGGCCTCCGCGTTGAGCCAGCGCGCCACGTCGGCGGTCTTGGTGGCCGGATCGTAGAGCCCGGTCCCGATCAGATGCGCCGCGGCCGCCTCGCCCTCGGCAGCGATGAGGACCGGAGCGGCCGGATTGAGCGCCGCGATCCGCCGGCGCAAGGGCGAGGCCGGATCGAGGGCGACGGCACCGTCGTCCAGGTCGGTCTTGGTCAACACGATGCGGTCGGCGACGGCGATCTGTTTCACCGCCTCTTCCTGGGTTTCGAGCGTTCCCAGCCCGTTGACCGCATCGACCAGCGTCACCACGCCGTCGAGCTGATAGCGCATCACCAGATAGGGATGCTGCATCACCGTGTGCAGCACGGGCGCGGGATCGGCGAGCCCCGTGGTCTCGATCACGACGCGCGACAGGCGCTCGGTGTGACCGTTGTCGAGCCGGCGCAGCAGGTTTTCCAGCGTCGTCACCAGATCGCCGCGAATGGTGCAGCACAGGCACCCGGACGACAGTTCGATGATGCCTTCCTCCCCGCCTTCGACGAAGAGATGGTCGAGCCCGACCTCGCCGAACTCGTTGATGATCACCGCCGCATCCGACAGCGCCGGATCGACCAGCAGCCGGTTGAGCAGCGTCGTCTTGCCGGCGCCCAGGAAGCCGGTGATGACGGTCAGCGGGATCGGCGGCTTGGGGCCGCGCGCGGGCTTTTGCGCAGACGTGGTTTCGCTCACGAGGACCCTCTATCGAAAACTGGCGGGATGATAACGGCGACGACCGTCCGGGCAAAGCGACATGCCCGATCGCACGTCCCCGGTCAATCGCCGACGTGGAGCCTGTGCCCCGCTAGGGGCGGGGGTTTTGCGGCGGGATCGGCGCGATCAGCAGCGGCTCGCCGCGGAAGATCGCGCCCGGTTTCGCCGGCTGTTGCGCCACCGGCGCCGCCACGGCCGGCACGCTCGCCAGACCTGCGGCCGCCGCAAGCGGCTTGGCGACCGGCTTCGGCGTTCCGGGCACCGGGACCGGTGTGCCATCGACCACCTGCGGCGCGATCGCGGCACTCGGCGCGGACGTGGAGACGGGAACCGCTTGATAGTCGCGCAGGCGCGGACCGATCACCGTATCCATCACCTTGGCCCAGTCGGTCTTGCCGTCGGCACGCAGGGGGACCGTCAGCGATCCGACCTGCCCGCTCGGAGCGGGCGCTGCGACGATGCTGCGACGAATGCCGCCGCTGTTCAGATCGCCACGCGCGAAGGACAGGATGGAGGAGGAGCGGGTCTTCTTGGCGAAGGCCGCCATCAGCTCTTCGGCTTCCGGCCGGCTGTTGCGCTTGCAGTAGCCATCGGCCGGCGGCTTGCCGGCGACGCCGGTAAGCTGGTCGACCGACCGGCCGCCACGCGCCTTGAAACCGTCGTCGATCAGCACCCGTGCCTTGGCCGCGCGCTCCACGCCGGAGGCAGCACCCAGAATGACCGCCATCACCGTGCGCCCGCCGCGGGTCGCGGACACCACCACATTCAGGCCGGAATTGCAGATATAGCCGGTCTTCATGCCGTTGGCGCCCTGAACGCGAAGCAGGAACTCCCGGTTGGCCGAGCGCAACGCCTTCTTGCCGACGCGAATGCCGACAAGGTTGAAATAGGAGCGATACTCCGGGAACTCGCGCCAGACCGCGCGCGCCAGGACCGCAAGGTCGCGGGCCGACGATACCTGCCGGTTGTCCGGCAGGCCGTGCGGATTGACGAAGCGCGTGGCGCTCATGCCGAGCCGGCGGGCTTCGGCGTTCATCATCTGGATGAAAGCGGGCTCCGAGCCGCCGATCGATTCCGCGACCGCGACGGCGACATCATTCGCCGACTTCACGATCAGCATCTTCAGCGCGCTTTCCAGCGAGATCCGCGTGCCCGGCTTGAAGCCCATTTTGCTGGGCGGTTCGGCATGGGCATTCGCGCTGATCGTCACCGCCGACTGCGGCGTCGCCCGCCCGTCGCGGATCGCCTTGAAGGTGAGATAGGCGGTCATCAGCTTGGTGATGGAGGCGGGGTACCACTGGCGCAGCGCCTGCTTCTGGTCGAGCACCGCGCCGCTCTCCATGTCGACGACGATCCAGGCGCCGATGTCGGCGCGCGCCGGAGCCGCGGGAAGCGCAAGCATCGCAAGCCCCGCCCACAAGGCGAATGACCGCACCGGCCGAACCGGCGCGAGCAGCGCAGCAACAACTGATCGAAACATGTCGTGCCTTCCGTCTTCGATAGGCCGTCGACCCTCCAGGGCGGTATCTAACCGAACGCGCCGCCCAAATGCAAAGACCACATGCCTTGGCCCGCCATGCACCCCGCCGAAATCGACCTCAAACAGGGCAATTGCCCAAAATTACGGCAATCGGGAGGCATGCGCCGCGCTCACGGCCCCGAACTTGCCGCATCGAGCGGATCGCCCCGCACCGGGATCATGCCTGCTCGAGGCCCTCGCCGCCGCGCGCGATCCGATTGGCCCCTGTCTTGCTTCGCTTCCGGAAAACGGCAGCGGGATGGCACGCCATGTGTTCTGCCCGACACCGCAGGTTCCCAGGACGACGGACACCCCATCGATGACGATTGACCCCGCCTTTTCCGCCCCCGCACCCTCCCTCGGCCTGCAACGGGTCACCGGCCGGGCCCGGGTGCGGTTCGAGCGGGCGGGCGAGACGGTGCGGCTGCGCGATCTCGACCAGAGCGGCTCGGCCAAGGTGCGCCTCCCCAAGGTCCACGGCGAGGCTCCCGTGGCGGTGTTTCTCAACACAGCAGGCGGCCTCACCGGCGGCGACCGGCTGGAGTATGAGGCGCAAGCCGGCGAAGACGCCCACGCCGTGATCACGACACAGGCGGCTGAGCGCATCTATCGCAGCCAGGAGGGCCCGGCCGATGTCCAGGGCGCGATCCGGGTGGATGCCGGCGGCCTGGTCGAATGGCTGCCGCAGGAAACGATCCTTTTCGACGAGGCGGCCCTGACCCGCGCGCTCACCGTCGATCTTGAGGGAAACGCCCGCCTTCTGGCGGTTGAAAGCGTCGTGCTCGGCCGCGAGGCCATGGGCGAGGATGTCCACGCCGTCTCCTTCCGCGACCGCTGGCGCATCCGCCGCAACGGGCAGCTGGTCTTCGCCGACGAGACCCGCATCAGCGGCGATGCGACGGATATCCTGTCCGGCTCGGCGACGGCGGCGGGCGGCCGCGCCTTCGCAACGCTGGTGGACTGCCGCGAGGATGCGGAAGGCGACATCGACGCGGCCAGGACCGCGGTCGGCGACATTCGCCGCGACGGCCTCAGCGCCGGCGTCAGCGCGCGCAGCGGCTTGCTCATCTTCCGCCTTGTCGCCGAAAACGGACAGATCCTGCGGGCCGGGCTGATGGGGTTGCTGGAGGCCTGGCGGGGCGCGCGGCTGCCGCGCACATGGTATTGCTAGACAGTGCAGGACACGCCGTTTCGCCGGCTTCACGACAGGACAAGGGTTTGGGGACCGCCACATGAAACTGACACCGCGGGAAAAGGACAAGCTGCTGGTGGCGATGGCCGCCGAGGTGGCGCGCAAGCGGCTGCAACGGGGCGTCAAGCTCAACCACCCCGAGGCCATCGCCCTGATCACCGACTTCGTCGTCGAGGGCGCGCGCGACGGGCGCAGCGTCGCGGAGATGATGAGCGCCGGCGCCTCGGTGCTGACGCGCGACCAGGTGATGGAGGGCGTCGCCGAGATGATCCACGACGTCCAGGTCGAGGCGACCTTTCCCGACGGCACCAAGCTCGTCACCGTCCACCAACCGATCCGCTGAGGGCGCCGCCATGATCCCCGGAGAAATCTTCCCCGCCGACGGCGAGATCGAGCTGAACGCCGGACGGCCCACGCTTGAAATCGACGTCGCCAACACCGGCGACCGGCCGGTGCAGGTCGGCTCGCACTATCATTTCGCCGAGACCAATCCGGCGCTTGCCTTCGACCGGGCGGCCGCGCGCGGGTTGCGCCTCGATATTCCGGCGGGAACCGCCATCCGCTTCGAGCCGGGCCAGACGCGCTCCGTCACGCTCATTCCCTTCGTCGGAGACCGGACGGTCTACGGCTTCAACGCCAGGGTGATGGGGCCGCTATGACACGCATGATCCGCCGGATTTCCCATGCCGTTTGCCTGCTCGCGCTCCTCGCTCCCGTCAGCGGACTGGCGCAGGACGTGGATTGCTCCGATCCCGTCACGCAGATGGAAATGACCTATTGCGCGGAACAGGACTGGCAGGCGGCGGACGCGGAGCTGAACGCCGCCTATGGCCGGGCGATGGCGGCAATGAAACAGATGGACGCGGATCTTGCCGACAGTCCGGCGCTTGCCGGCGCGGCAAAGGCCCTGCGCGACGCCCAGCGCGCCTGGATCCCCTACCGCGACGCCGCCTGTGCCGCCTATGGCTTCCAGGCCCGTGGCGGGTCGATGGAACCCATGCTGATCTACCAGTGCCGCGCCGATCTCACCGGTCAACGCACCCGCGAACTCGATGATCTGGCGAGCGGGCTCGGCAACTGAGCCTTGCCCTGACCCGCGCCGCACCGTCTGGAGACCCCGATGCCCTATAAATTGTCGCGCGCCGCCTATGCCGACATGTTCGGCCCCACAACCGGCGACAGGATCCGCCTTGCCGACACCGACCTGATCATCGAGGTGGAGAAGGATTTCACCGTCTATGGCGACGAGGTGAAATTCGGCGGCGGCAAGGTGATCCGGGACGGCATGGGCCAGTCGCAGCGCACCCGCGCGCAAGGCGCGGTCGACACGGTGATCACCAATGCGCTGATCGTCGATCACACCGGCATCTACAAGGCCGACATCGGGCTGAAGGACGGCCGCATCGCCGCCATCGGCAAGGCCGGCAACCCGGACGTCCAGCCGGGCGTGGACATCGTCATCGGACCGGGCACGGAGGCGATCGCCGCCGAAGGCAAGATCGTCACCGCCGGCGCGCTCGACGTGCACATCCACTTCATCTGCCCGCAGCAGATCGAGGAAGCGCTCACCTCCGGCGTCACCACCATGCTCGGCGGCGGCACGGGGCCGGCGACCGGCACCAACGCCACGACCTGCACACCCGGCCCCTGGCATATCGAGCGCATGCTGCAGGCGGCCGAGGCCTTCCCGATGAACCTCGCCTTCGCCGGCAAGGGCAACGCGGCCCTTCCCGCCGCCCTTGAGGAACAGGTGCTCGCCGGCGCCTGCGCGCTGAAACTGCACGAGGACTGGGGCACGACGCCGGCCGCGATCGACTGCTGCCTGTCGGTCGCCGATGCCTATGACATCCAGGTGATGATCCACACCGACACGCTGAACGAATCCGGCTTCGTGGAAAACACCACCGCCGCCTTCAAGGGCCGCACCATCCACGCCTTCCACACCGAGGGTGCCGGCGGCGGCCATGCGCCCGACATCATCAAGCTGTGCGGCGAGGCGAACGTCATCCCCTCCTCCACCAATCCGACGCGGCCCTATACGGTCAACACCATCGACGAGCATCTCGACATGCTGATGGTGTGCCACCATCTCGACAGCTCGATCCCCGAGGACGTCGCCTTTGCCGAAAGCCGGATCCGGCGCGAGACCATCGCGGCGGAGGACATTCTCCACGACATGGGCGCCTTCTCGATCATCGCCTCGGACAGCCAGGCAATGGGCCGCGTCGGCGAGGTGATCATCCGCACCTTCCAGACCGCCCACAAGATGAAGGTCCAGCGCGGACGTCTCGCCGGCGAGACCGGCGCCAACGACAATCTGCGGGTGCGCCGCTACATCTCCAAGGTGACGATCAATCCGGCCATCGCCCATGGCCTCGCCGACCACATCGGTTCGGTCGAGGTGGGCAAGCTTGCCGACCTGGTGCTCTGGGACCCGGCCTTCTTCGGCGTCAAGCCGGATCTGGTCTTGAAACTCGGCACCATCGCCGCCGCCCCGATGGGCGACCCCAATGCCTCGATCCCCACGCCCCAGCCGGTACACTACCGGCCGATGTTCGGCGCCTACGGGCGCGCGATGACCGCCTCCTCGGTAACCTTCGTGTCGCAGGCAGCCTTCGACAATGGCATCAAGAGCAAGCTCGGGCTCGACCGGCTGGTGCTTCCCGTCGCCAACACGCGCGGCAGCATTTCAAAGGCCTCGATGGTGCTCAACGACGCCGTGCCGCATATCGAGGTCGATCCGGAAACCTACGAGGTCCGCGCCGACGGCGAACTCCTCACCTGCGAGCCGGCGGAAACGCTTCCCATGGCCCAGCGCTATTTCCTGTTTTAAGATCCGCGCGACACAACCGGGGATCGGGAGGGAGACGACATGTACACGGTGATCGGCTTTCCGCGCACACGCGCGATGCGGGTGATGTGGACGCTCGAGGAGCTTGGCCAGGACTACGAGCTGGTGCCGGCCATGCCGCAAAGTCCGGAGGTCCTCGCCCTCAATCCGCTCGGCAAGGTGCCGGTGCTGAAGGACGGGGACCATGTGCTCACCGATTCCGTCGCGATCTGCCAGTATCTCGCCGACAAGCACGGCGCGTTGACCTATCCCGCCGGCACGCCGGAGCGCGCGCATCAGGACGCCGTCACGCAATTCACCGTCGACGAGGTGGAAGGCGCGCTGTGGACCGCGGCCAAGAACAGCTTCATCCACCCCGAAGAGCTGCGCGTGCCGGAGATCAAGCGCGTCTGCGCGGCGGAATTCGCAACCGCAATGCAGCGGCTCGAGGTCACGATCGGCGACGGGCCCTTTGTCATGGGCGAGACATTCACCGTTCCCGACATCCTGCTCGGCCATGCCGCCGGCTGGGCCCGGGCGGCCAAGTTCGACGTGCCGGAGAGCGGACCCGTCGCCGGATATTTCGACCGCGTGACGGCGCGTCCGGCCTTCAAGGCCGCCCTTCTGCGCGGCAAGGATGCCGAAACATGATCCCTGTCACCGAAATCCTGCCGGCCGGAAGCTGGGAGGGCGCGCCCGACGACAGCGTCGTGCTCGACCGGGAAGACCGCCACCGGCGCCGCGCGGTGCTTGATGGCGCGCGCGGAACCCAGGTGCTGCTCGACCTGCCGAAGGCCGTCCAGCTGCGCCATGGCGATGGCTTGAAGCTGGAGGACGGGCGCATCGTCGCGATCCTCGCCGCCGCCGAGGAGCTGGTGGAGATCGAGGCGGAGACGACCGACGCGCTCATCCGGATCGCCTGGCATCTGGGCAACCGCCACCTGCCGACACAGCTCGTGCCCGGCGCGCTGCGCATCCGCCGCGATCACGTCATAGAGGACCTCGTGACCCGCCTCGGCGGCCGCATGAGCGTTTTGAGCGCACCCTTCGACCCGGAAGGCGGCGCCTATGGCCACGGCACGGTGCGCGGCCATGACCATTCCCACGATCACGGCCACGACCACGCGCATGACCACGGGCACGCGCACGGGCATCCCCATCTTCATGACCACTAACGCCGCCCTGTCGCCGGACGCGCTGCATGCGCTGCTCGCGTGGATGTCGCCGGCCTTTCCGGTCGGTGCCTATACCTACAGCCACGGGCTGGAATGGGCCGTTGAGGACGGTACCGTGACGGATGCGGCAAGCCTCACGGCCTGGCTCGCGGATATCCTGCACCATGGCGCCGGTCGCTCGGATGCCATCCTGCTCGCCCGTGCCATGGATGCCGCGACCGCCGGCGACAAACGCGCCTTTCTTGACCTGCTCGAACTCTCGCTCGCCCTGCAGCCCTCCGCCGAACGGTTCCTGGAGGCAAGCGCCCAGGGCGGCGCCTTCATCGCGGCCGTGCGCGATGCCTGGCAGCCGGCGAACGGATCTGCGGCGGCGCTCCTCTTTCGCGACCTGACCGACGCCCCCGAGGCGATCGCGCGCGGCGGCTGGAGCTATCCGCTCGCCGTGGCGCTTGCCGCAAGCGCCCATGCGATGCCCGCCGCCCCGATGGTCGGCGCCTATCTGCATGCCTTTACCGCCAATCTGGTGTCGGCGGCCGTGCGCGCGGTGCCGCTTGGCCAGACCGACGGCCAGCGCGTGATCCAGGCGCTCGGCCCGGCCATCGCCGCCCTAGCCGAAGGCGCGCTGGACAGCGGACTCGACGACATCGGCGGCTGCGCTTTTCTCGCCGACATCGCCTCGATGAACCACGAAACCCAGTACACGCGGCTGTTTCGCTCATGAGCATTCTTGCCGTCGCCCTGTCCGTCATCCTTTTGGGCATCGCCCTGCTGCATGCCTTGTGGGGGCTGCGGGTATGGTGGCCGATAGCGGACGAGGTCCGCCTTGCCAGAACGGTCGTCGGTGAGCGCGACATTTCGCACATGCCCGCGCCCGCCGCCTGTTTCGCCGTTGCCGGCGCCGTTCTCGCAGGCGCCGCGCTGCCATGGCTGTTGACCCACCGGGCGCTCCTGCCTGACCGGATCGCAACGCTCGCCCTGTTCGCCGCCGCAACCTTCGCGCTCGTGTTTCTGCTGCGCGGTCTTGCAGGCTTCACACAGCGCTTCGCCAGCGTTTTCCCCGAAGAGCCGTTTCGCGGCCTCGACCGCAAATATTTTTCACCGCTCTGCCTCCTTCTTGGCGGCGGGTTTTCGCTTCTCGTGATCTGGAGTTTCTAGATGACATCCCCGAACGGACCCTTGCGCGTCGGCATCGGCGGCCCCGTCGGCTCTGGCAAGACGGCGCTGATGGATGCGCTGTGCAAGCTGCTGCGCGACGATTTCGAGATCGCGGCGATCACCAACGACATTTACACCAAGGAAGACGCGGAGTTCCTGACCCGTTCCGGCGCGCTCGACGCCGCCCGCATCCGCGGCGTCGAGACCGGCGGCTGCCCGCACACCGCGATCCGCGAGGATGCCTCGATCAACCTCGCCGCGGTCGCCGATCTGGAAGCGGCCTTTCCCGCGCTCGACCTGATCCTGATTGAATCCGGCGGCGACAATCTCTCCGCGACCTTCTCGCCCGAGCTTGCGGATCTGACGATCTACGTGATCGACGTCTCCGCCGGCGACAAGATCCCGCGAAAAGGCGGCCCCGGCATCACCCGCTCCGACCTTCTGGTCATCAACAAGACCGATCTCGCGCCGCTGGTCGGCGCCTCGCTCGAGGTGATGGACCGCGATGCCCGCATGATGCGCCGCGAGCGTCCCTTCGTCTTCACCAACGTCAAGACCGGCAGCGGCGTCGACGCGGTGCTGGCTTTCCTGCTTGCGCGCGGCGGACTGCAAAAAACCAAAGCCACCGGCTGAGACCGCGCGGGCATGCTTGCACCCGGCGGACTGCGAAAAACCGAAGCCGCCGGCTGAGACCGCGCGGGCATGCTTGCACCCGGTGGACTGCGAAAAACCGAAACCACCGGCTGAGACCGCGCGGGCATGCTTGCACCCGGCGGACTGCAAAAAACCGAAACCGCCGGCTGAGGCCGCACGGGCATGCTTGCACGCGGCGGACTACGAAAAACCGAAGCCGCCGGCTGAGACCGCGCGGGCATGCTTGCGCGCGGCGGACTGCGAAAAATCGAAGCCGCCGGCTGAGACCGCGCGGGCATGCTTGCACCCGGCGGCCTTGTCCAACGGGAAATGGCGGGCTGAGGCTGACTGCGACCTTCCCCGGCGGGCGGTTTGCGCTATAGGTTGCACACGGATGAGCGAGGGGAGACGCGCCATGATGTTCGACGGGATCAACCTGCTGGCGGTGCTTGCTGCGGGCGTCGCCTCCTTCGTCGCCGGCGCGGCCTGGTACGGGGTGCTCGGCAAGCTGTGGATGCGCGCGGCCGGGCTGACCAAGGAGCAGACGCGCCCCTCAGCGCTGCTCTTCGCCGGCACCTTTCTCTGTCAGCTGCTGATGGCCTTCGTCTTCGCCGGCCTGATCTATCACGCCGGTCCGGTGACGGTCGCCAACGGCCTGCTGTCGGCAAGCCTCGTCTGGGTTGGACTGATCGCCACCAGCCTGATCGTCAATCACCGCTTTCAGGGGCAGCCCTGGTCGCTGACCCTGATCGACGGGGGCCACTGGCTGGCGGTTCTCCTCGTCCAGGGTGCGGTGATCGGCGCCATCGGCTGAACCCGGTTTTCCGCGCTTTTCGTTCCAAAGGCTTACGGGTTCCTCCCGAGCCTACGAAAGAACGACTGCAGCCCAGTGGACGGCCCGGCCCCTCATCCCCATAATGCGCGGCATTCGCAAGCACCGCATGTGCGCAAGTGCGGGACAAATGTCATTTTGGGAGGGTCCGTATGTCCGAAAATCTCTATCCGGTTCCGGCGGACATCGCCGCCACGGCGCTTGTCGACAACGCCAAGTACCAGGAAATGTACAAGGCCTCGGTGAGCGATCCGGAGGGCTTCTGGGCCGAGCACGGCAAGCGCATCGACTGGATCAAGCCCTACTCCAAGGTCAAGAACACCTCCTACGATCCGCACAACGTGTCGATCAAATGGTTCGAGGACGGCACGCTCAACGTCTCCGCCAACTGCGTCGACCGCCATGTGGCGACGCGCGGCGACAAGCCGGCGATCATCTGGGAAGGCGACGATCCGTCCGAACACAAGATCATCACCTACAAGGAACTGCATCACGAGGTGAACAAATTCGCCAATGTGCTGCATGCCATGGGCGTGAAGAAGGGCGACCGCGTCACCCTCTATCTGCCGATGATCCCGGAAGCAGCCTATGCGATGCTCGCCTGCGCCCGCGTCGGCGCGGTGCATTCCATCGTCTTCGGCGGCTTCTCGCCCGACAGCCTCGCCCAGCGCATCACCGGCTGCGACAGCAAGGTGGTGATCACCGCCGACGAAGGCCTGCGCGGCGGCCGCAAGGTGGCGCTCAAGGCCAATGTCGACAAGGCGGTCGAGGGCCTCGACGTCGACAAGGTCATCGTCGTCAAGCGTACCGGCGGCAACGTCTCGATGAAGGACGGCCGCGACGTCTGGTACCACGAGGAAGCCGACCGGGTCTCCGACCATTGCGCGCCGGTGGAAATGAACGCGGAAGATCCGCTGTTCATCCTCTACACCTCAGGCTCCACGGGCCAGCCCAAGGGCGTGCTGCACACCTCCGGCGGCTATCTCGTCTATGCCTCGATGACGCATCAATATGTCTTCGACTGCAAGGACGACGACGTCTACTGGTGCACGGCGGATGTGGGCTGGGTGACCGGTCACTCCTACATCGTCTACGGCCCGCTCGCTAATGGCGCGACCACGCTGATGTTCGAGGGCGTGCCGACCTATCCCTCGCCGGCCCGGTTCTGGGAGGTGGTCGACAAGCACAAGGTGTCGATCTTCTACACCGCGCCGACCGCGATCCGCTCGCTGATGGGCGCGGGTCCGGACCATGTCACCAAGACCTCGCGCAAGTCGCTTCGCATTCTCGGATCGGTCGGCGAGCCGATCAATCCGGAAGCCTGGCAGTGGTATTACGACATCGTCGGCGAGGGCCGCTGCCCCATCGTCGACACATGGTGGCAGACGGAAACCGGCGGCATCCTGATCACGCCGCTTCCCGGCGCCACCGACCTCAAGCCGGGCTCCGCGACGCGGCCCTTCTTCGGCGTCCAGCCGGCGCTGGTCGACGCGGAAGGCAAGATCCTGGAGGGCGCCACGGAAGGAAACCTGGTGCTGCTCGACAGCTGGCCGGGCCAGATGCGCACGGTCTACGGCGACCACGAGCGCTTCGTGCAGACCTATTTCTCCGCCTACAAGGGGATGTATTTCACCGGTGACGGCTGCCGCCGCGACGCGGACGGCTACTACTGGATCACCGGCCGTGTCGACGACGTGATCAACGTCTCGGGCCACCGCATGGGCACGGCGGAAGTCGAATCCGCGCTCGTCGCCCATCCCAAGGTCTCCGAGGCCGCCGTGGTCGGCTATCCGCATGATCTCAAGGGCCAGGGCATCTACGTCTATGTGACGCTGATGGCCGGCGAGGAGCCGAGCGAGGAGCTTGCCAAGGAACTGCGCACCTGGGTGCGCAATGAAATCGGCCCGATCGCCTCGCCGGACCTCATCCAGTTCGCACCGGGCCTGCCCAAGACCCGCTCGGGCAAGATCATGCGCCGCATCCTGCGCAAGATCGCCGAGGACAGCTTCGAGAACCTGGGCGACACCTCGACGCTCGCCGACCCCGCCGTGGTCGACGACCTGATCGAGAACCGTCAGAACCGCCCGTCCTGACGGCGGCTGACGGACCAAGTCGAACCGAACAGCAAACGCCGGGACCGCAAGGCCCCGGCGCTGAAGATGATCGCAGAGATTGCTGAAGACCGGTCATCCTTCAAAGCCGCTGCTGTTGTGCGGGCCGCTGTCTCCCTCGCAGTCGTCATCCCCGCCCCCGAGCGGGGATCCATTGGCACCCCCGGCAGGGGCGAGGCGCTCCACCAGTCGCCACAGGGCCGCCACGCAGCCGCAGCACTCCTATAGCCGCCGCTCTGGGAACGAATAGGCCCCGGGTCGCGGCTTCGCCTTGCCCGGGGTGACGGCCTGAGACCAGGACGGCAGTGCACCGCTTCGCCACACACCCGCTTTTTTCGGGTGAGGTGGAATTTTCCTGACAGAAGACCGAGAGACAACAACGCTCGCCGGCGCAAGCTCAGCGCGCCAGATAGGTCGTCTTGATCTGGTTGGCGATGGCCGAAAAACGCTCGATCAGCTCGTCGTCGTCATCGGCGAGATAATAGTCCGACGGCGTCGAGGCACACTTTTCCATGACCTTCTTGGCATTCGAATTGCCGCCGATCTGGAAGCCCACGGTGATGATCTTGATGCCGCTGTCCTTTGCTTCCTCACACAAGCGGATCGCGCGATTGGTGGATTCCGACCCGCCCGTATGTGCCAGCCAGTCATAGTCCACGCCGCGAACGCGCGCGGGCTGGAAGTAGGTGTTGAATTCGCCGTCCGTCATCAGGAGCATGTATTTCAACACGCGCTCGTCGGATTCAGGCGCCGGACGGCTTTCGTTCGGCCAAAGTCCCGACCAGCGGCTGGAGAGCGTGTACCACCCCCAGGCAACGCCGGTCTGGCCGGCAGTGTTTCCCGACGCATTCAGGTTTGCGATCGTGTGAAGAGGCGTCCCGCTTTTCGAGGACGACCCCGGGTCGAGCGTCAGCGGAACGAGCTTCGCGTTTGGGCACACAAATCCGGAACTGCTGCGAACCCTGTTGCCGCTCTTGTAGTAGCCGCGCTTGTTGCCGCTGCGAACGGTACCGGGTCCAACAACCGCCGTTGTATAGCTGTCATCCGTATAGGCCTGCGCGCCGCCGCGCTCGGTCACGCAATACTCGAATGACCTGCGCGATCTATTCCATCCACCGGTCGCCTTGGTTGCCCGCGTGGAGCCGATATTCACCCCCGAGGCATAGGGAATGACGGCGATGCGGACCTTTTCGTTGGCGTCGGCGGAATCCGGCGGCACCAGCGTGTTGACGAAGGCAGCCGCCGCATCGCGCAGCGCCCGGATCTTGGAGCCGCCCATCGATCCGGTCACATCGAGCACCAGCGCCGCCTCCACGCTCTTGGGATAGACCGCCTGCGCATTGACGGACACGTCGAGCTTTTCCGGCCCAAGGCCCCCCAATCCGATGAAAAAGGTCGGGACGCTGGCGCTTGCCGCCACCGCGATCTGGCGGGTCTGCGTGTTGATCTGCGGCTCCTCGATCGTCACGGTGGCGCCGGCGACACTGGAACCCTCACCGTTCGCGCCGAAATAGGCGGCGTAATTCTCGTCGAGAAAGGTCCGGATCTCGCCTTCCGACATGTTGCGGATCGACAATTCGCGGGCGACAGCCAGCATCGCCGCGTCGAGGCCGCGCGCCAGAGACTGGCGCTGGTTGACGGCGCGGGCGAAATCGATCCCGGCCCCGGCGGCCACGATCACGAAGACCAGCACCATGGCGAAAAGCGGCAGGATCGCGCCCGCACGATCCTCTGCAAAGGCACGCAACCGCGCGGTTTTCGCGTTGAACTTCCAGCCTGTCATCTCACGCACTCCAGCGGCGCCGTCGTTCGACGTCCTTTTGCGACAAGATTGCGCGAGAAAAGGCTTTGGCCCGGTTAACGCGGCCGTGCAGGCAGCGGGGTATCTGCCCACAGGATAAACGGACCGTTAACCCGACCTGCGAAACCCGGACGGATTGTCGCTCACGGTTCCAGTTCGGTGTCCCAGTAGAGAAAGTCGAGCCAACTGTCGTGGAGATAGTTCGGCGGAAACTGCCGGCCGTTGTTGTGCAGGTCCTGCACGCTCGGCGCGAACGGCATGTGAAACGGCCACATGCCGATGTCCTCGCAGGACTTGTTGGCCTTGCGCAGATTGCAGGGCGAGCAGGCGGTTATCACATTCTGCCAGGTGGTCTGGCCACCGCTCGACCGGGGCACGAGATGGTCGAAGGTCAGTTCCTCTCGGGCGCCGCAATACTGGCACTGGAACCGGTCGCGCAGGAAAACATTGAAACGGGTAAAGGCGGGATAGCGGTTTGGTTTGATGTAGCTTTTCAGGGAGACGACGCTGGGAAGCCGGAATTCGCTGCTCGGACTTCGAACGATGACATCATATTCGGAGACAATGTTCACCCGATCGAGAAACACGGCTTTCACCGCGTCCTGCCACCCCCAGAGCGACAGCGGATAATAGGCAAGTGGCCGGTAGTCCGCATTCAAAACAAGGGCCGGATGAGCCCCTGGAGAGATAGCGACGTTCACACCTTCGCTCCTCGTGCCGTTCAAGAACGGGAGCAGCGCCTCGGCGCGCCCCGATGCCGGCATAGTGTAGAGCGACAGTGACAGTCTTGTGAAGCAGATAACCGCGCGCGAACGGGCGTCGCGCGCGGTTTTTTGACGCTACGTCAGCCTTTCGGCCAGTCGCGGATGTCGACGAAGTGACCGGCGATCGCCGCGGCCGCCGCCATCGCCGGCGACACCAGATGGGTGCGGCCCTTGAAGCCCTGACGGCCCTCGAAGTTGCGGTTCGAGGTGGAGGCGCAGCGTTCGCCCGGCGCCAGCTTGTCGGCGTTCATGGCAAGACACATCGAACAGCCGGGCTCGCGCCATTCGAAGCCGGCTTCCTTGAAGATCGCATCAAGGCCCTCGGCCTCGGCCTGCGCCTTCACCAGGCCGGATCCGGGAACCACCATGGCGCTGACCGTGTCCGCCACCTTGTGGCCGCGCACGACCTCGGCGGCGGCGCGCAGATCCTCGATGCGACCGTTGGTGCAGGAGCCAATGAACACGCGGTCGAGCGTGATGTCCGTGATCGGCGTTCCCGCTTCCAGGCCCATGTACTGCAGCGCGCGCTTCTTGGAGGACTTGCGGTTCTCGTCGGCGATCTCGTCCGGGTCCGGCACGCTGCCGGTCACCGACACCACGTCCTCGGGGCTGGAGCCCCAGGTGACGATCGGCGGGAGGTTGGCCGCGTCGAGACGGATTTCCTTGTCGAAATGCGCGCCTTCGTCGGTGAACAGCGTCTTCCAGTAGGCGACCGCCTGATCCCAGGCCGCACCCTTCGGCGCCTTGGGGCGATCCTTGATGTAGGCGAAGGTCTTCTCGTCCGGCGCGATCAGGCCGGCGCGCGCGCCCGCCTCGATCGACATGTTGCAGACGGTCATCCGCCCTTCGACCGACAGCGCGCGAATGGCCTCGCCCGCGTATTCGATCACATGGCCGGTGCCGCCGGCGGTGCCGATCTCGCCGATGATGGCGAGAATGATGTCCTTGGCCGTCACGCCGTCCGGCAGCTCGCCGTCGACGGTGACCCGCATGTTCTTGGCCTTCTTCTGGATCAGCGTCTGGGTGGCGAGCACATGCTCGACCTCCGAGGTGCCGATGCCATGCGCCAGCGCGCCGAAGGCGCCATGGGTCGAGGTGTGGCTGTCGCCGCACACGATGGTCATGCCCGGCAGGGTGAAGCCCTGCTCGGGACCGACGATATGCACGATGCCCTGGCGGTTGTCCGTCTCGCTGTAATACTCGATGCCGAAGGCGCCGGCATTCTTCGCGAGCGTGTCGACCTGCAGCGCCGATTCCGGGTCGTCGATGCCGTGGCTGCGGTCGGTCGTCGGCACATTGTGATCGACAACCGCGAGCGTCTTGCCCGGCTGGCGCACCTGACGGCCGGTCATGCGCAGGCCCTCGAAGGCCTGCGGGCTGGTCACCTCATGCACGAGATGGCGATCGATATAGAGCAGGCTGGTACCGTCTTCCTGCGTATCGACCACATGGTCGTCCCAGATCTTGTCGTAGAGGGTTCTCGACGTGCTCATCCGTCTCTCCTTGAAAAACTTGCGGGGGGCCGGCGCGTCGGCGCGCGGCGAACTCGGGGCCGTGTCAGCCGAGATCGTCCAGTCCGATGACGGCGCTCAGCCGGGCATGGAAACGGGAGGGCAGGCGCCGACGATCGCACATGATGACGCGGCGCCAGGGCATTGTCCGCCCGGCGACATCGTGTCCGCATGTGTCGGCATTCGACATTTGAAAAAGGCCCTGCCGCTGAAGGATCCCTGATGATCCGTCTGCCCTGGACCCGAGGCCGTCCCGGGACGGGCAGCGGGCGGTTCGCCAGGCAAGACGGCTCCGCGTCCTTCAATGGCGCAGAACCCCCGTTCGGGTCAAGGTCGGATCGTTCGCGCGCGCCGCCGGTCAGCGCATCTTCAGCAGGCGGATGGCGCGGCTGGCTTCCATCTGGCTGAGGGCGGAGAATTCCTGGAGCGCCGCCGCCTCGCTTTCCGGCGGCAGCGACAGCACCTGTCGACGCGCGGTCGCGACCAGCTGGAAGGTCCTCTCGCTCACCCCCAGCGCCCGGCCGAGAATGACGGCGGTATCGACGGCGACCGCATTGAAGGCCCCCTGGGCGATCGTCTCAGGGATCTGCAGGATCTGCGCCGCGAGCCAGCCGAGATCGTCGATCCGCTTCTCGCGCGACAGTTGGGTGACCGCCTCGTCCACCTGCATCTTGCCGGCGTTGATCTCGTCGAGCATCAGCTTGCGTGCCATACGCGCGCGGCGCGCCACGCCCTTTTCGGCCATATAGGCCTGCTGGGCGATCTCCACCGCGTGATCCATTTCCTCCGCCGGCAGTTGCGTGACGAAGTCGCCGAGCTTCTTGCGCAGGCCTTCGGTGAGGGCATTGCGGATCTTGCCGGCCATGCTTCCGTCGTCGCGCGAGCGCGCCAGAAGGTTCTGCTGCACGGTGGCGTCCTCGCCCCCGCGCTCAAGCAGCACGCCGACGCCCTTTTGCGAAAAGGCGGCGCCGCGGTTCCCCGAAATCGCCTGGAGAACCTCGCGCCCGCTCTTCTCGACGATCACATCCGTCACCGCCTCCGAAACGCTCTCGCGCTTGGCAATCGCCATGCGATAACTGTCGTCGCGATTTTCCGCGATCTCGACAAGTTGCGCGTCGGTGAGCTTGGTCGACTGTTCGAGCACCGGACCGGCAACGGCGATGGACTCGTCGCTGGCCATCTTGAAGGCGAGCGCTTCCGGCGTTCGCTCCATCGGCGCCAGCTTCTGCGCCACTTCCGCGCGCACGCTCTCCGTGAGCTGGTCGAGAATGCGTCCGACCACCTCGCAAAAAAGGGCGTTTTCATCGTCGGACGGAGCTTTTTGAACGGCGTCGAACGCCTGCGTGATGGCAAGCACCAGGGTGCGGCGATCGTCGGGAGTGGCGGCAAGGCTGAGTGCCTTGATGCTGGCGAGGGTTTGCACAGTCGACCTCGTTGGATCTTGATTGCGTTTTGTTATCGGTCGATTTGAGATGGCAAAGACGAGGATTCAGTTAACCGGCGTAAAAATACAAACCCGACGCAACGGTAAGGTAAATACTCGTGTAAGACTTCTGCCTAGCGCATCAGGTCGGGCAGGAAGAGCACCAGCCCGGGCACCACGACGATGAGCGCCAGCCGGACGATATCCGCCGCCACGAACGGCAGCACGCCGCGAAAGATCGTCGAAAGCGGCACATCCGGCAGAACGGATTTCAGCACGAAGACATTCAACCCCACCGGCGGTGTGATCAGGCTGATTTCGGTGACCACGACGACGACGATGCCGAACCACACCAGGTCGTAGCCGAGCGCTGCCATCACCGGCGCGAAGATCGGCACGGTCAGGAGCACCATGGACAGGCTTTCCAGCACCATGCCGAGACAGAGATAGACCAGCAGGATGCATCCGAGGATCACCGGTGCGGGAAGCTCGGAGGCGCGCGCGAAGCCGGCAAGCGCCGACGGCAGGCCGGCGATATTGACGAAATTGGAAAAGATCAGCGCGCCAATCAACACCATGAACATCATGGTCGTCGTGGCGGCGGTATCGGCGAGCGTTTCCAGCAGGCTGCGCAGCGTCAGCCGACCGCGGAAAAGGGCGATGACGAAGGCGCCGCTGGCGCCGATGCCGGCCGCCTCGGTCGCGGTGAAGGCGCCGGTGTAGATGCCCCCGATCACCAGAACGAACAGTCCGACGATCCCGGACACGCCCCAAAGCGCCTTGAAACGGGCGGCATAGGGCATGCGCTCGGCCGGCGGTCCGGCGGCCGGATTGCGCCAGCAGGTGATGCGCACCGCCGCCATATATCCCAGGATGCCGAGAATGCCGGGCACGATGCCGGCGATGAAGAGCCGCGCGATGTCCTGCTGCGCCGTGACCCCGTAAAGAACGAGAATGACGCTCGGCGGAATGAGAATGCCAAGCGTGCCGCCGGCAGCGATGACGCCGCTCGCCAGCCCGTCGTCGTAGCGGTAGCGGCGCATCTGCGGCAGCGCCACCTTGCCCATGGTGGCGGCGGTGGCAAGCGACGAGCCGCAAACGGCCGAAAAGCCGCCGCAGGCGACCGCCGTCGCCATCGCCAGCCCGCCCCGGCGGTGGCCGAGCCAGGCATGGCAGGCGGCATAGAGTTCGTCCGACAGGCCCGCCCGCGTCACCAGATTTCCCATCAGCACGAAGAGCGGCACCACGGAGAGCGAATAGGACAGGCCGGTGTCGAAGGTCGTCTGGCCGACGATGGCAAGCGCCGGGCCGATGCCGAGCATCGCGGCGAGGCCGAGACCGCCGACCGCCGCCATCGCCATGGCGATGGGAACGCCGGCGAACATCACCACGATAAGGATCAGGAGGCCGGGCAACCAGGTTTCCATGACGCCAGTTTCCAAGTCGCAGACACACCGCAAGCCGGTGCGGGAGGGGCAGGGTCCGGCGGCGGCGCCGGAGACGGGACGGGACGGGCCGCGCTCAGTCGCGCCGGAAGACGACGACGACGGCGACCACCGCGGCGATCGCCGTGAACCCCGCCATGGCCGCGGCCACCGGGCCGAGCGGAACGCCGAGATAGACCGTCGCATCGCCATAGGCCGTGAAGTCGCTGGCGCTGACGGACAGACGCCACGCCAGCACCATGAGAACCAGCGCCGTAATCACCGCCGCAAGCACCGCGAACCCGCGCCGCAGCGGGCCCGGCAGGCGGGCGACCAGCAGGTCGACCGAGACGTGCTCGCGCCGCGCCGTGGCGATCGGAAGCCCGACGAAGATCACCAGCGCGAGAAGCACCTCGGTCAATTCATAGGCTCCCGGCAGGGGCGCGGAGAAGACCTCGCGCCCCAGCACGTCGACGAAGGTGACGATCATCATGGTCAACAGCAGCAGGGAGGCGGCAAGGCGCAGCACAAGGCCCGCCGCCCCGACGAGGCGACGCAGGCCGCCGCCCGCGCCGTCGCTGGAACGCAGTCCCGTCATTGCGCCTTGGCGATCTCGGCCCTGAGCATTTCCAGCGCGGCCGCGCCGTCGACGCCGCTCTTGGCGGCGGCGTCGAGGAAGCCCTGCTCGATGCCGGCCAGCTCTTCCTCAAGTTCGGCGGTCATCGCCGCATCGGCCTGCGAAAGGGCAACGCCCTTGTCGCTCATCACCTTGGTGCCGGCCGCATCCGCCGCATCCCAGGCCTGGCCCGCGAGCCGCGCCATGGCTTCGCCCGAAACGCTGTCGATGGCGGCCTTGTCTTCCTCCGACAGCCCGTCCCAGGTGCGCCGGTTCATGACCACGAAGAAGGAGGTGTTGTAGAGCCCGCCCGGCACGGAAACGCCATTGCGCACCACCTCGTCGATGCGGAAGAAGGGAACGGATTCGGCCGGAAACAGGATGCCGTCGGCAACGCCGTTGGCGAGGATCTCATAGACCTGCGGCGAGGGCGCCTGCACGCCGACCATGCCGAGCCGCTCGGCGATCTTGGCAACCACGCCGCCGCCGATGCGCATCTTCAGGCCCGCGAGATCGGAGACCGAGGAGACCGGCGTGTCGGTGGTGTAGATCATGCCCGGGCCGTGGGTGAAGACGGTCAGCAGCTTGACGCCATTGTGCTCGTCGGCCGCCTCGAGCATGGCCTCCTGCACCCGCCAGTAGGCGACCGAGAGCGCTTCGGCGCTGTCGGAGAGGAACGGCCCCTCGACGATCGGCGTCAGCTTGAACCGGCCCGGCGTATAGCCGTGAACGCCATAGCCGACATCGGCGGCGCCGGAGCGGATCAGGTCGAACTGGGCCGGCGGCTTGCCGATCGGCGAGGTCATGATCTCCACCGTCACCCGGCCGTCGGTGGCCTCGCTCACCTGCTCGCCCCAGGGGGCCAAGATATCGCGCACGATCGGATGCGACGGCGGCAGCCAGTTGGAAACGCGCAAGGTGGTTTCCGCCGAGGCCGGCAGGGCCGTGCCGACAACCGCCCCCCCGATGGTGGCCAGGGTTGCCAGGACGCCGAAAAGCTTTCTCATGAGTAATCCCCTCTGCTTGCCTGGATTTGTCAGGCTTTTTTTTGTGCGGTCTCGCGTGTAAGGGCATCCTCCGCCATTTTGCGGACCTTATCCAGTTGGATCTTGCCGAGCGCATTGCGCGGAAGTGCCGTTGCGAAAACAAGGGCTTTCGGATGCTTGTAGCGGGCAAGTCGCCCGTCGAATTGTCCAAGCAGCGCGCGCGGATCGCAACCGCCGTCCGACAGCGGCACGACCACCGCGACCGGCGTTTCGCCCCACTGTGCATCGTCGACTCCCACGACGGCGGCTTCCCGCACCTCCGGGAATTCGCGCAGGACCCGCTCGATCTCCGCCGGATAGATGTTCTCGCCGCCGGAAATGATCACGTTCTTCAACCTGTCGCGAAACCAGTAGACGCCGTTGTCGTCGACTTCGGCCAGATCGCCGGTCCGGAACCAGCCGTCGCGAAAACACGCGCGCGTCGCCTCGGGACGGTTCCAGTAGCCGGCGGTCACATTCGGCCCCTTGAGCTCGATCTCGCCGACCTCGCCGACGCCTGCTTCCCGTCCGTCGATGGTGATGCGCGCGGATGTGTGCAGACCGGCGCGTCCGATCGCACCGAATTCTGCGTCCGCGTCGTCGAGCCGCTGGTAGATCGAGACCGGGCCGGTTTCCGTCGCGCCATAGACCTGGAGAACCGGCACCCCGCGCTCGATGAACCCGCGCATCAAGGGATGCGGCACATCCGACGATCCGGTCGCGACAAGCCGCAGACTTGAGAGATCCGCCTCCGGCCAGCCGGGATGGGCCAGCAGCGCGGCCAGCGTCGCCGGAACCAGAACGGTCAGGCTCGGCCGGTCGGCGGCAAGGCTCTTCAGCACCTTGTCCGGGTGAAACCGGTCATGCAGCACGACGCTCGCCCCGACGTAGAGCGCCGGGGTGGTCTGGATGTTCAGCCCGCCGACGTGGAACATCGGCAGCACCGTCAAGACGGAGTCCTCGCTCGTCAGCCCCTGCATGTGGATGGCATTGAGCGCATTGGCCTGAACCGCCGCCTGCGTCAGCACCGCCCCCTTGGGACGGCCGGTCGTGCCCGAGGTATAGACCAGAAGCAACGCATCCCTGGCACTTCCAGCGGTTGCCTCGGGCCGGATCGGCGCATGCTCCGCGGCCATGCGGATCAGACCGCCGTCGCCCGGATCGGCGGAAATGGCAGACGGCAGCGCGCCGTCTTGCGCCATCGCGGCGACCGCCGCGGCGAACGCCGGCTGATGGATCAGCAGGCGCGCGCCGCTGTCGGTTACCGCATGGGCAAGCTCCGGCGGCGCGAGACGCCAGTTGAGCGGAACCAGAATGGCTCCGAGCCGGGCGGCGGCGAACAGAAGCGCCAGCGTGTCCGGCGCATTGGTGCCGAGATAGGCGAACCGGTCGCCGCGACCGATCCCGTGCTCGGACCGCAGGTAGCCGGCCAGCCTGCCGACCGCCCCCGCCATCTCGCGATAGGTCAGGACCTCGCCGTCGAAGAGCACCGCCGGCTTGTCGGGGGTGAAGCGGGCATGCGCTTCGATCCAGCTGTCGATGGAGGTCACGCGTCGCTTTCTCCCGGCAGATACAGGCTTTCGCGGCCAATTCTGTCGAGACAGATCTCCGCCGTCCAGGGCAGCATCAGCGAGCCACAGCGGCTGTCGCGGTAAAGCCGCTCCAGGGGCAGGGTCTTCAGCATCGACTGTCCTCCGCAGGTGCGCACGGCAAGCTGGCAGATCTCGTTGGCGTTTTCCATCACGGTATAATGCGCCGCCCAGGCGCGCATCATCTGCTCGCGCGAGGGATCGGGACCGGCTTCGGTGATCGCCTGGAACCACAGCGCCTTGGTCTGTTCCAGCATCAGCTGCATCTGGGCGACGCCCATCTGCTTCGTCGGGAACATCCGCCGCTTGACCGGGGGCAGGCCGGGCCATTCGCCGCGCAGATACTTGATGGTGAAATCATAGGCCGCCTGGGCGATGCCCATGTAGGTCGGCGACAGCGTCATGAACATGTGCGGCCAGCGGCTTGCCGCTTGGTAGTAGACCCCGCGCGGCATCAGCTGCTCGTCGTCCGGCACGAAGACGTCCTTGAAGATCAGCGTGCGCGACACCGTCCCGCGCATGCCGAGCGGATCCCAGTCGCCGACCACCTCCACGCCCTCGGCCCGGGCCGGCACGGCGATATACATCGTGTCGCGGCGCGAGGGCTTCTCGCCTTCCTTCATCTCGCCGCAGAGAATGCCGTAATAGTCCGCATGACCGGACAGCGAGGCGAAGATCTTCTTGCCGTTGATCAGCCAGCCGCCGTCGACCTGTTTCGCGCTGGTGGAAAAGGGGGCAGCGCCCGCCGCCGCCGCGCCGCCTTCGGAAAACGGCTGCGAGTAGATCGCCCCGTCGTCGAGAATACGCGCATAGTGACGCGCCCTGCGCTCCAGGTGGAGCTCGCGCTCGGCCGCGCTCATGTCGAGATCGTCGGTCAGCGCGCCGGTCCACAGGCAGGAGCAGACATGCATGTTCCAGGTCAGCGCGGTGGCGCCGCAATAGCGCCCGATCTCCGCCGCCGTCATCATGTAGGCGCGAAACGGCGCGCCGTGGCCGCCGTTTTCCTTCGGCACGCAGATGCCGAGCAGACCGGCCTCATGCATGTCGCGATAATTCTGCGTCGGAAAGGTCGCCTCGCGGTCGTATTGCTCCGCCCGCGGCGCGAACCGCGTCCGGGCGACCCGGCGCGCCAGGCTCGTCAATTCGGCTTCCTGTTCGGTGAGACGGAACGCCGCCGGATCGAAGATCGGCCGGTCGATGTCCGTTGCATCAAGGTCGGCGATGGTCATGAAGCGGGTCCTCTCTGGCGGTTTTCTTATCTGGGCGTGTCTTTCAGGAAGCTGCGGATCTCTCCGGTGAATTCGTCCGGGCATTCCAGCGGCGCGAGATGTCCGATGCCCGCAAGCTCGACGAAACGCGCGGCCGGGATCTTCTCCGCCATCCGCCGCATGGTGGGTGCGGGCGCATTGCGGTCCTCGCCGCCGGCGATCAGGAGAACCGGCACCGGGATTCTGGAAAGCGCCTCGCGCTCGTCGAAGGTGGCAAGACAGCGGATCGCGGCGCGATAGGTCGCCTCGGGCACCCCGGACATTGCCGCGCGCGCCTGATCGGCGGCCTCCGGCACTGCCCGCGACCCGACGAGACCCGGCACGAATTCCGCCGCGAGCTCAGGCATGCGGCGCCCGGCGTCGAGCGGCGCGAGCCGCTCGGCGACGAACTGCTTCTGGAAGCTGCCGTCGCGGCTGCCGAAGGCGGCGGTCGTTGCCGACAGCACCAGCGTGCGCACGCGCTCGGGATGACGGGCGACGAAGGCCTGCGCCAACATGCCGCCGATGGAATGGCCGACCAGATCGACCCGGGCGAGATGCAGCCGGTCGAGGAAGGCGAGAAGCGCGGCGCTCAGCCCCTCGAAGGTCATTTCGCCGTCAAGGTCGTGGCCGCCGTAACCGGGCAGGTTCCAGCCGATCACGTCGCAGCTGCGGCCGAGCGCGGCAATCTGCGGCGCGAACATCTCCGCCCCCGCGCCGATCCCGTGCAGGAACACGACAGCGCGCGCGCCCCCCGTCGCGCGCAGGTGATCGCCGCCGCTCACCGCAGCGCCTCGATCAGCTCGCCGTCGACGACAACCGCCTCGCCGTCGAGCGAGATGGTGCAGCCGCGCACCGGAATGTCGAAGTGTCCCTTGGTGAACCGCCCGGCGAACTCGTTGGCACCGGTGGAGAACAGGAAGTTGCCGGAATAGGCCCGGACTTCCGTGCCGTTGGTCTCGCGCTGGTCGTACATGGCGAGCGCCTCGTAGCGCGCCGCCTCGTTCATGCCGAAGCCGACGTGGCTGACCGCATAGGCCTCGCGTTCGCCCCAGGCCGCCAGGTAGCGCCGGGTCAGCTCGACATCCGTTCCGTGACCGTCGATCGCGGTGACATAGTCATCGACGATGGTCAGCCGGACCGGGCTTTCCAGATAGCGCTTGAAGGTGAGGTTTACATCGCCCGCATCGAGGACCAGCGTGCCGTTGACGCTGCCGGCCTTCGGGAAACTGACGACAAGGCCCGCCGGCCAGTGGGCAACGCTGCCGGGCCGGTCGCACCAGCCCCAGATCCCGACGGTGGAGGCGCCCTCCATCGCCACGGAAAGATCGGTTCCCGCTTTCGAGGTTACCGTCATCGCCGACGCGCCGCGGATACGGGCGACCGCGTCGCGCACCCGATCCTTGTCGCGCTCCTGCGGCAACAGCCGTTCAAGGGCATCCGGATGCTCGTTGGAAATCATCAGCACCCGCGCGCCATCGGCGATGATGCGCGGGAGTTCGGGCGCATGCAAAAGGCCCTCGACGGTGAGATCGACCACCAGCCCGCTCGCGGCAAGTGCCTTGACCGCGGCGTCCTGGCCGCCGAGCGCAGCGGAGGCGCCGGTGGAGCGCACCGGCACGGGCGCATCCTGCGGCGGCGTCGGCACCACGATATGGAACACCGTCGCCCCGAGGCGCTGCAGCGCAAGCTCCGCGATATGGACGTTGAGAGGGCGGGACTGGGTTTCCGACAGGAGCGCGACCGTCTCGCCCTTCGTCACCCTGCAAAGAGCGAACACCCGCTCGAAGGCGACGATCCATTTGCCCTCGATCCGATCGGCAAGCATGCACACCCTCCCGAATGTTGTTCCTGGCCATGCTTTTGCGCAGGAACCGAAAAGAACTTGGAGGATCGTAGCAATATCGTTATTGTATGAAAAGGAATATTTTTACAGTTGAACCGACACCCGCCATCAGACGGAACCGCGACCAGACAGGGGGCCAGGCCATGATGACCCACCACCGAGATTTTCGGGCAGCGCTCGGCCGCTTCGCAACCGGGGTGACCATCGTCACCACGCTCGACGGCGACGGCCGTCCGGTCGGGCTGACGGCGAATTCCTTCAATTCCGTTTCCCTCGATCCGCCGATGGTGCTGTGGAGCCTGGCGCGGACCTCGCGCAATCTCGCGATCTTCGAACGCGCGACCCACTACGCGATCAACGTGCTCGCCTCCGACCAGCGCGCCCTGTCCGACCGCTTCGCCCGGCCGGTGGAGAACCGCTTCGCAGGCGTCGACTGGCGCGCCGGCCTCGGCGGCGTTCCGATCCTGGACGGCGTGACCGCGGTCTTTGAATGCAGCCACGCGACACGGGTCCCGGGCGGCGACCACATCGTCTTTCTGGGACAGGTGGAAGCCTTCGACGCCCGCGACCGCGAGCCGCTTCTCTACCACGGCGGACGCTATGCAACGCCGTGCTACGCGCCGGCCCTGCCATGAGCGGGTCGGGGCGCTTCGTCGATGGCTATCTGCTCTACCTGCTGGCCCGCGCCTCCAGCGTCGCCAGCGCGGAGTTTCACCAGCAGGTGCGCGCGCAGGGCGTGTCCATCGCCGTCTGGCGGGTTCTTGCGTCGCTGAAGGGGACCGACCAGGGCCTGACCGTCGGAGAACTGGCGCGCAGTTGCCTCGCCAACCAGCCGGCGATCTCCAAGACCGTCGACAAGCTCGTCGAGCAAGGGCTGCTCGAGCGCCACGCCGACACGGACGACCGGCGCCGGGTCTGGGTCCGCCTGACGCCTGCGGGCGAGCAGCGCGTCGATTCCTTGATTGCCCGCGCGATGGACCACCAGACGCGCCTGCTCGACGCGCTGGGGCCGGAGAACGCGGACATCCTGAAAGCCGCGCTCACGCAGTTGATCGACCGCGCGCCCTGATCGGCACATTCCGCCAGGACCGGCTCCTCCGCAGTAACCCGCATTAACCGAATGTCTCGGTTCGCCTGCGTTTCGCTTGGTTGTATGGTCCGGCCAAGATGGCAGCGCACGAATAACCTGTGGCCGTCATTGGCCGGGGCGGCGGATTGCGCCGCGCCGGAACGCATCGGACAAGATCGGCGACACGGGAAAGCCGGACAGACCGGGAGGACCGCGGGACGGCCGACATCGCGTCGGGCGAGCCCTCGGGCGATGCCGCGCGGCACAGGCCGCGCGACACTCGTGGCCGTCTTTCCCCGCTCCGGTCGCGGATGCGGTCGCGACAGAATTGTGGAGGAAATCGCATGAGCAACGAAAACGCTACGGAGGCGGGCAAGGCCTATTGGAAGGCCAACCTCGCCCTGATCCGCAACAGCCTGATCATCTGGGCCCTGTCGTCCTTCGGCATGGGCATCCTGTTCCGCCCGCTGCTATCGGGCATCAAGGTCGGCGGAACCGACCTGGGCTTCTGGTTCGCCCAGCAGGGATCGATCCTGGTCTTTCTGGTTCTGATCTTCTTTTACGCTTGGCGCATGAACAAGCTCGACCGCCAGTTCGGCGTCGAGGAATAAGCCCGGGAGGCCTGATCGATGGATCAAACAACACTCAATTACATCGTCGTGGGGCTGTCCTTTGCGCTCTACTTCGGTATCGCCATCTGGGCACGCGCCGGGTCGACCGGCGAGTTCTACGCGGCCGGCCGCGGCGTTCCGCCGGTCATGAACGGCATGGCCACGGCAGCCGACTGGATGTCGGCGGCGTCCTTCATCTCCATGGCCGGCCTGATCGCCTTCACCGGCTATGACAACTCGACCTTCCTGATGGGCTGGACCGGCGGCTACGTGCTGCTCGCCATGCTGCTTGCTCCCTATCTGCGCAAGTTCGGCAAATACACGGTGCCGGAGTTCATCGGCGACCGCTTCTACTCGCAGACCGCCCGCATCGTCGCGGTGATCTGCCTGATCGTCGCCTCGATCACCTATGTCATCGGCCAGATGACCGGCGTCGGCGTGACCTTCGCCCGCTTCCTCGAGGTGGATGTGACCACCGGTCTTCTGATCGGCTCGACGGTCGTGTTCTTCTACGCGGTGCTGGGCGGCATGAAGGGCATCACCTACACCCAGGTCGCGCAATATGTCGTTCTGATCACCGCCTATACGATCCCGGCGATCTTCATTTCGCTGGCGCTGACCGGCAATGCGATCCCCTCGCTCGGCCTGTTCTCCGAGCACACGGCAAGCGGCCAGCCGCTTTTGGCCAAGCTCGACCAGATCGTCACCGATCTCGGCTTCGCCAGCTACACCGGCCACCATTCCAACACGCTGAACATGGTGCTCTTCACCATGTCGCTGATGATCGGCACCGCGGGTCTTCCGCATGTCATCATCCGCTTCTTCACCGTGCCGAAGGTCGCCGACGCGCGCTGGTCCGCCGGCTGGGCGCTGGTCTTCATCGCCCTGCTCTATCTGACCGCTCCGGCCGTCGGCGCCATGGCCCGCCTCAACATCATGGACACGATCCAGACGGGCGAAGTCGGGTCGCCGGAAGGCAACCTCGCCTATGAAAATCGCCCCCAGTGGTTCAAGAACTGGGAGTTGACCGGGCTCCTCTCCTTCGAGGACAAGAACGGCGACGGCCGCATCCAGTTCTACAACGACAAGAACGCCGATTTTGCCGCCAAGGCGCAGGAGTTCGGCTGGAATGGCAACGAACTGAACGTCAACCGCGACATCCTCGTGCTGGCCAATCCGGAAATCGCACAGCTTCCCGGCTGGGTGATCGCACTCGTCGCCGCCGGCGGTCTCGCCGCCGCGCTGTCGACCGCTGCCGGCCTGCTGCTCGCCATTTCCTCGGCGATCTCGCACGACCTGATCAAGTCGGTGTTCAACCCGGGTATCTCGGAAAAGGGCGAGCTGCTTGCCGCCCGCCTCGCGATGACCGGCGCGATCATCGTCGCCACCTGGCTCGGCCTCAATCCTCCGGGCTTCGCCGCCCAGACGGTGGCGCTTGCCTTCGGTCTTGCCGCGGCGTCGATCTTCCCGGCGCTGATGATGGGCATCTTCTCCAAGCGGGTGAACTCGACAGGTGCCATCTTCGGCATGCTGACGGGCCTGATCCTCACGGTCGGCTACGTGTTCACCTATCTGGGCATGTTCTTCATCCCCGGCACCAACCTGCTGCCGAACACGCCGGACGCCTGGCTCTTCGGCATCTCCCCGGCCTCCTTCGGCACCATCGGCGCGATCTTCAACTTCGCGGTCGCCTATCTGGTGTCGATGCAGACGGCGGAGCCGCCGCAGGAGATCCAGGACCTGGTGGAATCCGTGCGTATCCCGCGCGGCGCCGGTGCCGCCGTCGACCACTGACGGCAGCGCACTGCGACAAGATCGACCCCCGCCCACGGGCGGGGGTCGTGTTTTCGCCAATCGCCCGAGTGCGATCCTGCGGATAAGGTGAGCCATGACCCTCGACACAGCCTCCCTGACCGCCTTTTTCTCCCGACACCACCCCTTCGATCTGCTGCCGGCGCCGGATCTCGCGACCCTTGCGGAGACCGCAGAGCCGGAAACGCTTGCCCCCGGCGGCACCCTTTTTGCCATCGGCGACAGGCTCACCCGCATCCATGTGGTGGAAAGCGGCGAGGTCGACCTGCTTTCGCCGCAAGGCGATCTCGTGGCGCGCGCCGCCGGCGGCGAGATCCTCGGCGCCAAGACGCTGCTGCGCGACGGCACCGCCAGCCTGCGCGCGGCCAGCGACACGGGCGCGCGGCTGATCGCGGTCCCCGAGGCCGTCTTTCGCGACCTGCTGGCGCGTCATCCGCGCTTCGACGCCTTCTTCGACCGGCTCCGCGACACCCCGAGACGCAAGCCAGCCCCGGCCGGAAACGGCGCGGGTGCCGCCCTCGTCTCCGCCGAGCTGCGCGACATCATGACCGCCGATCCGCTGATGCTCGCCGAGACAACGAGCGCGCGCGAGGCCGCCCGCGCGATGGCGGACAGGAACATCTCCTGCGTGCTCGTCGGCGAGAACGCGGTGCTGTCGGGCATCGTCACCACCGGCGACCTGACCGCGCGCGTTCTGGCGGAGGGGCGCGATCCCGACGTGCCGCTGTCGCAGGTAATGACGCCGGATCCCGCCGCCCTTGCCCCCGGCGCGCTGATGCTCGACGCGTTGATGCTGATGAGCGGCAAGGGGATCGGCCATCTGCCGGTCTGCGAGGACGGCCGCGCGGTCGGCATCGTCACCCGTACCAATCTGGTGCGCCACCAGTCGCTCTCCGCCGTCTCGCTGATCTCCGACATCGCCCGCCACGACACGCTCGACGCACTCGCCGCGACGGTGGCGCAGGTGCCCCAGCTTCTCGCCCAGCTCGTCGGTCTCGGCGTCGAGGCCTATCGCATCGGCCACATGATCAGCAGCATCACCGATGCGCTGACCCGGCGGCTGATCGAACTCGCGCAGGCCGAGCTCGGCCCCGCGCCCGTGCCGTGGCTGTGGCTCGCTTGTGGGTCGCAAGGCCGGCGCGAACAGACCGGCGTATCGGACCAGGACAATTGCCTGATCCTCGACGACGCCTACGACGAGGCGCGCCACGGCAAATGGTTCGCCGAGTTTGCCCGCTACGTCTCCGACGGGTTGCACGCCTGCGGCTACGTCTATTGTCCCGGCGACATGATGGCGACCAATCCGCGCTGGCGGCAACCGGCGAAGGTCTGGAAGAGCTATTTCGAGGGCTGGATCGCAACCCCCGACCCGATGGCACAGATGCTCGCCAGCGTGATGTTCGACCTGCGCCCGATCGACGGCGACGCCGCGCTGTATTCCGGCATGCAGCGCCGCACGCTGGATCTCGCGCGCCGCAACTCGATCTTTCGCGCCCATATGACCGCCAATTCGCTGAAACACACGCCGCCGCTCGGCCTGTTCCGCGGTTTCGCCCTGATCCGCTCGGGCGAGCACAAGGACACGCTCGACCTCAAGCACAGCGGCGTCGTTCCCATCGTCGACCTTGCGCGTCTTTACGCGCTGGAAGGCGGACTGGAGCCGGTCAACACGCGCGAACGGCTGATCGCCGCGCGCGAGGCCGGAACGCTGAGCGCGTCGGGCGGCGGCGATCTGATCGATGCCTACGACCTGATCTCCAACATCCGCCTCGCCCATCAGGCCAGACAGGTGCGCGAGGGGCAAAAACCCGACAACTTCATGGCCCCGGCGACCCTCTCGGCGCTGGAGCGCAACCATCTCAAGGACGCCTTCGGCGTGATCAAGACGCTTCAGTCGGCCATCGGCCACGGCCGCGCGCTGTGAGACAACAGCCCGTCCGAAGGCCGCCCGCCATTTGACACCAAGGCACGCAGGCCCCATCCCTGACCCGCGCCCCCATTTCAGACCGAAAGACGCAGCCTCATGTTTTTCTCGCTGATCAGCACCATCGTCCTCGGCATTGCCGTCGCCGGCTCCATGATGCTGGTGAACCACCTCGCCGGCGGGCGATTGCCGCGCTGGCTCGCCCCCGCCGCCGCCGGGATTGCCATGCTCGTCTACACAATCTGGACGGACTACGACTGGTCCGCGCGCATCGCGCGCGGCCTGCCGGGCGGACTGGAGGTGATCGAGACCTACGAGACCTCGAACCTGCTGCAGCCCTGGACGCTGGTGAAACCGCGCATCAACCGCATGGTCGCGCTCGACCGGCCGAGCATCGAGACCAACGAGAACGCCCCGCGCTACCGCAAGGCCTCGCTCTACCTCTTCGCCCGCTACCAGCCACCGCGCGAATTGCGCCAGATCTACGACTGCGAGACAGGCCGCCGCATCGACCTGCTGCCAAGCGAAACGGTCGACCCGACAGAGATCCCCGAAGCCGCCTGGGAAAAGCTCGTCGACGACCCGATTGCGCGGGAGGTCTGCGGCGGGTGAGGGGGATCTGATCGTCAGCTGCGCGATGACGCCCGCGGCACTCCTGTTTTCAGATTCGAATTGGCATCGTCACACGCCGTGTCGTCATACGCGATGACCTGCAACCGACCGTTTTCCTCGGCGAAAACCGTATAGGCCAAACGGCCTCCGGCGAGACAATCGGTCCGCCGACACGCCAGCCGATAGCGCAGAACCAGCGCCAGACTCCCCAACAGAAACACCGGCGGCACCACCAGCCACGCCAGTTGCAAGCCATCCGACAGCGACTGATAGGTATCGAGGAGATCGGCGAAGGCGGAATAGTCCGTTGGCATCGAGCTAAAATTCCAAGATGAGCAGCCCCTAAAATCTTACTCATAGTCTATGGCAGTCGACAAGGCTTCGTTGCCCATTGGTTGCATGGACTTGGAAAAAGCGTTCGGACAAAAGGTACGGTATTGGCGAAAGCAGCGCGGCCTCTCACAGGAGGAATTCGCGCATCTCGCACAATTGCATCCCACCTACGTGAGCGGCATCGAGAGCGGAAAAAGAAACCCAACTATAAAAATAGTTGCTCGGATTGCTTCTGCATTGCAAATTAAAGCATCAAACCTTTTTCCTGACTAGTAAATTAAGCATTATCTCTAAAATTTGATTCGGTGAGGATATTGTGGCAATTTCGAAGAGCTACAAGACCACTACCAAAATATCGCGAGATCTATTGGAGAGTGGCGAGAACCAATTCGTTGACTATAAGCGCAAGCCCGAAGGTATAAGTTCAGAAGACTTGGCTGCATTCGCAAACACTGAAACTGGCGGGAGCATTCTTGTTGGTGTAGACGAAGAAAAAAGGAATGATGGCTCCCAATATGGCAAAATAATTGGATGCGATTTGAGCGATAGCATCCTTTTACAGATAATGAATAAAGCAATTAGTTGCACACCGCCTGTTTCTTTAGATATTTTTTCTGAAAATACAAATTCAATTCCATTTCTGAGAATATATGTTCCCCCAAGTAAAAACAAGCCACACGCGACAGCAAAGGGCATCTACTGTATTCGCGACGGCAGTCGTAATCGGCCACTTCATCCAAATGAGCTCTTAAAGATATTCCTTGAGGAAGAAGGCCGGGAGTTTTCTGCAAGATTTGAAGAAGCATCAAAGGAAATATCGGAGCATCTTCTCAAATTACAAAGCAATATCAGCTCGAGCATCAAATCTATAGGAGATCAGTTAGGCTGGGCCGAGTTTAAGGTAGATGACACAGGAGATACTATTGAAAGTGTTTTATCTCACGTTAAACACCTGATCGATGAAACCGGCGATATATCCGAAAGGATGAGAGCACTATTCCGCCAAGATTCTCGAAAAGATCCAGTTCGTGACAGAACGAGAAAAAAATTACTTATCGAAGCTATTAAAAACCTGAAAAGTAATCCATCACTTGTTGAATCTATAAAAAGCGGAGCGCACAGCGTGTCTCTTAAAGCCACAGGAAAGGCTGCCAAAGAATTGACGAAAGAGGAACTTAAAGAAATATTGTCAGAAGCTATAGAAACCGCCGAAAAAGAAGGTGACAAAGAATAAGAAAATGGTGCCGGTGAACGGACTCGAACCGCCGACCCCATCATTACGAATGACGTGCTCTACCAACTGAGCTACACCGGCGCACCAAACCGGGACGTGAGCGTCCCGTATGTCTTTTCCGAAGCATAGCGCTTCGGACGTCTTGCCGTCCCGGTCATAGGGGACGGGCAGACCTCGCGTAAATCACGACAGCGACCAAGGCCACTGTCAGGCGTTCGGCGAGGTGGCCGCTTGATACCCGACCGGGCGGCGCGGCGCAAGAGGCTTTGCGTGCCGGCTCGCGCCTTTTGGACAAAGCAGCAAGGCAGCGCGATTTGGCAAGCGAACCGCCCCGACCTGCACGACCGTCGGGACCGTCGAGACGCGGATCGCATCCCGGCCCCACGGCGGGGACACCCCCCGTACGTGAGGCCGTGGCGACGGCCCCCGCGTCCATCGGCGTTTCGGGTCCCTGCCATCGAAACGGCCGGCCTCCCCGGCCGGCGCGTTGCACCGCACCGTCAGTTGAAGAAGCGGAAACCCGGCTTCTTCTGGCGCGCGTCCTCCGGCTCGTCGTCCGGGCCGGGATCGTCCGGCATATGCTTCAGCGGAAACTCGATCGGCCGCGAAAGATCGTCCTTGCGCGTGTCGCCGGCCTTGGCGTCCGCCTTTGCCTCCGGCTTCGCCGCCGGTTTGGGGCTTGCATCCGGCGCGCTCGGCTTGGCGGAAGACGTGGCCCCCGTCTCCGGTCCCGACGCCTTGGCGTCCGCAGTTCCCGAGGCCGAAGCGCCCGCGTCTTGCGCCGCAGGCTTGGCGGCGTCCGTCTTCGCAGCGTCTGCCTTGGGCGCGTCGTCCTTGGCCAGGCCCGTTTGCACCGGTTCGGTCTTGGCCGTCTCGGCTTTCGCTGTGTCGGGAGCTGCCGGATCTTTTGCCGGCGCAGCATCTGTCGCAGGCGCTGAGGCGGCGGGCTGCGGCACGGGCGAGGGGGCGAGGGGCTCGGACGGATCCGGCTTGCGCTCCAGCGGCGCGGCTTCCAGATGCGCGGGAGCGGCCGGCAGCGCCTCCATCAGCGCGTCGTCGAGCGCCTCCAGCGGATCGTCATGATGGTCGAGCGTTGCCGGCGGCGTGGTCCAGACGAAGGCATCCAGCCGTCCGTCGACCGGCGAGACCGGCGACCACGTCTCGCTGACGACGCCATCGGCCACCCAGGCCGGATCGGCGGGCGCACGCACCGCGCGGGCGAGCCATTCGCGCACCCGACCGCGATCGCCATGCTGGCGCTCCTCCAGATCGGCCATCATCAGGAACGCGCGCTGGGTCGGCTCCAGGCGAAGTGCCGCCTTCATCTGCGCGCGCGCCAGATCCCAGTCGTTCGCCTCGATGGCGGCCCGCGCCAGCGCCAGCGCGCCTTCCGCATTGTGGGCGCGAAGCGCGGCGAGCGCTTTTACCCGCTTCAGCCGGTCCTGCGCCGAATCGCCGTTGCGGGCATGGGCGTAGGCGTCGGCAAGCTCGGGATGCGGGGTGAGCTTCCAGGTGGTCTCGACGATCTTCATCGCCTTGCGGATATCGCCGCGCCGTGTGGCGAGACGCGCCGCCAGGATCGCCGCCGGCACCAGCGCGGGCGCCAGACCGTGCGCCTCGTTCGCCTTCTGGCGCGCCGCATCGGGATCGCGATCCTCCAGCTCCTGCGCCTGGGCCGTCAGGAGCACCGCCTTGTGGCGGCGGAAGGTCTTCTTGTCGACGCGCTTGAAGGCGTAGTTCTTCTCCAGCGTCTTGATCGCGTCCGCCCAGTCGCCGCTGACCGCCTGATAGCCGAGCACCGCGCGTCCGGCCCAGTCGAGCCCCGGCATCAGCTTCGCGGCTTCCTCGGCATAGTGGCGCGCGGCCACCGGCTCGTTCAGCCGCTCCGCCTCGATGTAGAGGCCGTGCAGGCCGACGGGACGCAGCGCCGGATCATCCAGCATCGCCTCGAAGCGCGACCGCGCCTCCTCGTGGCGGCCGTCGAGCTGCGCGGATTGCGCAAGCAGGAGCTGGGTCGCCGGTTCCCCGGAGAGAAGCTTCGCAGCTTCCGCCCCGTAGCGCCCGGCGCCGGCGGCGTCGCCCACGCCCAGCGCCAAAAGGCCCTTGGACATGGCGTCATAGCCGCGGTCCTTGCGCCGGCGGCGGAAGAAGCTGCCGACATGATCGGGCGTGCGCAGGATGAAAAGCGCGACGTTCCACACGATGATGCCGAGCGCCAGCAGGCCGATCAGCGCGACCGCGGCGGTCATCACGCCGGTCTCGATCTGATAGCCCTGCCAGTCGAGGGTGATGATGCCCGGCTTGTCGGCAATCCACGCGGAACCGACCGCGACGACGAACACAAGGGCGATGAAGATCAGCAAGCGAATCATGGTCTTTCCCTCCCCACGACCCGGCCGAGCGGGTCATGACGGCATGCGGGGCACGTGGCGGATCCGCCGGAAGCGGTCTTGAGCGCGGCCCTCATTGCGGCGCCGCGCTGAGCGATTTCAACACGTCGCCGGTCACCTGGTCCACCAGGCGGTCGGCGGCGAGCCGCGCCCGCGCGTTTCCCGCCCAGTCACTGCCGGCGGCGCGCACCTCCTCCGGCAGGCTGTCATAGGCCTCGAGCGCCCCGGCGAAATCGCCGGCATCGACACGGGCCTCCATCCGCCCGAGTGCGGCGGAAGGCGTGTTGGCGTCGCTTTCGCCCGGCTGGCGGATCGACACCAGCGAGCGCGCATTGGACCAGAAACTGTCGACCAGATCGCCGTCGGCGGGCGCGTCGATCTTGGCGCTCATCGCCCGCGCGGCGGCGGCAAACTCCGCCTGAAGCGCGTTGCGGGTGGGAACGCCCTCGGCCGCGCGCGCCTGCAGCGGTGCAAGATCCGTATCGGCGGGAAGCGCGGCTGCGACCGCGGCAAGCTCCGTCTCGAACGGCGCACCCCGGTCCATCGCGGATTTCAGCGCCGAGACCGCAACGGCGCGCGCCGCCGTCTCGCGGGCGCCAACGCCGCCGATCTGGGCTTCGACCGGCGCGAGCCGGTCCTCCAGGGCGGCGATTTTCGCCGATACCCCGTCAAGCCCCTCATCGACGCGGGTCGTAAGTGTCGCCTGTCCGCTGGTCAGCTGGGCAAGGGTCTCCGCCTTCGTAGCGGTCTGGCCCTGCAGCGCGGTGACGCTCTCCTGAACGCCTGAAAGCGTCTCGCTGACGCCGGACAGGCCGGCCAGCGTCTTGTCGAGCGTGGCGACGGTCTCCTCAAGCGCGGCGATGCGGGTATCGAGCGCATTGACCGCCTCGCCCGTCTGCGATCCCTCGCCAAGTCGGGTCTGGAGCGCGGCCAGTGTTTCGCCCTGGGTATCGACGGTCTGCTGGAGGGCGGCCTGCCGCTCCTGCAGGCTGGCAAGTCCGGCCGTCTCGCCCGCCCCGCCGGAAGAGACGAACCGGCGCAGCTCGGCGAGCCCGCTTTCCAGCTGCGCCAGCTGCTCTGACGCCGCCTCCGGCAGACCGGCCGCGGATTGCAGGCCGTTTTCCAGAGAGGCCTCAAGCGCCGACAAGCGGGTCCGGACATCGTCAAGCGCGGCAGACGCGGAGGATGCCGCATCCTGCGTATCGGCGAGGCCGGCGATGCGCTCCTCAAGCCCGGCGATGCGGCTTTGCGCGGCGGTCAGCGCCGATTGCACCTCGGAGGCCGCCGGACCTGACGTAACAGGCAGATAGCCGGCGCGATGCGCGCCATAGGCACCGCCGAGCACCAGCGCCGCGCCAACGACGGAGGCAAGCACAAGACCCCCGACCCCGACCCCGCCGGAAGCCTCGGATCCGGGCTTGGCCGAGGGCCGGGAGGCCGGTGCCTCGGAGGGCTTCGACGATGCGGAGGCCGAGGCCGAACCGGGCTTGCCCTTGTCGGCGGACGCCGTGGAGGACGCAGCCGCGGAGGTCGCGGATGCGGACCCGGTAGATGCGGAACCAGTGGATGCGGACCCGGCACCCGACCCGCCGGGCTTCGCCCCGCTCGCGGATGCACCGCTAGGTGAAGTCGCGCTTGCCGGAGCGGATGCCGGGGAAGATGCCGGAGAGGACCCCGGGCTTGCGCCAGAGCCGGAGGTGGCCGGCTTGCCCGGCGATGCCGCGCCGGTGGACGCGGGCCGGGACGCGCCAGACGGGGAGGCACCCGACGTGGAAGCGCCGGCCAGCGCCGATGCGGGTTTCGACGTCGGCGCGGAGGATGCGCCGGGGCGAGCCTCTGCCGGCTTCGTCTCCGCCGGCTTCGTCTCTGGCGCCTTCGCCTCACCCGGCTTCGACGCCGGCGATGCGGCTGACGCCGCCGGCCCGCCGGTCGCCGGCTTTTGCGCGGCGGGTTTGGCGCCGGGAACTTCCCTGGCTTCCAGGTCGATCGTTACCGGCTTGCGGCCCGAGCCGGTCCCCGATGCGGGGCCGGAGCCGGGCTTGGATGAGGTTTTCGCGGAGTCGCTCTTCTGGTCCGGCTTCTTGCTGTCAGCGGCCATGACTGTCCTCTCGCCTGCCGGGCCTGCGCCCGGTGTCTTTCCCTGCAACATGCGGTTCGCGGTGGAACCGGTTGCCCCCATGATTGCCGTTTTCGCGCTGCAAAACAAATATGTCTGTCGATTAGCATGTCTTTTCCAGCAAGGCGATCAGCGCCGCCTCGCTCGGCTCGTCCGCGACATGGCAGGGCCCGAGCCCGCGCAACGGCTGCGCCACCTGCTCCGACAGCGCAAAGAACACGAGCCGTCCGCGAAAATCGAGTTCCGCCAGCCCCGCGATCAATGCCTCGGCCGAGCGCCTGGAGTAGACCAGCACCGCGAGCGGATCCGCAGGATCGCAAGCAGCCAGCGCCGACACCAGCGCGACCGGCGGTTCGGGAACCGCCTCCATGTCGTAGACCTCGTGCGTTTCGCAGGGAATGCCGTTCGTCTGCAGGATGGCGCAGAGGTCGCCGCTGCGTTGCCGGCCGGCGAGATAGATCACCGCTCCGGGCCTTGCGCGCAGCAAATGGTCGCACAGCGATCCAAGGTCCCCGCCGGCGGCCTCCACCTGCGCGGCGCCGGCGTCTCTCGCGGCGGCACCCGTGGCCCCGCCGACGGCGAAGACCGAAAGTCCGCGCAGCCGCTCCCAGCCGGGCGATCCGGCCACCGCCTCGATGGCGCGCGCACTGGTCACGGCGACCGCAGACCCCGCCGGCACCGCCGGCAGGCCGGCAAGACCGATCGCCCGCATCCGCATCATCGGCGCGACAACCGGCAGATATCCGCGCCGGATCAGGTCCCGCGCCGTCCGGCTGGCGGCGGGTTCGGGCCGTGTCAGCAACACGCGCGACATGAGATCAATCCCGGAAGAAGTCAGGGCCGCCGCGTCGTTTCAGCTCAGCGCCCGCATCCTGTCCCAGCACGGCCGCCTCCGAGGCAGGCCCCTCGCGGAACGTCTCATGCGCTTCGGAGCCGTCCGGACGCAGGATCAGCCCGTCGAGACGGATGCGATCGCCATCGAGCTTTGCCAGGCCGCCGATCGGCGTGCGGCAGGAGCCGTCGAGTTCGGCAAGAAAGGCGCGTTCCGCCATCAGGCAGGTCTCGGTCTCGTGGTGGTGAATGGCGGCGAGCAGATCGCGCGTCGCCGTGTCGTCGGCGCGCGCCTCGATGCAGATCGCCCCCTGGCCGACGGCGGGCAGGAACTCCGCGGGCTCGATCACCGAGGTGATGACGTCGCCGAGCCCGAGCCGGCGCAGCCCGGCCGTGGCCAGAAGTGTCGCGTCGACCACCCCGTCGGTGAGCTTTTTCAGCCGCGTCTGCACGTTGCCACGATACATCACCACATCGATGTCGGGCCGCAGCCGCTTGATCATCGCCTGGCGACGCAGGCTGGAGGAGCCGACCACGGCGTTTTGCGGCAGGTCCTGGATCCGCTTCGCCTTGGGCGAGAGGAACGCGTCGCGCACGTCCTCGCGCGGCAGGAAGGCGATCAGCTCCAGCCCCTCGGGCAGCACGGTCGGCATGTCCTTGGCGGAATGGACGGCGATGTCGATGTCGCCATCCATCATTGCCTGCTCGATTTCCTTGGTGAACAGGCCCTTGCCCCCGACCTCCGACAGCGGCCGGTCCTGGATCTGGTCCCCCGACGTCTTGATCACGATGATCTCGAACGCGCTTTCCGGCAGGCCATGCGCGGCGATCAGCCGGTCCCGGGTCTCATGGGCCTGGGCGAGCGCGAGCGCGCTGCCGCGCGTGCCGATGCGGAGTTGGGGGGCGGAAGGTTTTGTTTGCAAGGAGGTTATTCCTGGTGCTAGGCGGGTGTCGTGCGATAGGCGATTGGATCGATGATAAGCCCTCAAGCCGCTCCGGCCAATGCGGTCGACCCTGAAAATCGCCCCGCACCCGGCGCGGCGGCGTCGCTGACGGTGTTGGGCATCGAGACGAGCTGCGACGAAACCGCGGCCGCCGTGGTGCGGCTCGACGCCGACGGCACGCCGCATATTCTCTCCGACATCATCCGCTCGCAGGTCGACGAACACGCAGCCTTCGGCGGCGTTGTGCCGGAAATCGCCGCCCGCGCCCATATCTCCGTGCTCGACACGATCATTGCCGCCGCGATGGAAGAGGCCGGCGTCTCTTTCAACGACATCGATGCGATTGCCGCGACCGCCGGTCCCGGCCTGATCGGCGGCGTGATCGTCGGGCTGATGACCGCCAAGGCAGCCGCCCTTGCCGCCGGCAAGCCGCTGATCGCCGTCAATCATCTGGAAGGTCATGCCCTGACGGCGCGGCTGACCGACGATGTCGCCTTTCCCTATCTGTTGCTTCTGGTCTCCGGCGGCCACACACAGTTCCTGCTGGTGGAAGGCGTCGGCGTCTACCGCCGGCTCGGCTCCACCATCGACGACGCGGTGGGCGAGGCCTTCGACAAGACCGCGAAGCTCCTCGGCCTGTCCTATCCCGGCGGTCCGGCGGTGGAAGCTGCCGCCGCCAGCGGAGACGCGACCCGCTTTCCCCTGCCGCGCCCGATGCTCGACCGGCCGGGGATCGATCTGTCCTTCGCCGGACTGAAGACGGCGGTGCGCACCGCCGCCCACCGGGCAGCCCCTCTGGATGCTCAGGCTGTTTCGGACCTTTGCGCATCCTTCCAGGAGGCGGTGAGCGACGTGATCGGCGAAAAGAGCCGGCGCGCGCTGGAGGTTTTCGCCAGGGCCCACCCGGATGTCGCGCCCGTTCTGGTGGTCGCCGGCGGCGTCGCCGCCAATTCCGCGATCCGCGCCCGGCTGGACGACGTGACGCGCGCCGCCGGGGCGCGCCTCGTCGCACCGCCGCACCGGCTGTGCACGGACAATGCGGCCATGATCGCCTGGGCCGGCATCGAGCGGCTGCGGGCGGCGGCAACAACGGGCGAGACGGTGGACGACCAGAGCGTGTCGCCGCGGCCGCGCTGGCCGCTGGATGCAAATGCCGCCGGACTGGTCGGTTCGGGACGCAAGGGAGCCAAGGCGTGAGCGATCCGAGATTCTACGAGGGCGAGGTCTGCGCGGCGCTGCCGGCCCGCTACGACCGGCTGAAGCACAAGGCCTATATCTATCTCACCGCCGGACGCGACCTTCTGGTCTTCCGCCAGCCGGACCAGCCCTATGTCGGCCTGCAGATCCCCGGCGGTACGGTCGATCCCGGCGAAAGCCACCTGGGTGCGGCCCTTCGCGAGTTTCACGAGGAAACCGGCCTTGCGGTCTCCCATGCGCTCGACACACTCACCGAACAACTCGTGCTGTTCGACAACGAGCTCGGGCGCGATATCCATTCGCGCCGGCTCTATCACGCCGCCATGCCGCTCGACGCTCCGGCCCGCGAACGCGAGCGCTGGGAACACTACGAGATGACGCCGTCGGCCGGCGGCGACCCGATCCGCTTCGAGCTGTTCTGGATCGATATCGACACGGCGATCGAACAGGGCGCGGGCCGCTTCTTCACCGGCTTTCACGCCCCGCTCGCCGATCTGCGCGGGCGGCTGGAGGCGCGCCGATGACACCGGCGGAAGGTCGAAGCATCGAGCGGATCGCGGTTCTGGGCGGCGGCGCCTGGGGCACCGCCCTTGCGCTCGTCGCGGCCCGCGCCGGCCGCGAGGTGCGCCTGTGGGCGCGCGATGCCGACACGGTGCGCAAGCTGAACGAGGACCATGCGAACCCGCGCTATCTGCCGGGGGTAACCATCGACCCGCCGCTCTTTGCAACGACCGACCTAGATACCGCCCTTGAGGGTGCCGAGGCCGTGCTGCTGGTGACGCCGGCGCAGACCACCCGCGCCATGGCCGAGGCTCTTGCCCCGCGCCTTGCGCCGGGAACGCCGGTGATCCTCTGCGCCAAGGGCATCGAACGCGACACGGGGCTGCTGCTTGGCGACGTGCTGCGCGAGGCCGCGCCCGGCGTCATGCCAGCCGTGCTGTCGGGTCCGAGTTTCGCCGGCGACGTGGCGCGCGGCCTGCCGACCGCGGTAACCATCGCCGCCACCGAAGGCGCGGTCGCCGACCGGCTGTCTGCGGCACTCGCTTCCCCGCAGTTTCGCCCCTATGCAGCGACCGATCTCATCGGCGTGCAGATCGGCGGCGCGTTAAAGAACGTGCTGGCGATCGCCTGCGGCGCGGTCGCCGGCAAGAAATGGGGCGCCAGCGCGCTCGCCGCCCTGACTGCGCGCGGCTTTGCCGAACTGACAAGGCTCGGCCTTGCGCTCGGCGCAAGCCGCGAGACCCTCGCCGGCCTGTCGGGCCTCGGCGATCTCGTGCTGACCTGCGGCTCGGCGCAATCGCGCAATTTCGCCTTCGGTCAGGCATTGGGCGAAGGGGCGAGCGTCGCCGCGCTGATGGCGGAGGGACAAAAGCTCGCCGAGGGCGTGCATTCCGCCGCCGTTGCCGAAACGCTCGCCGCCCGCCATGGCGTCGAGCTTCCGATCTGCCGCGCGGTCTCCGCCGTGCTGGAAAGCCGTCTGTCCATCGACGACGCCCTCACCACCCTGATGACGCGGCCTTTGAAGCGCGAGGCGTGAGGCGGCGGCGCCTCGCGCCCAAGCAACACCTTGCGGGCGCGTGCCCGTCGGTTATGTAATGCGGCAACTTTCCGGACACCGACACAGGGGACACTCCATGCTGTATGCGCTGATTTGCACCGACAAGCCGGGCGCGCTTGAGGTGCGCAAGGCCAACCGCGAGGACCATCTCGCGTTTCTCGCCGCCATGGGCGACAAGCTGAAGGCCGCAGGCCCCTTTCTTGACGACGACGGCGGCATGACCGGCTCGCTGGTCGTGATCGAGGCGGCAAGCCGCGACGAGGCGCTGGCGATCTCGCAGGAAGACCCTTACGCCCGCGCCGGCCTGTTCGAGAGCGTCGAGATCCGGCCCTGGAACTGGGTCCTCAAGAACCCGGAGGCCTGAGGCATGCGTTACTGGCTGTTCAAGTCCGAGCCCGACAAATGGTCCTGGGAGATGCAGAAGGCCAAGGGCGACGCCGGTGAGGAGTGGGACGGGATCCGCAACTATCAGGCGCGCAACAACATGCGCGAGATGAAGATCGGCGACCGCGGCTTCTTCTACCATTCCAACATCGGCAAGGAGGTCGTCGGCATCGTCGAGGTCTGCGCCGAGATCCATCCGGATTCGACCATCGACGATCCGCGCTGGGAATGCGTCGACGTCAAGGCCGTCTGCGACATGCCCAAGCCCGTGACCCTCGCCGACGTCAAGGCGGAGCCGCGTCTGTCCCGGATGTCGCTCGTCACCTCCATGCGGCTTTCCGTGCAGCCCGTCACGGAGGAGGAATGGAAGATCGTCTGCGAGATGGGCGGGCTGGACGCCAGCAAAATCGCCCCGAAATGACGCCGCGCGCGGATCCGGCGGGCTTCATTCGCGCCAACACGCGGATCCACGCCGTGCCGCATGCGCCGGAGATCCGGCTTTACCTCGCCGACGAGGCGATGGACCTGTGGCAAAAGACCGAGGACGATCTCGGCGCGCTCGGCCTGCCGCCGCCGTTCTGGGCCTTCGCCTGGGCCGGCGGCCAGGCGCTGGCGCGCTACATCCTCGACACGCCGGAGCTGGTCGCCGGCCGGCCGGTGCTCGATTTCGCCACCGGCTCCGGCCTTGTCGGCATCGCCTGTGCCAGGGCGGGGGCGGCGCATGTGCTTGCCTGCGACATCGATCCCTTCGCGCTCACGGCTGCCCGCCTCAACGCCGCGCTCAACGAGGTCGATCTGGAGATTGCCACCGCCGATCTTCTCGCGACCGATCCGCCGCAGGTCGATGTGCTCTTCGCCGGCGATGTCTTTTATGAAAAGCCGATGGCCGACCGGATCCTGCCGTGGCTGGACCGGGCGCGGGCACAAGGCGCCGACGTTCTCGTCGGCGATCCGGGCCGCAGCTATCTGCCGAAGGAGCGTCTCGCCCGGCTCGCGACCTACGACGTGCCGGTGAACCGCTCACTGGAGGACAACGCCGTCAAGCGCTCCAGCGTGTTTCGGCTCAAGACGGCCGGCGCACCGGGCTGACGCAGCGTAAGTTCTCCAACCTGTCGCCATGCGGGCGGTCTTTGCGGCGAGGGGGCTTGCGCGAAAGGCGGTTTCTGGCGTCAGATACGCGCCTCTTCACGGACGCGCCAGCGATTGCAGGGCCGCTCCGCCAAGCCTTACACTCCGTCACGCAAGCCGAGGTCACCATGCCGATCATCAACCGTTTTGCCGATCTCTCCGAGGAAATCACCGAATGGCGCCGGGATATCCACGCCCATCCGGAACTCCTCTACGACACCCACCGCACGGCGGAACTGGTCGCCGACAAGCTCAAGGCCTTCGGCGTGGACGAGATCGCCACCGGCATCGGCCAGACCGGCGTGGTCGGCGTGATCCGCGGCAAGACCAACAATTCCGGCAAGGTCATCGGCCTGCGCGCCGACATGGACGCGCTGCCGCTTGAGGAGATCACCGGCAAGCCCTACGCCTCGACGATCCCCGGCAAGATGCATGCCTGCGGCCATGACGGCCACACCGCGATGCTGCTCGGCGCGGCGAAATATCTCGCCGAGACCCGCAATTTCGACGGCACCGCGGTCGTCATCTTCCAGCCGGCGGAAGAGGGCGGAGCCGGCGCCAAGGCGATGATCGAGGACGGCCTGATGGACCGCTTCGGCATCCAGGAAGTCTACGGCATGCACAACCTGCCGGGCGCTCCGGTCGGCACCTTCCACATCCGCCCGGGCAGCATCATGGCCGCCGCCGACCGCCTGCGCATCGAGATCGAGGGCACCGGCTGCCACGCCGCCAAGCCGCATGAGGGCGTCGACACCATCCTGGTCGGCGCGCATATCGTCCAGGCGGTGCAGTCGATCGCCAGCCGCAACACCGATCCGCTGAAGTCGGTGGTCGTGTCGCTGACGACCTTCAACGCCGGCTTCACCGACAACGTCATCCCGCAGACCGCCGTGCTGCGCGGCACGGTTCGCACGCTCGATCCGGAAATCCGCGACCTGGCGGAAGCACGGCTGAAGCAGATCGTGCCGACCATCGCCGAGGCCTTCGGCGCCAAGGCGACGATCCACTACAAGCGCGACTATCCGATCACCTCCAACCACGAGGCGCAGACGGAGTTCGCCGCCGGTATCGCCCGCGAGATCGCCGGCGCCGACAATGTCGACACCGACGTGCCGCCGACCATGGGCGGCGAGGACTTCTCCTTCATGCTGCAGGAGCGTCCCGGCGCCTTCATCTTCGCCGGCAACGGCGACACGGCGATGCTTCACCACCCGGCCTATGACTTCAACGACGAGCTGATTCCGGTCGGCTGCTCCTACTGGGTGAAGCTCGTCGAAACCGCCATGAAGGCGGACTGATCCCGCAAGGGCGGACGGCGACCTCGGCGCCGTCCGCCGATCTTTCAAAGGCTCTTCAACGCATCATGCGTTTCCTTGCATCCCGCGTTTCCCTGCTGATCGCCTATCTGCTCGCCGGCGCGCTGGTCGGCGTGGTGCTGATCCATCCGGCCGTTCTCGTCATCGTCTGGGTGGAGGTCAGCCGGCTGTCGCCCGAGGCCCCGGCGCTTGGCGACTTCCTGAGCGACCGGCTCCTGCTGCTCGTCGTGCCGCGCCACCTCCACATGACGCTGGCCTTCGCCGCCATCGGCGCGGTCGTCGGTCTCGGTTTCGGCATTGCCACCCGCTCCTATCTGGAGGCAACGCGGGGCCTGCGCTTCTTTCGCGAGATCCACGGCGAGGAAATTCCCGCCCTGATCGCCGGCGGCGAAACGGCGGATGTCGAATTCAAGTCGACCATGCGCTGGGACCTCAAGGAAGACCGCGTCAACAAGGCGCTGGAAACGGTGATCGCCAAGACCATCGCCGGCTTCTTCAACGCCCGCGGCGGCCGGCTGCTCATCGGCGTCGCCGACGACGGGTCGATCGTCGGGCTGGAGAAGGATTACACCACGCTGCGCAATCCCGGCCGCGACGCCTTCGAACAGACCGTCGTCGGCATCATCACCAAGTTTCTCGGCGGCGACCTCTGCCCCGGAATCCAGACCACCTTCGCCGAGATCGACGGCCATGACGTGTGCATGATCCTGGTGCAGCCGGCGCCGCGCGCGGTCTATCTCAACGACGGCGGCAAGCTGCGGTTTCATGTGCGAAGCGGCAATTCCACCCGCCAGCTCGACCTGCGCGAGGCGATGGACTACGCCCGCACCCGCTGGCCGTGAGCGCGCATGGTGCCTGATCCCGCGCTTGCATGGCTGCTGCCCCCGGATATCGCCGGCCCGACCGCCGCGATCCTGATCGCCCTCAGCTTCGCGACCTCGGCCGTCTCCGCCGCCTTCGGCCTCGGCGGCGGAATGCTGCTGATCGCGGCGATGGCGCAGGTCCTTCCCGCCGCCGCCATCGTGCCCGTGCATGGCGCGGTCCAGACCGGCTCGAACGCCGGGCGCGCACTCGTCCTCTCGCGCCATGTCGACTGGCCGGTGGCGCTGTGGTTCCTGGCCGGCGCGCTTGTCGGAGCGCTTGCCGGCGGTGCGCTGGCAATCCGGCTGCCGGCGGAAGCCTTGCGCATCGGCATCGGCCTCTTCGTGCTGTGGTTCGTCTGGGGATTGACGCCGAAGTTTCAGAAGATGCGCAAGCGCGCCATGACCGTGGCCGGCCTCATCGCCACCTTTCTCAGCATGATCTTCGGCGCCAGCGGGCCGATCGGCGGCGCGGTGCTGTCCACCCTCGGCCTCACCCGCCAGACCTTCGTCGCAACGCAAGCCGTCACCGCGCTGATGTCGCATGTGCTGAAACTGCTGGTCTTCGGCCTGCTCGGCTTCGCCTTCGCGCCCTGGCTCGGCCTCGTCGCCCTGATGATCGCCAGCGGCTTCCTCGGTACGCTCGCCGGCGCGCGCCTTCTCGGGCGCATGCCGGAGGAGACCTTTCGCACCGGGTTCCGCATTGTTATGACGGCGCTTGCCGTCAGTCTCATCCTGCGCGGCGCCACATCCCTGCTGGCCCCCTGACCGCGCCCCCCTGAACGTCAAAAGGATCTCGTCCATGTCCGTCACACGCTCCGACATCGCGGCCGCCCACGCGCGCATCGCCGGCCATATCCGCCGCACGCCGGTGATCGAGAGCGGCGCCGGCAGCTTCTCCCTCGATGCCTCGATCAACCTGAAACTCGAGCTGTTGCAGCATTCCGGCTCGTTCAAGGCGCGCGGCGCCTTCAACACGCTGCTGTCCAGCGACGTACCCGCAGGCGGCGTCGCGGCCGCATCGGGCGGCAATCACGGCGCGGCCGTTGCCTATGCCGCCCGCGCCCTCGGCCACCCGGCCGATATCTTCGTTCCCGAAACCTCCGCCCCGGCCAAGATCGCGCGCATTCGCAGCTACGGCGCCACGCTCCATGTCGGCGGCGCGCGCTATGCCGACGCGGCGGAGGCCTGCGCCCGCCACCACGCGCAAACCGGCGCGATGGACATTCACGCCTATGACGCGCCGGGCACCATCGCCGGGCAGGGCACGGTCGCGCTTGAGTGGCTGGAGCAGGTGCCGGATCTCGACACGGTGCTGATCGCGGTTGGCGGCGGCGGGCTGATTTCCGGCTGCGCGGTGTGGCTGCACGAGAAGGTCAAGGTGGTGGCGGTCGAACCGGATGGTGCCTGCGCCCTTCATGCGGCCCTTGAGGCGGGTCACCCGGTCGATGTCACGGTCGAGAGCCTTGCCGCCGACAGCCTCGGCGCCAAGCGCTGCGGCGATCTGGTCCATGAGCTCTGCGCGCCGCGCGTCACGGAGAGCGTCACGGTCACGGACGACGCCATTCGCGATGCCCAGACCCGGCTCTGGTCGGAGCTTCAGGTCGCCGCCGAGCCCGGCGGAGCGGCAGCGCTTGCAGCCCTCACCGGCGGTGCCTATCGCGCCAGCCCCGGCGAGCGCGTCGGCGTTCTGGTCTGCGGCGGCAATGTCGCGCTCGATACCATCCAGGCGCCTGCCTGACGCGACTCCGGCACCGGCGGTGCCGGCGCATCCCGCTTGCCAAGACTGACGCGACGATTTAGCAAATTCGCAACAACCCAACCACGAACCGAGGAAACGCATCCCATGTCCACGCACAAGCTCCTGCTCCTGCCCGGCGACGGCATCGGTCCGGAAATCATGGAGGAGGTGAAAAAGATCCTCGCATGGTTCAACGCCCGCGGCGGCACGCAGTTCGAGACCGAGACCGATCTCGTCGGCGGTGCGGCCTATGATGCCCACGGCCAGGCGATTTCGGACGCGGCGATGGACAAGGCGATGGCGGCCGACGCGGTTCTGTTCGGCGCAGTCGGTGGACCGAAGTGGGACGGCGTTGCCTATGACGTGCGGCCCGAGGCCGGTCTGCTGCGCCTGCGCAAGGACATGCAGCTCTTCGCCAACCTGCGTCCGGCGATCTGCTATCCCGCACTGGCCGATGCCTCCTCGCTGAAGCGCGACGTCATCGAGGGCCTCGACATCCTGATCGTGCGCGAACTCACCGGCGGCGTCTATTTCGGCGAGCCGAAGGAGATCACCGACCTCGGCAACGGCCAGAAGCGCGCCGTCGACACCCAGGTCTACGAGAGTTACGAGATCGACCGCATCGCCCGCGCCGCCTTTGAGCTGGCCCGCACCCGCCAGGGCAAGGTCACCTCGATGGAAAAGCGCAACGTGATGAAGTCCGGCGTGCTCTGGAACGAGGTCGTGACCCAGACCCATGCCGACGGCTACGAGGACGTGACGCTGGAACACATGCTCGCCGATGCCGGCGGCATGCAGCTGGTGCGCTGGCCCAAGCAGTTCGACGTGATCGTCACCGACAACCTGTTCGGCGACATGCTGTCGGATGTGGCCGCCATGCTCACCGGCTCGCTCGGCATGCTGCCGTCGGCATCGCTCGGCGCCACCGATCCCGCCACCGGCAAGCGCAAGGCGCTCTATGAGCCGGTCCACGGCTCCGCGCCCGACATCGCCGGCACGGGCAAGGCCAATCCGATCGCCATGATCGCGAGCTTCGGCATGGCGCTGCGCTACTCCTTCGAGCGCATCGAGGACGCCGACCTGCTCGACAAGGCCATCGCCGCGACCCTCGACAAGGGCCTGCGCACCGCCGACATCGCAGCCGCCGGCGCCAAGACCATCGGCACCGGCGACATGGGCGACGCCATCGTCGCCGAACTCAACGCGCTCAGCGCCTGATCAAGGCCGGTCCGGACATCCCGGGCCGCTGAAACGACGCCTCCCGAGACCGAAGGCCGGCTGCACCCCCGCAGCCGGCCTTTTCCATGGATGGCACCCGCATCGGGATCGTCCTCCCGGCCGACTGCAATGAGAGCCGGGATCGGAAAGGCGCTGCCTGTTCGCTTCTTTTTGCGTGAAAAATTCAGGCTTCCGGCTCTCCGATACCGGGTCGCGCTGACGCTTGCCCGGTAGGACGCGGGAAAGCGGTCCTATCCGTCGCCATCAGTCTGAGGCCGACTTCCGGCTGCATCGGGATCCCGAATGGCTGACCGTCACCCAAGCCCGCGAGCCGGTAGAGCCCCCGACACTTGCAGCAAGGCCCCGTCGCCATCGCCATCGCCGATGTGATCGGGGTTCAATTCACACTTGGGACATGAGCAAGCTCCTGACGACTGCGTCTCGACCGCCAGCACTCCGCGTCCCGCACATGCTGAGGGCGCCAATAGGCCCCAGGCCGCGCTTCGCTTGTCCGGAGTGAAGTCCGAGACGGATTGAAATGTCACCGCAAGGCCCCACGCCCGGCCGTCCCTCCGGTGCCCGAGCCAATAAGCCCCAATGCCTGACGGCAACGCACCGTAGTCATCGCCGGCGCGATCGGGGATCAAGCCACATTGCAGCAGGGTTAGGCGCCTAACGGCAGCGTCTCGACCGCCAGCGCTCCGCGTCCCGCACATGCTGAGGGCGCCAATAGGCCCCAGGCCGCGCTTCGCTTGTCCGGAGTGAAGTCCGAGACGGATTGAAATGTCACCGCAAGGCCCCACACCCGGCCGTCCCTCCGGTGCCCGAGCCAACAAGCCCCAATGCCTGACGGCAACGCACCGTAATCATCGCCGGCGCGATCGGGGATCAAGCCACATTGCAGCAGGGTTAGGCGCCTAACGGCAGCGTCTCGACCGCAAGGACTCCGCGGTCCGCACATGCTGAGGGCGCCAATAGGCCCCGGATCGCGCTTCGCTTGCCCGGGGTGACGTCCGAAGCTTGTTGCGATGTCATGGCAGTGGCCCACGCCCCGCCGTTACCCCGGACTTGATCCGGGGTCCATTGGCAACCGAACCGGTCGAATAGACGCAAAGGCTTGCGTTGAAAGCCAAACGGCGGCCACGTCGACGACCCGTCACACAGCGGCCCGACAGATCCTCAGACAGCGACGGTCAGTCCTGCGACGCCGGCGCGTCGTCGATGGGGCGGGCCTCGTCGGGCAGCATGATCGGGATGCCGTCGCGGATCGGATAGGCGAGCTTGGCGGCGCGCGAGATCAGTTCCTGGTTGGCCGCGTCATATTCCAGGGTCGTCTTGGTCAGCGGACAGACCAGAAGCTCCAGGAGCTTGCGGTCCAGGGCATGAACGGTCTCGGTCGCCATAATCTCAAAGTCTCCACGGATGACACCAAAGGCACCGCGCCAGCTTACTGCAGCGTGACGCCGTCGTCCTGCTTCTTGGCGAGGTCCACTTCCGTCAGCGCCACCAGCGTGTCGGCGCGCGTCCGAAGATCGGGCGCCTCCAGCAGCGCCTGCTTTTCCGCCGGGCCATAGGGGCTCATCATCGACAGGGCGTTGACCAGAACCTCGGTGGAGGCCCGGTCGATGCTGTCCCAGTCGGCCTCCAGATCATTGGCCTCGAGATAGCTTCGAAGCGCCGACACCAGTCCGGCCCGGTCGACGTCGTCCTCGCCCTCGCCGGTTTCGAAATCGACGGCGAAATCCTCGACCGAAATGCGCCCGATGCGATAGGGGGTGACGGTTTCAAGCTCTTCCGACAGCGTGAACCGCGTGACGCCGGTCAGCGTGACCAGACAGCGCCCGTCGCCGGTTTCCTGATAGGCGACGATCCGCCCGAGGCAGCCGACGCCGACCAGCGGCGGCTTTTCCGCCCGGTCGACGCCGGGAACGGAGAAATCCGGCTGGATCATGCCGATCAGCCGGTCGCCGCGCAGCGCGGCATCGATCATCGCGAGATAGCGCGGTTCGAAAATATTGAGCGGCATCTGTGCCTTGGGAAGCAGCACGGCGCCGGTCAGCGGAAACAGCGGAACGGTCTGAGGCAGATTCTCAGGCCCGGAATAGGTTGCGTTGCCTGCAAGCATGCACATCACTCTCGTTTGCGGCGGTATCCCCTATATGGGCAGCAACCGGGACGAGGACCACCCGTCCCGGCGGCCGCGCCGCTCTCGAGGGTCTTACGATCAGCGGAACAAAACGGACGACAGGCGGCGGCGCCCGTAGCCGGTCGCCGGATCCTTGTGTCCCCAGGCCTCGAAGAACTGGAGAAGCTGCAGTCGCGCTCCGTCCTCGTTCCACTCGCGGTCGCGGCGCACGATCTCGATCAGGTGATCGACCGCCTTTTCCTTGTCGGGTCCCGAGCCCAGCGCCACGGCGAGATCGAAGCGGGCCTGATGGTCGCCCGGATCGGCCTCGATGCGCGCTTCCAGCTCGGCGAGATCGCCGAGCGAGCCGGCCTGTTCGGCAAGGTCGATGGCCGCTTTCGCCGCCGCGATCGCCGGGTCGCCGGCAATGCCTTCGGGCGCGGCCGCAAGCACTTCCCTAGCGCGCGCGACGTCGCCCGTGGCGACCATGCACTGCGCCAGACCGCCGAAGGCCTTGGCGTTGTCGGCTTCCATCGACAGCACGCCGGCATAGAGTTCCGCCGCGCGGGCGAAGTCGCCGGCCTCATGCGCCGTGTCGGCCTCGGCCAGCACCTGCTCCGCCGGGCTCGGCCCGATCGGACCGGCGACACGCTCGATGAAGGCCTTGATCTGGCTTTCCGGCTGCACGCCCATGAACCCGTCGAGCGGCTGGCCGTTCTTGAAGGCGATCACCGCCGGGATCGACTGGATCCCGAGCTGGCTCGCGACTTCCGGGTTCTCGTCGATGTTCATCTTCGCCAGCACCACGGCGCCGCGCGCGCTCTCGACCGCCTTTTCCAGGATCGGCGTCAGCTGCTTGCACGGCCCGCACCACGGCGCCCAGAAGTCGACCAGAACCGGACGGTCGCGCGACGCCTCGATCACGTCGGACATGAAGGTCTGCGTCGTGACGTCGATGATCACCTCGCCGCTCGCCGCGCCGCCGGCCGGGGCCGGCCGGGCAAGATCGCCGACGAGGCCGGAGGGGCCCGCCGGAGCCGAGGGCGCCGCCGGGGCTGCGGGCTGACCCGCACCCTGCGCCGGTCCGCCGCCAAAGCTGCCGCCGAAACTGCCGCCGACCGAAAACCCGTCATTGCTCATGGTTCGTATCCCCAATCCCGCGCCTGCGCCTCATCGGCGCGCGCCCTGTGTCGCTCGTCGTTGTGCCTAACATGGTCGCCTCGCGGCGAAAATTCAAACGTCGCCCGCCGCGTCCATCGACTGCGCGCTGACCGGCAGCACCCGCAGCTCGTGGCCGCAGGCCTCCACGAACCGTTTCAGGTCGTCGGCCGAGATCGTCGTCGTCGCCGTATTCTGCAGCGGATGATAGTTGAGCGGATCCACCGCCATCATCGCCGCGTCGAGCACCGGCGTGACGCGCCGCGCCGCGCGGTCGTTGATCAGCGCGAAAGGCGTCACCGACCCGGGTTCGACGCCGAAAACCTCCATCAGGAGATCGGCCTTGCCGAAGGACACCCGACCCTGCGCGCCGATTTTCTGATGGATCGACTTCAGGTCGATCTCCGCATCATGCAGCGCGACAACCAGGAAGAGGTTTCCCTTTTTGTCCTTCAAAAACAGGTTCTTGGTGTGCCCGCCCGGGATCGCGTCGTGAATGCCTTCCGACTCGGCAACGGTGAAGACGGCCCGGTGGTCCTGCGTCGTGGTCTCGATGCCGAGGCTGTCGAGAAAGGCGAAAAGATCGGATCGCGTCGCCGGCATGGGACCTCGCAGTGGTGACGGTTCGCTCGTGACGATGTCCGCCCGCGCGGACCGGTGCCGCAGGGCGCAAGGCCTGCTGTAACCGAGCCGCCCCCGCCGACACAAGCGGTTCGAAACCCGAGGCCCTCGATTCCCGTTTCCGGCACCGCCCGCGTCGAGAAATCCACCATCAATCCACAGGTCGGACGTTGCGCGACAAGAAGCAAAAAAGGCTGTTGCAATCCCCGCTTTGTTGGTTCATATACAGCCCACCTCAGGCCCCGGCGCGATCCGGTGGCCACATGGATGCGGGCGTAGCTCAGGGGTAGAGCACAACCTTGCCAAGGTTGGGGTCGTGAGTTCGAATCTCATCGCCCGCTCCAAACTCTCTCTCAAAATCATCAAGTCTTGAGACGAATTTCAGCAAAATTGACGCTGAAATTGCGTTTATTGCGTCCAGTCGATGCGAATTTGCGCGTCACGCCGGCAGCCCGGCTCCGCGTCCGGTGACGCTTCGATAATAGCCCCAGAAGAGCCGCGCGGCGATGCCGCGAACCGGACGCCAGGCCTCCGCCCGTCGCATGGTTTCGCGCTGGTCGGGCCGTGCCTCGAGCGAAAACGCGTGACGCACCGCCTCGCGCAGCGCCAGGTCGCCGGCGGGGAAAACATCCGGATGGCCGAGACAAAAGAGCAGGAAGACCTCCGCGCTCCACGGGCCGATTCCCTTGATCGCTTCAAGCCGCGCCTGCGCGTCCTCGCCCGGCAGATCGCCGAGCGCGGCGAGATCCAGCCCGTCGCCGAGCGCGCCCTCGACCGCACGCAGGGTCGCGATCTTCGGCCGCGACAGGCCCGCCGCCGCAAGCTCCGCATCTTGCGTGCGCGACAGCGTGTCCGGGTCGAACGGATCGAGCAGCGCCTCGAGCCTGGAAAAAATCGCCGCAGCACTTGCCAGCGACACCTGCTGCGCGGTGACGATCCGTGCCAGCCCCTTCAGGTCCGGCGAACTGCGCCTCAAAGGCAGGGGACCGGCGCGCTCGGCCACGTGCCGAAGCTCCGGCGCGATCTCCAGAAGCTTCGCGAGGCCTGCGGCGAGATCCGCCTGTGTGTCTATGCGCCGCATCCCACGTTCCTTCGGCAGAGTCAGCCCGGCGCGCAGGAAACCCCGTCCGGCGCGGCGGCGCAAGATGCGTTGACGGCCCGGCCGTTTCTTGGGATGGACGATCCATGACCCGCCCCGTCTATCGCTTCGCGCCCTCGCCGAACGGCCGCCTGCATCTGGGACATGCGCTCTCGGCGCTGATCAATTTCGACGCCGCGCGCGCCTGCGACGGCCGTTTCCTGCTGCGCATCGAGGACATCGACACCACCCGCTGCACAGCCGAACTGGAGGCGGCGATCCACGAGGATCTCGCCTGGCTGGGACTGTCGTGGGAAACCCCGGTTCGCCGCCAGTCGGCGCATTTCTCCGACTATCGCAAGGCGCTTGAAACGCTGGAAGGCGATGGTCTCGTCTACCGTGGCTATCTGACGCGGCGCGAGATCCGCGATGCGGTCGACCGGGCCGAGAAGCGGGACGGCCTGCCCTGGCCGCGCGATCCCGACGGCACGCCGCTTTTTCCGGGCGACCGGGCCGTGCTGACGCCGCAGGAGATCGCCGCCCGCAAGGCCGGCGATGCGCCTTATGCGCTGAGGCTCGACATGAAAAAGGCCGTCGCCCGGCTTTCCGCACCGCTCACCTGGCAGGAGATGCCCGCACCGCAGGCCGGTGCGGAAAACGACGCAGCAACGCGCGTCGCCGATCCGGCCCTTTGGGGTGACGTGGTGCTGGCCCGCAAGGACACGCCGACGAGCTATCATCTCTCCGTCGTGGTGGACGATGCGCTGCAGGGGGTGACCCATGTGGTGCGCGGGCGCGATCTGTTCGAGGCGACTGCGGTTCACCGGTTGCTGCAGGAGCTGCTCGGCCTGCCGCAGCCGCACTACCACCACCACCGGCTGGTTCTGGACGAGACGGGCCGCAAGCTCTCCAAGTCGAAGGGCGACACGGCGCTTTCGGCGCTGAGAACGGCGGGCGAGAGCCCCGCCGGCATTCGTCGCAGCATCGGCCTCGACGCTTAGGGATCCGCGTTCCTAGCCGCCGAGAAACACCATCCAGGCACCCGTGGTGACCACGGCGGCGGCCGTGGTCAGCGTGATCGAATTTGCCGACATGGCGTGACCGGTGCCGTAATGGGTGGCGAAGAGGAACGCGTTGATGCCGGTCGGGCAGGCGGCCGTCAGCGTTGCCACCGCCACCCAGAGCGGCGGCAGCTGCACCACATGGGCGGCCATCACATAGACGATAGCCGGCATGACGGCGACCTTGAGCAGGCTGAGCACCAGTCCGGGACCGATATTGCCGCGAATGCCGTAGGCGACCATGCTCATGCCGAGCGAAAACAGCGCGACGGGAATGGCGGCTCCGGCGATCCGGCCGAGCACATCGGCGAAGACCCCGCTGACCGGAAGCCCGGTGATGCGCCACAGGCCGCCGGCCAGAATGCCGATGACGATCGGGTTGGTCACCAGATTGCGCGCGACGCCTGCAAGAACGCCGGAAAGCGGCTTGGCTTCCTGCGTGCCGTCGACCACGGCCGCGCGTTCCATCACCACGGAACAGACGACCGTCATCACCGGCAGATGGATCGAGATCAGCACGAACAGGGGCACGAGGCCCGCCTCGCCGTAGATCGAGGTGATCAGCGGAATGCCGACCAGCACAGTATTAGCGAAACCGGCGCTGATGCCGCCGATCACACCGGCGCGCGCGTCCCGCCCGAAGCCGCGACGCACGACGAGCGTGCCGAGGGCCCAAGTGATCGCGACGCCGGTGAAATAGGCGATCCAGAACCCCCAGGGCGACACGCCGTCGAGCGAGCTGGTGGCGAGCGTGCGAAAGATCAGGACGGGAATGGCGATCACGAAGACGAACTGGCCGAGCGCATCGCCAATGCGCGCATCGAGCAGACCGATGCGGGCTGCGGCATAGCCGATGCCGATGAGCGCGAACACCGGAAGAACGATGGTGAGGATCTGGTCTGCCATAATCGCTCTTTCGCATGGCGCCCGCGCAATCACAAGCGCGCGAGTGGCGCCGCCGCCCCGCATCCGGCGCGAAACCCGCCCCTTGATTTGCGCGGCCGGACTGTCAAAGTGCGGGCACCCGCCCGGCACGGCACAGCCGGCGAAAAGGCCACCGATGAGCGATACACCGACACCGCCGCATGACCCGGACCCGCAGGAGCGCGCGGAGCTCACCGCGGATCTGGCCGGACTGCTGCACGACCTGCGCACGCCGCTCTCCGCCATGCGCACGGCCGTGGAACTGATCGATCTCGACCCGACGACCCAGCGCCAGGCCTCCGCGATCCGCACCCTGGAAATGGCGATCGACGCGCTTCTGGCGATGACCCAGGACCTGCTGGACCCGGACGGTCTGCCGTCGCCGCGGGCAAACACGCCGGAGACCGCCGCGGACGCGATTTCCGCCGTCACCGACCTCTTTGCCGCCGATGCAAGGACCCGCGGCCTGCGGCTCGACTGCGAGATCGCGGCCGATCTCGAGGGCTATGGCATCGCCGACCCGCTCTCGCTGCGCCGGATCCTGTCGGTTCTTCTCGACAATGCGCTGAAATACACCGGCGAGGGACGCATCACGGTGACCGCCCGCGCGACCCATGGCGGCGCCCGTCCGTCGCTGGAGGTCGACGTCGCGGACACCGGGATCGGCATTCCGGAAGCCGAGCGAAATGACCTGTTTCGTCCGCGCAAACGCGGCGAACGGGCAAGCGCGTCGGCCTCGGGAAGCGGTCTCGGACTTTGGAGCGCCGCACGGCTTGCCGCCTCCATCGGCGGGCGGCTTGCCCTGGTCGAGAGCTCGGCGATGGGAACGACCTTCACCGTGCGACTGCCCCTGGTCGCACCCGCGCCGGACCCGGCACGAGCCGTTGCGGGCGGCGCGAACATCCGCGTGCTGCCGCGCCGCAGGGTTCTGGTCGTCGACGACAATGAAACCAACCGGCGGATGATCGAGGCGATGCTCGGCGCCTTCGGTGTGGACGCGGTTCTGGCCGACGGCGGCCGGGACGCGCTCGCCCGCCTTGGCAAAGAGGCGGTGAATGCGGTTCTGCTCGACATCAACATGCCGGACATGAGCGGTCTGGAAACGCTGGCGGCGATCCGGGCGCTGCCCGGAGAGGCGGCCGCCCTGCCGGTGATCGGCATCACCGCCGCGATCATTCCCAACCACCGCAAGCTGGAAGACGCCGGCTTTCACGCGATCCTCGACAAGCCCGTCTCGCCGGCGGTTCTCTTCGCCGCCCTCGACCGGGCGATGACGGATTGCCGCAAGGCCGGATCCACCGGCGACTGACGTCAGGAAGGCGAAAAAACCCGCAGAATGCGAGGCTAGAGGACGACGATGCCGGTGTGCTTGGCCTTGTGCTCCGGCTCGACATGGATCGTCGTGCGCGCGCCCGGAACGCCCCTGGCGATGCCTTCCTCGACCCGGTCGCAGATCTCATGCGCCCGGTCGACGGTCATGTCGCCCGGCACCACCAGATGGAAATCGATGAAGATCACATGGCCGGCGGAGCGGGTCCTGAGGTCATGCGCCTCCAGCGCGCCGGCCCCGGCCTCGGAGATCGCCTCGCGGATCTTGTCCTGAAGCGCCGGGGAGACCGCCTCGTCCATCAGCCCGCCAATGGATTCCTTCACCAATCCCCAGCCCGACCACAGGATGTTGATCGCGACCAGTCCGGCAAGCACGGAATCAAGCGCCTGGACGCCGGTTGCAAACACCAGCAGGACGCCGACGAGGACGCCGAGCGAAGACACCACATCAGTGACCAGATGCTTGCCGTCGGCCACCAACGCCAGCGAGCGGTGCTGGCGCCCGACGCGGATCAGGACAAAAGCCCAGACCCCGTTGAGCACCGAGGCGAGACCGTTGACGGCGAGGCCCTGGACCGAAAACTCCACCGGCTGCGGATCGACATAGGCCATCCAGGCCGCCCGAATGATCGACAGCGCCGCGAGCACGATCATCACGCCGACCAGCACGGCGGCGAAATACTCGACCTTGTGATGACCGTAGGGATGATTGCTGTCGGCCGGCTTGGCGGCGAACCACACGGCGAGAAAGGCGGCAATCGCCGAGGCGACATTGACCACCGATTCCAGCGCATCGGAATAGAGCGCGACCGAGCCGGTCCACCAGTAGGCGACGAGCTTCAGGCCCAGAACGAGCAGCCCGACAAGAATGCTGGAAAAGGCGATGCGCAAGCGCAGGGACATGTCAGGCGGCCCACTCAAGAACGATCATAGCGCCGGCGCGCCGCCCGGCGGTTGCCGTTCGCCCGCCGGCGCCAAAGCCCTACCCTGTTTTCTGCGCGAAGACAAACATCGCGACCGGTGGCGGTTTTCGCGCGCCTAGCTGTGAAGTCTCAGGAGGTTGTTCACCCGGTTCGGGGTTAGGCTGCAATCGCCAAACTCCAGCCGAGGATCCCGAAGGATGAACAACCCGCACCAAGGTGCCCGCCTTACCGTCTATAGT
>NZ_JAIVMF010000007.1 GCF_020176715.1 Stappia stellulata | reverse complement strand
GGAACAAGCTGCTCAAGCGTCACCATCTCGAGCGCTGTCTGATCCGGGCCGGGCTTCTTCAACATAAAAACAATGAATCAAAAACCCCCGGCCAAAGCCAGGGGTTTGTCAGCAGTCTGTGACGCGGGCCGTTTCCGGCCCGCGTCTTCTCGTTTCGGTCTTGTCCCGCTGTGGCTTCAGGCCGCGCGGATCGTCTGCAGGAAGCGCTCGACCTCGCCGCGCATCTGCTCGGAACGCTGCATCAGATCCTGCGCAGACGTCTTCACAGTTTCCGCCGAGGCGCGGGTTTCCTTGGAGGCGGCGCTGACGCCGACGATGTCGGTGGAAACGCTGCGGCTGCCCGATGCCGCCTCGCCGACGTTGCGCGACACTTCCTGGGTGGTTGCGCCCTGCTCTTCCATCGCGGCCGCAATGGCGGCGGAGATGCCGGCGAGATCCGCCATGATCTTGCCGACGCCGTCGATGGAGCCGACCGCTTCGCGGGTCTCGTTCTGGATCTCGGCGACAAGCCGCGAAATGCCGTCGGTCGCCTTGGCGGTCTCGCTGGCAAGCGCCTTGACCTCTCCGGCGACGACGGCAAAGCCCTTGCCGGCCTCGCCCGCCCGGGCCGATTCGATGGTTGCGTTCAACGCCAGCAGGTTGGTTTGGGCCGCGATCTCGGAGATCATCGACACCACCTGACCGATCCGGTCGGCCATCGAAGAGAGAGCCTCCATCTGGCGGGCGGTCTTCCGCACGTCCTGGGTGGCGCGGTCCGACGCCTGGGAGGCGCGCAGCACCTGTTCGTTGATCTCGCTGATCGAGGCGCTCATTTCCTCCGTTGCGGCGGCGACCGTCTGCACATTGGCGGCGGTCTGCTCGGAGGCGGCGGCGGCACTGGTGGAGCGGGCATCCGCGTCCTCCGAGACCTCCGACATGCGCTGCGCCGTGCCGTTGAGTTCGCTTGATGCCGCGGCGATCGAGGCAACGATCTGGCCAACGGTGGCGTCGAAATTGCGCGCCAGCTCTTCCATCGCCGCCTGCTTTTCTGCTTCGGCGATCTCCTTCTGCCGGGCCTGGTCGGCCTCCAGCCGATGGGTGCGGATGGCGTTTTCGCGGAAGGTCTCGACAGCCTTGGCCATGGCGCCGATCTCGCGATGGGAGGCGGCGGCCGGGATCTCGACCGACGTGTCACCATCGGCCAGACGCTGCATGGCATCGGTCAGGCCAAGCACCGGACGGGCGATGCTGCGGCCGATCAGGGCGACGAGGCCGAGCGTCAGCACCAATGTGGCGCCGGCAGCGATCAGGAAGAAGCGATCGACGGAGGCCCGCGAGCTTGCGAGGCTTTCCTCGGCGCGCAGCATGCCGGCTTCGGCGGACTGCGCCATTTCGTTCACCAGCGGAACGACATCCCTGTAGGCCTGCTCGAGCCGGGCGACCTCGCCGTCGATCTGCATGGCGTTTTCGGCATAGGCGTTGAAGCCGTCGACATAGACATCCATCAGCTTGCCGATTTCCGCCTTGTCGGCGGCCGACAGGTCGCTTTGCGCCATCAGCGCGTCGAACTCCGACCGTCGCTCGGCGATGCGGCCGATGTATTTCTCGGACCCGCGCAGCATGAAGTCCTTCTCGTGCCGGCGCATCATCAGCATCTTGACGGTGAGCGCGTCCAGATTGGCGGTGGAGAGCTTTTCCTCCACGGCGTGGACGGCGGAGCGCAAGGCGCCCTGGAGACCGGACTTTTCGTCCAGGCCCATGCGTTCATTGAGAGCGACGAGCTTGGCGAAGCTTTCCTCGTGATCCGTGACCTTGTCTTCGAGACGATCGATCAGACCGCCAAGCTCGACCGCCGCCGGCATGGCGCGCGCCGATTTCAGGTCCGCATGGATCTTCTCGCCCTCGGCGCTATAGGCCGCGATATCCGCGACATCCAGCTTTGTCAGGAATTCGGTGGCCTCGGAGCGCATTCTCAGGCTGCGGGCCTGGATGTCCTTGGACGCGGACTGCAGCGCCGCATTGTCGGCGCGCGACTGCAAGGCGGTTCCGACCATGCGGGCGCCCTGGAAATAGGCCGCGGACAGCACCACCACGGCCAGCATGGCCACGACGGCGACAACGCCGATCCGCAGGGAGATCGGCAAGCCGGAGGATTTCATTACGGAAGCGCGAAGGTTCGCCACGGACAAGGCTCCTGATTTCTTCATTCTCACCTAGCGACAACCGCCGGCCTTCTCAAAAATATCCATCTCAACTGAACAAACACCTAATGAACATAAAAGTTGTACAACTATACTATACAATCTGAAGATATATTCCGAATTCGCGACCTATTTTCAAGAGTAGCGGGTGCAAGAAAATACAACCCGCAATGAAAAGTCTTTCCATTGCCGCCTTGCGGAGTGCCGATCGGCGCCGTCGCACCCCGAAAGCTTCGGCACCGCGGCGGCGCTTGCGCCGCAACGGCGGCCACGACCCTGCAATGCCGGTTGACTTTGGCCCGGTTTCGCTGGATTTTCAGGCGAGGTGGAATTGGCGTCCGCCACGGATTTTCCGGCGCCGGATTACGGTCCGCGCGGCGGCAATCTGCGGCGCTGGTCCGGATCGGACTTGCGCGGGCGGCCGCAAAGGCTCATATGCCTCGGGTGGCATGAGCCGATGCGCCCAGGGCGAGAGCCGGATTCCGCCGCACAGTGTTTTAACAGCTAGAGGAGATTGCGACCATTCGCCGTCCATACCGCGCACCGCCACCGACCAAGGAAGGCCCGCGCACGAACCTAGAGATCCGCGTTCGCGACGTCCAACTCATCGACCAGGACGGGCAGAACCTTGGCGTAACGCCCACGGAAGAGGCAATGAGGATGGCTGAGGAAGCCGGTCTCGACCTCGTGGAGATCGCGCCGAATTCCTCGCCCCCCGTCTGCAAGATTCTCGACTATGGTCGCTACAAGTACCAGAGCCAGAAGAAGGCCGCCGAGGCCCGCAAGAAGCAGAAGGTCGTCGAGGTCAAGGAAATCAAGATGCGTCCGAACATCGACACCCATGACTATGAGGTGAAGATGCGGAACATGAAGCGGTTCTTCGACGAAGGCGACAAGGTCAAGGTGACCCTGCGCTTCCGTGGCCGCGAGATGGCGCATCAGGATCTTGGCATCGCCCTGTTGAACAAGGTCCGCGACGAAACCGCCGAATACGCCAAGGTGGAATCGCATCCGCGCCTCGAGGGCCGGCAGATGGTCATGGTGATGGCGCCAATCGCGCGCTGATCGCTGTCACGCGTCTTTTTTCAAGCACAAGGTCCGGCCCCGGCCGGACCTTTCGCGTATCTGCACTTCGCGTATCTGCACTGGCCCATTTTCCAGGGCACGGCCTGAGGGGAAAAACGGGCACAAGACGCTTGTGTTTTGGCCCGCCCCCGCCTATAAGCCCGTGTCCCGAGCCGCCCGGCTTCGCGGGACTATTGGTTTTGCCTTGGTCTCACGACATACGGGCATGCCGTGGCGGTTCGAAACGGCTTCCAACAACAACCGGTGGACTTCAGCCTCCGCCGGGAAAGAAAGGATGCAAAATGCCCAAGCTGAAGACGAAGTCCGGCGCCAAGAAGCGCTTCAAGCTGACCGCGACCGGTAAGGTCAAGACCGCCCAGGCGGGAAAGCGGCACGGCATGATCAAGCGGTCGAACAAGTTCATCCGCAATGCCCGCGGCACGACGACCCTGTCGGAGCCCGATGCCCGCATCGTCAAGCAGTTCCTGCCCTACGGCTGAGCTGACGACGTTCCCACTATTCCTGGAGTTAGAAACCCATGTCGCGTGTCAAAAGGGGCGTAACCGCCCACGCAAAGCACAAGAAGGTCATCAAGGCCGCCAAGGGCTATTATGGCCGTCGCAAGAACACCATCCGTGTCGCCAAGCAGGCCGTGGAGCGCGCAGCGCAATACGCCTACCGCGACCGCAAGGCCCGCAAGCGCAACTTCCGCGCCCTGTGGATCCAGCGCATCAACGCCGCCGTGCGTGAAGAAGGCCTCACCTACGGCCGCTTCATCGACGGCCTGAACAAGGCCGGCATCGAGGTCGACCGCAAGGTCCTCTCCGATCTCGCGATTCGCGAGCCGGAAGCGTTCAAGGCGCTGACGGAAAAGGCCAAGGGCGCGCTTTCGGCCTGAGCCGAAGCTGTCTGCAAGCTGACGATCAAGGGGCGTGTCCTGCGGACGCGCCCCTTTTGCTTTGGCGCACCGATGCGCTGACGCCGGCCCCGGGCCGCTTTTCTCGCATCCTGCGTCTTGAGCGCAGCTTTTCCTCTGTCGCGCGTCTTGAGCGCAGCTTTTCCTCTGTCGCGCGTCTTGAGCGCAGCTTTTCCTCTGTCGCGCGTCTTGAGCGCGCGGGACGGACCGGCTACGTCATGGGTCGAGCGTTTCGCCCCTTCTGGAGCCTGTTCGGATGCACAATCTCGAAGCCGACCTGTTGCGCGGCCTTTGGTATGTGGCCTGCCCGTCCTCGGAGATCAAACCCGGCAAGATGCTGGGCAAGACACTGATGGGCGAGCCCGTGCTGATCGCGCGTGCCGCCAATGGCACGGTGTTCTGCCTGCGCGACATCTGCCCGCACCGCGGCATTCCGCTGCGCCACGGCTGGTTCGACGGCGAGACCGTGCAATGCTGCTATCACGGCTGGAAGTTCGACACGGCGGGCGTGTGCGTCGACATTCCCTCCACCCATGCGACCCAGACCATCGATTATTCCAAGATCAGCTGCGGCGCCTATCCGGTGCGCGAGCAAAACGGCCTGATCTGGATCTATTTCGCGGAAAACGGCGAGGCGCCGGAAGACGGCCGCCAGCCCGAGCCGCCGCTCTTGCCGGACTTTCCCGCCGACGCGCCCCCGCGCCTTCACATCATGCTGCCCTTCGTGTGCTCGGTCGATCACGCGGCCCTCGGGCTGATGGACCCGACCCATGCCGCCTTCGTGCACACCTCCTGGTGGTTCAAGAAGAACGCCGCAAAGCTCAGGGCGAAGGAAAAGCTGTTCGAGCCGGCCGAACTCGGCTGGGCGATGGCACGGCACAAGCTGCCGCCGCAGAACATCGCCTACAAGGTGCTCGGCGACGATGTGACCACCGAGATCCGCTATGCGCTGCCGGGCCTCAGGATCGAGCACATCCAGGGCAGCCGCCACAGCGTCGTCGGACTGACCACGATCACCCCGGTCGACCGCTCGCACACGGAAGTGCGGCAGATGTTCTGGGCGAGCATGGGCTGGGTCGGCCCGTTCAAGCCGCTCATTCGCCACTTGATGAAGGTGTTTCTCGACCAGGACCGGCGCGTCGTCATCCAGCAGCGCGAGGGGCTGAAGCACAATCCCCGCCTGATGCTGATCAACGACGCCGACACGCAGGGGCGCTGGTGGATGCAGCTCAAGGACGAGTGGGCCCGCTCCGGTCAGGAAGGCCGCCCCTTCGCCAATCCGGTCAAGGGCCGCACCCTGCGCTGGATGAGCTGAGCCGGCGACCCGCCCCCGCCCCGATCCACCCGCTCAGTACCAGGCGCCCAGTCCGCGCAGGCGACGGCGTGGCGCGCCGGTGTCGGGCACCGGCGAATGCCCGCGCACATGCGGGCGGTCGCCCGTGTCCACCCAGCGCCCCGGCTCCGCCTTGAGCGCCTTCAACCGGCGCACCCGCTCCTCGGTCTGCGGATGGGTGCGCAACACGGACGGGTCCGGAATGCGCGCGCCCTGCGGCAGCATCGCCTCCCACATCCGTCCCTGCATACGCTCCAGCTTTTCAAGCGCGCTCGCCAGCCCGTCGGGATCGCCGGTGAGCGCCGCCGCCCCGAGGTCCGCCTCGTATTCGCGCGTGCGCGACAGGCCAAGCTGAAGCGCGGTGCCCAGCGTCGGCGCGATGATCAGGACGGCAATCGCGGCATAGGGAACGTCGCCGCCGCCGGTCAAAAGCCCGGGCAGGTGAAAGATCACCAGAAACAGCCCGAGCGCGGACATCACCGAGGTCATCCGGCTGACGATGTCGGCCAGCGCCATCACCGTGATGTCCTCATGCACGATATGGGCAAGCTCATGCGCCATCACGCCGACGAACTCGCGCGCGTTGAGCCGGGCGATCAGCGCGTCGGTCATGCAGATTACCGCCTCGTCGCGCCGTCCGGTGGAGAAGGCATTCATCATCCGGCTGGGCACGCGGTAAAGCCGCGGCGGCGCGCTCAGGCCGGCGCGGTCCGACAGGAGCCGCACGATCCGGTAGACCTGCGGGTAGTCGTGACGCGACAGCTCGTGCGCGCCATAGAGGCCGAGCACCATGCGCGGCGACATATGGGTCGCCATCACGAGCGACAGCCCGCCGCCGAGCGCGGCCCAGACCACCCCCGTCGGGCCGGCCAGGGTGTAGGCGCAAAGACCGAGCAGCAGGATGGCGCCAAACGCCAGAAACAGCGTGTGCGCACGGTTGCGGCGGCGGTAGCGGTCGCGGGTTTTAGGGTCGATGGAAACAGGCAGCATCCCGCCTTCATACAGGAGGGCGGGCAGAAAGCGAAGACCGCGCCGGATCCTCTCCGGCGCGGTCTCGACAACTTGGATCTGGACAACTCGGGTCTGGCGGCTTTCGCCTAGGATGCGACCCGCTCCAGGAAGCGGTCGACGGACTGACGCACCGCGTCGGTCTGGCGGGTAACCTCCTCGATGGTGTCTTCCATCTCGGTGGCCGCCGTCGCCGTGCGCGCCACCGCCTCGCCGAGGCCGACGATGTTGCTGGAGACGAGCCCGGTTCCGGTGGCGGCTTCCGCGACATTGCGCGAGATCTCGCCGGTCGCGGCCCCCTGTTCCTCGACCGCCGCGGCGATCGACGAGGTATAGCCGTTGACCTCCTGCATGGTTTCCGCGATCTGGGCGATGGCGGACACCGCCTGGCCGGTCTCGTTCTGGATGGCGGTGATCTGGGCGCCGATCTCCTCGGTCGCCTTGGAGGTCTGGGTCGCCAGTTCCTTCACTTCAGCCGCCACGACCGCAAAGCCCTTGCCGGCTTCGCCGGCCCGCGCCGCCTCGATGGTGGCATTGAGCGCCAACAGGTTGGTCTGCTCGGCGATCGCCTGGATCAGGGTAACCACCTCACCGATCTTGTTGGCGGATTCCGCCAGGCGCGCGACGCGCTCATTGGTTCCTTGTGCGCCCTGGGTAGCCTGTTCGACAATGTTGTTGGTCTGGGCGATCTGGCGCGCGATCTCGGCAATGGAGGAAGACAGTTCCTCCGCCGCCGCCGCAACGGAGCGCACATTGGCGCTCGCGGTCTCCGACGCGGAGCCTGCCGCCTGCGACTTGCCCGAGGCATCGCCGGCGATGTCCTCCAGCGAGCGCGCCGCCTCCAACATGGCATTGGCGCGGGCCGTGACGTCGTTCAGCTTGGTCTCGATATCCTGGCGGAACTCGACGATCCCGGCCTGGACGTCGGCCTGACGGGCCAATTCGGTCTCTCGACGTGCGTCATCGACGGTCTTGAGGCGCTCGCTCTCGTCGCGCGCGGCATTGGCTTCCTCGACCGCGTTGATCGCGGCGGCGAAGGTCGCCTGAATCCGGGCCGTCAGCCAGATCAGCGCCGCGGTTTCCAGCACGACGATCACCGCGTGCAGGACGACGCGCAGGAAATTTCCGCCGTCCGGAAACACCATCAGCGGCATCATGAAGTTGAAGAAAAGGTGATGCACGGCCACCACGGCGGAAAAGGCGACCAGCGCCCGCCAGTCGACCCAGCCGGCGAGGATCGCAAGGGCGGCAAAGAAATACATATGCGCATCGATCTGGAAGGAATGAGCTGGGTCGCCACCGCCCATCGCCGCGACCAGCAGGCTGACGAGCCCCGCAAGCGATACCGCGCTGACGATGCGCACGGGCACGCTGGTGCCTTCCTTGATCCACGCGGCCGTCGTCGCCGCGCCCATGAGCAGGGCCGCAGCGCTCACCAGCACCGGCGACACGTTCTCGCTGTTCCAGGCCACCGCCATGACGACCAGAACATTCACCCAGACAAACATGACGAATACCCTGGCGAAGCTGAGCCGCATTTCGTCCAGGCCGGTTACCTTCGTTTCCGCCGTCTCATCCATTTCTCATTTGTCCCGTTCTTGCCTCACCGGCCCTAAAGACAGGCTTCCGCCACACTCGGCGATGTCACCAGAAACGCGCCCGCGCGGTACAGGCGCTGCACGAAATCCCCACCCTCGCCATTGGCAATCGCGATCCAGTTTCCCGAGCCCACCTGCAGCAGGTCACCGCCGGCCGACGCCACGATCGCGGCGGCCGATCCTGAGCCCGGCCAGACAATCACCGCAACGCGGCCGCTGGCGCCAGGCGCGAACAGACCCACGCCCATTGCAACCAGAACAAAGGTGAAATAGCTCGCGAGGAGGATGCGCCAGGTGCGGGTCATCGGATCTCCTTGCGTCCCGGCATGCCTTGCGGACGCCGACATGCGTTTCCGTAACGGAGAGAATGCCCCACAAGGTTTAACAGGTGATGAAGCACAAAAAGACGCTTGCGACGTCGTACTTCTACCTAAAGATCTATGACTTATTCCATACAGGAAAAGATAAGGGCACGCCGTTTGGGCGTGCCCCTGCAGTCAAAAGGCCCCGGCGAAAGCCGGACGGCGGGCTTCAGCCGGCGGGCGCGGGGGCCGGGCAGGCCACGCCGGTGCCGCCAAGGCCGCAGTAACCGCCGGGATTCTTGGCGAGATACTGCTGGTGCGGCTCTTCGGCGAAGTAGAAGGCCTCCATCGGCCTGATTTCCGTGGTGATCGCCCGGGAATGGCCCGCCGCGCGCAGGGCCTGCGTGTAGGCGGCGGCCGTTGCCTCCGCCGCCTGCTTCATCTGGTCCGTTGTGTAGTAGATCGCCGAGCGGTATTGGGTACCGGTGTCATTGCCCTGACGCATGCCCTGCGTCGGGTCGTGTCCCTCCCAGAAGGCGCGCAGCAGGTCTTCGCGCGAAATCACATTGGTGTCGAAGACGACGCGGACCACTTCGGTGTGGCCGGTGCGCCCGGTGCAGACCTCGTTGTAGGTCGGGTTGGGCGTCGGGCCGCCGGCATAGCCGACCGCCGTGACCGCGACGCCGGGCAGCTGCCAGAACAGCCGTTCCGCGCCCCAGAAGCAGCCAAGCCCCAGAAGCACCTCTTCCTGTCCCTCGCCCGGCGCCAGATCGATGGGCACGCCGGTGACCGCGTGGCGGCCGGGTGTCATGATCGCCGTCTCGCGCCCCGGCAGGGCGGCGGCACGGTCGACGAGCGAGAACTTGTTGCTGAGCATGGTCATGAAAGACATCTACGCCTCCTGTCGAGGGCAAGGAAAGGGCCGGGCCGGCGGGCGCGCCGGCGGGCGCGTCACACCAGGCGCGCGCGCCTGCGCGAAAACCAGCGCCGCTCGCCCATCCACAAGAGCAGAAAGCCGAGCGGTGCGAAACTGGCCCAGACCGGCGCCGTCAGCAGCGTCTGGATCACCGGGTCCCACAGGAACGGCGACACGTGACGCTGCACCGCCGCCTGGGCGGTGTTGAGCGAGGCCGGAGCGAAATCGAACCAATACTGCCCGAGCGGGGTCGCCACCCAGGCGGATGCGGCGATTGTCTTGGTGCCGTCGATGACAAGCGCCACCAGTGCCATCGCGACGAACCAGAGACCGGTCAGCCGCGCCAGAAATCGAAACATGTCAATCCTCTTGCCGTGTCGAACGCATCGCGCGTCCGACGCGCGGCGATCGCGCAGCGGGGCGTCCCCGCCCTGTCGCGCGGCCGGCCGGCCATCTGCGCCCGCCAGGCACCGCGCCTCGCGCTTGCCTCGTCCTGAAAGATAGAGCCGCCCCGTGCAGTCTGCAATGTCGCGCGGCCACCATCGCGAAAGCGTGAAAACGCGCGAGCCGCCAAGGCCCTGGAAACACCGGCGGATCGGCATGATCTTGACGCCCTGCCGGCACCGGTTCGGCGCCCGCGCGCCCCCGGCGGAATCGCCCCGACAGGCGCAGGTGTTGAAAAGGACCAAAGGAGACGGATCAGCGCTTGAACTTGGTCGCGCTCTCAGTATAGTGCGCGACTTGCGGACGGCATTCGCGTTGTTTTTCAAGGCGCGAGGAGGTCCGCAAACGATCCGTCAAACGGATGCCGAAACCGGGCAGTTGCCCCGTTTCCGGACCGCTCGACGGGTTGGCCGCGGAGAGGTGGCCGAGTGGTTTAAGGCGCACGCCTGGAACGCGTGTATACGGGAAACCGTATCGAGGGTTCGAATCCCTCTCTCTCCGCCATTTTGCTTTTGTCCGATCCGGAGACATAGGTAACGGTTTGTACCGGAGACATGGGTTACAACCTCGTGCCGAACGGGTTGTCGATTGTTTGTAGTGTTCTCTGCTCCAGGTCGATGTATCCCAGATCATAGCTCATGAAGCTGATCAGCCAAATTCCATCCTCCACTTCCTTGATCCCGAGCTTCTGACCGGCCAGCACGGTCGAGACGTTGATCTTCTTGCGATGCATGCAGATCCGCCCGCAGGCGGTGACCAGGGCGTCCCTGTCGTGGAACGGGTAGTCCAGTGTAACGCGCAAGAACACATGGCACAGAACCGGGATTAGGTGGGAATTGCCGAAAACAGCCGAAAATTATTGATATTCAAGAGTTATTCGAGGTTGCCCGCGCGCATATCTCAAAATTGGCGCGCAAGATCAAATGGCACAAAACGGCGGCAAGCGCGAAATCGCGGCGAGAAAGATCAGCAGAAAACCGCCAATCCGATGCCAGAGGTGGGAAATCTGCTTCCCACCTAAAAACCCCGGTTTTCCGCCGTTTTACATTTCGAAGTGAGAACTCGCGATCTGCTCGCGTCCCGCCGCCTCCGCATTGAGAACTCTGACCAACGCGCAAGAGTTTGAATTCCCGGAAATCCGCCAATTCCGCTCAGAAAGTCTGACGCGACGCGCGCCCTAGATCGGCGCAACCAGATACCCGAATAGCGTGCATATACGGATTGTAAAACTTGCCTGCGGTGCAATTATCAGTAGCACTGGCAACCGTATTGCCATCAAGCCTGACGTTTACCGGTTCCGGGTTCTTCGGCGGCGGCGCGCAGCCGCTTTTTCAAACGGGCTTCCAACCAGGCTAGAAGCGCCATCAACTCGTCGGTATCCGACGGGTCTTCGGCACGTGCCAAGAGCGCGTTGTAGGCGTCGGCCTGCTCGTCCAAAACGGCATCCGTTGGAAGCTTGATCCCCTCTTCTTTATGCACACGCATGACCAGCCGACCAACCTGGCGAAACACCGCCGGATCGATGCCGCGCGGCTTAGGACCGGCCGTAGCCTTGGATGGGTCGGCGAACATCTCCCCCTCGCCGGTCAACAGCCAATTCAGACTTATGCCGAGTTGTGAGTAAGCAGAGAGCGCTGACGCAGACGGTTCGGCCTCACCCCGCTCGTAGTTTGCGACTGTGCTTTTGTTCAGCCCAATCCGAGATGAGAACTCCCCCCGCTCCGCATCGCCAAGCGCACGCCTCACTTCTCTTAAGCGCCTGCCCAGCGGCGTTTTCGGCTCAATCTCTGGTCTGGCCAATAGCGCACACATAAAACCAGATATCCCTTTACAAAGGGGAGATATGGTTTTATCCCTGTCTTATCGGCCCGTGATTTGGGGCCGGTGTTTCACATCAACCGTTCAAAGAAACCGGCCTGTTGCCGCAGGCCGGTTTCGAAAGGGGTAGCCCATGAAGCCGGGAAAGCCACCCACCTGGGACCAGCATTCCATCAAGGCCGAGCTGCACCGGCGTGGCATGACGCTTTCCGCGCTGGCCGAGAGCATCGGAATGAAGCCCAACAACTTTGGCCACGTCTGGAAGCGCACCAACCGCAAGGCCGAGAAGGCGATTGCCGACTTCCTTGGGGTGCCTGCCGAACAGCTCTTTCCGGATCGGTATCCGATCAAGAAAACCCGCATTCTTTCTAGCAGGTATGCGCAGCGCGCCACCAGTGGCAATCGCGGCCAGGACCGCGCGGCGGCATGAGCCTCTCGCCAAGCGAAATCCTCGCCAAAAAGCGGGAGGCTCAGGGGGCCTTGCTTGCGAAGGTTACGGCTGATCTGGGCGCCAAGATGCACGACCATTTCAGGGCCGCCGTCCGCGATGCGGTGCGCGAGGTCCTGCCGGAGGTTCTGGACGAGCTTCGCCAGACGGAAGGATCAGCCCGATGAGCCTTCGGGTTTCCTCGTCGGCGAAGGCACGCACATACGGCGGCGTGTCGTCCGGCCAATCGAACAGCAACTGTTCGACGGCCTCCCGAACATCAGCGGTTACGCCCGGCCTCACTCTCTCAAGGCCGGCCGCCAGGCAGCGCATAATCATATCGCGGACGTTCTCGCGGTGCTCGCGCAGCCAATCCATGTCGGTCTGTTCCATCAATCATCTCCATCGTTCTTCCGCAGCCCAACCGGCCACCTGCCGAGAGCGTAGTGCCGTCCCGCATGATCGGGACAGGCAAAACGTCCGTGGGCGCCCTGACAAAGGAGTGTCGAAATGACGGCTCTTCCGTCTGCAAACCGCACTTTTCCTGACAACAGTCTCCCGGTGCCGGGACGGTCTCGAAAGGCCTTGTTGCTGAAAGTCTCCGCCAGCGGCGAAACCTACTTCCACAAGGGCAAGACGCATCAGATCGCGGCCGACAGCGGCAGAACCGTCGTCGTTGCCGAGACCAGTTTTTTCGAGGGCGACGCGCACCGGTTCGGCTCTCTCTGCGAAGCCCAAGCGGAAGCCGACTGGCTCAATGCGCGCGGGATCGGCGGAGCACCCTGGCACGCAATCGAGGTGCCGACCTGATGCGATCGCGCGACCTGCGTCAGTGGCCGGGTGGCGGGGCTACCCGCGTTTCCTCCCCAACTGGCCGGGCCGTGCGGCGGCAGGCCCGGCCGCTTTTTCGGGGCACAACAAGATCACCGGGACGAAACACATGACTGCACACACCATCATGGATCTGGATCTGGCCGCAATCGACTCGACCGACCGCCTGCGCAAGGCGCTGCCGGCGCGCGTCGAAGCCCTTGCGGAAGATCTCGATCAACGGGGATTGCTGACGCCGATCGAGGCGGTCGGGCCGACTGAGGAAGGTCGCTATCGGCTGATCTATGGGGCGCACCGGCTGGCTGCAGCGAAGCGGCTCGGATGGGCGGAAATCCCGTCCGTCATTCATGCGCCGGATGCCTTTGCCGACGAGGCCACAGCCCGTTTGCGGGAGATCCGCGAAAACCTGATGCGGTTCGAGTTGAACCCGCTGGAACGGGCCGTCGCGATCGCCGCATGGCGCGACATCTATGAGGCCGCGCACGGCAAGGTGAAGCCCGGTCGAACGGCAAAAAAGGGCGCCGAAGGAATTAGTGCCAACTTGGCACTAATTCACGAGGAAGCCGCCGAACGCTTTGCCGGGGGCTTTTCGGAAGCGGCTCAGGAGGCATTCGGCCTGAGCGCACGGGCGATCTTTCGCGCCCTCAAGATCGCGACGATCTCGCCCGAGATCCGCGACCGGATCGCCGACAACGCCCTGGCCGGCAACCAATCCGAACTCCTGAAACTCTCCGATCAATCGCCGGAGCGGCAGGCGCAGATCGTGGGTCTTCTGCTAGCGGAGCCGCCGACCGCGACAACCGTCGACGATGCGGTCGCCGTCATCGACAAGACACAGCCGGCACAGACGCCGAAGCTTTGGGAAAAGGTGTCGGATCGGTTTTCCCGGCTCAAGCGATCGGAGCAACATCGCTTCTTCGAGGCGCATCGTGACGCCATCGACCTCTGGCTGGCGGAGCGAGGCTAAGCGTCATGCCCCGCCGTCGCGACACACAAACGCAAGACCTGTTTTCGTGGACACCGCCGCAAGTCACGGTCGGTCTGGGCGAAGAACAGTCAAGCCGTGGCGCGCTCGACAGTCAGATCGCGCGCATGGTGTCGCGGGGGCTGCGCGAAGCGCGTGAAGGTGGTGTATCGCGTGCGGAGATCGCCCGGCAGATTTCGGAGGCGCTCGGGCGGACGGTCTCCGAGACCACCCTCGACAAATGGGCGTCCGAAGCCTCCGAGGAACACCGAATTCCGCTGGACGCATTCATCGCGCTGGTCGACGCGACCGGTTGCCAGGGCCTTCTTGGAGCGATCGTCGAGCGCTTCGGGTTGGTCGTGGTCGATGCACGCTATGCCGACCTGATCGAATTGCACCTGATCGAAGAGCACGAACGCGACGTCGCGGCGCGCAAGGCATCCCTTGAGGCCAAGTGGAGGGCGCGGCGATGAAGGAATGGTTCACCGCACGCGAGGCCGCCGAACTCGACCTGCCGGGATTGCCCGAAACGGAAAGCGGCATTCTTCGCGCAGCCGAGCGCGAGAGCTGGCACGAACACCCATTCTTGTCTCGTACTCGGAAAGGCCAGCGCGGCGGTGGCCGCGAGTACCATTTCCGGCTCTTCCCGACCGAGGCGCAGCTGGAATTCACACGGCGCGCGCTCTCCGTGCGGCGGGAAGTGACGCGGGACGCCAACGGCAATACGAAGCTGACCTTCAGCGGCACCGAGGCCGCCCGCGTCAACCGGGATGCGCGCCTTGCCATCGTCCAGGCGTTCGAGAGCTTCTCGGCTGGCCTAACGCTCGGCTTGTCGTCCCGGCTGCAGATCTTCGCCGATCGCTACAACACCCGCTCGATCGAGGTCGAGGACTGGATCCGGGACACCGTTCCTCACCTGTCCAAGCGGTCCCTGCAAAGGTGGCGCTCCGCGAAACGCGCGGGCAAGGCCGATGCACTGGCAGTCGACCGCTCCACCGCCCGCAAGGGCAAAGGGGTTCTCGACACGGCAAACGGCGGCGCGGTCCGCGCCTTCATTCTGGCGCTGGTCGCCCATCAACCGCATCTCTCCGCCGACCACATTCGCACCCTGTGCCGGGACGAATTCGGGGAGACACTTCAGGTCGAGCGGCAGGGCCGAATGGCATCCGTCGAGACCCCGCCGGTCCGCACGTTCCAGCACTTTTTGAAGCGGCTTAGAGAGACCGAAAAAGTCGCGCTGACGAAGCTGTCCAACCCGGACAAGTATCGCTCGACAATGGCACCCGCCGGCATCGGCGCGCTGCGGCACATTCGCGAACCGAATGCGCTCTGGCAGATCGACGCCTCTCCGGTGGACGCGCTTTGCACCGACGGTCGCCATGCGATCTACGCATGTATCGATATCGCGACGCGGCGCACGCTCTTCTACGTCTCAAAGACCCCGCGCGCTTCCGCCGTCGCCATGCTGTTGCGTCGTGCGATCCTTGCGTGGGGTGTGCCGGACACGATCAAGACCGACAACGGGTCGGATTTCGTCGCCAACGACACCAAGCGCCTGTTCGCCGCGCTCGATATCGAGATGGACGTATCCGACGCCTACAGTCCGCAACAAAAGGGGCACGTCGAGCGCGTCATCAAGACCTTCCAGCACGATTGCGCAACACTTCTGCCAGGGTTTGTCGGCCACAACGTCGCCGACCGGAAGGCGATCGAGGACCGCAAGAGCTTCGCCGACCGTCTCGGCGCGGATACCGCCGATCTCTTCGACGTGTCAATGACCGGACTGGAATTGCAACGCTTCGCCGATGCCTGGACGGAGACGCGCTACAATCACCGCCCGCACTCTGCACTCAAGGGCAAGACGCCGGCTCAAGCCGCGATGGCTTCCGATGCGGAGATCCGCACGGTCGAAGCCCGCGCCCTCGACATCCTGCTCATGCCGGTCGCCGGCAAGGACGGCCTGCGGACGGTCACCAAGCAAGGCATCCGGATCGATCACTTCCAATACGTGATCAACGCAGCCCTTCCCGGCACCCAGGTCTTCGTGCGGATGGACCCCAACGACGCCGGGCGCGTGATTGCCTTCGATGCCGGCGACGGGACTTTTATCGACGAGGCGATCTGTCCCGAACTTGCCGGCATCCACCCGTCGACGGTGCTTGCGGCCAAGCGCGAAGCACAGTCTGAGACCCTGGACGCCGCAACACGTGAAGCGAAGCGGCACATTCGCGAGATCACCAAGGGGCGCCCGCTGATCGAACGGGTTCTCGACGTTGCCGCCCGCGACGTTCCAAACGTGGTGTCACTGCCCAGGCGCGAGAGCGAACACACGACCGCCGACATTCGAAACGCGCTGGATGCCGTTGCCGAGCCGGCGACTCCCCAAAAGAGCACCCGTGAAGCCAAGGCAATGGCCGAGCTGCGGAGCGATCTTACGGCGCCGGTTTCCGAGCGGGCGAAGGTGACCCCCATCCGGTCGCAGGAGACGCCACAGCTCCGGTTTAAGCGCGCGCTCGATCTGGAAGCGCGTCTGGAGGCCGGTGAGGAACTGGAAACAACAGAGGCCATGTGGCTCGGCGGCTATCAGGCCGGCCCTGAATACCGTGCGCTCGCGTTGATGAGCGAGGACTTCGGCGGCTGAGCGCCGCCCACAAAAAAAGAGCCCCGGCGAACCGGAGCCCTTCAAAGTCAAAAGAGGATGTTTTGATGACTGGAAATCTGGCGATGGTCAAGAGCGAAGCGCCCAGGCGAGGCTCGATCGCCCCGCTCAAGAACGTCATGACGCTGATGATGTTGATCGAAACGCTCAAGGATCGCGGCGTCGGTCTGCCCGGAATTGGCGTCTTCTCCGGCGACAGCGGCTACGGGAAATCGGTCGCGGCGCAATACGCGATGAACAAGACGGGTGCCGTCTATATCGAAGTCCGCCACTACTGGCGACAAAAGCGGTTTTGCGAGGCGCTTCTGGAAGAACTCGGGCAACCGCGTCCGCGCGGCACGGTGGCGGCGATGATGGATGAAATCATCCACCGCATGGGAGACGCGCCCAATCGTCCGCTGATCATCGACGAGGCCGACAAGCTCGTCGATGGCAAGATGATCGAATTCGTCCGCGACATCCACGAAACCACGCAAGCGCCCGTGGTCCTGATCGGCGAGGAACTCTTGCCGAAGAAGCTCGAAGCCCACGAGCGGGTGCACAACCGGGTTCTGGATTTCCGACTGGCGCAGCCCTGCGACCTTGAAGACGCCGCAACGCTTGCCGACTTCCTGATCCCCGAGTTGACCATTTCCGAGGACCTGCTCGAGGACATCCGAAAGCAGACGGCCGGCAAGGCGCGGCGCATCGCAACCACCCTGCATGAGATCGGACAGTTTGCGCGCAATCACGGTCTCAAGGATCTTGACCGAGCCTCCTACACCGGGCGGATCTTCACCGGCGAGACCCCCATTCGGCGGCGCGGAGGGCGGGTCTGATGGCGGCGGTCCTCAAGCTCAAGACGATCAAGGGTCGGCCAGTGCTGCGCGGATACGAGCACGTGTGGTCCGTCATTCTCGACCTCACCCGCGACGGCGCACCCTTCACGAAACGCGACGTCGATCAGGCGTGTTGCGACCCCGGCGATAGTTCCGTGAGTGACTACCTTCGCAGACTGCGCGCAGCCGGAGTTATTGTGGTGGCCGGGCAAGCTGGCACGGATCCGCGATACCGGCGCACGGTCTACCAACTTATTGAGCGCCGAGCCGAGGCGCCGCGCCTGCGCAGGGACGGATCGGAGGCGCCGCCCTCGGTTCAGCAACTGCTGTGGAACACGATGCGCAACCTTCTGCGCGACGGGTTCAATGCGAAAGAACTCGCGGCGTTCGCCTCGACAGACGACCGCCTGATCAAGACGGTGTCGGTGCATAGCTACATCAAACATCTTGCCCAAGCCGGTTACCTGCATTGCCTGGAACCCGGACGGCCGCGCCATCTGACGAAGTGGCGCCTGAAACCGTCGATGAACACCGGACCAAAGCCGCCGAAAATCCTTCGCACGCACGCGATCTACGACCCGAACACGAACAACCTGCACGGCGAACCGGTCGCCGAGGAGGTGTCGTCATGAACGCGCCGATCCCGATGATCGACAAGGCCGGCGCCGCATGGGCGGGGTCGCCGCCCGACTGGATTGCCGAACTCGCATCGCTCGCGGACCGCGACGGGCTTTCCGGTGCGGGCAAGCGCATCGGCTACTCGCCGGCCGTCGTCAGTCAGGTGATCAACGCGCGCTATCCCGGCGACATTGCAAAGGTCGAGGAACGCGTGCGCGGTGCGCTCATGGGGCTTTCGGTCGACTGCCCTGTGCTTGGCGACCTATCCCGCAATCAATGCCTCGACTGGCAGAAGAAGCCTTACGCGTCGACGTCCGCACACCGAGTGCGGATGTTCCGTGCCTGCCGGTCCGGTTGCCCGCACTCACGCGTGAAGGGGGACGGCGATGCTGAGCGATGAACTCCGCAGTCTGGGGGCCATGGTCGACGCCGCAACAGACGAGCGCGGCGAGCTGCACCTCAGCGCCATGCAGACGCAAATGGCGAAGCTGGCGCTGCTCGACCTCCTGAAACGGGCAAACAGCCTGGAGAGTTGCCGGGTTGCCGGCCCGGCGCGGATCACGGACGCGGACATGCAGACCGGCAAAGTGGTGCGCCTTCCGATCGTGCCGCGTCCGGTTCCCCATTCTTCCGACGGAGGGTCGGTGGCATGAGCGGCTTGCACGACCTTGTCGATGAAATTGTCGATGCCGTCTTTGACGGCACCCGCGATGACACGCCGGCCTCCATCGCCGCGAAGGAAGTCGCCGCGCAAATCATGACCGGCCAGACCCGCCGCGCGGATCTCGTCGCGGCGATCGCGAGGTTGATCCACGCGGTCAATCTGGAACTCGCCTACCGCGAGGAAATGCAAGCGCTCTACGGCGGGCCGAGCCTTGAAGAGCAACTTGCGGCCGAACCCGCACCGGAGCCGGTGCCGGCGCCCCAGCAGTCAATCTCAAAACCCAAGCCGGCGCCCAAACCGACACGCGAGGCGATCTTCCGCCGCTACCGCGAGGTTCTGATTGTCCAAGCCCCGGCGGGACGTGGCGATCCGAACCACACCCTCCTGGGCGACCCGGCTCCGGGCCGCTCGGCCCTCGACCAACGAAACGGAGAGTACCTATGACCGAGACAATCGCCGCCACCGATGACGGCCGACGCGAGATCGACGGCGAGACCTATATGCGCGACGCCAAAGGCTCACTCGTGCCGGTCGAGATGATCAAGCCGGAAGACGCACTTGAAGACGAGACGGTGCGCAAGATCATGGGGTTTGCGCGGGCGCTGTCCGACCAGATCGCGCGGTTTCGCGGACACACCTTCGAGGATCTCGGAGCATTCGAGGCGCTACTCGCGCAGGAGTACGGCGTCAGCAAGGGCGGACGGAAAGGCAACAAGACCTTCATGACCTTTGACGGCTGCATGAAAGTGCAGGTGCAGGTGTCCGACTTCATCGACTTCGGCCCACAGCTCCAAATCGCCAAGGAACTGATCGACGAGTGCCTCAACGAATGGGCGGCCGACAGCCGTCCTGAAATCCGGGCGATCGTCACCCGCGCCTTCAACACCGACAAGGCGGGGCAGATCAATCGTTCGGAGATCTTCATGCTGCTTCGCCTCGATATCGAGGACGAACGCTGGCGCCGCGCGATGGATGCGATCCGCCAGGCCATGCGCGTTGTCGGCTCAAAGACGTACATCCGCTTTTACGAACGGGACACGCCCGACGGCACTTGGCAGCCGGTCACCATCGATCTCGCGAGGGCCTCGTGATGATCGACCGCAACGCCTCCACCGTTCAGAGCTTCGCGGATCTCGCGAAAGCCATACAGCGTGACACCGCGCCCGCTGGTCGCAAGCCCACGCTTCGCTCGCCGTCTATGAGCTCACCAAAGCAATCGCACGCGGCGCCGTTGCCGTACTTCCTCGCGAACCGCTGGGGATGGTCATGAGCACGCTCGCAACGATCCACATCGCCAAGAAAGAACTCGGCCTCGACGACGAGACCTATCGGGATTTTCTGGCGCGCGAGACCGGCAAGCGCTCGGCAGCCGATCTCACCGAAGCCGAGCGGCGCAAGGTGGTGCTGGCGTTCGAACAACAGGGCTTCAAACGCTCTTCGAAAGGCGGTTCAAGGCCGCGTGTAGATCGCCTGTCCGGTCCCTACGCTGCCAAGTTTCAGGCGCTTTGGATTGCGGCCTGGAACCTCGGGGTCGTCGAGGATGCGTCCGACGCGACGCTGATCGCGTTCGTGAAGCGGCAGACCGGGCTCGATCATGGCCGCTTCCTTCGGCACGGCGACGATGCGGGCAAGGTGATCGAGGCGCTCAAGGACTGGATGCGGCGGGAAAGCGGCGACGCGAGCCTGTTCACCCGGGACAGGCTTCGCCCTCCGCTCCTGAACGACCATCGCATGCAGATCCTGTTGGCGCAGTGGACCCGGCTTGTCAGACTGGATGCCGCGCCCGCCGCCTCGATCGACGCATGGGTGGCGCGTATGCAGCCCGGTATCGCCTATGCGGATTTCTCCAAGGACGCATGGATCGATCTCATGAACGTGCTTGGCGCGAAGCTGCGCGCCGCTTTGCGCAAGGTATGATCCATGCCGTCCAGCGCGCCCAACCACGCCTATCTGCCGGATCTCCTGGCCGAGATTGCCGAGGTCGCGGGGCTGGACGCGGCCTTGAAGCTTGCGGCGGCGCGCGGCGGTCAGACCGTCTACATCCCGAGCCGACCGGACCCGGATCACTGGCTTTGCCTGACGGTCGGGCAACCGGCTGCCGAGAAGATCTGCGAGCACTTTCGGGTCCGCAATTCCGGCGGGCGCTTCCTGATCCCGATCGCCCGGACGGCGAGCGCACGGCGCACACTCTTTAAGGCGCTTGAAAACGGCGCATCGGCGCGGCAAGCTGCGGCAGCGGCGGGAACCCATGAGCGCACCGCATATCGCGCTAGAGCCCGCATTCGCGCCAGGGACCCCAATCAGGGCGACCTTTTCTAGCCTGCCGCTGACAGTGTCAGTCTCACCCCGCATCGACCGATCCGCCACCGTGGGCCTCATCCAACGAGGCCGGGGCGATCCACATGCCGATCATTTCCAAATTGAGCCCGCAAGGGGCGCGCGAGATCGTCGCGCATGAAGGGTTCGTCAGCCGTACCTATCGCGATCCGGTCGGGGTTCCGACGATCGGCACGGGTTTCACCAACCGGTCGGCAACCTTCAAAGCCTACTGGATCAAGACGCGCGGACGGCCGCTGAAGTTCGGCGACACGATCACCCGCGAAGAGTGTCATCGCATCCTTCCTCAAATCACCGATGAAGAATACGGCGCCGCTGTCGTGCGCCACATCAAGCCGACCCGTCAGCACCACTACGACGGCGCGGCCTCGGTCTGCTTCAACCTCGGTCCACGCGCGGCCACATGGCGATGGGCGAAAGCGCTTGCCAAAGGCGATGCCCGCACTGCCGCCGAACTGCTGCGCAAGACCGGCACTACGGCGGCCGGCCGTCGTCTGCCGGGGCTGGTGAAGCGTCGCCAGGCCGAGGCGCTGCTGATCCAGCGTGGGATCTACTCGACGTCCAAGGCGATCAACGTCCCGCCCCGCGCCGACGTGGCGCGCGCGTCCAGCGCCAGTGACGAACTTCGGCACTATCAGACAATCCTCGCGCGTCTCGGTCACTACGACGGCGCGCTCGACGGGCTCGCCGGACCGAAGACGACAAAAGCCGTCTTCGCGTTTCAGAAAGATCACCCGCACCTCAAGACCGATGGCGTGCTCGGGCCGGCAACAGCCGCCGCGCTGGAACGGGCTTCCGCCGCTGGCGAGGCCGGTACGACAACCAGTGTCGGGGCGCTGGTTTCCGGCGCCGGTGTTGCCGCCGCCCAGGGCGGCGCGCCGGAGTGGGTTCTCTGGGTTGCCGGCATCGGGCTCAGTTTGGCCGTCCTCGGCGGCGCGGTTGTCGCCTGGCGCTATCGCGACGAGATCCGGCACCGCGTCCGAAACCTCTTCAAGCGGAGGGTCACGGCATGAGGGGGTTCCGCACGCTGATCGTCAACACGCTCGTCGCGCTTCTGCCGATCGCCGCCGAAGTCCTGCGCTTTCTCGAGGTCTTCGACTGGCACTTCTATCTGGAACCGCGCGACGCGCTTTGGGCGATGCTGATCGTCGGTGGACTGAACATCTTCCTGCGCCGGATCACGCGGACGCCGATCGGGGGTGACGCATGAGCTGGCTTCTCTCCGTCGTCCTGCGCTTCGCGTCCTCCGGTCTGGTCGAGCGCGCGCTGTCCTATCTCGAGCGCCGCCATGCGGAAGAGACCGACCGTGAGAAGCTGCGCACCCAGGTCGAGATCGAGGCGATCCGCGCGGCGATCGTCGAGACCAAAGAACTGGCAAAGTTCAATTCCGCAAAACTGGAACACACGGCCTTTTGGTGTTTCGCCGGGCTCTTCGTTCTGCCGCTCGGCGCGTGGTGGTTGGCCGTCATCCTCGACAGCATCTTCCTCATGGGTTGGGGCGTCGACACCGTTCCTGTCCTGGAGGAATGGGGCGGGCAGATGATCCAGTGGCTCTTCTATGTCGGCGGCGGCGTCGCCGCTCTCCGGTCGTTGCGGTAGGTGGTCATGTGGTTCGACTGGAAGACCGTCGAAGCCTTCCTGGGGGTGATTGCCGTGCTCATCGCATCGTCGTCGGCGGTCTTCACCTGGCTCACGCGCGGCTCCCATAAAAACACCCAGGCGATCGCGGCGCTTGAGGCCAAGGCCGAGCGACAGAATGTGCGGATCGACCGCGTCGAGGCCAAGCTCGAAGCGCTGCCCGACCGCGACGACCTCCACCAGCTCGACAAGCAAATCGAGGGAATGGGCGTCAGGTTCGGGGCGGTCGAGGAAAACCTGCGCGCGCTTCGCCGGGCGACCGAAACGATCTCCAATTTCCTTCTCAACCAGGGAGGCAAGCCGTGAGTTTTACCGAGCATATCGCGGGCGACTGCCGTTTGATCATCCTGCGGGCGCTCTCCGAAGAAACCGATCACCACCTCAACGAGACCTTGCTTGTGCGCGTTCTGGAGACCTTCGGGCACCGCAAGTCGCGTGATTATGTCCGCACCCAGCTTCGTCGGCTTGAAGAACTCGACGCGGTGAGCCTGTCGGAAGCCGGAACCGTGCTTGTCGCCGGCCTGCGTCGTGCCGGTCTCGACCACGTCGAGCGCCGCGCCTATCTGGAAGGCGTCGCCAAACCCTCGCCGGTGGATTGACCATGGGCAAGGGGCGCGGCCGGCTGTCAGCGATCGACAGGCTCCCGGATGAATGCGAGGACGTCGTTACCTGGGCGGCGAAGGAACTCACCGCGCGCGATCGGACGCAAGTCGAGATCTACACCGAGTTCCGCGAGAAGCTGATCGCCATCCAGGGCGAGACCGGCGCCGGCTTCGACATCCCGTCCTTCTCGTCCTTCAACCGCTACAGCGTGAAGCTTGCCGCCATGGCGAGGCGCATTGAAGAGACGCGCAACATTGCCTCCGCCCTGAGCGACCGGCTCGACGCCGGCGCGTCCGACGATCTCACGATCATCGCGGCCGAGGCGATCAAGACGCTGATCTTCGAGATCCTGCAATCGGCCGGCGACGGCGGTCTGTCGACCAAGGGCGCGCAGGAACTCGCCAACGCGCTTCGGGCAGCCGCCGCCGCACAATCCGTTTCCACATCCCGCCGCCAGAAGGTCGAAGCCGAGTTCGCCGAGAAGGTTGAAGAGGTCGTCGAAACGGTGAGCAAGGAAGCCGGTCTGTCGGCGGAAGCGGTTGAACAACTCCGTCGCGAATTTCTGGGCGTTCGCAAATGAGCGAAGAGCCCGGCAAGACGCGCGATCCCGATCTCTTCGCTGGTCCACCACTGATCACGCGCGAACCCGAAGACCTGCCCGGCGACCTGCCGCGCGGTGCCGAGGTGCCGGACGATCTCGATCCGCTCGCGGATGGCATCCTGATGCAGCACCAGATCGATTGGATTGCGGATAAATCCGATTTGAAGCTTGCCGAAAAGGGCCGCCGCACCGGCATCACCTTCGGCGAGGCGCTCGACGACACATTGATCGCCGCCTCCAAACGCTCGGCCGGCGGCGACAACGTGTTTTACATCGGCGACACCAAGGACAAGGGCCGCGAGTTCATCGGCTATGTCGCGAAGTTCGCAAAAGCCATCGGCGAAGAGCTGGCGGCGATCGAGGAGTTCCTGTTCGAGGATCAAAAGGCGGACGGGTCGACGCGGATGATCTCCGCCTTCCGCATCCGTTTTGCCAGCGGCTACCGCGTCGAGGCCTTGTCGTCGCGACCGGAAAACATCCGCGGGCTTCAGGGCATCGTCGTGATCGACGAGGCAGCGTTCCATCAGGACGTGCGCGGCGTGCTCGACGCGGTCAACGCGCTCCTGATCTGGGGCGGCAAGATCCGCGTGATCTCGACGCACAATGGCGTCTTGAACCCCTTCAACGAGCTGATCCGCGAAGCGCGCGCCGGCAAGGTGCCGTTCTCAGTCCATCACATCCCCTTCGGTACCGCCGTCGCAAACGGGCTCTATAAGCGCGTCTGCCTGATCAAGGGGATCGAGTGGACGGCCGAGGGCGAAGCGGAGTGGGAAGCGAAGATCCGGGGCGCCTATGGCGCGCGCCAGGCGGCAATGCGTCAGGAGCTGGACGCGATCCCTGCCGAAGCGGAGGGCGCGGCACTCACCCGCGTGCAGATCGAAGCCTGCATGGCGGACGGCATTCCGATCGTTCGATGGGCCTGTTCCGACGATTTCAAAAACGCACCGGAACACATCCGCAAGGCCGACACGCTCGACTTCTGCGAACGCGAGCTGAAACCCCATCTGGAAAAGCTCGACCCCCTGTTACCGCATGTCTTCGGCGAGGACTTTGCGCGCAAGGGCGATCTGACGGTGATCAATGTCATGACGATCACCCGCGCGCTCGTGCGCCGTTCCGGGCTGATCGTCGAGCTGCGCAATGTACCCTTCGACCAGCAGCGCGACATCCTGTTCTACATCGTCGACCGGCTTCCCCGCATGTCGGGCGGCGCGCTCGATGCCACCGGCAACGGTGCTTACATCGCCGAAGTCGCCGCCCAGAAATACGGCCCGTCGATCATCGAAGTGAGCCTGTCGCGCGCCTGGTACCAGGTCGAGATGCCCGCCTATATCGAGGCGTTCTCCGACCGCACCGTCGTCTTGCCCATGGACGACGACATCCTGCGCGACCATCAGGCGCTGCAATACGTCGACGGCATCATCAAGGTTCCTGACGATCACAGCGTCAACGGCGCGGATGGCATGAAGCGCCACGGCGACAGCGCGATTGCCTCCGCACTCGCCTGGTACGTGAGCCGTCAGGATCTCCCCGAGTTCGACTACACGGCCGCGCGGCATTCGCCGCTTGCACAGTTCGGCGACACCGGCGGTCCGCCGCTCGACGATGACGACGACTTCGCCCGCGTCGGCGGGATCAACCCAGCACGCTCAGGAGGCTTGTGGTGAGCACCTATCAGCTTGTCGATCCGCACGGACGGCCCGTCTCCTCCACGTCGCTCCTGAAGGAAGAGGCAGCACCGACCCTGACCGGCGTGCGCGCACTCTGGAGCGATCCCGTCGCCTCCGGTCTGACGCCCGGCAAACTCGCCCGCATCCTGCGCGACGCGGTCGAAGGGGAACCGGCCGAGTACCTGGCGCTTGCCGAGGAAATGGAGGAACGCGATCTCCACTACGCCTCGGTTCTCGGCACCCGCAAGCGCGCGGTGCTGGCGATCGAGCCGGCGGTCAATCCGCCCGACGGCGGTGCGACCGACGACACAATCCTCGACGCGGTGCGCGAGTTGGTCGAAGCGCCGGAATTCGAGGCGATGCAGATCGACGTGCTCGACGCGCTTGGCAAGGGCTTTTCCGTCGTCGAGATCCTTTGGGACTACGGGTCGGAATGGCGCCCGCGCGGCTATGCCTGGCGCGACCCCCGACACTTCCAGTTCGACCGAAAGACGGGGCGCGAATTGCGGCTGCGCGAGGACGGGTCGATCGAAGGGCGCGCGCTGTCGCGCTATTCCTTCATCCGCCATGTGCCGAAGCTCAAGTCGGGCCAGCCGATCCGGGGCGGTCTGGCGCGGCTGAACGCCTGGGCCTTCATGCTGAAATCCTACACGCTCAAGGACTGGGCGGCGTTTCTGGAAGTCTTCGGCATGCCCTTGCGCGTCGGCCGCTACGGACGCGGCGCGACGCCGGATGAAAAGCGCGTGCTCCTGCGCGCCGTGCGCGATCTCGCCTCAGATGCGGCCGCGATCATTCCCTCGGGCATGGAAATCGAGTTCATCGAAGCCAAGGGCGGCAGCGGCAATGCCGTCTTCGGCGCGATGGCCGATTATCTCGACGCGCAGATTTCCAAGGGCGTGCTCGGCCAGACGATGACCACCGACGACGGTTCGTCGCTTGCCCAGGCGCAGGTGCATGAAAACGTCCGCTACGACATCCTGCGCGCCGACGCGCGCCAGCTTGCGGCGACGATCAACCGCGATCTGATCCAGCCCTTCATTGCCTTCAACTTCGGTCCGCAGGAACGCTATCCGACCGTCGACCTGCCGGTGGCCGAAGCCGAGGACATCAAGACGCTCTCCGATGCGCTGACGAAGCTTGTGCCCCTCGGCCTGCGCGTGTCGATGGCTGAGGTTCGGGAGAAGATCGGCCTGAGCGAACCGGAGGAAGATGCGGACGTGCTTACGCCGGCCGCAAAGCCGAAGGCCGATGACAAGGGCAAGCCGGCCAAGGATGCGGGTCCGAAAGACGAGGACCCCGACGATCCCGCAACCGCACGCGCATGCCCGTCTTGTGGCGAGTTGCATGCGACCGCTCGCGCCGGGGAAGAGCCGGACGAACTCGACGACCTTCTGGACGGCGCGCTCGACGAATGGGGCGCGGATCTCGCGCCGGTGATGGACCAGCTCCAGGCGGAGTTCGCCGCTGCCACGTCCTATGAGGACCTCAAGGCACGGCTCGACTGGCTGGCCGGCACGCTCGATGTCGGGCCGCTGGCGCGCCGGATCGCCGATCTCGCAATGATCGCGCGCGGGCTGGGCGATGCCGGCTGATCTGCCAGATGAGTTCCTGACCGCCTCGCCCGAGGTCACGCGCTATTTCCGCGAAAAGGGATCGCGGCCGACCTTCGACTGGCGCGACATCGCCCCGCGCGAACATGCCTATGCCTTCACGGCGGCGAAGACCGCCGGCTTCGATGTGCTCGAGGATCTACGTGCAGCCGTCGATGACGCCATCGTCAACCGCGTGCCCTTCGAGGCCTTCAAGGCGCGTTTGACACCGACGCTGCAGGCCAAGGGATGGTGGGGCAAGCGCTTCGCGGAAGATCCGGCCGACGGCGTGTCCAAAATCGTGCAGCTCGGCAGCCCGCGCCGCCTGCGCACGATCTATTGGGCGAACATCCGCACGGCCCATGCCGCCGGCGAATGGGAGCGCACCCAGCGCACCAAGCGCTTCCTGCCGTACCTGGTCTACACGCTGTCGCTCGCCGAGCGCCGCCGGCCGGAACACCGCGCCTGGGTCGGCGTGATCCTTCCCGTCGATCATCCATTCTGGGAGACGCACTATCCGCCGAACGGCTGGGGCTGCAAATGCGGCGTGCGCCAGATCTCAAGACGCGAAGCCGAACGCCTCGGCTACGACCCGGAAGCCGGCGGCCCGCAGGTCGTCATGCGGCCCTGGCGGAACAAGCGCACGGGCCAGACGGTGAATGTGCCGGTCGGCATCGATCCGGGCTGGGACACCAACCCCGGCAAGACGCGTGGGCAGAACGTCGCCGAACTACTGTCCGGCCGGCTCGGCGAGTTGCCCACACCGGCGCGACGCGCGGCTATTGCTGACTTCACCGCATCCCCGGCGTTCAAGATCTTTGTCCAGGACGCGATCGACGTCGGCTTGAAGCGCGCCGCACGGGTGCCGGCGCTCAAGGCGGAAGGGCTATCGGGCCGCGACATTGCAGCGCGGCTGAATGGCGAGCACGGCTTCGCCATGACCCGCTTTCCGGTGGCGGTTGCGCCGGGGCGCTTCGGAGACGACTATCTGCCCGTGATGATCGACGCGGCGACCATCGGTCATGCGGCCGATCACAGGCGGGTGGTCGATGTCTCCGCCTGGCCGGACTTCGGCGACATCCTGAAACGCGCACGGTTGCGGCGCGACCTCGCCGGCACCATACGCGCCTTCGATCCGGAGACCGGCCTGTTCATGGTGCTGGATCCGCTCGGCGGGCACTGGCGCTTGCGCACGTTGTTCCGCCCGCGTGGCAAGGGGCGGTACTTCGAGAAGCAACCCGGTACGGATGTGGAGTGAAGGCACACGGGCAGAAGGTCGCAAACCCTTCGCCAACACAGGTGGCCGAGCGCGCCCGAAGGCTTGATTTGCCCGTGTGTATTTTTAACATAATATGAGCATCGCGGGTTGCAAACTCTTATGATCCGCTTTCGAATAATATGATAAGGATCACCACAGATCCCAAGCATCTTTGGGTTGGGGTTTGGCCTTTATAACGTGTGATGCTGCTGAGCCTGAGAGTGAAGCGGCGATAACGGCGTAGGGTATAGCTTTTGTATACCGCCCCGTAATATCACGAGTTTCGAAACAGCTTAGAACCTTTATATTCACTACATCTCGATCCAGAGGTGGTCGATTTGAATGTGCGGCGTCAAACCTCTTTGCCGAAAGTGAATCGATACGAGATTGGCAATTCGCTGCGACTTATCGTGGGCGGCCAGAGTAGGCTTGTCTGCAACTGTCCATGCAGTAGGCAGCTCCGTGATAAGGTCGTCGATCCATCTTCCCACGGTCTTATGCCAATGGGTTACATCATACGCTTGCACATAACCGATCATGACAGCACGTTTATGTTCAGCACCGTGATGGCCTGCTTTAAAACGTTGAATGCCACCAGTAGAACCCTCGCTAGTGATCACATACTCGCGTTCGTCACGTTTGCGACTGGTAGGGGTAGGGAGCCGTTTGCATTCGATCGGGACCAAGCTCCTAAAGTCATCGTATTCCCGACCATCAATCCAAATGATGTTTCCTGCTGCGCTTGCTACGATGTCAATCGTTCGACGACCATCTGTTTCATCAGGTTCCTCACGACGAAACTGAAGAAAGTCCCAACCGGGTGTCCGACGGCACAAGCTGTTAAGACGACCACATAGTTGCGCGGAAAGCTTGGTCTCACCGGTCTCTATTGGACGGCGCGGGTCATCTCGCCAAGCTGGAAGTGCGTCCGCAATAAAATTTATCAGAGATGTAATCCACTCGTTCGGCAGATGTAAGTCAGCGGTGAGCGAGCCTGAATAGGCTGTGACATTGACTTCATCTGCCAGCATATTAGAAGCCTTGCGCTCGTAGGTCTGCGAGTACATCATCGGAGTCGCGAAGTGCAATCGACCGTGTCCAGAAACGATGCCGATCAGGCTTTAGCAGAAACAAAAACTCCCTATCGTAAAGCCGAACGATACGAGTAATAGTCAGGCCCGATCTACGCCGCTGCGTCAGAAGTAAGTCCAGTTTATCACGAAGCTCCTCAGCGCCAGACCAATCGATATCCCCATCTCCAAAGGCAAAGGCCTTACAAATTGCACCTGCCCAATGATAAGTAGACAGGGATCGCAGCGGTTTGCGGCTATATGTTTGACTTATCTGATTGGTGAACACCTCATCGAAGCTCACCAAGGCATCATAGGGTGCTTTTTCCATAATCTGGGAGCCTGCACCCAGCCGAATAAAGTCGCGCTGATACTTAACAATATCTTCAGCTACAATTCTTTCATTTGTGCTTATATCGAGATCACCATGCTCGGGAAAAGGCAATGCCCGGATGTCAGAACTGAAGATTGATGTCGCACGCTGTGTGAAAAGACGCGGACTTATACCAGCTACATATGCCTGCAGGATGGTTCGCTCCTGAACCAGCCAGTCCGCTGCGGCGCGAAGAGAGTCAAGCTGGCCGGGCGCGGAGAAGCCGACTATTTCGTTCTTATAGACGAGATAGTCGCCCTCCCATACGTCAAGGTGTAGGTCCTCATGCTCCTTCAGCAGAAGGAGCGGTGATTTAAAGCGGTCCTCAGACTTTGGATCTTTGATACCTTTTTGAGGTACAGTGGTGATCTTGTCTCTATCAATTCCATTTGCATTGAGTGCCTTGGTGGGAAGTAGCGGCTTCCCAATCAAGTGCGATACATTTTTTGAGGCGTTTTTCTCGCCACCGAGGTAGCCTTCACCCGTATTCCACTCTCTCCGTTTTGCATAGTCGCCTAGTGTGGGATAAGTACGAAGACGCTCGATCAAATCGCGGGCTCGTCTTCCACCCAGCAGGTTAGCTCGCCACACATCCATAGACCTTTCCGCGTCGCTGTTGCAAAGCCAATGCAAATCATAATAATCAATATCGAAACCTTGCTCGGCTTTCGCCCGCCCATTGCGGCGGAAAACGGCATGTAGGATGCGGTTATCGGGATCAGGCTCTTTTGCTTCAGCGACAACGATCACGATCTTCGGATCAGCTTTCCCTTTTTTAAACATTCCGCGAACCGATACGAAGTCGAGCAACTCGCGCACACGCCATCTTTTCAGGAAACTCTGCCGGAAACACCTAGCGTTCTGATTGTAGAGGAAGCCGGCAGGCTCTACCATTGCGAGGATGCCATTTGGGGAAAGCATATCCATCGCTTCGTGGAGAAAGAGATAGGCGAGTTGGTTGTCCGGTAGCTGATTGTGCTTCTTTGCATATGAAGCCGCGCTTCGCTTTGCACCGTCTGTAGTAAGGCGAGATTTAAAAGGGGGGTTTCCAATCAACACAGAGACTTTGGCATTGATCAAAGAATTCTTCTTTGCGTCGAAGAAGCAGCTATCATGCAACGTGATCCCGGCGAGCCTTGGAAAAAGCTTGATGCTCGCACGAATCTCCTTTGGTTCTAGTGCATCGCACAGGCTTAGGCACAAGCTGAAGGCTGCCAGTTCCACAGCGCCTTCTTCCAGATCAATACCATGCACACGGCTCAAGAGAGTCCGCAGAACATCAACGTCCGGACTAGCCCAACTGTTGCGCGACCTCCAATGGAGGACTAGCCTTTTATAAGCTTCGACGAGAAACACACCCGAACCGCACGCCGGGTCCAATATAATGCCGCTTCCGAGCATTAGTTTGTCGATCCGGTCCCAGTCCAGCGACTCTTCGAGCATCAGCCGAACGAGCGCAGGGGGCGTGTAAATTGAGCTGGACGCATCCTTAACAAACAATTGGTATATGTTACTTATTAGCTCAATCGGAAGATCCCGGAACGAATAGAGACGCCAGAAACTAATTTGGCCATTCTCTTCTTCATATCCTTGAACCAGCCGAGCATACTGGTTTAGCTCATCACTGGATCTGAGCACCGCTCGGTCAGCTTCAGTCAGATTGAAAACGTGACCGTTGAAACGCTCTTCCAGCATCTCAAGCAGTCTGACGAGTGCCGGTCCATTCTCCAGAACTTCGAAGAATCGCTCAGCGCCAGGCAATGCCGCATTAAAATCTTGGGGAAGCAATACCAACCGGTCTTCGAGATAGGCGATGAGCAGAGAAAGGATCAGAAGACGTCTGCGCAGGCGTGCGTCGAGCAGCTTGCTGTCTGAAAGCTGGAGTGCTAACGCGCGAACTCCGGAAACAAGTTTTCGATGTGCCGACTTGCTTGCAGACAGCATAAGCTTGCATGCATTCGGATCATCCCAAATCGCACCATTGTGGATCCGATCAAGATCCCACCAAATCTCCTGCGCGGAAATTTCGGAGCCGATTACGAGCGTCCGGACTGGATTAACAATCGGCGTTTCACCATCACCCAAGAAATCGGGTTTGTGGATGCACCGAAACAGTTGTACCAGTCCCGGACCAGCTCGATATAGGAGGGGGACTCCACCCCAGCTCCAAAGCCGCTTATGGACTTCGGCGAACTCGGTGTCATCACTGAAATCCTGTTGACTGAAGATAAACGCTTGGGCGATCGGGGCGCGTCCCTGCCGCTGCGCTTCGAAGAGGACAGCTCGCGCACCATAGCTCTGCGCACGCTCAATTGTGGCCACCACCTCCGGCATTTGCCCTCGAGGGTCAAATCCCTCGACCTGGATCAGCCCCTCTGCCAAAGGAAGCTCGCCTTTGCCAATAGCAAACAACCATTCCGCCGATGCAAAGGCGTCGTAGGTGATGAAACTCGTCATAGCCCCAGGACGTCCACAACGAAAGCCAATGACACGCAAAAAACGGACATCATCACGGACACTTCTGTTTTGATAGGGCTGGGCCTGCCTTGTAAAGCTCGGTTGGCATTATGCTTTGTAATTTCACAATTCCGTTAAATTTATTTTCGAAGTCGAGAGCGCATTTGAAAGTAGACGTCTCGCTGTTGCAGTCATAGATGCTCTTTACAGAAGGCCTCTTGTCCGGAGTTCTGATCATCCGAATCCCTCTCCTGCGCGGCTAAGAGCCTTGATTTTTGGGGCAGTGTAGTGATTTCGGTTTTTCTGCCAAGCCAGAAAAGCAAAAATTGACGAGACGCCAGCTCCAGTCACGTCCATACTCCCAAGGTCCCCAATCCCCCGCCACCACCCCCAAACGCGCGTCCTATCCCCTTTAAACCCCCTTTAACGGCGAAGCTGTCGCCGGGGCGCGGGTGCGGTTTGCATCGTGCGGGTGTTGAAGCGGGGAAGTGACGCTTTCGACCGGGCCTGAGCCTCTGGGCTCGACAATCTCCGCCTGACACTGTCAGGGGCGCGAGTATGCGGTGCGTCCTGCACGTTGTCGCCCATGACGACGCGAACCGCAACCGCCCTTTTTTCGACAACCGCCATCGCCTCCGACACCGGCTCGGCGGCGCCCGCATGGGTGCAGCTCTTCCCAGCCGGGCCGGATCTCGTCGCCCGCGACGGCCGGCGCTGGCGCCTGTCCGATCCTCAAGTCGTGATCGCCGCCTTCAAGGCAAACGGCGCGCCGCTCCCCATCGACTACGAACACGGCCAGGCGCACCGCGCGCCGAAAGGCGAGACCGCGCCGGCGGCCGGCTGGATCACCGCGATGGAGATCCGCGAGGGCGCGCTCTGGGGCGCGGTTGAGTGGACCGACAAGGCGAGCGCGATGATTACGGCGCGCGAATACCGCTTCCTGTCGCCCGAGTTTCTCCATTCCAAGACCGGAGAAATCCTCCGCCTTGCCGGTGCCGGCCTGGTCAACCGTCCGGCGCTGCGCATGGCCGCGCTGTCGCGCGCCGAAGACCCCGCTTCCCCCAATCCTTCCAAACATGCTCCCTCCAACCTCCCGGAGACCTCCATGGACCTCACAGCCCTCTGCCGCGCGCTCGGCCTCGATGCCGGCGCTTCGATCGACAATATCCTCGCCGCCGTCGAGCGGCTCCAAACCGAACACCAGACGGCAGTTGCCGCCGCCCAGGCGCCGGACATGGAACGCTTCGTTCCACGCGCTGACTACGACCAGGCGATCGCCCGCGCCGATACAGCCGAGACGGCGCTCGCCGCCGAACAGGCGAAGATCCGCGACGCGGAAGTGAACGCGGCGATCGAGGATGCGGTGAAGGCGGGCAAGATCGCCCCGGCCTCGCGCGATCACTACCGCGCGCTTTGCGCCCAGGACGGCGGTCTCGATCGCTTCAAGGATCTGGTCGGAACCCTGCCGGTGATCGGCAAGCCGTCCGATCTCGACGACAAGGACCCCGCGGCCGGCAGGACGGCGCTCACCGATCAGCAGCGCAGCATCGCCTCGAAGCTCGGCTTGTCCGACGAGGAATACGCCGCGACCGCCTGAGGCGCGCCGCAGCCCTTTGACTCACGGCGCGCCGCGCCCGACCGGAGATCCACCTCATGGCCCTCATCAAGGAACGTCAGACCCGCATGCGCCTGCCCGAGCGCGAAAGCCACCCGGTCGCGGCCGGCGTGAAGATCCTCGCCGGATCGCTCGTCGTGCTGGAGGGCGGGTTCGCCAGGCCGGGACGCACGGCAACCGGGTTGATCGCGCTGGGGCGCGCGGAGCGCACCGTCGACAATACCGAAGGTGCTGACGGCGAAGCCCGCGTCGAGATCCTGCGCAAGCGCGCTTTCCAGTTCGACAATCTCGACGCCGACCCGGTCGCCCAGGCCGACGTCGGCACGACCTGCTTCATCGTCGATGACGAAACGGTCGCCGCGACCGACGGCACGGGCACACGTTCGCCCGCCGGCCGCGTTGTCGCCGTCGACCCCGCCGGCGTCTGGGTCGAGATCTAGCGCCCGGCCGCGCCACCCGAGTTTCCCTTCTTCCGCAAGGACCGCATCCGATGATCATTGACCAGCAATCCCTCGACGATCTCTTTCGCGGGTTCTCCCGCGCCTATCAGAACGGCTTCGCGGAGGTGAAGCCGCATTGGCCGCAACTGGCGACGATGATCCCGTCGTCGACCCGCGAAAACTCCTATGCCTGGCTCGGCAAGTTCCCGAAGCTGCGCGAATGGATCGGCTCGCGCGTCTATGAAACGATGGCGACGCACCGCTACACGATCGTGAACCGCAAGTTCGAAGGCACGGTCGAAGTCGAGGCGGACGATATCTCCGACGACCAGATCGGGATCTACTCGCCGCTCTTCACCGAAATGGGCCGTTCGGCCGCAGCGCACCCCGACGAACTCGTCTTCGAAATGCTCGACCAGGCCTTCGAGGCGGAGTGCTACGACGGGCAGCCCTTTTTCGACACCGATCACCCGGTGATCGACCCGGAAACGCGCAAGGAAGTGTCGGTCTCCAACATGCAGGCCGGCGCCGGTGTGCCTTGGTACCTGATGGACACGACGCGGGCTCTCAAGCCGCTGATCTACCAGAAGCGCCGTGACTACCGTTTCGTGCGCAAGGACGATCCCAAGACCTCCGATCGCGTGTTCGACCAGGACAAGTTCACCTATGGCGTCGATGGACGCGCGGCGGCCGGCTTCGGGTTCTGGCAGATGGCCCATGCGTCGAAAGCCGATCTCACCAAGGACAACCTGCGCGCCGCGCGAAGGGCCATGATGGACCTGAAAAACGAGGCGGGCCGGCCGCTCGGGGTGAAGCCGAATGTGATCGTCGTCGGCAGCACCCATGCCGATACCGCCCGCGACCTGATCCTGGCCGAACGCCTGGCGAACGGTGAGACCAACACCGACCGCAATCTGCTGCAGATCATCGAGATCCCGCATCTCGCCTGAGCCTGACGGGCGCGCCGGCCGCGCCCGTCTCCCCGCCCTGATCCCGATCCTGCTCACAGGAGGCCGCCATGCCCCCCGAAACATCTCCGTCCACCGCATCCGAAACCGCCAACCCGGCCGAGCCGAACGCGGCCGAGACACAAGCCGCCAACGAACCCAAGGCAGCCGACAAGCCCCAGGCGGCCGAAAAGCACAAGGCTGCCGCGAAAGCCGCAAAGCCGAAGGCGTCCGCCAAATCCGCTCCGAAGGGCGACGAGAAATCGGAACCGCCGTCCCAACCCGCCGAGGTTCTGGTGGTCACCGCGCGCCGGCCGCGTCGGCGCGCCGGGCGCGCCTTCGGCAAGGACCCGGTCGAGGTCCCGCTCGCCGATCTGAGCGAAGCGGAGCGCGTCGCGATCGAAAGCGATCCAGCCCTGACCGTGAAGATCCAGCCGGCCGACTGAAGCCGGCTCGTCGACCGCCACCCCGGAGTGCATCGTGATCTACGCCAGCCAAGCCGACATCGAAGAGATCTGGGGCGCGGACTTCCTCGCCGATATTCTCCCCGAGGATGTCGATCCGGGCGCGGCGATCGCGCGCGCCCTTGAGTTCGCGGCCCGCGAGATCGATGCGCATATCTCGGCGCGCTATGAGCTACCGCTTGCCACGCGTCCGGACGTTCTGATTTCGCCTTGCGCCAATATCGCGGTCTATGTCCTGGCGAACCGCCATGCCGCGCTGACGACCACGATCGAGGATCGATACAAGGACGCGGTCGATCTCCTGAAGCGCATCGCCGAGGGCAAGGCCGGCCTTGGATCGGCCGAGCCGAAGATCTCGGTCGATGGAACATCCAGCAACAGCGGCGCCGCCTTCTTCGCCGAACCGCGTATCTTCGGCCGGGGGCGGTCATGACCGGTATCGCGATCCGCATCGATGACAGCGATCTTGCCGCGCGCCTGGTGCAAATCGAAGGGCTTGCCGACGCGCCCAAGGACGAGCTCGCCGACGGCATTGGCCGGCTGGTCCAGGAACAGACGCGGCGCCGGATCGAAGAGGAAAAGACCGCGCCGGACGGCACGCCCTGGAAACCGAACCGCGCCGGGACTTCGATCCTTTATGCCGAAGGCCACCTGTCGCGGTCGGTCGATTACATCGCCTCCAGTCATGGCGTCACGGTCGGCTCAGGCCTCATCTATGCCCGCATCCATCAGGAAGGCGGCACGATCAAGCCGAAGAAGGGCAAGGTGCTTCGGTTCATGATCGGCGATGCGGCCGTCTTCGCGCGCACTGTCACGATGCCAGCCCGGACATGGCTCGGGCTCTCAGCCGAAAACCGCGTCGATATCGAGCATGCTGCGCGCGACTGGCTCGGGAGTATCCTGCAATGAGCCGGATCAACGCCTTTCGAAGCGCCGTTGAAGCCACCTTCAAGACCGCTTTGCCGACCCTGAAAAGCTGCGAATTGCAGCTCGGCCGCTTCGATCTCGACGAGTTGGAGCGCAATTCGATCCGCGCGCCGGGCCTGCGCATTGGCGTCCTGCGCGCGCCCGTCCAGTCAAACGCCGACGGTTCGTATGACCTTCCGCTTGAATGCGCGGCCTTCGCAATCGTGCAGGGCTCGGAGCCCGCGCGCGACAATGATGCCTGGGCGATGGCCGAGGCCGTTCTCGCCATCCTGTCACCGCGCCAACGCTTCGGCCTGGACAACATCGGCGCGCCCTCCAAGCTGCGGATCGCGCCCGTTTTGAGCGGCAAGATGGACCGGCGCGGCGTTTCCGTCGTCGCGGTCGAATGGACGCAGGTTCTGCGCAACGCGACCGCCGGCGTCTTCGCCAATTCGCCGACCATAGACCTCATTTTCGAGGTGAACGGCGAGCCCTTCGATCCGGATGCGGGGGCCGCACCATGATCCCGACCGTCGCCCGGGAGATCCGAACCCTGCGCAAGTCGGTCGATGCGCTCAACCGACGGCTCGCGGCAAGTCACATGACCGGCAAGGTCGTGGAGATCAAGGGCGACAAGGTGCGGCTTGAGCTGATGCCGCCGGACCCGCGCACCGGCAAGCCGTTCCTTTCGCCATGGGTGCAGGTGCAGGAAAGCGCCGGCGACGGCGTCGGCGGTTATTCCACCCATGTGCCGGTCGCCGTCGGCGAGACCATGCGGCTTCTCTCACCACACGGCGAGGTCGGGCCGCAATCGCTGGCCGTGCGGGATGGCTACACGCGAGACAACCCGCGACCGACCGAAGAAGACCAGCAGCTCGTTATCAAGCACGGCGATGCCCGCATCGAGATCACCCGCAATGCGATCGTTATCGGGATCGGCGGAACGGCCTTGCGCATCACCGCCGACGAGCTGGTGACCACCGCCCGCACCCGGCTCAACAACGGCACCCGCAAGGTTCACCACGTCGAGGCCCGCGACGAGGCCGGCCACCGCGCCATTGAAGGCGCAGACGACGTGCTCGTCTGACACCATCCACAGGAGACCCGACATGCAGAAATCCTACCGCGTTCTCGAAGCCGCCGGCCCCTGGGTCGCCGGCGTGCGCAACCCCGGCAAGGGGAAGACGATCAAGCTCACCGAGGAACAGGCGCAATATGCGGTGATCGCCGGCGAGCTGGAGGACCCGGCCGTCAGCAAGGCCAAGCCCGTCGACGCCGACAAGCCGGCCGCGAAGGCGCCCGCAAAGGAGAAGGGCTGACCCATGCGCACCGGGATCGACGCTGGCACCGGGCAGGTTGTGAAAGGTTTCGACCATTGCGTCCAGTCGATGGCCAAGATCCTCACGACCCGTTTCGGAACCCGCGTCATGCGGCGGGACTTCGGCTCCCGCGTGCCCGAGCTTCAGGACGCGCCGGCCAATCCGCGCACGCTCCTGGAGCTTTATGTGGCGATCGCCGATGCGCTTGAAGACCCGCGCAACGGGGAACCCGGTTTCCGCCTGCGCACGATCGACATGATCGAAGGCGGCCGGTCCGGACGCTTCGTCTTCCGCCTTGATGGTGTCTTCTATCCGGCCGGTCACCTTGGCGACTACAGCTTGCGCGAGGATCGCGTCGCCGACCTCCTGGTGGGGGCCGCATGACGATCCCGCAGCTTCCCGCACCGGCGATTATCGAGGACCTGGACTACGATGCGCTGCTGGCGGCGCTCATCGAGGACGCACGGGCACGCCTTGCCGAGATCGGCATCACCTGGGACGTCGGCGGTCTGGAAACCGATCCGGTGACGATCATCTGCCAGGCCTTTGCCTATCGCGAATTGCTCCTGCGTGGGCGGATCAACGATGCGGCCCGCGCCAATCTCCTGGCATTCGCGCGCGGCTCCGACCTTGATCATCTAGCGGCCTTCTACGATTTGGTCCGGCTTGCTGGGGAGACGGACGAACGGCTGCGCGAGCGCGTGCGCCTGACAATCTTCGGCCGCTCCGCCGGCGGCCCGGCCGAGCGTTACAAGGCCGTTGCGATGGCGGCGGACGTGCGCGTGCGCAACGTCGCGATCTGGCGTGATGGGCGCGACCCGACCGTGCGGATCGCCGTTCTCTCGACCGAGGCGGACGGCGTTGCCGATCAAGGACTGCTCGACACGGTGCGCGCGGCGCTCGACGCGCCAGCGGTGCGCGTGGTCTCGGATCGCTTCGAGGTTGCCTCGGCCGTTCGCAAGTTCGTCAACATTGTCCTTCGCGTTCGGCTCGCGCCGGATGCGCCGCAGTCGGTGCTCGACGATCTGCCCGCGATCATCCAGGAGGCCTGGACGGCTGAGGCGCTGCTTGGGCTGGATCTCACGGCCTCATGGTTGGTGGCGCGGGCCATGCGACCCGGCGTGAGCCGCGTCGAGGTGATCGCGCCGGCCGAGGATGTCGTCGCCGCGCCGACGGAAGCGATCGCGCTGCAATCCATTACGATTGAGGACGGAGGCCGCGGTCGATGACGACGACACTGGTTCCCTCCAATTCGACGCCGCTGGAACGTTCGCTCGACTTGACTGGCGCCGGCGTGGTCGCCGGGCTGGAGCCGGCGGCGGATGCGATTGCCGGCTGGAAGATCGTCAACCCGCAGCCGGCGCTCGCGCCCTGGCTCACCTACGAATACGGCCTCGGGCCGTTGTCGCCCTATGTGCCGAACCTCTACGACCTGCTCGACGACGGCATTCGTTGGGAGCGGCTGCGCGGCACCCATGCCGGAATGGCGATGGGGCTCGGCTTTGTCGGCTACTCGGCGGCGATCGTCGACCCGCCCGCGCGCCGGCTCGCCTGGGCGGACTATCAGCTTGATCTCGACCGCGTGCGCGATGGTGAAGCGGACCTTGTGCCGATCGACGGCGTGGCGCGGCTGTCGCAGCCGGCGCGGTCCCGCTTTCGGCGCGGGGTGCATGGCTATGACGTTCCGGCCGCCGAGGCCGGCTGGACGCGAGCAAGTGCTTGCATTCTTGGCGACGACAGCGGCGTGCATCTCGCGGAAACGGGCGATCTGGACGGGCCGAAATGGTCCTTCGGTCGTGACTATCCGTTCGCCATCACCTTGAGCGAGGCGGAACTGACGGCCCTCGGGATCTGGATACCGGGCGACGGATCGTCCGGCCTGCGATGGGCCGATATCCAGACGCCCTGGGCGGAGATCTCGCAGACCTGGGCGGAGCTCGGATCGCCGGGCACCCGCAATGCGCAGATGGCGCAGACGCTGGCGGGCTTCGGCGCCTATGTCGGCTTCTGGCGCGGCGACGGATCGCTCATCGGCGCGCGCCGGGCAAAGGCGTTTGCACAGGTCGGCGTGGTGCCGGCGGCAAGCGAGATCTTCCGCTTCGGCGGCGAGAGCATTGCGCCGACCACTGGCGGCGACCGGGTCTATGTCGAGGCCCTGACCGGCTTCGGCGATGGCGCCGGCGAAGAGGCGGCGGAAGTCGGCATCCTGTGCGGCGCGCATCATGCCGACCCGGCAAAGCCCGGCGCGCTGTGGATCGACGCAGGCGATCTCGTGACGCCGCAAGCGCCGGTCGCGCGCAAACCTGTCTCGATTGCGCTCGGGCAGACGGTCCGCGAGCGCGTCACCTTCCTTCTCGATTTCGAATGAGGATCGAATGGCCTTTGAGCATCACTTGATCGCGGACGCCTTCGACCGCACGCCGGCCAAGCCGGACGTCACCGATGTGGTCTTCCGAGAGGGCCGCTTTCTTCAGGGGGCCGAGCTGAACGAGGCGCAGTCCGTCCTGCGCGGTCGGATCAAGCGTGTCGGCGAACTGTCCGCACGCGATGGCGATCGCATAGACGGCGGCGCGATCCTCGTCGACGATGCCGCCGGCTCGATCTTCCTGGAGGCCGGCAAGGTCTTTGCTGGCGGTGATGTGCGCCCGGTCGCTCAGGCGACGCTTGCCGGCGTGCCAATGGTCGGTGACGTGGTGATCGGTGTGCGGCTCGTCCAGGAGGTCGTGACCGAGGTCGAGGACCCGGATCTCCTGGGGCTGGCGCCGGGCACTGCCGCCGAAGGCGAGGCCGGTGCCGCGCGCATCGTCGAAACGCTGCAATGGGGCTGGGGTGGCGATGGCGAGCCGGGCGAGCTGTATCCGGTCTATCGGCTGCAGAACGGCGTGGCGCTCGACCAGACGCCACCGTCGGATCTCTCGGAAACCGTGCAGGCGATTGCCGCATACGACCGCCACGTCAACGGCTCCTACATCGTCGACGGCTGCCGCGTGGCAGCGCTTGGGATGGTCGGGCTGGACCAGGTCTTTGTTGTCGAAGCCGGCATCGCCAATGTCGATGGCGTGAAGTACCAGCGCACCGCCTCGTTGAGGTTGGCGGTCGCGGAGCGCTTCGATGTCGAACGGATCGACGCCGAACAGCACAGTTTCGATGACGCGGGCACGGGCACGGCGAGCTTCGCCCTGCGTTTTCCCCCGATCGCCAACTTGGTGACGGCGCTGGTCACGAAGGAGGTGGTCGAGACGGTCACGCATGGCCCGAGCGCGGGCGCGATCGACGCGCTCGCCAACACCAGCGTCACGACCCTCGTCGAGGTGAAACAGGGCGGCACGACCTATGCCGCCGGCACAGACTACGTGCTCAACGCCGACCGCATCGACTGGACGCCGGGCGGTGCGGAGCCGGCGGCGGGATCGTCCTACACAGTCAAATACCGCTACCGTGACGCGGTCGCCCCGGTCTCGACCACCGACACCAGCGTGACACTGGCCGGCGGAGTGACCGGCGGCGAGGTTCTGCTCACCTACGACTACAAGCTGCCGCGCATCGACCGGCTTTGCCTCGATCCCGACGGCCGCGTCGTTTACATCGAGGGCGTAGCGAGCCGCTCGCGCGCGGTGCCTCCGGCGGTGCCGGAGCGGCATCTGGCGCTGTGCCAGGTGGTCAACTCCTGGACCGGCGCGCCGGCAATCATCAATTCCGATGTGCGTCCCCTTGGGGTGGCGGGATTGTATCGGCTCTACACGAGGCTGATCGACGCGCTGGACCTTATCGCCCTGGAGCGACTGCGCCGCCAGATCGACAGCCGCGAGCCGGTTGCCAAGCGAGGCGTCTTCGTCGATCCGTTCACGTCGGATCGCTATCGCGATGGCGGCATCGCCCAGGACGCGGCCGTCTTCGAGGGCTCCTGCCAGTTGGCGATTGACCCGACGGTGTTTTCCTTGCCGATCGCGGCACCGGTGATGCTGGACTGGACGGCTGAAACCGTGGTCTTGCAGCCGCTCTCAACGCGCTGCCGGCTGGTCAATCCGTATTCCAACTTCACGCCGATCCCGGCCGAGTTGGCGCTTACGCCCGCCGCTGATTTCTGGACGGAGACGCGGACGGAATGGGCCTCAGCCGCGACACGCACCTTCGGTTCGGGCAACCGTTCCCGCACCACGACTGAGGCGGAAGAGGTCGACCAGCGCGAAGAGCTGGCCGAGTTCCTGCGGCCAATCTCGATTGCCTTCGCCGTCTCCGGGTTTGGTGCCGGCGAGATCCTGTCGGAACTCACTTTCGACGGCGTCGACGTAACGCCCGATCCCGCCCTTGTTGCCGATGCGAATGGCGAGGTGACTGGAACGATCGAGGTTGCGGCGGAAACCTATCCGGCAGGTCGCAAGCTTGTGCGCGCCACCGGCGCCTCGGGCACGTCGGCCTCGGCGGTCTTCGTCGGTCAGGGCCGCATCGACATCACGGTCATGCGGCAGGTCACGAATGTCACCCGCTGGTCGGACCCGCCTGTGTGGATCCCGCAGGAAGATGCGTCCACGCAGAACCTTGAAGGCGGATCAGTCGACCCGCTGGCGCAGACCTTCATCCTGCCCGGCGGCGCGGGTCGGCATCAGGCAAGCGTTACTGTCACCTTCTGCGCGGTTGGCGATGCGGCCAATCCCTGCCTTCTGGAGATCCGCACCGTCGCCCAGGGACTGCCGACGGCGGAGGTCCTGACGCAGGCCTTCGTGGAGATGTCGGCGGTCGTGATCGGGCAGCCGCACACGATCGCGCTGCCCGAGCCGATCTGGATCCCGGCGGGGCGTGAGGTCTGTTTCGTCCTCAAGAGCGACGACGACGCCCATGCGATCAGCTCGGCCGCCGTCGGCGATTTCGATGCGACCCGGCAGGAACGGGTGGCGGCGCAGCCCTATTCGGTCGGCGTCATGCTGTCGTCCAGCAACGCGCGGACCTGGACGCCGCATCAAGACGAGGACATCACGTTCGAAATCGCAGTCGCGCGCTTTGCGCCGACCACGAAAACCATCGCGCTCGGCACGGTGGACCTGGTCGACTGTACGGATCTCGTGATCCGCGCGGCGGTCGATCTGCCCACCGCTGCCTGTCGCGTTGTCTTCGAGGTCGAGCGTCCGGGCGGCGAGATCCTGCGAATGGTTCCCGATCAGGTCGTGGAGCTCACCGAGCGGCTGACGGAAACCGTGACGGTGCGCGCGGTGCTCACTGGCACTGAGATCGCCAGCCCGACGCTCTTCCCCGGCGCGCAGCTTATCGCGGGAAGCCTCCGGGACACGGCGACCTATGTGAGCCGCGCCTTCAACGTCGACGGGGCAACGCGCTTGCCGGTCTGGCTCAAGGCAAACCTGCCACCGGGTTCGAGTGTGACGGTGGAGCTGCAGGACGCGGGCTCTTCCTGGCAGGCGATCCCGCTTGCCGAAACCGAGGCACTGGAACTGGCCGGCTGGGTCGACCGCACTCATGAAATCGATGTCGCCGATCCGCAACCGACCTGGGGCGCACAGACCCGCGTGCGGTTGACGCTCACCGGCGGACCGGCGGCGCGGCCCTCGCTCGCCGACCTGCGCGTCGCGACGATCTAGGAGGCGTGAATGCTCACACCAACCACGGCCAATCGCGGCTATCAGCTTCCGGATCCGGAAAATGAACTCGACACAGACGTCCAGCGGCTGATCTCAGCGCTGCAGGCGATCGACGGGGACGTGGCGTCGCTCCTGATCTCCGTGTCGCAGGCGGCGCTTGTTTCGCACGGTCACGTCATTGGTGACGTGACCGGGCTTCAGGCGGCGCTCGAAGGCAAGGCTGCGGCCGGTCACACGCACGCGATCAACGACCTGACGGATGTCGACATCACCGGCGCGCCGGCCGGTCGGCCGCTCACGACGCAGGTCGGCGGCGGGGTCGGGATCGGGCCGGATTGGTCGGCGGCGATCGCGGGTAAGCTCGACGCTGCGGGTCCGACGATCGTGAGCGGCTATTTGGACATTAAGCCATACAACGGATCCTACGACGACGGCAGTCAACTGCAGTCCTACTACAATGGCAATGGCCGATCCTGGCGGGTGTACGGTAAGAGCAGCACTGGTGCCGTTGTCCCCATCGACCTCGATCTGACGGGGGGTGTTCAGTTTACTGGCGATATTCTCGGCGAAGTATCGTCGAAGGGCGTGATCGGGCGCGCGGGCTTGGCCGGCCATTATGCTTCGTCGAAGGTTCAAGGGATTTGGTCGATCGGCGACCAATACCGGATCGATGAGACGGCCAACAACTTCGGCGATCACTTCGGCTTGGTCTACGCCTACCATGCGGCCGGCAGCGGCGTGGAGAACCGCCTGCCGATCGCGAATTGGGGCCATCAGATCCTGCTTACCAGCGATGGTATCCCGTTCATTGGGTTCAGCCTGACTTACGGTCACGGCTGGTTTGCCGGTCAGGTTGGGGTCGGCAAGCTTCCGGGGGCGGGAAACCAGGTCGACGTCGCAGGCAATGTAAATGCGGACAGTTTCACGGTCGGCGGCCAGCCGCTTCCGACCGGGGCGCAGATCGCCGCGCTAGAGAGCGCGATGATGAAGCCGCTCACCAATGTCGCGGTTGTCCCTGCATCTGGTACGTGGGTGGTGCCTGCCGGGGTGACTCGTGTGTTTGCCGTCGTCATCGGCGGAGGTGGTGGCGGTGCGCCCCCTAACACCTATTTTTCCGGATCAGCAGGAGCGGCTGTAGTGGGCCATCTCACTGTCACACCGGGGGCATCTATGCCCGTCACGGTGGGCGCTGGCAATTCGGGTGGGCAGAACAACTACAACTTCGCCGGATCGTCCTCGTTTGGCCCAATCACCGCCAGTGGCGGGCGAAATGCATCCTCAGGAGCCAGCGGACCACCTCCCACCCAAGCGGACTGCGCCGGTGGGCGTTTTGTGGGGAGCGGTGCTTACGTTGATTTTTATGCCGCGATAACCCCCTTCACCGCCGATGTTGAGAAGTGGGTGGGGCAAGGCGGCGTGTCTGTGAACATAGGGCATTCACCCATCGCCTATGACATCAACGGGGCCTACCTTCCCGGCGCGGGTGGCAAAAGCGGTCCGTCGTGGTCCACCGGCGGTGTCGGTGGCGCAGTCTTCATCTTCTACTGAGGGTTACTATGAGGCACGCACTTCTTCGAGACGGCGAGGTGATCAACATGATCATGATCGACCAGCCCGCGGACTTCCCGGTCGCTGTGGGGGATGTGCTTATCCCGGAAACGGATTTTCCTACGGATACACAGATCGGCTCACAGCGCAGCCCAGAGGGTTCGTGGTCGCATCCCGCGCCCGCACCCCCGCCTACGACCGCCGATCTCAACGCGCACCTCTCGGCGATCCGCCGCACCCATGAGACCGGCGGCGTGTCCGTCACGATCGGGCCGGACGTGATCGAGGTCGCGACCGACCACGAGGGAAAGACAAACCTCCTTGGTGCGCGCGTCGCGGCTCAAGAGGTTCCCGGCTTCACCACGGACTGGTCGGCGATCAACGGCATTTTCCCGCTGGATGCCGCCGGCATCATCGCTCTGTCGGATGCAGTCCTGGCACACATCAATGGCGCGTTCGTCGCACAGGCGGCGGTAATCGCCGACATCGACGCGGGCACTCTCACGACGCCCGCCGAAGTCGAGGCGGCATTCGCGGCGGCGGTCGCAGCGGCATAAGCCGCGTTGCCCGAACGCCCGTTTCATGGCAGCGTGAAGGGCGTTCGAAAGCCCTTTGAGGCTTGCTGCTGACACTGTCAGGGGCGCGAGGTTCCATCCCCGAAACGTAGGTTTGCACTGACCCCGAACACGAGGATCAGCGCATGCCCACGGCCCCCTTCAATCATGGCACTCGCGTTCTGCGGCTTGGCGAAAGCCCGCGCCCGATCGCCGTTTCCGATGTGTCGACGCTCGGCGCGCTCGTCACCGCGCCCGATGCCGACAACACGGCGTTTCCCCTCGACGAGCCCGTTCACCTCTACACGCATGAGACGGAGAAAATCGCCCTCCTTGGCGCGACGGGAACCGCGCTCGATGTGATCAACGCGGTGAAGGCGCAAGGGATCGAAGGCTCCATCGTCATGGTGCGGGTTGCCGAAGGCGTCGATCCCGACGCGACGCGGGCAAACATGGTCGGCGCGGCCGCGTCGCAGACCGGAGCCCATGCGCTCACCTATGCGCTCGGGCATGTCGGCGTTGAGCCGGATCTCCTGATCGCACCGGGATATGCGGCCGGGCAGATCGCCAGCGCCAAGAACCCGGTCGCCGATGCGCTGGAACAGGTCGCCAAGAAGCTGCAGGCGATCGCCATCCTCGACACCGGCGGACCCGACCGCGACGCAAGCCTTGCCTATCGCGCCGACTTCTCCGACCGCTTCGCCTATCTGGTCGATCCGATGGTGAAGGTCGCGTCCGGCGCAAATCTCGTCGTGAAGCCAGCCGCGCCCTTCGCCGCCGGGCTGTTCATCAAGCGCGACAAGGAAAAGGGCGGGCCGTACTGGTCGCCCTCCAACCAGGAGTGCGGCGGTATCCTCGGGATCGCCCGGCCGGTCTCCTACTACGACGGCGAGATCGACCACGAGGCGAACCTCTTAAACGAAAACGGCATCGCCACCTTCATTCCCGCGCGGCTGTCGCAGGGCGCCGGCGGCACGTTTGCCGCGAACGGCCGCATCCTGTGGGGCAACCGCACGACCTCCACCGATCCGCTCTGGCAGTTCGTCAATGTGGTGCGCACGCGGGCGCTGATCGAGAAGACCATCGCGCGCTCCTTCCGCTGGGCAAACGACCAGAACCTGAGCCCGCAGCTCGTCATCGCGATCATGCGAAGCCTGGACCAGTTCCTCGACGAGCTGAAGGCGATCGGCGCGATCCTTGGCGGGTCCGTCTATTGGGATCGGGACACCAACACCAATGCCTTGCTTCGCTCCGGCAAGCTGCGCATCGAGTTCGATGCCGAAGAGGCTCCGCCGCTTGAGGATCTCACCTTCGGCTCACGCCGCAACGAGGTCTATTTCAACCTGCTCGCGGACGAGATCAATCGTCGCATCGCCGTTTCGTTCGAACGCGTCGGCGAGGCTGCGTAAGCGCGACACTCAGAGGAGCTTTCCATGTCCCTTCCCATCCTGCGCGGCTTCACCCTGGTCGTGGACGACGACCAGAACCTTGTGCTCGAGATCGAGAGCCTGCAACTACCGCCGCTCGAGGAGATCACCGAGGACTTCCAGCCTGGCGGCAGCGACCTTCAGATCCAAGTGGCGGGCCTCGGCGTGAAGGCGCTTGAGTCTCCCTTCAAACTCAAGTCGCACTCGCCCGGGGTCACCGGGCTGTTCGGCGGACCGCCGGGTGTCCGCCGCACCTTCACCGGCAAGAAATTCGTAGTGGACGAACTCGACGGCACAGAACACGAGCATGCCATCGACATGACCGGCCGGTTGATTTCCATCGCCGAGGAAGAGATGAGCGGCGGCAAGGCCAGCGGGTATGACCACAAGATCGGGTCGATCCTGAACTACTCCTATATGGCCGACGGCAAGGTGCTGCACCGGTTCAACTTCCAAAGCGGCGGCTGGATGGTGCGCAATGGCGTGCCCGTCAACGAAGGTCGCCGCCGCGTTCTCTTCTCCTGACCCGTCAAACCCGGAGCCCTCCCGTGAGCGATCCCGTGACCGAACCCAAGCGCCAGATCTCCATTCCCCTGGACTTTCCCGTCGACGAAAAGACGAAGGACGGGGACCGCACGCATTCCTCGCTCACCATGAAGCGGCCCCGAACCAAGCATGTGAAGAAGCTGGTGGCGCTTCTCGGTGCGGACTTTCCGGCGAAGCTCCTGGGCGCGTCCGGCAACGGAGGCGCGGCGGACAAGGCGGCCGCCGAGGCGCTGGCGCTCCTGACCGACCCGGAGCGGCTGGACGGATTGACCGGGATCCTCGCCGACATGTGCGGCGTGTCGCCGGCGGTGATCGACGACCTTGATCCCATCGATCTCTTCGCCGTCGGACGGGCGACGCTCGATTTTTTTCCCGCGCTCATGAGTGCGTTCGAGTTGCCGAGTTCATGAGCGACCTGGCGGCGGTCCATCACTGGCCGCCGTCCGAACTCGAAGCCCTCGACTGGTGGGAGTTGCTGGCGTACCGCCGCGATCTCCCGCGCGTCCTGAAACTCACCGGCCGGATCATCTAGGAGGCGCGCATGTCCGGCATGAATGTCTCGCTTCTGATCCAGTTCCTGACCAAGGGCGCGGACAAGGTCCGCAACGAGGTCGGCGGCATCCGGAAGCAGTTTCAGGAGCTGCGCACGGGGTTCTCAGGAGCGATCCGGCAAGGCTTTTCTGAGAGCAACATCGACACCGCGCTCAACAACGCCGAACAGCTGTTGACGCGGGCCCGCGGTCGGCTGATGGACGCGGTCGGCATGGCCGTCGCGCTCGGTGCGCCGGTGCGCGCGGCGATGCAGTTCGAAGAGGCCTTCGCCGACCTTGAAAAGGTCCTGGATGCGCCGGCGCGCAAGCTCGGCGAGATCCGCCAGGGTCTGATCGGCATGAGCCGCGAGATCGCGCTGTCGTCGACCGGCCTCACGACGATCATGGCCTCGGCCGCGCAGGCAGGTATCCCGACGCAAGAACTGGAGCGCTTCACCAAGGCCACGGCGCGCGCGGCCGTCGCCTTCGACATGACGGCTGGCGAGATCGGCACCCGCTTCGCCAAACTGCGCAACGTCTACAAGCTCAACCAGAACCAGCTCGAGCTCTACGCCGACAGCGCAAACCACCTGTCGAACAACATGGCCGCGACGGCGGCCGAGATTACCAACTTCGCCAATCGCGCCGCCGGCGCGCAGCGAACCCTAAGGCTGACGGCCGTCGAAATGAACGCCGTCGGCGCGGCGATGGTCGCGGCCGGCATCATGCCGGAGACCGCCGCGCGCGGTCTTTCAGCGCTTGCCAACCGACTTGCGCAGGGATCGAACAAGGCGAAATCCGCGCTCAAGACGGCAGGTCTGTCCTATCGCGGCTTCATGGCATCTCTGGAAGACGATGCGCCGGCGGCCCTTTCCGACCTGTTCGACCGGTTGTCGAAATCGCCGGACGGCATGAAGGCTCTGATCGACCTGGTCGGCCAGGACTTTTCCGACGATTTTTCCAAGTTGCTGAACAATCCGGATCTCTTGCGCCAGGCGTTCGAACTGGTGGGCAACGAGGCCGACTATGCAGGGTCGGCGCTGGAAGAGTACGAGAAACGCGCGGAGACGACGCAAAACAAGCTGGAGCTTCTGCGCAACCGACTTGCCGCGCTTGCCATCGTGCTCGGTGATCAGCTTCTGGAACCGCTCGGCCATGCGGTCGAAGGTCTCGGCGGTCTGATCGACAGGGTGTCCGCCTTTGCGGAACGCCAACCGGAACTGACCGAGGCCATCGTCCAGGGCACGGGCGCGTTGCTTGCCTTCGGTATTGCCTCGCGGCTTGTTGGCTATGCGCATGCCCTGATCGCCGGGCCTCTGATCAAACTGATCAGCCTGTTCTGGCGGTTCAGCGAAAGCGGCCGGAACGTCTCAATGCTTGCCCGCTCACTGCGGGGCTTGCGCAGCGCGGGACGCGGGTTCGGCTGGTTGGCCGCGCAGGCGGGGCTCTTCCTGGCATCCTTTGGTCCGAACAGGGTGAAATCGGCGCTTGCCGGTCTGCGTATGCTTTCGACCTTCGGAAAGGGCGCGGCGATCGGCGCGGTCTTCGCCGGCTTAAAGACCGCTGCCACCACCGCACTTGCGGCAATCTCGGCGGCCGCATGGCCCGTGACGGCCGCGATCGCAGCGCTGGCAGCTGCTGCCTTTTTCGTCTGGAAGTATTGGGAACGACTGTCGACTGCCGTCTCCGGCTTTTTCCAGGGGCTTGGCGAGGCCTTCGCGCCGGAAATCGAGGCGGTCAAAGCCGCCTGGAACGGCTTTGTCGACAGCGTCGCCGCGCGCGCTCGCGAGATGGCCGAGGCGATCGGGATCAACGTCGATCGGGTCGCGGAATATTTCGCCCGGATGTTCGATTTCTCCGGCCTCATTGAAGGGCTCTCAAAGGCCAAACAGGCGGTCGCCGACTTCTTTGGCTCGCTCTTCACGCAAGAGAACTTGAGCGCAGGAGACGCGGCCGGGATCGAGGCCGCCGGCAAGCGGATCGGCGAGCGCCTCGGTAATGCGATCAAGGCCACGCTGCGCGCCTTCGTCGGGTTCGGAACCGCGATCGTCGACGCGATCCTGGAAGGGCTTCAAGGGTCGTGGCAGCGGCTGTCGACCTGGGTTCAGGCGCAGGTGGATGCGCTTAAGGCGATGCTGAAGTTTGACTGGCCGTTCGGTGGAGGCGGTGAAGAGACCCAAAGCGACGTAGCCGCAATTCGAGAAAAGAACGGCTTGGCAGCCGGTGCTTCTGTTTCTCCATTCCCATCCCCTCCGCCCGAGCCAATCCCACCACTCCAAAACTATCTCGACAGCCTGCCGCCGGCGAAGGTCGAACAGGAGATCTCCGCCTCCGTCACCGACAAGCGCCCGCCGCAGGTCAATGTCACGGTCAACCAGTCGATCTCCGGCGTCGTCGATCCGGTCGCGGCCGGACGTGCCGCGAATGCCGGTATCGAGGCCGCCGTGCGCCGGGGACGGACCGGCGCGCTGCACGATGGAACGGAGTAGACCATGGCCGTGCCGCTTCTCGCCCTCGGGCCGCATGTCTTCGAGATCCTGCCGCTCAATTTCCAGTCGATCGAGCGCGAGACCGAGGCGCGCTGGCCGGCAGTCGAGCGCTTCGGCCGGGCGCCCGGGCGCCAGTTCACCGGGGTCGGCGAGAACCCCGTGACGATCACCGGGCTTCTCTATCCGGAAGAGTTCGGTGGCCGCGACGAGTTCGAGGCAATCCGGGCAACGCAAATGGCGGCAACGCCCGTGATGATGGTCGGCTGGACCGCCGAGACCGCCGGCCGGGTGTTCGGCCGCGTGGTCATCCAGCGCGTGTTCGACACGCAATCGATCATCTCGCGCGCCGGACAGGGCCGGAAGCTGGAGTTTTCCATTGAGGTTGCCCCGCATGCCGGCGACGGCGCACCGGGAGGGCTGTTCAGATGACCGTGCTTCCTGCCGAGACGGTGCGTGTCACCAAGCCCGACGCGACGCTCGATCTGATCGCCTTCGAAAACGCGGCGTTGCGGCTCGGCGATACGGCACGCGCATCCCGGCTTGCCGGCTATGTCGAGGCGATCCTGGAAGCCAATCCGGAGCTGGTCGCGACCGGGCCTTTGCTGCCCCTGGGAGCGACAGTGCACCTGCCCGAATGGCGGATCGTGGAGGACAAGCAATCCGTGAGGCTGTGGGACTGATGCGCGACAAGCCCTTCATTGAAGTGACGGTCGGCGGCAAGCCGGTTAACGCGGTTTTCTATGAGCGGTTGAGCACTGCAACGATCCGCGATGAGGTCGGCCAGGATGCGGATACGGTGGAGCTTGTGTTCGACGATGCCCGCAATGAAGTGGCAGCTCCCGCACCCGGCGCGCTGATCGCCGTATCCTTCGGGTTCCGGGGCGTCGGCTCCTGGAAGATGGGTCTCTACACGGTCGAGGGCCTTGCGTTCGAGGGCGGGCCGGACGGGGAGCGGCTGACGATCTCCGGGCGATCGGCCGACATGCGCTCCGATCTCAAGGAACCCGTCTCCGAGCATTTCGACGATAGAACCGTCGGGGACCTTGTCCAGGAGCTTGCCGGCCGGCATGGGCTACAGGCGGTCGTCAGTCCCGCGCTCGCCAACGAGAGGCTCCCCTATATCGCCCGGCTCGACCAGTCGACGCTGGATTTCGGCACCCGGATCGCCGACCGTTTCGGCGCGCTCTTCGCCGTCAAGGACGGAAAGATGCTGCTGGTCAAACGCGGCTCCGGGTCGGCCTCCGGCTTGACCCTGCCGGCACTCACCATCGCCAAGTCGGATTGCCGCGACTGGAGCTTCGATGTCGACCCGCGTCCCGAATACGGGTCGACCTCGGCCAAATGGTACGACCGCGCAACCGGCAAGACCGAGATCGAGACCGAACAGACCGGCATGCAAGGCCCCGAGCGCCGTTTGCGCCATGCCCTGCCGACACAGGCCGAGGCCAAGGCTGCGGCGAAGTCCGAAGGCGAGCGGCTGTCGCGCGCGACGGGATCGGGCAGCGTGACGCTTGCCGGCCTGCCCGAAGCCCAGGCGGAGACCGATGCGCAGCTCATAGGCTTCCGCCCCGAAATCAACGGGCGCTGGCGGGTGGCGAGCGTGGAACACAGCTTCGCCGACACCTACACAACGACCATTGAACTGGAAGTCCCGGAGGGCGGGAAGAAAGGAGGCCAGGAGTAGGAAAAACGCCCTGTGAGGAGCGGGGAGCCCGGAATGCGACTTCCGGACCGTGGGGCCTAACGCCAATCAGATCCCCACACGCTGCAAGTCTACCTCAACAGCGACCCCGCCGCTTCTGCTGACCGGAACGATCGGCAGCGGGGTTGGTTCTATGTGAGGTACAACGTGGAGTCCATCCGATGCGCGAGCTGCCGTCGTCTCTTGATGAAAGCGGCACCGCGCGCGATATCTGACACGATCGAAATCAAGTGCCCGCGATGCGGCACGATCAATGCCTTGAGGCCTGTCGAGCCCCAACCCGAGCGCCAGGAGCGCAAAAACGGGATTAATGCTCAAAATGGCCGGAACTTCTAAGAAGCATCCTCACGACTATGACGTTTGCTCAACCCCACCGATGGCGACCATCCGGGTTGGGCCGCATGTGTTCAAACTGGATAGGGACAGGTTCGAGAAATGGGAGAAGGAGCTGGCGGCCGAGGTCGGGTTCGCGCGTGAAGACATGGTGGCGGAAGTCAAGCGGAGGCTCGGCCTGTGATGGAACTCGTCTCCCCCGAAACCGTCGTCGCAGACCCGAACAATCCCCGCAAAACAGACCCTGCAAGGCTGGAACTGGTCCGGCTCTCGTTGGAGAAGTTTGGCTTCCTGCTTCCCCTCTACGCGACCAAGGCCGGTGTGATTCTCTCAGGGCATCAGCGCGCCGTCGCTGCTCGTCAACTTGGGTGGCAACTGCCGGTCGTCTTTCGTCAGAAAGACGAGCGCGACGCCCACGGTGTGAACCTCACATTCAATCGGGCCACAAACGACTTTCGGCTGACGGACACGGATCACAGCAGGCTTCCGATCGAGGACCTCTTCTTTCGGCTTCAGGACCTGCCCGACGCGCCCGATCCGTATCCCTGTTTGACGATGGAGCAATGGAGTGTCGGGGAGCTGCTCTCGCGCAATGTGGACAGGTTCGAACGCTACGCCGCCAATGCGGCCCGGCAGCTCGCGGCCTACAATGTCCAAATGCCGATTGTCATCACACCGGGTGGCGATGTCTTGAACGGAATTGGCCGACTACAGGAAGCCTCGGCGCGTCGGCAGGACATGATCGACTGCGTTGTGCTCAAGCCCGATCAGGACGCCGAACTGGCGCGGTTCACGCTGAACAAACTCAGCATGGACTTCAGCTTCTCCGATGGGTTCAAGGATGTCCTGCGCAACAATGCCTTTCGGCGCGCGCGCCAGCGTCGCCGATCGCTTGGAAGCGGCTACCTGTTTGCGTTCGGCGTCAAGCGCTGCCGCGACTTCTCCATTGGGAAACACCGCAAGGAGTTGAGAGCGCTGTACGGCGAGCGCCTGCTCGACTTTGGAGCCGGCCAGGGCGATGAAGCCCGAATACTTCGAAAGATTGGCGTGAAGGTCACGACCTTTGAACCCTATCGGGCGTCGGGGAAGAAGCCGACGGTCACGGCAGGCCGTCGATCAGCCTTCCGCTTTTTGAAAGCTGTCTCGCAGCAATTGCCATTCTCGTCGGTGATGCTCTCCAGCGTCTTGAACAGCGTTCCGTTTGAGACCGACCGGGCGCACGTCGTGACGATCTGCGCGGCCCTTTGCTCACCGGACACGACCTTGTTCGCCGCCGCGCGATCTCGCAAGGATCCGAATTGGAAGGAATGCTCGACCGGGATCGGCTTGGGCGAAACCTCTTCGCGCAGTGCCCGTTTTGTGTTGAGCGACGAACCGGGGCTTGCCGTCTCCGAACTGAACGCTGATCCCAAGATCCAGAAGTACTTTCAGCCGTCTGAGTTTGAAGCGCTCTTCGAGAGGCACTTCGGCGCGGTGACGATCGGCGAACACATCAACAACGTGACTGCGGTCTGCCAACACCCGCATCCTGTCAATCCGGCTCGGCTCCGCAAGGCTTTGGAGTTCGAGTTTGATCTTCCCTATGCGGACGGCCGCATGGGGCTGGTTGAAGAGGCGCTTGCCGCATTCAGCAAGCGGTTGGGAGTTGCGCTATGACGGATTGGACGTTTCGGGGGTTTGAAGGGGCTTTTGATGCGCACGTCCGTGAGCAACTGCCCTGGTACGAACTGGCATCGGATGCGGCGGCTCTGATCGCGAGGCACTACATCCCGAAAGGTGGGCTTGTCTACGATATCGGATGTTCCACCGGGAATGTCGGCCGAGCGCTGGCTGGTGTCTTGGAGGAACGGCATGCGCAGCTCATTGCCCTTGATGAGTGCCCCGACATGGTTCGGGCCTATCAGGCTCCGGGAACCGCGATCTGTGCAGATGCGGCAACGTTCGACTATCAGCCTTTCGACGTTGCGATCCTGTTTCTCACCCTCATGTTTCTGCCGGTCTCACAACGATTGAAGTTGCTCGCCCATCTCAGGGCGAGCCTTAAACCAGGTGGGTGCATCATCGTCTTCGACAAGAGCGTGACCGCGCCAGGCTACGAGGGCACGGTGCTCGCCCGGCTCACCTGGCACAACAAGCTGCAGTCGGGCGCAACCCCGCATGACGTGGCCGAAAAAGAGATGAAGCTGATTGGCGTTCAAAGGCCGATCGACCGCCGGGAAATAGATCCAGCGATCGAGGTGTTCCGCTTCGCCGACTTTGGCGGGTGGATCATCACGCCCGAGATCAACCCGTGTCCTCCCGCCTAGATCAAACTCTTGGACGGGAGGATCTTGCGACAGAGTCAGTGGTCGTGAGAGGATCTCTTGATTGACAGGCTGTACAGTCCCGACATTGCGCAAGGACCGACGAGACCATGATTTGCCGATCGATAATTGCAGCAGCCACCGGCTTGGTTCTGAGCGCATCGAGCCTGTTCGCCATGCCCGACGCCACCACCATGAAACGGCTGGAGACGGTCGCGTTCTATCTGGGGGCGGCGGATCATTGCCGGATCGATATCGATACCGATCGCCTGGAAGCCTACTTCATCAAATACGACGCACTGGAGCCTGTGACATGGGGCGCGATTGAACGGGCTGTGTCACAGGGGGCATTCATCCGCCATCAACCGGGCAGCTCTCACTGCGGACTTGCCGAGCGGATCATGAGGGCAGAAGGGATCATCGATTGAAGTTGGTTTGAGCGGCCTTCAAATAGCGCTTCCCGACCCGAAATCGGTTGCCATTTGATCTTGCGCGCAGTGCCATTTGTTTTTGCGCGCTACATCCAGGTCCGGCAGTCCCCGATATTGCCTCGATGATGCTGTGTAGACTTCCGCGGGCGTCTTCATGGCGAGCGCTTCATGGGGCCGTTCGTCATTGAACTCCCTCACGAAAGCATCGAATTTGGCCTGCTGCTGCAGGCTGTTCATGCCGGGAGGCCGCGTGGCCTCCTTCTTGAGGGTCAGATGCATGCGCTCGTGACGGCCGTTCTGCTGGGGATGACCTGGCTTGATGCGCTCGATCCCGATGCCCAGGCGCAGCCACCACACCGAGAGTTTCGACAGATTGTAGAGCCCGTTCGGCGAGGCGAACGGCAAGCCGTTGTCCGTCCGGATCGCACAGGGCAATCCGCGCTCTTTGAACAGGGCGAGAAAGGCGTCCAGGACCGGCCTTTCCTTCGTTGAGTCAAAGGCCTCGCAGCTCAGAAGATAGCGGGACGCATGATCGGTGACCGTCAAAGGGTAACAGTAGAGCCGGTTGCCCAGCTTGAATTCGCCCTTGAAATCCGCGGCCCAAAGATCGTTTGGGGCAAGACCGGCCGAAAGAGGCGTGCCTGCAGCCTTGTTGGCGCGCCGCCTCTTGCGGGCTCTGCTGACAAGGCCGTGCCGGTCCAGAACCGCATGCACCGTGCTTTGCGCCGGAATGCGCACATCGCCGGCCAGCTTGCGCACGAGCACCTCCCGGATCTTGCGCGCACCCCAATGGGGCTTGTCCTGCCGCGTGGCGACGATCAGGCGCTCAACCTGCTCCGGCAGCTGGTTGGCGTAGCGCACCGGACGGCGGGTCCGGTCGCACAAGGCGTCCATCCCGTCCCGCCGATAACGGTTCCAGATCTTGTAGCCGGTCTTGCGGGAAATACCGAAATCGCGACACACCCCACTCATGCCTTCTCCATCAAGAAGACGCGCGACGAAACGAAGACGTTCCTCCACTTTGGACACCTCTTGCCACGGCATCGACACCTCCCGAAAAAGCGGAAAGTGTTACCTATGTGTCCGGAACGTTCTGTCACCTATCTCTCAGGTCGGGCATTTTTCCAGCCTCGCGACGTCGACACCAGCGCCCCCGAGACAGGGGCGGCGCGCAAGGTCGAATGGGTCCGGCGTCAGGCATGTTCCGCGATGACCGTGAGGAAGGCCGGGCCGTAGCGCTCCAGCTTCGCCTTGCCGACACCGGGCACGGTCGCCATTTCCGCGGTTGAGGCCGGCTTCGTGGTCGCGAGTTCGACAAGCGTCCTGTCGTGAAAGATCACATAGGGCGGCACGTTCTGCGCCCGGGCAAGCTCCGTGCGCGTGTGCCTCAGGGCTTCGAACAACAGGCGATCCGTGTCGGAAATGGCGGCGCGAAGCGCGTCGGACACCGCCGCGCGGCGGCGAGCCTTGGGCGGCGGCGGCACGCGCAGCATCAAGGTCGGCTTCTCGCGCAGGAACTCGCGCCCCTGAGGCGCGATCGACAGACCGCCGTGACCGGCAAGATCGACATTGACGAGACGCAACGCGATCAGCTGGCGCAGGATCGCCCGCCATGTCGCCTTGTCGTGCTCGGTCCCGATGCCGTAGGTGGAGATGCTGTCGTGGCCGAACTGGGCGATGCGCTCGTTCTCGACGCCGAGCAGGACATCGACGACATAGGCCTGCCCGAAGCGTTCGCCGGTCCGGTAGATGCAGGATAGCACCTTCTGTGCGGCGATCGTGCCGTCGAAGAGTTCCGGCGGTTCCTCGCAGGTATCGCAATTGCCGCAGGGCGCGCAAGTGTCGCCGAAATAGGACAACAGCGCCTGCCGACGGCAGCCCGCCGTCTCGGCCAGCCCCAGCAGCGCGTCGAGCTTCTGCCGCTCCATGCGTTTGCGGGTGTCGGGCGCATCCGACTCCTCGATGAACCGGCTGCGCAGCGCGATATCGTCGGACCCGTAGAGCATCAGCGTGTCGGACGGCAGGCCGTCGCGTCCGGCCCGGCCCGTCTCCTGATAGAAGGCCTCGATGCTTCCCGGCAGGTCGAGATGGGCGACGAAGCGCACGTCGGGCTTGTCGATCCCCATGCCGAAGGCGATGGTGGCGACCATGATCACCGCCTCGCCGTGCTGGAACCGCGCCTGATTGGCCTCGCGCACCGCCTTGTCCATGCCGGCGTGATAGGCGAGCGCCTCATGGCCCTGGTCGCACAGCCAGGCCGCGGTTTCCTCGGTCTTGCGTTTCGACAGGCAGTAGACGATGCCGCTCTCGTTCGCATGGCGCTTCAGGAAGTCCTTGAGCTGCGCGCGCGGATTGTCCTTTTCCTTGATCGCATAGCGGATGTTGGGACGGTCGAAACCGGCGATAAAGGCGTCGGTGCCGGCGATGTCGAGATGGGCGAGGATTTCCGCGCGCGTCGGCTCGTCGGCGGTTGCCGTCAGCGCCATGCGCGGCGTGCCGGGAAACCGCCGGACCAGCGCGTCGAGCTGGCGGTAGGAGGGGCGGAAGTCGTGCCCCCATTGCGACAGGCAATGAGCCTCGTCGATGGCGATCACCGACAGATGCGTGCGTTCGAGCTGGTTCAGGACCTCGGGGCGCAAGACCGTTTCGGGCGCCGCGTACAAAAGGTCCACTGCACCGGCATGGATGTCGCGCCACAGCGCGCCGCGCTCCTCGGCCGGCAAGTCGGAATTGAGCGCAGCCGCCCGCACGCCCGCCTGCCGCAGCGCCGCGACCTGGTCCGCCATCAGCGCCAGAAGCGGCGACACGACGAGGCCCATGCCGGGCCTGGCAAGCGCCGGGATCTGGTAGCAGAGCGACTTGCCGCCGCCGGTCGGCATCAGCACGAAGGCGTTCCGGCCGCCTGCGACATGGTCGACGATAGCGGCCTGCAGCCCGCGGAAGGAGTCGTAACCGTAAACGGATCTGAGGATTTCGAGGGTGTTGGCGGTCATCGTCTTCAGCATGGAGGAATCAGTCTGCGCCCTTCATAGCAGCTTTGGACGCGGATGAGCGATGCCTGCCCCGGTCCCGGTCACGACCGGGTCAGCGGTGCGCGTCAAGGCGCATGATTCGTTGTCGCTTCGCCCCTCCCCGCCAGCCGGCCTCACGGCGGGCCGAGGAACTCCAGCGTGGCGGTGATCGCGGCTTCCGTGGTGGCCGGGTCGAACTCCAGCGGGCTCAGGAAGGATTTTTCCCGGACATCGAAGCCGTGCGTCACGCCCTTGTAGAGAGTGACGGCGACATCGGCCTTTTCCGCCAGAAGCCGCCCCGCCACCGTCAGACAGGACCGCTCGCCGGCGATGGCATCGCCCTCCACCAGCAGGAACCGATAGGACAATTCCGACGGCAACGGCGCCGAGGCGCCGAGGCTCGCCGGGCCGCAATAGGGATAATAGAGAACGGTGCCCCGGATCCCGGCCAGCGGGTCGGCGGCGATTTCCTCCGGCCATTCGGTCAAGAGCGGCGGCAGCGTGCCGGCGCGGGCCATGGCGAGATAATCAAGCGTTGTCCAGCCGCCGTGGGAGACGCCGATCAGGACGACGCGGGACGCATCGATCTCCGGGCGGTCGCGCAAGCTGGCGAGCGTCACGGCGATATCGGCGGCGCGCTCCGTGCCGTTCAGCAGCTGCCCGGCACAGACCAGCCGCCAGAGCTGTGCCTCGTCGAGACCGCGCGGCCCGTGGCTGTCGACGAGGACGGAGGCCCAGCCCGCGTCCGCCAGCTCCACGGCCAGCCGGTCGAGGTTGGTGCGCGGGCCGTCGCAGCCCGACAGCAGCAACGCGACCGGATGCGGCCCTTCGCCTTCAGGCAGCGTCCAGCGCATGGCGGGAGCGATCAGCGCGGCGATCTCTTGCGGCGTCTGCGGATTGGCCGTCCAGCCGAGACGCCCGCGAAAGCCGTTCACCGCAAGTGCCGCCGCGATCAGCACGACGACAATACCGCCCCCGATCAGCCAGCGCCTCATGCCCGGGTCCGGTCAGTCATTGTCGCATCCGTTCTGGAAGCCGTTGTCGCAATGGGCCTTGAGCCGGTCCGTGTCGGCCGCCGTCCAGCCCTCCGGCGCGCTCACCTGGACCCACGGGTCGATATAGTCGCGCGCATAATAGGCGTGGCCGTGCCCCGGAGGGGCGCCGAAGGACAGCGCCATGTCGAGCGCAAGCTGGAATTGCGTGACGACGGGCATGAAGGTCATATGCGCCGAGGCATCCGGCGCCGGCGGATCCGACATCCACGGCGGCGCGCGCCACAGCGACGCCGGCTCGTAGAAGACGATGGGATCGCTGGAATACTGCAGGAAGACGATGCGCATGCCGCCCCAGGGCGCGCCGCTCGAGGCATCCTCGAAATGATTGGCATAGCGGATGAAGGAACCGTCGCCGATTTGCGGCAGCACCCAGGGGCTGCCCTCGACCCGCGCGTTCTGGACATAGCGCCAGAAGGCGGAAGGAAACGGCGGTCCGGCCCAGAAGGCGCCATCGATCGGATCGTTGACCAGGCGGAAGAGGTTGGTCGCATGCATCGACGACCAGGCGCCGAGGCTCAGACCGTGGACATAGAGCCGGGGCCGGTCGTCGGGCGGCAGGGTCTGCCAATGGCGGTGGACGGTCTCCAGCAGCGCCGTCGCCTGGTCGAGGCCGGTGTCGGTTTCCAGGATCAGCGCCAGCGGCGATTGCAGGTAGGAGTATTGCACGGCCACCGTGGCGATGTCGCCGCCATGCATGTATTCCAGCGGATCGTGGCTGCCGGGGTCGAGCCAGCCGGTGCCGGTCGGGCTTGCGACCACCAGCACCTTGCGCTCGAAGGCGTTCCGCCGCTTGAGTTCGGCGAGCGCGAGTTCGGCACGCTCCTTGGCGGTTTCGCCGTTGGCGCGGCCCACATAGACACGGATGGGGTCGAGCGCCGGCGCGCCGGTGAAGGCGGCAATGGCCTCCGCGTCCGGCCCGTCGAGAACGTAGTTGCGGCCGGGCGTTCCCAGACCGCCCCAGTCGATCAGCGAATTGGCGCCGCCGGTCAGATCCGGGTTTTCGGGCGGCGGCGGTGCGGTGTCGAACAGCTTCTGCGCGGTCTCGTAGCTTGCATCGAGCCGGGTCACGACCTGATCGTAGACCCCGTCCCGCGTGACGACGAAGAGGACCAGCCCCACGACGACGAGGGCCAGCACATTGGCGCGGCGTTCCGGCATGACCTTCAACAGGCGGGCGCGCACGAGGCGCACCAGCCAGTCGACGAAGGCGCCGGCAACAAAACAGGCAGAGAAGGTCGCGACCGCCGCAAGCGTCAAGGGGATCAGGTCCAGACCGTCGGCGAGCGGCATGCCCATCTTGGCGCGCAGGTCATTCTGCCAGGTCAGGTTCGACAGCAGCGTCCAGCCGCACAGCGCCAGCGTGCCAAGGCCGATACCCGCGAGCAGCCAGCGTTTCGCCGCGCCATGCGGCTCCGGCATATCGGCAAACCGCCAGATCAGCCGCAACACCCACCAGCAGAGATACCCCAGCGCCATCACCAGCCCGCCGAGGATGCCCTGCACCAGCGCCCCGCGCGGAATGAGCGAGGGCGTGAGAGAGACCGCGAAAAAAACAAGACCGAGCACCAGCCCGGCCAGCGAAATCTCTTTCAACCGTATCACGACGCGCGCTCCTGTTCTGGCGGGGTCCCGGCTCATTGTGTCAGTTGACCGCGCCGGATGCACGGCGTGTTCCGCACTACCGGCGAGATGCAAGCCGCCATCAACAGGTTCGTCGCCGAGAAAAACGCCGCCCCGCAGTCCTTCACCAGACGCAGCACCCCCGACATTGTGGCCACCCCGCGCTTGCGCGGGTCTGGCGCCAGGACTTGCGGAGCGAGCGGCGCCGTCAGGCGTACTGACAGATGCGGGGCATCTTACCTCGCCCCCATTGCACCCTCATTTGCGATCCCGCATCCGGTCGCCGTGTTCATCGCAAGACAGATTGTGCGCCCATGACTTGGACCATGCGCCCATTGGTCTGAGCAGCTCAAACAACTCGGCACCGGCCACGGTCAGTCGATAGCCCTTGTCTCCCCGTTCCATCAGCCCGCTCGACGTCAGCTCCTTGATGCGTCGGTTCAAAACGGTCGGCGACACTTGCTCGCAGCTTTCCTGGAGCTGCCGAAACGTCAGGGGGCCGCCCGAAAGTTGCCAGATCACGCCAAGCGCCCAGCTGCGTCCGAGCAAGTCGAACAACGCCATGATCGGCTTGCCGGATCTTGACCCTCGCACGGGTCCGCCGGGCACAGGGATACGTGAGGCCATGCCATTCTCCCTTGCTACATTTTCCGTAGCATTTTATTGCTACTTATAATGTAGCGTTTGAACGAGGCACTGTCATGCTGGTACTTCCGGCCCTCGCGGCCATGACCGCATCCTTGGGATGGGCGGGAGGCATTGTTCTGGCGCAATGGCCTGTTCGCCAGCTGGGTACGTTTGAATTCACAAGGATCCAGCTCGTCGCCTGTTCGGCAATCCTTGCAGGCCTTTGCACGGGCCTCGACCTCTGGCCGACGGTTGCCTGGGAATACTGGCCCTCTTTCGCGGCAAGTATCGGTATCGGTGTCATTCTGGGCAATCTTGCCATGATCGAATGCCTGCGTCGGGGAGGACCAAGGCGCACGGAACTCTTGCTGTCGCTGAAGGCGCCTCTGGTCGGGGTCATGGCATTCGTCTGGCTGAACGAAACACCGACGGGCACAGATCTTTTCGGCGCGGCCGTCGCGCTATGCGGCGTTGTGCTTGCCATTTTCCACGGGAGCAACAAGCATTCCGAGAGCGATGCTTCGACTGGCGCCATGGCGACCATTGTTCTCCTGGGTCTCGCGGCCTCGGGCTTTCAGGGCTTCGGTTTTCTCGTGATGAAGCCAGCAATGCTTGCGGGAACCGACCCTTTGGCCGCGTCCGCGATCCGCCTGTCGGGAGCGGCCGTTATCGTCTCCCTTGTCGCACTCTGGCCGCACCAGGCGTTCAAACCGCAAAGCACGGTCACGCCCTATCTGCTAGGCCGGACAATCTTGCCGGGTTTCATTGGATATGTGGTGTCCTCAACGCTGCTGCTCTATGCATTCGCAACATTTGACGCCGGCATTTCCGCCGTTTTGGGCTCCTTGGCGCCTGTCCTTGTCCTTCCCATCCTGTGGTTGAAAGAGGGTGTTCTTCCGCGACCTCAGGCAATCGCCGGCGCCTTGATGACCGTGGCGGGAACAGCGCTCATCGTGGCTTTGTAAATGCACGCCCGTTCCCACTGACTGGACCGCCCCGTGTTGCCTTCGCCCCGGCGATCCCGTAAGACCCGGCTGTCGCGCGGCGCGCCGGCGGACGATTGCCGGAGCGCACAGTGGCCCGACCCACACCACCGTTGAGAGACATTCATGGTCCGCACGGCTGTCATCCTGGGTGCCGGCAGGGGAACGCGGTTGCGTCCCATCACCGACACCGTCCCGAAGATCCTGGTGCCCGTACGCGGCGTCCCGCTGTGCGACCGCATCGTCGACAGCCTGATCGCGGCCGGGATCGAGCGGATCGTCTTCGTCGTCGGCTATCTGTCGGAGCGCATCGTCGCGCATTACGGCCGCCATCCGCACAGCGCGAAATTCGAGTATATCGAGCAGGTCACGCTGGACGGCACCGGCGGCGCGGTGCGGCTGGCGCTTCCCGCGATCGAGGAGGATTTCCTGGTGGTCTTCGGCGACAGCCTTTTTGCCCGCGATGCGGTCGCCGCCGTCGTCGACAGTCCGGCCCGCACCGTTATCGGCGTCGTCGAGGTGCCGGACCCGGAACGCTACGGCATCGTTACCACCGACGCGGACGGCACCATTGTCGGCATCGAGGAAAAGCCGGAGCGGCCGGCCTCCAACCTTGCGATCGCCGGGATCTACAAGTTCTCCGTCGACGCGAAGCGCTATTTCGCCGATCTGCCGCTGTCCCCCCGCGGCGAATACGAGATGCCCGATGCGATCCGCATGATGATGGACGACGGCATTCCGGTTGCGGCCGTGACATTCGACGGCATGTATGACGTCGGCACGCTCGCCCAGATCGAAGAGCTGGAAGCGATGGACGACGCGGCCTTCGCCGAAACCTTCGGATAGACGCACGCGGCCATGCGGATTGCGGCCGTCACGCCGCCATGCCGAGGCGGCGGGCCCAGGCGGCAATCGAGCGCTTGTAGCCCTCGGGCATGGTCAGCCCCGGCACCTCGTCGAGCGCGAACAGCCCGACCGCCTTGTGTTCGGGACTGTGGGTGACCCTCGCCCCGCTCAGCACCGGACAGCCGAAGGTCACGATATAGACGATGACGCCGTCGCGGATCGTGTAGACCCAGTTGTCGAGAAGCTCGGCCGTCGTCGCCTCGACCCCCAGTTCCTCCTCGATCTCGCGCACGACACAGCTCTCCGGCTCCTCGCCGGGTTCAAGCTTGCCTCCGGGCAATTCCCATTCGTCGCGCTCGTTCTTGAGCAGGACGACCTTGTCGTCGACAAACAGGACGCCCTTGACCGATACGGGAAACCGGTAGGACACATTGTCGTCGACGAGATTGTCCCGGGTCAAACCTGTCTCTCCATCCCGCGAGCCTTTCCTGCGCGCCACTGTCGCCCGGCCGGCGTCAGCCGGCCGCTCCGGCCTGCCTTTGGTCGCGCAGCGCCGACACGCCCTGCCAGGGAAATCCGCCCATCGGGACACCGTCGGCACGCTCCGATGCGACGTCGGCCAGGATCCGGATGACTTCGCGCGGCCCGTCAAACCGTGTGCGGCCATGCAGCCACCAGTGATTGTCGACTATATAGCCCTGTCCCCGCTTCAGGTGGAGCTGAACCGTCATCGCATCGACCAGACCCAGCAAGGCCGTTGCCTCCGCAAGCACGTTGGCGTTGAAAAACATGCCGTCGTCCTGGCGAAACCGGACATGGACGCGTCCGTCGCAAAGTTCGAACACCGATCCCGCCCGGGTATGTCCCGGTGTGCCGAAAATCGCGGAGCCCGGTGTCAGCAGACGTTCGAACATCCCCGGGTGCAGTTGCAGGGCGCGGGCAAGCACGGCGCGCATGTCGACCAGCAAGGCCTCGCCGCCACGGGCGGCAGGCGTCGCGCAGACATTCAGGAGCAGATCGGGCGGGAACTCCATCGCACTCGCATCCGTGTGCGGCGGCAGGTGTTCCCGGCTGAAGCCCAGTTGCCCGGCCCGCAGGTCGGTGCCCGGTCTCGGGGCGATCGTCGTCGCACCATCCGCGTCCGAATGCGGATGAGGGCGGACCCGGCCAAGCGCCGCGCCAAGACAGGACAGCTCTTCCCTCAGATTGTCGCCACGAAGAGAAAAAGTGACGATCCCGAACGTCGAGATGGTCCGAAACACATCCTCGGGATCCCGGGACAGAATATCGCCCATATGGTGCGCTTCGAATACACCCCGGCCCATTTCGATCCTCCAGCTGTCTCCAAATTCCTTTTCACCAAGACTGAGAAGAGCCCGGAACGCTGACACAGCCGGGCCAGGATCGTGACCGTTTCCGAAATATGATCTCGACCAAGGCGAAATCGTAACAAAATGCAATTCTCCGTTGCAAACACATTCTCGCGCCGCCGCACTTTTGCCGCAGGGGATGCCTGGTCCGGCCGCGCCATTCGCCCCCCCCCCGCACCGGCGATGCTCGCAGGTTCGAGCAGGCGCAAGCAGCGGCAGGCGATGGCCGACGCGGCCTTCATACACATCCGCCATCTTCCAGGACTGCCCCGGCTTCCGGTCAGGCAGGCTTCCGGTCAGATGTTGATCTGAGTCAGCGTGGTCCGCTCCGGGGCTGCTACAGTTGATTGGTCGCCCGCAGCGGGCGTGCGCCCGATAAGACACAGCAGGGATTGCGGTCATGCAGATTCAGATCAACACGGACGAGAACATCGACGGTGGGGATGACCTCACGGCCCGCGTCTCCTCCGAAATCCACACCCGCCTTGACCGCTACAGCCAGCACATCACCCGGATTGAAGTGCATTTGAGCGATGAAGACGGCAACAAGTCCGGCGCGCCCGCAAAGCGGTGCCTCATCGAAGCCCGCCTGGAGGGCCGCCAACCGGAGGCCGTCAGCGAACAGGCCGCGACACTTGAAAGCGCCTATTCGGGCGCTGCCAAGAAGCTGCAGCGGGCGCTGGAGACGACCCTTGGAAAGCGCAATCACGTCAAGGGCGGGGAAACCATCCGCATCGGCGATCAATAGACGCCATGTTCCGGGGCCGCCTGTTGCAAGGCAACGAGACCAACCCGGCCGAGAGGAACGAGACGGTGGCCGACAAACACACCGGGAAACCGGAGGAAACGCCCCTCGGGCCTGGCGCGAGAGCGACGTCGCCGGCGTCTTTGGCGAAGGCTGAGCGAACGAAGTGCGCGCGCCCCTAGCCTCGATCCGCGGTCGTCGGCAGATCGACAGCGGCCTCCAGACCACCCTTGCGGCCCGGCGCCGGCGAGGCGAGCGAGAGCACGCAGTCCGCGCGCTCGGCGATGGTGCGCACGATGGCCAGTCCCAGACCGCTGCCCTCGCCGGACCCGTCGGCGCGTTCAAAGCGCCCCGTCAGCCGGGCCAGCGTTTCGGGTGCGATCACAACGCCGTCGTTGGTGACGCCAAGGCGCCCGGCCGGTGACAGCGTGACGGAAACCGGCGTCTCGCGCGCGCCGTGTTTCAGGGCATTCTCGATCAGGTTGCGGGCCAGGATGGCGAAGGCGTCCGGGTCCATGTCGGACAGGACGTCCGCCTGCGGAAGCTCAAGCGCCACACGGCCTCTCCCCTCGGCGCGCCCGACATCCTCCGCGATCATCCTGAGGATCGGCCGCAGGTCCGCCGGGTGGCCGGTGCGCAGTCGGCCGCCTTCGGCGCGCGCCAGCTGCATCAGCTTTTCCGACAGACGCGTCAGGCGTTTCAGCGTGGCCTCGATCTCCGCGGCCCGGCGGGCGGCGTCGGGATCGCTCGTTTCGCTTTGCAGCCTTTGCGCCTGGGCCAGCGCGCCGGCCACCGGCGTGCGCAATTCATGGGCGGCATTGGCGGCAAAGCTCCGCTCCGCCTCGAAGGCGGCGGCAAGCCGCGCAAGCAACTGATTGACCGCGCCCGCGATCGGCGCGACCTCGCCGGGCAGGTCGTGAGCGGGCACCGGCGAGAGGTCCGCCGCGCCCCGGGTGGCCACCGCGTCGCGCAGCCGGCGAAGCGGGCGGAAGCCGAGCCGGACCGCCAGCAGGATCACCGCCACGGAGAGCGGAATGACCAGCAGCAGCGGCAGGGCAAGCGCCATGCGCATCTCGCGCGCCACCTCGGCGCGATGATCAAGCGGTTCGGCGACCGCGATGGTGATCGTCTCCTGCAGCGCCGCGTCGAAATAGAAGCGATGCGTTGCCGTCTGGCGGAACCCGACGCCGTCGAAGGCCGGAAACAGTCCCGGATCGGCGGCATGAGAGGTCAGCAGGGGGCGCCCTTGCGCGTCGCGCACGACGTAGGTGAAGAACTCGTCATGCGCCCGCAGGGTCGCGAGTTCCTGGGTCAGCCCCTCTTCCTCGCGGGCGACGATGTCCATCACGGCGAGCGGGAGGATGCGTTGCGCCGTCTCCTGAAGCGCGCTGTCGAAGACCTCGTTCATCTCGTGGCGCAGGATCGTCGCCGTCACCGTGGCCGCCGCCATCCACAACAGGGTGACCCCCAGGCTGATCGCCAGCGCAAGCCGCAGCTGGATCGAGCGCGGCCACCTCATGGCGCGCCCAGGCGATATCCCAGCCCCCGTTCGGTGGTGATCGCGCCGCGGCCGAGCTTCTTGCGCAGGCGGCTGACATGCACCTCGATGGTGTTGCTCTCGATCTCCGTGTCGAAGGAATAGAGCCGCTCTTCCAGTTGCGCCTTGGAGAGCAACTGGCCGGGGCGCTGGACGAAGGCCTCGAACAGCACCCATTCGCGCGCCGTCAGCGCCACCGGCTTGCCGTCCTTGCGCACACTGCGGGCGGCGAGATCGATTTCCAGCGGCCCCAGCGTGACGACCGGATTGGGATTGCCGGAATAGCGCCGCGCGACGGAGCCGATACGGGCGGAAAGCTCCGCGAGATCGAAGGGTTTGACCAGATAGTCGTCGGCGCCGGCGTTCAGCCCCTCGATGCGGTCGCTGACCTGGTCGAGCGCGGTGAGGATGATCACCGGGGTGACATCACCGCGACCGCGCAGCTCCTTCAAGAAGGGAATGCCGCGCCCGTCCGGCAGCATCAGGTCGAGCAGCACCAGATCGTAGGCGGCAACGGCGATGGCATCGCGGGCGGCATCGAGCCGCCTGACCCAGTCAAGCGAGTGGCCGTCGGCGGCGATCTGGTCGTGCACGGCGGCACCGAGCACGTCATCGTCTTCAATCAGCAATACGCGCATGATGGCTCGCCGTTGGTGGATCCTTGCATCTATCTCGCCTTTCGGCCTTACCGCAAGCTGAAGCCCGCCGGGCGCCCGCTTCAGGTCCGCGTCAGATTGGCGGTGCATGAAAGGGGCAAGATCCAAACCCTGCGGAGTGTTCCCATGAAAATGCCCCTCATTCTCCTCGCCGCGTCCTTGTCCCTTGGCGCAGCCGGTCCGGCCAGCGCCAGCGACGACGACTGCACCGTGCCGATGGCGCAATGGCAGCCGCGCAAGGCGGTCCAGACCATGGCCGAGACCAAGGGCTGGACGGTCCGGCGCATCAAGATCGATGACGGCTGCTACGAGATCAAGGGCCGCGACGCCCAGGGCCGCGCCATCGAGGTGAAGGTCGATCCGGCGACGCTGGAGATCGTGGAATTCGAGTTCGACGACTGAGACCGGCCGTCTCTAAGAGACGCAGTTTCGCCCGCCCCCTTTTTCCCGAAGCCCGCGGTCTCGCGGGCGGTGGATGATGACAAAGCCTCGAGCAGGCGTCCTCCCGGACGCAGCGTGAGCTGCGATCCGGGATCGGAGAGGCAGGGACCCGGCCGCTGGCAACTCCTAAAAACGGATAGGTGTTTGGCTCTCCGATACCGGGTCGCGCTTCCGCTTGCCCGATATGAGGCTGGAGAGCATTCGCACTCTTTGTCATCAGTCTGGGCCCGCTTGTCATCAGTCTGGGCCCGCGGTCTCGCGGGCTTTTCTTTGCGCCGCGCTCCAAGCTGACGCCAAGCTGAAGCGAAAACCGGCAAACCGCCAGCAAGCGCTCAGGCTGGACGGCCACTCTCCCCGCATCGACAGATTTTCAAGGAGAGCTTCCATGAAGACGAAACTTGCCATTCTCGCCGCCTCCACCGCGCTCGGCGCGCTGATCGCGGTCCCCGCCATCGGCGCCATCAAGACCCTCGACCTGGACGAACCCTATGCAGCCCTCTCCAAGGGTGCGGAGACGCTCCAGCACGGTTTGCTGAAGCTCGCCAGCAATGATGACGACGATCATGACGAGGATGACGATCACGATGATGACCACGACGACGATGATGATGACGACGACGATGATGACGACGGCGGACGCCGGGGCGGCATGAACGCGGCGCCTGCCGGCAGTGTGGCCCCGCCGGCCAACGGCCTGTTCGGCACCGGCGCCGCGCCCAAGGTCAAGGTGAACTGACGGCCGTTCCCCGCCCAAGCCTGCAAGGCCCGCCGCCCGCTCAGGCGGTCGGGCCACCTCCCCCGCCCTTTCCAAGCCGGAGATCCCCGATGAAATCCCTTCTTGCCGCCCTTGCCCTTACCACCGCGCTGTCGACAGTGCTCGTCCTTCCCGGCGCCGCGCAGGCCCGGCCGGTCACCCTGACCACGACGCTGAACGCCTACGGCGGCGACGGCGCCTATCTGGCGCTTTATGTCACCGACGCCTCGGGCGCCTACAAGGGCAGCCTGTGGATGGCCGGCGGCAAGGCCAAATACTACGAGCATCTGCGCGACTGGTACCGTGCGACCGCCGGCAACACAGCCGAGATCAACGGCATCACCGGTGCCAGCGTCGGCGCGGGACGTCAGCTTTCCATCACGCTCGATCTCTCCGACGCGCTCTTCGATGCCGGCTATGTGCTGCACATCGACGCCGCCGTCGAGGACATGCGCGACAGCCCGTCGGAAATCACCGTGCCGTTGACCTCCGCCGGCGCGGGCAAACCCACGCCCGGCCGGCGCTACATCTCCTCCTTCTCCTACGACATGTAAGGGAGACATTGCGATGATCCGCAGCCTGCACCGGTGGCCGGGCCTCATTGCCGCGGCACTCCTTGTGGTGCTCGCCCTGTCGGGCGCCGCCCTCTCGCTGTTCCCGGCGCTGGAGACCCTTCAGGCCCCGGCGCAGGCCGAGGCCCGGCTCAGCGTCGCGGAGCTCGCAACGCGGATCCAGGCCCGATATCCGGGCGTCGAACAGATCCGCCGTGCGCCGTCGGGTCAGATCACTGCCTACTGGTTTGAAGACGGCGCGCCGGGCGCGGCGACAATCGATCCGGCGACCGGCGCGGGCGTCGCAAGCGCCGATGCGCCGGTCGCCCACGGCTGGCTGAAGACCCTGCACCGGTCGCTGTTCCTCGACGACGCCGGGCGGATCGCGGCGGCGGCCGGCGCGGCATCGCTGCTTCTTCTTTCGATCAGCGGCATCGCCCTTGTGGCGCGGCGCACCGGCGGCTGGCGGAAGGTGTTTTCGCCGCTCAAGGGGCCCGTGTCCGGGCGGCTGCATGTGGAGATCGCCCGTCTTTCGGTCGCCGGACTGCTGCTGTCCTCCATCACCGCGCTTTGGATGAGCGCCTCGACCTTTTCCCTCCTGCCGGAAGGCGCCGGCCCGCCCGTCTTTCCCGCCGTCAGCGGAGAAACCGGCGCCGCCGTCGGCGACATGCCGGTGCTGCGCGAGACGCCCGTCTTTGCCTTGCGCGAGCTCACCTTCCCCTACCCCGACGATCCGACGGACGCCTTCACGCTGAAGACCGATGCCGGCCAGGGCTATATCGACCAGGGCACGGGCGCGCTCATCGCCTGGAACGACCTCGGCGGCTTGGAGCGGATCACCGAAACCGTCTACATGCTGCACACCGGCGAAGGCGCCTCCGTCCTCGGGCTGGTGCTTGGCCTGATGGCGCTCGGCATTCCCGTCATGGCGGGAACGGGCGTCGTGCTCTGGGCAGGCGGCGCTGGCAAAAGGCCGCGCATCCGCGCCAATGCCGCGGCGGCGCGGGCCGACACGATCCTGCTGGTCGGCAGCGAGGGCGGAACCACCTGGGGATTTGCAAAAGCCCTGCATGACGCACTCACGGGCGCCGGCCACACGGTGCACACCGATGCCATGTCGCGCTTTTCACCCGCACGCTACACGGGCGCCAGGCGGATCGTCGTGCTGGCCGCGACCTATGGCGACGGAACCGCCCCGGCCTCGGCAGCGGGCTTCCTCGACCGGCTGGCCGCTCTGCCGACGCCCCCCGCCGCGCCGCTTGCGGTGCTCGGTTTCGGCGACCGCAACTTTCCCGCCTTTTGCGGCTTCGCCCAAGATGTCGTGGATGCGGCGGCGGCGAAAGGCTGGGCGGAACTCCTGCCGATGGACAGCGTGGACCGCCAGTCGCCGCAGGACTTCGCCCGCTGGGCGCGGGCCTTCGGCGCGGCCATCGGCACGCCGCTGGAGATCGACCACCAGCCGGTCGCGCCGCACACGGAAGGTTTGACGCTCCTCTCGCGCCGCGACTACGGCACGGACATGCAGACCCCTGTCTCCATCCTGCGTTTCGCCGTGCCCCGGGTTGCCGTCTGGCGTCGCTGGCTGGGCCAGGGCCTGCCGCGCTTCGCCGCCGGCGATCTCATCGGCATCGTGCCGGACGGATCGCCCGTCACCCGCTTCTATTCGCTTGCCTCCGCGACAAGCGACGGCTTTGCGGAAATCTGTGTGAAGAAGCACCCCGGCGGAGTGTGCTCGGGCCAGCTTCTGGGCCTTCGGCCCGGCGACAGCGTGCGCGCCTTCGTGCGCCCCAACCCGACGTTTCGCCCGAAACGCGGCCGCGCGCCGGTGATCCTGATCGGCGCGGGAACGGGCATCGGGCCGCTCGCAGGCTTTGCCCGCGCCAACACGAAACGACGGGCGATGCATCTGTGGTTCGGTGTCCGCCATCCCGACAGCGACCTGCTGTACGGAAAGGAACTGACAGAGTGGCAGGCCGATGGACGGCTCGCCTCGCTCACCACCGCATTTTCCCGCACGGGAACGCGCACCTACGTCCAGGACGCCTTGCGCCGCGATGGCGCGCGGGTGGCGCAGCTGATCGGCAACGGTGCCGAGGTGCTCGTGTGCGGCGGGCGCGGCATGGCCGCCGGCGTCGCCGAGGCGCTTGGCGAGATCCTCGCCCCGCACGGACTTTCCCTCCAGACGCTGAAAGCAGAAGGCCGATATGGCGAAGACATTTACTGATCTCACCCGCCATGCGCTGAACGGCGCGACCATGGGCACCCGCTGGTCGGCGCTGTTCCACATGCCGGCGGACTTCGACGTGCGGCCGGTCGAACGCGCCATGGCACAGGCGGTGGCCGAGGTGGATGCCCAGATGTCCACCTGGAAAGCCGACAGCGATCTCATGCGGCTGAACGCGGCCCCCACCGGTGCCTGGGTCGAGCTTCCGGCCGCGCTGATGACGGTGCTCGAGGCCGGGCTTGCGATCGGGCGCGCCTCGGACGGGGCCTTCGACATCGCCATGGGTGATGCGGTTGCGGCCTGGGGCTTCGGCCCGCAGGCGGCGGCGGAAAGCCGCATCCGCGCGGCGCTTTCCACCACGAGGCCAGCGGCGCATGACGTGGTGGAACTCGATACGGCAGCCGGCCGGGCCCGCAAGCATGCGCCGGTGTCGCTCGATCTTTGCGGCATCGCCAAGGGATATGGCGTTGACCGGCTCGCCGAGGTCGCCAAGGCGTTCGCCCTTCCCGGGGCGCTCCTTGCCATCGACGGCGAGCTGCGCGCGCTCGGCACCCAGCCGGACGGAACGCCCTGGACGGTTGCGATCGAGGATCCCGACCCCTTGGCACGCAAACCTTGCGCGATCCTGGCGCTTGAAAATGCCGCGGTTGCCACTTCGGGCGACTATCGTCATTTCGTCGAGATCGGCGGGCAGCGGCTGTCGCACACGATGGACCCGAAACGCGGCGGCCCGCTGGCGCATGCGCCGGCCTCGGTCACTGTCGTCGCCGAAACCTGCATGGCGGCGGACGCATGGGCAACGGCGCTGATGGTCAAAGGACGCTTGGAGGGCGCGCGGATCGCCCGTAAACTGACCCTCGACGCCCTCTTCATCGACCGCGACGGCGACAGGCTTCGCCGGACGCCGGTCGGATCTCTGTTCCAGCCGCGCCCGGCCTGACGCCCCACCGCCCGAAGCGTGACCTGACACCGGACCTTCCTTTCATGGCCACCCGCAGATGACCGCCCCGTTTCAGGACCGTGTGAACACCGCGCTTGTCGCCATCGCGCTTGCCGGGCTTCTGGCCGGACTCGCCCTGTCGCTTGCCGGGCTGGCACAGCCGGCAAGCGTCGTCTGGACGGCCGGTGTCCTGCCCGTACTGGCAGCGCTTCTGCTGGAAATCGCCCGCTCGCTGCGCGCCGGCGAGGTCGGCCTCGATATCGTCGCGGCCCTTTCCATGACGGCCGCGCTTGCCTTCGGCGAGACGCTCGCCGCCGCCGTTGTCGCACTGATGTATTCGGGCGGCACTTTTCTGGAAAGCTTCGCCGAGGGGCGCGCCCGGCGCGAGATGAGCGCGCTGCTCGCCCGCGTGCCGCGCACCGCGACCCGGCACCGCAACGGCGCGCTCGACGAGGTGCCGCTGGAGGACATCGAGCCCGGCGACGTCCTGCTCATCCGGCAAGGCGACGTCGCACCGGTCGACGGAACGCTTGCAAGCGATCGCGCCGTTCTCGACCTGTCGGCGCTGACGGGCGAATCCATGCCGGCGCGACTTGAGCGCGATGCCGAGGTGATGAGCGGGGCGACCAACGCCGGCGAGGCCTTCGACCTCTGCGCCACCCGCCGCGCCGCCGACAGCACCTATGCCGGGATCGTGCGGCTGGTGGAGGCGGCGCAAAAGTCCAAGGCGCCGATGGCACGGCTCGCCGACCGCTATTCGCTCGCCTTTCTCGCCGTCACCGTGGTGCTGGCAACGGCCGCCTGGTGGATCACCGGCGATCCGATCCGCGCGGTCGCCGTTCTCGTCGTCGCAACGCCCTGCCCGCTGATCCTTGCCGTGCCGGTGGCGCTGGTAGCGGGCCTGTCGCGCGCCGCCCATTTCGGCGTGCTGATCAAGGGCGCGAAACCGCTGGAGGCACTGGCACGGATCAACACGCTGATCCTCGACAAGACCGGCACGCTGACCGACGGGCGCCCGCAGATCGTTGCAATCGAAGTCCACGGCGACCTGGCGGACCGGGAGGTTCTCTATTTCGCCGCCGCTCTCGACCAGGCCTCGAAACATCCGATCGCGCAGGCCATCGTCGCGGAAGCGCGGGCGCGCGGGATGGTCCTGCCCGTGCCGCAGCAGATCGTCGAAACGCCGGGCGAGGGCGTCGCCGGCACCGTGGATGGCCGCCGCGTCGTCGTCGGCGGCATCGGTTTCGTCGCCCGGCAGGCCGAGCGGCCCGGCTGGGATCACCATCTTCGCGAACCGGGATCGGTGATCGTCGCCGTCTCCGTCGACGGTGCTCTGGCGGGCCATCTGCTCCTGGCCGACGCGCTGCGCTCCGGGACGGCGGGGCTGCTTGCCGGCCTCAGGGAAAACGGCATCGAGCGGATCCTGCTGGCGACCGGCGACCGGCGCGCGGTGGCAGAGGCCGTGACGCAAGGCCTCGGCCTCGATGCGGTGCGCTCGGAGCTCTCGCCGGACCAGAAGGTGCTGCTGGTCTTGAGCGAACGCAAGAACGGCCCCGTGATGATGGTCGGCGACGGTGTCAACGACGCCCCCGCGCTGGCGGCGGCGGACGTCGGCGTTGCCATGGGCGCGCGCGGTGCGGCCGCCTCGGCGGAAGCCGCCGACGTCGTCCTGCTGGTCGACCATCTCGACCGCCTGCTGCCGGGGCTGGAAGTGGCGAACGGCGCCCGGCGGATCGCGGTCGAGAGCGTCGTCGTCGGGATCGGCCTTTCGATTGCCGGCATGGTTGCCGCCGCCTTCGGCTATCTGACACCGGTGCAGGGTGCGCTGTTGCAGGAGGCGATCGATGTGGCCGTGATCCTGAATGCCCTGCGCGCCCTGAGGATCACACCGCGCGCGCAGCCGTCGGCGAGCGATGCGAAAGGACAAAGCCTATGACCCGTATTCTTCACTCCGAAATCCATCTCGTGCATCGCATCGGCTGGCTGCGCGCCGCGGTGCTGGGCGCCAACGACGGTCTGGTGTCGACCGCGAGCCTCGTTGTCGGCGTGGCCGCGGCCGGGTCCGGACGCCCGGAGGTGCTGATCGCCGGCCTCGCCGGTCTCGTCGCCGGCGCGATGTCGATGGCCGCCGGCGAATATGTCTCGGTGAGTTCGCAGACCGATGCGGAACAGGCCGACATCGCGCGCGAGATACGCGAACTGGAGGAAACCCCGGAGGCCGAACTCGACGAACTGACGCAGATCTATGTCGAGCGCGGTCTCGACGACCGGCTGGCCCGGCAGGTCGCGATCCAGCTCACCGAAAAGGACGCGCTCGGCGCGCATATGCGTGACGAGCTCGGCATCTCCGAGACCATTACCGCCCGCCCGATCCAGGCCGCCGCGGTGTCCGCGCTGACCTTTGCAATCGGTGCCGTCGTGCCGCTGATCGTGGCGGGGCTTGCGCCGGCCTCCGCGATCTCGATGGCGGTGGCGGTCACCACGCTGCCGGCGCTTGCCGTGCTCGGCGGCCTGGGCGCCTCCGCCGGCGGCGCCGGGATCGCCAAGGGGGCGCTGCGGGTCAGCTTCTGGGGCGCGCTCGCCATGGCCGCGACCGCCGCCGTCGGCATGGTCTTCGGGGTCTCCGTCTAGGGTCAGGACACCGGCGGCAGACCGACGGCCGCGCGGCCCTCGTTGGTCTTCAGCGAGAAATCCGTGCCGAGATAGGCATCGCCGCCGGGTCCGCAGAGATAGGCGATCGCCTGGGCGACCCATTCGGGCGGAATATGCACCGACGGGTCGAGCTGGCTCACCGGATTGAGGCCCGACGCCTTGATCGCGACCTGCATGTCGGTCTTCACCGTGCCGGGGCTGAGGCCGATCATGCGGATGCCCTCGCCGCGATATTCCTTGTCGGTGCAGCGGGTCAGCGACAGCACCGCCGCCTTGGTGGCGCAATAGTGGCTCCAGCCTTCCAGCGCGCCGGTGGCCGCCCCCGAGCTGATGTTGATGATGGTGCCGCCGCCGCGCGCGGTCATTTCCGGGATCGCATGGCGCAGGCCGTAGTAGACGCCCTTGACGTTGACGTCGACGACCTGGCTCCAGGCGTCGGGATCGCTGTCGGCGATCCGCGCGATCGGATCGATCAGGCCGGCGTTGTTCACCAGGACGTCGAGCCCTCCGTAAAGCTCCACAGTCCGCGCGACCAGCGCCTTCACATCCTCGTTGCGGGCCACGTCGCAGGCCATGGCGGTCGCCGTTCCGCCGGCGGCCTCGATCTCCTTGGCGATGCGCTCGATATCGCCGGTGCTGCGCGCCGCAAGCACGACGCTCGCGCCGAGCGACGCCAGATGACGCGCGGCGGCCGCGCCGATGCCGCGGCTGGCACCGGTAATGACAACAGTCTTGTTCGTAAGGTCGGACATACGCTCTCCAGGAATCGGAATTGCAATCGGGGGATCAACCCGGCGAATTCTATCGCATATTCCGACAAAGCCGAGTCCCGGGGCGGCGCGCATCTCCCGCCGCCGGCACTTCGCTGAAATCCCTCACGTGCGCGGGTACGACGCGCGGGCGACATCGATCTGCGGGGCGGTTTCCTCGTCGAGGCAGCGGACTTCCAGCTGCAGGGTGGAAAAATAGAACCCGAACCTGTGCCGCAGCAGGTCGTGCGCGCTGGCCAGCACCGCCGGGGAAAGGGCGTCGTCGCGCACCCGCAAATGCGCGGAAAACACGTGCCGGCCACTGGTGAGGGCCCAGGCATGGGGGTGGTGAACGTCGACGACACCGTCAAGCCCGGCAAGCGCGGCCGACACCTGTTGCAGCTCGATGCCGGGGGGTGTTCCCTCCATCAGCAGATGCGACGCATCGCGCAGGATCCCCCAACTCGCCCAGATCAGCACAAAGCCGAAAGCCATCCCCAACAGGGGATCGATGGCGTAGAAACCGGTGAGCCAGATCACCAGCGCGGTGACGATGATCAACAGGCTGCCGACGAAGGTCTGGATGATGTGCCACAGCGCGCCGCGCACGTTGATGTCCTCGCGCGCCTGCCTCCAGACCAGCGCGAGCGAGACGACCTCCGTCGCCAGACCGCCGGCGGCGGCGATCAGCATCGGAGTGGTCGGCAACTCGATCGGGTCGAACAGGCGCATTGCCGACATCACGATCACCACGATCGCCATTGCCAGCAGGAAGCCGCCGTTGACCAATGCGCCGATGATCTCGCTGCGGTACCAGCCGAAGGAGCGTTGCGCATCGGCCGGGCGCCGGGCAAGCCGGGCGGCGAGAAGCGCGACCAGGATCCCGCCGACGGCCGAAAATGTGTGCAGCGCATCCGCAATCACGGCGACCGATCCGATCCACAATCCGATCGCCAGTTCCACGACGAAGTAAATCCCGGTCAGCCAGGCGGAAATCGCCATTCCGCGCCCGCGCACCGGCGCCGGACCATGACTTGCGTGGCTCATCCTGCATCTCCCGAGCGACTGCGAAACCCGGCCGGCGTCCTGTCGCGAGACGGCGGCCACGCCGCAAGGCTGGCGCCTCCAGCCCGTGGAACGTCAAGCCCGACGCCGGGCTGCTCGGCGGCACATTTTTCTGGTCGCAAACGGCCCGATCCAATATGACAGGGCCGCGGGACGGCGCGGGAGCCGCATGCCCTGCCCAAACCGCAGATCTTTCCAGAACGGGGGCCGTGTCTTGCCGAATGTCGAAAACGGAAGCGTGATCACGCTGGAAACGGAATGCCGCATCTGCGCCGGGAAAGACCGGCGCGTGGTCTCCGGCGTGGGCCGCGACGCAAAGCCGCTGACGACGGTGATCTGCACCGGCTGCGGTCTGGTGCACAGCCACCCGATCCCGACCAAGGAAGAGCTCGACCGTTTCTATGCCGTCGACTACCGCAAGGCCTACAAGTCGACCTACGAACCGAAGCTGAAGCACACCTACCGCTATGCGCCGGGCGCCTATCAGCGGGTTGCCCAGATCGCCGGACACGCAAGCCCGGAGCAGACGCGCTTTCTCGACATCGGATCGGGCAGCGGCGAGTTCCTCTACATGGCCCGCAAGATGGGCTTCGAGGTCACCGGCGTCGAGCCCAACACGGGCTATGCCGACTACACGAAGCGGGTGCTCGGCCTGCCGGTGCAGAACTGCACCTACGAAACAGCGGATCTGCGCGACGACGGCTATGACATCATCAACCTGAACCACGTGCTGGAGCATCTGCCCGATCCGCTCGCCTCGCTGCGCGCGATCAACGGCCTGCTGCGCGACAACGGGTTGTTCTCGGTCGCCGTTCCCAACATCCAGAACACCAATCACGCGCCGTCGACGCGCTTCCACTACGCCCATATCTACAATTTCAATCACGAGACGCTGAAGGCGATGCTGCTCAAGGCGGGCTTCGAGATCATTCCGGCCGCCTCGGCGTCGACGACGATCCTCGCGCGCAAGGTGTCCTCAAGCTTCAGCGACGCGCCGATCGAGATGCCGGAGAACTACGAGACGCTCTGGGCGGATCTGCATGCGACCTCGGCCATCGCGCATGCGGCGAGCAAGAAGGGGATCGGCCGGTTGCTGGGCAAGCTCCACCGCTACCCGAGGGAATATCTCCTGGCCGCGAGCCACGGCAGCGCGCCGAAGATCCTCGACCGCGCGTTTGCCAGGCTGAACAGGACCGCGCCCGTGCGGACGCCCACGCAGGCGAAGACCTGATCCCCACGCCCGACCGACGGCGAGCGAGCGCGTCATGAGCAAAGGCACAAGCGACACGGCTGAAAGCGTGCTGCTGCTCGACGCGCAGGCGGGCACCGCGCTTCGCTTCACCGCGCCTCGGCGCATTCTTGCCTGCACGCGCGTGGAAGACGTCGCCGCCTGCCTGCAAGACGCCGAGCGTGCCGCGGCCGAGGGCGCGCATCTTGCCGGCTTTCTCTCCTATGAAGCCGGCTATGCCTTCGAGGACAAGCTGCGTACGCTTGCCCCGCGCGACCCGGACCTCCCGCTGGTCTGGTTCGGCGTCTACGACGCGCCCGAGCGGCTCGACCGCGCGGCGGCGCTGACACAGCTTGTCGACGCGGACGCCCGGGCGGCCGCCCATGCGGCGCCGCCCACGGCAACCGTCGACGGCCTCGACATGAGCGAAGAGGACTATCAGGCCGCCTTCACGGCCGTGCGCGACCATCTTGCGCGCGGCGACATCTATCAGGCCAATCTGACCATGCGGGCCCGCGGGCGCTGGTCCGGCGACCTGCGCGCCCTCTTCGCACGGCTGGTCACAACACAGCCCGTCGGCCATGCCGCCTGGCTCGATCTCGGCACGCACCAGGTTCTGTCGCTGTCGCCGGAGCTTTTTCTGGAGCGGCGCGGCATGCGCCTCACCTGCCGGCCGATGAAGGGGACGGCGCCGCGCGGCGCGAACCAGAACGTCGATGCGGAAATCGCCGCAGAGCTTGCCCGCGATCCCAAGTCGCAGGCCGAAAACGTCATGATCGTCGACCTGATGCGCAACGACCTGTCGCGCATCGCCGTGCCGGGCAGCGTGAAGGTGCCGCGCCTCTTCGAGGTCGAGCCCTATGCCACGCTGCACCAGATGACCTCGACGGTGGAAGCGGAGCTGGAGCCCGGCCACGGGTTTGCCGCCTGCATGGCACGGCTCTTTCCCTGCGGCTCGATCACCGGCGCGCCGAAACTGAGGGCGATGGAGATCCTGCACGAGCTGGAAACCGGCCCGCGCGGGATCTACACCGGCGCCATCGGCCACCTTGCGCCCGGCGGCGACTTTCGCTTCAACGTCGCGATCCGCACCCTGGTGGCGCGCACGCCCGAGGGTGCCAGCGAAGGCCCCTTCGAGATCGGGACGGGATCGGGTGTCGTTTTCGATTCCGGGGCCGGTCCCGAATATGCCGAAAGCTGGCTGAAGCTCGCCTTCCTTGAGCGTCCGTTGCCGGATTTCGCCCTGATCGAGACCATGGCCTGGCATCCGGGCGAGGGCTATCTGCTGCTTGCGCGCCACATGCGCCGGCTTCGGACGAGCGCGGCCCGGCTCGGGTTCGCCTGTGCGCCGGACAGGATCGCGGCGGCGCTTGCGGAACGTGCGAAGGGGTTCGACGCGCCGCGCCGGGTCCGGCTGGAAGTCTCCGCCGACGGGCGGTTTCGCCTTGCCGACGAAGCGCTCGCGCCGACGCCGCCGCGCTGGCGCATCGCGCTGTCGGACACGCCGGTCGATGCCGACAATCCGCTGCTTGCCCACAAGACGACGCGCCGCGCGCTCTACGACGAGACCCTGAAGCGGATGGTCACGACCCGGGGATGCGACGAGGTTCTGTTCGTCAACCGGGACGGCTTCGCGACGGAAGGAAGCTACACCAATCTCTTCGTCGCCCGGGCGGGCCGGCTGCTGACGCCGCCGCTTGCCCACGGCCTGTTGCCGGGCACGCTGCGCGAAGCCCTGCTGGACAGCGGACGGGCCTTCGAGGCGGAGTTGACGCTCGACGATGTGCTGCGGGCCGAAAAGGTCTATTTCGGCAATTCGGTACGCGGGCTGGTCGCAAGCGACATCCAGTCCCGGCCGGCGGCCGACGGCGCATAGCCGGGATCAAAGGCCGTTTGCGCCTGCGGCCGGGGTTCATCCATCGCGGCCGACGGACCCGGATCCACCTCCTGGTCCGCCGCATCGGCCGGCCAGGGCACGACCTCGACCTCGGGCCAGGCGGCACTCATGCGCGCGGCCTTTTTCGCGTAGGTCTCGGCGTTGTCGAGCACGGGATTGGGCACCAGCCGCATGGCGAAGACATCGGCAAGGCCGAACGGCGCGACAATCGACAAGCGGTCGTCGTTCTCCAGCCGCACGGCCACGGCATGGGTCTTGGACGCGTAGTTCAACAGCGCCTCGTCGGTGCAGCGCAGCTTCGGATAAGCCCGGCCGAAGCGGGCCTGAAACCAAAGGTGCACCCGCGCCTGATTGCGGATCTCGACGGGAACCGGTGCATCGGCGAAGAGCGCCGCGCCGCGTGCGATTTCCCGGTCCTCCGCCTCATAGCCGGTGTCCGTGCCGTCGAAATACAGAAGGTCGTAATCCTTGATGCCGTGGCCCGGCGCGCGGCCGGTGAGCGCGTTCCACACCGTCTGGTAGATCGCGCCGCTGGCCAGGCGCCAGTCCGGCAGCGCAAGCCGTCTGGCACCGCGCAGCACCCGCATCAGCGGCAGATCGGTGCGCAGGAGAAGCTCCAGCACCCGGCGGCGGTCGTCCTCGCTCGCGCACGCGGGATCGCCCAGCGTCGTGCGGTCGAGGGCAAGGCCGCTCGACGGTACCGGGTTTCGAGGCGATGTCTGTGCGGCCACGAAAGTCTCCAGATCAAGAACCCTGCCCCGCAGGCGCCCAAGCGCCCGGCTCTCGCCGGACGCGCCGAAGCACCTCGCAAAGGGTATGGGACACGGTGTCCCGGCACAAGCCGCCAGCCGAAGGGTCCGGCTGGCGCCAAGAGCCCGCGTCAGCCGCGAAGCGTTCCGCCGGTCGCCTTTTCCACCGCCGCGCGGATCTTGGCCGCGACCGCATCGATGTCCTCGTCGGTCAGCGTCTTGTCGCGCGGCTGCAGCGTGACGTCGATGGCGAGCGACTTGCGCCCCTCCTCGATGCCCTTGCCGCGATAGACGTCGAACAGGGTCACGTCGACGATCAGCGCCTTGTCGGCGCCGCGCGCGGCCTTGATCAGCTTGTCGGCGGTCACCGCCTCGTCGACGACGAAAGCAAAGTCGCGACGCACCGGCATCAGGTCGCTGGCGTTGAAGGCGCCCTTGGAGCGGCCGCCCTTGCCCTTGGGCACGGGGATCGCGTCAAGGAACACCTCGAAGACCGCGACCGGTCCGTCGATGTCGAGGTCACGCATGACGCGCGGATGCAATTCGCCGAAGCGCGCGAGCACCGTCTTGGGGCCGAGGCGCAATTCGCCCGAACGCCCGGGATGCAGCCAGTCCGGCGCCTCGGCGAAGACCATCAGCTTGTCGACCGGCGCGCCGGCCGCGGCAAGCGCTGCCTCGGCGTCGGCCTTGGCGTCGAAGACACCGACGGGGGCGGCATTGCCCGCCCAGTGACGGTCGGAGCCGGTGAAGGCGGCGGTCCCCCGGCGCACGCCGGCGGCGACCATCGACTGGCCCTTCGGCGTGTCGTTGGCGAAGACCTGGCCGACCTCGAAGAGAGCGACATCCGGATAGCCGCGGTCGGCATTGCGCTGGGCGGCGGCTGCAAGCCCCGGCACGAGGCTCGGGCGCATGTCCGACATGTCGGCGGAAATCGGGTTGGCAAGTTCAAGATCGCGCCCGCCGCCGCCGAAGGCTTCCGCCTGCTGGCGCGAGATGAACGACCAGGTAACCGCTTCCTTCATGCCGCGCACGGCGAGCGTGCGCCGTGCCTGCGAGCGGCGCGTCTGGGCGATGGTCAGCACCCGGTCGGAGACCGTCGACTGGCGCGGCAGCGGGGTGGAGACCACCTTGTCGAGGCCGACGATGCGCACGACCTCCTCGACGAGATCCGCCTTGCCGTGCACGTCCGGACGCCAGGACGGCGGCGAGACCTTGACCGTGTCGCCGCTGCCGGCGACCCAGAAGCCGAGCCGGCCGAGCACGCCCTTGATCTCCGCATCCGACAGCGAGAGGCCCGACAGCCGCTTGACCTCGGCGAAGGGGAAATCGATGACGCGGTCGGTGTCGGGAATGGCGCCGGAGAAGGTCGTCTTGCTCGGCGTGCCGCCGCACAGGTCCATCACCATCTGCGTGGCAAGCTCCAGACCCGGGAGGCAGAACTGCGGATCGACGCCGCGCTCGAAGCGGTAGCGCGCGTCGGTGTTGATGCCGAGCGCACGACCGGTGCGGGCGATGTTGGTCTCGTCCCACAGCGCCGATTCGATCAAAACGTCGGTGGTCTCGGCGGTGCAGCCGGAGACCTCGCCGCCCATGATGCCGCCGATGGATTCCAGACCGTTCTCGTCGGCGATCACGCACATGGTGTCGTCGAAGCGGTAGGTCTTGCCGTCGAGCGCCAGCAGCTCCTCGCCCGCGCGGCCGCGCCGCACGGTGAGGTCGCCCTTGACCTTGGCCGCATCGAAGACATGCAGCGGACGGCCGCGGTCGAAGGTGATGTAGTTGGTGATGTCGACCAGCGCGTTGATCGGGCGCAGGCCAATGGCGATCAACCGCTTCTGCATCCACTCCGGCGAGGGGCCGTTCTTGATGCCGCGCACGAGGCGCAAGCCGAAGGCGGGGCAGAGCGACGGCGTGTCGCCGAAGTCCAGATTGACCTTGACCGGGCAGTCGCCCTCGCCCGCGATCGGCTGCGGCCGGTTTTCCTTGAACTTGCCGAGACCGGCTGCGGCAAGGTCGCGGGCGATGCCGGCAACGCCGGCGCAATCGGGACGGTTCGGCGTCAGGCCGATCTCGATCACCGGATCGTCGATGCCGGCATAGGCGGCGAAGGAGGCGCCCACCGGCGCGTTCTCGCCGAGGTCGATGATGCCGCTGTGCTCGTCAGACAGCTCAAGCTCGCGCTCCGAGCACATCATGCCGAAGCTTTCCACGTCGCGGATCTTGCCAACCGAAAGCGTCACGTCGATGCCCGGAACATAGTCGCCGGGACGCGCCAGCACGCCGACGAGACCGGTGCGGGCATTGGGCGCGCCGCAGACGATCTGCAACAGCTCGCCGCCATCGCCGGCGTCGACGCTGAGCACCTTGAGCCGGTCGGCGTTCGGGTGCTGCTTCGCCTCCACCACGCGGGCGATGGTGAAGCTCTTCAGCTTGTCGGCCGGATTGACGACATCCTCGACCTCCAGGCCGATGCGGGTCAGCGTCTCGACGATCTCGTCGAGGCCGGCGTCGGTCTCCAGGTGATCCTTGAGCCAGGACAGGGTGAATTTCATGGCGTCGGTCTCTTGTCTTCATGTCGCGGAGGGCGCCGAAACGGGCGGCGCCATTCGACGCGACCGTCAATCGGTCGGGGTGAAACGGTCCAGATCGGGCATCACGGAGGCCCCGGCATAGGACTGCGCGAAACGCAGGCCGATCTCGTGCAGCCGGTCGTTCCAGCGCTCCACCTGCCGGTCGGTGATCCCGTCGCCGCCGGCGATCGCCTGCGAGGCCTCGATCTCGATCTGGTCGCGCAGGAGGCCGAGTTCCAGCATGGCCGCATCCTCGGCCTGGCTCTTGTCGAGCCAGCCGTAGGTCATCGCGCCGATGAGCACCAGCAGCGCCAGAGCGGAGGTTGCCGTCGACCATTTCGAGATCCCGGCGATGCGCCGTTCGCTCGTCACCAGCACGATGGTGGCGATGGTCAGGAAGGCGGTGATGTAGACCGCCGTCAGGAAGCTCTGGTACTTGTCAGCCGCGCTGGCCTCATGGCTTGCCCGCAGCCGGGTGATGCGGTCGCGCAGGTAAAGCACCGGATCCGCGCCGGCGCCCAGACCCTGGCGGAAATAGTCGTCGCAATAGCGCAGCCGGCCGCGCTCCTCGGTCTTTTCGGCGCAGACCTCCAGGAAGGAGGGCGCGCCTGCCCCAGCCGTCGGGACTTGAGCCTGAACCTGCGCCGGCAGGGCGACAAGCACCGCCAGCAGCACCAGCCACAGGGCTGCGAGATGCCTCATCGCGACAGCCCCCCGAACAGCGTCGGAAGGTCGAGCGGGCGGAAGCCATAGTGGTCGATCCAGCGCACGTCGGCGTCGAAGAAGGCGCGCAGGTCCGGCATGCCGTATTTCAGCATGGCGATGCGGTCGATGCCCATGCCCCAGGCGAAGCCCTGATACTCGTCCGGGTCCAGCCCGCAGTTGCGGATGACATTGGGATGGACCATGCCGCAACCGAGGATCTCCAGCCAGTCGTCGCCCTCGCCGATCTTCACCTCGTTGCCCGAGCGATCGCAGCCGATATCGACCTCCATCGACGGCTCGGTGAAGGGAAAGAACGACGGGCGGAAGCGCATCTTGATCTCGTCGACCTCGAAGAACGCCTTGCAGAATTCCTCCAGGATCCACTTCAGGTGACCGATGTGGCTGCCCTTGTCGATGACCAGACCCTCGACCTGATGGAACATCGGCGTATGCGTCTGGTCGCTGTCGCAGCGATAGGTGCGGCCCGGCGTGATCACGCGGATCGGCGGCTTTTGCGACATCATCGTGCGGATCTGCACCGGCGAGGTGTGGGTCCTGAGCAACATGCGCTCGCCGTCTTCCTTGGGATGCAGGAAGAACGTGTCGTGCATGTCACGCGCCGGATGGTCTTCCGGGAAATTCAGCGCCGTGAAGTTGAGGTGATCGGTCTCCACGTCCGGGCCTTCGGCGATGGAAAAGCCCATGTCGGCGAAGATCGCGGTGAGTTCGTCGATCACCTGGCTGACGGGATGAATGCGGCCGGTTTCGGAAGGCGCGGCGCGCAGCGGCAGGGTGACGTCGACCCGCTCCGCCTCGAGCCTGGCGTTGAGAGCCGCCTCCTGCAGCACCTCGCGGCGCGCGCCCAGCGCCTCGCCGACGCGGGCTTTCAGGCCGTTGATCGCCGGACCCATTTCCCGGCGCTCCTCCGGCGAAAGCTTGCCGAGCGTCTTGAGCTGCTCGGAGACCGAGCCCTTCTTGCCAAGGGCCGCGACCCGGACCTCTTCCAGCTCGGCTTCGTTCGACGCGGCGGCAATGGCCGCGAGGATCTCGGATTCCAGGGTTTCGAGTTCGGACATGGCACCGTCGGGATTTGCGGCGCACGGACAAGCCCGCGCACGCGGCATGGTGAGAAGGTTTCCGGTCTTTTAGCAGACTTTTTGCGGGTTTCCAGCCGCAGCCGCATCGCCGGTCCACATGCATCGGCGCAAGCGGGCCGCTACTTGGTCAAAAGCAGCTTCTCGAAGCGCGTGATCGACAGGCGGTAGGTCATGTCCTTGTGCCTGATGTGCACCTCGCGCGCGCCCTGAAAAAGCGCGGAACTGTCAAGCTCGAGCGGCGCAAGATCGGGCTTGGGTCCACCGCCGAAGGGCCGGCGCGCACCCGGCCGGCGAAGCAGCGACCGGCGGACGGACGTGTCTTGAGGCATGACAATCTCCTTGAACAACTGGCGCTTGAACGACTGCGGGCGAAGCCGCCGCGCCCGACTAATTCATGACTCAATTACTCATGTTTTATCGCGGGCGCAATCCTCACCATGCGCCTGTTGAAAAACACCGCAGGCCGGGCGGCTTCGTCCATGCGGTCATACCTTGCAGGGGCGACAGGCTTTTAACTTGACTCCAATTATCATGTTTTATAGATCTCAAGGCGTTCGCCGGCCCCACCCGTGTCCAGGGCGCCGCCGGACATGTCCAAGCGCCAGCAAGCCAGGCCGGCATCTCCCTCGCCGGTTCAGCCAGCCATGCCTTCGTCCTGCAAAGATGCGAGCGGCACCATCCGCAGGTGCCGCGTCGTGCCGCGCACCCCGCGAGGATCCATGCTGTCGCCAGTCTCCCATTGCCGTCTTTCCGCGCGCGGCTTGCGCGCCGCCTCGCCCCGCCGGCCGGAGGTCCGTCATGTGCGCGGGCGATGACCGCATCGGCGTGGCCATTGCCGCCGCGATCAAGGCCGAGACGTCCGGCGCCGCATCCGACACCGGAGAGACGGAGCCGCGCCGCCGGATCGCCCTTTGGGAGCAGAGCGACAACGTGCATTGCTCGATCGTCGGAACCTGCGCCAGTGTCGGCGACCTGCGCCGGATCGCGCGGCGGATCGGCATGGAGGTTGCCCCCGAGACCCCCGACTACGACCTGCACGGCCACTTCGTCCGCCTGTCGACCACTGACAACACCTTTTCTCGCGCGTTCCAGAAACTCCTCGACACCCGCTACGAGGGCGCCTTGCGGCGGATCGCGCGCACCCGAAGCGCGGCGGATCTGGCTGCGCTTTGGGACGACATGTGCGACCGCGGCCAGGTTGCCCCCGCCTATTGGGCCTTCATGAGCCACGGTCACGTGCCGAACGACCTTCGGGTCCGCGTCTTCGGCGAGGTGCACATGTGGTCGCATCTGGCCGGCGCCTCCTTCCGACGCAAGACGGTGGAGGCGGCGGCGCTGCGCGACCAGATCCGCGAGACGCAGGAGCGCGCCCGGCGCACCGAGGCCGGGCTTCACGCAGCCCTGGCGGAGCGCGATCGGGAAATCGCCCTGCTGCGCGCACGCCTCACCGACCTGCAGGCAAGCGCTGCCCGCGGCGCCGACGCCGCCACAAAGCCGACAGGCCGGTCGCAAGCCGACGCGCTGCAGCGCCGGTTCGACAAGGCTCAGCGTGCGCTTCAAGGCGCAAGGGTACGGGCACGCCAGGCGGAGGCGCGTCTGCGTGACATCGAAAAGGCGGGACCAGACCACCGGGCCGCGCGTGGCGCCTCGCCCGCCGCAGCCCCTGCGGTATCCGCTTCCCCGGTTGCGGCGGGGATCGCTCGGCAGCCAGCGTCAGCCGGAAAACCACGCACCGTGCTTTATGTCGGCGGGCTGCACGGCCACCGCGACCGGTTGCGCGGCATTGCCGCGGAGTTCAACGCCGCCTTTCTGCACCATGACGGCGGCGTGGAGGACGCACCGCAACGGCTCGACCAGCTGCTGCCGTCGGTCGACTGCGTCTTTTGCCCCGTCAGTTGCGTCAGCCACGACGCCTGCCTGCGCGCCAAGCGGGCGTGCCAGAAACTCAACATGCCTTTCGTACCCTTGCGCAGTGCCGGCCAGAGCGCCTTTGCAAAGGCGCTGCGCAGCCTTGTCGAAGGCGACGATCATGGCCAAGTATCGGGTCACGACCCGCTACAGGAGGACACCCCGACATGTTCATCGCCATGAACCGCTTTCGCGTCAAACCCGGCCACGAGGACGACTTCGAAACCGTCTGGCGCAACCGCGAGCGCAAGCTTTCCGACGTGCCGGGCTTCAAAGAGTTTCACCTCTTGCGCGGCGCGACCGGCGATGACCACACGCTGTTTGCCTCCCACACCATCTGGGAGAGCGAGGACGCCTTCCGTGCCTGGACCAAGAGCCAGGCCTTCCGCGACGCCCACAAGAACGCCGGCGACAACAAGCCGCTCTACCTCGGCCCGCCCGATTTCGAGGGCTTCCACGTGGTGCTCGCCGAAGGACGGTAGAGCGGGAAAACCGGGCGGGCAGCGGTTTTGCGCAGGCCACGGGCGTGGTAAGCTCTCCTTGAGATCCTGCAACCGGAACGGGAAATTCATGAAGATCGACGGAACCCCCTATCGCGCGATCTGGCCGGGTGAAGACGGCGTCAGCGCCTGCATCATCGACCAGACCCGGCTGCCGCATGAATTCGTCACCGTGGATCTGCGCAGCGTCGACGAGGCGGCCACCGCCATTCGCGACATGTGGGTGCGCGGCGCGCCGCTGATCGGCGCCACCGCCGCCTACGGCATGGCGCTGGCGATGCAGCGCGACGCGGGCGACGCCGCGCTTGCCGCCGCCTATGACACGCTGATCGCAACGCGGCCGACCGCAATCAACCTGAAATGGGCGCTCGATGCCGCCCGTGCCCGTCTGGCGCCGCTCGGCCAGGCGGAGCGCGCGGAGGCCGCTTGGCGCTTCGCCGCCGAGCTCTGCGACGAGGACGTCGCCGTCAACCACGCGATCGGCGCGAACGGCCTCGCGCTGATCCGCGAGATCGCCGCGAAAAAGAAGCCCGGCGAACGGGTCAACGTGTTGACCCATTGCAATGCCGGCTGGATCGCCACCGTCGACTGGGGCACCGCCACTTCGCCGATCTATCAGGCGCATGATGAAGGCATCGACGTGCATGTCTTCGTCGACGAGACCCGGCCGCGCAACCAGGGCGCCAGCCTGACGGCCTGGGAACTGGGCAAGCACGGCGTGCCGCACACGCTGATCGTCGACAATGCCGGCGGCCACCTGATGCAGCACGGCCAGGTCGACATCGTCATCACCGGCACCGACCGCACCACCGCGCAGGGCGACGTCTGCAACAAGATCGGCACCTATCTGAAGGCGCTGGCGGCGAAGGACAACGGCATTCCCTTCTATGTCGCGCTGCCCTCCTCCACCATCGACTGGACCGTGCGCGACGGCGTGCGCGAGATCCCGATCGAGGAGCGCAGCGGCGAGGAAGTCACCTGGATCCAGGGCCGGCGCGCCGACGGCACGCTCGACAAGGTGCTGATCTCGCCGCCGGACACGCCCGCCGCCAATCCCGCCTTCGACGTGACCCCGGCGCGTCTGGTCACCGGCCTGATCACCGAGCGCGGCATCTGCGCGGCCAGCGCCGAAGGCCTCGCCGGCCTCTTCCCGGAGCGCGCGGTGGCATAGCGCGGCACGGCTTGCCTAATCGACCGAAGGTTGCAAGACTGATCCGGACACGCGTCTTTTCGCGTCTTTCGGAACGGATCGATGACCCAGGACCCGAAAACGGCACAGGAGAGCGGCGGCATCGCGGATCCGGGCGGCCCGCTCGGCGCGGGCGCCCTGTCGGCGCTCGTCGAGGCCGGGCTTGAGGCTGCCGTCGGCGCGCTCGACCGGCAGACCGACTTTCGCCGCTCCCCGCAAGGTGCCGCCGACGTCTCCGTCATCCTCAAGGGCCGCGTCGACGGCGCGGCCCGCACGGCGCTTGGAGCTGTCTTCGAGGCCTGGCCGGCGGTTGCAAGCGCGCGGCTTTCCAAGAACCGGCTGACGCTGCGCTTCACCGACGCGACGCTGGAGCGCGTCGCCGACGGTCTCGCCTTGCATCGGCGCGATCCCTTGCGGCTCGGCGGCACCGCCTCGGGCAGGCGGATTGTCGTCGACTATCTCGATCCCAACGCCAACAAGGCGCTCCATGTCGGCCACCTGCGCAACATCGCGCTCGGCGGCGCGCTTGCCGCGCTGTGGCGGGCACGCGGCGCCGAGGTCGCCTGCCAGAGCGTCGTCTGCGACATCGGCCGCAACATCGCCGAGGCACTGGCCGGCGTTTCGGCTGCGGGCGGACTGTCTGCGCTTAAGGGCAGCGGCCCCGTCGACCGGATTGTCGGCAGGCTTTACGGTGACATCGCAGGCGCCGTCGTGACTGAAGAGGGCGGCGCGGATGCCGACGCGCCGATCGCGCGCGAACTGACGCTGCATGGCGATGCCGCCGATGCGACGCTCGCCGCCTGGCGGGCGGGCGATCCGGCAACACTCGCCCTGTGGCGGGACATGATCGATCTCGTCCTGCGCGACCAGGCGGCGACGCTCGCCCGCCTCGGCCAGCGCCACGACATCTTCCTGCGCGAATCGGACGCGGTCGGACCCGCGCTGGCGCTGGCGGACCGGCTGATCGACGTCGGTCTGGCACGGCGCGAGGACGACGGCGTGGTGATTCTGGAAACCGGGCGCGACGACTACCCGCGCTGCCCGCTGACCCGCAGCGACGGCTTTGCCACCGAACACCTGCGCGCGCTGGTTCTCTGGCTCGAGGCGGCACAGAGCGCATCGCCGGCCGACCGCATCCTGCATGTTATGGGCGAGGAATGGCTGACCAGCACCGAGATCCGCATCGATGCCTTGAAGGCGCTCGGCGCCGGACCGTTTTTCGAGCGCTACCGGATGCTGCCGCATCAATTGGTGCGGCTCGACGGATCGACGATGAAATCGAGCACCGGCAACACGCTCCTGATCGACGACCTGATCGACAGGCTCGCCCGCAACCTGCCGGCAGCGCTCGCCGCCCTGCCCGATGCGGCGCGGGACGCGGCCGTTGCGGCCGTGGCGCTGACGCCGTTCCTGATCGCGGAGGCGGGCGTTGCGCTGGAGATCGACCTCGCGACCCTCACCGATCCGGCGCGCAATCCGGGCTTCGATCTCGCGGCACTCGCGCTTGCCCCATCGGCAGAACCGGCAGCGCCTCTTGGAGCAGCGTTTCTTGGAGATGCCGGACGCTTCGCGCTGCTTCAGGGCGAGCGGCTCCGGCGGGTGCTGATCCAGGCCTGCGAGCGCGACGATCCGGTGGCGCCGGCGCGCTTCCTGGCACGCCTCGCGCAGGCCCGCCGCGACGGGGAGATCGGACCGGAAGCGAATGCGGTGCTGCAGCCGCAGGTAAGGGCGGCGATGATCGCCTGCGGCCTGCTGCCGGGCGTTGAGGCCTGAGGTTTCAAGACGGGCCCGCGAGACATCCCGACCGGCGCACGACCGGCGACTTCTCCCCGCCCTGCCGTGCTGCGCGTCAAGCGCGCGGTCACACGCAAGTCGATCAATATTCGCAATTCAAAAGGCAATCTTCGCAAAATCCGGTGCAAAACTTGCAAAAGTTGCAAGTCCGCCCGGACAGGGTCACCGGCGGGCAGCGTCCGGCGCGCTTCGTGCCGATGCAGCCGCGGAAAAACCGGACCAAGCCGGCCGGCCTTCCCGCGGCGCGGGTTTCTACAGGGCATCGTTTCCAGGGCATCATTTCCAGGGCATCACAGTTTGCGAAAGCGCAAGATCGCGCGCGTTCCGGTGCTGCGGCTATCGGACGACGGTCGCCCGCCGGCCGGTCAGGCCTTAGCGGGCTGGAACGGCATCGAACTTGGCGAGCGCGCCAGCGGCAATTGGAGCCGAGCTGGCGATTGGCGCCGCATCACGCGCCAGTGGATGCGCCGCTGGAACAGCCAGATCGTCGAGATCCTTGGCTGGAACAGCGGGTGGCATCGCGCCCGCTGGCACGCCCTTGCCCGCTGGAACGGCGGGTGGAGCTGCTGCCAGCTTTGGCATAGCGGCTGGAACACCAGACGCTGGTACAGACCGGTTCGCCATTGGCGCAGCGGTCTCGGAGAGACGCGCACTCGTCAACGCGAGCGCGGCCTTGATCTCCCGGATAGCCATCACTTTGTCCATGATTTTTCACCTCCTTTCCTTCCCATGCAGGAAACTGGTCCGGCCTCCACCGGAGCGCGCTCCGGGAGGCCGTGTCACATGTCGCGCGGCGTGCCGACACTGGCAGCGCGCGGAAAAATGGCGCATCCGACGGGACTCGAACCCGCACCTACCAACTCCCAAAGCTGGTGCTCTTAAGCCGCGTAAAGTCCGCCGTTCCGGGATCCGGGTCGGGGTGGAATGACGATGCCCTGGTGAAATCATTCCCCAGTCGCCAGGCCTTCCAGGCGTTCCGCTGCAGCATTTTACCGGTTAAGCTACGGATGCATTTGCCCCTTTTCGTCCTCAGGGGTCGGTTTTCGCGCGACGAAGACGACGTTCTCGCGCCCGTCGAGCGCGATGTAGTCGGGCGTTCCCGCGCGGTGAAAGAACTGCGCCTCCTCGACCTCCAGACCGGCCGCCCGCGCGGCGCGGGAGAGCACGTCGGGATCGAGCAGGTGCAGAAACCTCGGCAGCTCGCTGATCGTCGGATCGTCGGAGATCGCCGGAAGGTCATGGCATTCGCCCGGCCACGGCACTCCTGCAGCGCGATTGGCCTCGTAGATCGCCCCGAACGCGCGAATGTTGGCGGCATAGGGCGACCCGGAAATCGACAGGAACCGGCCGCCCGGCTCCAGCCAGGCGGCGATTTTCGCAAAGCCCGTCTCGATTTCGGCGCCGGAAAGAAAATTCAGCAGGTTGGAGGCATGCACCAGCGACAGGCTGCCGGGCGCGAACTCGAGATCGGCGGGAAAGCCGCCGGGCACGAGATGCAGCCGCTGCGCGGTTCCCGCCGGCGCATCGCGCGCGGTCGCCTCCAGATGCGCCGGATCGATGTCATTGGCATGAACGGTGGCGCCGGCCTCCAGAGCTGCGTGGGTGGCGACGCCGAAGGCACAGCCGAGGTCGAGCACGGGACGGGACGCCCTGCCGGCCAGCTCCGCGAAGCGCCGGTTGATCTCGTTCAGCCGCGTCGTCGTGCGTCCACGCCGGTTTGCCGTCACCAGGCTCACCGCCTGCGAATCGCCGCTGTGTCCGTCTTTCGCCATCGCGCCCGCCTCGCTCATGCGCTTAGCCTCTCGGCATAGGCGCGGTAGCGCGCCTGCAACTCGCCCGCCCAGTCGTCGACCTCGTCGACATGCATCTGCGCGCAATCATAGCCAAAGGCCTCGCGCAGCACGGCCATTTCCGCCGGAGCATAGACGATCGTGCCATCGGCGCGGATCTCGGAGATCCCTTCCACCGTCTGGCCGTCGAGATTGACGCGGATCGCCTCGTCCTGCGGCAGGCCATTGGGCAGGGCGAGGCGCACCTCGCCCTTGCCGACAAGAGCCGGATAGCCGCCGGGAAGCGCGTTGGGACCCGGCACATGCATGGGTTTTTGCGTGTCGGGCGCACTCAAGGCAGCGGTCACCGCGGCGACACCGGACGCGGCAACGATCTGGCCGGTGACCCCGCGCACGCGCTTGAACTCGCCGATGACGCTGGCAAACAGCGCCGTGTGATCGAGGGTGTCGGCAACCTCCGCGCCGTCGAGCAGGATGCTCAGCCGGTAGGGCGCCTCGCCCGGCGTGCCGTAGGAGGAAATCGCGTTGCAGGCGACATGATGGGCGACGAAGTGAACGGTCAGCTCCGCGCGCTCGACGCCGAGCTGGCGCGCTGCGGCACGGGTCAGCGTCGGCACGATGTTGGCGATGTTGCCGCCGCCGACATCCGGGGCGAGACCGACCGTTGCAAGCGCGGAGTTGACCGCATCGGGGAAGGCGGCATTGACCACCAGCGCGGTGCTGCCGGCGGAGCGCACGGCGCGCATCAGCGCCCGCGCGGTGGCGAGGTGATTGGGCAGCCACGGGCCGATGCGCGCGCGTTCCAGATGCCTGTAGGCCTCCGCCGGCAGGAGGCCGATTTCCCAGAAGGTCTGCAGGCTGGTGGCATTGACGATGATGTCCGGGCGGACCCGGTCGATCAGCGCGGCGCAGGCATCGGTCTGGAACACATCGCAGGCCACCGCCTCGATGCGCGGGTCGAACCCGAGACACAGCGCGGAGGTGATCGACAGGTTCACGCGCTGGGACAGCGCGTCCGCGCGCCGCGCCGAAACGGTAAGATCGAAGCGGTCGTCCATGCGCGACAGCAGATCGCAGACATGACCGCCGATCACACCGGCTCCGAAGATCAGGACACGGGTCCGTCTCGCCTTTTCTACCATTGCATCGCCTCCATCACATGGTGCGGCATGACCCGCGCGCGCCTGGCAAGCCGGGCAAGCGCCTCGGCGCAGAAGGTTCCGCCGGCCCCGACATGAAGCTCGTCGGCATGCGAGCCGGCGCCGGTCACCAGGACGGTAACGATGCCGGCGGCGCGGGCGCCGGCGATATCGGTCGCCAAAGTGTCGCCGATCATCACGACACGGCCCGGGTCGGCGACCCCGACGGCGTCGAGAGCGGCCGCGAACATGTCCGCGCCCGGCTTTCCGTAGATGCGCACCGTGCCGCCGAGCGACTGGTAGAGCGGCGCAAGCGCCCCGATGCCGAGATGAAGCGCGCCCGCGATGCGCACGCTGGTGTCGGCATTGGTCAGGATGAGCGGCAGGCCCGAGCGGGCGGCGGTTCGCAACAGCCGGCGGACCGCGATATCCGGCGCCGGCGGCGGCGCACCGGGGCGCGGGTCGCCCTCGCCCAGAACGCCGAAGCCGAGCAACAGATCCGCCTCGTCGACGCTTGCCACGCATCGAAGCCCGGCGTCGCGCGCCCAGTCGCCGCCCGGCTGGGTCCCGACGATCAGGCACCGCAAGTCATCGCCGCCGCCGGCACGCCGGCGCGCCACCTCTGCCGACAGATGCCCGAACGCCAGACCGCCGCCGGTGATCACCGCGTCATGAAGGTCCGATGCGAGCCCCTGCCCCTCGAGCAGGCGGGCCAGCTCGCCGCCGCGCCTGGAGGTGTTGGAGACAAGCGCTACCGGCACGCCCCGTGCCCTGAGCACTTTCAAGGCCTCGATGGCGGGCACAAACGCCCGCGCGCCGTCGGTGAGAACGCCCCAGACGTCGACCAGCGCGGCTAGCGGCGGATTTCCGGCGCCGGACGCCGGATCGAACAGCGCGCCCAGCCCGGAAAGCGCCATGGCCTCAACCGGTTCCGCCGGCGCCTCCGCCATGGCGGGACGCAGTGCCGGGGCAACGGAAGCCCCGACCGCGCTCCGCACGCTGCGTGGCCGGAGCGCCGGCTGGATCGCGGTGGCGGTTTCGGCGACGCCCGCGCCGTCACGCCGGCTCACAGCGCCACCCCCTGTCCGGTCGCGAACGCAGCCGCAGCGGACCGTTGCCGCCGCGATCGCGCCACCTCGGGCGCCTGGCCCAGCAGCCGGAATACCGCAGGCTCGATGCGTTCGGCGAAGGTGGAGGAGATCAGGTCCCGCGCCCGGGCAAAGCCGCCGTCGAAGGCGCGTTCCTGCTCCTCGCCCCAGCTATCGTCCTCCCGCGCCTCCCAGACCCTTGAGGCGTCATAGGTGAATTGCGTGCCGATGGAGGCCACATTCGCGCGCACGCGCGGACCGTCGAACCCGTGCGACAGGGCCGGCGCGAAGGCGACCTTCGCCTCGTTGAGGAACAGCCGCGTCAGATCCGCGCCATCGCGCGGCGCGCCACCGTCCGAGAGATCGTGACCGGCAAGACAGGGAAACTCGAGCAGCACCGAGTGTCCGGCCTCCACCTCGTGTCCGACCGTCACCATGGGAGCGTTCAGCCGCGTCGCCGTGCGCAGCCGCGCGTCCAGACCGCGCACCAGATCGCAGACGAGCGCGATCCGCCGCCGGCACTCCTCGACATTGCGCCGGGAGAAAAGCGCCGGCGCGCGCAGGGCGCCAAGGGCGGCCGCCTTGGCGACATGGGGAATGCTGGCCGCGCTGCTGGTCACATAGTCCTGGAGCGCGCCGATCAGCCATTGCGGGCCGCACCCCCAGCCGATCCTGAGATTGGCCAGGCAATGCAGCTTGCTGGCACCGGCGACCGTGAGGCAGCGCTCGCCCGCCGGCGAAGCGGCCAGACGGCCACCGGTCTTGTCGGGGTCGTGTTCGGAACCGGCAAACAGCGCATCCTCGATGGCCAGCATGTCCGCCCCGACCAGAACCTCGCCGAGATCATCCAGCTCGTCCTGGCTGTAGACGGCGCCGGTCATCGTCGGATTGAAGAGAACGAGAAGCGGGGGCGTTGCGGGCCGTGTCCGGACGAGCCAGTCCCTGAGGTCCTGCGCGCAGAGCTTGTAGGCGCACGCCCTGGAGGTCGGCAGCACATGCAACGGCCGATCAAGGTAGCCGCACCAGCCGGCAAGCGGATGATAGAAGCCCGGCGAGGTGACGACCTCCGCCCCGCCGCGGCTCATCAGGCCAAGAGCGGCCACCATCAGGCGCGTCGACCCGGCGTCGAGCACGACATTGCCCGCAAACTCGGGCGGAACGCCGTTGCGGCAGAAGTTTTTGGAAATTTCCACCTCGAGATCGGGGAAGCGCCGCAGGAACATGTAGTTCTCGATCGGCGCGCCTTGCGCGTCATGCAACGCCTCGACCGCCTTGCGTATGGCACCGGGAAACGGCCGACGCACGCCTTCGCCATGAGCGAACGACACGACATCCGCATCGAACATGCCCGGCCCGATGCGCGCCCCGTCCTCCCCCACACCCATGAGGGCAAGCCGGGCACGATGCAGCCGCTGGGCCGCAGGGCCATCCAGGGGGCCGGTCACACGGTCACACATCATGCCACCACCGAAAATCTCTATTAAATTGTATAATTTACTTATACTCGTTATACGATCACAAACAGTCTATGCACGCAACTCATTTGTGACCCAGCGTCAAATTCGTATCCTGAATCTTGCACTCTGAAAAAATTTTCTAAATCTTGCTTATATTCCGCAACGTCGCCTGGCAGGACATAGGCAGACGAAACCATACGGAAAAGCGGGCCGCGACTTGGCAAGCGTCCCGATCGCAGTTCCTTCTTGCAACGGACCGTTTGTGTGGCGAGTGTACCGCTTCCGCAGTCCCCTTCTGGAGATCCGCATGCGCCGCGACCTCGTGCCCGTCTTCGACGGACACAACGACACCTTGCTGAAACTGGAGTTGGGCGCCGGAACCCCGCGCGAACGCTCGTTCCTCGCCCGCGCCGAGCGCGATCACATCGACCTGCCGCGCGCCCGCGAAGGCGGCTTTGCCGGCGGGCTGTTTGCAATGTATGTGCCCTCGCGCACGGGGCTCGATCTCACGGTTCGCTACAATCCGAACGATCCGGCGAATTTCGCGCCGGTCGCGCAGGAGGTCGCGCTGGGGTTCACGCTGCGCATGGCCGCGCGCGCCCGGCGGCTGGAACGCGAAGCCGCCGGCGCGGTCAGGATCTGCACCGATGCGCCGGGCATCCGGCAGGCGATGGCCGACGGCGCACTTGCCATGGTGCTGCACATCGAGGGCGCGGAGGCGATCGACGCGGATTTCTGCGCGCTCGAGGTCTTGCATGCGGCGGGCCTGCGCTCGCTCGGTCCGGTGTGGAGCCGGCCGAACATCTTCGGCGACGGCGCGCCGATGACCTGCCCGTCCTCACCGGACACGGGACCGGGGTTGAGCGACGCCGGCAAGGCGCTGGTCAGGGCCTGCAACGCGCTCAAGATCATGATCGACCTGTCGCATCTAACCGAAAAGGGGTTCTGGGATGTGGCCGAGCTCAGCGACCGCCCGCTGGTCGCCTCCCACTCCAATGCCCATGCGGTCTGCCCGTCGGCGCGCAATCTCACCGACCGCCAGCTCGACGCCATCGCCGAGAGCAAGGGGCTGGCCGGCCTCAACTTCCACGTCGCCTTCCTCAGGCCGGACGGCGCCCACAAGGGCGACACGCCGCTGGAGCTGATGGTGCGCCACACCGATCACATGCTGTCCAGGCTCGGCGAGGACGGGGTGGCGCTCGGGTCGGATTTCGACGGCTGTTTCGTGCCGCGCGCCATCGGCGACGTCACCGGACTGCCGAAGCTGATCGAGGCGTTTCGCGCCGCCGGATACGGCGAGGACCTGATCGAGAAGATCGCCTGGCGCAACTGGCTCTCGGTGCTGGAACGCACCTGGGCATAGACAGGCGCAGACCTCAGCCCGGCGCGACCGGGCTTTCCGCCTCGATGCGTTCTTCGAGATAACTGGCGATACTGGTCGCGACCGCATGAAGACGCCTCAGCTCCGCCTCGCGGCGCGTGGCGGCGAGCACCTCGCTCGGGCTGCCCGAGCGCGCGCCGTCGCCAAATCGCCCGGTGCCGCGAACGATGAAGCGATAGGCCGCGCCGTCGCGCGATTTCGGCGTGTGCAGGATGTCGCCGACATGCTGTTCGGCGAAGCGCAGGGAATCGTCCAGAGTCGGCATGGCGGTCGACGCGCGGTGCGAAGTGGCCGTCACGCCCGCCTCCGTGCCCCGCGCCCAGTCCAGGAAGCTCATGTCAGAAGTCATCGGTCCCACCCCGAAGTCGCCCAAGGCTGAATTGGTTAACAAAAAGTTTGCGACGATTCGCAAAAGAGTCCAAAGCCAATGCGCAGCCTGCGTCCCGCGGGGTTTCCGCGTCCGGCATTGACGCCGACCATCGGCTGGGGTCTTGTCCTCCCATGACCAGCGACACGTCCGAACCGACGCAGACAGAAGACGAAGACACCCGCGCCTCCCCGTCATCGGGACTGCGCGCCAGGGTGCGCCGGCTCTATTACGGCATGACACCGGGCGCGCGACGCTGGCGGCTGGCGCTTCTCGTGTTCGATCTCGTGACGATCGCCTATTTCGTCGTGTCCTCGATGATGGAAACCGCCATCGCGCACCATCTGATCGACTATGTCATCGCGGTGGTGCTGATCGTCGATTACGGCCTGCGCATGTATGCCGCCCACCGGCCGTGGCGGATGGTGTTCGAGTTCACCAATATCGCCGACCTGATCGTGATCCTGTCGCTGCTGGCCAGCGCCTTCATCGACAATCTCGCGTTCCTCAGGGTGGTGCGGATGCTGCGCCTGCTGCGCTCCTACCATCTGCTGCGCGAGCTGCGCTCGGCCTCGCATTTCTTCCGTCGCAACGAGGAGATCATCCAGTCGGCGATCAACCTGATCGTCTTCGTCTTCGTGGTCACGGCAATCGTCTTCGTGACCGAGGGCCACCAGAATCCGGCGATCAACAACTATCTGGACGCGCTGTATTTCACCGTGACCACGCTGACCACCACCGGGTTCGGCGACATCACCATGACCGACAGCTTCGGGCGGCTCTTGACCGTGCTGATCATGATCTTCGGGGTCGGGCTGTTCCTGCGCCTGATCCAGACGATCTTCCGGCCGCAGAAAGTCGCCTACAACTGCCCCGACTGCGGCCTGTCGCGCCACGACCCGGACGCGGTGCACTGCAAGCATTGCGGCCGCACGATCAATATTCCGACCGAAGGCGAATGGGCGTGATCTGCGCTTTGCGCAAGCCACCCTTGCGCTGGGGCCGCGACACGCTTCACTCTGTCACATAGCCTTTGGGCGACTGCGCGACACTTATGTTCGCGAGTTTGAAATTTACCGCACAGCCCGGCGCCCCCACCGCCGGACCGCGCCGCCATCCCACGTTGGAGAGACCATGATGGAGTTTTCCGCAGTCGATCTGGCCCGTTTCCAGTTCGCGTTCACCGTCTCGTTCCACATCATCTTTCCCTCCTTCACCATCGGGCTGGCGAGCTTCCTGATGGTGCTCGAAGGCCTGTGGCTGACGAGCGGGCGCGACGTCTATCTGCGCCTGTTCAAATACTGGATGAAGATCTTCGCCGTCGCCTTCGGCATGGGCGTCGTCTCCGGCATCGTCATGACCTATCAGTTCGGCACCAACTGGTCGGTCTTCTCCGACAAGACCGGCCCGGTGCTCGGCCCGCTGATGGGCTATGAGGTGCTGTCGGCCTTCTTCCTGGAAGCCGGCTTCCTGGGCATCATGCTGTTCGGCCTGACCCGGGTCGGCCCGCGCCTGCATTTCGCCGCGACCTGCATGGTCGCCTTCGGCACGGCGCTGTCGGGCTTCTGGATCCTGTCGGTCAACAGCTGGATGCAGACGCCGGCGGGCTTCTCGATCAACGAGGTCGGACAGTTCGTGCCGGAAAACTGGTTCGAGATCGTCTTCAACCCGTCCTTCCCCTACCGTTTCGTTCACATGATGCTGGCGGCCTATCTGACCACCGCCTTCGTGGTCGGCGCGGTCGGCGCCTGGCACCTTTTGAAGGACCGCAGCAGTGACGCGGCAAGGGTGATGTTTTCCATGGCGATGTGGATGGCGGCCCTCGTGACCCCGCTGCAGATCGTCGCCGGCGACATGCACGGCCTCAACACGCTGGAGCACCAGCCGGCGAAGATCGCGGCGATGGAAGGCCATTTCGAGGGCGAGGAAGGCGCGCCGCTGATCCTCTTCGGCGTGCCCGACATGGCAGCAGGCGAGACCCGCTACCAGGTCGCGATCCCCAAGCTCGGCAGCCTGATCCTGACCCATTCGCTCGACGGACGGGTGCCCGGTCTCAACGACTTTCCGCCCGAGGACCGGCCGAACGCGACCATCGTGTTCTTCTCCTTCCGCGTGATGGTGGGCATCGGCTTCGCGATGCTCGGCATCGGGCTCCTGAGCCTCTACCTGCGGGCCAGGGGGCGGCTCTACGACACGCCGCTGTTCCACAAGCTGGCGCTGGCCATGGGTCCGACCGGTTTCATCGCGGTGCTTGCCGGCTGGATCACCACCGAGGTCGGACGCCAGCCCTTCACCGTCTACGGGCTGCTGCGGACCGCCGACAGCATCTCGCCGGTCGATGCGCCTGCGGTCGCCACCTCGCTGCTGGTGTTCATCGTGGTCTATTTCATCGTCTTCGGCATCGGCACCTTCTACCTGCTGCGCTCGATGGCGGCCCCGCCCGATGCCGGCGACGGCCCGCATGCCGGCGAGCCGACCCGCGCCGCGGGTGTGACCCCGGCCTTCGCCTATCGCGACAAGACCACCCCCAACCCCGCGGAGTGACGTCATGGACCTCGACCTTCCCCTCATCTGGGCGCTGCTGATCGCAGCGGCGGTGTTTCTCTATGTCGTGCTCGACGGCTTCGACCTCGGCCTCGGCATCCTGTTTCCCACCGCCCGCTCGGCCACCGAGCGCGACGTGATGATGAATTCCGTCGCCCCCGTGTGGGACGGCAACGAAACCTGGCTGGTGCTCGGCGGCGGCGGGCTCTACGCGGTGTTTCCGCTGGCCTACGCGATCCTGATGCCCGCGCTCTATGCCCCGATCTTCGCCATGCTGTTCGGGCTGGTGTTTCGGGGCGTGGTGTTCGAGTTCCGCTTCAAGTCGAGCGAGCAGCGGCGCTGGATCTGGGACATCGCCTTCTTCCTCGGATCGCTGACGGCGGCGCTCGCGCAGGGAATTATCCTGGGCGCCATCGTCCAGGGCATCGCCGTGGAGGGCCGCGCCTATGCCGGCGGCTGGCTCGACTGGCTCACGCCGTTTTCTCTGATGACCGGCGTTGCCGTCGTCATCGGCTATGCGCTTCTCGGTGCCACCTGGCTGGTGTGGAAATGCGAAGGCCCGATGCAGGATCACTTCCGGGGCCTGGCGCTGACGCTGATGTTCGCGATGCTCGCCATGATCGGCATCGTCAGCCTGTGGACCCCGGCGCTCGACCCGGCGATTGCCGCGCGCTGGTTCGAGATGCCGCAGATCCTCTACACCGCCCCTGTGCCGCTGATGGTGCTGGGCCTTGCCGTCGTGCTGTTCAGGAGCCTCAACGGCACCCGCGACGCCCTGCCCTTCCTGGCAAGCCTGGCGCTGTTCCTCGTCACCTTCGCGGGTCTTGGCATCAGCCTCTACCCCAACATCGTGCCGCCGACGGTCACCATCTGGGAGGCGGCTGCGCCCGACAGTTCGCTAGCGTTCCTGCTGGCCGGCGCCGCCGTGCTGATCCCGATGATCCTGGCCTATTCCGCTTATGCCTACTGGATCTTCCGCGGCAAGGTGCGGCCGGGCGAGGGCTATCACTGATGGCCGCACAAGGGTCCGGCAACGGGGAGGCGCACGACACGCGGCACACGGCGGACGCGCAGCCGGCGTGGCGCCGGCTTGCCTGGTTCGCCGGACTGTGGCTTGTCGGCGTCGGCACGCTGTTCGTCGTCGCCAGCGTGATCCGCTGGGCGATCCTGTAGACCGGCTGCAACCGACGATCACCGATCCGTGAGGGACATTCCTGTCCACAGCCCTTGTCCTTTGCCGGCGGGCGCGCATCCTGTTGCGGAGACCGTCACACAAGGGATCGCCCGCAATGCCGCCTGTCGCATCCGCCCTCCGGGTCTATCTTGCGCTGTCGCTGGCGGTGTTTGCCGCGCCGCCCGGCGCCAACGCCGGAGCGGAGGCCGAATGCGGCATCGAGACCCCCTGCCGGATCGAGACCGGCGAATACCGCATCCGCTTTCCGGCAGACTGGGACGGCAAGACCCCGCTCGGGGCCATCGTCTTCCTGCATGGCTGGCGCGGAACGGCGGCGGGCGAAATGCGCAACGCGGCCTGGGCCCGGCTGGCCGACCGGCTCAATGTCGCCTTCGTCGCCCCGCAAGGCGCGGGCAAGACCTGGTCCTATCCCGGCGCGCCGCGCACCTTGCGCGATGACTTCGCGTTTTTCGATGCGTTGATCAAGGATCTCACCAGCCGCTTTCCCTTGCGCGCCGACCGGATGATGGCCACGGGCTTTTCCATGGGCGGATCGATGGTGTGGAACCTTGCCTGCTATCGCGGCAGGCTTTTCGCCGGCTTCGCCCCGATCGCCGGGGCGTTCTGGGATCCGATCCCGAAGGACTGCCCCTCGCCGGCGCCAGTGCTGTTCCACGTGCATGGCACCGCGGACCGGACGGTGCCGCTGGAGGGACGTCCCATCGGCGAGCGCTGGCGCCAGTCCGATGTCGCCGACAGTCTCGCCGTCTGGCAGGCGCAGGCCGGTCTGCCGCAGGTCTTTCCGGCCGCAGCGCCCGACAGCGGCCTCACCTGCCAGCGCCAGCAAGCGCCGACCCGATCCGGTCCGGCCGCATCGCTGCTGGAAGTCTGCCTGCATTCCGGCGGACACAGCGTGCGCGCCGAATGGGTGGAGCGGGCCTGGCGCGCGCTCGGCGATCATCTGGGCTGGCCGGAATAGCTCCGAGGACCAGCGCCGACGCGGATCAGCGAACGGTTTCGCGCGCCGGCTGTGCCGTGCCGCGACGGTCGGCGGAGGCCGCGCCGGCCGGCCCGTGCGGCGGGCCTTTCCGGCGCCAGGGCTCCTTCTTGTACCAGGAGACGACATAGGCAACCGCAATGAGAGCGGCAAAGCCGCCTGCGTTGGCGAGGAACTCGATCAGCATGTCGCCGCGCCCCCAGACCATGTCGCGCAGGATGCCGACAGCCTGGGCGACGACCAGGCTTGCCAGGAACACCGCAAGCGACTGCTGGCCGACCTTCTGGATCACGCGGACCACCGCACCCCAGGCGTTGTCGACGACGAGATAACGCCCGCCGGCGCCGACCGCGACCCAGGCGAGATAGGCCAGCGCCAGGAAGTGGACATAGCGCAGGACGCCAAACTCCGTCTTGGTCCACAGCGGCTCGATGGCGTTGCGCACCTCAAGCAGCACCGGAAAGGCGCCATAGGCGCGAAACCAGGCAAAGGGAACGGTCAAGAGGACGACGGCAAGGGCTGCGAGGATCAGACCGTGGCGCACGGGCGGGGCCGGGATCCAGCCGCGCATATAGGCAAAGCCGGTGAAGAACAGGAGCTGCCAGGCAAACGGATTGAAGAACCACACCCGATCCGACCAGGGTTCCGCCGGCAGGCCGAGAAGCTTGAGGTTGGCGCCAAGCCAGAGCGCGCCCATGAAGGCAAACACCGGCCAGCGCCCCAGCTGCGACAGCGCCATGATCACCGGCAGAAGCACCAGGATGACGATATACATCGGCAGGATGTCGAAATAATTCGGCACATAGGTCAGCGTCAGGAGACCCGGCAGCGTCTCGCCGGCCTTCTCGAAAAAATGCCAGAGATTGAGCGAGGCAACATAGTCCTGAGTCAGGCCGCAGCAGCGGTTCAGCACACCGCTGGTCTGCACCGCGACAAGCCCTGCGGCAATGATCAGAAACTGGCAGACATGGGCCCAATAGACCTGCCAGACCCGGTGGCTGACACGGGCCGCCCCCATCAGCCAGCCGCTCTGGTCGAACACCTTGCCGAAGGCGATGGCCGAGGCCATCCCCGAGCAGAAGACGAACATCTCCGTCGCGTCGGAAAAGCCGAACCGCGCCGGGATCCACAGCGTCCAGCTGTTGGCCGGAAGGTGGGCGATGAAGATGATGAACATGCCGATGCCGCGAAAGAAATCGAGGCGCGGATCGCGCGGGCGCGGGGCTGGTGGCGCGGACGTGGAATGCATGTTCACGAAACGCAGGTCCTTGAAACGTTGGAACGTATGCAACCGCGGTCTGGCGCGGAAGCGGAACGGCTCTGACACGCGGCCGCGTCAAAACCAAGGCGAATTTACGCCGGCACGGCGCGCAAGGCTTCGTTTTGCATGATCTTTGCCGCCCGCTTCATGCTGTCCACCCGTTCCAGCCGCTCGGAGGCGAAGCGGTCGAGCGCGCCGCGCAACGACAGACGCTCGCGCAGCAGCCGCTCCGCTTCACCGGCCAGCCCCGCACGCAGGGCCGCGTCGATCGCCAGACGCTCGAACACATCGCGCTGGGCATGGCTGCCGCCAATGTCGCGCAACGTCGGGCGGGCCCGATCGAGGTGATGGAAGGCGGAATAGAAATTGCCCCGGAAATAGGCGTCGAGACCGCGTGCGGCCGACAGCCCGGTCCGTGACGCGATCCGCCCCAGATCGGACGGCTCCTCGGCATGCAGGGCGACGGAGGCAAGCATCTCGTCGGCGGCCTGCCGCCGCCGTCCGCCGCCGAGCGAGATCATGTAGTGCAGGTCGGCGAAGAGATTGCAGCGATCGTCGATCCGGGTTTCGGAGAGCCGCGCCAGTTCGTCCCAGCGTCCGCCGACGTTGACACCCTCGATTTCCAGCCGCACGAGCAGCGAGGCCGCATTGGAGATGTCGCGATAGTCGTCGGTGTGTTCCGCGCGGATTTCCGCATCGTAGAGCGCCAGAACGGCCGCGATATCGCCCCGGTCGAGATACATCAGCGCCAGATGCCACCAGACGTGGAAGCGGAAGTTGTTGCAGTGGGAAAAGGCCTGGGTGTTCGCCTCCAGCCAGCGCCGCCCCTCGTCGAAGCGGCCCGTCATGTCGTGGACATGGGCAACGGCATGCAACCCCCAGGCATCGTCGGGCGCGATCTCGACGGCGCGGCGTCCCGTGCGCTCGGCCCGCTCGTAGTCGCCGGTTTCCTCCAGCGCGAAGGCATGACAACCCAGCAGATAGCCATAGGCGGAGTGGCTCTGGTCATAGGCCTCAAGCACGCCTTCCACCGAACGTCGCATGCCGCCGGCATCGCCGAGCACGAAGCGCACCGCATGCACCAGTTTCATCAGGAGCGGGTCGGCGGGATGGGCGGCAAGGGTTGCGTCGAGGCGGTCGGCCGCCGCGCGCGGATGGCCGTCGAGCCAGTCGCGCAGGGCATCGATCACCGCCGCCTCGCGCGGGGTCGCGCCAAGCGCTGCGCGCGCGCCGTCCGCCCGCGTCCAGTCGTCCTGCGCCACATCCACCATTTCGCGCCGGCCGAGCAGCAGGCAGAACAGGCCGTGCGTCGCGTGCCCGAGCGCGAACTGCGGCTCCAGCGAGAGCGCCCGGGCGAGATGGTCCGGCGTTGCCGTGCCATGGGCCAGAAACGCATCGAGCGCGCGCTGCCAGGCCTCCAGGGCGGCGCTGTCCGACATCGTGAGAGGGTAGCCGTAGCGATCGGTAAGGGTCATTCGGCTTTCTTCCTGCCAGCGGCGCTTCGGCCGCGCGGTTTCCTGCGGCGGCGCACGGGCCGCAGCGCGGGGGAGGCAAAGGGCTTCGGGTCGGCAAGGCCCGTCGTTCGACCGGGAGGAGCCGACCACGGATCTTGCAAGGACGGACGCCCGCCTGCTTTCTTTCGCCCTGTCAGTTTTTCCGTGGCGCGGATGACGTGCAACACACAAAAACTTGTGGCCGACGTGTGCGACGGCGGACAGGGATCGCATGTATCTTCCAATAGCGGCCAGATCCGGGCAATGCGATTGCGCGGGCAGGCGCTCCTGCAAAACGCCATACCTTCCGCCCGCCCGCGCAAGGGAGTACCTAGAAGCCATGACAGCTCTTGCCCAATCCCTCGCCCAGACGTTTGCCGGCGCGAACCGCGCGGTTCTCGCCCTGTCGCTCGCCGCTCTTGCGGCGGTCGCCCTGATCGCCAGCAACACCGGCGGCCCGACACTCGGCTATGCCGTGCTGATCGGCGGCCTTGCCGGCGTTGCGCTTTATCATTCGAGCTTCGGCTTCACCGCCGCCTGGCGCCGCATCGTCACGGAGAAGCGCGGCGGGGGCCTGCGGGCGCAGTTCCTGCTGATCCTGCTGACGGCGGCGGTCTCCTTTCCGCTGATCGGCTGGGGCGCCTCCTTCGGCATGCCGACCGGCGGCTTCGTCTTTCCCTTCGGCATCGCCGCCGCCATCGGCGCGACCATGTTCGGTTTCGGCATGCAGCTCGGCGGCGGTTGCGCCTCCGGCACGCTGTTCACCGCCGGCGGCGGGTCGACGCGCATGATGGTGACGCTGACAGCCTTCGTGATGGGCTCGGTCGCCGCCACCCCGCACATGCATCTCTGGGGGACGCTGCCGAAGCTGCCGGCCGTTTCCCTGATCACCGAATTCGGCCCCATTGGCGCCTTTGCCGCAACGGCTGCCGTGCTCGGGCTGATCGCGCTGTGGAGCATCAGGGTCGAGCGCAAGGCGCACGGCAGCCTCGCCGAGCCGCGCGCGACCGAGAGCTTTCTCGCCGGTCCCTGGTCGCTGCGCTTCGGCGCGGTGATGATCGCCGTCGTCGGCATCGCCACCTTCGTCGTGCTCGGCCGGCCCTGGGGCATCACCTCCGGCTTTGCGCTGTGGGGCGCGAAGATCTGGCAGGGCTTCGGCGTGACCGTCACCGACTGGCCCTACTGGCAGTGGCAGAAAGGCGCGCTCGAGGCTTCCGTCTTCGCCGACGCGACCTCGGTGATGAACTTCGGCATCCTGATCGGCGCCATGACGGCGGCCGCCCTTGCCGGCAAATACGCGCCCGTGTGGAAGCTTTCGACCCGCGATCTCCTGACCGCGATCATCGGCGGCCTGCTGATGGGCTATGGCGCGCGGCTCGCCTACGGCTGCAACATCGGCGCCTATCTCGGCGGGATCGTCTCCGGTTCGCTGCACGGCTGGCTGTGGCTCGTCTTCGGCTTCATCGGCAGCCTCGCCGGCACGCGCGCCCGCCTGAAGCTCGGGATGGGCTGAGGCCCGCGCCACATCGTGATCATCCGTGATTGCCGCGTGTGCGGTGCGGGCAACAATCTCGACTAGGGTCGGCTTCCGTTTCATTTCCTGAAGGGAGCCGACCCGACATGACCCGTCTCACGTCCCTTGCCGTCGCCTTGATGCTGGCGGCCTTTTCCCATGTTGCCGGTCCCGCCGCCGCGCAGGGCGAACTCGCACCCCGCGACGGCTGGACGGTGATCGCCACCGACAAGACCTTTCCCGACCTCGTGGACAGTCTGACGGCCGCGATCAAGACGGCCGGGATGGGCCTTGTCACCCAGGCAAGCGCCTCGGACGGTGCGAAGATGCAGGGCATCACCATCCCCGGAAACCGGGTGATCGGGGTCTATCGCAACGACTATGCGAGGCGGATGCTGGCGGCGAGCGTTGCCGCCGGCATCGAGGCGCCGATCCGCTTCTATGTCACCGAGACCCCCGACGGCGGGGCGACGCTTTCCTACAAGCACCCGAGCTTCGTCTTCGCCCCCTATCTGGCGGAGGGCGGCGACGCGCTGCAGGCGCTGGCGGGCGAGCTCGACGCGGTGTTCAAGGCAATTGCCGAGGACGCGACCAACTGAGTCCGTCCGTCAGAACTTCCCGTCATAGGCGCGGCGGCCGATGCGGCAGGCAAGCAGCGCGTAGCTGTCGCGGGCAAGTGCGGCGGTTGCCTCGCGGCTGAGCGTTTCGACGTCGTCCACCCACACGCCGTGCCCGCCCATCGCCCGGGCAAGTGCCGGAAAATCCGTTCCTGAGAAATCCACGCCGACATTGGGCCGCTGGCCGGCGCGCTGCTTCAGTTCAATCAGCGCCAGGCTTTCATCGACCAGCACGCAGACGATGACCGGCAGGCGCATGTCGCGCAGGGTCGCCAGTTCGCCAAGCCCCATTTCCAGCCCGGCATCGCCGACGAAGACCACAACGGGTCGCGCCGGATCGGCCAGCTTCTGCCCCATGCCGAGCGGCAGGGCGCAGGCCATGGTGCAGAGCGCGGAGGATTGCAGCATGCCGCGCGGCACCGCCGTCTGCCAGATCTGCGAGACCAGAATGCGATGCGCGCCGCTGTCGGCGGTGGCGACCGTCTCTGGCGGGAGAACTTCGCGCAAGGCGTGGAACACGCAAGCCGGGCCCCAGCCCTCCGGCTCCGGCGCGAATTGGGCGGCAAGAGCAGCCCTCGCGGCAGCGATCTCGCCGCCCTCCCAGGACGCAGTTGCCTTTCGCCCCTCGCCGAGCGCGCGAAGCGCGGGCGCAACGCCGGAGGCGAGAGTATGGCGCGCGCCGTGCATGCCATGAGTGCGCGGTGTCGCCGCGATCTCGATCACAGGGGCGTCGTGGGGCCAGGGATCGCGCCAGTTGATGCGCATCTCGATGGGATCGTAGCCCAAAAGCAGGATGCAGTCGGAGGCCTTGAAGAGCGGCAGGAGATGCGCGTCGGCACGCGGCGACAGGCCCGCCCCGCCAAGCGCCAAAGGGTCGGCCTCGTCGATCAGCCCCTTGCCCTTGTAGGTGGTGACAAGCGGCACGGAATGCGTCCGGCAGAAGGCGGCGATGGCCTCGCCCGCACCCTCGTTCACCGCATCGACGCCGGCGATGGCGATGGGGCGCTTTGAAGCGGCAAAGAGCACGCGCGCAGCCTCCAGCGTTGCCCCGGCAGGGCGCAAATCCGCCGGTGAGACTCCGACCGGCAGGGGCCGCAGCGCCTCCCCGGTTGCGCCTTCGGCGACCGAGATCGGTACGTCGACATGCACCGGTCCGGGCTGGCCGTCGAGTGCGATACGGATCGCCTTGTCCATCATTGCGCCGAGCGCGCCGGGGCTTGCGCGAAAGCTCGCCTTGACGATGGGCCGCAGGAGCTGCTGATGGTCGAACACCTGATGGGTGTAGGTTTCGGCTTCTGCCGCATCGACGCAGCCGGTGAGGAAAATCAGCGGCACCCGGTCCTGCCAGGCATTGGCGACGACATTGACCGCATTGGCAACGCCCGGCCCGAGTGTTGCGAGCAATACGCCCGGCGCGGCGGATCCCGTCTCACGCGCCTCGGCGTGCCACACGCCCTCGGCCATGAAGCCGCCGGCGTTCTCGTGCTTGACGAGATGGAAGGCGATGCCGGCGCTGTCCAGCGCATCCATCAGCGCCAGCACCTCGCCGCCCGGAATGCCGAAGGCATGGCGGCAGCCGGCCTGATGGAGCTTGGCGGCGATCAGTCCCGCACCCGTTTTCCCTGCTGCGGTTGTCCCCGCTTTCGTTGTCATTGCGTCTCGTCTTTCTGCGCGCCGAACGCGCCGTCCGCCCTCAGGCGTGCCAGATCGTCATCCTCAAGGCCCAGTGCCTGTTTCAGCACGGCCTGCGTGTCCGCGCCAAGTTCCGGCGGCGCGTGACGATAGGTTACCGGGGTCTTCGACAGGTTCAGCGGATTGCCGATGAGATCGACCGTCCCGGTCGCGCTCGCCTCATGCGGCATGGAAATGCGCATGCCGCGATGACGCACCTGCGGATCGGCGAAGACCTCGCCGACATCGTTGATCGGCCCGCAGGGAACGCCGGCGGCCTCCAGCACGGCGATCCACTCGGCCGCGTCGCGCGTGCGGGTCAGCCGCTCGATTTCCGGCTCGAGCGCCGCGCGGTTGCGCACGCGTTCTGCATTGGCGGAAAACCGCGGATCGTCGGCAAGCGCCGGCGCGCCCGCCACCTCGCAGAAGCGGCGGAACTGCGCGTCGTTGCCGACCGCCAGGATGAAGGCGCCGTCGCGCGCCGGATAGGCGTTATAGGGCACGATGGTGGGATGGGCATTGCCGCGCCGGGGCGGCACCGCGCCGTCGGTGAGATAGGCCACGCCCTGGTTGATCAGCCAGGCGACCTGGGTATCGAGCAGGGCGACGTCGATGTGCTGCCCCTCGCCGGTTGCCGTTCGATGATGAAGGGCCGCCAGGATCGCGTTGGAGGCATACATGCCGCACATGACGTCGGCGATCCCCACACCCGCCTTGGTCGGCTCGCCGCCCTCCGCGTCGGGCCGCCCGGTCAGGGACATCAACCCGCCCATGCCCTGGATCAGGAAATCGTAGCCGGCGCGCGCCGCATAGGGACCGGTCTGGCCGAAGCCGGAGATCGAGCAATAGATCAGCCCCGGATTGAGGGCCTTGAGATCCGCGTAGCCGAGCCCGCGCCGGGCGAGATCGCCGACCTTGAAGTTCTCGATCAGCACGTCGGCCTTGCAGGCGAGACGGCGCAAGAGGTCCTGGCCCGCAGGCTGGGCGATATCGACAGCGAGCGAGCGTTTGTTGCGGTTGGCGGACAGATAATAGGCGCTCTCGCGCGTCTCGTTTCCCTGCTTGTCCTTGAGAAACGGCGGGCCCCAGCCACGGGTGTCGTCGCCCGTTCCCGAACGTTCGATCTTCCAGACGGTGGCGCCGAGATCGCCCAGCAATTGCGTGGCGGTGGGGCCGGCAAGAATGCGCGACAGGTCGAGCACGACGAGGCCCGCAAGCGGGCCTCGAGGCGTGTTCTTAGACAGCGGATCGGACGAAGCTACAGTCCCGGAAGAGGTCGTCACCAGCGCGCAAATCCTTTCAAGGGAGGGGAAATCAGCCTGTGGCCCCGCTCCGCCAGCGCACGACGGCACCGCAGACGAGACCGAAGATCAGATGCCCGACCAGCGAGGCCCAGGTCAACTGGATGAACCCGAGAAACGGCGGCAGGCCGGCGATCAGATGCGCCATGACATAGAGCGCGAAGACCCAGAGGCCCGCCCCGAACCCGAGCGCGACCACCGGCCAGGGCAGAAACGGAAAGAAGCGATCGGCAATCGGCCTTGCGATGAAGAGATAGCCGAGCGGATAGAAAACGATGCCGACGACGAGGTGTACCGCCTCGGCCAACGCGAAATTGCTGAAGCCGAAGACGGACTGCACAAGTGCTGCCGGCTGCAACGGGCCGCCGACCCAGTAGGGCGTGACGAAGCGCGCCCAGATCTCCCAGGCGCCATCGGCGAGAAGCCCGGCGAGGATTGCCGTGCCGAGCGTTGCCAGCGTCAGGGGCGGAAACAGGCCGTGCCGCGGCCGGGCGACGGACGAGAGGGAGGCGGACATGGGCATCTTGGCTCCTGAGGGCGATCCGCCGGACCCGGCGGCGTTGCGGGCGCCGGGACCCGGTGAACAATCCGGTCCCGACGATCCCACTGTGAGAGCAACGCCCGCTCCGTTCAAATCAACCAAGCGAGACGCGCCCTGCAATCCCGCTCACGCCCGCGTGACCCGCCCCTGGGTCTCATCCGGGGTCAGGCTTCGGCCTTTTCCAGATCCGGCTCGAAGAAGGCGCGCGGCGGCACGAAGGCGACGCCCAGCGCCGCATGAGCGGAGAGGCGAAGCGGCAGCAGGCATTCCGGCGGCACGGTCTCCTCCGGCAGGCGCCAGAGGCGCGTTGCCAGCGCCAGCCGTCCGACCCATTCGCCCGACGTGCCGAGCGCCAGCGGAACGGCAATCGCCGGTCCGAGGATCACCGGCAGGAGCGGCCAGACGAGCGACGGCGCGAAGACGGCAGCCCATGCGAAGCCGGCAAAGCCGAAGAGCATCTGCGGCCACAGCCGCGAGACGCACAGGCCGAGCGGCAGGGCACGGGTGTCGCGCACCTGCGCGCCCCAGCCCATCGCCTTGCCGAAGGGCAGTCCGGCGACGAAGAGCGATACGGCGACGGCGACGACCGGGGCCATCAGCGCGGCGAAGACGATTTCCGTCAGTGCGCTCGCAACGATCCGCGCCGGTCCGCCGAAGGCCGTGCGCAGCCGCCTGTCGGCGAGGATGTCGATCACCGTCGCAATCTTGGGGGCGAAGATCATCGTCAGGATCACGACGAAAAGCGTGAAGCCGGAGACCTGTTCGAAGCGCACGAGCTCATGCCCGCCGAAGGCGACGATCGCGGCACCCGTTGCCATGAACAACAGCCAGGCCGGCGCGGAGACGAACATCAGGATCGCCAGCACCATCTGCACCCGGCTGGTGGGCAGCAGCCCCGGCAGCCCGAGCAGCTTGAGATACTGGAGGTTGCCCTGGCACCAGCGCAATTCGCGGCGGATGAACTCCAGCGCGTTCGGCGGGTTTTCCTCGAAACTCTCCGTCTCGCGCGGGATCACCCGGACCTCGTAGCCGGCGCGGCGCATCAGCACCGCCTCGACTTGGTCGTGGCTCAGGATCCAGCCCGACAGCGGGCCCTTGCCCGGAAGCACCGGCAGGTGGCACGCCTCGGTGAAGGGGTTCACCCTCAGTATCGCGTTGTGCCCCCAGTAGGGACCGCAATCGCCCTGCCACCAGGCGCTGCCGAGCGTGTAGGAGCGCATGCCGAGACGCATGCCGAACTGGAAGATGCGGGCAAAGGCGCTGCTGGTCGGCATGCCGACCACCAGCGTCTGCAGGATGCCGAGACGCGGATTGGCGTCCATTTTCGCGACGAGGTCGACAATCGCCGCGCCCGACATGAAGCTGTCGGCGTCGAGCACCAGCGCATAATCGTGGTTGGCGCCCCAGCGGACGCAGAAATCGCGGATGTTGCCGGCCTTGAAGCCCGGATTGTCGTCGCGGCGGCGGTAGACCACCGGCAGGACATGGGCCCAGCGGTCGGCCAAGGCGGCGAAAACGGCGTCTTCCTTGGCGGCGATCTCGGGCCGGTCGGTGTCGCTCAGAACATAGAGCGTGAAGCCGGCGGCATGCGGCGTGCGCGACAGATCGCCAAGCATGGCGTCGAGATGGACGGCGACCTGGTCGACGTCCTCGTTGCGGATGCAGGACAAAATGGCGGTGGACGAGCGGCTCGACACGGAGGTGTCGCCCTCGGCGATCGGGCAGACATGGGCGACCGGGTCGCGCCGGGTGCGCATCAGCGTCAGCCCGATGACCGCGTTCCAGAAGCCGATCGCGGTCCACGGCAGGGTCAGCAGGAAACAGCCGATCATCAGCCCTTCCGCCCAGCTCACGCCGTCGCCGGAAAAGCTGACGACAAGAAGCGCGGTGAGCGCGGCGATCGTGCCAAGGACGAGGGTCGCGAAGACCGCGCGGCGAACGGCCAGGCGGCGCGCATCAACCGGCGTGTGCGACGCACCCGAAGCGGGGGCCTGGGACGCGGCGCCAAGCCCGGACGGGTCCGGCGTCAGAAAATTCGGACGGTGCTTTTGATACATACAACGACCTTTGCACATATAAGTACGACGGCCCCCGATGCGGCGGCCGATCCGTTGGGCTATACGTTGCGCGCGACTGAGGAGGATTTGTGACGCACCGCACAATCGCAAAAATATTTCCGTGCGAAACGCGGGCCTTGTGGTCGGTGAGCCCTGGCCGCATGGCGCTTCGCAGTGCAACCGTGCCCGCGCCGGGTCCCGGCGAGGTCTGCGTCCGCGCACTCTTCAGCGGCGTCAGCCCGGGGACCGAACGGCTGGTGCTTTCGGGCAAGGTGCCGGAAAGCGAATGGAGCCGCATGCGCGCCCCGTTCCAGGAGGGCGACTTTCCCTTTCCCGTCAAATACGGCTATGCCGGCGTTGGCGAGATCGTCGCCGGTGCCCCCGACCGGCTGGGCGAGACCGTCTTCGTGCTCCATCCCCATCAGTCCCTCTATTGCGTTCCGGCCGAGGCCGCGCTGCCGCTGCCCAAAGGCGTTCCGGCCGCGCGCGGCATCCTCGCGGCCAATATGGAAACCGCGCTCAATGGGTTATGGGACGGCGGCGCCTCACCGGGGGATCACATTGCCGTGGTCGGCGGCGGCATCATCGGCCTGCTCGTCGCCCATCTGGCCGCGCGCATTCCCGGCACGAAGGTCACCGTCGTGGACGTCGATCCGGCGCGCGAAGCACGCGCACGCGCGCTCGGAGCCGACTTCGCGACCCCCGATGCGGCACCGGAAGACCAGGACCTCGTCTTTCACGCCAGCGGCCAACCGGACGGGCTCGACACCGCGCTTTCGCTGGCCGGAATAGAGGCCCGCGTGGTGGAAATGAGCTGGTACGGAACGACGCCGGTCACGGCAACGCTCGGCGGGGCGTTCCACAGCCGCCGGCTGACGCTGCGCTCTAGCCAGGTGGGGCGCGTACCGGCCGAGCGGCAGGCGCGCTGGAGCTACAGCCGCAGACTGTCGACGGCGCTTTCACTTTTGCGTGAACCGGCGCTCGATGCCCTGATTTCGCCGCCGGTCCCGCTGACAGAGGCGCCGGAGCGCATCCCCGCGCTGCTTGGTCCCGAGGGCGGCGGGCTGATGCCGCTGATCTCCTACGACACCCCCGCCGACATCGCCTGACGACCCCGTTTCCCCGACGTTTCTGGAGTATCCCAATGCACAGTGTTGAAGTTCGCGACCACATCATGATCGCCCATTCCTTCAAGGGCGAGGTTTTCGGGCCGGCGCAGAAGATGCATGGCGCCACCTTCGTGGTCGACGCGGCCTTTCTTGCCCGCGATCTCGACGAGAACGGCATCGTCATCGACATCGGCCGCGCCCACGAGGTGCTGAAGGAAACGCTGGCGCCGCTGAACTTCCAGAACCTCGACGAGGTGCCGGAGTTCAAGGGCAAGAACACCACGACCGAATTCCTGACCCGCTACATCTTCGACAAGCTCGCCGCTGCCGCCCGCGCCGACCGGCTGGGCCGTGCGGGCAGCGAACTGCATGCGATCCGCGTCACGCTGCACGAATCCCATGTCGCGCGGGCTTGGTACGAAGCGGACATCTGATGAGCGCCGCCGCCTCCGCGCTGACGTTTCTCTATCCCGGCGCGTTGTCGACGCCGACCGGCGGCTATCTCTACGACCGCGCGCTGATCGCAGCGCTTCAGCGCGCGGGAGTGATGGTCGAGACACGCTCGCTCGGCCCCGGCTATCCGGCCCCCTCGCCGGAGGTGCGCGCTGCGGCCGCCCGGACGCTGGCTGAGATTCCCGACGGACGGCTCACGATAATCGACGGGCTGGCCTGCGGCGTCATGGCCGAGGAGGTCGCCCCCCATGCCGGACGCTTGCGGCTCGTTTCGCTGCTGCATCATCCGCTGGGCCACGAAAGCGGACTGGACGAGGCGGCCGCCCACGCGCTGATCGCGGCGGAACGCGCTGCCCTTTCCCATGTCCGCCATGTGGTGACCACGAGTGCGGCGACCGCACGCGCGGTACGCGAGACCTTCGGCATCGCCGCCGAGGCCGTCAGCGTCGTCGAACCGGGCATCGAGACCGCAGAGCGCATCGACGCGAAACGTCCGGAGGACGCCGGCGGTCCGCTCAGACTGCTCAGCGTCGGATCGCTGATCCCGCGCAAGGACCATGCGACGCTGCTCGAGGCGTTCAGCCGGCTCGCGCCGCGAAACGTGCGGCTCGACATCGCCGGCAGCGCGGATCTCGATCCCGCCCATGCGGCGGAACTGAGCGCGCTGGTTAGCCGGCTTGGGCTCGACGACCAAGTGACCCTGCACGGCGCGCTGCCGCGCGCGGCCCTCGACGCGCTTTACCGGGCGGCGGATCTCTTCGTGCTGACGACCCGCTACGAGGGCTACGGCATGGCGTTCGTCGAGGCGATGGCCCACGGGCTGCCGGTTGTTGCCACCGGCGCCGGCGCGGTGCGCGACACGGTCCCGGAAACGGCCGGTATCATTCTGCCTGCCGGCGCCGTCGCGGCGGTGGCCGATGCCCTTGCCCGGCTTGCCGACAGCGCCGCTGATCGCCATGCTCTGTCGCTCGGCGCGCGGGCGCATGTCGCGGGCCTGCCCGGCTGGGACGCGCAAGCCATTCGGTTCCTGGACATCTTGAAAGGCATAGAGCAATGAGCGGATTTTCCGGCGACTGGCTGTCGGCGCGCGAACCGGTCGACCTGCGGGCCCGCAATGCAACCGTCCGCGACGCCTTTCTCACTTACCTTGCCGTGCGCAAGGGTTGCGACCCGACGCGTCCGCTGGTGTTGCTCGATCTCGGTGCGGGCACCGGCGCGACGCTTCGCGCGCTCGCGCCCCATCTCGCGGCACTTCAGGCCTGGCGGCTCGCCGAACACGACCCCGCGCTGATCGCCCGCGCCCGCGCGCTGATCGGCGAGGAGCAGACGCACATCGAGATCGTCGAGGCGGATCTCGCGGCGGGCGTGCCCGAGGCGCTGCTTGAGGGCGTCGACGGGGTCACCACCTCGGCGTTTCTCGATCTGGTGTCGGCGGGATGGGTCTCCGCCTTCGCCCGTCAGCTCGCGGCACACCGGCTGCCGTTCCTGGCGATGCTGACCTACGACGGGCGCCTGTCGCTCGACCCGGCCGCCCCCCTCGACGCAAGCATCCGCGAGGCGATGAACGCGCATCAGCGTGGCGACAAGGGGTTTGGCGCAGCCCTTGGACCGCAGGCAGCCGATCTCACCCGCGAGGTCTTCCAGGAGGCCGGCTTCCGGGTGGTCGAAGGTCGCTCTGACTGGGAGGCGGAGCCGGACGAGCAGGCGTTCCAGTCGATGCTTGTCGATGGCTGGGTCGACGCAGCCCGCGACATGGCGGCCGATATGGCAATCGATGCCGACGCGCTGTCACGCTGGCACGCGCGCCGGCGCGGAGAAATCGCCGCGCGGGCGCTCGTCACCCGGGTCGGGCATCGCGATCTCGCCGCCCTGCCGGTTTAACCGGTCGGGGTCAGGCCGTCTCGATGGCGCAGGCAATGCCCTGACCGACACCGATGCACATGGTCGACAGCGCCCGGGTTCCGCCGCGCAGCGACAATTCCAGCGCCGCCGTGCCGACAATGCGCGCGCCCGACATGCCGAGCGGATGGCCGAGCGCAATCGCGCCGCCGTTGGGATTCACATGCGCGCAATCGTCGCCAAGCCCCAGCTCGCGCAGCACCGCAAGCCCTTGCGCGGCGAAGGCTTCGTTCAGCTCGACAACGTCGAAATCGGAAATCGACAGGCCAAGCCGCGCCATCAGCTTGCGCGACGCGGGAACCGGACCAATGCCCATGACGCGCGGCGGCACGCCCGCCGCCGCACCGCCGACGACCCGCGCGATCGGCGTCAGCCCATAGGCCTTCACCGCCTCTTCCGAGGCGATCAGAAGCGCCGCCGCACCGTCATTCACACCCGACGCATTGCCGGCCGTCACCGAGCCGCCGTCGCGGAACGGGGTCGCGAGCTTGGCGAGCTTCTCCACCGTGGTGCCGGGGCGCGGATGCTCGTCCTGCTCGACAATCACCGGATCGCCCTTGCGCTGCGGGATCGTCACCGGAGTGATTTCCTGCGCCAGGCGACCGTTTGCCTGAGCCGCGACGGCGCGCTCCTGCGAGCGCACGGCGAAGGCATCCTGGTCGGCGCGCGCGACCGCATAGTCGGCGGCGACGTTTTCCGCCGTCTCGGGCATGGAATCGATGCCATACTGCTTTTTCATCACCGGATTGACGAAGCGCCATCCGATGGTCGTGTCGTGGATTTCCGCCTTGCGCGAGAACGCCGTGTCCGCTTTCGGCATGACGAAGGGCGCGCGCGACATGCTCTCGACGCCGCCGGCGATCATCAGATCCGCCTCGCCGGTGCGCACGGCCCGCGCGGCCATGATCACCGCGTCCATTCCCGAGCCGCACAGGCGGTTGACAGTGGTGCCCGGCACCTCGACCGGAAGACCCGCCAGGAGGGCTGCCATGCGCGCCACGTTCCGGTTGTCCTCGCCCGCCTGGTTGGCGCAGCCGTAGATCACATCATCGACCCGCGCCCAGTCGACACCGGCATTGCGCGCCATCAGCGCGCGGATCGGCACGGCCCCCAGGTCATCGGCGCGCACCGCGCTCAACGCTCCGCCGAACCGGCCGATGGGCGTGCGGATGTAGTCGACGATATAGGCATGGCGCATTGCGAAGCCCCTCCCGCGGGCAAATTTTAAACCTAAAGCGTTTTCGGCGACACAAACCGCCGCGTCAACGCCTGACCTCCCCCATATAATAATTGATCGACCGGACGGTCAACGAATTCGCGCATGCCCCCCCTGCGGTGCGACGCGCCGGCTTGCGATTTTCCATGCATTCCCAAAAGCTTTCAGTTAACCTTACCAATAACATAATGCCTTTTGTTCAACGACTTCAGATATTGTCAATACACTTGTGAGATACGTGCTCCATCAGAAATGGAACAAGAAAACCAAGAAGTCGATCGCGAGTAACAGGAGAAGTGTCATGTCCGCTGTTGAAGCCATTCGCTCAATTGTCGCCAAACACGGCAAGCTGCCGGTGGATGTCGCAACATTGCAGGACGACGCGGATCTCTACGCCGCCGGTCTGTCGTCCTTTGCCTCGGTGCAGCTGATGCTCGCCATCGAGGAGCATTTCGATATCGAGTTCCCGGAAGACCGGCTGAACCGCAAGACGTTTTCCAGCATCAAGGCGATCGCCGAGGTCGTCACGGAGCTGAGCGAAGATCAGCAGGCCGCATGATGAACATCCACGCCCACACCCCGAACCTCGAGCTGACGGCGCGCGCGCGCCGCGTGGCGGCGGTCGCCACAAGTCATGCCGACAGCGTCGACCGCGACGGACGCTTCCCGGCGGAAGCCGTCGAGGCGATGCGCACGGAACGGCTGATGGGCGTGCAGATCCCGACCGCCTTCGGCGGCGAGGGTGCCTCCACGGCCGAGATCGCCGAAATCTGCTCGATCCTCGGCCAGGCGTGTTCCTCCTCCGCGATGGTTTTCGCGATGCATCAGATCAAGGTGTCGAGCCTCGTCACCCACGGCGGCGACGATGCCTGGCACCAGGGCTTCATGGCGCGGGTCGCCGGCGAGCAGCTGCTGCTTGGATCGGCCACCACGGAAGGCGGCATCGGCGGCAACATGCGCAATTCCATTTGCGCCATCGAGGTCGACGGCGACACCTGCCGGCTTGAGAAGAACGCCACCGTGATTTCCTACGGCGACCAGGCCGACGCCATCCTGATCACCTCACGCAGCCACGCCGATGCGGCGGCAAGCGACCAGGTGCTGACTGTCTTCCTCAAGGACCAGTACACGCTGGAAAAGACCCACGTCTGGGACGCGCTCGGCATGCGCGGCACCTGTTCCGACGGCTATGTGTTCAAGGGCGAGGCGCCTGCGGTGCAGATCCTGCCGCGCCCCTTTGCCGAGATCGCCGCGCAGTCCATGCTCGCACACGCCCATATCCTTTGGAGCGCGGTGTGGTACGGGATCGCGGCCGATGCCTTTGCCAAGGCCCAGGCCTTCGTGCGGGCGGCGGCGCGCAAGTCGCCCGACATGACGCCCCCCGGCGCGCTGCGCGTCGCGGAAGCCTCCAGCCTGCTCCAGGGCGTCAAGGCCAGCATCGTGGCCGCTCTCGAGATGTATGAGGCCGCGCGCGAGAACGAGGACAAATTGTCGTCGATGAGTTTCTCGGTCGCGATGAACAACCTCAAGATCGCGAGTTCGCAGACGATCCTGACGATCATCAATCACTGCATGCTGATCTGCGGCATCCTGGCCTACAAGAACGGCACGCCGTTCAGCCTCGGGCGGCATCTGCGCGACGCGCATTCGGCGCAGCTGATGATCTCCAACGACCGCATTCTCGGCAACACGTCGAACATGCTCTTGATCCACAAACAGGACACCAGCCTGCTGGGCTGAGGAGAGGAACGGGACCATGGACATGCAAACGTCCCTGCTCGACCGGCTGTTTTCCGCCGGGCTGCTGATCGACACCGGCGTCGACGGGCTTTATGGTCGCGGCGGCGCCTTCGAGGATGTGATCGCCCGCTTCGAGGCGCTGATCGGCAGGCACGCACCGGATGCGACGCCGGAAGTGATCCGCTTTCCGCCGGGCATGAACCGCGCCCACTTCGAGGGTTCGGGCTACATGAAGAGCTTCCCGCAGCTCGCCGGCACGGTGCACAGCTTCTGCGGCTGCGAGCTCGACCATATGAACCTGCTGCAGTGCATTGCTGAAGGCGGCGACTGGACGGAAGGTCAAAAGGCGACCGACATCGTGCTGACGCCGGCGGCCTGCTATCCGCTCTATCCCACGATCGCCAAGCGCGGCCCGTTGCCCGAGGGCGGCGGTCTTTTCGACCTGCAGTCCTACTGCTTCCGTCACGAGCCGTCGAAGGACCCGGCGCGCATGCAGCTCTTCCGCATGCGCGAGTTCGTGCGCATCGGGACGCCGGACGAGGTGATGGCCTTCCGCGAGGACTGGATGGAACGCGGCGCGAAGCTGATCGAGGCGGTCGGCCTGGACGTCGAACTCGACACCGCCAACGATCCCTTCTTCGGCCGCGCCGGCAAGATGATGGGCAACAGCCAGCGCGAACAGAAGCTGAAGTTCGAGCTGCTGATCCCGGTCACTTCGGCCGCCAACAAGACCGCCTGCCTGAGCTTCAACTATCACCAGGACCATTTCGGCGCCACCTGGGGGCTGGAAACGGCCGACGGCGAGGTTGCCCATACCGCCTGCGTCGGCTTCGGGCTGGAGCGCATCGCGCTCGCGCTCTTCGCCAAGCACGGACTGGACACGGCGGACTGGCCGGCGGACGTGCGCGCCGCACTCTGGAGCTGATGGGGCGTTGCGACATGTTTGAAACTCTCGCCGCCCTCGATCCGCAGAACTATGCGCCGCATCCCCTGCATGACGCGGAACGGATCTGGCCGGAAACCAACTGCTACATCGACCTGTGGATCGAGACATTGCATGCGCTGGGTCTTGAGCCCGAGGCCATGCTCGGCTTCACGCTGACCCAGGATTTCGAGGGCGACCAGTTCACCTTCTTCAAGGTGCCGCTGGAAGACCTCGAGAGGCTTTATGGCATCCGCGCCCAGGAACTGGCGATCTACGAGCCGACCGAAGCCCACGTCGCGACCCAGATCGCGCGCGGCCGGCTATGCCTCGTCGAGGTCGACAGCTACTTCCTGCCAGATACGCCGGGCGTCAGCTATCGGCTTGAACACGGCAAGACCACGGTGGCGATCACCGCGCTCGACGCCAGAGCCCGCACGATGCGCTACTTCCACAACGGCGGCTTCTTCGCGCTGGAAGGCGAGGATTTCGACGGCGTGTTCCAGCGCGGCGACCACGCGCAGGCCCTGCCCTTCCTGCCCTATACGGAGTTCGCCAAGTTCCCGGCGAAAGCGCCCGCACCGCAAGCGCGGCGGGCCGAGGCGCTGAGGCTGTTGCGGGTCCACTACGGGCGCCGTCCGACGGCCAATCCCTTCACCGCCTATGCCGAGACCTTCGCCGCCGACATCGAGGCGTTGAGCGAACGGCCGTTCGATGTGTTTCACAAATACGCCTTCAACACGCTGCGGCAGGCGGGCGCGAATTTCGAACTGGCCGGCACCCATCTCGACTGGCTGGCGCCGGACGGCGGATTCGCCGCACCGGCGGACGCCGCACGCGAGATCGCCGCGACCTGCAAGAGCCTGCAGTTCCAGCTCGCCCGTGCGCTCGCCCGCAAGAAGTTCGACAAGCTTGGCGAAGGGCTTCAGCCGGCGGCCGCCGCCTGGGACCGGCTGATGAGCGATCTGGGCCCTGCCCTTGCCCGTTCATCGGCGGATCATCCGCAGGCGCAAGCAGGCATCCGCGCCGCCTGAGCCTCTGGCGTGACGTGAGAGTTCCCATGATCAATCCCTGCCTTCTCGACCCGTCGGACGACCTGCTCGCCGGGATCGACTGGGACATGACCGTGACCGAGGCAAGCGCCTGGGCGACGCCGGCCGATTGCACCGCCGACGCCGATTGGCACCCGGCCCCCGTGCCCGGCACGGCCGCCGGCGCGCTCGCCGACGCCGGGCTGTTTTCCCTCGACGCACCGACGCCCTTGCACGATCGCGACGTGTGGTATCTCGCCCATGTCGAGGTTCAAGAACCTGGCGCCTACAGGCTGATCGCTCCGGGTCTTGCGACCGTGTGCGAGGCCTGGTTCGACGGTGAGCCGGTGCTGATTTCCGACAGCATGTACGCCCGCCACGAGATCCGGCTCGATCTCGACGGTCCGGGCGATCTCATGCTGTGCTTCCGCGCCCTCGCGCCGCATCTGGAGCGAAAAGGTCCCCGCGCGCGCTGGCGCACGCAGCTTGCAAACCACGCGGGCCTCAGGCTGATGCGCACGACGCTGCTGGGTCACATGCCCGGCTGGTGCCCGGACGTTCATGCCGTCGGCCCCTGGCGCGGTCTGCATCTCGTTGCGGAAGGGTCCGTGCGGGTCGAGGATCTCGCGATCGAGGCCACGCTCGGCGAGGACGGCACGGGTCGGCTCAGGGTCGCCTTGCGGCTGCCGGGCGACCCCGGAGACACGCCGCCGGTCCTGCACTGCGCCGGCTGGGAGGCGCCGCTCGACACGGGCGACGACGGCCGGTGGTCGGCGGACATGCTGCTGCCCGGCATCGAGGCCTGGTGGCCGCACACCCATGGCACGCCGCATCTTCATGACCTGACCTTGCACACGACGACCGGTGACATCGCGCTGGGACGCACCGGATTCCGCCGCATCGAGGTCGACCGGGGCGCGGATGGCGACGGCTTCGCGCTCAAGGTCAACGGCGAGCGGATCTTCTGCCGCGGCGCGGTCTGGACCAATGCCGACATCCTCAGGCTGCCGTCGACCCGCGAAAGCTACCGCCCGTGGCTGGAACGCGCCCGCGACGCGCATATGAACATGCTCAGGATCGGCGGCACGATGGCGCCCGAGGCGCCGGCCTTCCATCAGCTTTGCGACGAGTTCGGCATTCTCGTCTGGCAGGACCTTCCGTTCGCGAATTTCGATTATCCGGCGAAGGACGAGAGTTTCGTCGCCGCCGTGCGCGACGAAACGCGCGGCCATCTGCGCGCAACCCAGGCCTCGCCGAGCCTTGCCGTCGTCTGCGGCGGCAGCGAGATGTATCAGCAGGCCGCGATGCTCGGGCTTCCCGAAAGCCGCTGGCGCGGGCCGCTTACCGAAGAGATCCTGCCCGAGGTCGTGCGCGAGATCCGCCCCGACGTCGCCTATGTGCCGAATTCGCCGTGTGGCGGGGCGATGCCGTTTTCTCCCGATGCCGGGATTGCCCACTACTACGGCGTCGGCGCCTATCTGCGTCCGCTTGAGGACGCGCGCCGCGCCAATATGCGCTTCGCCGCCGAGTGTCTCGCCTTTGCAAATATCCCCGATGGCGATCCGCAGACCCTGCCCGGCGGGAACGCGCCGGGCCACGACCCGGCATGGAAAAAGGGCGTTCCGCGCGACCGGGGCGTCGGCTGGGATTTCGAGGACGCGCGCGATCACTATGTCGAGGCGCTCTACGAGGTCCCGCCCGCGAGGCTGCGTCACGGCGACCCGCAGCGCTGGCTCGACCTCGGCCGGGCAGCCGTCGCCGAGGTGATGGAAGCGACCTTCGCGGAATGGCGCCGGCCGGGATCGTCCTGCGCCGGAGCGCTGGTGTGGACCTTCCAGGATCTGGCGCCGGGGGCCGGATGGGGCGTGGTTGCGCACGACGGGCGGCCGAAGTCCGCCTGGCATGCGCTGAAGCGCGCGTTTCGTCCGCTGGCCGTCTCGCTGACCGACGAGGGCACCAACGGCCTTGCGATCCATGTGGTGAACGATACGGCCGGGGAGCAGGCGCTGCGCCTCGACCTCACCTGCCTGCGCGACGGCCGGCTGGCGGTTGCCACCGGCACAAAGGACCTGGTGCTCGCCCCGCGCGAGGCGCGCACGCTTGCCGCCACCGACCTGATCGGCGCCTTCTTCGATGTGACATATGCCTTCCGCTTCGGCCCGCCCTCGCATGATTGCACCCATGTGCGGCTGGCCGATGGCGACGGCACCACGCTCGACGAGGCGTTTCATTTCGCGCTTGGACGAAGCGCTTCCGGCAAGGGCGCAATCCTGTCGGTGACGATGGATCGCGACGACGACGGAACCGACGTGCTGGTGCTGGAAAGCGATCGTGTCGCGCAATCGGTCCTGATCGACGACGACGCCTTCGAGCCGCAGGACAACTGGTTTCACCTTGCCCCGGGACAGGCGAAACGGATCAGGCTGGTCCGGCGGCCCGAAAGCGATCCAGCCGCCCGCCCCTCCGGCCTGTTGCGCGCGCTGAACAGCGACGCGGTTGCCTATTCCGCCGGCTGAGCCGCCACGGCCAGCAGTTCGACGAGTTCCGCGCGCGCCGCGCGCTGGGTCAGATTGTGATCGGCATCGGACAGTTCGACCAACGCCAGATTGGGATAGGAAACGCGCCGGCGCAGATCCTTGCCGAAGAAGACCGGAAGCTGCGCCAGCCCCGGATCGCCGTCGCTGTAGACAAGCGTCACATCCGTGCCCCGGTCGCGCAGCGTCGCCAGATTGGCATGCACGCTGGCATAGAGCCTGGAAAACGGCGCCAACCCGAAAAGCCAGGGCGCGAAATCGCGTTCCGCGCGGCGAAACCCGCGCCGCACGAGCGAGCGCGCCAGCGCGACGGCATTGGTCTGGCCGCTCAGGACCCGCTTCCATTTTTCCGCGCTCAGCATCTTGCGACCGTAGTCGACCGCCGAGGTATGACCGAAGCGCAGCACCTCGGCGACATCGTCGCGCGGATCCCAGAGGAAGCGCTGGAGGTTGACCGCAATCACCTTGCGCACGCGCGCGTCGGCGACCGCACCGTTGAGCGCCAGATAGGCGCCGCTGCAGGTGCCGGTGACAACGGCGCCGGCGCCGAACCCATGGGCCTCCACCACGTCGAGGGCGGCGGCGAGATCCGCAAGCTGGCACGGGTGATAATGCACGATCGGCGGTCCGCCGGCCTGGGGGCGGCTGTCGCCAATGTCGGCGAGGTCGATGCGCAGCGAGGCGATGCCACGTCCCGCGAGCGCCCGCGCCGCCTCGGCCGCGCCGCGCGCCCAGCCGGCCCGCGGCGTCGCGCCGGAATTGAGAAAGATCACCGGACGTGCGCCGGGCAGACGCTCGACCGGCTCGCACCAGATGCCGACCAGATTGCCCTGCGGCCCAAAGGCAAGCGGCATCTCCTGCGCGCCGCCTGCAAGCCGAAGGGCGGAGCCCCCCACCGACGCGGGCGACACGCCGACCGTGCGCGGCGGGAGGATGCGCACCAGCCATCCGACCAGCCGGTCGAAATCCGCCTGTGGACAGACCGAGGCGGTCGGGTCGCTCATCAGCTCGTCATAGCCGGCAAAGACATGCCTCTCGCCGGTGTGCCCGGCGGACGCCGCCTTGCCGAAGGCCTCTTCCGTCGCCTTGCCCGAACGATGCAGGACGAAGGCCGGCGGCAGATCCGCAAGCCCGGCAAGGCCGGAGACATCGAGCGCGCGGATTTCCTCCGCCAGCCGCTCGCCAAGGCCGAGCCCGCCGATGGAGAGCATTTCCCCGGACGCGCAGGCGGGCGCGGCACCGGTGATCTCGCCGATCATCGCCGCACGCGCCTGAAGCTCGCGCAGATAGGTGCGCCCCTTCACCACGGGAGCGAGAAGGGCGAGCGCCACCGGGGCCTGGCGTCCGTCCGCCACCGCCTTGAGCGCAAGCGTGGCACCGAGACCGAGGCCGAGCAGGACGATCTCCTCCACGCCGGGAAGCTGCCGCAATGCGGTACAGGCCGCATCCAGCGCCGCCTCATAGCGGGCAAGACCCTCGACATCGGCAGCAGAGCCGGCTGCATCGCCCGTGCCGGGCCAGTCGAACCGCAGCGCCGGATAGCCGGCGGCCGCGAGCTGGTCGGCCAGGAGGCGCATCGACCGGCGGGCGCACAGGTCCTCATAGCCCCAGGCGCCGGCGATCACGACGCCGACCGCCCCTTGCGCCGGGTGCAGGACGGCAAACGTGCCGGACACGACGAGCGGACGGAGAGCGTCCTCCCCTTTCCCCTCAAGCCGCGGATTCGCTGCGTTCGACGTCATGCTCTTGTCCTCACGGCCGGGCAAGCGCCGGACAGGCCTTTTCGGCCGGCGTGCGCCGCGCGATCAGGCGCGAAATCGCCACCATCTGCGGGCGGTCGAGACCGTCTTCCGGCTGCACCGACAGGGGATACTCGCCCCACCAGTCGCCCGCCGCCCAGATTGCCCAGCCGGCCCAGACGTCCGGCCGGTCGTTGAGATAGCCGACCATGCGCACAAGCCCCTCGTAGCAATCGGGCCGGGCATGCCCCCCGAACTCGCCGAGGAAGGCGGCAGTGCCGGTTTCCTCCAGCCACCCCGTCAATCGCTCGATGGCGGTCATCGCATCGTCGACGCGGCTGCAGGCGGTCTTCGTTCCGGAAAAATCGTCGTCCATATACTGGTGAACGTCGAAGATGTAGCGGTCGACGGGATCGACCACGCCTTTGAGCACCTCGGCGTTGGAGCCGCCCGGCTGGTCGTCGAACCAATGCGACGCGCCGGTCCAGATCGTGCCCGGCACCATCACCAGATTGTCGGCGCCCGCCTCCCGGATCGCCGCGATCGCCGCATTGACCGAGGGCAGCCAGTCGCGCGCGGAGATATTCGACGGTTCGTTCATCAGCAGGAAGACGACATCCTCGCGGCCCTTGTAGCGCGCCGCCAGCCGCCCCCAGAAATCGGCGAAGGCGGAGGTCGGGACCGCGCCCTCGCCGATATGGGTACCGCGGTATTTCGCGTAATTGTGGGGATCGAGAATGACGGTCAGCCCCATGCCCGTCGCCGTGGCGACCGTCTCGTCGATCAGGGCCAGTTCGCTGTCGGCAAGCGGCGCGTTCAGCCGCGGCTGCAGGCGCTCCCAGCGAAACGGCAGGCGCACCGCGTTCATGCCCTTGGCGCGCAGATAGGCAAGCGTCTCCCGGGACGGGTAGATGTAGGTCTTGGCGTGAACGCCCGGCAGGTCACCGAATTCGGCGCCAGCCACATTCGCCCCGCGCAGGCACTCCGCGCCCGCCGGGCCCACCGACAGGGCAAGGACGAGCGGCAGGACCGCCGCAAGGGCGGCCCGCCTGCGAGCGGAGGACCTTCCATCAGGAGCGCGCATGGGAGCTTCCCTTGTCCTGGCCAAGGCCAGCGGCGGACGCGGCACCGCCGCCGTCACCGCCGCGATTGCGCCAGACCCCGAAGATCGCGGTCGCCATGTTGTCGACCTGCCAGTGCCGCATGACCCAGCGACGCGACAGCAGATGCACGATCACCAGCTGCGCCCAGCCGGCGATGGCGACGCCGTCGAGACCGAACTGACGCCCGAGAACATACAGCAGGCCGGCATAAAGGATGAAGACGAGGCTGCGCATGCGCAGCAGATAGGATTCGCCACCGCCGATCATCGTCAGCCAGGTGCCGGGACCGAAAAAGGCGTGGCTGATCGCCGCCAGCGACAAGAGCACCAGCACGTCGAAATGCGGAACGAAGGCGGGATCGAACATGTAGAGGATGTAGGGGCCCAGGAAATAGAGCATCACGCCGCCGATTGCCGCCAGCGCGAAGCTGCCGGCAGAGAGCATCGCCACGAGTTTCTGGGCCCCCGGGCGGTCGTCTTCCTGGAATTTCGCCGAAATCAACGGAATGCCGACCGTGTCAATGGCCAGCACCGGCAGGGTCAGCAGCATCGCGATGCGATAGGCCACGAAATAGAAGGCGGCGACCTCCAGCCCGATGGTGATGCCGATCAGGATCGTTTCCAGATAGGAGGACGCGGCGTTGAAAAAGCCGTTTGCGCTGAAGTTGAGCGTCTCCGCGTTCCAGCGCCGCCAGGGCACGCTTTCCCGCGTCGGCGCCGAGCGGGACAGAAAGCCGAGCCCCTCCTGGCGAACGAAGACGACCGCCTGATAGCCGACCATCAGGAACAGCAGGCCCGTGACGATCTCGGTCGCGGCCGCACCGCTCGCGAGCAGCCCCGCATAAGCGAGCGCCGGCAGGGTGACCGCCGACAATAGCCGCCACAGGTTCTCGCGCGGAACCAGCGCCATCACGATCTGCCCATGGATGCGGAAGTAGTTCTGGAGGTATTCGCTCAAGGTGAAGACCGCACCGAACAGGAGCGCGATCGGGAGCGAATTGTAGGGTTCCGCCAACCGGTCGGAGAAGATCCAGACCACCACCGCGGCCAGGAGCTGAACGCCGGTGCCGAAAGCCAGCCAGATCGCGTTGACGAAGAAGATGGCCTGATTGCTGTCGCCGGGGACATGCGCCTTCAGCCGGAAATGTTTCACCAGGAGCACGGGCTGACCGAAGGTGAAGATCAGGCCGAGCGACGTGCCGACGGAAAACAGGAAGATGTAAAGACCGTATTCCGCCGTTTCCAGCGAATGACTGGCGGCGAACAGGACAGCAAAGCTCAAGATCGTGCTGCCGAAGCGGCTGAACAGCGACCAGAACAGCCGCTTGAAGCCCTTGCCGGCAATCAGCGTGCGGATCCGCTTCACAGCGCCACCTCGCGATGCGGCGCGGGCGCCTGTCTGGCGTGCCGGCGCAAGGTGTCTTCGAGAAACGCCGTATAGAGAGCGGCGATACGCGGACGCAGATAGGTCTGCGCGCTTTCAAGCGCCCCCAAGGACAAATGCTCATAAAGATCGGGAGCGGCGGAAAGCCGTCTCAGACTGTCGGCGAGCGCATCCGCATCGCCCGGCGCAAACAGCAGGCCGTTGTGCCCGGGCTCGACCGTTTCGGCGATCCCGCCAAGGTCGGAGCCGATGACGGGAACCGCATGCGCGAAGGCCTCGACCGCCACCCGCCCGAACGCCTCGCGGCCGATCGAGGGGAAGACCAGCACGTCGACCTCGGGAAAGAAGGCTTGCGGATCGGCCCAACCCCAAAAGCGGGTCCTGTCCCTTGGAAACTGCGCCCGGAGCGCCTTTTCGTCGTCCGCAGTGCCGGTGCCGGCCACATGAAACTCCAGCGCGCAATCGCCGAGCCGCTCCGCCGCGCGGCCAAGAACATCGAGCCCCTTGAACCGCGTGTGGACCCCCAGGAAGCCAACCCGCATTGCCCGCTTCGAAGGCGCCGTGCGCGGCGCCGTCGCGGCGGTCTCCTCGATCGCTCCGGGAATGCACCGGGACAAGGCATTGGGAAAATAGCCGCGCTCGACGTGCCGTGAGATCACGTCGCGGGTCTCGCCGCAGACACCGTCGACATAGCGGGTGAAATACTTCTTGCCGAGAGACGCCATCCAGCAGGTCGTGCACTGGCCGTCGCAATTGCGCCCGTTCTTCTGCATCACGCCGCGCCAGCACATCAGAAAGGCGCTTCTGAGCGTATGGGCGACCGGGACGCCGAGCGAGCGGGCAGCGGCCCAGGAGGCAACATTGATGTTTTCGATGCTGTCGGTCAGCAGGATGTCCGGGGCGAATGCGCGGATCTCGCGACGCATGGCGGCATAGGCGCGCGGATTGCCGTTTTCCAGCGCATGCCAGGCGAGTTTCTTCCAGGCCGGGCGCGGACGCCGATAATTCCAGTAGACATTCGTCGGTCGGATCCGGTGCACCTCGATGCCCTCGAGCGTATCATGCTCCGCGGCATCGGCCGTGTTGATCACGCGCAGATCATGTCCCTCTTCCTGCAGCATCTTTGCCAGCAGCAGAGCGGAAATCGGGCCGCCGCCATCGACGAAGGGCGGGAATGCGGCACAGGCCATCAGGACGCGCATGTGACTATGGAGCTTTCTTGTGGATTTGGGCCATTCGGGTACGACCGCCCTGAACCGTATCGGGCATTCCTTAACCTGCCGTGTTCCAGACCGTCGACACCGCCACCCGGCGCGCCGCATTGCGAGATCGGTCTAAACGGACGGTTAACGCGTGAACCGCAGGCAAACGCACCCGAGCGTCGCCGCTCCGCACCAATTGGCGCATTCACGCGTTGAAACTTGGTTTACCATACGCGCAGGATCCGAACGGACCATAGGCATTTCAACCGGATGTTCATGCCGGCGGACCTAGGATCGAACCCGACCGTGCCTCAAAGACGCTGGACGTGTGGCGATACCGGTTCAAATCGAAGGACGAAAGCCGAACCTCATGGCCCCGCTTGCGACTGTCACTCCCCATCTGAGCCTTGCCGAACGCGCAAGGCGCGGCATCAAGACGGCCGGCCTGCGCCTGTTGCGGGCCAGCGGACTGCCGGGAGTGGTCGGGCGCATCTACGGCGGGCGCGGCGTGATCCTGATGTTCCACGATTTCACGCAGGACCCGAAGGCCGATCTCGACCAGGGCTGCAAGAGCGCCGACTTCGAGCGGATTCTCAAGGACCTGCGCGGCAGCGGCCGCGACATCGTCACGATGGACGAGGCGCTTAAGCGGCTGGACGACCCGCAAACGCGCCCCTTTGCCGTTCTGACCTTCGACGACGGCTATCGCTCCAACATCGACATCGCGCTGCCGATGCTTGAACGCCACCACGCGCCGGCGACGATCTTCGTGCCGACGGAAATGGTGACGCGCACGATCAACGCCTGGTGGCTGGGCCTGAAACATTTGTTCCTCGACAACGACCGCGTCGAGATCGAGCCGATGGGCGTCCGGTTTTCCTGCCCCGACCGCGCGACCAAGACCGCCGCGTTGCGCCGCGCAACCGCCTGGGTCTGGGAGGATTTTCACAGAGCGGACGTGCTCGCACCGACCTTTGCAAAACATGGCGTGTCGCTGCCGGACATTGTCGAGGCACGTGCCTTCGACGAAGCCGAGATGGTGGAGATCGACCGTCACCCGCTTATCGAGATCGGCGCCCACACCACCACCCACCGCGCGCTCGCGCTGCTCGATGGAGAGAGCGTGCGCCGCGACATCCTCGACAACAAGACCTATCTGGAAGACCGCCTGGGCCGGGACGTGGGCCATTTCGCCTATCCCTATGGCGCGCCGTCGATCAGCGGCCGGCGCGAAGCGGAGATCGTGCGGACCGCCGGTTTCCGCAGTGCCGTGACGACGACGGCCGGCTGCCTGTTTCCCTCCCACCTCGACGAGCGCTTCCTCCTGCCCCGGCAAAACGGCGAATATACCGACGACAGTGCGGCCTATACCGCCTGCGGCGTGAACGGGCTTTTCCGCGCCATCGCGACGCGGGGCGGAGACCCGGTCGCGGTCGGCCCCGGGGCCTGCCGCTTCGCGGCGACGGGAGCACGCGGATGAAACCGGCGGACATCGCTCCTCCTGCCCCGACGGATGCCGACCCGACCCGCGCCGCCGACGCGTCGCCGTTTCGCGACGCGGTGCTCGTTCATGTGGTGCGGCAATACAAGCCGAGCGTCGGCGGCCTGGAGGATTTCGTCGCAAGTCTCGTGGCGCGCCAGCGCGGCCGGTTCCGGCGCATCCGCATCATCACCTGCGACCGGCTGTTTCGCGGCGACGGCAGCAAGCTTGCCAAACGCGAAATCATCGACGGCGCGGAAGTGGTGCGGCTGCCGTACATCGGCTCGACGCGTTACCCCATTTGCACGGGCGTCCTGTCGGAGCTTGCGGATGCCGATCTGGTGCATGTGCATGCCATCGACTTCTTCTTCGATGCGCTGGCCTTCACCCGCCGGCTGCACCGCAAACCGCTGGTCGCAACGACCCATGGCGGTTTCTTCCACAGCCCCGACTATCGGCTGCTCAAGCGGATCTGGTTCCGCTCGATCACCAAGGCGGCGGCCCGACGCTACGGTGCGCTCGCCTGCTGCAGCGAAAGCGACTACGCGCGCTTCGCCCGCATTGCGCCCGACAAGGTGCGGCTGATCGAAAACGGCGTCGACATCGAGAAGTTCGCCGGCGCCGGGTCGCCGGCACCGGCGAAGTCGCTGATCACCATCGGCCGCCTGGCCCACAACAAGCGCGTCGACCTGCTGCTCGACACGATGGCGCGGCTCGTCGCCAGCGACCCGGACTGGCGACTGTCCATCGTCGGCACGCCGTTCGACTGGAGCCGGGACGACATCGCGGCGATGGTCGCGGACCGCGGCCTTGCCGGCAACGTCGATCTGCACGTCGGTCCGAGCGATGCGGAAATGCGCGACCTGCTCGGCAAGGCCAGCCTGTTCGTCAGCGCCTCGCGCCATGAAGGCTTCGGCATCGCGCTGATCGAGGCGATGAGCGCGGGCCTGTCGAGCGTGGTGGAGGGCAATGACGCCTTCGCCGCCTTCGCACAGAAGCACAGCGGCATCACGCTCTGCGATTACGGCGATCCGGACAGCACGGCGGAGGCGATCCGTGCCGCTTTCGCGGTCATCGAAACCGATCCGCAAGCAGCGCGCGACACCGCCATCGCGCAGGCGCAAGCCTATTCCTGGGCTGCAACGGCCCTGCGCTACGAGGCGCTGTACCGGGAGGTTCTGGGGCGCTGAAGCGGCCGTGAAGGCGCCTTCGGCTCCGGTGAGGCGGCCGACGTGTCCGCCGCAAACCCCCTCCAGACATCGGTCGCGCCGACGCACAGCCACAGCAGAGCCGCCGTCTTGATCGAATAGAGCGAGTTCGACACCACCATCAGCAGGCTGATGTAGGTCACCACCAGCGCGCGAAAGCGCCAGGCATCGCTTGAGCGCACCGGCACGAAGACGAAGGCGGTCCACATGGCGACCACGCCGATCAGGCCGAACTGGTGCAGCGTATAGGCATAGCCGCTGTCGTCGAGAAACGTCTCCACCCCGGAAATGCCGAACAGGCCGGCGAGATCGAGCTTGAGAAAGAGACGCGCGGAATGGAACCAGCGTCCGCCGAGGTTGTCCTGCCAGCTAACCTGGGTGGTCGACAGACCGTAGAGCACCAGCAGCAGCGCGAACATCGCCGGAACCAGCCACCAGACGACGCGCGGCACGAAGCGATAGACCAGGAAGGCCGCGAAAAAGGCAATGCACACGAAGAGGCCGAAGCGGGCGTCGCCCAGGATGATCACCGTGGCGGAGGCGGCAAACAGCAGCTTGCGACGGGCCATGTCCTTGCGAAACAGCGCCCACATGCCCAGAAACGCGCCGAAGTTGCCCATCGACACCGGCTCCAGGAACACCGACGACACGCGGTGGATGCCGAGGAAGGGGAAGAAGTTTCGTCCTTCGGGGCGAATTCCGCTGATGAAGAGGTCCGAGCCTTCGGTGAAATTGTCGCCGGCGTTGATGGTGCCGCGGGCGATGTAATAGTCGTTGATGTTGATGTTGGCGAGGAAGATGTCGAGCAGGAAATACTCGAACAGGCCGACGGCGATGACAATCCCCGCGCAGGCAAGCACCAGCTTGTCGACCGAGCGGATGTCACGCACCCCGCGGCCGAGAAAATAGAAGCAGATCGGAATCAGCCCGTCGCGGATCCCCTTCAGGTCGAGCTCCGGCCGCATCGCCAGGATCAGCGCCATATAGGTCAGATAGATCGTCAGCACGACGTAGAGATCGACCCGCCGGTCGAGCGCCAGCAGGAAGCCGACGCCGATCAAGAGCACTTCCACGAGCATCACATGGCTTGCCGAGATCCCGGTCACCCGCGTGTTGACGAACGCCAGGAAGCAGTTGAACACCAGCGCCGCGATCACGATGGCAAAGACCGACCGCAGCCACAGGTCATAGGTGTCCGCACGCACGACGAAGGGCGAGAAGCCTGGCGGAAGCGACGCCGCGCGCGACACAGGCGCGGACGCCGGCGGGTGATCAGGCTGCGAGCGCCACATTGCCGATCATCCTGTCCTGCCACGGCTGCAGCAGCGTCAATGTCCTGTCGAGATCCTGACGCGAGGTCTGCCCGAGGTGGGTGACGAGCAGGATCGCGTCACTCTGCCCGAGCAGGACCGGCAGATAGGGATTGGACAAGGCGGAACCGCCGTCGATCAATAGGAACTCATCCTCGCCGGCGCCGATCTGGTCGTCTCCGGGAACATGGGCATGTCCATCCAGACGCTCCACCGTGAAGGGCGACGCTGCCGCGCCCGCACGCAGTGCCGCCGGCGCGAAGCCATCCTCCTGAAGCGCGGGCCCGGCCCGCCGCCGGCTGGACAGGCGTGTGCGCTTCGGCTCCCGCGTGGTCAGCATCTCGCGCCGCGGCGCACTCAAGGCCGCATTCGCATCGGTGCGCGCAAGCAACACCTCTTCGCCCATGTCGTAAAGACCGCTGGCGATTGCCCGCACCAGCGGCGACAGCGCCGCCTCCTCGCCGGCGGAGACCACAAGGATATTGGCCGGACGTTCCTCCGCGAAGGCATGGCGCAAGGCATAGGCAACGCGCGCAACGGCAAGCTGGCGCTCGGACGTGCGGGTCGCGGAGCTCTCGCCCGGCATGAAGCGCGCCAGGCGCGCGGTCCCCTTGCCGCTTCCGGGCGCACTCAGCCTGGCGATCAGCGGAACGCCGGTGCGTTCCACCAGTTCCCGGTCCGACCCGAGCTTGCCGTTGATCATCTCCCAGCCAACGCTGCCCGCAGCGGCGAGCGCGAAGCCGAAGACGGCGGCGGCGGCCAGGACGATCAGGCCCGACGGTCCGTTCGACTTCAGCGGCGCCACCGCACGCGAGATAATCCGCGAATTGCTGGTGTCGATTTCCTGCTGTTCCTGAAGTTCATTGGCCCTGCTCAGGAACGAATTATACACCGCTCCGAGCGACGAGGCCTCGTTCTCAAGCTGGCGGAGGCGGATCTGCGAGCGGCTCTGGTCGACGTTGGTCGAGGCGAGCCGGTCCGCCTCGCCTTTCAGCGCCGTGACATTCGCCAGCGCGCGCTGCAGGTCACTGTCGACCGACCGGCGCACCCGCGACATTTCATCGGCAATCAGGCGGCGGGTGTTGTCGAGCTGCGAGCGCAATTCGCGCAGTTGCGGATGGTTGGCGCCAAGCGTGGTTGCCGCCTGCGCCTCGCGCTCGGCGATCCGGGCAAACTGCACCCGCAAGGATCCAAGGGTCGTGGTCTGGAGATTGGCGGGCAGACCGCCGGCCTCAATGTCCGTCACGGTCAGTGTCTTGAGCAGATCCGCGTTCGATTTCGCCCGCTCCAGATCCACCCGCGCCTGGGTCAGTTGGGTGTTGATGTCCTGAAGCTGCTGATCGACCACGAGACCGCGCTGGCCGGTGCTGATCAGCCCGTTCTCGGCCCGAAACGTCTCGACGGCCGCCTCGGCCGCCTCGACGCGAGTCTTCAGGTCGGCCGCCTGTTCCTGCAGCGCGACGCTGGCGCGCAAGGTGGCATCCGCCCGCGACCGCCGCGCCTCGTCGAGATAGGCGCGCGCCGCCTCATTGGCGATCGCGGCCGCCGCGAAGCGATCGGGGTGACGCATGATGATGTTGATGACGAAAGCCTTCTCCACGCGGACCGCCTGCAGGCGGTCCTTCAGGCCGGCGATCGCGGCGGCGCGAATGTCTTCTTCGGTCGGCGTCGGCGCGCCCCGGCCAAGCAACCGCGACAGCAATCCGCCGCCGGGCAGCTTGGTGATTGCGGGGTCGTCCGTCAGGTCGAGGCGCTCGACGACGTCCTCCAGAACCGCCTGGGAGAGAATCACATAGGTCTGACTGTCGACGGCGAGACGCTGCAGGGCATCGCCATTGTCGCGGGCGAGAATGTCGTTGCCGACGATCTGCAGACCGCGCGGCTCGATCAACAGCTCCGCGCTGGCGCTGTACTGCGGCGTCTTGAGCGCGAGAAATCCGAGCGCCAGCGTCGTCATCACGGCCGGCAGGACAAACAGCCATCCGATCCGTTTCCGCAAGATGCCGGGAATCTGGTAGATGTCGATCATGGTCGCGCGCCGCCTGGACAATCCCGCGGGCCACCACTCGGTCAGCCCCGGACGAAAAGTAACATGCCCCCAGCAATGCCCGAACATGGTTAACAATTCGCAAGTCCGCGCAAGCGTCTGAACGCCAACCAACCTTTCACACTGTAGCACGATTGTTCTGCAGATTAGCATCTGGTTCGCACTTGGTGCCTATGCTGCGACGCGCATCACGAGAGCGAGGGTCATGAGCAACGAGCGTCAAACCGAACACGCACCCAGGCCGCTGGCGCAGGTTCGCATCGGCCCGGTTGCCGTGGCCAGACTGACACAGGCGCAAGCCATTCAAGAGCTCTTGGCGCATGTGCCGGACGGTCCGGCGCTGCGCGTCGCCTTCGCCAATGCGCATGGTCTGCTGCTGGCGATGGACGACCCGAAATTCGCGCAAACGCTCGACGGCTTTCTCGTTCTCAACGACGGGATCGGCGCGGAAATCGGCGCCAGGCTCCTCACCGGCGAAGGCTTTCCAGACAATCTCAACGGCACCGACTTCGTGCCCGCCCTGCTCGCCGCGGCCCCGTCGGGAACGCGCGTCTATCTGCTTGGCGCAAAGCCGGAAATCGTCGCGCGCGCGGCCGAAGAATTCGCTGCCGCATACCCCGGAATTGTAATCTGCGGCCATCGCGACGGCTATTTCGGTCCCGACTCCCACGCGGAAATTGTCGCCGGAATCAATTCGGCCGCCCCCGACATCCTGCTGGTCGCCATGGGAAACCCGAAACAGGAACATCTCATCGAGGCGCTGGCCCCCTCCCTCGACGTCCCGCTCATGCTGGGTGTCGGCGCATTGTTCGACTTCACCGCCGGCGAGGTCGCGCGCGCGCCCAGCGCCATGCGCAAATACGGGCTGGAATGGGTCTTCCGTTTCCTGCAGGAGCCAAAACGCCTCGGAGGACGATACACGCTGGGCGTCGTGCGCTATCTGTGGAAGATCGGCGGCCTGTGGATTTCGTCCCGCTTCGCCCGCAGCTAGTCCCTGACCCTGACCCTGACCCTGAAGACCCTCAGCATCGCTCCGACAGGCGTGCAATCCACGCCAGAACCGCCTGCGTGTCGGCAACCGCCTGCGCGCCGGCACAGGGCGGACGCCGCACCATGACCACCGGAAGCCCGAGGCGGCGCGCCGCCTCGATCTTGGCGTAGCCCCAGGGGCCGCCGCTGTTCTTGGTGACCACATGGGTCACGCCGTGATCGCGAAACGCCGCGACCTCGACGTGCGCGTCCTCTGGCGGACGGCCAAGCACCAGCCGTCCCGCCGGCAACGGCTGGTCGGGCGCCGGCGGGTCGATCATCCGAATCAGGCAGAAAAGATCGCCGCGCGGCGCGAAGACGCCGATTTCCTTGCGACCGATGGCAAGGAAGGGACGCGCGCCATGGGGAAGCGCCGCCACCGCCTCGCCCAGATCGGTGACCTCCCTCCAGTCGTCGCCGGCCTCAGGTCGCCACTCGGGCCGGTCGAGCCGCAAAAGTGCAACGCCCGCGCGGTCGCAGGCCGCGACCGCATTGGCGGACATGGTCCGTGCGAAAGGATGTGTGGCGTCGACGACCGCGTCGATTGAATTTTCGCGCAGGTAAGCCACAAGGCCCTCGACGCCGCCGAAGCCGCCGATTCTGGTGTGCGCGCCATAGACCTCGGGACGCGCCACGGCACCGGCGAGCGAGACGATGACCGAGTGCCGTTCCTCCTCGCCAAGCCGGGCTGCAAGCGCGCGCGCGTCCCCGGTTCCGCCGAGAATCAGCAGGCGCATCCCGCGTCCTCCGATGCCGGCGGCGCGGATTCGAAGGGCACTTCGGCGACGATGCGGCCGGCGCGGTCGACCACCAGGACCTCCAGATCGACCGGCGCGTCGCGCAGCACCTTGCGCACCGAGGCGTGCGCCGCGCGCGCCACCGCGCCGGCGACATCCACGCCGTCGCGTTCGGCGCGGTCGAGCACTTCCTTGGCGGTGTTGGCCGTGCGCGCCGCCTCGACCAGTTCGGGCCGGGCGCCCGCGCCGCGCAACACCTCGGCCAGGGCCTCGAAATCGACCTGGCTGCGCGCGGAGTGGAGATCCAGCGCGCCCTGGGCGAGCTTCACCAGCTTGGCGAAGCCGCCGGCCAGCGTGAGGCGCGGCACGGGGTGTGCACGCAGATACTTGAGCAGGCCGCCGGCGAAGTCGCCCATGTCCATCAGGGCCATCTCGGGAAGCTCGGGATGGCGCGCCTGCGCGGCCGTCTCCGAGGTCGCCCCCGTGGCGCCGATGACATGGGTGATCCCGGCGGCCCGCGCCACGTCGACGCCGCGATGAATGGAGGCGATCCAGGCGGCGCAGGAAAACGGCCGCACGATGCCGGTGGTGCCTAGGATCGACAATCCGCCGACGATCCCGAGCCGCGGGTTCATCGTCTTTTGTGCCAGCGCCTCGCCGCCGGGAATGGAGATCTCCACCTCGACATCGCCGCTGCCGCCAAAGGCTTCGGCTATCTCCGCGATGGCCGCCGATATCATCTGGCGGGGCACCGGATTGATCGCCGGCTCGCCGGGCGGGATCGGCAGGCCCTCGCGGGTGACCGTTCCCACCCCCTCGCCGGCGCGAAACACCACGCCGCTGCCGGCCGGGGCAAGGCGCACCCGCGCGATCACCAGCGCGCCATGGGTGACATCGGGGTCGTCGCCCGCGTCCTTCACGATGGCCGCCAGCGCCGCGTCTTCCGCGAGTTCCTCGCGGGCAAGCGCAAAGGCCGGACGCTCGCCTTTGGGCAGGACGATCTCGACCGGATCGGGAAAGGCGCCGGTCAGCAACGCCTGATAGGCGGCCTTGGCCGCCGCCGTGGCGCAGGCGCCCGTCGTCCATCCCCGGCGCAGCTCTGTGGTGGCCTTCGCGTTCATGCGCGGGACTATAGGGCGGGCCGCGACGAGCGTCACGGCAAAGGGCACCAAGGTCGCGATTTCAATAACAGGCGACGCAAGTTGACCTTGGCGCGGGCGCCTGTGCGTCGTAAAACCGGAGAGACATGACAACGACGCCCAACGATCTCACAGACGGCCTCGACCCGTCCCGGCTGCGCCTCCCCGATTTCGAGGCGGGCTGGGTGTGGCTGGCCGGCGCGGGTCCCGGGGATCCCGGCCTGTTGACGCTGCATGTCCTCAACGGCCTGCGCCACGCCGACGTCATCGTCTATGACGCGCTGGTCGACACCAGCATTCTCGACCTCGCCAAACCCGGCGCGATCATCGATTACGCCGGCAAACGCGGCGGCAAGCCGAGCCCCAAGCAGCGCGACATCTCCCTCAAGCTGATCGACTACGCCCGCGCCGGCCACCGGGTGCTGCGGCTGAAGGGGGGCGACCCCTTCGTCTTCGGACGCGGCGGCGAGGAAGCGCTGACGCTGGTTGGCGCCGGCGTGCCGTTTCGCATCATTCCAGGCGTGACCGCCGGGATCGGCGGGCTTGCCTATGCCGGCATCCCGGCGACCCACCGCGACACCAACCAGGCGGTCACCTTCCTGACCGGCCATGACCAGACGGGCCTCGCCCCCTCGGCGATCAACTGGGAGGCCATCGCCAAGGGCTCTCCGGTGATCGTCATGTATATGGCGATGAAGCATCTGGCGCAGATCACGCAGAACCTGCTCGACGCCGGACGCGGCGCCGACGAGCCGGTGGCCATCGTCTGCAACGGCACGCTCGCCAATCAGCAGGTGCTGGAGACCACGCTTTCGCGGGCCGCCGAGGACGCCGCCGCGGCCACGCTGGAACCGCCGGCCATCGTCTGCGTCGGCGAGGTCGTGCGCCTGCGCGCCGGACTCGACTGGCTGGGCGCCATTGCCGGGCGCAGTCTCGATCCCGACCCGCTCGATCTCAGGCAAGCTTCAGAAACCGGATGAGCGCGCCGGGCGGCCTGCTGATCGCGGCACCGGGCTCCGGCGCGGGCAAAACGACGCTGACGCTTGCGTTGCTGCGCGCGCTGAAGAGCGCCGGGGTGCGTGTCGCCTCCGCCAAATCCGGCCCGGACTACATCGACCCGAGATTTCATGAAGCCGCCAGCGGACGCCCTTGCGTCAACCTCGATGCCTGGGCCATGCAGCCCGGCGCGATCCGGGGACTGGCGTCGCGCTTCGGCCAGGACGCGGAGTTCCTGCTCGTCGAGGGCGCGATGGGGCTGTTCGACGGGGCGGCGGACGGGAGCGGATCGGCGGCGGATCTTGCGGCGATCCTGAGCCTTCCGGTCGTGCTCGTCATCGACTGCGCGAAACAGGCGCAATCGGTCGCAGCCCTCGTGCGCGGCTTTCGCGACCACCGCGCGGATATCACCATCGCCGGGCTGATCCTGAACCGCATCGGCAGTCCGCGCCACGAGGCGATGCTGCGCACAGCCCTCGCCCCGCTCGGGATTCCGGTTCTGGGCGCGCTGCCGCGCGATGGCGCCCTTTCGCTCCCGGAACGGCATCTGGGTCTGGTGCAGGCGGAGGAACACGCCGATCTCGGGGCGTTCCTGGAGACAGCCTCCGCGATCTGCACGCAACATATCGACCTCTACGCGCTGCGCGCGCTCTCAGCCCCTGTTGCGGCGGCACCGGCCCCCTCGCTGCTGCCGCCGCCCGGCCAACGGATCGCCATTGCCAGCGACATCGCCTTCGCCTTTTGCTATCCGCATCTGCTTGAGGGCTGGCGCGCGGCGGGCGCGGAACTGACGGTGTTCTCTCCGCTTGCCGACGAGGCCCCGGATGCGACCGCCGATGCCGTCTATCTGCCGGGCGGCTATCCGGAGCTGCACACCGGCAAGCTTGCCGCCGCCACGAGCTTTCTGGAGGGCCTGCGGGCCGCTGCAGCGCGCGGCGCGCTGGTCTATGGCGAGTGCGGCGGCTACATGACGCTGGGGCAAGGCCTGACCGACGCGGAGGGAACCCGCCACGCCATGGCCGGGCTCCTGCCGCTGGAGACGAGCTTCGCCAAGCGCAAGCTGCACCTCGGCTACCGGGTTTTGACACCGCTCGGGCCCACACCCTTTGCCGGCCCGCTCGCGGCGCATGAGTTCCACTATGCCTCGACCACGCAGGAGGGCGCGGCGGAGCGGCTGTTTTCGGCCCAAGACGCCACCGGCGCAGCGCTTGCCGACATGGGGTTGCGGGTGGGAACCGTCATGGGCTCCTTCGCCCATGTCATTTGCGGGCGCTAAGCGCGCCTCACGCAGCTTCCAGAACGCATAGCTTGCAGGAATAGCCTTCCTTTTCATGATAGGCGGCATCGCGAATGGCGCGCACGCGCACCAGCCCCCTTTTCTCCATCGCCTTCAGATGGTCGGCATAGCGGTCCGGCTCCCAGACCTTTTCGTGAACGGTGACGACCACCGGCGCGCCGGGTCGCGCAACGCGCGCAAGCTCCTCCATCGCCTGCGGCCCGACATGGCCACTGGTGAAGACGCCGACGCTGACGACACCGTCGTAACTGTTTGCGGGCATGTCGAGCGGCTTGGTGAGATCGGCTTCCGACAGCTTGCGGTAGACATTCTTTTCCGCCGCCTGTTCCAGCATGCCCGCGCTGAGGTCGATGCCGTCGATCAGCAGACCGGAGACCTCCTGCCGGCTCAGCGCCTCGCCGACCAGGCCCGTCCCGCAGCCGGCATCGAGCACCAGCGCGGTCCCGTCGAGTTCGCCGGCAAGGACTGCGGCAGCCTCGTCCGGCGCCACATAGCCCATGCCCTCGACCGTGTCGGCATCGTAGCTCTCGGCCCAGTCGCGGTAGAGCGCGCGGATCTCGCGGGCGTTGCCATTAAGGGCATAGGCGCGTTTCAAGAGCGGATTGTCCGGCTCCATGGCGTGTCTCTCCTTTGGCTGATATTCGACAAGCCTAGGAAATATTGAACGAAATTACAAATCGGCGAGCGGATGCGCCCCGCCGTCACACCGCTTCCAGCGTGCACAAATGGCAGAAGATCCCCTCGTTGGCGTGATAGGGGCTGTGCGTGATCTCGCGCACCCGAATGCGTCCGGCCTTTTCCAGATCGGCGATATGAACGTCAAAGCCGTCCGCCTCCCAGGCCGTATCGCGCACGGTCAGCACGATGGGCGCACCGGGCTTCGCGACGCGCACGAGTTCCTCGATCCCCTCCGGCCCGACATGGCCGTTGGTATAGACGCCGGCGCTGATGATGCCGTCATAGCTGTTGTCGGGAAAGGGAAGCGTCTTCGTCAGATCGCCGGGCACCAGCCGGCGGTAGGCGCCCGTTTTCGCGGCCTCGTCGAGCATGCCCTGCGTCAGATCGATGCCGTCGATCCGCAGGTCCGGGTTGCGCTTCTTCAGCTCGATGGCAACGAGACCGGTGCCGCAGCCGGCATCGAGAATTTCCGCGTCGCCGGAGACGAGCGGCGCCAACGCCTCGACCGTGACCACGTGGCCGACATAGCCGATGGTGTCGATCATGTCGTGATCGTAGGCCTTCGCCCACTCGTCGTAAAACTCGGTGATCTTCCGCTTGTCGCCCCCGAGCGAGATGGCGCGCACAAGCAACGGATTTTCCGGCGACATGGCAGTCCTCCCCTGTTCGACTTGGCCGATCCTAGGGGAAGACTGGTGGCTTGTGCAAATTCGGCTGGAAAATCAGCTCTTTGCCTTGCGCTTGGGGCGCAGCACATGGACATGGTCGGCGTGATAGAGCGCGCTGTCGCGGAAGTCGGCTGCAGGCTCCAGCGCACGGCCGACGAAGATCAGCGCGGTGCGGGTGAGCTTGGCCTCGCGCACCTTGTCGCGAATGTCGGTGAGCGTGCCGTGGATGAAGGCCTGGTCCGGCCAGCCGACGCGATAGGCGACCACCACCGGGCAATCGGCCCCGTAGAGGGGGCTGAGCTGGCGCTCGATCTCGCGCAGATTGCGGATCGACAGATGGATCGCAAGCGTCGCGCCCGACCGGCCGAGCGTTACCAGATCCTCGCCCTCGGGCATGGCGGAGGATTTCATCGCCGTGCGGGTCAGGATCACGGTCTGGGCAATTTCGGGAACGGTGAGTTCCTGGCCCAATGCGGCGGCGGCGGCCGCGAAGGCCGGCACGCCCGGCGTGACGTCGAAGGGGATGTCCTTGGCCTTGAGGCGGCGGATCTGTTCGGCGATCGCGCCGTAGAGCGAGGGGTCGCCGGAATGAACGCGGGCGACATCCTCGCCGCGCGCATGCGCCGCCTCGATCTCGGCCATGATCTCGTCGAGCGTCATCGGCGCCGTGTCGATCACGCGTGCGCCCTCAGGGGCCGCCTCGACAATCGCTTCAGGCACCAGCGAGCCGGCATAGAGACAGACCGGGCAGCTCTGGATGAGCTTCAACCCGCGCACGGTGATGAGATCCGGATCGCCCGGCCCCGCGCCGATGAAATGAACGGTCATAGCTTTTCCTCGATGCGCTTGGCGTAGCCGCGCGGCGTGTAGACGAAGGGTTTGCCGCTGCCTGTCATCACCGCCCTCGACGCCGATGAGCCGACAAGCACGGTGGTCAGCATGTCGACCTCGTCGACGGTGAGCGCTTCCAGCGTAGTGACGCGGACCGTCTCGCCCTCGCGGCCCAGGTTGACGCCGAGCACCACGGGCGTATCGGCAGGCCTGTGCGCCAGCAAGATCTCGCGGGCGGCGGCAAGCTGGGTGCGGCGGCGCTTGGAGACGGGATTGTAGAAGGCGATGACGAAATCGCCTTCGGCGGCCGCCTTGAGGCGCTGCTCGATGGCCTCCCAGGGGGTCAGAAGATCGGAAAGCGAGATCGTGCAGAAGTCATGGCCGAGCGGCGCGCCGATCAGCGCGGAGACCGCCTGAAGCGCGGAAATGCCGGGCGCGTTGATCACCTCGATCCGCCGCGCCGCATCCGAGACGCCACCGTCGGTCACCGGCCTGTCGAGCAGTTCGAAGACCAGCGCGCCCATGGCGTAGATGCCGGCATCTCCCGACGAGACCAGCGCGACCGACCGCCCCTCGCCGGCGCGCTCCAGCGCGAAGCGCACGCGCTCCTCCTCCGCGCCAAGCGGAAAGGCGTGACGCGGCTTGCCCTGAATGAGCGGCGCGACGAGATCGAGATAAAGCGAATAGCCGACGATCTCATCGGCTTCCGCCAGAAGGCGGGAGGATTGCGGCGTGCGCCAGTCGTCGCGCCCCGGACCGATGCCGATCACCGACAGCCGGCCGCGCGCGCGGCCGATCTCGGCGGGTTTCAGCGGCGCCGGCGCCTCGGCCACGGCGACGGTGGCATTCGCCGTCTTGCGCTTGGCAACGCGCAAGCGCCCTTGCGCGCCGACGGCGGCAAGGGCCGCCCCCTCGCTCACCCCGTGGCAGCCGACCTCGGCGAAAACGACCTCCGACGGCGTTTGCAGTCGGGGCGTCTCGGCCTCCAGCGTCGCGGCGTCGAACACCCGCAGCGGCACCTTGAGCGCGTCAGCCAGCGCGTTCATCGCCGGCTCGTCGGCCTTCAGATCGAGCGTTGCGACAAGCGCCACGGCGCCTTCCGCCAGGCCTGCGTCGAGCAGCGTCTCGCGCACGAGCGTGACAAGTTCTTCCGCGTCGCAGCCGCGCGCGCAGCCGACCCCGACCACCAGACGGCGCGGGTGATAGACGAGCGTCCTGTCATCGGGCACGCGGCGTTTTTCGGTCAGGCAAATCGTCAGATCGGCCTTGTCGGAGATCGCGAGCCGCGAGCGCGCGATCCAGTCCGCATTGCCCTCGATCCTGACCGCGCTGCCTGCCAGAAGCTCCGCCATGAAGCCCTTGGCGTGCTCGGGATTGGCGAGCCACCAGCCGGCCGGCGGGGAATCCAGCGCGATCCCGAGTGCCGTGTCGCCGGCGGTGGTGATCGCCGCGTGACCGTCCAGCGCCTCTGCGACCTGTCGCGCCAGCGAATTGGCGCCGCGGTGCCCGCCAAGCAGCGGGATCACGCTTGCACCGTCCTCCGAGACCGCAAGCACCGGCGGCTCGAGCCGCTTGTCGGAGATCACTGCGGCCAGCGCGCGAATAAGGATCCCGGAGGCGCAGATGCCGATGATCGGCGTGCCCGCCTGATAGAGCGTGCGGATATGATTGAGCGTTTCGGCAAAGGACGCATCGAGGCCCGGCACCCGATGGGCAAGGCCGTGCAGCGTCGCGCCAGGCAACGCGGCCGCCACCCGGCGAGCGGTCGCCTCGGCAGCCGGCGTCAGGACGAGGATTGCGGCGGAAGCATCCACGCTTCATCTCCCTTGTAGATCAGGATCATGGAAAAATACGGTGCGGCGTCGGAGCGAATGTCGGCAAGCGGCATCACTTTCTCGCTCGCCAGTGTCGCCCGCTCCACATAGCCGGCATGGGCAAGAAGTCCCATGTCGTCGAGCAGCCGGGCGAGGCGGTCCAGATGGCGGCCGACCTTCATGATCGCCACGGCGCCGGCCGCCTCGATCCGCGGCCGGATTTCGTCATCCGAAAGCGGGCCCGGGATCACGGTGAGGACGTCGTTGCGGGCGGTCAGCGGGCGCTGGAGCCGCGCGGCACAGGCGGTCAGCGAGGTGACACCCGGCACGATCTCGCAGGCAAAACGCGGCGACAGGCGCTCGAACAGATACATGAAGGAGCCGTAGAAGAACGGGTCGCCCTCACACAGGGTCACCACATCGTGGCCGGCGGCGAGTGCCGCGCCGATCTCCTCGGCCGCCTTGTCGTAGACGGCCTGCGCGGGAAAGCGCTCGACGCGCATCGGCACGACAATGGGGATCTCGCGCGCATCGGCACGGATTGCGTCCGCCGCAATGGAGCGGGCGAAGCTCTCGCCATCGTCGGGCGCGGGATAGGCAATGATGCGCGCGTTGGAAATCAGCCGATGCGCCTTCAGCGTCATCAGCTCCGGGTCGCCCGGACCGAGACCGACACCATAGAGCGTGCCGGCGGCAGGCTGCACCGCGGATTTGGAAGCATCGCTCACGGTTTCACCAGGCTCCATTGGCTGACGGGCATCAGGGGCCGCCAGCCGGTGAGGCCGCCGACGGGGCTTGCCCGGGAAATGGCAATGCGGGTGAGGTCCCCGCCAAGCCGCGCGTGGGCCGCCAAAAGCACCGCCTCGCTTTCCAGCGTGACCGCATTGGCAACCAGCCGGCCGCCGGAAACAAGCGCCCCGTAGACGGCATCGACGATGCCCGGTGCCGTGAGGCCACCGCCCAGAAACACCGCGTCCGGCGGCTCGAGCCCATCCAGCCCCTCCGGCGCCGCAGCGCTGCGCAGGTCAAGCTGCGGCGTGCCGAGGGCGGCCGCATTGGCAAGTGCCACGGCCCGACGCTCGTCGTTGGGTTCCAGCGCGATGGCCGAGGTGCCGCGCGCGGCGCGCAGCCATTCGATGGAGACCGCGCCCGAGCCGGCGCCGATGTCCCACAGACGCGCTCCGGGAACCGGCGCGAGGCGAGCAAGCGTGACGGCGCGCACCTCGCGCTTGGTGATCTTGCCGTCGTGGCGAAAGGCGTTGTCCGGAAGTCCCGGCACGCGGGCGCGCAACGGCGTGTCGCGCACGGCCCTTGCCTCGATCGCCAGCACGTTGAGATCGGCAACCGCATCGTCCCAGCTTTCCGCCGTGCCGGTGACGATGCGCTCGCGCGGGCCGCCCAGATGTTCCAGAACCGTCAGCCGGCTTGCGCCATAGCCCTCGTCGGCCAGAAGGTCGGCAATCGCATCGACAGCCGCGCCGTTGGAGGTCAGGCACAGCAAACGGGCGCCGGGACAGAGATGCGCGCGCAAACTGTCGATGGCCCGGCCATGCAGCGACACGATCTCGACGTCCTGCAGCGGCCAGCCAAGACGGGACGCGGCAAGCGACAGTGAGGACTGCCCCGGCAGGATGATCATCTCGGAGGGCGACAGACGGCGGGCAAGCGTTGCCCCGACGCCGAACCACATGGGATCGCCGCTGGCAAGCACCACCGTCGGCGTGCCGCGCGCCGAAAGCAGCGTCTCCAGGCCTTCGTGAAAGGGCGAGGGCCAGGGCGTGACGTCGATGCCGTTGACGACGAGGAGTTTCGCGTGACGCGCCCCGCCGTAAACCCTCGTCGCATCGCGCAGGGTGGCGCGTGCGACTTGCGACAGGCCGTCCCAGCCGTCCTCGCCGAGACCGATCAGCGTCAGCCAGGGGGCTGACATCGCGCCCGCGTCAGTCGAAGCCTCCTCGCTCACGGTGCGGCCTCCTCCGGTACGCCACCGGCGAGCGCGTTGAGCGCGGCTGCAGCAATCGCCGATCCGCCGCGCCGGCCGCGCAGCACCAGATAGGGAAGGCCGAAGGGATTGTCGGCGAGCGCGTCCTTCGATTCCGCCGCGCCGACGAACCCGACCGGAAAGCCAAGGACCGCCGCCGGGCGGACGTCCCAGTCGGCGAGCCGTTCCAGCAGGTGAAACAGCGCCGTCGGCGCGTTGCCGATGACGACGACCGCGCCGTCGAGCCGCTCGCGCCAGAGCTCGACCGCGGCAGCGGACCGGGTCGTCGCAAGCGATTTGGCAAAGTCCGGCACGCGCGCGTCGTTCAGCGTGCAGATCACCTCGTTGGCGGCGGGCAGGCGGCTCGCGATGATGCCTTCCGTCACCATGCGCACATCGGCAAGAACCGGCGCGCCCTTTGCCAGCGCGCCCGCAACCGCCTGCGCGACGCCCGCGCTCCACGCGAGATCGGCGACCACATCGGGCATGCCGCAGGCGTGGATGATGCGGATCGCCGCCGGATGAAGCTCCGACGGCACGGCCTCGAGATCGGCTTCGGCGCGCACGATGGCAAAGGACTGGCGATAGATCGCCGCCGGATCGCGTTCGTAGTCGTAGCTGCCGGCAGGCGTCATGCTCACCCGTCGCGCCTCATCGACTTCGGCCCCAGGGGATGATCCGCATGCGGATAGACCGGATGGTGATGGTCATGATGGTGGTGATGACCGTCGCCATGATCGTGGTGGTGATGGTCATGGCCATCGCCATGGTGGTGATGATGATGCTCCCGCGGCTGGGCCTCGCAGGCGCCGGTGCAGGTCACGTCGCAGAGCTGGCATTCGGCTTCCGCACCAAGTCCCTCGACGTGATGGTGGTGGCTTTCCTGCGCCCGGCCGATGTCCTCTTCGAAGCCGAGCACCTGCTCGCGGTATTTGCACATCTGGCAGTTCATCAGGTTCGAGCCCTGAAGGATCTCGCGCACCCGGTCCGCCATCGTGTCGATCACCTGCGGATGGTCGTTCAGATAGCCCGCCTTGAGAAACTCGATCTCCGGATGACGTGCCGCGACGTCGTCGGTGCGGTTGTAGATGCGCGACACCAGCACGCCGGAAAACAGGAAATACGGAAAGACGACGATCCGGCGATAGCCGAGCTTGGCGGCATGTTCCAGCCCCGGCTCCACCAGCGGGAAGGTGACGCCGGAATAGCAGGTCTCCGCCCAGCCGAAGCCGAAGCCCTCCCACAGCATGCGGGTGATCTTGGCGACGTTGGAATTCGCATCCGGGTCGGAGGCGCCGCGACCCACCACCATCAGCAGCGTCTCATGCAGCGGAACGTCGCTGTCGCTGGCGTCGAGCGCTTCCTGGATACGCGCGCCGGCGGCGCGGATCATCCGCGGGTCGACGGCCAGTTCGCGGCCGTAGTCGATGGTCACGCCCGGGTGCTGGGCCTGATAGGTGTTGAGAACGGACGGGATGTCGTTCTTGGCGTGACCGGCGGCAAACAGCATGCCCGGCACCGCGAGGATGCGCGTGCAGCCCTGATCGCGCAGCTTGTCCAGACCGTCCTTGATCACCGGATTGGCAAACTCGAGGTAGCCGTATTCCACCGGCCAGCCGGGAAAGCGGCTGCGCAGGCCTTCGGCGAGCTGTGCGAACTCCTGCACCGCGCCGCGATTGCGGCTGCCGTGGCCGCAGATCATCAGGCCGAGTTTTTCACCGTTTTGCGCCGGGTCCATCAATGCATCCGCCATCATGCTGCACTCTCTTCCGGCTTCGCGTCCGCCGTATCCGTGTTGTCGTCTTGCGATGCGCCGCGCCGGGCGCGTCCTGCCAGCGCCACACCGGCGGCGAGCGCGGCTGCTGCGGCGACGGCGGCGATGCCGACCCAATGCGCGTGACCGGCCAGTTCGCCGACATGCCCGCCATGAGCCTGCGCGGCGGTCGCACTCGCAGCAAGCTGCGCCAGACCGGCAGACGAGGCAAATATGCGTTTCATCTCAATAGGCTCCCTCATCGACCCTTGCGAAACGCACGGGTGAACTGTGGCATGCCCCTGCAACGATGCTGATCCGGGAGACTGGAAACCGGTCGACCGGCCGCACATCCCGACCCCGCGTCTTGCGCGCAAGCCAGGTCACCGGTCGGACAGCTCCGGACTGGACCCCCGAATTGGGTCGGTCGCCACCGGACTCGTTTTCAGCCCCTTTCGGGACGCCGTCGAAGGGAAGTGTTCCCAGGCCGCGCACGCTAGTTGAGGGGCGCGCGGCCATCAAGCCCGAATCGCGACGCCCCCTGGCACCGCCCGTCGAAAAGGAACAATTGTCGCAAAGCGCGAAACCGGATCTTCACCATTTCCCGTCTAGCGTGCATGGGCTGATCCATCGAACAGGGAATGCGCCGCATATGCTCACCGGCAAAGGACAATCGTCACTCCTGCCAAGCTCCGCACGCACCGCGGCCGGTCTCACCCACGCGCGCCTCGACGGGCTGGAGCTTGCCCCCGCCCCGATCGATCCCGACTGGATCCTGGAAGGCGCGCCCGAGGCCCGGGTCGCGCAGATCGCGGAAGGGTCTGACGCAGGCGCGACCATGGCCGTGTGGGACTGCACGGCCGGCCGGTTCAACTGGTATTTCGGCTGCGAGGAAGCGGTGTTCATTCTGGAGGGCGGCGTCACCGTGACGGGTCCCGACGGCGAGGTCCGCGAACTGACCGCAGGCGATACGGCCTATTTTCCGGCCTTCACATGGTTCGAATGGCATGTGCCGAGCTATGTCCGAAAGGTCGCCTTCTGCCATACGGTGGTGCCGACCTATGCCCGCTTGCCGCTCAAGGTCTTGAACAAGCTGTCCTCGATCGCCGAGCAACTTTACACCGTTGCCTTCGGAACGCGGAACGTCCCGGCCCGGCGCAAGGCTTCGTAACACCGCACGCCCCTCTCGGTGCTGCACCGCCCTCGGACCCGAAAACCGGTCCCACTTTTGCGCCCGATGTTCTAGTCTGCCCGCAAAACACAAGGGGAGACGCACCATGTCGACAGTTTCACTCGTCCTGACCGTGATCGCCGACGACAGGCCCGGCCTCGTGCGCCGGATCGCCGACGTTGTCGCCAGCCATGACGGAAACTGGATCGAGAGTTCCATGGCGCGCCTGGCGGGCGAATTTGCCGGCATCGTGCGGGTGGAAGCGCCCGACACCCGGATCGCCGCTCTCGAAAGCGGACTGGCAGCGCTTGCCGGAGACGGCCTGACCATCACCGTGAAGCGTGGCGAGACGGATCACGAATCGCACGGACAGGCCGCCCGCATCAGCGTGATGTGCCAGGACCATTCCGGCATCGTCCAGGCCCTGTCGGCGGCGCTCGCCGACCACTCGGTCAGCATTACCAACCTGTCGACCGAGGTCTATGCCGGATCAATGAGCGGCGAGCGGATGTTCCGCGCCGAGGTCGACGTGGTGCTTCCCGTCGACCTTGAGACCGGCGCGCTGTCGCAGGCGCTGGAGGATCTCGCCGGCGACCTCATGGCGGAGATCGACTTCACCGATATCGGCTGAGCCGGTCAGCGTGTCGCCGGCACGGCGACCAGATGATTGTCCCAAGCAAGGCCGGCCCGCGCGGCCACAAGCAGCGGCGCCCCGTTCGGGCTGGCGCTTTCCAGAAGCGCGCCCTCGCCATCGGAGACCAGAAACGAACGGGCGTCGAGCGGAGCAAGACCGCAGGCGTCCCTGCGAACCTGGCTTGCCAGAAACGCGCCGTCGCGCGCGGAGAAGTAAAGCACACGACCGCCGCGCGGACAGGAGGCGGCAACCACGCTGCCGTCGCGGTTGAGCGTCACCGAACCGATGTAGTTTGCAAGCTCCGGCTTCAGTTGGTCTGGCACGTCATGCAGTCGCAGGCGTCCCTCGCCCGGATCGAGCGAGGCCATCAGCGGCGGGTGCTCGCTCGTTGAACCCTGATATTGACCGCCGATCCAGACGCGCGAATCCGCCCCGACATCCATATGACGCAACGAGAGCCGGCTCAGGCCGGCCTCTCCGTCCACCCGTCCCAGAAGATCCCCGGTCGCACTGTCGATCAGCGCGATGTTCGGATGCATGTCGTCGAGATTGAGCTTCTTGCGCCCGGTGTCCGGATGGGTGGCGATGCCGCCGTTGGCCACCACCAGCGTGCGTCCGTCCGGCATCGGCAGAATGTCGTGCGGCCCGATGCCGCCGCTGTCGAATTCGCCGATCCGGCGCGGCCTGTCGCCCGACACGTCGTAGACGCCGATGACGCCGCGTCGTGCCGCATAGTCGTTTTCGGTGGCATAGGCGAGCCGTCCGTCGGCGGAAAAGGCGCCGTGACCGTAGAAGTGCCGGCCGGGCACGGCGGCAAAGGCGGACGGCGGGTTTTTGCCCAGGGGGTCGAAGATGACCGCGAAGGTTCCAGGCCGCCGCGCGAAGGCGAGGCAGCGGCCGGTTGTCCGGCAGACGGTCACATCGTGGCCCCGTCCGGGCAGGGGAATGACCAGCCGGTCCAGCCCGTCGAGCCCGACGACGGCCACGGCATGCGACCCGTCCGCCTCGCGCCTTGCGGCGACATAGAGCGGATCGTCGTCGTACTGCCCGGCCGCGTCGGCTGCGCCGAACACCGTGCCGGCAAGACCCGCGGCGCCGATCCCGGACAACAGGTGGCGAAGCAGATGCCGGCGGTCAATCTCCGTCAAGCGCATTGAAGCCTCCCTGAAATCCGAGGTGGCCGGCCAGTTCGCCGCCAACCGTTCGTTCCAGTCCGTCCAGAACGAGCGCGACATAGGCGAGGCTCGCCCGCTGCTCGGGGTCGGCAAGCACGCTCGCCAGATCGGACGGAAGGACCTCAAGCGCGGCGACCGCATTGTTCGTCTCGAAGGCCAGCGTGTCGCCGATCCAGGCTGCATCCGCGTCCATCTTTGCAAAGCCCGCCGTGCGCAAGGCCGTCCCGATCCCGCGAAGAGAGGCGCGCAGATGCAGGAGCGCATGATGCGAACGCGCAAACGGCGCCCTCGCCGCGCGTGCGGCTGGCGGCCCCTCCTCCAGAACGGGTGCGAGGACCTGATCGGACAACAAGGAGATGCTGGTCACGATCTGCTGGAACACAAACCCGGCCGCCGCATGCGGATCCTGCGCCAGCGCGTTGCCGGGTCCCGGCGCCAGCAACATCGCGGTCTGTCCTGCCGGCGCGCGATAGGCCTCGGCGACTTCGCCCGCGAGTATGACCATCCGCGCGGCGATGGCACCGGCATAGGCGCAGCGAAACGCCCGTCCCGCGTCGTTGACTCCAAGCACAACGGAGCCATCGGCGTCATAGGCGATCCATTCCAGCGCGGAGAGGCCCTGGAGTGCGACGCTCTTGTCCCGAAGCGACGCGGCATCGGTGGCGACAGAATCGGGATCGGCAAGAAGCCGGGTCACTTGACGACGGACGACGCCGCGCCGGTCGGGCACGAAGGCCAGCCGTTCCAGCCGGGTGTCCTCCGCGAGCGCCCCAAAACGCAGCACGAAGAGCCGGCCATGGGCGGCAACCGTTTCGGCGAAGGCCGCATCGAACGCGCGCGCCGCAGCGTCGGCGGCCGTGCCGGTGCCCGCCTCCTTGCACAGATCGGCAATGCGGTCGCGCAAGACACCAAGCCGCGCCTCCAGATCGCGCGCGGCCGGCACGGCGTAGTCGCCGACAAGCCTCGGCACCAGCGCGGAATAGTCCGCAGCGCCCGCACCGTCTTGCGCCCCCTCGGCAACCGTGCCGCGGATCGCCGCCCCCATCGCGACGAAGGCGATCAAGCCGGCAAGGCCAATCTTTCGCAGGGATCTCATGATCGGACCCTTTCCTGTTCGTCCAGACGGCGGGGCGGACCCCGGCCGCACGCTTACAGCGATCCCAGGAAGCGCAACAGCCGCTCCCTGTCTTCCTTGACCAGAGCCGCATAGCTATCGCGGGCCGCCTGCCCCTCGCCGCCGTGCCAGAGGATCGCCTCTTCGAGCGTGCGGGCGCGTCCGTCGTGAAGATAGGCCTCGCGACCGCCGACAAGCCGGGTGAGGCCGATCCCCCAGAGCGGCGGCGTGCGCCACTCGCGTCCCGTGGCGGTTCCGGCGGGGCGGTTGTCGGCCAGCCCCTCACCCATGTCGTGCAGCAAGAGGTCCGAATAGGGCCAGATCAGCTGGAACCTGTGTTCCGGCTGCGCGGCCTGTCGGGAAGTAACGAATTTCGGATTATGACATGCGTTACAGCCCAGCGACGAGAACAGCGCCTTTCCGGCGAGAACCTCGGGATCGCGGGCCTGCCGCCTTGCCGGCACGGCGAGATTTCTGGCGTAGAAATCGACCAGTTCCAGCACCGGGTCGGGCGCCTCGCTTTCGCCAAGGTCCGCCTGCTCGCCGGTCGGCATGTCGAGACAGGCCGTCTGGCGCGCCGTGCAGTCTCCATAGGGATGCGGCACATCGGGGGTCGAAATGCCGATGTCTCCGGCGAAGGCACCGGCGGATTGCGCGCGCACGCTCGGCGCCGATGCCTTCCAGCCGAAGCGGCCGAGCACTGCCGTGCCCGTGCCGGTCTCGCCGAGCCAGCTCGGGCGGCCCGAAATGCCGTCGCCGTCCCTGTCGTGCGGATCGGCCAGTGCCAGAATGTCTCCGGGGTGGATCGCCTCCAGCAGACCGAGCCCGATCATCGGCGGGGCAACGCGCGGCGAGATCATCACCTCGGAGTGCATCGGCCCATAGGCCAAATCCGTCATCTCATAGGCCGGCTCGCGGAGCACGACCTCGGTGCCGTCATCGAGACGCACCGGCTTCGGCGTGTATCGGACCGAAAGCCGCCCTTCCGCCGAAAGGCCGGGCACGGCGAAGGTTTGAAATTGGGTGCCATAGGTCGGCTCCGGCAGGACGAGATCTGCCCCGCTCTCCAGCCTTGCGCGGTCCGCTTCCGTTGCCGGCGGAACGGACAAGCGCAAGAACAACGCGACCGCGTCCTCGCCCGCGTCCGGCGGAAATCCGCGCCCGTCCTTCAGATGGCAACCCTGACAGGAGCGCGCGTTGTAGAGCGGTCCCAGACCGTCGGAGGCCCGGGTGGAGGCCGGTGACGACACCCAGAATTTTTCAAACAGCCCGTTTCCCAGCGCGAAGTCGCGCTCGCCGGAGAACGAGAGATTGGCGGAAGGGAAGGAGAAGGCGTTGGCGTTCAATCGCTTCCGCGAGGTCGCCGCTCCGCCCGGCATTTCCTCATAGGGTTCCAGCGCGCCCGGGTCGGCGGGCGGCGCAAGCACACGGGCCACGCGGGCGCGGTCCTTCATCGACAGATCGTCGCGATGCGGCAGAGGGTCTGCATCGCCCGCAAACGCCGGCAGGGCGGCAACCAGCATCACACCGGTCGCAGCCCGAACTCTAGATCGGATCATCATCAAGACACCTTGAGGCCGCCCCCTCCCCGAGCGCGCGACCGGGACAGGCGTGCCGCGGGCGCTCCGTCCAGCGCCCGCGGCACGGGGTGAGATTTACTGGAAGACCGCGCCCGGATTATCGAGGCTGTCGGAGCCCTCGAAGGCGACGGCGCCGAGATCGAGGGCCGTCACGACCTTTTCGATGGTGCGGGTCTGGGCGACCAGCGCATCAACGCCGGCCTGAACGACGGCATTGCCCTCGTCATTGCCCTCGCCGATCATCTGGTCATAAGCCTCGACGGTCTCGGCCCGGGCACGCATCGCCTCGAAGGCGGCAAGCGTTGCGTCGAGCTTCGCCGTCATCTCGTCGGCAAGCGCAGGATCGCTTGCGGCGACATAGTCACGAAGCGACGTGCCCTCGACAGACCCGGTGGCAAAGCCCTCGTAGGTGCCGAGCCAGACATTGCGCATGCCGATGACATCGTCGAGATGGGACATATGCGTGTTGTCGGAGAAGCAATCGTGCTCCTCCTCCGGATCATGCAGCATCAGCCCGAGCTTGATGCGCTCGCCGGCGAGTTCGCCGTAGCTGAGCGAGCCCATGCCGGTGAGGATGGTGGCAAGCCCGCCTTCGGGCCCCTTGGCGGCAAGATCGGCACGCGCTGCCCCTCCCGCCGTCCAAGCCTCGGCCATCTCGGCGAGATCGGAAATCAGCAGATCGGTCGCGGCCTTGAGATAGGCGGCGCGACGTTCGCAATTGCCGCCAGTGCAATTGTCCGGATCAAAATCGGTCGCCGGGCGGTCGCCGGCGCCGGGGCCGGTTCCGTTGACGTCCTGACCCCACAGCAGAAACTCGATGGCGTGATAGCCGGTGGCGACATTGGCCTCGATGCCACCGGCCTCCTGCAGTTCCTCTGCAAGGAGCGCCGGCGTGATCTGCGTGGCGTCGATGGTGCGCCCGCCGAGCTCAAGCGTGGGATTGGCGATTACATTGGCGGTATAGAAGGCGTTTTCCGGTGAGTCATTGCCATAGCCGGCATCGACATAATCGATCAGCCCCTCGTCCAGCGGCCAGGCATTGACCTTGCCTTCCCATTCGTCGACCAGCGCATTGCCAAACCGGTAGACCTCGGTCTGCTGATAGGGCCGGCGCGCCGCAATCCAGGCCGCGCGCGCCTCCGCAAGGGTTTCCTCGGACGGCGCGGCGACAAGCGCGTCGATCTTGCCGGAAAGGGTCCTGGCGGTCGCCAGCGCATCCGCATAGGCGGCGGCGGCAATGTCGGCATAGGTCTCAAGCACCGGCTCCGGCGCCTGCGCGCGGGCAGAACCTGCCAGCGCAAAGCCGGCAAGTGCCGCCATCAAAACAGTCGTCTTCATGAAAGAAGTCCTTTGGTTGGACACCCGACAGCACCGGCCGGGCGAAGGGAAGCGATCAATGACGGGTTTCCGCCGGCGAATGGGTTCGCGCCGGAAGCGTCGAGACAGAGGGGCGCAGCAGAGCGTTGGGCAGGGTCAGATCGACCCGGCGCAGAGTGTCGGCGAAATGCGCCGCCGCCTCGAGGGTGGCGGGCAGGCCGGGCGACACCACGAGTTCCTCGACGAGGCCGCTGGCCGCGTCGCGGTCGCCGCATTGCCAGGCGGCCACGACACCGACGGCCAAAGCCTCATGCGGGCAGCGGCGCCCGCAATCGTAGGGGAGCAGGCAAAAGCCGCATTTGGCATAGCCGTTGAGCGCGCGCGCATAGCAGCCAAGCCCGGTCATCACCGGCCTTGCACGCGCCACGCCAAGCTTTGCGGCGTAGAGATTCCAGGCGAGTTCCCAGCAGGCGATGCTGCCGGTCTGATAGCCCGCGATCCAGCGGCGCAAACCCTCGACGACGAGGCGTTCCGTTTCGCCGCCCGCGCAGGCAAGGCCTGCGGGACGAAAGCTCATGTCAGTCATTCCGGCCTCCAATCAACGGGGGTCAAGGTCCCGTCATCAAAGGGTGGCCCTCATTGGCCATATCCCGGAAATACAATTACATGACATTCGGAGTCAAGTTTAAAAACAAGCAAAATCAATGATTTAGAATTATTCTAAACTTCACCCATACTTTCATGTTTTCAAGATGAAGGGTCAGGACGCGACGATTTATCGATATCGCGGGGACGCCCGGCCCTCAGCCGTGGCCGACCGCAGCGTGGAATCCGGCCTCGTCCTGCTCCACGATCATGGCGCAAAGCGCCTCGTCGGAGAGCGGGCGCGAATAGAGGAAGCCTTGCACGGTGGGGCATCCGGCCGCACGCAGGAACGCGGCCTGCGGTTCGGTTTCAACCCCTTCGGCGAGGACAGGGATCGACAGCGACTGGCCCAGCAGCAGCACCGTCTTCAGGATCGCGCGGGCCTCTTTCGACTGTACGAGATCCCCGGCGAAGCTCTTGTCGAGCTTCAGGCGGTCGAAGGAAAACACCTGGAGGCTGGCCAGGGCCGAATAGCCGGTGCCAAAGTCGTCGAGGGCAATGGATACGCCCTTTTCGCGAAGGCGCCGCAAAACGGCGACGCTGCGCTCTGGGTCCGCCATCAGGGAGGTTTCGGTCACCTCGAGCTCGAGGCGTCCGGCCGGCAATCCGGTCTCCGTGAGGATCGCGGCCACCCGCTCCGGAAGGTCCGCCTGACGCAACTGGACAGCGGAGAGATTGACGGCAACCTTGAGCGGCCGCGGCCATGCCGCGGCATGTCGGCACGCCTCGCGCAGCACCCATTCGCCGATCGCGGCAATCTGGCCGCTTTCTTCCGCAACCGGGATGAAGTCGGCCGGAGACACCGGTCCGAGGACCGGATGGGTCCAGCGAAGCAGGGCTTCAGCGCCCGAGATCGCGCCTGTTCGAAGATCGAATTGCGGTTGGAATTGAACGACCAGTTCCCCCCGCTCCACGACACCGCGCAGGAGCACGCCAAGCATTCGCCGCGTCTTTTCCGCAGCATCCATCACCGTGTCACAGAATTGTACCGGTGACAGCTTGTCGTGCTTGGCCCGCGCCAGAGCGAGGCCAACGTTGGCCAGAAGATCCGAGGACGACAGACCATGATCGGGATAGATGGCCACGCCCATGCACGCCGGACAGGAAAGCGCGGTCCCCGAGGCACGGACAGGATCGGTGAAGAGGCCGCGCAGCCGCTCCAGAAAGCCCTGAAGGGAGCTGCCATCGCTGAGACGCTTGACGACGACGAACTCGTCGCCGCCGAGCCGCATCGCGACCTCGCCAAATTGCAGACCCTCAAGGACCCGCGACCCGATTGCCGACAGGAACGCATCGCCCGCGCTGTAGCCGCGCAACTGGTTGATCGACTTGAAGTCATCGAAATCGACGAGCACGACGCAGAACTGGCCGTTGGATGCATCCGCCCAGCTGCAGCCGTCTTCCAGCGCGCGGTTGAACTGGGCCCGGTTGCCCAGTCCGGTAAGGGGATCGCTGGTCGAAAGGCGGACCCGGTCGGCATCGGCGAGAGAACGCGTGCGCAGGTCGATCAGCGCGGTCACCACCCCCATGCCAATGACCAGCGTTCCAACGCCGGCAACCGCAAAGGCAAGCGCCCAGAGAGCGGGCTGGCTTCCCGGATTGGCCGGCGCAAGCGGTGTGATGGTCAGCGCCGCGACACCGGTGAAATGCAGCGATACAACGGCGAGAAAGAACACGCCCGCCGCACCGTGGTGGCACCAGCGGGTCAGGGGACGCATCGCCCGGTTCAACGACAGCGCGCCAAGCCCGACGGCAAGCGCAACGGACGCGGCGACCATGGAGGGGTTCCACTCGACAAAGCCTTCGACATGCAGGGCGGCCATGCCGAGATAGTGCATCCCCGCGATTGCCGCGCCGACAAGCGCCCCGCCGGCTTCCGGGGCAAACCGGCCCCAGCCACTGCTTGCCATCCCGAAGCCGATGCCGGTGCCGACAATGGCCAGGACGAGCGAGAGCACCGTCAGGAAAGGATCGATTTTCAGACCGAGCGGCGTTTCATAGGCAAGGATCGCAATGAAATGCGTGCACCAGACGGCGGCCCCCGACGCCATGCCGTTGAGAAACAGCCACCCCAGCCGCGTCGAGCCGCGCGTATCCCGGGCCCGCCGAAACAGGCTGAAACTGATCCAGGCCCCAACGACGCACATGAGCGCGGCGAGCGCGACCAGGAACGGATTGTGTTCGGTCGCGATACAAGAGAGGACATACGACATGCACAGGTGATCCGAACTGTCATGTTCGCCGATGAAGCAGCGAACATGCGTCTGGTTTTGGATTCTTGCGCCGACAGTAGAAGAGCGACCTGTGCGACAGGTTAACGCAGCACATCCGTCCGGCCTGTGCTGAATCAAGCGTTAACCGGGGCCGGCTTCAGCTACGGCCGGCGATACGGCGGAGCATGACCCGCAAGCTTGCACGATCCGCATCTTCCAGGCCCGCGAGCAGTTCGCGTTCCGCACGGGAGATCTTCGGCCGCAAGCCGTGGAACCAGGACCGCCCCGCGTCCGACAGCCGATAGGCCGCGCGCCGTCCGTCGCCGGCAACGGCCTCGCGCGACAGCGCGCCCGACGCGACCAGCGGCTTGAGCGCCGTGGTCAGCACCGACGGGGCGCAGGACATGGCCCCGGCAACTTCGCGATGGGTGACGCCGGGGTTCTTGTCGACCAGTTCAAGCACCATGAATTGCAGCGGCGTGATCCCGTCGCCGTCGAAAACGCCGGCGAAGACCTGATGTCCGCGCAGGAAGGCATGGCGCAGCAGATGGCCGACGAGTTCGTCGAGACAGCCGCGATCGAGCGACGCGGCGCCGCCGTCGTCCGGCGCCGTGCCGGTCTCGAGCCCGGGCCGGTTCATCCCGCGACCGGGACGATCGGGGGCCGTGCGTTGAGCGCCTCGACGCTGAAGCCGGCAAGCTGCTTGTAACCGGCAGCGGCCTCGATCCGCTCCTCACGGGTCAGCACATCGTCGATGCTTGCGAACCCGTCGGGCGCGCGCTCCTCGACGATATCGAGAATGCGGTCCGGTCCGTCGGCGCGGTTGGCGAGAACGATCTTCGCCGTGGCCTCCCGGCGCTCGTCCTCATAGGCGGCGAGCGCGGCGGCACCGGTACCATGGACCAGCAGCTCGCGGGTCAGGACGCGGGCATCCAGGATCGCCTGGCTCGCACCGTTGGACCCGATCGGATACATCGGATGGGCGGCATCGCCCATCAGCGTCATCGCGCCATGGGTCCAGCGCGGCAGCGGATCGCGGTCGACCATCGGGTACTCGAAGATCTCGGAGGCGTCGCGGATGACCGCCGGCACGTCGAGCCAGTCGAAACGCCAGCTCTTGAACTTCGGCAGGAAATCCGCCCTGTCGCCCGGACGGTTCCAGTCCTCGCGCCGCCACAGGTAGTCCTCCGGCAGCCGCAGGTCGGCGATCCAGTTGATCAGCGAGCCTTCCGAGCCGTCGTCGAGCGTGATGTCCTCGATCGGATAGCAAACGAACTTGCGCGGCTTGCAGCCGGCCATCGCCATGGTCCGCCCGCCGAGAAACCTCGGGCCGCGGGTGATGCCGCGCCACATGACGATGCCGCCCCATACAGGCAGCCCCTCGTCGGGATAAAGCGTCGCGCGGGCGGAGGAATGAATGCCGTCGGCCGCGATGAACACGGATCCTGGCACGCTGCCAAGCCCCGCGCCGCTGGTGCGGTCGACGAGATCGATCTCGACCCCCTCGCCCGCATCGCGCCAGGCGGCCACGGCCGCACCGCAGCGCACGGCATCCGGGCCGAGCCGTTCGCGCACCGCATCAAGCAGCATCATCTGCAGCTTGCCGCGATGGATGGAAAATTGCGGCCAGGCATAGCCGGCGGTTTTTCCGCGCGGCTCCGACCAGACCGACTGGCCGTGGGTGGAAAAGTAAGCGACCTCGCGGGTGCGCAAGCCGATGGCGTCGAGCCGGTCGAGGAGACCCAGCTCATCAAGCTCGCGCACCGCATGCGGCTGGAGATTGATGCCGACGCCGAGCGGGCGGATCTCGCGCACGCTTTCGAACACGCGAACGGGAATGCCGACCTGATGGAGAGACAGGGCGAGCGTCAGGCCGGCGACCCCGGCACCTGCGATCAAAACCGTCATTGTCGTGAAACTCTTGTCTCAAGGTCCGCCAGTGGCGCACACGGGCGGATGGACCGCCCGTGTGGCATGACGCGGGTCCGTCCGCCTCAGTTGGCGTCGGCGTATTTGGAGATCATCGACTTGGCGTCTTCGACCATTGCCGCGCCGTCGTAGCCCTTGCCCGTCACTTCGGCGACCCAGGCTTCGACGACCGGCTCGGCTGCTGCCTTCCAGCGCGCGACCTCGTCCTCGGGCAGCTTGCGGATGACGTTGCCGGCCTTTTCCGCCGCAACGATTCCCGGCGCGTCTCCCTCATCCATCACACGACCGACCCATTTGGACATCTCGCGGCCGCTGTTGGCGTCGATCACCGCCTTGAGATCCGCCGGAAGGCTGTCGTATTTCGCCTTGTTCATGGCGAAGACGAAGGTCGCGGTGTAAAGCCCGCGCGGGCCCTCGAAGTCGGTGTGGCTGCCAACGAGCTCCGCGACCTTGAGCGGGGTGGTGACTTCCCACGGCACGACGGTGCCGTCGATCACGCCCTTGGACAGCGCCTCGGGCATGGCCGGAACCGGCATGCCGACCGGCGTCGCGCCCAGCGCGCTCAACAGCGCATTGGTCTGGCGCGTGGGACCGCGCAGCTTCAGGCCCTTCATGTCCTCAAGGCTGGAGACGCCCTCGCCCTTGACGTGCAGCAGGCCCGGCCCGTGCACATGCAGCGCGATCGGGTGCACGTCCTTGAATTCCTCGGTCAGATACTTCTCGTAGAAATCCCAAAACGCCTGGCTGGTGGCTTCCGCCTTGGCAGGCATGAAGGGAAGCTCGAAAGTCTCGGTTCCGGGGAAACGGCCCGGCGTGTAGCCGGGAAGCGTCCAGACGATGTCGACCACGCCGTCGCGCGCCTGATCGAACAGCGCCGGTGGGCCGCCGCCAAGCTGCATCGAGGGATAGACCTCGACCTTGATGCGCCCGTCGGACTCCTTCATCACCTTTTCCGCCCAAGGCGTGATGAAGTTCTTCGGCACGGGCGCGGGCGCCGGCAGGAAGTGGTGGACGCGCAGCGTCACCTCCTGGGCAAGCGCGGGTGCAATGCCGACGCACAGGGCGACGGCGGCAAGGGCTGCGGATTTCAAGCGATTCATGCGCGGATCCTCCCGGAAGGCGTTTCGACCGGGTTCGATTCCCGGCTCGCGTCGCTACAGCCGCACGAACCGACCGGAAGGTCAAGCCGAGGGCTGATCGTTTATGATGTAAACGAGTATGCCGCCGGCCGGCGCCGGGATCAAGCCGCCGGGCGGCTTTCGCCGCAGCGCTATGCACGCGGCGTCACCGTGCGCCTCAGAACCGCGAGACCATGCGGTAGTCGGGCCGGTGCAGCATGCGCACGTGGGTGAGCGGCTGGTCGAGCAGCCAGGTGGTGCGCTCGAAGACGAACAGCGGGTCGCCCTTGGCGATCCCGAGAAGTTCCGCCTCCTCCGTCGTTGCTGCCGTGGCGCTGAGCGCGATTTCCATCTCCGAGAACGGCGCGTTCTTCACCAGCCACTCGTTCGGACTGATCGTCTCGAAGGTTTCCGGCTCGATATCGGGAACAGCCGCGAGATTGATCCAGCGATCCTCGAACTGCCAGGGCCGGTTGTCGGCGAAATGCAGGCAGCGCAGATGCAGCATGCGCACGTCGCCGGAAAGATCGAGCCGCGCGCGCATCGCCTCGGGCGCGGCCAGCGTCTCGCGGCTCAACACCGCAAAGCGATACTGCGCGCCCAGCGCCTCGACCTCGACGCGCACGACCGGGATTTCCAGCCGCGCCTCGCGCAAGGGATGCTCGGCAATCCGCGTTCCGGCGCGCCGCTTGCGCTCCACGATGCCGATCTGGGCCAGTTCGCGCAGCGCCCGGTTGACCGTGACCCGCGCACAGCCGAACTCGCGCGCAAGCTCCTCCTCGCCCGGGATCAGTTCGCCCGGCTGCCAGATCCGGTCACGGATCCGGCGCAGGATCTCGGTCTTGATCGTGCGGAAGGAGGTTTGCGCGCGGGGACCGGAGGCCTCGGGCGGTCTGGGCGCGGTTGCGGTCAAAGGCACTCCCTCAGGACAGTCATCGCCCGGCGATAGCGGGCCTCGATCTCGTCGCGGCGCACGTGACGGCCCGCCTTCACAACATGCCGGCCCGCCGCCCAGACGTCGGTGACGAGACGGTCGTCGCCGGCAAAGATCCAGGCGTCGAGAAGCGTGTCGCCCTCAAGGCCTTCCAGATGCACCGACGCAGCGTCAAGCGCAAGCATATCCGCCCAGTTTCCGGCCTTGATGGCCCCGGCCTCGCGACCAAGCGCACGGGCCCCGCCGGCGCGGGCGGCGTCGAACAACCGCCGGCCGCAGGAGGCCTCCGGCGTCGCGAGGATTGCGCGATGACGGTCGCGCAGGCGCTGGGAGTATTCCAGCGTGCGCAGCTCTTCGGAAAGCGCGATGCGGATGTTGGAATCGGAACCGATGCCGAGCGTTCCGCCATCGTCGATAAAACGCGCGCCGTCGAAGATGCCGTCGCCGAGGCTCGATTCGGTGATCGGGCACAGGCCGGCCACCGCGCCGCTGGTGGCGATCTGGCGGCGCTCGTCCTCCGTCAGATGGGTGCAATGGATCAGGCACCAGCGCTCGTCCACGGAATGCTCGGCGAAAAGCCAGTCGACCGGACGACGACCGTAGGCCGCCTCGACCTCCTCGATCTCGCCGGTCTGCTCGGCGATATGCATGTGCAGCGGCGCATCGGGACGAAGCGTCACGAGCCGGGCAAGCGCATCGCGCGGGACGGCGCGCAGCGAATGCGGCGCAACGCCGGTGCGCGCGTCCGCCGGCATCCGCGCGACAGCCTCCTCCGCACCCTCGAGAATGCGCGCGAAACTGTCGAGATCGGAATGGAATCGGCGCTGACCGCCGGCCAGGTCGCGTCCGTCGAGACCGCCCACGGCGTAATAGACGGGAAGCAGCGTCAGCCCGATGCCGGAAATCTCCGCGGCATTGGCGATCCGCCGCGACAGTTCGGCCGGGTCATCGTAGGGGGTGCCGTCCGCCTGATTGTGCACATAGTGGAACTCGGCCGAGGCGGCATAGCCGGCTTCCAGCATCTCCATCTGCACGAAGGCGGCGACCGCCTCGACCTCCTCCGGCGTGAAGCCGGAGAGGAAGCGGTACATGATGTCCCGCCAGGTCCAGAAGGTGTCGTGAGCCCCCGCGCCGCGCCGCTCGCTGAGGCCGGCCATGGCGCGCTGGAAGGCATGCGAATGCAGGTTTCCGACGGCCGGCAGGAGGATCTGCAGCGCATGATCGGCGGAGGCATCCTGTCGGGAAATCCCGCTTTTTACATCCGCGATCCGGCCATCGGCCGACACCTCGACGCAGACATCGCGCTGCCATCCGTTTTCCAGCAAAGCCGCCGCCGCCCAAATCCGCATCCGATCCGCCTCATTTTTGCGATTGACAATTATGTACATACATATCGTAATTAATCTAATACATATTCCAACGGATCGCACAAGGGAGGGCGCATGTCCGGGACAGTTCTCACGCAGGCACGTCTGGCAACGATGGTGGCGGGCGACACGCCCTATGGCCTGATCGAGGACGGCGCGCTGGCGATCGCGGAGGACGGGCGGATCGCCTATTCCGGTCCGGGGACAAACCTCCCTGACGCATTTTCCGCTTGGCCGCAGAGCTCCGTCGACGGACGGCTTGTGACGCCGGGCCTGATCGACTGCCACACCCACATCGTTCACGGCGGCAACCGCGCCCGCGAATTCGAGCTGCGTCTCGAAGGCGCAAGCTACGAGGAGATCGCGCGCGCCGGCGGCGGCATCGTCTCCACGGTGACGGCAACGCGGGCGGCCAGCGAAGACGCCCTCGTCACCGACGCCTTGCGCCGCCTCGACACGCTGATTGCCGAAGGCGTCACCACGATTGAAGTGAAGTCGGGCTACGGCCTTTCGGTCGCGGCCGAGATCAAGATGCTGCGCGCCGCACGGCGTCTGGCTGCGGAGCGCGACGTGCGCGTCGTCACCTCCTATCTCGCCGCCCATGCCGTACCGGCGGAATACAAGGACCGCGCCGACGCCTATATCGACGAGGTGGTGCTTCCCGGTCTCGACGCCGCCCACGCGGAAGGTCTTGTCGACGCGGTCGACGGCTTTTGCGAGGGCATCGCCTTCTCGCCCGCGCAGATGGCCCGCGTCTTCGACCGCGCCAGGGCGCTCGGCCTGCCGGTCAAGCTGCACGCGGAACAGCTTTCCGACCTCGGCGGCGCGAGGCTCGCCGCCGACTACGGCGCGATCTCCGCAGACCATCTGGAGTATCTCTCGCAGGAGAGTATCGACGCCATGGCCAAGTCCGGCACGGTCGCCGTGCTGCTGCCGGGCGCGTTCTACACCTTGCGCGAAACGCAGATGCCCCCAGTCGGCGCCCTGCGCGAAGCCGGCGTTCCGATCGCGCTTGCCACCGACTGCAACCCCGGCTCCTCGCCCCTCACGTCCTTGCTTCTGACGCTCAACATGGGCGCGACGCTCTTTCGCCTCACCCCGGAAGAAGCGCTTGCCGGCGTGACCCGCGAGGCGGCACGCGCGCTTGGCATCGCCGACGATCTCGGCACGCTGGAAGCCGGCAAGATCGCAGACCTCGCGGTCTGGGACGTCGAAACCCCGGCGGAGCTGACCTACCGGATCGGCTTCAACCCCCTCCATTCCCGCATTCGCCCCACGGGGCAGACAGGTGCCGCATGACGCATGTTCTCACGCCCGGCAAGGCGACGCTCGCCGAACTCGAGGCGATCTATCGCGGCGCGCCGGCGAAGCTCGACCCCAGCGTTCGCGATGCCGTTGAGAAAAGTGCTGCCCGGATTGCCGAGGTCGCGGCCGGTGACGTGCCGGTCTATGGCGTCAACACCGGTTTCGGCAAACTCGCCAGCGTGCGCATCGCGCCGGGCGATGTCGCCACCCTCCAGCGCAATCTGATCCTGTCGCATTGCTGCGGCGTCGGCGCGGAGCTCTCCCCCGATGTCGTGCGTCTGGTAATGGCGACCAAGCTCTTGTCGCTCGGCGCGGGCGCCTCGGGCGTACGCTGGGAAACGCTGTCGCTGCTCGACACCATGCTGCAGAACGACGTCATTCCGGTCATTCCCGGACAGGGGTCGGTCGGCGCATCCGGCGATCTGGCGCCGCTTGCGCATCTCGCCGCCGTGATGATCGGCGAGGGCGAGGCCTTCGTCGGTGGCGAACGCCTGCCGGGCGGAGACGCGCTGGCGAAGGCGGGCCTTGCACCGGTCGTGCTCGGCCCCAAGGAAGGCCTCGGCCTGATCAACGGCACCCAGGTCTCGACCGCGCTGGCGCTTGCCGGTCTCTTCAAGGCCTGGCGCGCGGCAACGGCGAGCCTCGTCACCGGCGCCCTCTCCACCGATGCGGCCATGGGCTCGGCCGCACCGTTTCGCGACGAGATCCACCAGTTGCGCGGCCAGCCCGGTCAGATCGAGGCGGCGACCGCGCTGCGCGCGCTGATGGACGGCTCGGAGATCCGCGAAAGCCACCGCGACGGCGACGAGCGCGTTCAGGATCCCTATTGCATCCGCTGCCAGCCGCAGGTCGCCGGCGCCTGTCTCGACCTGCTGCGGCAGGCCGGCGAGACCCTGCGCCGGGAAGCCAATGCGGTGACCGACAATCCACTGGTCCTGTCCGACGGCGACGTGATTTCCGGCGGCAATTTCCACGCCGAACCGGTCGCCTTCGCCGCCGACCAGATCGCCATTGCCATTTGCGAGATCGGGGCGATCGCCCAGCGCCGCATCGCGCTTCTGGTCGACCCGGCGCTTTCCTTCGGCCTGCCGGCCTTCCTGACGCCGACGCCGGGGCTGAACTCCGGGCTGATGATCGCGGAAGTCACTGCGGCCGCACTCATGTCGGAAAACAAGCAGCGGGCAATGCCGGCAAGCGTCGATTCCACGCCGACCTCCGCCAACCAGGAAGACCATGTGTCGATGGCCTGCCACGGCGCGCGCCGGCTTCTCGACATGACCGACAATCTCGCCCGGATCATCGGCATCGAGGCCCTGACGACGGCCCAGGGCGTGGAGTTCCGCGCCCCGCTTGCAACCAGTCCCGCGCTCGCCGGCGCCATCCAGGAAATCCGCAACGTCGTGCCGCGCCTGACAGACGACCGCTATATGGCCGGCGACCTGGCTCTGGCGGAGACGCTTGTTGCCGAAGACCGGCTGGTCCGCGCGGTCGAGGCCGCAACGCCTGACGCCGTCCTTCCGCACCTTTGAGATCCATCTGGAGACAACACCCCATATGACACCCGTTGAAATCCACGAAGGCACCTCACCGGTCATTCTCGGGCTGCCGCACACCGGCACCCATGTTCCGGCCGAGATCCACGCCCGGCTCAACGTCCGCGGACAGGAACTGGCGGATACCGACTGGCACATCCACACGCTCTACGACGGGCTTCTGGCCGATGCGACCACGGTGCGCGCGACCTTCCACCGCTATGTGATCGACGCCAACCGCGGCCCGGACGACGCAAGCCTCTATCCGGGGCAGAACACCACCGGACTGGTTCCGACGACGGATTTCGACGGAACGCCGATCTGGCGCGAGGGCGAGGAACCCGACGCGGCGGAAATCGCCGACCGGCGCGCGCACTTTCATACGCCCTATCACGAGGCGCTAGCCGCACAGATCGCGCGCGTGAAGGCGCTCCACGGCATCGCCATCCTCTACGACTGCCATTCCATCCGCTCGCTGATCCCGTTCCTGTTCGAAGGCAAGCTGCCGGACTTCAACATCGGCACGAATTCCGGAACCACCTGCGCGCTCGCCATCGAGGCGACGGCCGTCGAGGTCTGCAGCGCGGCACAAGGCTACAGCTCGGTGCTGAACGGCCGGTTCAAGGGCGGCTGGACGACACGCCACTACGGGCGGCCGGAGACCGGCGTCCACGCCATCCAGATGGAACTGGCGCAATCGACCCACCTGGCGCAGGAAACCGCGCCCTTTGCCTATGACGAGACCAAGGCGGCGCGCCTGCGCCCGCATCTTGCAACGCTTCTGACCCGTCTTGAGCGCCTGGCGCTCGATGGCCGACTTCCCAAAGGAGATGCCCAATGACCAATCCGCGCCACAACATCCGCACCATCCGGGCGGCCACGGGGACCGAGCTTTCGGCCAAGTCCTGGCTGACCGAGGCGCCCTTGCGGATGCTGATGAACAACCTCGATCCGGACGTTGCCGAAAAGCCGAACGAACTCGTCGTCTATGGCGGCATCGGCCGCGCCGCGCGCACCTGGGACGATTTCGACAAGATCGTCGCCACCCTGCGCGACCTGGAAGCCGACGAGACGCTGATGGTGCAGTCGGGCAAGCCGGTCGGCGTGTTCAAGACCCACAAGGACGCGCCGCGCGTTCTCATCGCCAACTCCAACATCGTGCCGCATTGGGCCAACTGGGACCACTTCAACAAGCTCGATAAGGCCGGGTTGATGATGTACGGCCAGATGACGGCCGGCTCCTGGATCTACATCGGTTCGCAGGGCATCGTTCAGGGCACCTACGAAACCTTCGTGGAGGCCGGTCGCCAGCACTTCGGCGGCAACCTGAAGGGCAAATGGATCCTGACCGGTGGCCTGGGCGGCATGGGCGGCGCCCAGCCGCTGGCGGCCGTGATGGCCGGCGCCTGCTGTCTTGCAGTGGAGTGCAACCCCGACTCCATCGATTTCCGCCTGCGCACCCGTTATCTTGACGAGAAGGCGGAGACCCTCGACGAGGCGCTGGAGATGATCAACCGCTGGACGGCGGCCGGCGAGGCCAAATCCGTCGGCCTTCTGGGCAACGCGGCCGAGATCTTCCCCGAACTCGTGGCGCGCGGGATCCATCCGGATATCGTCACCGACCAGACCTCGGCGCACGATCCGATCAACGGCTACCTGCCGAAGGGCTGGACGATGGCGGAATGGGAAGCCAAGCGCGAGAGCGATCCCAAGGCGGTGGAAAAGGCCGCTCGCGCCTCGATGCGCGACCACGTCGAAGCCATGGTCGCCTTCTGGAACGCCGGTGTGCCGACCCTCGACTACGGCAACAACATCCGTCAGGTGGCGCTCGAGGAAGGCCTGGAAAACGCCTTCGCCTTCCCGGGCTTCGTGCCGGCCTATATCCGTCCGCTGTTTTGCCGCGGCGTCGGCCCGTTCCGCTGGGCGGCCCTCTCCGGCGATCCGGAAGACATCTACCGCACCGACGAGAAGGTGCGCGAGCTGATGCCGGACGACCATCACCTGCACCGCTGGCTCGACATGGCGCGCGAACGGATTTCCTTCCAGGGCCTGCCGGCGCGCATCTGCTGGGTCGGCCTCGGCGATCGTCACCGGCTCGGCCTCGCCTTCAACGAAATGGTCCGCAAGGGCGAGCTCAAGGCCCCGATCGTCATCGGCCGCGACCATCTCGACAGCGGCTCGGTCGCCTCGCCCAACCGCGAGACCGAGGCGATGAAGGACGGCTCCGATGCGGTGTCCGACTGGCCGCTCCTGAATGCGCTGCTGAACTGCGCCTCCGGCGCGACCTGGGTCAGCCTGCATCACGGCGGCGGCGTCGGCATGGGCTTCTCGCAGCATTCCGGCATGGTGATCTGCTGCGATGGCACTGAGGATGCCGACCGTCGCATCGAGCGGGTTTTGTGGAACGACCCGGCCACCGGCGTGATGCGTCACGCCGATGCCGGCTACGAGATCGCGCAGGACTGCGCGAAAGAAAACGGTCTGCGGCTTCCCGGCATCCTGGGCAACTGACCAGAGCCGTTGCAGACCCGTTGCGGGACGGCATCGCCTGAGGCTGTGCCGCCCCGATAACAAGAAGACGAGTTTTCATCGCAACCAGAGGACAGACCCTGTCATGAAAAGACGCGATTTCCTGAAAACCGCCGCCACCGGCGCCGTGGCCACAGCAGCCGGCACCGCCCTCGCCGCTCCCGCCATCGCCCAGGGCACGCTGCGCTGGAAGATGGTCACCGCCTGGCCGAAGAACCTGCCTGGCCCCGGCGTTGCCGCCCAGAACCTTGCCGATCGCATCACCGCGCTGTCGGGCGGCCGGCTCGAAGTCCAGCTCTTCGCCGCCGGCGAGCTCGTTCCCGGCCGCGGCGTCTTCGATGCCGTGTCCGAAGGCACGGCCGAGCTCTATCACGCGGTTCCGGCCTATTGGGGGTCCAAGTCCAAGGGCATCCTGCTGTTCGGCTCGCAGCCCTTCGGCCTGCGCGCGGACGAGCAATTCGGCTGGCTCGCCCATGGTGGCGGCCAGGCGCTCTACGACGAAATGTACGGCCGCTTCGGCCTGAAGCCGTTCCTGTGCGGCAACTCCGGTCCGCAGTGGGCCGGCTGGTTCCGCAACGAGATCACCTCGGCGGAAGACCTCAAGGGCATGCGCTTCCGCACGACCGGTCTCGCTTCGGAGATGTGCGCCAAGCTCGGCATGGCCGTGCAGGCCATGGGCGGGCGCGACATGTTCCAGGCGCTGCAGTCCGGCGCGCTCGACGCGGGCGAGTTCATCGGTCCGTGGACCGACAGCGCGCTCGGCTTCTACCAGGTCGCCAAGAACTACTACTGGCCGGGTGTCGGCGAGCCGTCCTCCGCCGAGGAATGCGCGGTGAACCAGGAGGCCTATAACGCCCTTCCGGCCGATCTGCAGCAGGCCGTCGCCTTCGCCTGCGAGTCGCTCTACAACCCGGTGTGGACGGAGTACACGACCAAACACGCGCTGGCGCTCGAGAAGCTCGTCGCGGAACAGGGCGTTCAGGTCAAGAAGCTCCCCGACGACGTGATCGTCGCCATGGGCAATGCCGCCGGCGAAGTGATCGCGGACCTGCGCGAGGACGAGGACGAACTCGTTCGCCGCATCACCGAGAGCTTCCTCACCTATCGCAAGAGCATCGCGGGCTATATGCCCTATGCCGACAACGGGCAGATGAACGCCCGCGCGATGGACTACAAGTACTGAGGTACTGCGCCTTCGCGCGCTACCGTCCAATGACCTGCTGCGGGCCATGACCATGGCCCGCAGCGCCATTCACCCTCCCGCCGTCCGCCTGCCGAAAAGGGATCAGCCCGTGCTCGAACGTCTTGCCGACCGGCTCGACCGCCTCAACCGCCTCGTCGGGTCTGGCGTTCGATGGTTTGCCCTTGCGATGGTGCTTCTGCAATTCGCGATCGTGGTGCTGCGCTATGTCTATGGCATCAGCTTCGTGTCGCTGAACGAGGGGGTCCTCTACCTGCATGCCTTCCTGTTCATGCTGGGCGCCGGCTTCACCCTGCTGGTCGACGGCCATGTGCGGGTCGATATCTTCTATGCAAGGGCCACGCGACGCGGCCGCGCCGGGATCGATGCCGCGGGCGCGCTGATCCTGCTGCTGCCCTCCATGGCGGTTCTCGCCTGGTACTCCTGGCCGTCGGTGCGCAATTCCTGGTCAGTGATGGAAGGCGCGATCTCGGTCGGCGGCATTCCCGCCTCCTTCCTGCTGAAATCCCTCATTCCGGCCTTTTGCGTCCTGCTGATCGTGCAGGGGCTGGCCTGCCTGTTGCGCGACCTCGCGCGGCTGGCCGCTCCCGACACCGCCGACGAAGACGAGACACGCGCATGAGCCTGCCGCTCGACCTCCTGATGTTCGCCGCGCTGATCGGCGCGATCCTGATCGGCTACCCGGTGTCCTTCACGCTCGCCGGCATCGCCACGCTGTTCGCCTTCCTCGGCTATTTCACCGGCCAGTTCGACATGGGCCTTCTCGGCGCGCTGGCGCAGCGCGTGTTCGGGCTGATGACCAACCAGGTGCTGATCGCCATTCCGCTCTTCGTCTTCATGGGCGTGGTTCTGGAAAAAAGCCGCATCGCCGAGGACCTCTTGGAAACGGCCGGCCGGCTGTTCGGCAGCCTGCGCGGCGGACTGGGCATCTCGGTGGTGCTGGTCGGCGCGCTGCTCGCCGCCTCCACCGGCATCGTCGGCGCCACCGTGGTGGCCATGGGCCTTATCGCCCTGCCCGCCATGCTGAGAAACGGCTACGACCCGAAGCTCGCCAGCGGCATCGTCTGCACCTCCGGCACGCTCGGACAGATCATCCCGCCATCGACGCTGCTGATCATCCTCTCCGACGTGATGTCCAACGCCTATCAGCAGGCGCAGTTTCGCGAGGGCAAGTTCACCATCGAGACGATTTCGGTCGGACAGGTCTTCGCCGCAGCGCTGCTGCCCGGCCTGACGCTTGTCGGCATCTATATCGTCTATCTGCTCATCAAGGCCTGGCTGTCGCCCGACGCCGCACCGGCGATGAAGTCGCTGGCGACCAAGCCGAGCCGGATGGAGGTCGCAACCGCCATCCTGCCGCCGGTGCTGCTGATCATCGCGGTGCTCGGATCGATCCTCGGCGGCATCGCCACACCCGGCGAGGCCGCGTCGGTCGGCGCGATGGGCGCGCTGCTGATGGCCAGCGCGCGCCTTGGTGCGGGATCGATCAAGCTGGTAATCGGCGGCGCCGTCGCCCTCGGCCTGCTTGCGGTGCTTGCCGGGGTTCATCCCGTCCGCCTGCAGCGCACGGACGCGACCCTGTTCGACTGGATCGTCGGCGGTGCGGCCAGTCTTCTCGTGCTTGTCGCCGCAGCGGCGGTCATTCAGGCGCTTGTGCGCACCTTCCGCGGCGGCGTGCTCAAGCCGGTGATGACCTCGACTCTCTCGGTCACCGCGATGATCTTCGCCACCATCCTGACAGCGAGCGTGTTCTCGCTGGTCTTCCGTGGCCTCGGTGGCGACCTGCGCGTCGAGGAATTCCTCGCCAACATGCCCGGCGGGCCGCAGGGCGCCCTGTTCTTCGTGATGGCGCTGATCTTCGTGCTCGGCTTCTTCCTCGACTTCGTCGAGATCTCGGTGATCCTGCTGCCGCTGGTCGCGCCCGTGCTGATCATCATGGGCCACGACCCGGTCTGGCTCTCGGTGCTGATCGCGATCAACCTGCAGACGTCCTTCCTGACGCCGCCTTTCGGGTTCTCGCTGTTCTACCTGCGCGGCGCGGCCCCCAAGGAAATCACGACGGGACAGATCTATCAGGGCGTGCTGCCCTTCATCGCGCTGCAGATCGGCGGTATCGCCCTGATCTGGCTGTTGCCCTCGATCGCGACGCTGCTGCCGAAGCTGGTCTTCTAGCTTCGCCGACAGTCGCCAGAGTCAGGTTTCAAATCGCGTTATCCGTCACGCTGCCGCCGATTACACCGGGGCGAGCGTGACGGTCTCTCCTTCGGGAAACCAGACCTCTTCCAGGTTGTTGCCCGCGCCCGCGCGGTCGACCACGAGGAAGTCCTGGGAAGGCTGAAGCACCAGCAATGGATGGTGCCAGACGCCGCGCGCGATCTGAATTCCCTGATCACCCCTTGCGAGAAAACAGCGGCAGGCCTCGGCGCGCGGAGCCTCCGCCACCACAACCAGCCACGGGTGCCGCTCCATCGGAACGAAGGCCTGTGTTCCGAGCGGATGCCGCTCCAGCATGCGGATCGTGACCGGAGCGGGCCAGGGCGTTCCCCGGAAGATGGAGAGGATTGCCTCACCGCCCTCGCCCGGCGCGGCTGTCGCCAGCGCATGATACCGCCGCGTCCGCCCCTCGTTGATCAGATGACTGCGGTCATGATCAGCCTCGATGACGTCGCCAAAGGGAGCAAAGTCCTCCGCGGTCAGCGGAACGGGCACGAGCGGCGGAAGGCTTGCGGGAAACGTCACGGAAATCTCCATAGGGGCGGGGCGGCTTAAGAACGGTGCGGCCGCAGGAACGGGGCGGGCGGGCGGGAGCCGGCTGCCGTCGCAGACCGCAGCGATTCCCTCCCACGGGGACGCAAGCGCAAACTGCCGTCGCGACGTCGGCCATGCCGGACGTCAGGGCCGATTTGTATCTTCTCGGCAACACCCTTACCAAATTGTTACCCGCAAAAGACCGGAGGCCGAAACATAGGTTGAAATACCCGGGATGGTTGATGAAATTGCGATGTCTTCCAAAGGGCAACCTGCGGAAGTTGGGAGCCTATTTATTTTCGATTTTTTGAACACTTGGGAGAGTGTCATTTCTTACAATCCGCCCGCCGCGCGCCGTTTTCGCCTCAAAGGCCGAGAGTTGCTGTCCTCCTCTTGTGCTGCTGCGCTTCTTGCCGGAACCGGCGGGCATGCGGCCGCGCAGGACGCTCCACGCCTATGGGGTGCCTGGGGCGAGCTTGGCGCACAGGCCGGGGCGGAAACCAACGCCTTTCTCGAAGGCTTCATGCCGCTCGGGCAGGATGCGGACAGTATCGTCTTTCTGGACATGCGCCTCGACTATGGCGAGAACAGCCGGGGCTCCACGTCGCTGGGTCTCGGCATCCGCGAGATCGTCGGCCCGGACCTGATTCTGGGCGCGAATGTCTTCGTTGACGCCGTGCGCACCGAAAACGGCAATACATTCGCCGGCGCGACGCTCGGTCTGGAGGCCTTCACCTCGATCTTCGACCTCCGCGTCAACGCGCATGTCCCGATCGGCGGCGGCACCACGCTCTCCCCCATCGTCACGGGAGACGGCGTCAGCATCGTCAACAACCAGCTGGTCGAGAACCGCACCCGCACGGACCGCAAGGAAGGCCTGCTCTACGGCCTGACCGGCGAGATCGGCGCGATGTTCGATTCGCCCTTCGCCGACAACCAGCGTCTGCGCGCCTATGCGGGCGGCTATGTCTACGACCGCGGCGGCTATGACACGCAGGCCGGCGGGCGGCTCGGGCTCGAATACCAGATCAATGACGTTCTGAGCCTGGCCGGATCGCGTTTCACGCTTGGCGCGGAACTCGTCTACGACAAGGACGACGAGTTCGACGCCATCGCCTCCGCCCGGCTGCGCATTCCGCTGTTCGCCGGCGCCCAGAGCCGCGATGCCAACGGCGAAAGCCGGCTGTCGGCGATCCAGCAGCGCATGGACGAGGGCGTGCGCCGCGACAAGGGCATCCGCGTCGGAACGGAAAGTAGCACGACGGCCGTCAACGGCGTGCCCGTCATCAATCCCGCCACCGGGAATCCGTTCGGCGGTGTCTATTACGCCGACCAGGCCGGCGGCGGCACGGGCGGCTTCGCCGATCCGACCTCGCTCGCCACGGCTGTCGCCAACGCGGGAACGGACGGCATCGTCATCGCCCTTGGCGGTGGCGGACCGATCACGACATCCGGCATCACCCTCCAGTCGGGGCAAACGCTCATCGGCGGCGGCGAGAGCATCCAGGTGCAGCTCGCCGACGGCTCGACGACGAACTTCCTGCTGTCGGGCACGAATGGCACCATCGACGGCGATCCCGGCGTGACGACGGTGACGCTCGCCAGCGGCGTGACGATCCGCGACCTGACCATCCAGGGCGGAACGACGGTGATCGGCGGCAACGCGGTCTCCAACTTCACGCTGACGGACCTCAACATCCAGAACGCCACCGACGGCATCAGCGTCACCGGCGCGGTCAATGCCAACGTCAGCAACATTTCCTTCTCCGGCATCACCGGCACGTCGCTGTTTTTGAACAACCAGTCGGCGACGATCAGCAACATCACGATCAACGGCGGCACCAACGGCCTGTCGATCGCGAACAATACCGGCACGACGACGCTTTCGAACATCAACGTCAGCAACGTCTCCGGAGATGCCCTGTCGTTCTCCAACAATACCGGCATCATCAACGTCAGCGGTTTCACCGCGACGAACACCGGCGACGACGCCATCGCGGTCACCGGCGGCGGCACATTCGGCTTCACGGGCACGACGACGCTGAGCGGCCTCGGCGCCGGCGCGACCAGCGACGGCATCGACCTCAGCAACACCAACAATGCCACGCTGACCTTCGGCGACGTGGATGTGACCGGGCTCGGCGGCGGCACCGGCCTCAACATGGCCGGCGCGGATGCGACGCTGACGATGCAGAGCCTCGACATCACGGGCGCGGGCACGGCCGGCAGCAAGGGTGTCGACCTGTCGGGCACGCAGAACGGTCGCACGGTCACCATCACCAATGGCGGCACGATCACCAATGTGGATGTCGGCCTGGTGCTCGGCACCAATGGCGGCGCCTTTGCCGCGCCCGATGCCGTATTCACCTGGGGCGGCGGCGACATCGGCGGCCTCACCTACGCGCTCGACGGCATCGGCGTGAACGCCGCAAACGGCTCCTATGCCTTCGGCACGACGGGCTTCTCGGGCCCCTTCAATTTCACGACATCGGGCACGCCGAACTATTTCATCGCGGCCAGCGCCACCGGCACCGGCGATGGCTCCTCCACAGCCAACCGCGCCTCCATCGCCACGGCGATCGGCGCAGCGGCGGGCTTGGGGACCGTCAATTTCATCCTGATCAACGACGGATCGGCCATCGACACCGCCGGCGCGACCTTCGCACTCGCCGACAATCAGACCATTGACACCTTCGGCGACGGGCGGACCTTCACCTCCGCCGGGCTGATTATCGCCGCCAACATCACCGGCACAAATCTGCCCACAGGATCGGTGACGATCACAGATCCGGGCAGCGGCGCGGCCACATTGACGAATTCGTCCGGCGCGGTCAGCACCATCGCGATCGCGAACGGCAATGCGATCCGCAACATCACGCTGGGCAGCACGCTTGGGACCGCCCTGTCGGGCTCCGGCATCGCCGGCCTCACCATCGAGGGCGTGACCATCGGCACCGGCACCGATACGCCCGTCAACGGCATCGCGCTGACCAACACGACCGGCGCGGTGACGCTGACCAATGTCGACATCACCAATTCAAGCGGCACAGGCCTGTCGCTCACCGGGGCGAGCGGCACCGTCACCGGCAACAACGTCGACATTACCGGCGCGAATGCGCTTTCCGTTTCCGGCGGCGATGCGGCGGTGTCCTTCAACGCCACCAGTTCGGTGACCAACACCTCCGGAACGGCCGTGTCGATCACCAACCGGATCGGCGGCAGTTTCAGCCACTTCGGCGGCATCTCCTCGAACGGCCCGGCGGCCGGTGGCATTTCCGTGGCCGGCGCAACGGCGGCGAGCGATGTCACCTTCGGCGGCCAGGTGTCTCTCGGCACCACGACCGCGCTTGGCGGCGGAGCGGGCGTCGACATCGACAACAACGGCCAGGCGTCGGCAATCGCCTTTACCGGCGGTCTTGAGATCGCGACCACGGGCCAGACCGGCTTTTCCGCGCAAGGCGGCGGCAGCGTCGCCGTTGCCGCGACCGGCGGGGCGGAAACGATCACCACGGCGGGCGCCATGGCCCTGTCGTTCTCCGGCATCGGAACCGGCGCGGGCGGCGTCACATTCGACAGCATCACCGGCTCCGGCGACGGCACCGTCGACGACGGCATCTCCCTGACCGATCTGGGCGCGGGGTCGAGCATCACCGTCACAGGCACCACGACGCTCGACAACTACGATGTGAACGGCATCGAGATTTCCGGGCTCTCGAATGCCGGACAGACGATCGCCTTCGGAACAACCACGATCAACCAGACGGCGTCGGTGGCGGCCGCAAGCGGCATCGTCATCGATACAATCTCCGCCACCGGCGTCAACATCGACTTCGGCACGACCCAGATCGGCGCCGGCACGGTGACGACCGCCGGCGTGGTGATCGGCAACGTCACCGGCGCGGCAACCGGCTTCGCCGCCGATTTCGCCTCCCTGACCACGAACCGGGCGCAGACCGGCCTCCTGGTGAACACTGTCGACGCCGGAACCGTGGGCATCACCGGACCCGCGCTGGTGCAAAACGCCCAGACCGCGAATATCTCCGTTCAAGGCTCAGACGGCGGCGTGGCCTTTGGCGGGGCGGTCACCACTCAGAACAACTCCGGCTTCGACGGCGATCATATCCTTCTCGGCACTGCCGCCGCGAACAGCGGGACCGTGACATTTGCAGGCCAGGTGACCACCACCAGCACGGGGTCGACCGGCAGGGGTGTCACCCTCGGATCGGGAGCGGCCAGCTTCAACGGCGGCCTGGCGATCACGACAACCAGCGGAACCGGTCTGGTCGGCACCGGCGGAACTCTCGGGATCGCCAATGCGGGCGCAACAAGCGTCGCGGCCAGCGCCGGCCAGGCGGTGTCCCTCGCCGGCGTGACCATTGCCACCGGTGGCATCACATTCGACAGCCTGTCTTCCTCGGCAAGCGGCGCCTCGGGCGTTGCGCTGACCGGGGTGACGGGCGACGCCTTCACGGTGACCGGAACAACGACGGTGACAAATGCCACGAACGCCGGCATCGCGCTATCGGGCAACGCCGCCAACGTCGCCTTCGGCGCAACCACGGTCACCGCCTCGACGACCGGCAACGGCGTCGACATCAGCGGCGTGAACACCGGAACGATCAGCTTCACCGATCTCGACATTGCGTTGACCGGCGCCAACACGGTCGCCTTCGACCTCAATGGCGCCACGCTCGGCGGTGCGGTCACGGTGAATGATTTCGACGTGACCAGCACATCGGCGAGCGGCACGATCGGTGTCGACCTGCGCGGGCTGACCGGCGGCCAGACCGTGCGGCTCGGCGATCCGGCAGCAGCCGGCGCCTCGAGCTCCATCGCCGGGGTCGAGACCGGCGTCTTTCTCAATGCGACAAGCAACGCCACCTTCGTCTATGGCGATGGCGAGGGCGCGACGGATCGGAGCTCGACGATTTCCGCGACAACCGCCATCGACGCCACCAATGCGCCCGTGGCCGGCACCTACAATTTCCAGGACGTGGATTTCGCGGGTAGTCCGGGTGCGGGTTTCGGCATCGGTGCGATCTATTTCGTCGATTCCGATGGAAACGCGACCGGGGGCGGCGACGGATCCGGTTCGGACGCGTCCAACCCGATGACACTCGCCGCGGCTGAAGCCGCTGCCGGCGCCGGCGACATTATTGTCTTGATCGACGACGGATCGGCGATCACCGCCGTCGGCACGAACGCCAACAACACTTTGAACCTTGCCGCAAACCAACAGCTGCTCTCCTTTGGCGACGGCGCTGGAAACAGTCAGGCGATCCAGGTCAGCCTGACCGTCCCGCCGACGATCCAGTTGTTTTCCGCAGGGCTGACCATCGCGGACCCGACCGGAGGCGGCGCGGCGACGCTGACGACCTTCACCGGAAACGACGTGGTCACGCTCGGCGGCGACGGCATCCGCGTGTCCGGCATCGACTTCGAGGGCAACGGCACCGCAGCCCGGGCGATCAACGATGCCGGCGGCGCGACCGGCACGGTGATCGAGCGCTCCAGCGTCTCGAATTTCGCCACTGTCGGCATCGAGATCACGCCCTCGACCAACACAACGATCAACGATGTCGACTTCTCCGGAAACGCCGGCGACATCCTGCTGAACGCCGCCGGCTCGACGCTGACGAACATCACCTCGACCGGCGCCACCGGAACCGCGATCACGCTCACCAACGCCACCGGCACCACGACGCTTTCGAACATCGACATCAGCAACGCCGCGAACGGTATCGCGTTCAACAATGCCTCCGGCACGGTCACGGCAACGAATGTCGACATCGCGGGCGGCAACACGCTTTCGATCGACGGCGGCGACGCGGTCTTCACCTTCGACGCGGACAGCTCGATCAGCACCACCACTGGTGCGTCGATCCTGATGCAGAACCGCAGCGGCGGCAGCTTCACCCATGCGGGTTCGGTGGTCGCCAACGGCGGATCGACAAGCGGCATCACCTCGGTCACATCGACGGGTGCGCATTCGATTTCCTTCACCGGAACCGTGGACGTCGGCACCACCACCGCAGTTGGCGGGTCCGGCGTTTTCATTGACAACTCGGGGCAGAACGTCACCGTCAACTTCGCCGACATCGACATCGAAACAGACGGCGGTTTCGGCATGGTCGTGCAGCTCGGTGGCACGCTGTCCGTCGGAACCGGTTCACTTGCGGTCAACAATGCCCAGATCATAAATTTCGGCAGCATCGCCTTCGGTGCAGGCGGGGTGAACTTCTCGTCAATCACGGGAACAGGCGTCGGCGGGGTAGGCGTTGGCCTGAACACTGTATCGAGTGGCGCATTGAACGTCAGCGGAACGACCTCGATTTCCGGTTCCACCGGGTCGGCCGTCTCTGCAACCAACGTCTCGTCAAACATGCAGTTCGGCACGGTCAACCTGACGCTGACCAGCGGCGACGGCCTGCTGCTTGCCGGGAACTCCGGCACCCTGACGACCGGCGACATGACGATTGCCATGGGAACCGGCGGCAACGGCATCCGGGCGACCGGAACCAACGGCAACATGACGTTCGGCAATGTCGACATCACCAATGTCGGCACGGGAACGGGCCTCAACCTGTCCGGCGGCACCTTCGACGGACAGGTGACCTTCGCCACCCTCGATATCACCGGCACCAGCCAGACCGGCTCCAAGGGCATCGACCTTACCGACTACGACAACACCAAGGATGTCGTGACCACCGGGTCGGGAACCATCCAGGGCGTTCAGACCGGTATTGACCTCACCAACTCCAATATCGCCAACGGCGTGCGGTTCCAGTACGGCGACGGCTCGGCGCCGGTCGCAAGTTCTATCGATACATCGGGCATTGCCGGCAATGTCGCCATCGTGACGACCGGCGTCACGGCGACCGGCGAATACGACTTTGAAGACATCGGCTTTGGAACCAGCAACGTCTCGAACCTGACCGGTCCCGTCGTCTTCGTTGTCGACCAGAACAACAGTTCCGGGGCCGGTACCTTCAGCGATCCGGGCTCGATTTCCGAGGCCGCCGCCGCGACCGCCGACGTCATCGTGCTGATCGACACCGACACCGGAACCGGAACGCAGACGGTTTCGACGGCCGGCCCGTTGTCCCTGGACAACGGCCAGGTCCTGATCGGTCTCGACAGCGGCACCACCAGCATCGACGTGTCGACGCTCGGCATCACCGCGAGCGGCCCGCCCGCAAGCGTGCTGCTGACCGGCCTCGGCAGCAGTTCGACGATCACCTCGACGGTCACGCTCGACAGCAACCGTCTGGTGCTGAACTCAAGCAGCGGGAACACGGTCAACCTGACAGGGTCCGCCGGCATCCAGAATGTCGCCATCACCAACACGGGCACCGGCGACGGCATTTCGGCGAGTTTTTCGACAGCCGAGAGCGTGACCGTTCGCTCCAGCAGCATCGGCGGCGGCACCGGCGGCTTCGCCATCGATCTGGCAACGACCTCCGGCGCCTCGACCTACGCCTTCTCCGACCTGGCGCTGACCAGCGGTGTTCGCCTCGACGGATCGGCGGGCGGGTCGCTCGGCGGCACGATGACCGGCACCAACACCATCGACGGGGCGAGCGGCGCCGGCCTGCAGCTCACCAACGCGTCAGGCTCCTTCAGCAACATCACCTTTGGCGCCTCTTCCGCCATCGGCGGGGCCGGTATCCAGATCGCGAACTCCGACGCAAGCGACCGCTCCTTGGCCCTGGAAAACATCACCATGGGATCGAGCGGAAACGGCGATACCGGCGATGTCGGCGGCATCGGCGTCGACGTGGATTCATCCGGCACCGGCGCACTCACGGTCTCCCTGAACGGAACCAACACGATCCGCTCCACCGGTCAGGCGCTCGACGCCGACGAGACCGGCGCGGGCACGCCGGACAATCTGCGGCTGTCGATCAGAAACACGACTTTCGAAAGTGCCGCGGCCGGCGTGCCCAGCGTCGAGATCACCGGTCAAAACGTCAGTTCCACGACGAGCAGCGTCAACGTGCGCGCGTTCTCCGACAACGCGGTAATCGGCAACGGCACGGGCGGCGGCATCCTGTTTACCGGCGTCGACTTCAACATCAATGGCGGCGGCACGGTTGCCGCCGGAACGCTGAACGTTGGCCAGGGCACAGGCTCCCGCGTTTCGGGCGACGGCGTGTCGTTCATCGACACCACCGGCTCACTCGGACTGGTCACGCTCAACGTCTACAACACCAACGGCACCGGCCTTGAGGTCAATACCAAGGGCTCGGGAACGACCTTCGCGCTAACGGGTGGCGGCACCGGCACGATCGACACGACGAGCGGCACGGCGCTGTTTCTTGATCCGCTGACCATGGGGCTAAGCTTTTCCTCGGTGAGTTCGACCAATGCGACCGGCGCCGGTGTTCTCGTCGATGCGGGTGACGCGTCGGGCGGCGCGGCGAGCCAGGCACTCAACATCGGCACGCTCAACGTGACCGGCTCGACCGGCGCAGGCGTGCGGATCACGAATTCGACCGGCACGTTCAATTTTGGCGCCACGACCATCAACAATGCCGGGTCCACGGGTGGCGGCGTCGATCTCGACCTGGGCGCGGGAGATACGGCCACGGTGAATTTCACCGGGGCGCTCGACATCGATACCAACAGCGGCACCGGTTTCGATGCCAATGGCACCGCCGGCACGCTGCTGACCGTGAATGTCGCAAGCGCGGGCACGCAGGCGATCAACTCGGCCACCGGTGGCCTGCTCTCGTTCAATCAGGTTGCCATCGGCGCAAGCGGTGTCAGTTTCGACAGTCTCGGGTCTTCCGGAAAGATCTCCGGCAGCGCCGTCACCATGACGAATGTCGGCGGATCGGGCACTTTCTCCGGCGGATCAATGAATATCGCCGGCGCCACAACGAACGGCATCGACATTTCGGCTTCCTCCGGAGCCTTCACCTTCGCGGCGGTGACGATCGGATCGAATTCGACGGCCGACAATGTCGCGACCGGCATCCGGTTGAACGCCAACACGGGCAGCTTCACGCTGACCGGCGGTTCGATCATTCACAACCCGACCGCCAGCGGCGTCTCGATCACCAGTTCGGGTGCGGGCTTTGCCGCCGATTTCCAGGCGCAAATCGAGGTTCGCAACCACACGATCGCCACCGCATCCGCCGGCGACGGCTTTGTGCTGACAAGCAACAGCACGGCCACAATCGATTTCGCCAATCTCGTCTACAACGACGACCAGCGCAGTTCGGCGCCAACCGGTCAGGCGATCGTGGCGAACGACGCGGGCGTTCTCACAATCAGCAACGGGACCATTCGCACCAACAACGCACTTGGCAACGACGTCTATGCGGTCGATATCTCCAACACGACGACGGGTGCCGGCGGGATCACCATAGGCTCGCTCGATATCGATTATGACGATGCGGGAGAAAGCGGCGGCGGCATCAGGCTGGTGAGCAACACCGGCACCTTCAGCTTCACCGGGGTAACCAAGATTGCCGCGAACAACGCCTCCGGCATTCTTGCCAACAACACCGGGACGCTCAATATCGGCACGACAACCGCCGGCAGCATTACGTCGGACAATCGTGCGGTGTTCGATATCACCAACACCACGGTGAACCTGAATGCGACGGCCACACGTTCGACGAGCAGCACCGGCAGCGGAATGGTGTTCAACACTGTCGGCGGCACGGTCAACCTGACCGGCGACATGACGATCACCGGATCGGCCGGAACCGGCCTGTCCGTCTCAAACAGCGCCAGCGGCGCGACATTCACCTTCTCCGGCGGCACGAAGACGATCAGCACCGGTGGCCTGACGGCGATCAGCCTGACGAACAACGCCAATGGGACCGTCACTTTTTCGGGGGCGAACACGGATATCGACACAACGTCGGGCAATGCGGTCACCGTGACAAACGGTGGCACCATCAATTTCAATTCGACAACCACCAACACCATCAACTCAACGACCGGAAAGGGCGTTTTCGCCAGCGGCGGCGGAACGGTGGTGATCGGTGGCTCCGCAAATGTGACAAGCACCACCGGCACGGCAGTCGATATCCATAACACCACGATCGGCGGCGCCGGGGTGACGTTCGAGAGCGTGTCCGCCGACGGCGCAACCAACGGTATCGTGCTAAGCAATGCAGGGTCGGGCGGGTTCGCGGTTACGGGCGAAGGCAGCAGCGATACAACGGTGAACGTCGGCACCCGCGGACGCACATCGAACAAGGCGGGCGGCGGCAGTTTCTCCGCCCAGGGCACCGGCGGCACCGTCCAGAACACGACCGGAGCTGCCGTCCTTATCTCCAACACCAACAATGTCACGCTGAGAAACATGGTGCTGACGGACAGCACCAACACCGTCAACAGCGGCAATGACGGAATTGATATCTCAAACTCCAGCGGGTTCACGCTGGACAACTCCCGGATCACCGGTTTTTCCGGAAATCACGGTATCGACGGCGCGAATGTCGCCAACATAACGATCATCAATAGCGAGATCTTCAGCAATGCGACGGATTCCGGCGTCGCCGCTCCCGATATTCACAATGTCCATTTCGACGAGCTGACCGGCGCCGGATCGACCGTCACCAATTCGCTCTTCCACTCGTCCTACGAGAATATCTTCACGGTCGAGAACAGCAGCGGGACGCTGACCATCGACATGAACAACGTGGAGATCCGCGATACCAATGCCGGCGCCGGCGGCAACATCGGGCTCTTGTTCGATATGACGTCCTCGGCGCAGATCAACGCGACGGTGCGAAACAGCACTTTCCTGCGCAACCGGTCCCGGGGCGTGGCGTTTTACAGCAATAGCGGCACGACTGGCGGATCGATCACGATTTCCAACAACACGTTCAACGACAATATCTTCGTTCCGATCGATATCGCACATCAGTCAAACGCGACGGTCACCTACAATATCAGCGGAAACCAGGTCAACACAGATGCCACAGCCGCAGGCGAAAGCACGGCGATCAACATCATAACCGGCGGTGCCTCCAGTGCTTCGACCGACTTGCGCGGCGAGTTGACAAATAACACGATCGGCAACAATACGCTTGCCGGGTCCGGCTCGAACCAGGGCGTGGGATTGCGTATCGCCGCGCTTGGTGCCGGCACCCATACCACGCGATTGACCAACAACACCGTACAGGCGATCAATCAGGACAGTGCCGTCTTGATCTCGAACGACAATACCGGTGTGATCAACGCGACCTTCGGGAGCGGAAACACCTTCACCGTGGCACCCGCCGGCGCATTCCCGCTTTACGGCCTGTCATTCGAAGCGGGAACAGGGGCGGGTTCTGCCGGCATCATGCGCGTGAATTTCGCAGCCGGCGTTACAGCCACAGGCTCCGCCGGCGCGTTCACCAAGGGTATCCAGGCCTTCTCCTTCGGCTCGTCCCGGATCGAGCTTCAAGGCTATGGCGGCTCGGACAATGACACGGCAAGCGTCGCCACATTCCTGAGCACGGGCGGCGGCGCCGGCAACACCGTCAATCCTGGACCTGCGGATGTCTTCGTGTTCTCCGGCAGCACGATCACGGGAACCCTGACGGGCGGCGCTAGCGTCCCGTTGCCCTGACCTTAGAAAAACGGCGGCCGTCATCCGATGGCGTGCCGCCGTTGCCAACTGCGCCGCGGCGCGCGGATACCGCAACGACGGGCGGTGCCTGCAGCCCGAGGAGAATTGCCGGACTCAATCAGGACCCCGGCCTTTCCAAGGATCAGGTGTGGTAGCAAACCGGGAAAAGGTCACCACTTACAGTTGACAAATTTTACAATTGACCGATAATTTACCCGTTTTAAGGGAGGTCTTTATGTCTGAGCCGTTTCTTGCAGAAATTCGAATGATGGGCTTCAATTTTGCTCCGCGAGGTTGGGGCTTTTGTGACGGACAGATCCTTCCCATCAACCAGAACCAGTCGCTGTATTCGCTTCTCGGCACCACATACGGAGGCGACGGTCGCACGAGCTTCGCCCTTCCCGACCTGCGCGGCCGCACCCCGATCCATGTCGGGCGCTCGAATGGCGGGCAGTTTCATACCGAAGGCCAAAAGAGCGGCGAAGAAACGCACACGCTCTCCGCCAATGAAATGCCGCAACACGATCACCAGTTCGAAGGCTCCTCCGCAGTAGGTGATACGCCCATACCGGTCGGCAATGTCCTGGCGGACAGCCCTGCCAATTTTTACAGGAGTCCGGGGGCGAACGAAGTCCAGTTGCGGGCGGGAACAATCACGAATGTCGGTGGCAGCCAGGCGCATGAGAACATGCAGCCCTACCTCGCGGTGAACTTCTGTATCGCCCTGCAAGGGCTCTTTCCATCTCGCAATTAGCGCTTTTCACTCACGCTCCGAGTTCATTTGAAACGCCTTGGGAGGCAAGTGCATGTCCGAACCCTTTGTCGGCGAGATCCGCATGTTCGCGGGCAATTTTGCCCCGCGCGGATGGGCTTTCTGCGACGGCCAGTTGCTCGCGGTCAGCCAGAACGACGCGCTGTTTTCCTTGCTCGGCACGATCTATGGCGGCGACGGTCGAACGACCTTCGGTCTGCCCGACATGCGGGGGCGCTTGCCGATCCACGCCGGCCATGGGCCCGGACTGTCCGAACGCCGCCTGGGCGCGAAAGGCGGCGCGGAACAGGTCACGCTTACCGTCAACCAGATGCCCAGCCACACGCATCCCCTGAAGGCCTCGACCGACTTCGGAACGGAAGCCTCTCCGGCCGGGAACATTCCCGCACAGTCGACCGTGGGCAACCTTTATTTTGAAACATTCCCTTCGGAGAACCTGTCATCAAGTGCGGTGACCGGAACCGGTGGCAGCCGTTCTCACACCAATCTGATGCCCTATTTGTGCGTGCATTTCATCATCGCGCTCTTCGGCATCTACCCGAGCCGGCACTGAAGGAGACGTCCCAATGTCCGAACCGTTCATTGCCGAAATCCGGATTTTTGCCGGCAACTTCGCACCCCGCAGTTGGGCCTTCTGCAACGGCCAGTTGCTTCCCGTCTCGCAGAACACGGCACTGTTCTCGCTGATCGGGACCACCTATGGCGGCGACGGTCGGTCCACGACCGCTTTGCCGAATCTGGAAGGACGCGCGCCGATGCATCCGGGTCGCGGCCCAGGGCTGACCTCGCGGAGGCTTGGCCAGCGCGGTGGTGTCGAGATGGTGACGCTTACCGAGGCACAGATGCCGAACCACAAGCACACACCGATGGCAGCACCGAACCAGGCACTGGTATCGACGCCCTCAAGCACCACATCCCTTGCACGATCGCGTTTCGCCAATGCCTATCACTCATCGGCAAGCCTGGTGAACATGACCGCGCTGCCATCGGCCGGCGGCTCGCAGGCGCACAACAACATGCAGCCTTACCTGACGATGAATTTCATCATCGCACTTCAGGGACTTTACCCGTCGCGCAGCTGAGGTTGCGACGTCATTTCAGATGTTTTCTCACAGGAGCGCGGCCATGACCGAAGCACCGAGAACCGAAATCGAACTTGAAGAAGGCGCCTTTCTCCCTGGACCCGATCGGGGCATGACACCCTTCGCGGAATTGTCGCGGCTGATGGTCGTTGCAGCCGACATGAGCAGCGACAAGCTCGTGTGGAAGGCACAGAGCGAACCGAACGGCCCTTGGGGAGACGACTGGACACCGGTGAGCGACACGGATTATGGCGTTTTCGCCGCCGGTTCGACAACCGACGGACGCGTTGCCATTGCCGCGCAAACGCGGACCGCGCCGAAAGCCGTGCACTATATCGACGAACAGGCGGACAATGTCGGGTCGATCCAGAACTGGAACCCGCCGGTCGATCTGGGACTTCCGCCCCAGGTGGAAGACCTCACGCAGCTTGGCATGACCCGCGACGCGGACGGGCGGATCGCGATCTTCGGCGTCGACGGACAAAGCGGAACGGTCTGGTGGATCTTCCAGAACCCGGACAAGATCGTCGACAAGACCGAACATGTGGTGCCTCCCGGACAAAAGGAACCGATCATCGTTCATGTCCGGGTCGCCGAACCGCCGGATCGGGCCTGGAGTTCCTGGTCCCCCCTGAGCGGGGCGCATATCGCGCGTATCACCGTCACCAACAACGCCGACGGGCGCATTCTGGTTGCCGGGACCGGGCAGGATCCGTCCAGCACGGCCGTCTATGTCAACCAGGAAACGGATCCGCTCACGCTGACGCCGGCGCAATGGAGCGGCTGGACACGGATCGACACCCCGGCCAGCGGCACGTCGCTCGGGCCCACCCCTCCGTCGGCCGTTCTGGACCCGGAAGGAGCGGTCAACATCTTCATGATCGGTGACGCCTCGGAAGTGGTTCAGCTTCGGCAAGACCCGCCGGGAAGTGCGACATGGGCCGAGTGGGTGCGGCCGGGCATGACCGGCCAGGTCTTGTTCAACGTCGCCTCGGCCTTTGACGGTCACGGTCACATCGTGCTTGCCGCGATCGACGAGAACCGCGGCCTGCATGCCAACTACCAGATCGACGCCCCGCATCAGACATGGTCCGGATGGCAGAAGATCGGGATCGTCCCGGATTTCGGCAGGATCGTTATGGACTACAATTCCGATGGCCGCTTGACGTGTTTCCAGGGACTCAGCAAATCGGACGGGCTGGCCATTATCTCGCAGGCAACGCCGGATTCCACCTCGTGGAGTGCCGGGTGGACCTCGCTGGCCAGCAGCAGCATCGCCTCCTTCCAGGTCGTGCGCGACCTCACCCCGCCGGGCAGCACGGATTGACATGACGGACAAGCCGACTGCCGCCATCCCGAAGGCGGCAGGCCGAAACCTGCCGGATTTCGCCCGCGCCACCCGGCGCGGGCTTTGCTTTCGACGGATCGAGGACACCGACCTGCCCTTCCTCGCGGCGCTCTATGCCTCGACCCGCCAGGAGGAACTCGCCCCGCTTCCCTGGAGCGCCGCCGAAAAGGCCGCCTTTCTCCAGATGCAGTTCCAGGCGCAGCATGCCCACTACATGCAGCATTACCCCGATGCCGACTGGCTGATCGTCGAACAGGACGGCAATGCCATCGGGCGGCTTTACCTAGAGACATGGCCGTCGGAAATCCGCATCATCGACATCGCCCTGATGCCGGAAACGCGCGGAAACGGCCTCGGCCGGGCGATACTGGAGGATGTGCAGGCGCTCGCGGCCGAAAACGGCCTCGGGGTGGGCATTCACGTCGAGCATAACAACCCGGCGATGAGCCTTTACAGGCGCCTCGGCTTCGCAAAGCGCGAGGACAAGGGCGTCTATCACCTCCTGCGGTGGGAGCCGCCTGGGCCAGTGTGATCAGAGCCGACCGCAGGTCGGCATGTGCCGCGCTGGACCCAACCGGCGCGCGGGTCGGGCAAGCTGGCCGGAGCGGGCAGGCTGGAGCGGGCTAGTTGAAAACGGCCTCATAGAGCATGCCGTCCCCGTCGGGCCCGAGCGGCACGATGAAAAGTGCGGCCTCGCCGGCGCTTTCGATCTCGATCAGATGGGTCGCCTGCTCGACAACCGGCTCCACCGGACCCCTGAAGACGACAGAGAACGCGCCACCCGCGCGGTCCGGCCCGCTGACCGGCGTCACCTCGGTGATGGCGAGCGGCATGCTCTCGCCGTTGACTGTGAGCCGGATCGGCTTGTCCCGAAACGCCTCGAAGTCCGCCATGGTGGCTGTCGAAAGATCGATCGATCCGCTCATTATTTTCGTTCCCCTGTTTCTGGTGCGCCACTCTGCGGCGCCGTCCCGTGACGCTCCGGTGACCGTCGCAGCACCCGCGGAACCGGAAACCTCCCGAACCCGAGGTCAATAACCCTGCGTCGCGGCCTGCCGCTTGCCGTGTCCGTCGGAGCCGGCATCGCAACCGCGCCGCTGCGAATGGCCTCCAGTGTGTGCCCGACGATCCGGTCGAAACCGCCCTGATTGAGCGCCGACAGCATCGACAGCGTGTTTGCAGCCGGCCCGCCGAACAGCCATCCGCAATCGGCGAAGTGGCACCCCATCAAAACGGGCAGCGCGCCGCCGTCGTAATGCAGGCGGCAGGCCTCGAAGCGACAATCACGGAACACGCCGCCGTCGAGCAGGATGTCCTCGCCCGTGAAACTCACGCCAAGATGGCTCCCGCGGACCCAGGTTTCTCCGGCGTCTGATGGCATCATCTGTGTTCCCGGTTTCGCCGCGATGACGGATTTCGCGAAAGCGCGACAGCCGGCGCCGACTTCGCAACCGGCAGTATGCATATACCGGCGGTCCGGGCCTAGGCAACTTGCGACAGGAAATGTACAAAACACGCAACTCGATCGGATTAGCGAACGAATTGCCCGAGATGATCTCACTCCTCCAACCGGCGAAGGACGACCCAGCATGACAAAGACCGAGGCCGACAGTCCCCTCCCACGCGCGGCAGACGGCGCCTCGTCCGGCATGCCCCTGTTCTACGGTCGCCCCGAAGCCATTCGGGCCGAACGCCACGCGGACGTCCGGGTCGATCTCACCCCGAACTACGCCTTTTCCAGCGGCAGCCACGCCGCACCATTGAACGCGGTGGAATTTGCCGCCGCCGCTCGCCACTATCCCATCGTCTTCGCGGCAGGCACCAATCCGCCGGCAGCCGTCGCGGTGCTCGGCCTGCGCGCGGGCAAGAACCTGTTCGTCGACGACAAGGGAAACTGGCAAGCCAATTGCTACATCCCCTCCTATGTGCGGCGCTATCCGTTCGTGCTGGCGCGCAGCGACGACAACAGCGAGTTCGTGCTGTGCATCGACGCCGCGAGCGACAAGATCGGCCAGGGCGAGGGAACAGCCCTGTTCGAGGACGGCAAGCCCGCGGAAATCACGCAAAAGGCGCTGGAGTTCTGCGGTGCCTTCCAGCGCGAGGCGCTGGCGAGCGAAACGATCCTGGCAAAACTGGTCGAGCATGACCTGCTGGTACCCAACTCGGGACGCTTCACCCTGGCGTCCGGCGAGGTCCTGACGGTCAACGACTTCCTTGTTGTGGACGAAAAGCGGTTCGCGGCGCTGTCGGACGAGGCCTTTCTCGACCTGCGACGCTCCGATGCGCTGATCGCGATCTATTGCCACCTTCTGTCGATGCGCAACTGGGGCGAACTGGTGCGTCTGGAACAGGGCGATTGACCGGAAGGTGTCACAAATCACTGGACACAAACGCAAAAACGCCGCCCGTCATGGGGCGGCGTTTTTTGTGAGATCACTCTTTGGTCGGCCGGATCAGCTGCCAAGCCGGGTGTAGGCGGCGGTAAAGCCGATCAGCGTCACCGGGACGGCGATATCCTGGCGCTGCGCGGTCTTGAACGCGACCGTCAGCTGGGTGCCCTTCTTGAGCGACGCCAGCAATTCGTCGCTGATCGCCATGCCCGCATAGGCGCCATTCGCATCGCTGGTCTGGATCACCATCGGCGCCGGCTTGCCCTCATCGACCTTGACGGTCGCGCCTGCCGGCAGGAACACCCCATGCGGCAATGCCAGCACGAGCGCGTGGTTCGGCGCGCCCTCGCGCGGCTCGACCACGACCGTCAGCAGGCGCTGGTTGGTCTTCTGCATCACGATGTTCTGAACCACGCGGCACCGCTTCGGGGTTTCCTCTCCGCATTGCACCACCCAGTTTTGAGCCGGTGCGCCGGAGGACGCGCCCTCGGCCGTTTGTGCAAGCGCCGGTTCTGCTGCTCCCAGCGCCAGCGCAAAGGCAAAGCCGGCAACGATGGGGATGCCCGCGCCGAACCGGCGCGCTGCGCGTAAAGCGAACTCAATCATCAAAGGATCCATTCAAGCATCGACAACCAGGATTTGTGCGCGATCCTAAAGCCGCGCCGAGGATACGGTCAATGACGATTGCGGTCGCGCGCGGCATTGTCAGCGGCAATCGCGCCGATCCGGCGCGGGGAGCTTGGCGATCGGCGGTGCCGGGGGTAGTTTGATCGCACTTGTATGATGATAGCGGCACGGCGGCGACGGCGCCCGGAATCACGCCGGCACCCGGACCAATGGGATCCGGATAGACGGTATCCGGTTCAATGGCATCCGCGTCGATGTCCGCCGCCATTGCCTCAATCACGGGGATTGCGCGCCCCTTATGGAAAGGACCACCACGACATGAGCGTTTCCCTGCCAAATCCGCCCTCGTTCCGCCTGGATGGCAAGCGGGCGCTTGTCACCGGCGCCAGCAGGGGGATCGGACTGGCATCGGCGGCAGCACTTGCCGACGCGGGCGCGCATGTGGTGCTCGCCGCGCGCTCGCGCGACGATCTGACCGATGCCGCAGAGGCGATCCGCAAGGCGGGTGGCAAGGCGGAAATCCTGCCGCTGGATGTCGCCGACCTTCCCGCGGCGCTTGCCGCGATCGACCAGGCAGGCACCTTCGACATCCTGTTCAACAACGCCGGCATCAACCGTCCCGGCCCGTTTCTGGACGCCACGCCCGAGAATTTCGATGCCGTTTTCACGGTGAATGTGCGGTCCGCCTATTTCATCGCGCAGGCTGTCGCGCGCGGCATGATCGCACAGGGGCGCGGCGGATCGATCATCCAGACATCGAGCCAGATGGGCCATGTCGGCGGGATCGACCGCACGATCTATGCCGCTTCGAAACACGCGCTGGAAGGCCTGACCAAGGCGATGGCGATGGAGCTCGGCAAACATGCCATTCGGGTGAACACCGTCTGTCCGACATTTGTCGCCACCGCGCTGACGGCCGCCACGATGCAGGACCCGGAGCGCATGGACCGGGTCCGTTCCAAGATCCATCTCGGCCGGATCGGGGAGGTCACCGACATCACCGGCGCGGTTGTCTTCCTGGCATCGGACGCCGCCGCGCTGATCACCGGGTCCGCCGTCATGATCGACGGCGGCTGGACTGCGGGTTAGGCGATGCGGCGCACGACCTCTCTCGATGTTGCCCGCCGTGCCGGCGTGAGCCAGTCGGCGGTCAGCCGCACCTTCACGCCCGGCGCCAGCGTCTCGGCCGAAACCCGGGCCAAGGTGCTTGAAGCCGCGGATGCGCTCGGCTACCGGCCGAACAAGATCGCCCGCTCGCTGATCACCCAGCGCTCGGGCATCGTCGGGATCGTCGTCGCCTATCTCGACAATCTCTACTATCCAAATGTCCTTGAAAAGCTCTCGCGGGAACTGCAGGAGAACGGCTTTCACGCGCTGATGTTCTTCACCCATCAATCGTCCGACAAGATGGATATCGTGCTTGGCGAGTTGCTGGAGTATCAGGTCGACGGGCTGATTATCGTGTCGGCCGGACTGTCGTCGGACCTTGCGGCGCGCTGCGCGGCGAGCGGCATTCCAATCATCCTGTTCAACCGGACCCTCGACGACGAAACGCTGTCATCGGTGAGTTCCGACAATGTCGACGGAGGCGAGAAAGTCGCCCGCTTCCTGCTTCGGTGCGGGCACGAGCGCATCGCCTATCTCGCCGGTTGGCCGGGCAGCTCCACCGACCGGGACCGCCGGCTGGGGTTTACCCGGGTTTTGTCAGAAAACGGCCGCGGGCTCTACCGGGACGATGTCGGCCACTACAACCGCGAGGAAGCCTGTGCGGCGACGCGTCGCCTGTTCGCCGCGCCACCGTTTCCCGACGCGCTTTTTTGCGCAAACGACCACATGGCCGTCGCGGCGCTCGATGTCCTACGCCACGAGCTTGGCCTGTCCGTGCCGCAGGATGTCGCAGTTGTTGGCTATGACGACGCCCCCATGGCGGCCTGGCCGTCCTATGCGCTGACCACGGTCACCCAGCCGCCCGACGCCATGGTTCCGGAAGCGGTCCGCATTCTGCTCGAGAACATCGACGCGAGTGCGTCGCGCCCGCGGCAGGTGAAATTCATCGGTGAACTCGTCCAGCGCAAGACCACCCGCCCGTGCCTCTAGATGTGAAGTCTCAGGAGGTTGTTCACCCGGTTCGGGGTTAGGCTGCAATCGCCAAACTCCAGCCGAGGATCCCGAAGGATGAACAACCCGCACCAAGGTGCCCGCCTTACCGTCTATAGT